>NZ_PJRR01000016.1 GCF_002858865.1 Caulobacter vibrioides | reverse complement strand
GCCCGACTTCGCCAGCGTCATCGTGATCGCGGCGGTCAGCGTCGTCTTGCCATGGTCAACGTGACCAATGGTGCCGATGTTGCAGTGCGGCTTAGTACGTTCGAACTTTTCCTTGGCCATCTTCTTAGCTCCAGGACCCCAGAGGGGCCTTTAATTGGTTGAACTTCTGGGGTGGGCTGGAAGGGACCAAAGAGGCCCCTTCCCAATTCTCACCAGCTCCTTCTCCCGAGGGAAAAGGGTTAGGCGTACTTCTTGATCACTTCGTCGGCGACGTGTTGCGGCACCGGATCGTAGTGGTCGTAGACCATGCTGAACTGAGCGCGGCCTTGCGACATGCCCCGCAGGGTGTTCACGTAACCGAACATGTTGGCCAGCGGGACGTAGGCGTTCACGACAGTCGCGTTGCCGCGCATGTCTTGACCCTGGATCATGCCACGGCGGCTGTTCAGGTCGCCGATGACCGAGCCCAGATATTCTTCCGGCGTCACGACCTCGACCTTCATGATCGGCTCGAGCAGCTTCGGAGCGCCCTTTTCGCGCAGCTCCTTGAAGGCGGCGCGCGAGGCGATTTCGAAGGCCAGGACCGACGAGTCGACGTCGTGGTACTTGCCGTCCGTCAGGGTCGCCTTGAAGTCGATCAGCGGGAAGCCGGCCAGCAGGCCGCTGTCCTTGACCGATTCCAGGCCCTTCTGGACGCCGGGGATGTATTCCTTCGGCACGGCGCCGCCGACGATCGCGCTTTCGAACACGAAGCCCGAACCCGGCTCGCCCGGTTCGAAGGTGATCATGACGCGGGCGAACTGGCCCGTACCACCGGTCTGCTTCTTGTGCGTGTAGTCGATGTCGACCTTGCGGCCCAGCGATTCACGATAGGCAACCTGCGGCGCGCCGATGTTGGCTTCGACCTTGTAGGTCCGCTTCAGGATGTCGATCTTGATGTCCAGGTGCAGTTCGCCCATGCCCTTCAGGATCGTCTGGCCGCTTTCGAAGTCGGTCGAGACGGTGAAGGACGGATCTTCGGCGGCCAGCTTCTGCAGGGCGACGCCCAGCTTCTCCTGGTCAGCCTTCGACTTGGGTTCGACGGCGATTTCGATAACCGGAGCCGGGAATTCCATGCGCTCCAGAATGACCGGCGACTTCAGCGGATCGCACAGGGTGTCGCCCGTGCGGGTTTCCTTCAGGCCAGCCAGGGCGACGATGTCGCCGGCATAGGCTTCCTTGATGTCTTCGCGGTTGTTGGAGTGCATCAGCAGCATGCGGCCGACGCGCTCGCGCTTGTCGCGCGTCGAGTTCAGCAGCGACATGCCGGTTTCCATCTTGCCCGAGTAGATGCGGCAGAAGGTCAGCGAGCCGACGAAGGGGTCGTCCATGATCTTGAACGCTAGAACCGACAGCGGCTCTTCGTCCGAAGCCTTACGGGTGGTCTCTTCTTCGGTCTTGAAGTCGATGCCCTTGGTCGGCGGGATGTCGACCGGCGACGGCAGGTAGTCGACGACGGCGTCGAGCAGGGGCTGGACGCCCTTGTTCTTGAAGGCCGAGCCGCAGAGGATCGGATAGAAGGCGCCGGTCAGCACGGCCTTACGGATGCACTTCTTGATCGTCTCGATCGAGGGCTCTTCGCCGCCCAGATAGGCTTCCATGGCGTCGTCGTCGAGTTCGACGGCGTTTTCGACCAGGTAAGCGCGGGCCTCGACGGCCTTGTCCATCAGGTCGGCCGGGATTTCTTCGTCGCGGTACGACGCGCCCAGACCGTCATTGTCCCAGACCACGGCCTTCATGCGGACCAGGTCCACGAGACCCTTCAGGTTCGATTCAGAGCCGATCGGGAATTGGATCGGAACGGCCTTGGCGCCCAGACGGTCGCGGATCAACTCGACCGACTTGTCGAAGTCGGCGCCGATCTTGTCCATCTTGTTGACGAACACGATCCGCGGAACCTTGTACTTGTCGGCCTGACGCCAGACGGTTTCGGTCTGCGGCTCGACGCCGGCGTTACCGTCCAGCACCGTCACGGCGCCGTCGAGAACGCGCAGGCTGCGCTCGACTTCGATGGTGAAGTCGACGTGCCCGGGGGTGTCGATGATGTTGAGGCGCTTGTCGTTCCAGAAAGCGGTCGTCGCGGCCGACGTGATCGTGATGCCGCGCTCTTGCTCCTGCTCCATCCAGTCCATGGTGGCGGCGCCATCGTGGACTTCACCGATCTTGTGCGACTTACCGGTGTAATAAAGGATCCGCTCGGTCGTCGTCGTCTTGCCCGCGTCGATGTGGGCCATGATGCCGAAGTTGCGGTAGTCTTCGATTTTATGCGTGCGGGGCATAGCGATCGCTCTGCGAAACGGGGCGGCCCTGGACGGACACGACCGGGATTAAACGTGCGGCGCGGGCGGTTTATCTCAAACCGCCCGCGCCTGAAAGAGTGCTGGTAAGAAAGGTTACCAGCGGTAGTGCGAGAACGCCCGGTTGGCTTCAGCCATCTTGTGGGTGTCTTCGCGCTTCTTCACGGCGGTGCCGCGGTTGTTCGAGGCGTCGAGCAGCTCGCCGGCCAGCTTTTCGGTCATGGTGTTCTCACCGCGCTTGCGAGCGGCGGTCACCAGCCAACGGATGGCCAGGGCGCGGCGACGGTCCGGACGGACTTCAACCGGCACTTGGTAGGTGGCGCCGCCAACGCGACGCGACCGGACTTCGATCGCCGGGGCGACGTTGTCCAGAGCGGAGTGGAAGGTTTCAAGCGGACCTTGGTCCTTGCGCTTGGCTTCCAGGATGTCGAAAGCACCATAGATGATGTTTTCGGCGACGGCTTTTTTGCCCTCGTACATCACGTAGTTCATGAACTTCGTGACAACCAGATCCCCAAACTTGGGATCCGGCAGGACTTGGCGTTTCTCGGCGCGACGGCGGCGGGACATCTTCTTCTATTCCTTACTTCGGACGCTTGGCGCCGTAGAGCGAACGACGCTGCTTACGATCCTTGACACCTTGGGTGTCGAGGACGCCGCGCAGGATGTGATAACGGACGCCGGGCAAGTCCTTGACGCGGCCGCCGCGGATGAGCACCACCGAGTGCTCCTGCAGGTTGTGGCCTTCGCCCGGGATGTAGCACACGGCTTCGATGCCGGTGGTCAGACGGACCTTGGCGACCTTACGAAGAGCCGAGTTCGGCTTCTTCGGGGTCGTGGTGTAAACGCGGGTGCAAACGCCGCGACGTTGCGGGCAGCCCTTCAGGGCGGGCACCTTGTTCCGCACCGGCTTCGGAGAGCGCGGCTTACGGATGAGCTGGTTAATGGTAGGCATTAAGTCTCTGCTCTGATGGAAGCGTGTGCCTTTCGGCCGGGGCGCTTCAGGTCCTTGTCTTTGTTTTTCGGCTTTTCAAGGCTCGGCTAAGAGACCCGATAAACACGAAACTCGCCGGAGCGCGGGAAGCACACCGGCGGGTTCAAGATCCCTTCGGACCCGAAAGCCCGGAAGGAACGCAAGCTCATCAGGACGGACGCGAACGACCGCCTCGAAAAAGAGCGCGGTATTTACTCGCGAAGTGGTCCAGCGTCAACCGCCTGTTCCCGCGTCGGTTAACGCCCTCTTAAGGCCCAAATCTAGGCCGCGTTTTCGCCACGTCTAGCGGTGTAGCGTGATGGGGGGATGGCCCCGCTTGCCTTGGTTGCGCGGAACGCCATTTGGGATGGCGGGGTGCGCCCCGTCGAGAGGGCCGGGAGTTCAGGTGAGCGTCAGCATGGAGGGCAGCGTCGAGCGGCGACGCCGAGCGACGATCATCGCCGGGTCACTGCTGTTGCACGGCGCCCTGCTGGCGTGGCTGGCCCTGCCCCCGCCGCCCCTGCTTGAGACCTTCGCGGAAGACGCACTGCCGACCATGACGCTGGAACTGCAGCGGCGGGTCGAGCGCGAGGCGCCAAGGCCGCGCCCGTCTTCGACGACGACCGCTATTCCCGCATCCCCCCTGCCCTTCACGGTGCGCGCGCCTGTCCGCCCGGCGCCGGCGGGGACGCCGAGCCTGGAGGTTCCGGCGTCCGCCTTGGCGCGACCTGGCGTCGCCATTCGCCCCGCCCCCTTGCCGGGCGACAGCGCCGGCGACCTGCGCACCGCCTTGCGCGGCAGCGCCACGGGCTGCGTCAACGCCGACGCGGTGGGCCTGAACCGCCGCGAGCGCGAACGCTGCGACGAGCAGTTCGGCGCGGCCAGGGCCAAGGGCGATCCGCTGTCGGGCATGGACGCCGGCAAGCGCCGGGCGCTCGACGCCCAGGCCGCCGCCCAAGAGGCCTATCGGCGCTATCAGGACGCTCCGATGGGGCCGGGCGTGGATCATCGCAGCAAGGATCATCCGGGCACGATGAAGGAGATTCCCTTCGTGCTCGGCGCGCAGCAGGATGGGCTGGGTCGCGAGCGAAAGTCCGTGGCCGACGAGATGCGCAGGGCCAAGGATCTGGAGTCCCGCGCCACGAGGTATCTGGAGCTGAAGAAGGCGCAAGACGCCCGTCGCTGACGCGCCCGCTTGTCTTGACGCATCCCTTGAGGCCGATACCGTCAGGCCATGATCCGCGCCCTCCTCGCCGCCCTGGCCCTCTCCGCCGCCGCATCGATCGCCGCGCCCGACGCCGCGCGAGCCGCGCCCTGGCCCACGACCGAAGGCGACCTCGTCTTCAAGGATGTAACGTTCAAGTCGGGGGAACGCCTGTCCGAAACGCGCATGCGTTACACGACCGCTGGAACCCCGCATCGGAATGCGCGGGGCGAGATCGACAACGCCGTCATGCTGCTGCACGGCACCGGCGGCTCGGGCAAGAACTTCCTGTCGCCGCTGTTCGCCGACGAACTGTTCGGGCCCGGTCAGCCGCTGGATCTGGCCAAGACCTACGTGATCATGCCCGACAATATCGGGCATGGCGGATCGTCCAAGCCGAGCGACGGCCTGCGCATGGCGTTCCCGCGCTATGACTATGACGACATGATCGCCCTGCAGCATCGGCTGCTGGTCGAGGGCCTGGGCGTGAAGCGCCTGAAGCTGATCCTCGGCACGTCGATGGGCTGCATGCACGCTTTTGTCTGGGGGCAGACCTATCCCGGCTTCGCCGAGCGCCTGGCGCCGTTCGCGTGCAACGCCGTCCCCCTCGCCGGCCGCAATCGCATGTGGCGCAAGATGGCGATGGACGCCATTCGCGCCGACCCAGCTTGGAAGGAAGGGAACTACACCACCCAGCCCATGGCCGGGCTGCGCACCCTCACCGATCTGCTGATCCTGGCCGGCGCCAACCCGCTGGCTCAGCAGGCGCAGTATCCGACCCGCGAGGCGACCGACAAGGCGCTGGACCAGGCGTTCAACGCCCGGATCGGCACGATCGACGCCAATGACGCGCTCTACTACATCGACGCGTCGCGGACCTACGACCCCTCGCCGGGCCTTGAGAAGATCACCGTGCCGGTCTTGTGGGTGAACTCGGCGGATGACTTCATCAACCCGCCGGAGCTGGGTCTGGCCGAGCCGTTGGCCAAGCGCATGCCCAAGGCGCGCTTCGTGCTGATCCCCGCATCGACCGAGACCCGGGGCCACGGCACCCATACGGCGGCGAAGTTCTGGAAGGCGGATCTGGCCAAGCTTCTGGCGCAGTAGAGCGCGAGCTGACGGCCAAAACAAAAGCCCCGCGCCGGACCGACGCGGGGCTTTCGATTTCAGCAGGCCTGAAGTGCGTCAGGCGATCTTTTCGACCTGGTTGTATTCCAGCTCCACCGGGGTGGCGCGGCCGAAGATCGAGACGGTGACGCGCAGGCGGGCCTTTTCCTCGTCGACATACTCGACCGAGCCATTGAAGCTGGCGAACGGGCCGTCGGTGACGCGGACGTTCTCGCCGACTTCGTACAGCACCACAGCCTTGGGGGCCGCGACGCCTTCCTCGATCGTACCGATGATGCGCTGGACTTCCTTTTCGGAGACCGGCATCGGCTTGGAGCCGCTGCCCAGGAAGCCCGTGACCTTCGGCGTGTTCTTGATCAGGTGGTAGGCCTCGTCCGAGAGGTTCATCTTCACCAGGACGTAGCCCGGGAAGAACTTACGCTCGGCGTTGACCTTCCGGCCGCGGCGGATCTCGACGACATCCTCGGTCGGAACGAGGATCTCGGAGAAGTTCTCCTCCAGGCCCTGGTTCTTGGCCTGCTCGCGGATGCTCTCGGCCACCTTCTTCTCGAAGTTCGAGTAGGCGTGGACGATGTACCACTTGTGGTTCGGGTTGGACGCGGTCTCGGTGCTCATCGTCTTTATCTTATCCCGCGGTCGCCAGCTTGAGCAGCTGGTTGATAGCGAAGCCAATGCCGCCGTCCACGGCGGTGAAGAACAGCGAAGCCAGCACCACCATGATGAAGACCATCACCGAGGTGATCCAGGTCTCCTTGCGGGTGGTCCAGGTGATCTTGCGGGCCTCGGCGCGCACTTCACGGAAGAACTGCAGAGGGTTGGTGCGCTTCTTCGGGGCCGGAGCGGCGGCGGCTGTCGCGCCAGCGCCTGCGGGCGCCATCGCCGCAGCCGTCTTGGCGGCGCGGTTTTTCATCGCGGACGGGCTGGATCCCGGTTTCCTGGCCATGCTCTTGAGGCTCACGACTTTCTAGATGACCCGGATCGGCGAGCGACCCGGTGGCCAAAACGATCGGGTCGAAACACCGACCCGTCGGAAACATATAGTGGCAGGAGTGGAGGGACTCGAACCCCCGGCCCTCGGTTTTGGAGACCGATGCTCTACCAGCTGAGCTACACTCCTGCGGACCGACCGCCCTTTCGGGCTGACGGACATCCGGAGACAGACAGCGCGCCGGAAGCTTTCAAGCCTCGGCGCGCCTGTCTCTGTCGCCAGAGCCGCGCCATTTAGCAGGGTCGCACTCGCCCGGCAAGCGGGGCGCGGAGGATTGCCGCTTTTGAGGCCTGGAACCTTGCTGCGCAGCCCTGTTTGGACGGCTGGGCGGGATCAAAGACGCACGCCGGGCGTTGTGGGTCCATGCCGAGCCTAGAAAACCCGCCCACCTAGGAGCGCGCCTCGAATCGCGAGGTTGAGCACGAGACCATGCGCCCCGCCCGCGAGGACGAAGCGCCTTGCCCGGCGACTGAGCCGCCGGGATCGGCAGACAGCGTCCGCTCGCCGAAGACCCGGACGGATCCGGGCTCCGGCGAAAGCTAGGACCAATCCGGCAAGGCTAGCCGGCCTTGTCGACCTTGGTCTTGTCGTCCTTGGTCGTCGTCGCGCTGCTAGCGGGAACCGACGTTCCGCACTGGATGCCGAGATACGACCACCGCACGTCCGTCAGCTGACGTCCGCACTGGGTGTTCTTGCCCATATCCTTGCCCTGCAGGGAGATCGCAACCCCCTTGCTGAGGTCGGGCGCGGGGCTGGCCGTACTGATGTCGTAATACCCGCCCCCGCGTCCCTTCACGACGAGACAGTTGGTATTCTCGACGGGCCGCACACAGCCTGACGCCGTAACGGGCGTCGCCTCCACGATGACTTGCTGAGCCTGCGCGACCTTCGACTTCGCGCCACTGTCACTGCAACCGGCCAAACCAAACGCTACCAGACTGGCCGCCGCGGCGGCCCCTGTGAACCAAACCCGCATACGTTCCTCCGTATCGTTGGCTTCGCGAACGAAGCAACGTGAAGTCTGCGCCTGGTTTCAGGGTGCGGCAATCACAATTTTGCCTTTTTCGAAAACTTAGTCCGCTCGTTTTCGCAATGCGAAAAACTCGCAGCATCACCAGCGATGTCAGCGACACGATTTCAGCCTACAGAGCGTTTCGGATGAAATAATCTTTCACGGCGAGCAGAGCGGCCACGAGACCAAACAACTGTTCGCAGACTTTTCCTTTTAAGTTTCTGCGCTGAGCAATACTTCAAGGCCTCTTGCGCGGCGCAGGAGCGCGCGCCCGCGTGGCAGGAGTTTTTCGCGAGGCGGCATTAGACAACCGGCGTTGACATCGCGACGGGCTTTCACACATGAGACAGGCGCCGCCAAAGGGCCCCAGGGCGGCTTCATTCCGCGCCTTCAGGGCGCGACCGCCTTTTTTCGCGCCCTGCGCGTCAGAGATACGAAGAGTTCAGATGACGGCCACCGCGTCCGCCGCCGCTCCCGTGAAGGAAGCCCCGTACTTCGTCGAGAAGGTGCTGTGGGTGAAACACTGGACCGACCGCCTGTTCAGCTTCGCCATCACGCGACCGGCCAGCTTCCGCTTCCGGTCGGGCGAGTTCGTGATGATCGGCCTGCCGCCGCGCGAAGAGCTCGGCGAGAAGAAGCCGATCCTGCGCGCCTATTCGATCGGCTCGCCCTCGTTCGCCGAAGAGCTGGAGTTCTTCTCGATCAAGGTTCCGGACGGCCCGCTGACGTCGCGCCTGCAACTGATCCAGGAGGGCGATGAGATTCTTCTGGGCAAGAAACCGACGGGCACCCTGGTGCTGGACGCGGTTCGCCCCGGCAAGCGTCTGTTCCTGTTCGGCACCGGCACGGGTCTGGCCCCCTGGCTGTCGGTGGCGCGCGATCCGGACGCCTATAGCCGCTTCGAGCGCGTGATCGTCGCGCACGGCGTACGCGAGGTGAAGGAGCTGGCCTATCGCGATCTCTTCACCCAGGAGATCTTCGACGATCCGCTGGTGGGCGACGAGGCGCGCGCCCAGCTGACCTACTATCCGACCGTGACGCGTGAAGCGTTCGAGCGCCAGGGCCGCTTCACTGACCTGATCACCAGCGGCAAGCTGTTCCAGGACCTCGGAATCGAAGGCGACAGGTTCGATCCCGAGAACGACCGCGCAATGCTGTGCGGCTCGATGGCGATGATCAAGGACACCGCCGCCCTGCTTGAAGCCCAGGGGCTCAAGGAAGGCTCCAACGCCGAACCGGGCGACTTCGTGATCGAGCGGGCTTTCGTCGGCTAAAGCGCCCCCGCAGGATGGGGCCAAGCGGGTTCGGGCGGATCGAGAGATACTCTCGGTGCTCGCCCGATCTTGGACCTCACCGTTGGAGCGAGATCGGCTAGGGTCTTTGAATGGCCGACTCGCCCTCTGCAAACTTGAGAAACCTGACCGTCGAGGAAGCCCGCCGCCGCATGCTCGACGGCGCGTCACGCCTCGGCGTTGAAACCGCGCCCTTGGCGGAGAGCCTTGGCCGAACGCTCGCCGAGCCCGTGGTGGCTGGCCGCGCGCAACCGCCTTTCGCGGCTTCGGCCATGGACGGCTGGGCGATCCGACGCTCTGACTACGCCCCTGGGGCGGCCTTCCGGATCGTCGGCGAAAGCGCGGCCGGCGCCGCCTACCCACGCCCCGTCGCCTCCGGAGAAGCGGTGCGAATTTTCACCGGCGCGCCCGTGCCGGCGGAAGCCGATCTCGTCATCATCCAGGAAGAAGCGACCCGCGAGGGCGACCAGGTCCGCTTCGACGCCGGCCCTGATCCTCGCGCCAACGTCCGGGCGGCCGGCGGCGATTTCAAGGATGGCGACACGCTTCTCCTGGACGGCGTTGTCATCGACCCCTGGCGCCTTTCCCTCATCGCTGCGGCGGGACGCGCCGAGGTGTCGGTCGCGCGACGTCCGCGCGTCGCGATCTTGGCCACCGGCGACGAACTCGCGCCGCCCGGCGCATCGCCCCGGCCCGACCAGATTTTTGAGAGCGGCTCCTACAGCCTCGCGGCGCTGATCGAGGCCTGGGGCGGTGAGGCGATCCGACTTTCCCCGCAGGGCGACGACGCCCAGGCGATCGCCAGCGCCGTTTCGCCCGCGCCCGTCGACGTCATCGTCACGATCGGCGGCGCCTCGGTCGGCGACCATGATCTGGTCAAACCCGCGCTCCGAACGCTGGGCCTTGCGCTTTCGGTCGAGTCGGTCGCCGTACGCCCCGGCAAGCCGACCTGGAGCGGGCGTCTGCCGGACGGTCGCCGCGTGGTGGGCCTGCCAGGAAACCCGGCCTCGGCGCTGGTGTGCGCGGAACTCTTCCTGCGGCCTCTGCTGGCGGCTCTCACGGGCGCGGCGCCGGATATCCGCCTCATTCCAGCGGGCTTGGCCGCCCCGCTTCCGGCGGGCGGACCGCGGGAGCATTGGATGCGCGCCGCGCTGTCGACGGATCCGGACGGGCGAGTCGTAGCGACACCCTTCCCCGATCAGGATTCCTCTCTGGTCAGCGTGTTCGCGCGCGCCGATGCTCTGCTACGGCGACGGCCTAGCGCGCCCCCTGCGGCGACGGGCGAGGTTGTCGATGTTCTGCCGCTCCGGCGCGGCTGAAACCGCGACGGCATAGAATTGACGTGCTAAGCCCGGATTTGAGTTCGCCGGGCGTGACCCGACCTTCACCGCTTCAGAGGTTCGTTTCATGGGGCATGCAGGAAAGATCGCGACCCACGTTCTGCTGGCCTTCGTGGCCCTGCTGGCCGGTCGCTATCTCGTCATCGACATGCCGTTCACGCGGGACACGCTGCTTCAGGCGACCCTGTACGGCCTCGCAGCATTCATCGTGGAGTTGGCTTTCCGGGTGGAGCGGGCCCCGTGGCGCTTCGTCTCGGCCACCGACCACCTGCGACTTCTCCGCTCGGCCGTCCTGACGGCGGCGGCGTTCCTGGTCATTACCCGCCTGACCCATCCAGGCATCGACGGTGGCCTGCGCACCGTGGCCGGCGCGGCCCTGATCCAGGCGGCGCTGCTGTCGGCGCTGCGGGTGATCCGGCGGAGCCTGCATGAGCGAATGCTGCTCGATTCGGTGCTGCGCCTTGGCCCCGCCTCGATGCATCCGGCGCTGCCGCGCCTGCTGATCATCGGCTCGGCCTCCGAGGCCGAGGCCTTCCTGCGCGCGCCGGCCGGCCTTGGCGAACGTTACGCCCCGATCGGCGTGGTCTCGCCGCTCGACCGCGAGACCGGCGATGAACTGCGCGGCGTCTGCGTTCTGGGCTCGATCGCCGATTTCGACAGCGTGCTGGCCCGTCTGCGCGACAGCGGCCTGTCGCCGGCCGCGATCCTGTTCCTCACCGACAGCGCGATGAGCACCTTCGGCGCCGAGCGTCTGGGCCGCTTGAAGACGGAAGGCGTGCGCCTGCTGCGCCGCCACGGCGTGGTCGAGATGGGCGCGGCGGCCAACACCCCCCAGCTGCGCGAGATCAGCATCGAGGAACTCTTGAGCCGGCCGCCCGTCCGACTCGATCCAGAGCCGGTTCGCGCGCTGGTGTCCGGCCGACGGGTGCTGGTGACAGGCGCGGGCGGCAGCATCGGTTCCGAGCTCTGCCGCCAGATCGCCGCCAGCGGCTGCGCCCATCTGACCATGGTCGACGCCTCCGAATACAACCTGTTCCACATCGAGCGCGAGATCGCCGAGCGGCACCCTCTCCTCTCGCGTCGTGAGGCGCTCTGCGACGTCCGCGACGCCGCCCGCGTCCAGCGTGTCTTCACGGAGATGAAGCCGGACATCATCTTCCACGCCGCGGCGCTGAAGCATGTCACGCTGGTGGAGAACCACCCCTGCGAGGGCGTCCGCACCAATGTGCTGGGCACCCGCAACGTGGCCGTCGCCGCCAAGGCCTGCGGCGCGGCGCATCTCGCCTTGATCTCGACGGACAAGGCCGTCGCGCCGACCAGCGTGATGGGCGCGGCCAAGCGTGTCGCCGAGGCCGTGGCGCGTCAGTACGGCGGCGGCGGCGACATGCGGGTCAGCATCGTGCGCTTTGGCAATGTGCTGGGCTCGGCCGGATCGGTCGTTCCGATCTTCAAGAGCCAGATCGCCCGGGGCGGGCCGATCACCCTGACCCACGCCGAGGTCGAACGCTACTTCATGACCATTCCGGAGGCGGTTCAACTGGTGCTCCGCGCCGTGGCCCTGTCGATGATCGCTTCTGAGCCCGAGGCCGGTGTGCTGACCCTGGAGATGGGCGAGCCGGTGAAGATCATCGACCTGGCCCGGCGGATGATCGAGCTGCAGGGCCTGACGCCCGGGCGTGACATCGATATCCAGATCACGGGCCTGCGTCCCGGCGAGAAATTGACGGAGACGCTCGTCGACGTGAACGAGGTGGCGCGCCTGAAGGCGCCCGGCATCATGGAAGCGGTTCGTCTGGCGCCCGCTCCCGTCATCGCCGACGAGCGCCTCGCCGAACTGGACGCCCTGGCCGAGGTCGGCGACGAAGCGGGCGTGCGCGCCCGTCTCTTCGCGTTGGTCGAGGACCTCCGTCAGGTTGGCCCGTCCAAGGTCGTGAAGATCCGGGCGTCCTGAAACGGCCAGGATCGCGCCCGCTCAATGGAAATCGCGGCTGCGGAGCAGGCGGCCTGACACCTTCTGGCGTATGCGCGGCGCGGGCGCGCCCGGCTCGTCGCGCAGACTGGAGAGTTCCGCCGACAGGTCGGTGAAGCGCTCGGCCACCACGTGGATCACGTTGTCGGCCCGCTGCACCCGCCCGTGGACGATCAGGAACGAGGCGGTCATCACCACGTTGCGGGCCGCGTCGAACCGGTCTTTCCAGACCACCGCATTGGCCACGCCCGTCTCGTCCTCAAGGGTGACGAACACCACGCCCTTGGCCGTGCCGGGCCGCTGGCGGATCAGGACAAGACCGGCCACCGACACCCTGGCGCCGTCCTTCAATGACAGCAGTCGCTCGGCCGGAACCACGCCCCGGGCGGCCAGCATCGATCGATAGAAGCCGATCGGATGGGCCTTCAACGAGAGGCTGGTGGTGCGGTAATCCTCGGCCACCTCCTGGGTCGCGGCCATGGCGGGCAAGGCCACCCGCTCTTCGAACAGCGGCAGGCCCGCCAGCAGCGGCGCCTGAACCGGGGCCTTGTGCTCGCCCTTCAGTCCCTTCACCGCCCACAGCGCCTCGCGCCGGCTGAGCCCGACCGAGGCGAAGGCGTCGGCCTCGGCCAGAAGTTCCAGCGCCTTTTGCGGCACGCCGCCCTGGGCGAATTCGGCCGGCATGCGCGCGCCCTCGGCCCTGGCCTTCAACAGCGGCGGGATGTCGAGCGTCTCTCGCAGACCCTTGATCTGGCGAAAGCCCAGCCGCACCGCCTTCCAGCGCGGCCGCGTCTCCTGGCAGGCGACCTTGTCGTGACGAACGCGAGGCGGTCGGAAGCCCGTGCTGATCGGCGCCAGGGTGCAGTCCCAGTCGCTGGTCAGAATATCCGGCGGCAGCACCTCGACCCCGTGCTCTCGGGCGTCCCGCACCAGTTGGGCCGGCTGGTAGAAGCCCATCGGCTGGGCGTTGATCAGGGCCGCGCAGAACACGTCGGGCCAGGCCCATTTGATCCAGGCCGAGACATAGACCAGCTTGGCGAAGCTGGCTGCGTGGCTCTCGGGAAAGCCATAGTGGCTGAAGCCCTCGATCTGCTTGAAGCAGCGCTCGGCGAAGGCCCGCTCATAGCCGCGCCCGACCATCCCCTCGATGAACTTGTTGCGATAGGCGTCCGGCGAGCCCAGGTTGCGGAACGTGGCCATGGCCTTGCGCAGGCCATCGGCCTCGTCGGGCGTGAACTTGGCCGCCTCGATGGCCAGGCTCATGGCCTGCTCCTGGAACAGCGGCACGCCATAGGTCTTGCCCAGAATCTCTTGGAGCTCGTCGGGCGGACCATGCTCGGGCGAGGGCTTGGGCCAGTCGACCGGCTCCTCCTTGTTCCGTCGCTTCAGATAGGGATGGACCATGTCGCCCTGGATCGGCCCCGGACGCACGATCGCCACCTGGATGACCAGATCGTAGAATTCGCGCGGACGGAGCCTGGGCAGCATCGACATCTGGGCGCGGCTCTCGACCTGGAACACGCCTACGCTGTCGGCCGCGCAGAGCATGTCGTAGACGCCCGGGACCTCCTTGGGGATATCGGCCAGGTCCTTCAGCCAATCTTGGCCGTGGTCTTCGCGCAGCATGGTCATGGCCCGCTGGATGGCGTGCAGCATGCCCAGCGCCAGGATGTCGACCTTCATCAGGCCCAGGCTGTCGATATCGTCCTTGTCCCACTCGATGAAGGTCCGGTCCTTCATCGCCGCCTTGCCGATCGGCACGGTCTCGTCCAGGCGGCGCTTGGTCAGGACGAAGCCGCCGACATGCTGGGAGAGGTGACGCGGAAAGCCGATCAGGTCGTTGGCCAGCCCGACCGCGCGGGCGATCTCCGGCGCCTTTGGATCCAGGCCTGCGTTGCGCAGATGATCCTCGGGCAGGCCGTCGCCCCAGCTGCCCCAGACCGTGCCGGCCAGCAAGCTGGTGACGTCCTCGGTCAGGCCCAGCGCCTTGCCCACGTCCCGGATGGCGCTGCGCGGCCGGTAGTGGATCACGGTCCCGCAGATGGCGGCGTAGTCGCGGCCGTAACGCTGGAACACGTACTGCATGACCTCCTCGCGACGGTCGTGCTCGAAGTCGACGTCGATGTCGGGCGGCTCGCCCCGGTTCTCTGAAATGAAACGGGTGAACAGCAGGCGATGCTCGGTGGGGTCGATCGCGGTCACGCCCAGGCAGAAACAGACCGAGGAATTGGCCGCCGAGCCCCGCCCCTGGCACAGGATGCCCATGCTACGCGCCTCGCGCACGATGTCGTGCACGGTGATGAAGTAGTTGGGGTAGTCCATCTTCTCGATCAGCCGCAGCTCCTCCTGGATCTGGGCTGTGACCTTCGGGCTGACCCCGTTCGGATAGCGCCAGGCCGCGCCCTTCCAGGTCAGGTCGGTCAGGTGCTGCATCGCCGTCTTGCCCGGCGGGACCGGTTCGTCCGGGTACTGCTCGCGGATGTCCTTCAGGTCGAAGCCGATGCGTTCAACGATCTCGACCGTGCGCTCGACCGCGCGCGGCCAGCGATCGAACAGGCGCGCCATCTCCTCAGGAGACTTGATGTGGCGCTCGGCGTTGGCCTCCAGTCGGAAACCCGCCTCCTGGATCGCGCAGTGCTCGCGCACACAGCTGATCACGTCCTGCAGCGGACGTCGCTCCGGGCCGTGATAGAGCACGTCATTGGTGGCGACGATCGGCGCGCCGGAGGTCCGACCGAGACTCTCGAGCCACGCCAAGCGCTGGAGATCGCGTGCGGCATAGGCCCGACTGGCGGCCAGCCACGAACGGCCCCGCAGGTCGCCGGCCATGCGCGTGAGATGCTGCTCGAACGAGTCATCGAGAACCCGGGGCGGCACGATCAATCCCAACTGCCCCTCGGAATGGTCGAGAAAATCTCTCCAGGTCAGGTGGCACTCGCCCTTCTCGGCCCGCAGCTGCCCGATGGTCAGCAGCCGGGTCAGGCGGCCGAACGCCTCGCGGTCGGTGGGGTAGCAGAGCAGGCTGGGGGCGCCGTCCATGAAGTCCAGACGGCAACCGGTCAGTACACGGATCGATCGCCGTTTGGCCGCCGTCCAGGCGCGCACCACGCCGGCCAGACTGTTACGGTCGACGATGCCGATCGCCGTCAATCCCAGCGCCTCGGCTGTTAGCGCCAGCTCCTCGGCGTGCGAGGCGCCGCGCAGGAACGAGAAGTTGGTGGTCGCCTGCAGCTCGGCATAGGCGGGAAGGCGCATGTTAGGTCCTCCCCCTCGCGGGGGAGGTGTCGGCGTAGCCGACGGAGGGGGAAGCCTTTAAGCCTTGCCCCTCCCCCCTCCGACGCTTCGCGCCGCCTCCCCCATAGGGGGAGGATTTGAGCCCCCTAACCAAACAGGCCATGGATCCACCATTTCGGCGCGTCCTCGCCGCCATAGAGGCCCTGACGGAAGATCCAGAACCGCCCCCCGGCGTCATCCTCGACGCGGTAGTAGTCCCGGATCTTGCCGGGTCCGGTCTGGCCCTTCTCCACCCCGACCCGCCACCATTCCTGACCGATACGCTCGGGTCCCTCGGCCCGCCGGACCCGATGGGAACGCCCCCGCCAGGTGAACAGACGCGGCGGGTAGTCGGGGAGTTCGGCGGCGATGGCGACGATCGCCTCGGGCCGCTTGAACAGCCGCACCGGACGCGGCCGGTCGGCGTCCCAGCGCGCCGCCGCCGGCGGGTCCAGCGGCCCCACGCGCACGACCGAACGCTCGGGCACATGGCTCTCGAACGGATCGGCGCGCCAGACCCGGTTCTCGCCCAAGCGGTTGACTAGGCGATCGATCAACGGCGCCAGCGTCTCGTCGGCGCTGGCCGCAGCGTCCGCGTCGAGGCGCGCCTGCGCCGCCGCCATCGGCTCCACCGCTGAGGCGTGGACCGTCACCACCTCGATGCCGAAGCCCGGATCGACCATATCCAGCTTGGGCTTGACCAGCCTGGCCAGTCGCTGGGCGTCACGGCCGATCCGCGCCAGCCCCACGCGCACGGGGAAAGCCCGCCCGTCCAGGCGGTGGAACACGACCTCGAAACGCTTGGCGCCGCGCCCCTCGGCCTCCAGCCGGGCGCAGATCAGGGCCAGGGCGTCGGCGGCCACCCGGGCCAGATCCTCAGGCGCGC
The DNA here is from genome assembly GCF_002858865.1 of Caulobacter vibrioides. Lineage (GTDB taxonomy): Bacteria > Pseudomonadota > Alphaproteobacteria > Caulobacterales > Caulobacteraceae > Caulobacter > Caulobacter vibrioides. The sequence goes on along the minus strand of NZ_PJRR01000016.1, from coordinate 267,075 downwards.
TGATCGGCTCGAAAAAGGCAAGGCGGTCAAACCACGGCGAGGCCGGGCGGCGGAAGGTCAGGGCCTCGCTGGCCGCGCCTAGGGCTTGGTCCAGGCGCAGGACCGCCGCCAGTCCGAACCGCTTGGCCAATTGGGCGCGCGGTAAGGCCAGCACCTGCCCGACGCGATGCAGGCCCAGGCGCGGCAGTTGGGCTTCGGCGGCGTCGCCAAGCCGCAGGGCCGCGACGGGAAGGGTCGCGATCGCGGCGCTCTGCTCGCCGGGCGGCGCAATGGCGAGGTCCGGGCCGGACCTCGCCAGGGCCCAGGCCGCGCCGGCCGTGTCAGCGATCGCCGCCCGCGCCGGCACGCCCCAGCGCGCCAGTCGCGACACTAGGTCGACCAGCATGGCCGCCTCGCCGCCCCACAGGTGGTCGGTCCCGGTGATGTCCAGGAAGAGGCCATCGTCACCGTCGATCGCCACCGCCGGCGAGAAGCGCACGCACCAGTCGCACAGCGCCTCCAGCGCCGCGCGATCGGCCGCCGGATCGTGGTCGGCCGTGACGAGGTCCGGGACCAGGGCGAGGGCGTCGGCGGCCTTCTGCCCGGGGAAGAGACCCATAGACCGAGCCTGATAATCGACGGCGGCGAGGCGGCGGGTTCCGCGTTCGGAGACGAGGAGGGCGAAGGGGAATCCTCCCCCCAGCGGGGGAGGTGTCGCCGCAGGCGACGGAGGGGGAAGTCCTGCTGGCTCGGCCCCTTCCCCCTCCGGCCTGCGGCCTCCTCCCCCTTGGGGGGAGGATTTATCCGAAGCGTCGTCCGGCCTCCGCCGCCGCCACGTCGTGATCGGCCAGTTGGGACACCAGACGGAAAGGATGCGGGCCATGGCCGGCCTCCTGAGCTTGCAAGATCCAGCCGCCGGGACGCCCGCCCCGGCAGCGCTCGAGTTCGACCCGCCAGCGCGGCGGGCCCAGGCCGATGTCGTCCGGCGGCGGACCGCTGGGCGCGGGCGCGATCCGCCAGCGACTGAACGACGCCGAGCCGGAGACGAGCCTTGGCTTGCCCCCTGCTCGTCCCCCGTAGGGGCGGCGGTGCAGCACCACGCCAAAGCCGCCACGCTTCTCGCAGGCCAGTTGCAGGCGGCGCCCGGCGGTCAGGTCCGGAGCCTCGGCCTCGGCCACAGCGGCGGCGACGCCTTGGGTCGACAGCGCGTCCTCCAGCAGCGACAGGGTTTCAGCCTCATCGCGGGCCCGCACCTGGATCAGCCTCGCCGCCGGAAACCCCAGCCCCAGCAGGCCTGGCGCGAAGAGATCGGCCCGTCGCGCCACCCAGACCACCGCTCCGCCCTTCCGATCTGTCAGCCCACGGATCAGCTGGGTGACAAAGGCGGCGGGCGCGGCGCCGGTTTCGTCCTCCAGCCCCGCACCGGTCACCTCATGCCAGCCGCCCAGCGGCAGACCACCGCCCGGAAAGCACCCGTCGATCAACGGCTCTCCGAACGACAGCACCGGAGTCGGAGTCCGAGTCCCCGCTTCCATCGCGGCGATCCGGCCTCTCAGGGCCGCAAGACGCGCCTCGCGCGATCCGGCCATTCCCAACTCCATGTTCCACTTTTGTTCTTATCTTCCCGGACTGGAGAGTCAAGGCTTGGAGAGTCGCGTCCAACCGGCCAAAGTGTCTCAAACGGCCGTATGAAGCCCTGCAGGAAGCGTCATGTCCCTCTCCCGCGTTCTGATCGCCAACCGGGGCGAGATCGCCGTCCGGATCGCCCGCACGGCGGCCGAGGCGGGGCTCGAGAGCGTGGCAGTCTACGCAGCCGACGACGCGGGAAGCCCGCATGTCACCGCCGCCGATCGCGCCGTCGCCCTGCCGGGCGCGGGGGCGCGGGCCTATCTCGACATCGCCGCCGTTGTCGCCGCCGCCAAGGCGCAGGGCTGCGACGCATTGCATCCCGGCTATGGCTTTCTGTCGGAGAACCCCCATCTCGCCCGCGCGTGCGCCGAGGCCGAGATCGTCTTCATCGGCCCCTCGCCTGAGCACCTGACGACGTTCGGCGACAAGGCCGCCGCCCGCGCCCTGGCCGCCGAGCGCGGCCTGCCGCTGATCCCCGGAACCGGCGCGATCACGCTGGAGGCCGCCCGCGCCTTCCAGGCCGAGCACGGCGCGATCATGCTGAAGGCCCGGGCCGGCGGCGGCGGACGCGGCATGCGGATGGTGCTCGACCCCGGCGAACTGGACGCCGCCTTCGCCGCCTGCGAACGCGAAGCCCTGGCCGCCTTCGGCGACGGCGGTCTCTATGCGGAAAAGCTGATCGAGCGCGCCCGCCACATCGAGGTGCAGATCGTCGGCGACGGCGATCAGGTGCTGGCGCTCGGTGATCGCGACTGTTCGCTACAGCGGCGCAACCAGAAACTGGTCGAGATCGCACCGGCCGCCCTGCCCGACAACCTGCGCGCCGCCCTGGCCGGCTGGTCCGAGCGCCTGTGCGCCGGCTATCGCGGCCTGGCGACCGTCGAGTTTCTGGTCGACGCCGATCCGCATTCGCCCTCGGGGGGCGAGGCCTTCTTCATCGAGGTCAATCCGCGCCTGCAGGTCGAGCACACGGTCACCGAGGAGGTCACGGGCCTGGACCTCGTGCGGCTACAGTTCGATCTGGCGGCGGGTCACCGCCTGGGCGAGCTGGAGCTGACCAACACCCCGCCGCCGTTCGGCGTGGCCATCCAGGCGCGGATCAACGCCGAGACCCTGACGCCTGAGGGTCAGGTGCGCCCGTCGACCGGGACCTTGAGCGCCTGGACGCCGCCGGGCGGCCCCGGCGTGCGCGTCGATGCGGGCGTCTCAGCGGGGCTCACCATCGGCGCGGCCTATGACAGCCTGCTGGCCAAGGTGATCGTCAGAGGACGGACGCCCGGCGAAGCCTCCAGCCGGCTGGACCGCGCCTTGACCGAGCTGAAGGTCGCCGGCGTGGCGACCACCGCGCCGCTGGTCCGCGCCATCCTGGCCCATCCGACCGCCGTGACCGGTGAGGCGACGACCACCTTCATCGCCCAGCACGCCGAGACCCTGGCCGCCGAGGCTCAGCGCCTGACGCCCGAGACCACGGCGAGCGTCACGCGCTTCGAGGTCCTGGCGGGCGCCGAGCCTGTCGTTGCGCCTCTGGCGGCCACGGTCGGCGCCATCACGATCCGCGAAGGCGACCTCGTCCGTCCGGGTCAGGCCCTGGCGGTGCTGGAGGCGATGAAGATGGAGCATCTGGTCTGCGCCAGCGCCGGCGGCCGGGTGGTGAAGATCGCCGTCCAGGGCGAAGCGACCGTCGCCGAGGGCCAGCCGCTGGTCTTCCTGGAGCCGGCGGAGGTGGAGAGCGCACTCGACGGGGAGACCGTCGAACAAGACCTGGACGCCCTTCGCCCGGACCTTGCCGAGGTGGTCGCCCGCCATCGCCACACCCTGGACGAGGCCCGCCCCGAGGCGGTCGCCAAGCGGCGCAAGACCGGCCACCGCACCGCGCGCGAGAACATCGACGACCTGGTCGATCCGGGCAGCTTCCTGGAATACGGCGCCCTGGCTATCGCCGCCCAGAAACGACGGCGCTCGACCGAGGACCTGATCGCCAATACGCCCGCCGACGGGCTGATCACCGGCATCGGAACCGTCAACGGCGCGCTGTTCCCACCCGACAAGGCGCGGACGGCGGCGCTGGCCTACGACTTCACGGTGCTGGCCGGGACCCAGGGGGCGATGAACCATCGCAAGTCCGACCGGCTGATGGCGCTGATCGCTGACCAGAAGCTGCCCGTGGTCTGGTTCGCCGAGGGCGGCGGCGGGCGTCCGGGCGACACCGACACGACCGCCGTGGCCGGGCTGGACGTACCGACCTTCCGCAGCTTCGCGCAACTGTCCGGCCTGGTTCCCAAGATCGCCATCGTCGCGGGCCGCTGCTTCGCCGGCAACGCCGCCATCGCGGGCCTGTCAGAGATCATCATCGCCACCCGCGACAGCAACCTCGGCATGGGCGGCCCGGCGATGATCGAAGGCGGCGGGCTGGGCGTCTTCCGTCCGGAAGAGATCGGGCCGTCGGCTCATCAGTGGAAGAACGGCGTCATCGACATCCTGGCCGACGACGAGGCCCATGCCACGCGGCTGGCCAAGCAGGCGCTGTCCTACTTCCAAGGAACGCTATCGACCTGGACCGCACCCGACCCGCGGCGCTTGCGCCACGCGATCCCGGAGAACCGCCTGCGCGTCTATGACGTGCGCGGCCTGATCAACCACCTCGTCGACGAAGGCTCGTTCCTGGAGCTGCGCGGCGGCTTCGCGGCGGGGATGGTCACCGGCCTGATCCGGATCGAGGGCCGCCCCATGGGTCTGATCGCCAATGATCCGCGCCATCTGGGCGGGGCCATCGACTGCGAGGGCGCCGAGAAGGCCGCCCGCTTCCTGCAACTGTGCGACGCCTTCGCCCTGCCGGTCTTGAGCCTCTGCGACACGCCGGGATTCATGGTCGGGCCAGACAGCGAGGACGCCGCCGCCGTGCGCCGGGTCAGCCGCCAGTTCATCGCCGGCGCCAAGCTGCGCTCGCCGCTGTTCACGATCGTGACGCGCAAGGGCTATGGCCTTGGCGCCCAGGCCATGGCCGGCGGCAGCTTCCACAGCCCCGCCTTCATCGCCGCCTGGCCGACCGGAGAGTTCGGCGGCATGGGCCTCGAAGGCGCCGTCAAGCTGGGCTACCGCAAGGAACTGGAAGCCGAGACCGATCCGGTCAAACAGAAGGCGCTCTACGACCAGCTGGTCGCGCGGCTATACGCGGCGGGCAAGGCCACCAGCATGGCGGCGGCGCTGGAGATCGACGCGGTCATTGATCCCGCCGACACGCGGCGCTGGCTGATCGGCGGCCTGGACACGGCGGCGGGCGTGAGCCGGCCGTGGGAAGTGCGGGTGGACAGCTTCTGAACAATCCTCCCCCGCTGGGGGGAGGATTTTCCATTCTAGTCGTCCGCGTTCAGCCACTGGGTGGCGATGATCGGCCCAAGGAAGAAGCCAATGCCCAGCGCGTCGGCCACGATGTCGAACACGTCCGCGTCGCGGCCGACGATCGGCAGCCCCTGCAGGACCTCGATGCCGATCCCGAAGCCCAGCAACACTGCGGCGATCTTCCACGGCCGGCTGCGCGGCAGGGCCATCGTCGCCAGGAAGGTGAGGCCGTAGAAAACGATGAAGTGCCTGGCCTTGTCCCAGGGGATCAGGCCCGTGTTGTCGTCGCCCGGCGCCAGAGCGGCGTAAAGCGTGAACACCACAGCGGCGACGAAGACCAGGAGGCCAGGCCAGCGGATCTTACGGGGAAGCAGCAGGGACATTCGGGGCCTTTGAGTTCCCTCTCCCCTTGCGGGAGAGGGTGGCCCGAAGGGCCGGGTGAGGGGTCGCGCCGGCCATACCGTGTAACCCCTCATCCGTCATCCTTCGGATGACACCTTCTCCCGCAAGGGGAGAAGGGCGATCAGCCTCAGAACGTCAGAGCGCGCGCTTCCTTCACGTGCGGCAGCGCCTGAATCTTGGCCAGCAGGCCCGCGTCCGGCGCCTGGTCAACGCCCACCAGCGCGATGGCGTCCTCGTCGGCCGAGACGCGGCCCAGGTTGAAGGTGGCGATGTTGACGCCCGCCTCGCCCAGCAGCATGCCCAGCGCGCCGATGAAGCCCGGCTTGTCCAGGTTGTTGACGTACAGCATGGCCGGCGAGAAGGCCGCGTCCAGCTCCATGCCCTTGACCTCGACGATGCGCGGGGCGCCGGCGATCACCGTACCGGCGAAGGCGCGCTTGCCCTTCTCGGTGGTGATGGTCACGCGCATCAGGCTGTCATAGGTGGGGCTGACTTCCTGGCGGCTCTCCGAGACGGTGATGCCGCGCTCCTTGGCGATGGCCGGGGCGGAGACCATGTTGATCTCGGCCAGCATCGGCTTCAGCACGCCCGCCAGGGCGGCCGAGGTCATCGGCTTGACGTTGAGGTTCGAAACCTCGCCCTCATAGGCGATGTCGATCGCCTTGACGCCGAAGTCGACCATCTGGCCCGCAAAAGCGCCGATCTTTTCGGCCAGGGCCACGAACGGCTTCAGCTTGGGAGCCTCTTCGGCCGTGATCGAGGGGCTGTTCAGGGCGTTGGTGACCGCGCCGGTCAGCAGGTAGTCGCTGACCTGTTCGGCGACCTGCAGGGCGACGTTCTCCTGGGCTTCATTGGTGCTGGCGCCCAGGTGCGGGGTGGCCACGACCTTGTCGCTGCCGAACAGCGGGTTTTCTTTGGCCGGCTCAACGGTGAACACGTCAAAGGCCGCGCCGCCGACGTGGCCCTCGTCCAGCAGCTTGCGCAGGGCGGCTTCGTCGACCAGGCCGCCGCGGGCGCAGTTGACGATCATCACGCCCTTCTTGGTCTTGGCCAGGTTCTCGGCCGACAGGATGTTGCGGGTCTTGTCGGTCAGCGGGGTGTGCAGGGTGATGACGTCGGCGCGGGCCAGCAGCTCATCGAGTTCGACCTTCTCGACGCCCATTTCCACAGCGCGCTCGGGCGACAGGAAGGGGTCGTAGGCCACGACCTTCATCTTCAGGCCCAGAGCGCGGTCGGCGACGATGCCGCCGATGTTGCCGGCGCCGATCAGACCCAGGGTCTTGGCGTAGAGCTCCACGCCCATGAAGCGGTTCTTTTCCCACTTGCCGCCTTGCGTCGAGACGTCGGCGGCGGGGATCTGGCGAGCCAGGGCGAACATCATGGCGATGGCGTGCTCGGCCGTGGTGATCGAGTTGCCGAAGGGTGTGTTCATCACGACGATGCCCTTGGCCGTGGCGGCCGGGATGTCGACATTGTCGACGCCGATGCCGGCGCGGGCGATGACGCGCAGCTTGTTCGCGGCGGCGATCACGTCCTTGTCGAGCTTGGCGCCCGAGCGGATGGCGATGCCGTCATAGTCGCCGATCACGGCGATCAGTTCATCCTTGGACAGGCCGGTCTTGATGTCGAAGTCGAGGCCGCGGTTCTTGAAGATCTCGACGGCGGCGGGGCTGAGCTTGTCGGCGATGAGGACGCGGGGAGCGGTCATTGGGGATTTCCTTGCGGAGAATAGGTTGGGAAGCCCCCTCCACCGCCGTTCGGCGGTCCCCCTCCCCCGATAGGGGGGGAAGGGGGAAACGCGATCCTTCTTCCCCCTCTGGGGGAGGAGCGCGAAGCGCGGAGGGGGCCCGTAAAGGGCTTTAAGCGGCGGCCAGTTCGGCGGAGACGGTGGCGAAGGCCCAGTCGAGCCAGGGCGTCAGGGCCTCGAGGTCCGAAGCCTCGACCGTGGCGCCGCACCAGATGCGCAGGCCGGCCGGGGCGTCGCGATAGCCGCCGATGTCGAGGGCCGCGCCCTCCTTCTCGAGCAGGCTGGCCAGCTTCTTGGCGAAGTCGGCCTGGGCGTCTTCCGGCAGGGCGGCGATCGCGGGATCGACGACCTTCAGGCACACCGAGGTGTTGGAGCGGATCTCCGGCGTGGCGGCCAGGAAGTCGACCCAAGGGGTCTTGGCGACCCAGTCAGCCAGCACCTTCAGGTTCTGGTCGGCGCGGGCCTGCATGGCTTGCAGACCGCCGATGGACGAAGCCCACTTCAGGGCGTCCAGGGCGTCTTCCACGCAGAGCATCGACGGGGTGTTGATCGTCGCGCCCTCGAAAATGTCGAGGCTGACCTTGTTGCCCCCATCCTTATTGGCCTTGGTCATGCGGAACAGCTTCGGCATCGGCCAGGCCGGCGTGTAGCTTTCCAGGCGGGCCACAGCGCGCGGCGACAGGATCAGCACGCCGTGCGCGCCTTCGCCGCCCAGCGCCTTCTGCCAGGAGAAGGTCACGACATCGAGCTTGGTCCAGTCGAGATCCTGGGCGAAGGCCGCCGAGGTGGCGTCGCAGATGGTGATGCCTTCACGGTCAGCCGAGATGAAGTCGGCGTTGGGCACGCGCACGCCCGAGGTCGTGCCGTTCCAGGTGAAGACCAGATCCTTGGCTGGATCGACCTTGGACGTGTCGGGCAGCTGGCCGTACGGGGCGCTCAGCACCTCGACGTCGGGCAGCTTCAGTTGCTTGGTGACGTCCGTGACCCAGTCCTTGCCGAAGGACTCGAAGGCCATCAGCTGCACCGGGCGCGCGCCTAGCATCGACCACATCGCCATTTCGACGGCGCCGGTGTCCGAGCCGGCGACGATGCCGATCAGGAAGTCGGCCGGAACCTCCAGCACTTCGCGCGTCTGGTCGATGGCTGCCTTCAGGCGCGCCTTGCCCAGCTTGGAGCGGTGCGAGCGACCCAGGACGGCGTTTCTGAGATTTTCGGGGGTCCAGCCCGGGCGCTTGGCGCAGGGGCCGGAAGAGAACTCGGGGCGAGCCGGGCGGATCGCCGGCTTGGCGAGGGTCGTGGTCATAGCGATGTCTCCCATCCTTACAGATGGACTGCGCCCCGTTGGGGGGGCGTGGCCCGCCGGCGAGAAACCGCGTCTGGAGGGGAATTGCAAGGAGAGATTTGTCGCGGAGGCGCGAAAACCACCCGCTGCAGGGAATTATTTGTCCGCGCGACGAGCGGCCAGGATGACGCCGACCAGCAGACAGCAGAGAACGCCGAGCGTCACTAGATTGTTTACGGTGGCGTAGAGCTTGTCGTAGCTCTTGTTGGCGACAAGGTAGTAGGCGTGAAGGCTGAACTGCACACCTTGCAATAGGACTGCGACACCTAGCCAAGCGGTCGTATGGCGCAATGCGAGAAGCAAGAGCCCCAAGGCTAACGCGCCATCGAGCGCCAGATAAACCCCGCGCACGGTGTTCGTATCTGGGATAAAGCCCGACAGGGTGAACCCTATGGTTACGAGAAGGACTAAGAGCGCCCCTCGCCTTTCGGCCTCGCCTCCCCACCGCCGAGCGGTGAAAAAAGCTACAGCCAGGAGAAGCCAACCGGTCAGTACGAGGATTTGAAGGTGGGCGAACATAAGAACTAAGCCTCTAACCGAGATTAGAGGCCTAGAGTGTTAAACTATCGCAATGTGCGATCACGAAAACTTAGACAACCTCACGGAGGCCTTGCGGCGGCGGAAGCTGCTCTTCCTTGATCAGGCCACCCATGCGGGTGCGAATGCCAACGCGCAGGCGCGTTTCATCCAGTTGGCTATGAGCCTCGACGAGGGCGCTGCGGGCCGCCGCCAGGGCTTGGATCGCGTCGGCGACCTTCGAGCAAGCCGCGTCGCCGACCGTGGCCGAAAGACCCAGATCCTTACGAGCCTGCATCAGCTCGGCCATCATGCCGGAAACCTCGATCATCGCAGCGTCAACAGCCGCTTCCGTCGCGAACAACTTGGTCGCCACGCGTTGAGCAACAAAAACCTTTTCCACGCCCGCCTCCAGTTAATGAAACACTAATGAAAAAGGTAAACGAAATGTTAAAGCGAAGGCAACGCAAAAATGTGCGTTAGCGTTGTTTTGTCGCGCAACTCTCCTTTCGGATGGAAGCGAAGCGTTAGGAACATTCAGGCATACTCTCGCCAAGAGTGAAGTGCTGGGTGCGATGTCCGAAAACCGCAACCATAACGTGTCAAGCCACGCGCCGCTGCAGGCGCGAATCGCCGGTGTGGCCCTGGCCACGACGGTGCTCGCGCTCGTGGCCGCCTGCCTTTGCTTCATGCTTCAACAATGGAGCGTGGCGCGCCAGGAGGCGCGCGCCAACCACGAGGTGCTGGTGCAGATGGCCGCCGCCGGAGCCGCGGCCCCGCTGGCGGACCACAACATGGTCGGCGTCTATCGAGCCCTGGAAGCCGTGGCCAAGGCGCCGGGCGTCGCCGGGGTCCGCATCATCGACGCCAAGGGACGCGCCGTCGCTCAGCTGGGCGAGGCCAATCCTTCTAACGCCGACACACTGCAGCGCCCGATCAAGCTCTCATCGCAAACGGTCGGCACGCTGGTGCTCGTGGCCAAGCGCCCTGGCCTCGCTCAGACTCTGGCGCGTGATCTGGCGCTGACGGGCGCGCTGTTTTTCGGCGCGGCGGGCATGGCGATCCTTCTGGCCAACAGTCTGGCCCGACGCCTGGCCCAGCCTATGGAGCGGCTCTCCGAAGCCATGCACGAAACCGCCGTCGGCGGACGCTTCAAGGCTCTTGAGGAGACCGTTGACGACGACGTCTTCCGCAGCCTCATCGCAAGCTTCAACCACCTGGTGGCGCGCCTGGAATGCAATGATCAGGATCTGCGCGGCGCCATGGCCGAGCTGGTCAAGGCGCGTGACGACGCCAACGCCGCCAACGTCCTGAAGTCGCATTTCCTGGCCAATATGAGCCACGAGATCCGCACGCCGCTCAACGGCGTGTTGGCGATGGCCGACGTCATGGCGATGGACCAGCTCAGCGACATCCAGCGCGAGCGCCTGGCGGTGATCCGCGAGTCAGGCGCGGTGCTTCTGGGCGTTCTGAACGACGTGCTGGACCTGTCCAAGATCGAGGCCGGCCGGCTGGAGATCCAGGATCGGCCCTTCGACATCGCGCAGCTGGCGCAGTCGATCCGCGAAACCTTTGTGCCCCAGGCCCGGGCCAAGGGCCTGGCCTTCGAGGTCGGTGTCGCGCCGGAAGCTCAGGGCCTGTGGCGCGGCGACGCCGATCGCCTGCGCCAAATCCTGGGCAACCTGATTTCAAACGCGCTCAAGTTCACCCTGGACGGCGCGGTCGCCGTGCGCTTCGCCTCGGCCGAGGACGGCTCGGGCCTGCGGATCGATGTCGCTGACACCGGTATCGGGATCTCGCCAGAGATTCTGCCGCGCCTGTTCGACAAGTTCGTCCAGGCTGACAGCACGACCACGCGCCGCTTTGGAGGCTCGGGACTGGGCCTGGCCATCTGCCGCGAGCTGGCGGCGATGATGAACGGTTCGATCAAGGTGCAAAGCCGCGAAGGCCGAGGCTCGACCTTCACCGTGCTGGTGGGGCTACCGCGCGAGGAGACCCTGACCGACGTCCACTATATCGATGACGGCGATCCGATCATGGCGCCGCCCGCCGCCGAACCGCCTCGCCTCCGGGTCCTGGCGGCCGACGACAACCCGACCAATCAGAAGGTGGTGGCGGCGGTCTTGGCCCCGCTGAACGCCGATGTCACCCTGGTCGATGACGGCGCGGCGTGTGTGGAGGCCTGGAAGACCGGCGACTTTGACGTCGTGCTGATGGATATCCACATGCCGGTGATGGACGGCCTCGAGGCCGCCCGCAGCATTCGTGCGACGGAACAAGCGGAAATGCGTCGGCGCACCCCGATCATCGCGGTCACGGCGAACGCCCTGACTCACCAGATCGAGGAGTATCTGTCCGTGGGCATGGACGGCCACGTCGCCAAGCCTATCGAGGTCAGCAAACTCTACGACGCCATCGAGGCGGCGATGGCTGGTACGCGGCTTTCGCGCGCCGCGTGAGGCTGACGATAGACCGCTATCCAACATGAACGCAGGATAACGAGCGGCTCAGAACCGCTTCAGGCTCGCCGTGTTTCTCTTGGCTCAACGTCGCTTACCCCCGCAGCGACGGAGACATTCAAAGAGGAACCGAACCGATGAAGAAGATCCTGATCCCGATCGTTGCGGTCTCGGCCCTGGCCGCCGCCACCGTTCCTGCTGCGGCCTCGGCCCAGTCGATCAATGAGCGCCAAGACAGGCTGGAGCGCCGTATCGACCGGGGCCTGTACAACGGCACGCTCACTCGCCATGAGGCCTATCGCCTGCGCGCCGAGTTGCGCGAGGCCGCCCGCTTGGAGCACCGCTATCGTCGCGACGGCCTGAGCCGTTGGGAGCGCGCTGACCTTGATCGTCGCTTCGACCGCATCAGCGCCCAGATCCGCTACGAGCGCCATGACCGCGACTACGGCTATGGTTATGGCTATGGCCATGACCGCGACTATCGGGGCGACCGCCGCTGGTAGTCCCGCCTAGTTGCGAGCCGGTTCCAGCCGGAGCTGGCTCTCCATCACCGTAAAGCCGCGGCCGCGCAACAGAACGCGCGCGCCGCGGTTTTCGCATTCCAGGTCACCGCCGCGCCCCGGATAGGCCTGATGGAACTTGAGCCGGCCCGCGCCGAGCTTGTCGCCAAACAGCGGCATCAGGATGCAGTGGGCCGAGCCGGTCGCCGGATCCTCCGGGATGCCGAAACCGGGCGCGAAGAACCGGCTGACCACAGCGTAGTCGGCGCCGGCGTCGGCCTGGGCGACGACCACGGTCTGCCCTGCTCCGCCCGTCGCCTCGCCGCCGATCACCTTCAAGGCGCCAAGGTCCGGCCTCAGCTGACGGACAGTCGTCTCGTCGTCGACGACCGCGACCAGATAGGCCCCCGCCCAGACCTCGCGTGGCCGCACGCCGAGCGCCTCGGCCAGTCCCTCGGGGACCTCGGTCCGGCGCGGCGGATCGGCGGGAAAATCCATCTCCAACTGGTCGTCCGCGCGGCGGACGGTGAGCACGCCAGAAAGCGTTTCGAAGCTCAGCATGGCGACATCGACGCCGAGCTCTTCGAACAACACATGGGCGGCGGCGAGCGTGGCGTGGCCGCACAGCGGCGCCTCCAGCGTCGGGGTGAACCAGCGCAGTCCAAAGCGGTCAGGATCGGCGGTCTTCAGCAGATAGGCGGTTTCGGCCTGGTTGTTCTCGGCCGCCAGGGCCTGCATCCAGGCGTCAGTCGGCCAGACGTCAAACGGCTCCAGCACACAGGCCGGATTACCCCGGAAGGGACCGGTGGCGAACGCGTCGATGGTCCACTGGCGCATGGCGAGCCTCTGGCGAAATCGGATGAAGGCCCCTGTTATGCGCCGCGGAGACGGCCCGCAAAGCCTTTATCGCCCCAGCGACCATCCGGGCTCAGGGTTCGATCGAGATTTCCGGCCACCGCGCCTTGGCCGACGCCGTGGTTCGCGCCCAACCGCCCGCACCTTTGACGCGCAAGGGATTCGGACGAAGGCGCAGGGCGAACAGGTCCTCCAACCCGAATGGCGCCCAGACCTGGAGGCTGTCATCGGCCTGGAGACGCACACCCACGCAGAAGGCCGTCGCGACAAAGCGCTTCAAGGCTGCGGCGCTGTCCTCCAACGGCGGATAGGGCTCGTCGGCGCCGAACTTCTTTTCGAACCACAGATGCACGCGGGCCTGGTTACGCACCTCGACGAGATCGCGCAGGGGCGGCTCGAACGCTGCGGCGACGCGCTTGATCACCACGTCCTCGGCCTCATAGGAGGTGTCGCTGTCGTCGTGATAGGCGACGTCGTAGTCCTTGATGCCGTAGTCCGGCGCCCGGCCCGTCAGGTGATTCCAGACCGGCTGGTAAACCGCGCCCGAGAAGATCATCCAGTCCGGCAGGTCCAGCTCACGGACCGTCTTCAGGACATGCATCGTCGTGGGGACGCCGCGTAGGATCTCGACGAAGCGCTCTTCGAGACTTGAGGTCATGTCCGCAGGGTCCAGCCGTGATCCAGAGGCCCGTGGCCGGCGCCGAAGCCGGGCGCGCGCAGCATGGCCTCGTGCACATAGTTCCAGGCCTGAGCGACGGCTTCTTCGAGCTTCAGGCCCTTGGCCAAGCCGGCGGCGCAGGCCGAGGCGAGCGTGCAGCCCGTGCCATGCGTATGGCGCGTGTCGATCCGCTCGCCTTCGAAGGTGGTCTCGCCTGCTGGCGTCATCAGCACGTCAACCACGCGCTCGCCGGCCACATGACCGCCCTTCATCAACACCGCTCGGGCGCCGAGGGCGAGCAAAGCCTCGCCCGCGCGACGCAGATCCTCGGTGGTCTCAACGACAAGGCCTGTCAGCGCCGCAGCTTCGGGCGCATTGGGCGTGAGCAGGAACGCGCGCGGGATCATCAGGCTCTTCACGGCGCCGATCGCCGCTTCCGCCAGCAGGGGAGCGCCTCCCTTGGCGACCATGACAGGATCCACCACGGCCGGAACGCCGCCGGCGTGGTCCAACGCCTGGGCGACGATCTCGACGACCGCTGCATCGCCCAGCATGCCCGTCTTGATCGCATCCGCCCCGATATCGTCCAGCACGGCCCTGGCCTGCGCGGCGATCACGTCCAGCGGGATCGGGTGGACGCCTGTGACGCCCAAGGTGTTCTGCACCGTGACGGCGGTGATCGCGGTGGCCGCATAGCCGCCGAGCGCGGTGATCGTCTTGATGTCGGCCTGGATCCCCGCGCCACCACCGGAATCAGAGCCGGCGATGACGAGAACGCGACCTTTGTGAGCTTGGGACATGCAGCGTTCTTAGGCGGGAATCGGACGCGCACAAAGGGCGCTTGGATGCGCCTTAAGGGGGCGACCCGGCGCCACGAATAGCCCGCAGCACATCCAGCGCCTGGACGGTTTCGCGCACATCGTGGACCCGCACGGCCGCCACGCCCGCCTCGGCGCCGGCGAGATGCGCGGCGATCGAGCCGCCAAGACGGTCGGAGGCTTCATGGGCCGAAGAGTCGATCCCGGCGATGAACCGCTTGCGGCTGGCGCCCAACAGGATCGGATAGCCCAGAGCGACGAACCGCGGCAGGGCGGCGATCAGCGCGAGATTATGCGCCAGCGTCTTGCCAAAGCCGATGCCCGGGTCGAGCCAGATCTTGTCCTTGGCCACCCCGGCGGCCATGGCCGTAAACGCCCGCGCCAGCAGGAAGGCCTCGACCTCGGCCACGACGTCGTCATAGCGCGGCGCGTCCTGCATCGTGCCGGGCTCGCCCAGCATGTGCATCAGGACCACCTCGCAGCCCAGTTCGGCGGCGACTTCCGGGGCGTCCGGCGAGAACCGCAGGGCGGTGACGTCGTTCCACATCGTCGCCCCGGCCTTGACGGCGGCCCGCGCGACGGCCGGCTTCATCGTATCGATGGACACCGGAACATCGCTGGCGCGCCGCACCGCTTCAATGAGGGGAACAACCCGCAAGATCTCGTCAAACTCGGACACGGGCGCCGCGCCGGGACGCGTGCTTTCGCCGCCGATGTCCAGGATGTCGGCGCCCTGGGCGATCAGGCGACGCGCGTGCTCGACACCATCCTGCGCCGCGAGAAACTTGCCCCCGTCAGAGAAGCTGTCGGGCGTGACGTTGACGATCCCCATCACCCGGGGCCGGAAGGCGGTGCTCATGGCGCCAGCCTTACGCCTCCCCCAGCATCCGGTCGACCCGCCCGGTCAGGTCGCTGACCGCAAAGGGCTTGGTCAGCACCTCCATGCCGTACTCGATATGCCCGTGGTTCAGGACGGCGTTCTCGGCGTAACCGGTGATGAACAACACCTTGAGGCGCGGCAGGAGGGCGCGCGCGCCATCGGCGACCTGACGGCCGTTCAGGCCGCCCGGGAGACCAACATCCGTAATCAGCAGGTCGACCTGACGACCAGACTGCAGGATTCTCAGACCCGCCGCGCCATCAGGCGCCTCCAGACAGGCGTATCCAAGCTCTGACAAGGTGTCGACGACCAGCATCCGCACCGTAGGCTCGTCGTCGACAACCAGAACCGTCTTGTCGGCCTGGACGTGCGGCGCGTACGGCGCTGTCGTACTGGTCTCAACCTCCTCCTCGCCCAGATGACGGGGAAGATAGAGGCAAACCGTCGTACCGTGGCCGACCTCGGAATAGATCCGAACATGGCCGTTCGACTGCCGGGCAAAGCCGTACACCATCGACAATCCCAGACCGGTCCCCTGACCGATCGGCTTGGTGGTGAAGAAAGGATCGAAGACGCGCTCAAGCGTCGCCTTGTCGATGCCCGTACCGGTGTCGCTGACACTCACCGACACATACTGCCCGGGATCCAGCCCGTGTTCGCGCGCGGCCGGCCCGTCGAGCCACCGGTTGCTGGTCTCGATCATGATCTTCCCCCCGTCCGGCATCGCGTCGCGGGCGTTGATGCAGAGATTGAGGAGGGCGTTCTCCAACTGGTTGGCGTCCACGAGGGTGGGCCAAAGCCCCGTCGCCGCGACGTTCTCAACCTTGATCGACGGTCCAACCGTCCGTCGGACCAGCTCGACGAAGTCCGGCAACAGCCTGTTGACGACCATCGGGCGTGGCGCGAGCGTCTGGCGCCGCGAAAAGGCCAGGAGGCGATGGGTCAGGGCCGCCGCCCGGCGCGCTGCGCCCTGGCCGGCCGTCAGATAGCGCTCAACCTCCCCGGCGCGCCCCTGCGCTAGGCGCGCGCCGATCATCTCGAACGACCCCGAAATGCCGGCCAACAGATTGTTGAAATCGTGCGCGAGACCACCCGTGAGCTGGCCTACCGCCTCCATCTTCTGCGCCTGCCGCAGCGCCTCCTCCGTGCGCTCACGCTCGGCCAGGGCTTGGGCGATGCGGCTCTCGAGCGTCTCGTTGAGACCGCGCAGATCCGCCTCGGCGCGCTTGCGGGCGGTGACGTCCTGGAACAGCACCGCCACCTGCTTCAACTCGGGCGGCTCGATCCGAAAGGACGACAGTTCCAGGTGACGGCCCGTCGCCACCAGCTCTTGCTCGAAGCGGATGGGTTCTCCAGTCCGCAGCACTGCGCCATAGCGGGCGACCCATGCGTCGGCCTCCTTAGGCACTACCTCCCGAAGCGTCTGACCCACGACGTTGAAAATGCCGGCGTGCCGCTCGTAGGCGGCATTGGCCATGATGTGGACGTAGTCGCTGTCTGGCCCGTGCGGCCCGTCGAAGAACTCGATGACACAGAAGCCCTCGTCCATCGACTCAAAGAGCGCCTGATAGCGACGCTCGTCGGCGCGGTGGGCCCGCTCCTGCCGAACCCTTGCGGTGATATCGTTGCACAGGACCAGGACGCCCAGCACCTGCCCCTCATCACCGCAAACCGGCGAGAACATCAGGTTACACCAGGCCGCCTCGCCGTTGTCGCGCGTGAAACCGACACATTCCTGGACAACGCTCTCGCCCGCGCGCGCGCGCCGCAGCAGCGGAAGGCCGGCGGGAATGGGGAAGACATCGTCGAAACGTGCGCCCAGACCCCGGGCGACCAGCAGGGCGCGGGCGGCGTCGTTGTGCAACAGCAACGCCTCGTCACCCCAAGCCAGGAACGATGGGATGGGCGAGGCCAGCATCATGCCGGCCGCAACCTTCAGCGCCGGCGGCCACGCTTGGGGAAATCCCATCGGGGTTTCGGACCAGTCATGCGCAGCGATGGCCAGCCCTGCATCCCCCATTCTCGCCAGGAAGGCCGGAGGATCAGGGGGGGCTGGCAAGCCCCTCGGCTGGTTGGCGGACACGGTATCCAATCGAACAGCCCCGAAGCCGCATTGGCACGGCCAAGCTTTAACGGGCCTCGCGGTTTCCGGTTGCGGCGCGTCGCGAAAAAATCTGGCGAACAAAAAAGCCGGCCCTTTCGAGCCGGCTTTTCGTTGAGACCTTTGATGAGGGTCAGGCGGTGACGCTGGCGCCCGCGCCCGGCGACAGCGGCACCAGGGACGGCGCGATAACCGCCGTGGCCGCCTCTTCCTCTTCGCGCTTGGGGGGGATGCCCTTGAGGATGTCGGCGATCTCCTCGCCGGACAGGGTCTCGTACTCAAGCAGGGCCTTACCCAGGGTGTGTAGGTCGTCGATCTTCTCGGTCAGAATGCGGCGGGCCTCGTCCAGGCCGTACTGCACCAGACGCTTGACCTCGCTGTCGATCAGACGCGCCGTCTCTTCCGAGACGTTCTGGGTCCGGGCGACCGAGTGGCCCAGGAAGACCTCGTCCTGGTTGTCGCCATAGGCCACCGTGCCCAGGATGTCGGAATAGCCCCAGCGGGTGACCATGTTACGGGCCAGATCCGTGGCCGCCTTGATGTCACTGGACGCGCCCGAGGTGATGTTCTCCTTGCCGAAGATGATCTCCTCGGCCACGCGGCCACCCATCATGATGGCCAGGCGGCTGGTCATCTGCTGGTACTTCATCGAGTAGCGGTCGCCTTCCGGCAGCTGCATGACCATGCCCAGAGCCCGGCCGCGCGGCACGATGGTGGCCTTGTGCACCGGGTCGGCCAGCGGGACGTTCAGCGCCACGATGGCGTGGCCGCCCTCGTGATAGGCCGTCAGCTTCTTTTCTTCCTCATTCATGGCCATCGAGCGACGCTCGGCGCCCATCATGACCTTGTCCTTGGCCTGCTCGAAGTCCTGCATGGTGACCATGCGGCGGTTCTTGCGGGCGGCCATCAGGGCGGCTTCGTTGACGAGGTTGGCCAGGTCGGCGCCCGAGAAGCCTGGGGTGCCGCGCGCCAGCGTCTTGACGTCGACATCGGCGGCCAGCGGCACGTTCTTCATGTGCACGCGGATGATCTTCTCGCGGCCGGCGACGTCGGGGTTGGGCACCACGACCTGACGGTCGAAGCGGCCCGGACGCAGCAGCGCGGGGTCCAGAACGTCCGGACGGTTGGTGGCGGCGATCAGGATGATGCCTTCATTGGCCTCGAAGCCGTCCATCTCGACCAGCAGTTGGTTCAGCGTCTGCTCGCGCTCGTCGTTGCCGCCGCCCAGGCCCGCGCCACGATGGCGACCGACCGCGTCGATTTCGTCGATGAAGATGATGCAGGGCGCGTTTTTCTTGGCCTGCTCGAACATGTCGCGCACGCGGCTGGCGCCGACGCCGACGAACATTTCGACGAAGTCCGAACCCGAGATGGTGAAGAACGGCACGCCGGCTTCGCCCGCGACCGCGCGGGCGATCAGGGTCTTACCCGTACCCGGAGGACCCACCAGCAGGGCGCCCTTGGGGATCTTGCCGCCCAGGCGCTGGAACTTGGCCGGGTCCTTCAGGAAGTCGACGACCTCCTGCAGTTCTTCCTTGGCCTCGTCGACGCCCGCGACGTCCTCGAAGGTGATGCGGTTCTTGTTCTCCGTCAGCAGCCGCGCCTTGGACTTGCCAAAGCCCATGGCGCCCTTCGCGCCGCCCTGCATCTGACGCATCAGAAACAGCCAGACGCCGACGACCAGAAGGATCGGCAGCAGCTGCACGAGGATGGCCAGGAAGCTGATCGAGCCGCTCTTGAACTTCACGTCCGCGTTCTTGGCCACCATGCGGTTGACCAGTTCCTCGGAATTCATCGGCGCGTTGACCGTCAGGGTCTTGTTGTCGGCGGTCTTGGCCAGCACCGTTTGGCCGGCGATCTCGGCCGACTTGATCTTGCCCGCGTCAACGTCCTTGAGGAGCTGCGAATAGCTGATCTCGCTGCTGCTTTTCGTACGCGAGTTCTGGCTGACGACAAACACGCCGCCCAGCACCGCCACGATCACCAGCCAGATGGCCAGGTTTCTGAAATTCATACGCCTTGTCTTCCTAGCGAGTGGGGTCTTCCCAGCGAATAGGGTCTCGACCAACCAAGATAGGGGGTCTTGAGCGCTTGCGCCACGGACGTGACATCAGGTCACGGATTCTTGGTCGAGAAGGCCGACCGCAGCCTTGAACCGATCTAGAACGAGCGAACGCACGCGCGCTTCTCCATCGGCTTCAAGCTGCAGGTCGTCAAGCACGAGCTCCCCCGGAGCGTCACCGTCCAGGCTCAGCAGCACGGGCAGACACGGGCGCACGGCGGGCGCGATGGCCGAAAGTCTGGCGCGCTGCTCGGCGGGCAAGCTGGAGGTCCGCCCGCGCAGCGCGACGACCGCGAGCGCGGTCTTGCCCGCGACAACCTCCCAGCGACCGTCCCACACCCCGCAAGCCCCTGGAGCAAGATCAAGTCGGGCCAGTCCGCCGCGCGCGGCCTCGCCGGCGTCGCGGCAGATCAGCACCGCCTGATCGGCTTCGATCCGCGCGCCCGCCAGCGTGGCGGTAAACCGCGCGCCCGACCTTAGACGTTCGACCAGTCGCGCCAGGCGATCTCCCCTCGGGGGGCGCTCAGCGCCGCTGGCGCAGAGCAGGGCCGCCGCCAGGTGGGCGGGAACGACATCCCGGGGCAGGCGGATCGCACCGGCGGGATCAATCTCGAAAACCCCCGGCGGCGGCGACTCTCTCAGCGGAAGGGGCGGGGCGAGCGCCCCGGCGGCCCGAGCGCGCGCCCGTGCGTAGCGCAGGTCGAGATTGGCCGGGTCATCGAGCCAGGTTTCACCTTCCCGCGTAAGCGCGTCCCGGATTTCCGCACGCGTCAGCGTCAGCAGCGGGCGGAGCACGAACAGCCCTCGCCCCTCGGGCCACACCGGCGACGGCGCCCACGCCCGAGGGTTGGACACGGAGGAGCCCTCGGCGCGCATGGCCACACCCTCGGCGAGATCGCTGGCCGTATGGCCAAGGATCAACACCCGGGCTCCAGCCTCGCGCGCAGCGGTGGCCAGGAGCGCATGACGCGCCCGTCGCGCAGCGGCGGGAAGTCCTGTGCGAGGCTTTTGGTCCGTCCAGGTCAGTCCAAGGGCGGCGGCGCCGAGCGCCCGCGCCTTGGCGACCGCCTCCGCCGTCCAGGCTGCGCTTTGGGGCTGCAGTTGGTGGTCAACAACCAGGGCCAGCACCGGGCGGTCCAGAGGACGCGCCCAGTCCAGAACCGTCTTGAGCAGGAACAGCGAGTCTCCGCCGCCGGAAAACCCGACCGCGAGCGGCGCACGGGACGCCGGATCGAGCCGCCGGTCTAGAGCGGCTCGAACCTGATCTAGGCGCACTTGGCCGCGACGCGGGTCGAGGCCGCGCGCGAGTTCACCTGAGCGGGCGCCTTGGGGTAGCGCTTGGCCAGTTCGTCGAGGGTTCGACAGGCTTCGGTGGTCTTTTTCAGCGCGACCATCGACCGGGCGAGCTTCAAGGTCGCGTCAGGGGCCCAGCTGGTCTGTGGCCAGCCGCGGATCGCACCGATGTAGTTGCCGGCGGCGTCGGTATAGGCCTCGCGCACGAACTGCGTTTCACCCAGCCAGTAGCGGGCTTCCGGCGTCCTGGCGCTCTCCGGGTAATTGTTCACATAGGCTGCGAAGGCCTGCTCGGCATTGGCGTAATCGCCCGCCAACAACAGATCCTTGGCTTGCTTGAAGGCGACCGCCGGGTCGGCGGGCGGCGCGGGCGGCGGTGGGACATCTCCGGCCAGCGGCGGTGCGGCCTGGGCGGTCGCGGCCGCCTGCAGGTCGGCCAGCGTCTTCTCAATCGCGGCCAGCCGCTGCTCCAGCGCGTCAGCGCGAGCCTTCTGGTCAGTGGCGGCGCGCTGGGCCTTGGTCAGCTCGAAGTTCGTCGACTCGTTCTGGCCGTTCAGCCGGGTGAGCGTCTGCTCCAGGTCGGACACGCGCTCATTCAGCGCCGCGATCTGCGCGTCGGTCTCGGCCGGCTGCACCACCACCGGCTTGCCCGTATCGCGACCCTGGAAGACGATCGAGCGCAGCTCGCGCACGACCTTCTCCATGCGCTCGACGCGCTTGGCCGAGCGGTCATCGAGCGGATCGGCCGGCGGCAAGGGCGTCTGGGCCACCGCGACGGCGGCGGTGGAAGCGAACAGGACGGCGAGCAGGGCGGATTTCAGCGTCATGGCCGTGATTTACCGATAGAGCCGAGACAAAACTAGGGCGGCTTCCCGCTTGAGAAGCCGCCCTGTCTGAACGCGTCTTAGCGAGCGCCGTCCGTGATGGCCGTGCGGCCGTTCCGGTTCTTGGCCCAGGCTTCTTCGCTCGAGCCCGGATCGATCGGACGTTCCTTGCCGAACGAGATCGTCTCGATGCGCGCGCTCGAAACGCCCTGAGCGATCAGGAAGTCGCGCACGGCATTGGCGCGGCGAGCGCCCAGAGCCAGGTTGTACTCACGCGTGCCGCGTTCGTCGGCGTTGCCTTCGATGCGGATGCGCACGCTCGAATAGCGGTTCAGCCACTGGGCCTGACCGGCCAGCACCGGTTGGGCGTCGGCGCGAATGACGTATTCGTCGGTGTCGAAATAGACCCGGTCGCCGATATTGACGACAAAGTCCTGCACCGAACCGGGCAGGATACCGCTGGTCACCGGCGGCGGAGCCGGCGGCGTATACGGAGTCGGTTGGGTCGGCTGCGGCTGAGCGGGCGGCGGCGTGACGGGCTGGGGCTTCGGACGCGAAGCGCAGGCGGCGAGCGAAGCGGCGGCCAGGCCGACGAGCGCCAGTCTAGCGGCGCGCTGGGTGTCGAAGCTCATCCAGTTTCTCCTCAAGTCAACGAACTCTGGACACGATCCATACCTGCGCAAAGCTTGGAATGGACCCTCTAAATGTCTGACCAAGCCTCACAATGATGTCAGATGCCCGTCAGATGACGCGGATTCACTTGCAGCGGGAATAAGCCTCGCCGTGACCATCCTCAGCCGGGAACGCCCCGGTCCGGTTAAGGTTGCGCCCCCCACTCGGGGCCTAGTCCAGAAGGGGCGACCAGGCGGGGTCGGAGGCGGAACCGCTATAGGCCGCAGGGCGCAGGATCCGCCCCGTGATATCGACGGTCCACAGCCGCGGATTACCGCTCGCGCCCTCGCGGAAGAACATCAGCACCCGCCCGTTCGGCGCCCAGGTCGGCCCCTCGTCCAGATAGCTGGTGGTCAGCAGGCGCTCATCGCCGCCGTCGGCGCGCATGACGCCGATGTGGAACTCGCCGCCCGTCTGCTTGGTGAAGGCGATGAAGTCGCCCCGCGGGCTCCACACCGGCGTGGTGTAACGACCACCGCCATAGGAGATGCGCCGCACGCCCGAGCCGTCGGTGTTCATCACATAGATCTGGGCCTGACCGCCCCGGTCGGAGTTGAACACGATCTTGGTTCCGTCCGGCGAGAACGACGGCGAGGTGTCGATGGCCGGATCGGTCGTGATCCGGGTGGTCGCGCGCGAGCGCAGATCCATCACATAGATGTCGCTGTTGCCGTTCCGCTCGACCGAGAAGGCCACCTTGCTGCCGTCGGGCGAGAAGCGCGGCGCAAACACCATGCCCGGGAACTTGCCGACCGTTTCCTGGCGACTGGTCTCCAGGTTCAGCAGGTAGATCGACGAGCCGGTCGGCCGCAGGGCCATATAGGTCAGTTCCTGGCTGGTCGACGAGAAGCGCGGCGTCATCACGATGTAGGAGCCATCGGTCAGATACTGCGGGTTGGCCCCGTCCTGGTCCATGATCGCCAGGCGCTTGACGCGGTTCAGCTTGGGGCCGCTTTCGGCGACGAAGGCCACGCGGGTGTCGAAATAGCCCTTCTCGCCGGTCAGGCGCTCATAGACCGCGTCGCTGATCTTGTGCGCCACGCGACGCCAGTTGTCGGGCGTGGACGAGAACTGCAGCCCCAGAAGCTGCTGCTGGCTGAACACGTCCCACAGGCGGAAGTCCACGCGCAGGCCGCCGTCGGCGCCGACGGTCACCTGGCCGTTGATCAGAGCTTGCGCGCCGGTGGACTGCCAGTCGGGGAAGCGCGGCTGCACGTTCACGTCGGCCAGCTTGTCGGGGACGCCCGCCACGTTCAGCGGCTGGAACAGACCCGAACGCTCGAGATTGCCGGTGATGACCTGGGCGATCTCGGCCCCGCGCGTCGAGCCTGAGAAGACCGGAATGGCGATGGGCAGCGGCTTGACCGCGCCGGCGTTGATGTCGACCTCGATCTGCGCGGCGGCCGGAGTGACGAAGGCCGCGCCGCTCAGCAGGGCGGCGACCATCAGCAGCAGGGCTCTAAGGCGCATCGGGGTCTCCTTGTTCATCTTTTCAAGCCTCAACGCGAACAGGCCTGTTTTGCATTGAAGTTGAGGGCGATTTTCTGACCGTACAGGTCCGACGGCAGGTAAGCGAACGGCGAGGCGGCGAACAATGCGCGGATGGCGCGGTCCGAGGCGGCCTTCACAACGGGATCGGGCGAGGACGTGCCGGGCGACTCCGGCTGGCCGACCACCCGACCACCCGGTCCGATCACGAACACCACGCGCACATTGACGTTGGAGCCGCCCTCGACCTCGCAGTTCGGGTTCCAGCGATCCTGCACCTCGCCCTGCAGGCGACCCAGGGCTGCGGCCGAGAGCCCGGTGGCCGCGCCCATGGCCGGGCGGGCCGAGACCGAGGTTTCCGCGCGCGCGGGCCCCTTGGGCGCATTGGCGGTGGGCTTGCCGGTCGCCTTCTGGGTCTTGGCGATCGAGGCTTCGAGCGAGGCGAAGAAGTCGTTGTCCGCCTTCTTCTGCGGCGTCGGCTTGGCGGGTGTCGGTTTGGGCGTGGGCTTGGGGGCCGGCGTCGGCTTGGCCGGCGCGGCCGGTGCGGGCGTCGGCGTGGGAGCTGGAGTCGGCGCGGGCGGCTGCGGCGTCGCCTCGGGCGTCGGCTCAGGCGTCTGGGCGGTCTGCTCCTCCAGCGCCTCCTCGGCGGGACGCACATTGGTCGGACCATTGGTGACGATGGTGACCGGCACCGACTCGCCGATGGTGATCGGCTCGGACTGTTTCCACGGCAAGCCGAACGCGATCACCGCCGCCACGGCGCCGTGCAGGGCGATCGACCCCAGCAGGGCCGGAGACAGAGTCTGTTCGCGGCGAGCGCTCATGCCGCGCCTACTGCGCAGGCCGCAGGTCGGCCGCGCCTTCCGGCTGCGCGTCGCGCGGGGCCGCGCCCGTCGAGGGACCGCCGGTCTCGGTGATCAGGTTGATCTTGTTGAAGCCGGCGTTCGACAGGCCCGCCATCACCTGGGCCACGACCGCATAGGTCGCGCCGCCGTCGGCGCGCACGAAGATCGGTTTGTCGTAGCCATCGCCCGCGATCGCGCCGATGCGCGGCGCCAGGTTCTCGAACGGGATCTGGGTTTCGCCGACAAAGATCTGGCCGTCCTTGCGGATCGACACGGTGATCGGCTCGTCCTGGTTCTGCAGGGCCGCGGCCTCGGTCTTGGGCAGCTCCAGCGGAACCCCGGCCGTCAGCAGCGGCGCAGAGATCATGAAGATGATCAGCAGCACCAGCATCACGTCGACCAGCGGCGTGACGTTGATCTCGGACAGCGCCCCGCGCGAGCGGCGGCCGCGACGACGGCCTCGGCGCCCGCCCGTCGCGAAGGCGTCGTTGGAGGACATCGCCATCGGCTCAGACCCGCTCGGCCAGGCGACGCTGGATCGCGGTCGACAGGTCGTCGGCGAAGCCTTCCAGGCGGCCGGCGTACTTGCCCGCGTCGGTCGAGAACTTGTTGTAGGCGATATAGGCCGGGATGGCGGCGATCAGGCCGATGGCCGTAGCGAACAGCGCCTCGGCGATGGACGGCGCGACGACGGCCAGCGAGGTGTTCTTCGACAGCGCGATGTTCTGGAACGCGTGCATGATGCCCCACACCGTGCCGAACAGGCCGATGAACGGGCTGGCGGTGGCCACGATCGCCAGGCTGCCGAGGCCTTCTTCGACCTTGGTGGTCTCGCGCGCGATCTGGGTGTCGAGGATGCGGTCGATGCGGGCGATCAGGAAGCCGGCCTGGGTTTCGCTCATCGCGCCCTTGCTCTTGGCGTCACGCCATTCCTTCAGCGCCGCCTGCAGCATGCGCGGCAAAGCGTGGCGCGGATTGGCCCCGGCTTCTCCCGCGACATCCTCCAGCGAGCGACCGCCGCTGACCTGCTCCTCGAAGCGGTTGGCGGCGCGATTCAGCGCCTGAAAGCGGAACAGCTTGTCCAGGATCACGGCCCAAGAGCCCAGAGAGGCCAGGATCAGACCGATCATGACGCTCTTCACGACCCAGTCGGCTTGCATGAACAGGGCGAAGAACGAGAAATTCGGGGCGGCGGCCGCGGCGTCCATTCGGGATAGGCTCCGTTGGGTCGTCTGATCAGGACTGGAGAGCGCCGTATGGCATGAAGCGGCGCTGGGGTGAAACTATGACAATCGTCGAGCGATCCGGAAAATCGACATCGCTCAGCTGTCGGTCGGGATCAGCCAGGGTGAGAGCTTGGCCAGCATATCCGGCGTCGGCCGACGCGGTCGTCCCGAGAGGCTGATACAGACCGCAACCACCGTGGCCTCGAACAGCACCTCATCGCCGCGCGTGATCGTCTGGCGGACGTGCAGCCGAACGCCCTCGGCGCGCTCGAACAGGGTGCGCACCAGCAAGGCGTCGTCGATCCGCGCCGCGCGCTTGAAGTCCAGCTCCATGCGGATGACCGCAAAACCGGTGTCCTGTTTGGCGAGCTCGGTGTGCGAGATGCCCACCGCCCGGAAGAAGTCGCTGCGCCCCCGCTCCAGATAACGCAGGTAGTTGGCGTGATAGACGATGCCGGTGAAGTCGGTGTCTTCGTAATAGATGCGCACCGGCAACTGGTGCTCACGGCCCTCGAAGACGCCGGCGGTGGGTTCGATCATGGCGCAGGCGGGTCCTGGTCGACGGAATCACCGAGCACCAGACCCAGGGACAGGCCCCAGGCCAGGATCGGCGCAGCGCCGTAGCCTAGAACAGGCGCAGGATAGTTTCCAAACAGGTTCCCGGCGATCCAGCCGGTCCACAGGGCGGCCAGGGCCAGGGCTTCGGCGCGACGCTCGGGCCGCGCGCGGGCGACAAGGAGGAACGGCGCGGGCAGACTGATCATCAACACGCCGGCCAGCACGCCCAGCACCGGATTGGCGGCGAACGTCTGGTCCAGAAGTCCCTCGACATAGGGCACGGCGGGCAAGGTGTCGGGCTCGACCCAGGCGCCGTAGGCCAGGAGACCGGCGATGGCCACGCACGCCCAGGGAATCGCCTGACGGGGCCGCTCGACCAGCGCCGCCGCCGCCAGCGCCAGGGCCCAGGCCAGCGACGAGGCCGCGTCGTGTTGGTAGAGCAAGAGCAGGGCGATCAGGGCTGCGATGGGCGCCACACGACGGTCGCCAAAGCCGCTGGCGAAGGCGAAGGCCGCGAACGGCAAGACGATGGACGCGGTGTGCAGTTGGACCGGCCCCAGCGCCACCCAGCGCTTGGCCCCCTCCAGCGAGACGCCGTTCATCAGCGTCAGGACCAGAGCCAGGCCACAGGCGGCCATCAGCACCCAGAGACGCCAACGGGCCCGCCGCCAGAACCACCCGACGAGGAGCGCAAGGCCCGTCGCCAGCCCGGCGGCGAGAGCCTGGACGATCAGCGCGTTGCGCGGCGCGCCGGCCGCGCTGATCGCCGCAAGGGAGACGGCGAGGCCGACAGCGGCGAGACCGGCGGTCAACAGGCGGATCAGGCGCATGCTGCTAGCCTTCATCGAACAAGGCTCCCTGCGCCTGCCCCGGCGGGGCGGCGGGCGGCGTTAGACCCAGATGCAGATAGGCCTTGCCGCAGGCCATGCGGCCGCGCGGGGTGCGCTGGATGAAACCCTGCTGCATCAGATAGGGCTCGATCACGTCCTCGACCGCGTCGCGGGCTTCGGCGATGGCGTAGGCGATGGTTTCGACGCCCACCGGGCCGCCGCCATAGTTCTCGATCATGGCGCGCAGATAACGGCGATCCAGGCTGTCGAGGCCGCTTTCGTCGACCTCCAGGCGGGCCAGGGCCATGGCGGCGGCCTTGCGGTCGATGCTCATCGCGCCGTCGGCGGTGGCGAAGTCGCGCACCCGGCGAAGCAGGCGGCCTGCGACGCGCGGCGTGCCTCGAGCCCGCTTGGCGATCTCGTCAGCGCCGTCATCGGTCAGGGGCGCGCCCATCTTGCGGGCCGCGTGCTGCAGCACGTGGCGCAACTCGGCCGGGGTGTAGAACTCAAGGCGGATCGGGATGCCGAAGCGGTCGCGCAGGGGCGTGGCCAGCATCCCCGCCCGCGTCGTGGCCGCCACCAGGGTGAAGGGCGCAAGATCGATGCGGATCGAGCGCGCCGAGGGCCCCTCGCCGATCACCAGGTCCAGCACATGGTCCTCCATGGCCGGATAGAGGATCTCCTCGACGTTCGACGACAGGCGGTGGATCTCGTCGATGAAGAGAACGTCGTTGGCTTCGAGATTGGTCAGGATGGCCGCCAGGTCGCCCGGCTTGTTCAGCACCGGACCCGAGGTGGCGCGGAAGTTCACCCCCAGCTCGCGGGCGACGATCTGCGCCAAGGTGGTCTTGCCCAGGCCCGGCGGCCCGAACAGCAGCACGTGATCCAGCGCCTCGCCCCGGCCCTTGGCGGCCTCGATGAAGACGCGGAGATTACCCTTGGCCTGCTCCTGACCGACGAACTCGGCCAGGGTCTGGGGCCGCAGGGCGCGGTCGGCAGGCGCGAGGTCGCCGTGCTGGGGCTCGCCGGAGATGACGCGGGTCATCGCCCAAGCTCCTTGAGGCCCGCCTTGATCAGCGCCTGGACAGTCGCCTCTTCACCCAGCTCGGCGGCGGCCGCTTCGACCACGCGGCGGGCGTTCACCTCGGCCACGCCCAGGCCCATCAGGGCCGCGACGGCGTCGCCGGTCGGGGCGGGCTTGGCGGGCGCGGACGGCGCGGACGAGGTCGGGGCGCTCATCAGCACCGGCGCGTCGGTGATCGGCTTGTCCTTCAGCTCGGTGACGATACGCAGGGCCAGCTTCGGCCCCACCCCGTTGGCGCGACCGACGGCGGCCTTGTCTTCGCGCGCCACCGCGCTGGCCAGCTCGGCCGGCGACAGCACGTCCAGCACCGCCATGGCGGCCTTGGGCCCGACACCCTGGATCGCCTGTAGCAGCACGAAGGCGCGGCGGTCCTCGCGAGTGAGGAAGCCGTAGAGCCGCAGGCCTGCGCTCTCGCTCCACTGGCTCTCGATGTGCAACAGGGTCTCTTCGCCCAGGGCCGGCAGGCGCTGGAGGGTGCGGTGACCGCAGCGAACCAGATAGCCGACGCCCATGACGTCGATCAGGGCCTCTTCCTCGCCGACCTCGGCGACGGCCCCGCGCAGGCGGCCGATCATGCGACCCTCCGATTGGCGACACGCAGGTTGGCGTGGGTGATGGCGACGGCGAGCGCATCGGCGCAATCGGCCGTGGTCTTGCCCGCGGTCGGCAACAGCCGCGCGATCATGAAACCGATCTGAGCCTTGTCGGCCGCGCCGGTCCCGACCACCGCCTTCTTGACCAGGCGCGTGGAATACTCGGCCACGAGCAAGCCTGCGCGGGCCGGGGCGATCAAGGCGGCGGCGCGGGCGTGGCCCAGCTTCAGGGTCGACTGGGCGTTGGTGTTCAGGAACACCTCCTCGACCGCCGCCTCGTCGGGGCGATGCTGCTCGATCACCGCCGTGATGCCTTCGAACAGGTGCAGTAGCCGATCGGCGAACTCGGCCTTCTCGTCAGGCGTGATCACGCCATGCGCGATGTGGGTCATGCGCGAGCCCTCGACGGCGAGCACGCCCCAGCCGGTGCGGCGCAGGCCGGGATCAAGGCCGAGGATCCGGGTCGGAAGGCGATTCGCGTTCATCATGTGTTCTCGCACTTTCCTCGCTTCCGCCCCCGAGGAAAAGCCCCGTCTTCCCTAACGGAGGGTAAACAACACCCCCTTGCGCGCGACCGCGAGGCAAGCTCTGCTGCCCGCCACAAGGTCTTGGGGAGACGAATTCGATGAAGCCGATGGCATGGATGACGGCGGGCGCGCTGATAGCGCTGGCGACGGCGGCGAACGCGCAGACGGCCGAGCCGCCCAAGACCGTTCGTCCAGACCAACTGGCCTTCCGCGACCTCTACAAGGAGCTGGTCGAGATCAACACCACCCTGTCGGTCGGCTCGTGCACTGCGGCCTCCGAGGCCATGGGCGCCCGGCTGAAGGCGGCCGGCTTCCCAGAAGCCGACGTCAGGGTCGTGGTCGAGCCCAAGCATCCGCGCGAAGGCAATCTCGTCGCGGTCCTGCGCGGGACCGACGCCACGACAAAGCCCATGCTGCTGCTGGCCCATATCGACGTGGTGGAGGCCAAGCGCGAGGACTGGACTCGCGATCCGTTCAAGCTGGTCGAGGAGAACGGCTATTTCTACGGACGCGGCACGTCGGACGACAAGGCCCAGGCCGCCATCTGGGTCGACAGCCTGATCCGGCTGAAGCAGGCGGGCTTCAAGCCCAAGCGCGACATCAAGATGGCCCTGACCTGCGGCGAGGAGAGCGAGGGCTATAACGGCATCGAAGACCTGCTGAAGAACCACCGCCCCCTGGTCGACGCCGAGTTCGCCCTGAACGAAGGCGCCTCCGGCCTGCTCGATGAACAGGGCAAGGCGGTCATGCTCGAGGTCCAGGCCGGCGAGAAGGTCTACCAGGACTTTACGCTCACCGTGACCAATCCGGGCGGACATTCCAGCCGCCCCGTTTCGCCCAATGCGATCTATCAGCTGTCCGCAGCCCTTGACCGGATCGGCGCCTATCAGTTCCCGCCGCGTTTCAACGACGCCACACGGGGCTACTTCACCCAGATGCAGGCGCGCGTCACGCCGGAGCAGGCGGCGGCCATGAAGACGCTGGTCGCCGACGTCAACGATCCGACCGCGCTCGCCTTGATCACCAAGGACCGCACATGGAATTCGATGCTGCGGACCACGTGCGTCGCCACCATGGTCAGCGCGGGTCACGCGCCGAACGCCCTGCCCCAGCGGGCTACGGCGAACATCAACTGCCGTATCCTTCCCGGAACGCCCATCGATGAGGTCAAGGCCAAGCTGACCGAGCTGGCTGCGGATCCGGCGGTCGCCGTGACCCTGGCCCACAGCTCCAAGCCCGCCTCACCGCCCCCGCCGCTGACGCCGGCGATCATGGGCCCCATCCAGAAGAACGCCGCCAAGCTGTGGCCCGGCGTTCCGATCCTGCCTGTCATGTCGACCGGCGCAACCGACGCGGTCCACACCAGCGCGGCGGGCATTCCGACCTATGGCGTCACCGGCCTGTTCCATGGTCCCGAGGGCACCGGCGCTCACGGCCTCAACGAGCGCATGCGCGTCAAGTCGCTCTATGAGGGGCGCGACTTCTTGCACGGGCTTATCCAGGACTATGCGGGCGGGAAGTAGGGACGCGGCAGGGCGACATGTTGCGGCCCTTGAGGCGGAGAACAATTCCAAAGATTGCCAAACACATAAAAGCTCTCTTAAATTGAATTCTCGAAGTTCGCCCGTTAGAGGATGGCATCATGCCGAGCCCTCCCAAGAAGGCCTCTTCAGCGGGCGACGGCGACGCGCCGTCCCCAAACGAAGCAACGCTCAAGGCGCTGGCAATGGACCTGCGCGAAAAGGAACTAGTTCTTCGCGAAAAAGAACTGGAGCTCAAGGCCAAGTCACAGCCTCTGGCGGCGTGGACGAACCCGGCCATCGTGGGGATCTTCATTGCCGCGATCGGCCTAGCCGGCAATGCGGTAGTCGCTAGGATCAACGGAGTCCTGACACACGAACTAGAGCAGCAGCGAGGCGAATACGCCCGGGTTCTGGAAATGATCAAGGTCGGCGACCCCGATCAAGCCGCCGCCAACCTTCGGATGCTGCTGGATTCTGGCCTGTACACGGACCACTCTGGCAAGCTCGACGGCTATCTAAAGAACCGGAAGTCAGGCGAGGGCGCGTTCCTGCCGACGACCACCGGCGAGCCAGCCAATACCAGCCTTGAACGTAAGCTTGAACCGGCCTCCCAGCAGATTCTTGAGAATGCCTCCAAGGCGGATGCCCCCTGGCTTAAGTTTGCGCTCAAAGAGGTCGGCGTCAAAGAGATTGCCGGCCCGAAGAATAATCCTCGCATCGTCGAGTATTTGAAATCGACAGATACGTCGGTAGACCTAAACGATGAGATATCCTGGAATAGCGCCTACCTTAATTGGGTCTTTAAGCAAGCCGGTGTCGAAGGCACCAACTCCCTCATGGGCAAGACATGGGAGACGTGGGGTACTCCAATCAAACGGCCGCGTCCGGGTGCCATCGTCATCTTTCGGAGGGGCGCACCAGGCGCATGGTCCCGCCACGCCGGCTTCTATGTCGGCCCTGGGAAACAGCCCAATACGATCGTTGTTCTAGGCGGCAACACGTTCGATTCAGTGACGACAGCCGAGCTGAACGCCGATCGTGCTGTCGCCTTCAGGTGGCCAGAGTCCAAGCGCTAGGGGGCCTTGGTCTCGCGCCGTGAGGCGGCCTCGAAGGCGAAGAGCTCTGGCAGGGCTAGACTAGTGAAGGCCGAAGCGTGGTGCGGGCGGCAAGTAGGGCGGGAGGCCGACATCACCAGCAGAATCGGCGGCTGCCGCTGCGGCGAGATCCCATAAGTCCTGACAGCGGCGGCGCTATTCCACATCGCCTGCCACTACCGTGACCCCCAGTACGTGGCCGGCGGTCGCGCAACTTGACCATGGTGTTCCAGGCGGACTCGCATGAGGTGTCCGCCGGGGAGATCCGCGTGTTCCGCGCCAGCCGTACGAGCGGCGGGCTCGACGACGCCTCGGACCTTAAGGTCCGGGCCGACATGTACATATCCAGCGCGCTACCGCGGCATCGACTGCATGAAGACGTGCTTCTGTTCGAGCAGAACCCGCCAGACTAAGCGCCCTACCCTGCCAGATAGGCGTCGAGATTGCGCTTCACGCGGGCCATGACCGGCTCGCTTGCGTCGGACGCGGCGAAGGTCTGGCCGGTGATGGCCTCAAACGCCTCGATATAGACCGCCGAGGTCTGGGCGATCAGCTCGGCCGGGATCTCGGGGATCGGGTCGTTGTAGGGGTCGCACCGCTCAGCCACCCAGGCGCGGACGAAGTCCTTGTCGAAGCTATCCGGCCGCTGCCCCGCCGCGAACCGGGCCTCATAGGTGGCGGCCTTCCAGAAGCGGCTGCTGTCGGGCGTGTGGATCTCGTCGGCCAGCACGATGGCGCCGGTCTCATCCAGGCCGAACTCGTACTTGGTGTCGGCCAGGATCAGGCCCCGCTCGGCGGCCATGGCCTGGCCGCGCGCGAACAGGGCCAGGGCGTAGGCGCTGAGCTGCGCCCACTGGGCGGGCGTAACCAGCCCTTGGGCCAGCACCTCGTCCGGCGACAGCGGCGCGTCGTGGTCGCCGTCGGCGGCCTTGCTGGTCGGGGTCAGGATGGCTTGCGGCAGGCGCTGATTGGCCTTCAGGCCGTCGGGCAGCGTCACGCCGTACATCTGGCGCTCGCCCTTGTTGTACAGCGTCAGGATCGAGGTCGAGGTCGTCCCCGCCAGATAGCCGCGCACCACCAGCTCGACCGGCAGCATCTCCAGACGCTTGCCGATCAGCACGTTGGGATCGGGATAGGCCAGCACGTGGTTGGGGCAGATGTCCGCCGTGGCGTCGAACCAGAACCGCGCGGTCTCTGTCAGCACCTGCCCCTTGCCCGGCACCGCGCACAGGTTGCGGTCGAAGGCGCTGAGTCGGTCCGAGGCCACGATCACGCGGCGACCGTCAGGCAGGTCGTAATTGTCCCGCACCTTGCCGCGATAGTGGTTGGGCAGGCCAGGCAGGTCGACGACAGCCAGGGCGTTGGGGGCGGAAAGGGTCACCGGAGCCTCGGTCTTTCAGGGATACGCAAAGACGAAGGGGAGGCCCGTCCGGACCTCCCCCAATTCATCAACCCAGCTTGGCCAGGTCTTCGTCGCTGATGTCTTCGTTCGAGTAGACGGCCTGGACGTCGTCGTCCTCGTCCAGCATGTCGAGCAGCTTCATCAGGGTGGCCACGGCGTCGCCGGTGACCGGGACCTGCATCTTCGGACGCCAGGCGATCTTGGTGTTCGACGCCGCGCCGAATTTGGCTTCCAGGGCGGCGGCCACATCGTTCAGGCTTTCGAAGGCGGTGTAGACCGTGTGGCCCTCGCCTTCCTCGTCCATGTCGGAGGTGACGTCATCGGCGCCGGCCTCGATGGCGGCTTCCATCATGTCGTCTTCCGACGCGGCCTTGGCCGGATAGCTGATCTGGCCGACGCGGTCGAAGTTGAAGGTCACCGAGCCGGTGGCGCCCATATTGCCGCCCATCTTGGTGAAGTAGGAGCGGACATTGGCGGCGGCGCGGTTCTTGTTGTCGGTCAGCACCTCGACGATGATCCCGACGCCGCCGGCGGCCACGCCTTCGTAGCGGATCTCCGAATAGTCGGCCGCGTCGCCCATCTGCGACTTCTTGATCGCGCGCTCGATCACGTCCTTGGGCAGGCTTTCGGCCTTGGCGTTGTTCACGGCCAGGCGCAGGCGCGGGTTCATGGCCGGATCGGGCAGACCCGTCTTGGCCGCCACGGTGATCTCCCGCGACAGCTTGGAGAACAGCTTGGACCGCGCGGCGTCGGCGCGCCCCTTGCGGTGCATGATGTTCTTGAATTTCGAATGGCCGGCCATGCGCGCGCGCCCTCTGTCGTCGGTGAGGTTCTGGAAGGCCGGGCTTTTAGCCCCTCGCGAGCGGGTTTGACAACAAAGCCCGCCTTTTGCGGCCCTAAACCGTGGGAATGGTCTCTTTCAGCCGCCCGCCCACCCGGATCGGTTCGACCCGGACCGCCAGGCCGGTGCGATCGTCGGTCTCGACGAACACGCCGCAGACCGTGGCCGGGCCGGAGGCCGGCTGGTAGCGGCCGCCGCTGATCTTGGTGGTGAAGCGCCGCAGGGGCTCTTCCTTCTGGTTGCCGATCACGCTGTCATAGTCGGCGCAGGCGCCGGCGTCGGTCTGATAGGCGGTGCCGCCGGGGAGAACCTGGCAGTCGGCGGTCGGCACGTGGGTGTGGGTGCCCACCACCAGCGAGGCGCGGCCGTCGCAATAGTGGCCCATGGCCATCTTTTCCGAGGTCGCCTCGCAGTGCATGTCGACGATCACCGCATCGGCCACCTGGCCCAGCGGGGCCTTGTCCAACTCGCGGTCGGCGGCGGCGAAGGGGTCGTCCATGGCGTCCATGTGCACGCGGCCCAGCAGATTGACCACGAACACCGTCTTGCCCGAGTCGGTCTGGAACAGGTGGCTGCCCCGGCCCGGCGCGTCGGACAGGATCGGATAGTTGGCCGGCCGGATCAGGCGCGGCTCGCGCACGATATAGGTCAGGGCCTCGCGCTGGTCCCAGCTGTGATTGCCCAGGGTCAGGCAGTCGGCGCCGGCCTCGAACAGCTCGCGCGCGGTGTTCTCGGTGATACCGAAGCCCGCCGCGGCGTTCTCGGCGTTGATGATCACGAACTCGAGGCCGAGCTGACGACGAAGGTCGGGCAGATGGTCGGCCAGGCCGTCACGACCCGACTTGCCGACGACATCGCCGAAGAAGGCGAAACGCATCGATAGTCCCAAAAAGCGGAATGTGCAGGCCCGTTACCCGGCCATGTCCTTGACGGCTATATATTCTTTTTCAGTAAGGATCGCGTCCAGCCTTTGATCGTGCGCCTCGTGCGGCAAATTCTCCGCTTGTTGACCGCTGTAGGCGAGGCCCAGGACGAAGACGGGGCGCCGCGAGCGCAGAAACGCCAAGGCGCGATCATAGTAGCCGCCGCCCTGGCCCAGCCGCACGCCGTCGCGCTGGAAGGCCAGCAAAGGCGTGACCACCAAGTCTGGAACGATCATCGGCTGCTCGCGTCCGGGCGCCAGCAGGCCGATCTTGTCGCGCTTGAGGGGTTGGCCAGGGGTCCAGCGCCGGAAGATCATCTTGCCGCCATCGGGATTGACCACCTTGGGCAGGGCCAGGGTCCAGCCCGCCTCGGCCATCTGCTCGGCCAGGATGAGCGGCGAAATCTCCGAGCCCAGCCCATGATACAGCGCCGCGACCTTGCCCCTTGGATCGGGGAATAGCCGCGCCAGCGGGGCGCGGGCCTGCTCGGCGATCATCCAGTCGGCCTGGGGCGTCTCGATCGCCAGTTGCTTGCGCTGGTTCCGCAGAAAGACGCGGAGGGCGGTCTTGGCCGCGACGGGATCGACGATGGTCATTCCGTGAAAGCTGGCATCCCGGTCCAGCGGCCGCAAGGCCGCGCCGAACCGGGAGCACGGCGCGCGCCACGCTTTCGGCGATCCCGGCTCGGCGTGCTGCGCACTTGGCCGGGAAGACAGCTCTTATGGAGAAAAGGTGGCGGCGCCGCGAAGAACCGTGAAGACGTTTCAATCCACTCGAACCTGTTAGTTACAGGTGGGCCCCGTGTTCCCGCAGCCACGGCCACGGGAGGGAACAGGTCCCGATAGAGAGATTAAGGTCCCTGGGAATAGAAATCTTCGACGAGAGCCACAGCAAGACCCGCCACCTGTCTATATAGTCGCTAGGCCGCTCCAGCGATAGGGGCGGCCTTATCCGGCCAGCTCGGGCCTAGAAACCCAAAGCGGTTCGCAAGAACGCATCCGCCTTGCCCAGCATTTGGGTTCGCGCTGCGTCGTCGGCCAGCTGGTGATCCAGGCCCTTGAACTCAATCAGCTCCACCGACCGGCCAGCCGCCTTCAGCTTGCGCTCCATAAGGCGTGACTCACCGATGCCCACATTGGCGTCGAGATCGCCGTGAAACAGCAGCACCGGCGCCTTTATGGCCGCCGCGTTCTGGGCCGGAGAACCCTCGGTAACGTGAGGCCCTCTGCCGATAAACGCGCTGGCCTGTAGGTAATTCTCGAAGTTCAAGAACTCGTTGC
The DNA here is from genome assembly GCF_002858865.1 of Caulobacter vibrioides. Classification (GTDB taxonomy): domain Bacteria; phylum Pseudomonadota; class Alphaproteobacteria; order Caulobacterales; family Caulobacteraceae; genus Caulobacter; species Caulobacter vibrioides. The sequence continues at coordinate 230,785 of NZ_PJRR01000016.1, read as the reverse complement.
GCAGCATTTCCAGGTCTGTGACCGGTGCGATCGCCACCACCGCCTTAAAGAGATCAGAATCCAGCACCGCCGATTGGAGGGCCGCGTAGCCGCCATAGGACCAGCCGACGATAGCCAGCTTGCCCGGCGCTGCGATGCCTTCCTTCTGCAACCAGCGCCCACCATCGTTCACGTCGCCGATCGCCGTGCGCCAGGACTGAAAGCCGTTCTTCTGAAACCAGTCTGCGCCGTAGCCGCTCGAGCCACGATAATTAGGTTGCAGCACCGCGTAGCCTTGCTGGGCGAAAAACTGCGCCAGCCAGTCGAAGCCCCATTCGTCCCGCGCGCTGGGTCCGCCATGCGGCATGACGATAGCCGGAAGATTCCTTCCGTCACTGCCGGCAGGCAGGGTGAGATAGGCTGGGATCTGGACACCGTCCGCAGCCGGATAGGTGACCGCCTTAACCGTCGCCAGCTTCAAGCCCTCCAGCTGAGGCCGGGCGCCAGTCAGATCCTGAAGCTTTCGCGTCGACTTGTCGAAAATGTAGTAGACGCCCGGATCGCTGTCGCCGCCGGCAAACAGAAGCAGCTTGGATTCGTCGGCGGACGCATCGATGAAGGTAACAATCCGTCCAGCTAAAGCCCTGCCCAGAGCCGCGCCGAGCTTGCGCAGTTCTGGGTCGAAAAACTCGGTCTCGCGACGATCAGTGACAAAGTAGGCGCCGACCACCCGATCCTGTCGTCCGATCCGAACGAGCCCGGCGACATCAACGTCGGGACGAGCGAGGACAAGGTCCTGAGTCAGCGATCCGTCGAGCGAGACCTTGAAGAGCGCCTGACGGCCGTCCTTCTCATTAAAGCCATAGGCGACGTTCAGCTTCGGATCGACGGCGTACGGATTGAAGCCGGTATAGCCGGTCGGGCCGCTCACCACCTGACTCAGCGGGAGCCACTCGCGCTTGCCTTCCTGTCGGTAGAGATAGGCCGTCCGCGCGCCGGCATAGCCTGATGTGCCGCGGGTCGGCCGCAGACCCAGAATTCGGACGGAGCCCCGACCGTCGCTGATGTATTCGACGGCATTGGGATAGGGCTTTTCGACAGACCGCCGCGCCAAGGTGACCGTGTCGACCCTTTCCACGCCCAGACCATCGTCTTCGCTGGCCGTTCGGGTGTTGGTGGTCATCTCCGGAAGATAGTTCCGGGTCATCAGAATGGCGCTGGCCGAGGCGTCGGCTGACCAGTCGATCACTGAGCCCCCGTCCTGAGCGACGCCGATCGACCGATTATTGCCTGCCTCGGTCATCATCTTCATGTCACTGCCGTCGTTATTCAACGCCAGGACACGAGTGTATTGAACGTTATTTTCAGCACTCTTGATGATAGCGTATATCTTGCAGACCAGTCGGGTCTCTGTAGACCAGCGACATCCTGAAAGTCTTTCCGGCTCGCCACTGGAAACGAGGATTGTCTTGGAAGTCCCCGCCGCGATGTCGATAACCAGGAGCTTCGCGCCACGCACGCCACTGGGCGCTACCAGGGCCACCTGCTTACCGTCCGGCGACAAGCTGATCTGTTGAACATACTCCCGAGCGCCGAAGGCCGCGGCGGCGGTTCCCTCGGCCGCCAGGACAGGACCGCCAAAGCACAGCCCCGCCAGCACAAGCGCAATTCTCAGTTTCATTGAAGACCCCATCCCTGATCACAGGGACGATAGGCGAGGCCGCGCGCGCAGCACAACCTTAGTCATCAAGAATAAAGGCAACTACTCAGTCGCGAGCTTCTCGATCCGCTCCGCCGCCGCGTCCAGCGCCCGGATGGCGGCGATCTCGGCCTTGGTGCCTTCCTGCTGCATGCGGGCGATCTCGGCGTTGGCGTGGGCCAGGCGCAGCTTCATGTCCGACAGCTCGTCGGCCAGCAGCAGGGCGCCCATCAAAAAGAGGCGCGTCTCGCCCAACTGGCCGACATCCTGGCTGACCTGGCGAACCTGGCGGTCGAACAGGCGCGCCAGTTCGGTCAGGTGAGGCTCCTGCCCGTCCTCGCAGCCGACCATGTAGGGCCGGCCGTTCACCTGGATGGTCACCTGAGCCATGGATCAGGCCTCCTCGGAGTCTTCGAACAGGTCGTCGTCGTCACCCGGCGCGTGCAGGTCGTTGGCCACGCTCTCGTCGCCCAGCGCGGCGCGGATCTCGGCGATGGCGCGGCCCAGCGCGACCGAGGCCTGCTCGCCGGCTTCCTCCAGCGCCTTCTCGCGTTCGCGGGCGGCTTCCAGGTCGGCGACCAGACGGGCGCGCTCGTCGTCATCGAACAGGGAAGGCTCGGTCACGGCCAAGGGCGACGCCACGGCGGACGTCGCCGCAGCCGCCAACGCGCGCTGGGTCTCGGCCGCCTTGGCCGCGATACGCTGCTCAAGCTGGCTCACCGCCCGTTCCAGGCGGCGCACGGCAAGGTCGAGGGCCGTACTGTCGGCCGGGATCATCGGCGGAAATCCATCATGCGACGCAACATATAGATCGAGCGGGTCTAAGCCAGACGCGGGGGCGATAATTGGGCGATGCGCAGCCCATAGCAGCTTTCTAACGACGGTTGTCAGTTTCTCGGGCTTGACTTCGCGTCTTTCCCCCGCAAAACGCGCAGCAAAACAGGGAACGCCGGTCGATCACGCCTGGCGGCCACACATCAGGAGAATGACCCATGGCTGTTCGCGTCGCCATCAACGGCTTCGGCCGCATCGGACGTCTGGTCCTGCGCTCCATCGCCGAGCATGGCCGTCGCGACATCGAGGTCGTCGCCATCAACGACCTGGGCCCGGTCGAGACCAACGCCCACCTGCTGCGCTATGACAGCGTGCATGGCCGCTTCCCCGGCGTCGTCACCTCGGGCGAGGACTGGATCGACGTCGGCATGGGCAAGATCAAGGTCACGGCCATCCGTAACCCGGCCGAGCTGCCGCACAAGGACCTGGGCGTCGACATCGCGTTCGAGTGCACCGGCATCTTCACCAGCAAGGAAAAGGCCGCCGCGCACCTGGAAGCCGGCGCCAAGCGCGTGCTGGTCAGCGCCCCGTGCGACGGCGCCGACAAGACCATCGTCTTCAAGGTCAACGACGACACCCTGTCGGCTGACGACTTGGTCGTCTCGAACGGCTCGTGCACCACCAACTGCCTGGCCCCGATCGCCAAGGTCATCCACGATCTGGTCGGCATCGAGCGCGGCTACATGACCACGATCCACAGCTACACCGGCGACCAGCCGACGCTGGATACGATGCACAAGGACCTCTACCGCGGCCGCGCGGCGGCCCTGTCGATGATCCCGACCTCGACCGGCGCGGCCAAGGCTCTGGGTCTGGTCCTGCCGGCCCTGAAGGGCAAGCTGGACGGCTCGTCGATCCGCGTCCCGACCCCGAACGTCTCGGTGGTCGACCTGAAGTTCGTCCCCGGTCGCGAAACCACTGTCGCCGAGCTGAACGACGCCCTGAAGGCCGCCGCCGCCGGCCCGCTGAAGGGCGTGCTGGGCGTCACCGACGAGGCCCTGGTCTCGACGGACTTCAACCACATCGCCGAAAGCTCGACGGCGGCCCTGGCCCAGACCCAGGTCATCGAAGGCAAGCTGGGCCGTGTGCTCAGCTGGTACGACAACGAATGGGGCTTCGCGACCCGCATGAGCGACACCGCGCTCGTGATGGCGAAGTTCCTGTAAGGAACACTCCAACCCCCGCTCCGCAAGGCGCGGGGGTTTTGCTTGGCCGTCGCCGCGCGGCCGCCCTCGTCCTTCGACGGGCTCAGGATGAGGGCTATTGCGACGCCCGCTCTTGGATCCTCATCCTGAGCCTGTCGAAGGACGAGGATCCAACGCTTAGATTTTCAGGATCCTCCCGATGACCTTCCGCACCCTCGACACCGCCGACCTCGCCGGCAAGCGCGCCCTGGTCCGCGTGGACTTCAACGTCCCGGTCGACGGTGGAAAGGTCGCCGACGACACCCGCCTGCGCGCGGCCCTGCCGACCATCCAGTACCTGTCCAAGCAAGGCGCCAAGGTGGTGCTGCTGGCCCACTTCGACCGTCCCAAGGGCAAGGTCGTGCCGGAGATGAGTCTCGCCTTCGTGGCCGAGCCGCTGGCGGCCCTGCTGGGCGCGCCGGTCGCCTTCGCCGGTGACTGCGTCGGCCCGGCCGCCGCTGAGGTCGTGAACGGCCTCGCCGATGGCGGCGTCGCCTTGCTGGAGAACGTCCGCTTCCACGCCGGCGAAGAGAAGAACGACGCCGAGTTCGCCAAGGCCCTGGCCGCCAATGGCGACGTCTATGTCAACGACGCCTTCAGCGCCGCCCACCGCGCCCACGCCTCGACCGAAGGCCTGGCCAAGCTGCTGCCCGCCTATCCGGGCCTGTCGATGCAGCGCGAGCTGGAAGCCCTGGACGCGGCGCTGGGCAATCCGAAGAAGCCGGTGATCGGCATCGTCGGCGGCTCCAAGGTCTCGACCAAGCTCGACCTCTTGAACAACCTGGTCGCCAAGCTGGATCGCCTGGCGATCGGCGGCGGCATGGCCAACACCTTCCTGTTCGCCCAGGGCCACGATGTCGGCGGCTCGCTGTGCGAAAAGGACCTGGCCGACACCGCCCGCGAGATCATGGAAAAGGCCAAGGCCGCCGGCTGCGAACTGCTGCTGCCGGTCGACGTCGTGGTCGCCAAGAAGGTCGCGCCGGGCGTTGAGACGGCGGTTCGTTCGCTGGGCGAAGTCCAGGCTGACGACCTGATCCTGGACGCGGGCCCGGAAAGCGCCAAGCGTCTGCTGGCCGCCATGGACCAGAGCCTGACCTTGATCTGGAACGGCCCTCTGGGTGTTTTCGAGGTGCCTCCGTTCGATGAAGCGACCGTTTCCGCAGCGAAACATGCCGCTTCGCTCGCCAAATCGGGTAAAATCGTAGCCGTGGCCGGTGGTGGTGATACAGTCGCCGCTCTGAACCACGCAGGCGTGTCGGCCGACTTCACCTTCGTTTCGACGGCGGGCGGCGCGTTCCTGGAATGGATGGAGGGCAAGACGCTCCCGGGCGTCGCGGCGCTCGAATCCTGAGATAGTCTTCTGGCGCGGGTCATGCAGGCTCGCGCCGGAACGACGATCAACTGTACTGAAGACTGACGACTTAAAGACTGACGATCCTGGGCAGAGAGCGCTTCAGCGCCGGGCCCCAAAAACAAGAAACGACCCAAACCACTTAACGCTTGCAGGAGAGAAATACGTGGCTCGCATCACGCTGCGCCAGCTGTTGGACCATGCCGCCGAGCATGAGTACGGGCTGCCCGCCTTTAATATCAACAACATGGAACAGGGCCTGGCGATCATGGAGGCCGCAGATGCGGTCAACTCGCCGGTCATCATCCAGGCCTCGCGCGGCGCGCGGAACTACGCCAACGACATCATGCTGGCCAAGATGATCGACGCCCTGGTCGACATCTACCCGCACATCCCGGTCTGCATGCACCAGGACCACGGCAACGGCCCGGCGACCTGCGCCACGGCGATCCAGTACGGCTTCACCTCGGTGATGATGGACGGCTCGCTGATGGAGGACGCCAAGACCCCCGCCAGCTACGAGTACAACGTCGAAGTGACCCGCAAGGTCGTGCAGATGGCGCACAGCTGCGGCGTTTCCGTCGAGGGCGAGCTGGGCGTGCTGGGCTCGCTGGAGACCGGCATGGGCGAGGCTGAGGATGGCCACGGCTTCGAAGGCAAGCTGTCGCACGACGAGCTGCTGACCGATCCGGACCAGGCGGTCGACTTCGTCGCCCAGACCGGCGTCGACGCCCTGGCCATCGCTATGGGCACCAGCCACGGCGCCTACAAGTTCACGCGCAAGCCGGACGGCGACGTTCTGGCCATGAACGTGATCGAGGAAATCCACCGCCGCCTGCCCAACACCCACCTGGTGATGCACGGCTCCAGCTCGGTCCCGCAGGACCTGCAGGACATCATCAACCAGTACGGCGGCGAGATGCCCCAGACCTGGGGCGTGCCGGTCGAAGAGATCCAGCGCGGCATCAAGCACGGCGTGCGCAAGATCAATGTCGACACCGACAATCGGATGGCCATCACCGGCGCGATCCGCAAACTGCTGGTCGAGAAGCCGGGCGAGTTTGATCCCCGCGCCTATCTGAAGCCCGCCAAGGAAGCCATGCGCAAGGTCTGCCAGGCCCGCTTCGTCGAGTTCGGTTCTGCCGGCCACGCCGACAAGATCAAGCCGATGTCGACCGCGACCATGGCCAAGCGCTACGCGTCCGGCGAACTGCACGCCAAGTTCGGCGCCAGCGCCGCCAAGGCCGCCGCCGAGTAACCGGCGCGATCGAATGGATGTGAAAAAGGGAGGCCTTGGCCTCCCTTTTTTTATTCGACCGCCGCGCCCTCGATCAGGGGCGCGCGGGCGCGCCTGATCCGGCCGAAGAGATCGACCAACAGCAGGCCCGCCACGCCACAGGTCAGTATGCCCGCCGTGTGCCAGGGCGCGATGAAGGCGAAGGTCGTGAACGGGCAATGCAGGCCAAAGACGACATCGGCGACCGCGCCGCAGGCCACACCGCCCGCGAACCCGACCAGCTTGGGCTTTTCAGGATCGACACTGGCAAGACCGTAGCTGGCGAACAGCAGCATCGGGGTCGCGATGGCCAGGATAGCGACGATGCAGGCCAGGGCGGTGGGCCAGTAGAGACGCATCAGCGCCTCAGGGTTCATCGCCAGCGCCTGCACGAGGCCAAAGGTCAGGAAACCGCCCGCCACCCCCGCCGCCAGCAGAAGCGGAACCAGGCCCCAGCGCCGGCCGCGCGCCATGCGACACGCAGTCACGCCGGCGCCGATCGCCAGCACGAAGGCGTAGCCGATCTTGATCCAGAAAACCGGCGCCTGAACCGCCGCCGCCAGATCAGGCCGTACGCCGAGCCAGGCCAGAACCATCAAAAGGCCGCCAAGAGCCCCGGCTACGGCCACTTCGGCGAGGCGCCACAGCAGATTCTCCGCCGACCAGATGGCCGCGCCGCCAGACGTCGGTGTGAGGGTCTCGTCGATGGTCACGCGCCTTTCCCCACAGAGCCTTGCGGCTTTTGCGCCAAGCCAATCGCGTCTCCCCCCGCGAAAGAGGCGGCACTTCATGGGCGGAACGGCGGCTTGTCAATCGACCGGAGCGCGAGGCTCAAGAATTTGCACTCGCGGCGCCGCGCGCCACGGGCGGTTGCTCACCACCTCAGCAGCCAGCGTCCCGCCCAACCGCCGATCAGGCCCAGCGCCAGAACGCCTAGGCTGTACCAGAGCGCCAGGAAGGTGAAGGTGTGCTCGGGGCAATGCAGGCCATAGACGGTGGCGACCACGCCCCCGGAGAACAGCCCCATGGCGAAGCCCGCCAAGCCCGGCCGGGTGGGCGCCATGCCGCGCAAGGCCCAAAGTCCCAGAGCCAGCATCGGCAAACCCAGCACCAGGATGCGCGGGCTGCACGAGCGCCATGAGTATCCGTGCAGCAGCTTCAGCGCGGCCTGCACATCAGGACTGGTGATCGCCTGGTAAATCCCTGCGACGGCGCAGGCCCCGAAAACCACCGCGCCGATAATCCAGCCGCGTCGACCCGAGCCGCCGGGCCGCGACAGGCGCTCCACGGCGAGATAGCCGGCAAGCCCCAGCAGACCGGTATAGATCGCCTTCACCCAGAACATGGGCCCCAGGATCGCCTGACCCAGATCCGGGCGAGCCTGAAGCCAGCCCAGCACCAGAAGCAGCGCAGCCAGACCGCCCAGGCCTGCGACAAAGGCGAGGCGGCGCGGAGGCGCGGGCTCAGACCCCCGCCCTGCATCGGCGGCCAGGGCGTCGATCAGATCATCCGTCCGCACGACGCATCCTTTCGGCCAGGGCCTTCAACGCCCGATGGAGAGCGACCTTGGCCGCGCCCTCGGAAATGCCCGCCCGAGCGCCCGCCTCGGCCAGTGACAACCCCGTCAGCTTCACGTCGCTGACCAGCATTCTCTGTCGCTGAGGCAGGCTGGCCAGGGCGCGGTCCAACTCCAGGGCGACGCCCGGGTCCGGCGCATCGTCGGCCAGGAAGTCGACATGGTCCTCAAGCGGCAGCGTCTGACGGATCTTTCGGCGCCGCCAGTGATCGATCAGCTTGTAGCGCGCCACCGCATGCGCCCAGGCGGTGAACGGCTGGGCGCTATCCCAGGTCGATCGCTTGAGATGCACCGCCAGCAGCGTCTCTTGCACCAGATCCTCCACATCGCCGGGCGCGCCCGACATGCGGCGCATGAAATAGGCGCGAAGCCGGACACCGAGCAGCGCGAGACCTTCGCGGTAGGCGGCGGTGTCGCCGTCCAGGCCGCGTAGCATCAGCGCCTTCAATCGGGTCTCGGTGTCCGTCACGCCAGCCCCTAGTTCGCGTGCGAGGCCACGATGGTTACATCGTGTCTTCATCGCCCGAAACGGGCGGCCTGCGCGGCGGTGAAATTTTGTTCGCCGATCACTGTAACCTCGGCCACCCCAGGAACGAACTCTCCCACGACCGAGCGGCGCAGGGCCGCCTCGGCGCGAACCCACCAGGAGAGTCTCTCATGACCCGCACCGCCACCACCGCCGCCCTGGCCGCCGCTATCGCTCTTTCGGCCGGCGTCTCCATCGCCGCCGCCGATGAGCACAAGGCCGGCGCCCAGACCGAGAAGTGCTATGGCGTCTCCAAGGCCGGCGAGAATGACTGCAAGGCCGGCGCCGGCACCTCGTGCGCGGGCACTTCGAAGGTCGACTACCAGGGCGACGCCTGGAAGATGGTCAAGAAGGGCACGTGCGTCACGATCAAGACGCCCAAGGGCATGGGCTCGCTGACGCCGAAGGCCTAAGCGCCGAACCATCGTTCCCCGTCGCTTCCGGCCGCTCCCAAAGAGCGGTCGGGAGCGGCGCGCCTCTAAGATCAGACCATGACCCCTTCCGCCGGCCTTGGCCTCAAATCGCAGCACTATGGCGACGCGATCGCATGCGACGCCGAGGGCCTCTGGTTCGAGGTTCATCCTGAAAACTACATGTCCGCCGGAGGGCCCCGTCTCGCCGCTCTCGAAGCCGTGCGAGCGCGGCGTCCCGTCTCGCTACATGGCGTGGGGCTGTCTCTGGCGGCCGACACCGACCCGGATCCCGAGCATCTGCAAGCCCTGAAGCGGCTCGTCGATCGCTTCGACCCGTTCGTCGTTTCCGAACATCTGGCCTGGTCGACCCATCGCGGGGCGCATCATCCAGACCTCCTGCCCTTCCCCCGCACACGCGCCGCCCTCGACCGCATCTGCGGCAATGTCGCCCGGATGCAGGACGCCCTGCAGCGCCGCGTGCTCATCGAGAACCCCTCGCTCTACCTCCCGCTCAAAGGGCATACGTTGAACGAGGTCGACTTTCTCGAGGCCCTGGCGACCCGCACCGGCTGCGGACTGCTCGTGGACGTCAACAACGTCTTCGTCAGCGCCCAGAATCTCGGCTATGCGCCCGAGACCTATCTGGACGCCCTGCCCGCTCACGCCATCGGTGAGATCCATCTGGCCGGGCACGCGCCGGATCCGGGCGGCTCAAACCTCCTGATCGACACCCACGGCGCGCCGGTCGCGGAGGTGGTTTGGACGCTGTATGCGCGCCTGATCGCGCGCATCGGGCCACGCCCAACCCTGATCGAGCGTGACGACGACATTCCTGACTTCGCCGCCCTGATGGCCGAGCGCAACCGCGCCGTCGCCGTGCTGGCGTCCAGCCAGACCGCTCGCGAGCCCGCGCATGTCTGAGTTGCTGGCCTTCCAGGACGCCTTCGTCGCCGCTCTCGCGGGCGAGGACGAGCGCCTTTCGCCCTGGTGCGCAGGGCACGATGCGCCTCGGGGTCTCGGCGTTTATCGCAACACGATCGCCAAGGGATGCGTCGACGCGCTGGCCGAGAACTTCCCGACAGTCCGCGCGCTTGTCGGCGAGGAATGGTTCACCGGCGCCGCGCTGCTGTTCTCCCAGCAATCACCGCCAACGCACGCGGCGCTGCTCGACTATGGCGCGGACTTCCCGTCCTGGCTGGAGCGCTTTCCGCCGGCCGGCGAGCTGCCCTACCTCGCCGGCGTCGCCCATCTTGATCGCCTGTGGATCGAAGCCCTGTTCGCCGCCGAAGCGCCGCATCTGCAGGCGGCGACCCTTTCATCGCTTTCATCGGGCGCCCTGGCGGCGGCGCGTCTTGATCCTCACCCCAGCCTGCGGATGGCGACTTTCGACGCGGGCTTGCCCGGACTGTGGCTGGCCGCCCGCGCGGGCGATGAGACGCTTGAGCTGAGTGAGGCGCCGCAGACCCTGATGCTGATCCGGCGCGCCGGGAGCGTCACAAGCCGTCTCTTGGGCGAGGCCGAAGCCGCATTTCTGCGCGCAGTTCGACACGGTGAGCCCCTGGGCGTCGCCGCCGAGCACGCCGCCGAAGCCGATCGTGAAACGCCGATCGCGACCCTTTTCGCCAGCCTGATCGCCGATGGCGTCTTCACCAACCTGGACCTGGAAACGCAACCATGACCTCCCCCGTCTCGCCCTGGCGCACGCCCTTCATCCTGTTGGCGAAGGGGGCGGAAAAGCTCCTGCCGGAAGACATTCTGGCGCTCGTCGCGCGCTTGGGTGTCGCGGCGATCTTCTTCCAATCCGGCAGAACCAAGGTGGACGGCTTGCTGCACATCACGGACGGGACGTACGCGCTGTTCGAGACGGAGTACGCCTTGCCGTTGATCCCGCCCGATCTGGCCGCTCACGCCGCCACCTATTCCGAGCACCTGTTCTCGATCCTGCTGGTCCTGGGTCTCTTCACCCGGATGTCCGCCCTGGCCTTTCTGGGCATGACCGCCGTGATCCAGGTGTTCGTTTATCCCGACGCCTGGCCGACGCACCTGTCTTGGGCGGGCCTGCTACTGGTCCTGATCGCGCGGGGCGGCGGCAGGCTGAGCCTGGACCATGTGACGCGAACGCCCTGAAAACACCCGCTCTGCGACAATTCGCCCCACACTAGAATGAATAGGCTTTATGCCCGTTAAGAGTGTTTTTGCTCCTTCAGATCACCGTTACCGGAACGTTGTTCACATTCCGCAGAGGTCGACGTGGGCAGGCAAGCAAACACGTTCAAGTTCCAGGAGGCCGGCGTCCTGATCGTGGACGAAAACACCGGGTTCATGGATCTGACAGCGCAGATTCTCCTGGGCTTCGGCTTCAGGAAGCTGGAGCGGCGGGGTCTCAAGGAGGCGGAGACCCGCGCCGGCTTTGACCCCGACCTGATCATCGTGGACCCGTTTCCCGACCTGGACACGGGCCTTCGCCTGATCGAAGACCATCGGCGGAAGCAAACAGCGGGCTCGCCACCGGCCGTCGTGATCGTGTTGACGGGCCATACGCCGCGCCCCCTCATCGAGAAGGCGCGCCGCGTGGGGGCCGACTACATCGTAGCCAAGCCCTTTTCGGCCAACACCCTGCTGGATCGCATCCTCTGGAGCACGTCCTCGGTCTTCGCCAATGTCGCTTCCGGGGAGCTTGGGGACGACGACACTGACGACACCCCCCTCCGGGCGTCGATCCAGAGCGCGACAGCGGCGCTTCTCCAATGACCGCCAGCCGCCTGACACGCTTCGTCGACCTGCCGGGCGGAATCGATATCCGCACTGCGCTCGTCCGCGCCCAAGCGAACGCCGAGGCCTATCGCGGATCGGCCCTGGAATTGATTGATCAGGCGATCGAGGCTCTGATCGTCGCCGGCGAGGACGTCGACGCGGCCACCGCCGCACGCCTGGCCGAGACCATCCGCTCACTGGCGGGCATGTTCGAACTGGCGACGCTGGAGCAGTCCGCCGCCAGTCTGTGTGACATGGTCCGCGCCCTGGTCGAGCGCGGCGCCTGGGACTCCCGAGCGGTGTGGGTCAATATCCGAGCGCTCAAGATCATCCGGCAGCACGGCGACAGCGAGAACCTTCAGGAGGTCCTGGAGGGCCTCCGTCGGTTAGGCGCCAGAGCCGCCGCCGGCCGTCAGACCTGACCGTCCTCGATCAGTGCAAGGTGGGACCGCGGGGAACTGACCGCCGCCAGAGCTGGCTGGTGAGGGCGTTGGCGACGCCCAACCATCCCAGGTCAGGCGCAGTGCCGCCGCCGACCTTGCGCGCTTCGAGCGCATAGGCCGCCGAGGCCGCCATCGACGCGGTGGCGGCGCCGAGTTGGCCGCCGACGCGCTTGGCGCCCAGGCCCAGCCACAGAGCGTTGAAGCCCTGCACCAGGCTCCAGATCGTCAGCGCGCGCGTCCTGGCCGGGCTCGAGGGCGCGTTCCAGGTCCGCAGTCCGGACAAGGTCATGGCGATGAACAGCGGCGGCAGCAGCAGGCTGGTCAACGGCTTCGGCTGATGCGCCACAGGCTCGTGCATTTCGGCGAACTCGACGGCGTACATCTCATCGTCGAGGGCCCGTTCGTGGCGGCGGCCCATGATCATCGCAGCGATGATCGCCCCGCCGGCCAGGGCCGCGCCAAACGCCACCTGCGCAACCGGATGGTGACGTTCGCGATGATCGAGCTCAAACGCCTCGCGGCCGGCAAGGGCGCGTTCCCGCGCGGTTCCGTTGGCGATATGCATGCGACGCTCCTCGTGAACTCTAAGGTTCAAACAGTCCAGCTCGGCCTTGGTTCCAGGCCACTCTGACCGCTTCAGGGTATCATGACCGGATAGCGCCCGCGACGCAAAGGACCGCGCCCACGCCTTGGGCTGGCTCTTGCGGTGAAAGTGGGGAAATCTGGCGCATGCCCCTCACGATCCGCCCCGCCCGTTTCGAAGAACTGCCGGCCGTACAGGCCATCGAGCGGCTTTCCGCGCGAAGGTTCGTGGGGTGGATCGACGCGCTTGCCGACGATGATCCCTCGCCCCTGGAGCGCCTGGCGGAGCGGTCGGCGTCCGGGAGATTGCTGGTCGCGGATGTGGAGACAGGCGAGGGCCCGAAAGCCGCCGGCTTCGTGATGTTTCGACCGTTGGAGAACAGCCTCTATATCGAACAGATCGACGTGGCGCCGGCCTTCGAGCGCCGCAGGATCGGCGCGACCCTGATCAATGCTGTGGCCGACCGCGCCGTCGCCCTCGGCCTTTCCGGGCTGACGCTGTCGACCTTCCGCGAGATCCCCTGGAACGCGCCCTACTATCGCAGGCTCGGCTTCGTCGACCTCGACGATGAGGCCCTAGGTCCCGCCTTGGCGGAGGTTCGACGCGAGCACCTGGCTCGGGGCCTCGACGAAAGCGCCCGCGTCTTCATGATCCGAAAAGTACCTTAGGCGGGTAGCTCGCCCATGGCCGACTGGAGGTAGTTGGCTTCGCCCAGCGACTTCACCAGCGACAGCTGGGTTTCGAGGAAGTCGATATGCTCCTCGGTGTCGCTGAGGATCACGCGCAGGAGTTCGCGGCTGACATAGTCGCGCGCCTGCTCGCACTGGATGATGCCGGGGATCAGCGTCTCGCGCCCCGCCAGCTCGACCTGCAGGTCGCTGTTCAGGCACTCGGGCACGGTCTCGCCGATCTTCAGCTTGTGCAGGTCCTGAAGGTTGGGCAGCCCCTCCAGGAACAGGATGCGGTTGATCAGCATATCGGCGTGTTTCATTTCGCCGATGGATTCATCATAGGTGATCTTGCCGAGGCGCTTGAAGCCCCAGTTGTCGTACATCCGCGCATGCAGGAAGTACTGGTTGACCGCCGTCAGCTCGTTGGTGAGCACCGCGTTGAGCAGTCGGATGATGCTGGGATCGCCCTGCATGGCGGCCTCCTTAGGCGTCGAGGATTCGTACTGGCGGCGACCGTGGGGCAAGCCGAAACGGCGTTCAACCTGAATGTGTGCAAGTGTTTCGCGGTCTCACGGAATTCCGCGAGAACGCGTCTCGGTCGCGAAAATCGTGGCCCGACGGGGGGTTATTCGGCGGCGTAAGCCAGCGCTTCGCGGCTTTCCTGGATCATCTGACGCATCTCGCACACGCACTTGGCGCATTGGGCCTGGCAGCCCTTGTGACGGAAGATGTCAGCCGGCCGCGTAGCGCCAGCGTCGATGGCGGCGCGGACTTCGCGCTCGCGGATGCCGTTACAGTTGCAGACGTACAAGGAAAGAACGCCTTACCCGATTGAGTGTCATTCTCATCTAGCGCACCGCGACCGCTTTTGCAACTGACTCTCACTATGGTTAGCAGCGGCTGGAGGTCGCATGCCGAGGCGAATTGGCCTAAAGCGACCGCATGACGCTCGACTGCCGCCTCTACCTGATCACGCCGCCCGCCCTGACCGACCTCGCCGACTTCGGGCGCCAGCTGGCCCGCGCGCTGGAGGGCGGCGACGTCGCCGCCCTGCAGATCCGGCTGAAGGACGCCCCGGATGACCTGGTGGCCGCCGCCGTGGACGTGCTGGCCCCGATCGCCCAGGCGCGCGATGTCGCGGTGATCCTGAACGATCGTCCCGATCTCGCGGCCCGCCTTCCCGTCGACGGCGTACATGTCGGCCAGTCCGACATGGCGTGCAGGGACGCTCGCAAGCTGATGGGCGATCGGATGGTGGGCGTCACCTGCCACGACAGCCGACACCTGGCGATGGAGGCCGCCGAGGCCGGCGCCGACTATGTCGCGTTCGGCGCCTTTTTCCCGACGAGCACCAAGGACGCGCCGACCCGGGCCGAGCCCGACATCCTGACCATCTGGCAGGAGACGATGGAAACGCCCTGTGTGGCCATCGGCGGCATCACCGTTGAGAACGCCTCAGGCCTCGCCACGGCCGGGGCCGACTTCCTGGCGGTTTCGGCCGGCGTCTGGTCGTACGCCCAGGGCCCCGACGCAGCGGTCGCCGCTCTGAACGCCGCGATCGCCGAGGGTCTGGCTGCGCGTAAGTAGTCCCGAATAACAACGGTATCTTGTGACGCGCCGCACATCGTCCTAGCGTCCGCCTCAGCGAACAAAAAAGCAGGGGGAGACGCAGATCATGAAGCGGCTCGTAGTGTGTTTGCTTGGCGTACCGATCCTGGCCCTCGCCACGGCCGCGATCGCGGAGAACTGGAAACTGGCTCCCGGCGAGACCAAGACCTATTACGACGAAGACTTCAGCCGGGTCGATCAATCGACCGGGCTTGTTGTCACCCGTATCGCCGAGGGCAAGGCCAACGGCCCCTATCGCAACTGGCCCGCCTCCAAGGGCCCCATTCTGATCTTCGCGCTCGACTGCGCGGCGGACAAATGGATGGACCTGGGCATGGACTTCGACGGCACAAAGGGCCTGCCCAAGGGCTGGCGCCAGGAAGCCAAGATCGACGACATCTCCGGCGCCGTGGGCAAGGCCGGCAAGCTGTTGTGCGAGGCCAAGGAGAGCCTTCCCAAGGTCGAGCTACCCTAGCCCAAGGGCCTGCGGATCCAGGTGGGCCAGCTTCTCGGGATTGCGAACGGTGTAGACGGCGACGATCCGTCCTGCATCGACCTCAAGCCCGACAGTCTGGAAAACAGAGCCGTCAACGGCCAGCACGAAGCCAGGCTGGCCGTTGACGCGCGCCAGCCTGACCACGGTGTCGGAGGGCGGCGGCCACTTGCGCCGAACGCCCAGGATCAAGGCGACCGCCTTGGCCAGCCCCCGGACAGGGTTCAGGTTCGCGCTGGCCAGGCCGCCGCCGTCGGCGTGCATGACGACGTCCTGCGCCAGCAGGTCGCGAAGCGCCGCCTCATCGCCCGTCATCACCGCCTCGAAAAAGGCGGCCGTCAGGCGACGCTCCTGATCGACGCTCGGCTGATGTCGCGGTCGGTCGCGGCGGACGTGTTCGCGCGCCCGCGAGGCCAGGCGCCGGCAGGCGGTCTCGCTGCGCCCCAGCGTGGCGGCGATCTCGGCGAAGGGCGTATCGAAAACGTCGTGCAGCAGAAACGCCGCGCGCTCCAGAGGCGTAAGACGCTCCAGCGCCAGCAGAAACGCCACGGATAGATCCGCGTCGCGGCCCGCGTCGAAATCAGGATCGACCACCGGCTCAGGCAGCCACTCGCCGACATATACCTCGCGTCGCGCCCGGGCGGACTTCAGGCGATCCAGCGCCAGGCGCGTGACCACCCGGCTGAGGAAGGCCGCAGGTTCCTGGACCTCAGAGACATCGACCCCACGCCAGCGCAGCCAGGCGTCCTGAACGACATCCTCGGCCTCGGCGCGCGATCCCAGCATACGGTACGCAAGGCCGGTCATAGCCCGCCGCCGCGTCTCGAAGATGGTCTCCGCGACCGTCATGTCCGAACCGTCACCAAATCGCCGCCGACCTGCACGCGGGAACAGGTCTTGCCGTGCCCCATCGCGTACTTGACCGTCGGATAGACCCGCGATGCGGCGATGGCGAGCGCGATCGCCGACAGCCCTTGCGGCCCCCAGCGCGCGAGCACCGCATCGCGTAGGGCGTCCGCGCGGTCCAGATCCTTGTCCAGCGACGCCTTTGCGAACTGATAGGCGAGCGCGGCGTCCGCGCCCATGCCCGCTATATCTCCCGCCAGCACAGCCCTGAGCACATCGGAAGGCGCCTGGTTTTCCTCGGCGATGCGCACGCCGATCTGCACGCACGGCCCACAATCCTCCGACAGCGTGGCGGCTAGGCCGGCGGCGGCCAAGGCCACCGGCGGCGCCCCCTCACGATAGCTCGCCAGCGTGCGCACGCTCTGCAAGGCCCAGAACGCCTTGGGGCTGGCCGCCAGAAGATCGTGCATATAGGCGCCGTCATAGTCGTAGCGCCCCTCGAAGCGCCGGAGCATCGTCGCCAGGATCATCCGGATCATTTCTGCTCCCCTTTCGAGGGTTGGAACGCGGCGATGGCGAGCCAGATCGTGGCCGCCGTCGGCAGAAACACGCCGGGGAAATCACGCGCCAGCAGCGGCCAGGGCGCGCCTGCGCCGCAGAAGGGCGTGACCAGATGGATCATCGCGTGAAGCCCTTGGAACGTCGCGGCGACCACCACCGCGCCAGCATGGCGGCGAAGGTTCCAGGCGCCCAGAGCCGTGGCGACGCCGCAGGCCAGATAGGCCGCGCCGACATCCCGAACGAAATGATCGTTGAACGGACCGGTGAGAACCACGCCCGGCACGGCCAGATACCAAGGGTAGGGCGCGGCGAGCATCACCGCGCCATTTCCCAGGAAAAGGACCGTCAACCCTATTGCGAAACTGCGTCTCATCGCCGTGCCTCCAGCCGATATGGGATACAGACGACGAAGGGGGGATCGATGTGACACGGCGGACGAAGATTTCCTGGGGCGGACCGTTAAGCCTGTTGAATCAACGGCGACTTGCCTTCGCGCCTGTGGACGACTAGGTTCCGCGCCCGTTCTTTCACACCGTCGACCTACCGCTCCGCCGCCGGACTTTCCGGCGGGCGTCGACGGCTTCTTGAGGATAGCCCGCCCGTGCCTACGCCCTCCGCCCTGCTGAACGTGATGATCGAAGCGGCTCGGAAGGCCGCCCGTGGCCTGGCTCGTGACTTCGGCGAAGTCACCGAACTGCAGGTCTCCAAGAAGGGCGCGGCGGACTTCGTCACCAACGCCGACATCAAGGCCGAACAGACCCTGTTCGAACTGCTGACCAAGGCCCGTCCCGGCTACGGCTTCCTGGGCGAAGAGCGCGGCATGGTCGAAGGCACCGACAAGACCCACACCTGGATCGTCGACCCGCTGGACGGCACCACCAACTTCATGCACGCCATCCCGCACTTTGCGGTGAACATCGCCTTGCAGCGCGAGGGCGAAGGCATCGTCGCCGGCGTCACCTACAACCCCATCACCAACGACCTGTTCTGGGTCGAAAAGGGCAAGGGCGCCTTCCTGGGCGCCGAAAAGCGCCTGCGCGTCGCCGCCCGCCGCCACCTGGACGAGGCGATCCTCGCCACCGGCGTGCCGTTCGCCGGCAAGCCGGGCCACGGCCAGTTCCTGAAGGAGCTGCACCAGGTCAGTCAGAAGGTCGCCGGCGTCCGTCGCTTCGGCGCGGCCTCGCTGGACCTGGCCTGGGTCGCCGCGGGTCGTTTCGACGCCTTCTGGGAGCGCAACCTCAACAGCTGGGACGTCGCGGCCGGCGTGCTGATGATCCAGGAGTCGGGCGGCAAGATCACCACGATCGACGAGAACGACCACGACGTCGTGCAGGGCAAGTCGATCCTGGCCAGCAACCAGGACCTCCACCCGCAGATCCTGGAACGTCTGCGGGCGGCGTAGAAACCTGTCATCCCGGGCGAAGCGCAACGCAGACCCGGGACCGCGACAGGCGTATAGGGTCCGACGGTCCCGGCTCGGCGCGCTTCGCGCTTGGCCGGGATGACAGTTTTCAAGGTCTAGCCAAACCGTCACATCCGCGCGCTAAATCGCGGGCCATGACCCTGCTGACCCGTCGCGCCCTGACCACCGCCGCCCTCGCCGGCACATTCATCCCGGGCCTGGCCCGCGCCCAGAGCCGCAAGCCGATCGTCATCGGCCACCGCGGCTGCAGCGGCGAGCGCCCCGAGCACACGGCCCTGGCCTATGAGCGGGCCATCGAGCAGGGCGCGGATTTCATTGAGCCGGATCTGGTCCCGACCAAGGACGGACACCTGGTCGCCCGCCACGAGAACGAGATCGGCGGTACGACCGACGTCGCCAGCCGTCCGGCGTTCGCCGCCCGCAAGACCACCAAGACGATCGACGGCGAGCAGATCACCGGCTGGTTCACCGAAGACTTCACGCTGGCCGAACTGAAGACCCTGCGGGCCCGTGAACGCCTGCCGCAGCTGCGCCCAGCCAGCGCCGCCTTTGACGGTCAGGCCCAGATCCCCACCTTCGAAGAAGTGTGGGCGATCGCTCAGGCGGGCTCCAAGCGGACGGGCCGCACGATCGGTGTCTATCCCGAGCTGAAGCACCCGACCTATTTCGCCGCGATCGGCCTGCCGACCGAGGCGCGCCTGGTGACCAAGCTGAAGGCGCTGGGCCTGAACTCGGCCACCGCCCCGGTGTTCGTGCAGTGCTTCGAGGTCGCCCCTCTGAAGCGACTGCGCGCCCTGACGTCGGCGCGCCTGGTGTTCCTGGTCGACGCGGAAGGCGGGCCGGCCGACCAGCCGGGCGTCAAGTACGCCGACCTGATCACCGCCCAGGGCCTGAAGGACGTCGCGGTCTATGCCGACGGCCTTGGCCCCAACTGGAAGCTCGTCGTGCCCCACGACGGTCAGGCTCTGGGTGCGCCGACCACCCTGGTCCGCGACGCGCACGCTGCCGGCCTGGCGGTGCACCCCTGGACCGTGCGCTCGGAGAACGCCTTCCTGCCGGTGAGCCTGCGCAAGGGCGACCCCGCCAGCCCAGGCTTCCTGGCCCAGCATGGCGACTCCGAGGCCGTGCTCAAGGCGCTCTATGCGGCGGGCGTCGACGGCGTGTTCAGCGACTTCCCGGCCCTGGCGGTCGCCGCGCGCGGCTGACGTCCGGCGGATCTCTACGGGCTCTTGCGCAAGCTAGGCGCGCCGGTGCAGCGTGCGCCCGCTTTGAAGTCGCATGCGAGAAACGCCATGAAGATCCGTCACGCCGCTTCTGCGGCCGCGCTTGCGGTCGCGCTTGTCTTTGGCGGGCCCACGCTGGCCTCGCCGGGCTCGGATCTCTTGGACCGTATCGCCGTCGACTTCGTGCGCATGACGCTGGAGGCCGGCGAGCGCGAGCCCGGCTATGTCGACGCCTATTACGGTCCGCGCGAATGGCAGGATTCCGCCAAGCTGGCGCCGCGCCCGGTGTCGGTGCTGCGCAAGGAGGCCGACCGCCTGCAGATGCTGCTGGCCAAGGTCCCCGACAAGGACCTGACCGCCGACCAGCGCCGCCGCAAGCTGTTCATGCGCGGTCAGCTGAAGGCGGCCCAGACGCGGCTGGCCATGATCGCCGGCGACAAGTTCAGCTTCGAAGACGAGGCCGAGGGTCTGTTCGGCGTGCGCCCGGTCCTGAAGCCGTTGAAGAGCTATGATCCCATCCTGGCGCGCCTCGAAAAGATCGTGCCCGGCAAGGGCGATCTGGCCGCCCGGGTCGACGCCTTCCAGAACCGGTATGTGATCCCGACCGACAAGGTCGATGCGGTCATGAAGGCCGGCATCGCCGCTTGCAAGGCCAAGACCGAAGAACACCTGAAGCTGCCGACGGGCGAGCGCTTTGACCTTGAGTTCGTCACCAAGAAGCCCTGGAGCGGCTACAACTGGTACAAGGGCGACGCCAAGAGCCTGATCCAGATCAACACCGACCTGCCGATCTATATCAGCCGCGCCTTGGACCTGGGCTGCCACGAGGGCTATCCCGGCCACCACGTCCTGAACGCGCTGCTCGAACAGAAGCTGACCAAGGAGAAGGGCTGGGTCGAGTTCAGCGTCTATCCGCTGTATTCGCCGCAGTCATTCATCGCCGAAGGCTCGGCCAATTTCGGCATCGAGCTGGCCTTCCCCGGCAAGAGCAAGACCGCCTTTGAGCAGGAAAGGCTCTACCCGCTGGCGGGCCTGGATCCGAAGACCGCGCAGGCCTTCGACGCGCTGCAGCAGGCCAAGGCGGCGCTCTCCAGCAGCGGCAACACCGTCGCGGCCCTCTACCTGTCTGGCAGGATGACCAAGGAACAGGCTGTCCAGGCGCTGATGAAATACAGCCTCTATTCGCGCGGCGGGGCCGAGAAGCGGGTCTCGTTCATCGAGACCTATCGCTCGTACGTCATCAACTACAACATCGGCCAGGACATGGTCCGCGCGCACGTCCTTCGCGCCGGCAAGACCGATGACGCCCGCTGGAAGGCCATGGAGCGCCTGCTCAGCGAACCGACGACGCCGGCGGATTTGGCGAGATAGGCCTCGCAACAGCAAGAGGCATCGTGATGACGTTCGACGCTCCGGCGCTGATCCTATCGTCCGCGACGGCGGCCATCGGCCTGTTTGCAGCGGCGCAGCTGGGTCTGCGGCGCGACTGGCGGACTGCACCGGCAACGGCGCTGGCGATGTTCCTGCTGCTGAGCGGTCTGTCGGGAATCGACCTGCTGTTGGACCGCACCGGGATCTATGCCGCCCATCCGTGGACGACCGGCATTCTGTGGGCGCTCTCGCTGTTCCAGGGACCGTCAATCCTGGCCTATGTGCTGGCTATGACCGGCGAACCGGAGCGCTGGACGCAGGTCCGCGTCTGGCGGATCGCTTGGCCGGCCGGGGTCGCGGCTTTGCTGGCGTCGCCGTTCTTCCTGCTGCCCGCCCCGACGCGACTGGCGGTCTACAGTGGCGCCGGGGTGGGGACGGACGTGCTGGCCGGCGCGCTCCAGCTCATCTTCGTCGCGCTGTTCCTGGGGGTCACCCTGGGTTACCTGGCCGCCGCCCTGGTGGTGCTCAGCCAGCACGTGCGGCGCGTGCGAGACCTTTTCTCGAACCTGGAGGATCGGACGCTGAGCTGGCTGCGAGCGCTGGTGCTGCTGATGCTGACAGCTTGGGCCTGGGGCGCGGTCAAGTCAGTGCTGGCGATCGGAGCGAATGCTTCCTGGCTGGACGTCGCCGCCGCCGCCGTCGAACTGGGCTGGACCGCCGCCATTGGCCTCTTCGGCCTGTCGCAGAAGCCGATCTATAGCCAGGAAACTGAGACGCCCAACGTCCTGCCACCGGCCGAGAAGTACGCCCGCTCGGCGCTACCCGAGGCCCGCCAGGTCGAGATCGCGGCCAGGCTGGAGCAGGCCATGCGCGCCGAGCAGCTGTATCGCGATCCGCTGCTGTCGCTGAGCGCCCTGGCCGGCCGCGTGGCGATCACGCCCAATCACCTGTCCCAGACTCTGAACGATCACCTGGGCCAGAGCTTCTTCGATTACGTCAATCGCTGGCGGGTCGAAGACGCGGTGGGGCGGATCAAGGCCTCGGACGAACCGATCCTGGCCATCGCCTACGACGTGGGCTTCAACTCGCGCTCCACCTTCAACGCCGCCGTCAAGAAGCACACCGGACAGCCGCCCAGCGCCTTCCGGCCCTGATCGCGCGACGTCCGAACCGTCAGGCTCGGAAGCGCTGAGGCTTCGAGCCTACCCGTCCGGACGACGGCGAGCGGCCGCCCCTTCATGACCGTGACTGTCCTGCTCATTGCACGAGAACAGTCATGATCCGCTATTTCGCTATCGCCGCCTGCGCCCTGGTCCTCACGCCCTTCGCGGCGCGGGCCCAGGAGGCCGAACAGCCGCCCGAACGCCTCTTCCTGCTGGGGGCCGGCGTCTACGCAACCACCAACCCCTACGCCTCCGCCAAGAAGAAGACCCAGACCGGCGCGCTGCCGCTGTTCGTCTATCAGACGCAGCGCTTTACCGCCGACCTGTCGGGCCTGGCGGTCACCGCCTGGAGTAACGACCATTTCAAGCTGGAAGGCCGAGTCGCGCCGCGCTTCCAACTGGTCGATCCCAAGGACACGCGAGACTTTTCCTTCCTACAACGCGACGCTGGCGTTGATCTGGGCGGACGGCTCAGCGCCGCCGCGGGCCCCGCCACGCTGAGTTTGGAATATCTGCGCGATGTCACGGACCAGGCCAAGGGTCAGGAAATCAACCTGGATCTCGCCTTCTCTGCCAGCCCGCTGGAAAAGCTATCGGTCGATGTCGTCGCCGGCGTTTCATGGAAGGACGAGAAGCTCGCCACCTGGCTCTACGGCCTGCGCGAGACCGAAGTCGGCAAGCTGCGCGCCTTCGAGTACGGCCGCACAGCCAGGGCCGCGTCGGGTGGTGTGTTGGTCCCCTCGCTGGGCGTCCAGGCCCGCTACCAAGTCACCGACCGCCTCTTCGTGATCGCCGCCGCCGAGGTGGAACTCTTCGACAACGACATCACCGATAGCCCGCTGATGGCCAAGGACCATGCCAGCAGCGGCTTTGTCTCTGTGGTCCGTCGGTTCTAGGGCCAACGCCATGCGATCGCCCTTCGTGCCGATGTACTTTCCCGCCCGCTTCGCCCGGCCTGCGACCCTCGCGTGGGACAGCTTCAAAATTCTTCTGATCTGGGCTGCGGCGACGGGGCCGATGGCCATCCTCGTATGGGGCGTCGCGCCGCAACTGATCAGATCCGACGATCCAATGCCTGGCCTGGTCTTCTGGCGATTGGTTGTCGCCGGAATGGTCTGGCAGCTGGTCCTGTCGCTGCTCATCCTAAAGCTGGAGGGCGTCCCATTCCGCCCCTATACCCTGGCGCGGCGGCTTTGGCTGACAAGCCCGATCTGGCGACCGAGCGGAAAGCCGATGGTGCTGGCCTTCCTGTTGGTCCCAGCCTTCGTCGCGCTGGGCTTCGTCGGCGATGATCTGGTGACGCGCCTCTTCCAGGCCACGCCGATCGGGCTGCATCTGCTGGAGATGGCCCCAGCCTACGCCGACATAAGAACCCTTGATGTTCCGGCCGCGAGCGGTCGTTGGGACATCTTGGGTTTGGCGCTCGTCTCAAGCCTCTTCAACTACCTGCTCGGCGAGGCGCTACTCTTCCACGGGGTGCTGCTGCCGCGCATGGAGAAGGCTTGGGGTCGATGGGCCTGGCTCGGCAACGGCCTCCTCTTCGCCGCCTACCACGCCCACAAGTTCTGGCTGATGCCGGGCCTTGTCATCAGTTGCCTGTGTTACAGCCTTCCCGCCCAGGCGTTCCGGAGCAACTGGCTGGCCGTGCTCATCCACGGACTCGAGGGCGTTGTCTTGATCGTCGCGGTCACCGCGGTGATCCTTCAACCGTGACCCCTTAGGCCGCCTCGACCCCGAACTGCAGGCGGGCCAGGCGGGCGTACAGGCCGCCCTTGGCGAAGAGTTCGGCGTGGGCGCCCTGCTCGACGACGCGGCCCTCTTCCATGACCACGATGCGGTCGGCCTTGAGCACGGTGGCCAGGCGGTGGGCGATGACCAGGGTGGTGCGGCCTTCCATGGCCGTGGCCAGGGCCTGCTGCACCAGTTGTTCGCTCTCGGCGTCGAGAGCGCTGGTGGCCTCGTCCAGCAAGAGGATCGGGGCCTCGCGCACCAGGGCGCGGGCGATCGCCAGGCGCTGGCGCTGGCCGCCCGACAAGGTCTTGGCGCGCTCGCCGACCGGGGTGTCGAAGCCCTCGGGCAGGGCCGAGAGGAAGCCGGTGGCCTGGGCCGCGTCGGCGGCGGCGCGCACCTGCTCGTCGGTCGCGTCGGGGCGGCCAAAGCGGATGTTGTCCATCGCCGACCCCGAGAACAGCGGCGAGTCCTGGGCGACCAGAGCCATGCGGGCGCGGACCTCGGCGGGTTCGGCGTCGCGCAGGTTCACGCCGTCCAGAAGGATGCAACCGCTCTGGGGATCATAGAAGCGCAGGAGAAGCCGCAGGACGGTGCTCTTGCCCGCGCCTGAGGGGCCGACCAGGGCCACGGTCTCACCGGGCTTCACCCGAAGATCAAAGCCGTTCAAAGCAGGCAGATCGGGCCGTCCCGGATAGGCGAAGACGACGTTCTCGAAGGCGATCTCGCCCTGCGCCGGAACCGGCAGGGTCTTGGGCTGCGGCGGCGCGGCGATGTCGGGCTTGGCGTTGAGCAGCTCGGAGATACGGTCCATGGCGCCCGAGGCCTTCTGGACGTCGCCCCAGACCTCGCCCAGAGCGCCGATCGAGCCGGCGGCCATCACCGCCAGCATGGCGAACTGGGCCAGGGTGCCGCCGGTCATCTCGCCGGCCAGCACCAGACGCGCGCCGGTCCACAAGAGCAGGGTGATCCCGCCGAAGGCCAGGGTGATGACCATCGCGGTCATGGTGGCGCGCGTGGTGATCCGGCGGACCGAGGCCTTGTAGGCCGCCTCCACCGCCGCGCCGAACCGCCCCGACGAGGCCGACTCGCGCCCGAAGGCCTGCACGGTCTCCAGCGCGTCCAGGCTCTCGCCGGCATAGCCCACCGCATCGGCGAACCTGTCCTGAGCCGTCACCGTCAGCTTGCGCACGCGGCGGCCGACCAGGAACATCGGCGCCAGGATCACCGGCACCATCAGCACGATGAAGCCCGCCAGCTTGGGCGAGACCACCGCCATGGCGGTCAGCCCGCCGATCAGGTTGAGGATGTTGCGCAGGGCGATCGAGATCGACGCCCCGACCAACTGCTCGACCAGCGCCACGTCCGTCGTCAGTCGCGACAGAACCTCGCCCGTCCGCGTCTTCAGGAAATAGGGCTGATCCAGGCTCAGCGTATGGCCATAGAGCTTGCGTCGAAGGTCGGCCACCACGCGCTCGCCCAGCCGGGTGATGAAGAAAAACCGCAGCGCCGTGGCCAAGGCCAGCACCAGGGCGACCGCGCCCAGGCCGACAAAGGCGCTGTTGATCGCCGCGTCCTGTCCCTTGGAAAAGCCGTGGTCGATCACGTTCTTGAACGCGTAGGTCAGTCCCAGGGTCGCGGCCGTCGAGAACAGCAGGAAGAAGCCGGCCGCCAGTCCATCACCCTTGTGGGCGATGACGAACGGCAACAGGTGGGCTAGGGGACGAATGTCCTTACGGCGCGGCCGACGGGCCCCGGCCTCGGTCATGCCCTGGACCAGTTCGGCTCCCGCGCCGGGGCGACCTTCGACCTTCTGGTCGCCGCTGTTCGCGTCAGTCATCAACAGTCCCTTGCCAAAATCGCGCGGGTTCTTTATAGCCGCGCGTCTTCGAGGGCCACCCCGCGCGTGCGCGAGATGGCGCTTACCCCATTCTCACTCGCCGGCTTAGTCGGTCTGGATCGCCGCCATGAAACAAGACATTCACCCCGACTACCACTTCATCACCGTCACCCTGACCGACGGTTCGAGCTACAAGACCCGCTCGACCTACGGCAAGGAAGGCGCGAATCTGGCGCTCGACATCGATCCGCGCACCCATCCGGCGTGGACCGGCGGCAACGCCCAGCTGATGGACCGCGGCGGTCGCGTCTCGCGCTTCAACGCCAAGTTCGCCGGCTTCACCGGCAAGAAGGCCTAAGCACCCTTCTCGCCGTAAGGGCGACGAGAGGCCGGCTCCGCGTTTGCGGGCCGGCCTTTTTCGTGTCTGGAGGCCAAGGTAACGCGCCCCCTCCGTCACGCCGCCTATCGGCGCCGCGCCACCTCCCCCGCAAGCGGGGCAGGAGGTTTGCGGTGATCTTTCTCCTGCCCCGTGAAACGGGGGAGGTGGCGCGATGCGGATACGCATCGCGACGGAGGGGGCGTCCCCTAGATCTCCTCCGGCTCGTAGAGATCATCCCCGCGATCCCGCATCAGATCGGTCGCCACGAAATCCATCGCATCCTCAGCGTCTTTGAAGCTGAGCTCCGACACCGTCTGGTTGCGGATGGAGATCCCCGCTTTGTGCGTGCTCTCCGGATCGCCGGTCACCAGCGGGTGCCACAGCGGCAGGTCCTTGCCCTCGTGCAGCCGGCGATAGGCGCAGGAGGGCGGCATCCACGCCAGGTCCTCGATATTGTACGGCGTCAGCTTGATGCAGTCAGGCACCGTCTTCTTGCGGTTCGGATAGTCCTTGCAGCGGCAAAGGCGCTCGTCGAACAGCTGGCAGTGCACCCGCGTGGGGATGATTTCGCCGGTATCTTCGTCTTCGAAGCGAACCAGGCAGCAAAGACCGCAGCCGTCGCATAGGCTCTCCCACTCGGGGACGGTCATTTCGGCGAGCGTCTTCGTCTGCCAGAAAGGTTTGCGTGGCGTCATGACGCCGTCCTAAACCCGATTTATCCGGCGACCAAACAGAGCCTGACGCAAACCGTGAACGACTGGACGCTGCCGCCCTACAAGTTCGACGACGGGAAGAGTCCCGGAGAGCCGCCGAAGCCCGGTCCGGCCTCGGCGAGCGATGGCGTCTCGCAAGATCCCTGGGCGCCGCAAGGGCCTGATCCGTTCCGCCTGTCTAGCGACGCCGCGACACCTCCGCCGCCGCCTGAGCCCCCGCCAGAGGAGCCTTTCCGCGCCGACCTCAAGCACGCTGCGGCCAAGAAGAAGGCCCGCAAGTGGGGCTGGGTGTGGGGGACGCTGCTGGTCGGCTTCCTGCTCGCCGTCCTGAGCGTCGCCGGCGGCGGCGCCTATGTCTGGTTCAAGTACCTGAAGGACACCCCCGCCCTGCCCTCACGCGAGGCGCTGTTTGCGGTGAACCGGGCGCCGGGCATTCGCTTCGAGGACCGCAACGGGCAGGTGATCGCCACCCGGGGTCCGCGCTATGGCCAGCGCATCACCCTGGGCACGGTGCCCAACTATGTGCCCATGGCGTTCCTGGCGGCCGAGGACCGGCGCTTCTACCAGCACGGCGCCATCGACGTGCAAGGCATCGCCCGGGCGGCCTGGATCAACTGGCGCGCCGGCAGGACCCGCCAGGGCGCCTCGACCCTGACCCAGCAACTGGCCAAGGGCCTGTTCCTGACCCCCGACCGGGTCGTGAAGCGCAAGCTTCAGGAGATGCTGCTGGCCTACAAGCTGGAGCAGATTCTCACCAAGGACGAGATCCTCGAGCTCTATCTGAACCGTATCTATTTCGGCGCGGGCACCTATGGGATCGACGGCGCGTCCCAGACCTATTTCGGCAAGCCCGCCAGCCAGCTCACCCTGTCGGAAGCCGCCCTGCTGGCCAGCCTGCCCAAGGCCCCGTCGCGCCTGGCCCTGACCCGCGACATGGAGCGGGCCCTGGCCCGTTCGCGCCTGATCCTGGCGAACATGCGCAAGGAAGGCTGGATCACGCCCGAGCAGGAAAGCCGCGCGCTCGACGACACGCCGCGCCTGTCGCCGATGGCGCTGCAGGACGAGGGCGACTACGGCTGGGTGCTCGACTACGCCACCGCCGAGGCGGTGAAGATCGCCGGTCAGAACGCGCCGGACCTAGTGGTGCGCCTGACGATCGACCCCTTGCTCCAGAGCGAGGGCGCCGAGGTCGTCCGCCAGACCATGGCCACCGAAACCACCCGCTCAGGCGCCAGCCAGGCGGCCCTCTTGTCGCTGTCGGCCGATGGGGCCATCCGCGCCATGGTCGGCGGGACCGACTATTCGGAAAGCCCGTTCAACCGCGCCGTCCAGGCCAAGCGCCAGCCGGGCTCGACCTTCAAGCCCTTTGTCTACGCCGCCGCCGTCGAGAAGGGCGTGCTGCCGACCGATATGCGGGTCGACGAGCCCGTCAAGTTCGGGACATGGGAGCCCGAGAACTACAGCGGCGGCTATCGCGGCCCGATGACCGTCGAAGACGCGCTGGTCACCTCGATCAACACAGTCGCCGTCAAGCTGGGCCAGGAAGTCGGCGGTCCGGCGATCGGCGACCTCGTCCGCCGCTTCGGCATCACCAGCCTGCCGCCCTCGCCCGACCTGTCGGTGGCGCTGGGCTCGTATGAGGTGAACCTCTTGCAGATCACCTCGGGCTTCCAGGTGTTCCAGCAAGGCGGGCTCCGGATCGAGCCCTATGTGATCGAGTCGATCACCACCCAGGGCGGGCAACAGATCTTCCAGCACCAGCCGCCGCAGGGCGAGCGTCGCGTCTACGACGTCGCCCACGCCAGCATGATGGTGAAGATGATGAAGAAGGTCGTCACCCAAGGCACCGCCCAGCGCGCAGCCTTCGGTCGCCCGGTCGCGGGCAAGACCGGCACCAGCCAAAACTGGCGCGACGCCTGGTTCGTCGGCTTCACGCCCGACTATGTGACCGGCGTCTGGGTCGGAAACGACGACGAAAAGCCGATGAACAAGGTGGTCGGCGGCGACATTCCCGCCAGCATCTGGCGGCGCTTCATGATGACCGCGCATCAGACCCTGGCGGTGCGCGACTTCGAGTGGTTGCTGCCCGACCCCGCCCCGCAGAGCGAGCCGGATCCGCGCAACGGCTTCTACGAGACGCTGTCGGCAGAGTTCTCGCGCGCGGCCTCGGAACTGGAAGCGCCGCCGCCCGCAGCGCCCGCGCCGGGGCAGCCGGCCCAGGACAACCTGCCCTACTAGGGTCTGGACTCAATTGCGGAGACGAAAGAACCAGATACCGCAAAGACTAGATCTCTCGTCATCCCGGAAGCCTCGCAGAGGCTATCCGGGACCCAGGGGCCGGCGCATTGCGGTCGCCCCTGGGTCCCGGCGCTACAGCCCGCAAGCGGGCTTCCGGCCGGGATGACGACAGAAAATGACTCCAGCGGATTGAGTACGGACCCTAACGCGCGGGAGGGCCCAGCGCCCGCTCGACCGCGGCCATCGCATGCAGGGTGGTGGTGTCGAACACAGGAACCGGGCTGTCCGCCTGCGAGACCAGCAGCATGATCTCGGTGCAGCCCAGGATGATCGCCTCGGCGCCCCGGTCCACCAACCGCGCGATCACCGCCCTGTAGGCCTCGCGCGAGGCGTCCAGAACGCGACCCGCGACCAGTTCCTCATAGATGATCCGGTGAACGGTCGCGCGGTCGTCCGCATCCGGCGTCAGGACGGAAAGGCCGTGCTTCTTCTCAAGACGCCCACGATAGAAGTCGTGCTCCATCGTAAAGGCCGTGCCCAGCAGGCCCACGGTCGAGAGCCCCGCCGCCTTGATCGCCTCGCCGGTCGGATCGGCGATGTGCAGCAGCGGGATATGCACCGCCGCCTCGATCTCGTCGGCCTCGCGATGCATGGTGTTGGTGCACAGCACCAGGAAATCCGCGCCGCCCGCCTCCAGCGCCCGCGCCGCATCGGCCAGGCGGCGCGACAGTTCAGGCCAGCGCCCGGCGTGCTGCAGCTGCTCGATCTCGGCGAAGTCGAACGACCACATCAGGGTCCGCGCCGAGGCCACGCCGCCCAACCGCGCACGGACAGCCTCATTGATCAGTCGATAGTACTGGGCCGAGCTTTCCCAGCTCATCCCGCCGATCAGTCCGATCAAGGCCTGTTCGCTCATCGCGCGCTCCGCGTCATCCGTGCGCAGCGCTCTAGCAGTCTCGCGCGCGCTACAGAACCTCTCGCCGCGACAGATGGATGATCGCCGCGATCAGGACCAGCAGCCCAAGGCCGCCCCCTAGCGCCAGGGCCGTCTCGATGCGCCAAGCGTCACGCGCCATCATGTTGACCGGCATCTGCCAGGGGAAGAACACCCCCTGCTTGGCCGCAGTGGCGACCACGGAGAAGAAGGTCCCGCCGATGCCGAGCGCCAGGGCCGGCACGAAACTGGCGAACCGCAAGGCCGTCCACAGCTGGATGGCGATCATCAATGTCGCCGCCGCCAGGACCTTGGCCAGCAGCACGGCATGCTTGGCCAGGTCCGGCGCGCCGGCAGGCATGACGGCCGGCTTGATCGTCCCCGCCAGGGTGACCGCGCCCCAGGTGAAGATCAGGTTCAGCACGCTCATCGCCGCGACGAGAGCCACCACGCAGACAGCCTTGGCGGCATAGAGCTTCCATCGCGCCACCGGCAGGGCGCGCAGGTGATCCCAACTGCGCGGCGCGTGCTCCATCTGGGCGACCAGGGCGGTGAGAGCCGTCACGCTCATCGGCAGCATGAAGAAGGCCCAGACCATGCCCGACATCTGCAGGCACATCTCCCACGGCGGCGCCTTCTTGCCCCGCAGCAGGTTGAAGAACAGGAAGATGGCGATCAGCGTCGGCGCGGCGACGGCCAGCAGGGCCGCCAGCGAACGGTTCAGCTTGCGGAGTTCGACGGACAGGACGGCGAGCATCAGGCGGCCTCGGCTTGCGATGAGCGGGATGCGGCCGCGCCGCGATAGATGTCTTCGAGCGAGCGCGGCTTGGGTCCCACGGCGAACACCGGCGCGCCGCCCGCGACCAGCACGCGGACCAGCTCGGCCGCAGCCTGGTCGAGGTCCTGGCCCGGCCGAGGCGCCACGGAAAGACCGCCCTCGAAGGCGACCGGCGAATAGCCGCCGGCCAGCAGCGCCTGGACCGCGCGCGCGTCATCGCCCGTCCGCAGCAGGATCTCAGGGGCCAGATCGGCTTTCAGCCGTGAAAGCTCGCCCTCAAGAACCAATCGACCGTCATTGACCACACCGACATGGGTCGCGGTCTGCTCGATCTCGCCCAGCAAGTGGCTGGACAGCAGGACGGTCGCGCCCGTGCGGTCTGGCAGGCTTCTGAGGAACCGGCGCATGTCGGCGATGCCGTCGGGATCGAGGCCGTTGGTCGGCTCGTCCAGCACCAGGATCGGCGGCGCGCCCAGCATGGCCCGCGCCAGACCCAGGCGCTGGCGCATGCCCAGCGAGTAGCCGCCCACCTTGCGGTCGGCGTCCGCGCGCATCTCCACGACGTCCAGCACGCGGTCGATCTCGCTGTTCCGCAAGCCGATCAGCGTGGCGGTCAGCCCAAGGTTCTCGCGGCCCGTCAGATTGCCATAGAAGCCGTGCGCCTCCAGCAGCGCCCCGACCTGCCGGGCCGCGCCGATGCGGTCGCGGGCGACGTCGATCCCGTTGATCCTCGCGGTCCCGGCGCTGGGCCGGATCAGGCCCAGGATCATCTTCAGGGTCGTGGTCTTGCCCGCGCCGTTGCGGCCCAGAAAGCCATAGACCACCCGCTCCGGCACGGTCATCGACAGATCATCGACCGCACGGCGTTGGCCGAAGCGACGGGAAAGCCCTTGGGTCTCGATGGCGGCGGACATCGGCGGCGCTCGTGAAATTTAAGTTAGAGATAAAGTTGCGGAAGCCCGACCTTTAAGTCAAGATTAAAGACGAGACAGACTCCAGACCCGACAGCCAACCATGAGCCAGACCGAAATCCTCGCCTTCCGCCGACGCTGCCGCCAGTTCCGCTGGCTGGCGATGTTCATGGTGATCAGCGTCGGACTCCTGATGGCGTTGATGGCCTGGATAGCCCCCACGCTCATCGCCCTGATCAAGGGTCGCCCCTTGCAACTGGGCTCCATGGCGGCGATGACCGTCTGGAACCTGCCGGTCGCCTGCTATCTGTTCGCGGTCTGGACAATCGGGACCACGCTCGGCGAGCTCGCCAACGGCCGCATGATCCAAGCGGCCCTCCCGCCGGCCCTGCGAAGGGTCGGTGTCGCCCTGGGGCTTGGCGGTCTGACCAGCGTCTTCGTTGTCAGCAACCTTATGCGGCTGATCGGGCAAGCCAAGGGCGGCTACCTGCACTTCGACGTGGCTGCGATGACGCTCGGCATGATCGGCGGCGCCCTGTTCCTGCTGGGGCGGGTCATGGACCAGGCGCTGGCGGCGCAGGCTGAACTCGACGAGATGATCTGATGCCCGTCCGCGTCACCCTGGACGCCCTGATCGTCGCCAAGGGCCTGAAAGCCCGCGACCTGGCGGCGGAGGTCGGGCTGAGCGAAACCCAGCTGTCGCTGTTCCGCTCGGGCAAGGTGCGCGGCATCCGCTTCCGCACCCTGGCCCGCCTCTGCGCGGCCCTGGACTGCAAGCCAGGCGACCTTCTGGACTATGACTTCAACGCCGACGACCTAAGCAGCCCGGACGAAGCGGACTAGTCCCGCAGCGACCGCAGCCGATTGACGTGGCCCATCTTGCGGCCGGGGCGCGCCTCGCCCTTGCCGTAGAGGTGGACGCGGGTCTCGGGCTCGGCGGCCAGCTTCTTCCAGGCGTCGACATCGGCGCCCAGAAGATTGGTCATCTCAACATGATGGTGAGGCGCGGTGGGGCCCAGCGGCCAGCCGGCGACGGCGCGGATGTGCTGCTCGAACTGGTCGACCTCGCAGCCGTCCTGGGTCCAGTGGCCGGTGTTGTGGACGCGCGGCGCGAACTCGTTGACCAGCAGCTTGCCGCCGGAAAGCTCGAACAGCTCGACGCCGATGACGCCCACATAGTCCAGCGCGGTGAGGATCTTGGCGACGATCGACTCGGCCTGATCGCGCGTTGCGGGGGTGATCTTGGCCGGCGCCACGGTGCGGCGCAGGACGCCGCCCTCGTGGTGGTTCTCGGAAACCGGATAGCAGGCGATCTCGCCGTCGCGGCCGCGCGCGGCGATCACCGACAGTTCACGGCCAAAGTCGGCGGGGGCCTCCAGGATCGCCGGCTGTCGGCCGATCTTGTCAAAGGCCGCCTCGGCGTCGCTGACCTTCTGGATCCAGGCTTGGCCCTTGCCGTCATAGCCCTCACGGCGGGTCTTCAGCAGGGAGGGGGCGCCGATGCGGGCCACGGCGTCGGCGAGGCTCTGGCTGTCGTGGACGGCGGCGAACGCCACGGTGGGCACGCCGATCTCGGCCATGAAGGTCTTTTCGGCCACACGGTCCTGGGCGGCGGCCAGCGCCTTGGCCCCCGGCGAGACCATGGCCCCCAGAGCCGTCAGCTCCGACACCGTATCGGCCGGGACGTTCTCGAACTCATAGGTGACGACGTCGCAGGCCTCGGCGAGGCGCTTGAGGGCCCAGCGATCGTCATAGGCCGCGACGATCTGGCGAGCGGCGACCCGGCCGGCGGGCGAGCCTTCCTCGGGGTCCTGGATCACGACGTCGAAGCCCAGGCGCGCGGCGGCCAGGGCCAGCATGCGGCCTAGCTGTCCCCCGCCGAGGACGCCGATGGTGGAACCGGGAACCAGGGGGAACGAAGCCATTTCGATCAGTCCTCGACGCTTTCGGCGACGCTTTCGGTTTGGGCGGCGCGGAAGGCCGCCAGGCGTCCAGCCAGCGCTGTATCGGAGAGGGCCAGGATCTGGGCCGCGAGCAGTCCGGCGTTCTTGGCGCCGGCCTCGCCGATCGCCAGGGTGGCGACAGGAACGCCCCCCGGCATCTGCACGATCGAAAGCAGGCTATCGAGGCCCGACAGGGCCTTGGACTGCACCGGCACGCCCAGCACCGGCAGGTTGGTCATCGAGGCGGCCATGCCCGGCAAGTGCGCCGCGCCGCCGGCGCCGGCGATGATCACCTTGTAACCGGCCTTCTCGGCGCCCGTCGCGAAGTCGAACAGGCGCTGGGGCGTCCGGTGCGCCGAGACCACCTTGGCCTCCCAAGCGACGCCCAGATTGTCCAGCGCGTCGGCGGCGCCCTTCATGGTCGGCCAGTCCGAGCGGCTGCCCATGATGATAGCGACGGGAGGCGTGGTCGAAGGCATCGGCGTCGTCCCTTGAACTCGGCGGCGGCGGATGAAAGCCGCCCCGTATGCGGGCCGCCCTCGGTGCGCAAGCCCAAAACGACACAAGAGCGTTCAAGTTGAGCGTCGCAAGCCTGCTCGATGACCCGCTCAGCCATCCATCCCCTGCGACTCTTCGGCGCCCCGATTGCGCCGAACGCCGTTCCCGTTAACCATGGTAAAGCTGTGCAATTCGATTCCCCCGTAAGGCCATGAAAATCTCAGGCGCCCGGACCGAACCCTTCGCCGCCATCCGCAAGCGTGCGTTGGCCCGCGCCGGCGCGCAGGTCGCCGCGCGCGAAGTGTCCGCGCCTGATAGCGCCGCCTTCCTGGGCCTGACCGAG
The DNA here is from genome assembly GCF_002858865.1 of Caulobacter vibrioides. Lineage (GTDB taxonomy): Bacteria > Pseudomonadota > Alphaproteobacteria > Caulobacterales > Caulobacteraceae > Caulobacter > Caulobacter vibrioides. The sequence continues at coordinate 196,503 of NZ_PJRR01000016.1, read as the reverse complement.
GCCGACCTGACGCCCAAGGTCGTCGAAGCCCTTCAGACGCTCATGGGCGAGATCGAGGACCTGCGAAACGAGGTCTCGGTGCTGAAGCTGCGGCTGAACGAGGCGCAGGGACTGGCGGATATGGACGTCCTGACGCCGGTTCTGAACCGGCGGGCGTTCTTGCGCGAGCTGAAGCGCGTCGCCGCCTTCGCCCAACGCTACGGTTCGCCGGCCAGCGTGGTCTTCTTCGACCTGGACGGCTTCAAGAGCGTCAACGACCGCTTCGGCCACGCCGCCGGCGACGAGGCCCTCAAGGCCGTCGCCAAGCGGTTACAGGCCAATGTGCGCGAAAGCGACATCGTCGGCCGCATGGGTGGTGACGAGTTCGCCGTGCTGCTGGCGCAGGCTGACAAGGAAACGGCCTTGGCCAAGGCTCAGAGTCTGGCCGAAGCTGTCCGAGCAGAACCCGTGGAGTTCGGCGAATGGTCGGCTCCGCTGCACATCTCGTTCGGCGTGCGCGAAATTGAGCCTGGGGCCGATCCGGAAGCAGCCCTCGCCGAAGCGGATGCGGCGATGTTCCTGCGCAAGCGCAGGAGCGCTTGATCGCCCCAGGCCGCCACCCATGGCGCCCAACCATGGGCACGACAACCGCGAGTTATGCGACCTTATCGCACGGGGACTCATTCTGCGTCGCCGCGCTAATGAACTTCATCGTTTGTTAAGTATGAGCGCGGGACCCTAGGGCATGCAGCGCATCCTGATCGCCGAAGACGATCCGGTTCTGTCGATGATCTATGAGATCACTCTGACGGAAGCTGGATTCGACGTCCTGCTCTGCAGCGACGGCCAAGAGGCGTTTGAGGCGCTGTCGACCTTTGGCCCCGATCTGGTGATCACCGACTACACCATGCCGCGCTTGAGCGGCGGCGACCTGATCAGAGCGGTGCGCCGCACGCTGCCCGGCGCGGTCACCCTGATGGCCTCGGCGGTGGATCCGCGCCTCTTGAAGGATGACCAGCATGCGGATGCGCGGCTGGAAAAGCCGATCACCCCTGGACGTCTTCTGCAGACGGTGCGCGCGCTGGAAAGCCGCCACGCAGCGTGACAGAACTTTAAGCTGACCCCGACCACTTCGCGCCCCTAGGATGTGATGCGTTTTTGGGGAGCTCACCATGACCAGCGCTCGCTCATCGGCGGTTCTGGCCGCCTTGGCGCTGACCTGCGCCTGGACGGCGGACGTCCAGGCGGCCGCGTCCAGGCCGAACCTCAACGTCTATCGTCTTGCGCCCTTGCTGGAGGATGGGAAGGTTCGCGCCGTTTCGGTGACGATCACCTTGCCCGCCGACGCCGATGGCGAGACCCGTTTGCGATTGCCCGCCGAATGGGGCGGCGGTGAGCGTCTTTGGCGATTTCTGCAGGACCCCGCCGTGACGGGTGGTCAGCTTTCGAAGTCCGACGAAAAGACGTGGGTGATCACCTCCAAGCCCAGGGCGCCGCTCACGGTTCGCTATCGGGTGGTCAGCGCCTATGACGGTCCGCCACCGCCGGACGGCCCTAACTATGGCCAGCCCATCATTGGCCCGGACGGCTTCTACCTGATCGGCCATACGATCTTCGCGACCCCTGAGGGCCGAGAGACCGACCAGGCCCGGTTCGCCTGGGACGCCGCCGGCTCGTCGCTGCGGCTGGCCACGGACCTGTCGCCGCTCGAGACCGCGCCCGCGTCGATCGAACGCCTCGGCTCCAGCGTCCTGATGGCCTATCCTGATCTGGTCGAGGCGCGGCGAGACGTCGGCGGCGCGCCGCTGACCGTGGCTATGCGCGGACAGTTCAGTTTCACAGCCGAGGCGTTCGCGGATATGGCGGCGCGCTCGATCGGCGCCGTTCGCGCCTTCTGGGGCGACGGCAAAGCGCCGTTTCTGATCACCCTCGCCGGCCAGCCCGCACCGCAAGGCTGGACCTCCTATCGCGGCACAGGGCTGGACGACGCCTTTGCGGTGATCTCCACCCAGAACACCAAGCTCGAAGACTACCGGCTCTTTCTGACGCACGAGTACCTCCACACCTGGAACGCGGAACGACTTGGCGGCGCCATAGAGGGACCGCGGGAGCCGGCCGGCTACTGGTTCAGCGAGGGCTTCACCGACTACTACGCCCGCCGATTGGCCCTGCGGTCAGGTCTTGTGGATCTGGAAACCTTCGCCGCCGCCTGGAACGAAGCGCTGGAGGCCTATGCGACGTCATCGGCGATCGGCGCGAACAACGACCAGATCATCGCCAGGTTCTGGAGCGACAAGGCCGTCCAGAAGCTGCCCTATCAACGCGGCGCGCAACTTGCCGTGCTGATGGACAGCAGGCTGAAAGCGAAGGGCGGGCTGGACCGCGTCATGCTGGCCATGCGCGATCAGGCGGCCAGACAGCGGGGCGCCAACCGCCGCATTCCTGCGCCAGAGGCCCTGGTCCCTGTCGCCCGAAACCTGACCGGCGTCGACCTGACGCCCGAAATCGATCGCTTCGTCACGCGGGGCGAGCGGATCCTGCTGCCGCCCGGCGCTTTCGGCGGCTGCCTGACGGTCGAGACCCTGACACGACCCACCTACTGGCTGGGCCTTGATCTCACCGAGACCGGCAAGGGTCGGATGATCGCCGGTGTCGATCCGGCTGGGCCGGCCTACGCGGCGGGCCTTCGCAACGGCATGAAGTATCTTGGTCGACAGGGCGGCAAGCCGGGCGACAGCACCGTCGAGATCGGCCTGGCGATCGAGGAGAATGGCAAGCCCCGGCTGGTCCGGTTCCTGCCCAAGGGGCCGGGCGAGGTCACCGTGCAACGGATCAAGGTTCCGACGACGCTTACGCCCGACGCGCGAACCGCCTGCGTGAAGGCCGTCGCCGGCTAGAGGGCTCTAAATGAGCCCAAGGGCTCCCGTCAGGCGATGATGTCTGGCGTCAGCAGGTCTTCCAGACGGCCGATTTCATCTTTCAGGGCCAGCTTCTTCCGCTTCAGACGCGCGATCTGCAGCATGTCAGGCTGAAAGCGCTCTTCGAGCGCGCGGATCGAGTCGTCGAGGTCCTTGTGGTCCTCGCGCAGGTCGGCGAGGCGACGTTCGATCGCGATGTCGGTATCTTCCGACGGATCATCGTCGTTCATGGACGTCATCTCGATAGGGCCCCTTGGAGGGTCATAGATAGCAAAGGCTGACAGGCGGTAAAGGCGCTCAGCCGTGCGCCGTCTGCAGCGCCTGGGCCAGTCTCTCCAAAGCTGCGCGGCGAGGCGGATCGCCGGAAGCTTCTGCGGCGGCCACCAGGCCCTCGACAAGGCTCGCAGGAGCCGTAGGCGGCCCCGCAAGCGCCTCGAGGCTCTCCATCAGCACCCGCTCGCCCTGCAGTTCCACGGCCTTCACCGCGTCGCGGAAGGCTTCCTTGCCGATCTCGTCGACAGGGGGCCTCGGCGGCTTCAGCGCGCGTCGCACGCCGCGCAAAGGCGCGCCGACATCCCGGTCCCAGCCGCGCATCACCCCGGCGGCGATTTTCAAGTCAGCCGCCCTGCCCTGTTCCGCCATCCAGGCGGCCCAGAGCAGATAGGGCACGTTCTGACCGTGGGCGTCCTGCAGATGCAGGCACGCCTCTGCGACAGGTTGACGCGCATAGGCGTCCAGCGCCCAGTCCCAAAGCCCCTTGTTCGCGCCCACGACGTTAACCTTCCGCCTTGCCGGTGATGGTCTCCAGGTCCTCGCCCCATCGCTTGACGGGTCGCCAGGAGAGGCCAAAAAGATCGAGCACCCGCCCCACGGACTGGTCGACCATCTCCTCGATCGAAGACGGTTTGGCGTAGAACGCCGGCAGCGGTGGCGCAATCACCGCGCCCATCTCGGCCAGGCTGGTCATGGTGCGCAGGTGGCCCAGATGGAACGGTGTCTCGCGCACCATAAGCACCAGGGTTCGACGCTCCTTCAAGACCACGTCGGCCGCGCGGGTCAGCAGCGAAGACGTTACGCCCGTTGCGATTTCGCTCATCGTACGGACTGAACAGGGCGCAATGAGCATGCCCAGCGTGCGGAAAGAACCCGACGCGATCGAGGCTCCGACATCCGCCGCACGATGCACGACATCGGCCTTGGCGTTCACGTCCGAAACCGAAAGCCCGGTCTCCTGGGCCAGGGTCAAGGCGGCGGACTTGGACATCACCAGATGACTCTCGACGCCCAGATCCCGGCAGGCGTCGAGCGCGCGAAGCCCGTAGGCCACGCCGGAAGCGCCCGTTATGCCCACCACAAGTCGCGAGCGATCAGCGTTTTTCGAACCGTCCGACATGGTGAATTTTCGTCCGTCTTGGGAGCAAGCCGCGCCACGTCAAGCGGGGCCGATTGCAATCATATGTGATCTGACAGCAACGCACAGCGGGTGTTCACTTTCGTCTCCACCAGCAAGGAGCCGAGAGCCATGGCCATCGAATCCCGTATCCGCGAGCTTGGGTCCCGTCACGAGAACCTCGACCGCAAGATCCAGGAGGAGACCAATCGACCCGGTAGCGACGGAACGGCGCTCAGGGAGCTTAAGCGGCGGAAACTTCGACTGAAGGAAGAGATCGAGGGCCTAAAGGCCCGAATGCACTAGCTGCTAGAGGCAGCCGAAAAACGAGAGGCCCCGTTCCGGCAAGGAACGGGGCCTCTGCTTTTTCTGCGACGCGCCGAGGCCTAGTCCTCGTCTTCCTCGTCGACATAGCCCGTGGACTTGCCGAACACGTCCTCGGCCTTGAGATCGCCGCGGGGCGCGCGGAAGTCTTCTTCTTCTTCCTCGACCTCCGGCTCGAACTGACCGGCTTCCGAAGCCGGACGCAGGGTCGGGTCTTCCGGCACGATGCCCTTCTTCAGGTCGTCCTTGGCCTTCTTCTCGGCGGCCTTCTTGACGAGGGCGTCGAGTTCCAGCTGACCAACCAGACCCAGGGTCACCGGATCGACCGGCTTGATGTTGGCGGCGTTCCAGTGCGTACGGGCGCGAACCTGCTCGATCGTGGCCTTGGTGGTGCCCAGGATCTTCGAGATCTGGGCGTCGGTCACTTCGGGGTGGTGACGCAGGAACCAGGCGATGGCGTCCGGTCGGTCCTGGCGGCGCGACACGGGCGTGTAACGCGGGGCCTTCTTGGCCGGCTTCAGCAGCTCGGCGTGGCGGCTGACCAGCGCCTTCATGCGATAGTCGGGATTGGCCTGAGCGCGGTCCAGCTCTTCGCGATTCAGTTGCCCGTTGCCGATCGGGTCTGCGCCGCGGATGTCACGCGCCACTTCGCCATCGGCGATGCCCCGCACTTCCAGCGGGTGCAGGCCGCAGAAATCGGCGATCTGCTCGAAGCTGAGCGAGGTGTTGTCCACCAACCAGACGGCGGTCGCCTTGGGCATCAGGATGTCGGACATGCGGTCCTCCAGAAATGACGGCGCCCGGCCTTTCGGCCGGGCGGGATGTTGTAAACGCTATAATGCGGTTCTCGGAAAAAGGGAACGGGGACTATGGCCCGACCGTCCCATTCTGTTGCGCTACCAAGGCCTTGAGGACGTCGGCGTCCCAGGACGTGGCGCTTCTATGGACCGAAGCTCCACCCTCTTGACCACTTATAGCTAAATCTCGACTCGAAGGTGTAAAACGACTCTGCAGCGTGGATCTGACTGATATGCTGCGCTCCGTCTGGATCTAGGTGCGTGATCACCTTGAAGCGCCCCCCGCCCTCGGCAGAGGCAAAATCGAATCCAGCTTGCGTGACCCCACGCATCACCCTCAAAAATGCTTCTAAAGCCTGCGCGGCGAATGCCTGTGGCTGCCGCGCCTGAAGAACCATAATTACAGCGAAAAGGAGAACCACCACTCGACGCCGCCGCTCAATGATAAACCCATCGACGTGCTCGCACTTCGGAATGCCACGATCCTGTGCATATAGAACCAGATTTCTTATATTGGCCGCCTCCGCTATATAATCCCTGATACTTTTCGCCCCCTTCTCATTTGCCCAATTCATTAGATCTTCTTCGAAGGTATGTATTTCAGCGTCATCGGAACCGATCTTACTGGATCGTATAGTCATATTAAGAGGCTCGTCGGGAGAGAGAAAATCGCCCTCTTTCGCACCTTGGATGTTCAAGGCCTTGGCAGATATAGACACATCAACCCTTGCCTCTACGGAAAACTTCAGAGTAATCCTCGGCTTAGGAACCCCGCTCTCACCAAACAATTTTCCGATAACTTCAATAAATGGCATCCACGCGGATTTTTGATTGTGATCATGCGGCAAAAGCTTTTCTGATAACGGATACCCGCGATGCTTTAAAGCAAACATCAGAGCGGTCGCGGCCTCCTCCTCAGCAGTAATCGCGCGAAATACAGCCATTTCGGGATCAAGATCCCGTAACAACCAAGCCCTCTTCAAACACTTTATAGAATTTCTGGCGCACTGCTTCGGGCGCCCGCTTAAGAGCTCAATAGCCCTTATAAGATTTGGCAAATAGTCGCCTAGCGGAAGTCCCTCATTCGCTTCGCTTTCACTCGCCACTGCCCCCTCCATTCAGACCGTCAGCACCACCTTACCCACATGCTCCCCGGCCTCGAGGTGAGCGTGAGCTGAGGCCGCGTCAGCAAGCGGGAAGGTCGCGTCGATGATGGGCTTCAGCTTGCCGGCCGCCACCCAGGGCCAGACGACGCGCTCGACCTCGGCGGCCAGGCGCGCCTTCTCGTCGGCCGAGCGGGGGCGCAGGGTCGAGCCGGTGATCACCGCCCGCTTCTGCATGATCTTCATCACCGGAACCTCCAGCGTCGAGCCGCCCAGGCTGGCGATGTAGACAATGCGGCCGCCGACATTGAGGGCGTCGAGGTTCTTCTCGAAATAGCTGGCGCCGACCATGTCGAGGATCACGTCCGCGCCGCCGGCGGCCTTCACGACCTCCGCGAAGTCCTCGGCCTTGGTGTCGACGGCGATATCGGCGCCGAGGTCCAGCGCCTTGGCCTTCTTGTCGGCGCCGCGCCCCGTGGCGATCACCTTGGCGCCGGCGGCCTTGGCCATGGCGATCGCAGTTGTTCCGATTCCGGACGTTCCACCGTGAACCAGCAGCGTCTCGCCGGCCTTCAAGGCGCCATGCTCGAACACATTGGCGAAGACGGTGAACACGGTCTCGGGCAGGGCGGCGGCCTGGACGAGGTCCAGATCCCCCGGAATCGGCAGCGCATGGCGGGCGTCGACCACGGCGTACTCGGCGTATCCGCCGCCACCGAGCAGGGCGCAAACCTTGTCGCCCGCCTTCCAGCGGCCCGCGCCGACCACGACCTCACCGGCCACTTCAAGGCCCAGGGTGGCGGGCGCGCCGGGCGGCGGCGGGTAAAAACCCATGCGCTGCAGGAGGTCGGGGCGATTCACGCCGGCCGCCGCCATCTTGATCAGGATCTCGCCGGGTCCCGGCATGGGACGATCCAGCCGCGTTGCGTGCAGCGCCTGCGCCGGCCCCTTGCCGCCTTCAATCGCGATCGCCGTCATCGTCTCGGCCATGCCGGGCTCCTTCGTGGTGCTTGCCTTGCGGCCTAGGTAGGCGTCAGATGTCTGACGGAAAAGGGAGAAAAGCCCATGTTCGAGGAGCCTGCGGAAGCCCGCGCCTTCAGCGGACGCGCCTTGAACGAGGCGACCCACGAGGACCTGGAAGTCTACGGCGTCGCGGAACTGGAGGAGCGCATCGCGGCCTTGCAGGCCGAGATCGAACGCACCAAAGCCCAACTGGCCAAGAAAAAGGCGGGTCGCGATGCGGCCAATGCGCTGTTTGGTCGCCTAGACTAACGGTTCCTTTAAGGTTTCGGTGAGGTTACTGGCGGCTTAAGGCGGCTTTCGCCTTTAGGGGTTAGTAGGTCGGTTCGAAAGGGCGGGTCGCGAAACGGGACGGTTGGCTCTGGCACGGGCGTTGCAGTTCAGTCGCCAAGCGAGACGTCCTCGCGGCCTTTCGAAGGGGCATTGAGTAGCTATGACCGAAGTGAACGCGTTCGCGGACACGCCTTGGCGCGCTGGAGTGATCCAGGATTTCGCGCGATCGGAACTGTTCGACCGGACGTTCGAGGAAGGCATGCAACTGGTCGAAGAGACCGCCGCCTATCTCGACGGGGCCGGACGCCATGACAGCAAGGTCCTCTCTCGCAACGCCGCCCTGGGCTACGCCACCGAAAGCATGCGCCTGACTACGCGCCTGATGCAGGTCGCCTCCTGGCTTTTGGTGCAGCGCGCCGTACGTGAAGGCGAGATGCCGCCGGAAGCCGCCTGCGCTGAAGCCTATCGCCTGGCCGAAGAGGCCCCGGCCGATGGTCCGGCCGTCGAGGAACTGCCGTTTGGCCTGATGAACCTGCTGCAGCGCTCCGAGCGCCTGTACGAGCGCGTCCGCCACCTGGACCGCCGCATGTATGTCGAGTCGCCGAACGAAGAAGCGCCGCGTCCGGTTCAGAACCAGCTCGATCGCTTGACGGCGGCGTTCGGAGGCTAAGGCCCCGCCCCTACTTGCCGAACCGCATCCGGGCCAGCGCGGAGACCATCTCGCTGGCCAGGTCCATCGGCTTCAGGCCCGCCTTCCACTTCTCGAACGCCATCACGTTGTCGATGCGCGCGTCCAGGTGCGACAGCGCCGAGGCGCGGCCCGACGCCATGTCGACGGCGAGGGTGGAGATCAGGATCCCCGACAGGATCGCCCGCTTGGAGTAGTGGTTCTCGTCGGTGGCGGTGTCTCCGGCCCAGCGCCAGATGGCGTCCGCCGATTCCCAGGTGAGCCGCAACGCCAACGCCAGGTTGGTCGGAAACGCCAGGAAGGCCGCCAGCGGCCGCAGCACGTCGGCGTTCTCCTGCGCCGCGTCGAGCCGGGCCACCACGCCTTCACGGATTCGCTGGCGGATTTTCAGAGCCGCGACATCAAAGGCCTGCAGGCGCGCCAAAGCGGCCGCGTCATGGCGTCGCGACAAAAGAGCGGCGAGGTCCCGTGCGCCCTCAGGCAGCAGCAGCTGGCCTTCAGCCTCGGAAAGTCCCGCCGCAGACAGGGCGCGACTGACAAGTCCGTTGTTCCAGCCGGCCTTGGGCGCGAGGCGCAAGGCCTCGTCCAGAACGCGCTGTTCAGCCTGATCGGCCCAGTTTGCGCCAGCTTGATCGGAAGCTTGGCCGGAGGTGTCGACGGTTTCGCTCATGAATCCGAGTCTACACCGTGGTTTAGGCCGCGTCGCGCATGGACAGCGGCCGTTGGCTCTGCTATCAGCCCCGCCTCATCGCCTGGAAGCACCCCTTCCGGGGCACTGGTTTTATTCGCCCGCCCGGCCCCTCAAGAGGGACTTGGGAATTTTGGTCGGGCTGTCGAATGGAGAGATACCCCTGGTCCAGATTTTCGTCCGCGACAACAACGTCGATCAGGCCCTGAAGGCTCTGAAGAAGAAGATGCAACGCGAAGGCTCGTTCCGCGAAATGAAGCGGCACGTGCATTATGAAAAGCCGTCGGAAAAGCGCGCGCGCCAAAAGGCCGAAGCCGTCCGTCGCGCCCGCAAGCTGGCCCGCAAGCGCGCTCAGCGCGAAGGTCTGCTGCCGATGCCGAAGAAGCCGGGCCGGTAAGACCCGCTCTTCTTCACATCGCTGAAGATTTCGAAGGCCGCGCGGCGATCCGCGCGGCCTTCGTCGTTTTCGGACCTACCCCGCCTGCTTGCGGGTGATCCGACCGACCAGGGTCTTAAGGTCGATCTTCCCGGTCGCCAGCGCGCCGACGTGGAAGGCGCGGGTCGAGAACGCCACCAGCGCGACGGTCGTCACGATCATCAAGACCGTGGTGCCGATGATCTGGATCAGCGGCGGGTCTCCGGCGATCCGCACCGGCATCAGGAACGGCGTGAAGGGCGGGATCCAGGACAGGGTCGAGAGAATCGGCGAGTCCGGCGAGCGGATCGCCTGGCTCATGAAGATGATCGGGATCGACATCACCAGGATGATGGGCCCAAGCAGGGTCTGGGCGTCGCGCTGTGTCTCGCAGAACGCGCCGACGCCGGCGAAAAGCGCGGCGTACATCAGGTAGCCCCCGACGAGGTAAACGCCGAAATAGAGCAGCAGGCCCTTGCCCAGCAGCACGGCGACGAGATCGCCGGCGAGGCCCGGCGCGAAGTTGATCAAGGCCACCCAGCCGGCCATCGCCCAGACGCCCATGACCGTCAGGGTCAGCCCGGCGACCCCCAGGATCTTGCCGCCCATGATCTCGGGCACCGAGGCCGAGGACAGCAGGACCTCCAGGATCTTGCTCGATTTCTCCTCGATCACGCTGTTCAGCAGGATGCTGGCCCCAGTCATGACCATCGACCACAGCAGGAAGCCGGCGGCGAGGCCCACAAAGGTCGGCAGGCGATCCCGCAGCGCGACCTTCGCGCCGGAGGCGGCCTTGGGTGAGAGGCTGTTGAAGGTAGGCTTCAGGGCGTCGGCTTCGCTCAGAGTCTGGGCCGAAACGCCGGCTCGGGCCAGGGCCCGCTCGCGCATGATCTCGCTGACGGTCTGGCGCAGATCGCCCTCCAGCACCGGCGCAGCGAGGTTGCGGCTCCAAAGATCCAGGGTCACGTCCGCGTCCCGGCCGCTGACGATCAGCACCGAATCCAGACGTTTCTCGGCGACCTCACGGCGGGCGATCGCGCCGGCTTCGGCCGGGGTCTTGGCGGCCAGGGCCTGGGCCGGGGGCGGCAGTACGATCGCGTCGACCTTGGGCGCCTTGAAGCGCGCGGCGGCTGTCGGATTGAAGCGCGCCAGGGCTTCGCGCCCTGCGGCCTCCCCGCCTTCAAGCTGCGCCTTCCGGACCGCTTCCTGCGCCTCGGGTCCCGCCGCCGATAGCGCCGCCGCGCGAAGGGCTCGCGAAGTGGCGCGATCCTGGTCCTCGGCCATGGCCTTGGCGATGGCGGGCGCGAACGCCTGATCGGTCAGGTCAATAATGGCCAGCCGCTCGGGCTTGGCCGACTTCATCATCATCAGCGGCGCGGTGCTGCTGATCCCCATGACCAGCGGCAAGGCGATGATCGACAGCCAGAAGCCCACGGTGCGGACATAGGCCAGGTACTCCCGGCGCGCGATCTTCAGCAGACGGCTCATGCCTGGCCTCCCGTCAGCACAATGAAGGCGTCATGCAGGGTGGGCTCCTTGAGCTCGAACCGCCTGAGCGAAAGATCACGGGCGAAAGCCGCCTTGAGCGCATCCTGCCCGGTGCTCGATTCCGGCAACCGCGCCACATGACGCCACCCCCCATCCGGCAGGGGCTCCGACGTCATCTCGCCAAGACCGGGCAAGGCGGCGACCTCCTCGGCGGAAAGGTCGCCTTCCAGCACGAGCACCCGCGGCGCCGCCCGTCTCGCGGTCACGACATCGCCGTCGAACACCTTCTGCCCCCGCGCCATCAAGACGACCTTGTCGCAGAGCCGCTCGGCGTGCTGCATCACGTGGGTCGAGAACAGCACGGTGGCGCCGCGCGCCGCGATCTCGCGGATCATCGTCTCCAGCGCCTGCTGGTTGACCGGGTCCAGCCCCGAGAAGGGCTCATCCAGCACCACCAGTTCCGGTTCGTGCGCCAGCGCCGACAGAAGCTGGACCTTCTGGGCCATGCCCTTGGAGAGATCCTTGATCGGCCGCTTCATCGCAAAGCCAAGGCCCTGAGCCTCCAGCAGGGCCTGGGCCCGCTTGCGGCCCTCGGCTTCGGGCACGCCCTTCAAGCCGGCGAAGAAGGCGATCGCGTCGATCGGCGTCATGCGCTTGTAGAGGCCGCGCTCCTCGGGGAGAAAGCCGATCCGGTCGCGAACCCTTGTCGCGTCCTCGGCGCCCAGCACCGATATCCGCCCTGCGGAGGGCGGCAGCAGGCCCAGGATCATGCGGAGCGTGGATGTCTTGCCCGCGCCGTTGGGGCCCAGGAAGCCCGTGATCCGCCCGGCAGGGACCTCGAAACTGACATTCCGCACGGCATGGAAGTCATCGTAGGTCTTGCTGACCCCTTCCAGGGTGACGGCGCTGACCATGAGACGGCTCCCGAATCGCTCCTACGCTCTGGTTGTATCAGCCCTTTCCGCGAGCGTCGGCCACGAAGGCGATGGCTCGGACGATGCGGTCGGCGAAGCGTCGTCCGATCAGCAGCTGGTGCGTCGCCGCCTCCACATGGTCGACATAGCCATGGGTCGCGCGGCGAGCGGGGGCGGCCTGCATCCCCTTTCGGAGTTCACGGCCCGCGACGGGCCCTGCGGTCACCACCGCGATCGGCCAGTTGGGGTCGAACTGCGGCTGGGCGGCGGCCTGGGTCGAGGCCTCGGCCCACAGGCCCACCTCCTCGGCGGCCGTGCGGTTATGACGGCCGTCGGCGAAGGCCCAGCTCTTCTCGGCCTTGGCCGCCGGCGGCAGATCGATCTTGTCGCCGAGGCGCGTATGGATCAGCGGCTTGTAGAGCCCGATCGAAGCGCCGAAAGCGGCCCACTTCGACACGCGGGCGAAGGTCTTGATGAAGCCCTGCATCGACGGATTGAGCGCCGCTTCAGGCGTCGCCGCATCGACCAGAACCAGACCCGCAATCTTGTCGGGGTGACGGCCGGCGTACTCGCGCAGGCGCAGGCCGGCCATCGAGTGTCCGACCAGAACGTAGGGACCCGGTTCGCCGGACGCGGCCACCAGCTTCTCGAAGTCGGAGACGATGGCCAGGCCATCTCGAGGACTGGGACCTTTCGGAGAGAAGCCCATGCCGGCGCGGTCATAGGCGCACGATCGCCAGCCTTCAGCCGCGAGCGCCTCCTGCGCTGCGCCCCAGTCGGCGGCGAAGCCAAACGCACCGGCTTCGAGCCAGACGACCGGTCGATCGCTGCTGGGCCCTTCACAAACCAGGCGCAGCACGCGCCCCGGCTCGATCTCGACCATCTTGCCGCGAATTTGTGGGGCGCCCGTCGCGCTCATCACGCCGCCCGCCGCGATGTAGAAGATGAGGACAAGGGCAAGGCCCGCGACGCCACGACCGACAAACTGGATCATGGCGTTCAATGTAATGGCGGTTGGCGAACGGTCGAGACCGTCGATGGTCGGTTTCGAATTTTAAATAGCGGCTTCCGCCGAACTCAGCGCCGTCGAGGCGGCGGGCGCCGGAACTGTGGACACCGGAATGGCCGCCTTGGCTCGTCCGGTCTTCAAACGCGCCAATTGAACCTTCTCCTTGGCGGGCTTGGTCACGCCGGGCGGCCAGCGCGAGACCGTAGCCTTGTGGACTTTTCGCGAGACGCGGCCGGCCGCACGCAAGGGCAGATCATCGGCCTCGGCGAAGGTTCGCCCCAGGAAGAAGCTGGGATTGAGCGGCTTGTCACCCTTCCGGATCTCGAAATGGAGATGCGAGCCCGAGGACCGTCCGGAATTGCCGACGAAGGCGACAATGTCGCCTCGCCGCAAATAGGCGCCGCGCTTCACGCTACGGGCAGGACGGGCCAGATGAGCGTACAGGGTCGACAGACCGCCCTTGTGCACCACGAGGACGTAGCGGCCATAGGTGGCGCTGACCCCGGTGGCCTTTACGACGCCAGGGGCCGCGACCTTCACGGCTGCGCCGGCGGGCGCTGCGATATCAACGCCCTGGTGGAGCCGACCGCTTTCCTCCCACGGCATCTGTCTCAAGCCGAAGGGCGAATTGATGACCCGCCCCGGCAAGGGTGCGTCAAAGGCGAAGGCCGGGGGCGGCGCCTGGACCTCGGGCTCCGGTGCGGGTTGCGCCACCGCAGGGATCGCCGAGCTGGTCGGCGCGCGCGCAATCCACTCGCTCATCGCGACCGCGCCGTTCAACGCGGTCGCCATCGCAGCGATACCCAGCATCGAGAAGAGCGCGACGCGCAAGTGCTGCGGCGATAGCGCCAAGCTCATAGAGACCAAAACCACTTCCTCTTCGACGCCCGGTCAGTCGCCAGGACCGCGTCTGGACGGTTTTGCTCTCATACTTGACCTTTCGGGATGGTGAATCGACGGCGTGCATGAATGTCGCATCGGGCGGAACGGGGCGTCGATTAACCCTTTACAAACCATATACTCAAACGACCCAAGCAATACGGTCACAAAAACTTCAAACATTACAGACTGTTTAGAATATTAAAGCCCCGTAATTCTCTTAATTACGCGTCATGACTGAGGTGTAACGAGACTTCGCGAGAACCCGAATGTATCCAATATTCATCGGCGCAGCGAACAGCGCCCAGCCAGAGGGATACTTCAAATGCGCAAGTTCATCATGAGCCTGACCACCGTCGCCACCCTGAGCCTCGCCGCCGTGCCGGTCCTGGGCCTGACGCAAGCCGCCAACGCCTCCGAGAGCGACCCGCGCGTGAGCATTGCAGTGTCTGACCTGAACCTGTCGAACCCCGCCCAGGCCGCCTTGTTCAAGGCCCGCGTCCAGCAAGCTGGCGAGACGCTCTGCCGCGCGAAGCTGCGCAACAACACCCTGGATATGTCGTTCGGCCAGTGCCGCGTGGAAGTCCAACGCGAAGCCGAGCGCCAACTGTCCAAGCCCCAGCGCAAGGCCCTGATCCAGGCAAAGCGGGCCACGACGGTCGAGCTCGCCGCGCAGTGATCGCAAAGGCGACCGCCACACCCCACTCCCCGCCCCACGACAGAGGCCCCAGGTAACCCTGGGGCCTCTGCTTATGGAGCGCGCACGAAAAAGGCCCCGGCGTCATCGCCGGGGCCTTCGTCGTTCCAGGGGCGAGGCGTCAAAGCCCCTTCAGGATCCCCTCGACCATCTTCTTGGCGTCGCCGAACAACATCATCGTGTTGTCGCGGAAGAAGAGCTCGTTCTCGACGCCCGCATAGCCCGAGGCCATGCCGCGCTTGACGAAGAGCACCGTGCGGGCCTTCTCAACGTCCAGGATCGGCATGCCGAAGATGGCGCTGGTCGGGTCGGTCTTGGCCGCCGGGTTGGTGACGTCGTTGGCGCCGATCACGAAGGCGACGTCCGCCGTCGAGAACTCGCTATTGATGTCCTCCAGCTCGAAGACCTCGTCATAGGGCACGTTGGCCTCGGCCAGCAGCACGTTCATGTGGCCCGGCATCCGACCCGCGACGGGGTGGATGGCGTACTTCACCTCGACGCCCTCCTCCTTCAGCTTGTCGGCCATTTCGCGCAAGGCGTGCTGAGCCTGGGAGACGGCCATGCCGTAACCCGGGACGATGATCACCTTGCTGGCGTTCTTCATGATGAAGGCCGCGTCGTCGGCCGAGCCCTGCTTGACGGGGCGCGTCTCGACCTTGCCGCCGGGGCCAGCGGCCGCGGCGTCGGCGCCGAAGCCGCCCAGAATCACCGAGACGAACGAGCGGTTCATGCCCTTGCACATGATGTAGGACAGGATCGCGCCCGACGAACCGACCAGCGCGCCGGTGATGATCAGGGTGGTGTTTTCCAGCGTGAAGCCCAGGGCCGCCGCCGCCCAGCCGGAATAGCTGTTCAGCATCGACACCACGACAGGCATGTCCGCGCCGCCGATCGGGATGATCAGGGTGACGCCGATCAGCAGCGACAGGGCGAAGATGCCCCAGAAGGCCCAGATCGCCGAACCGCCGCTGGCGACCAGCACCACGATCAGGGCCACAATGGCGACCGCGATGATGATGTTCAGCAGGTGACGCGCCGGCAGCAGGATCGGAGCCCCGCCCATGTTGCCGTTCAGCTTGGCGAAGGCGATGACCGAACCGGTGAAGGTGATGGCGCCGATGGCCAGACCCAGCGACAGCTCAATCAGGCTGGCGCCGTGGATGGCGCCGTCTTCGCCCACGATGCCATAGGCTCCGGGTGTGTAGATGGCGGCCACGGCCACCAGACAGGCGGCCATGCCGACCAGGCTGTGGAAGGCGGCGACCAGTTGCGGCATCGAGGTCATGGCGACCCTGCGAGCGATCACCGCACCGACCGCGCCCCCGACGGCGACGCCGCCAAGGATCAGACCCAGAGTAACGGCATCCAGAGCGCCTTGGCTCCAGAGCGTGGCCAGGGTGGTGCCGACAGCGATGGCCATGCCGATCATGCCGTTACGGTTGCCCGTCTGGCTGGTCACCGGGCTGGACAGGCCGCGAAGGGCGAGGATGAAAAGCACCCCGGAGACGAGGTACAGGATGGCGGCGAGATTGGCGTTCATTGGACTGGTTCCCCCTGCTCTCGCCCGCTCACTTCTTCTCTTTCTTCTTGTACATCGCCAGCATGCGCTGGGTGACCAAGAAGCCGCCGAAGATGTTGACCGCCGCAAAGGCCGCAGCGATCGCGCCGGCCCCCTTGGAGATCCAGGTGGAGCCGGAGACAGCGCCGCCGGCCAGGTCTGAGTTGGCGCCGTGGGCGGCGGCGGCCAGAAGGGCGCCGACGATGATCACGGACGAAATGGCGTTGGTCACGGCCATCAGCGGCGTGTGCAGCGCGGGCGTCACGCTCCAGACGACGTAGTAGCCGACGAAGATGGCGAGCACGAAGATCGCCAGACGGAACACGGTGGGGTCGACGGCTTCCATGGGAGCCTCCCTTTCGATTCTGGAGTTAGGCGGTCTTCAGGTTCGGATGGACGATCGCGCCGTCACGGGTGACGACAGCGGCCTGCAGGATCTCGTCCTCGAAATTGGGGGCGAAAGCGCCCTCCTTGTTCGTGAACAGCGACGACAGGGCGAAGAGGTTGCGGGCGTAGAGCGCGCTGGCGTCGGCGGCGATGCGGCCCGGCAGGTTGGCGTGACCCAGGATCTTGGCGCCATTGGCGGTCACGACCGTCTCGTTGAGCTTGGCGCCCTCGACATTGCCGCCCTGCTCGATCGCCAGATCGACCAGGATCGAGCCTGGCTTCATCGACGCGACCTGGGCGGCGCTGACCAGCTTCGGCGCGGGGCGGCCCGGGATCAGGGCCGTAGTGATGACGATGTCCTGCTTGGCGATGTGGCTGGAGACCAGCTCGGCCTGCTTGGCCTGGTATTCCTTGGACATTTCCTTGGCGTAGCCGCCGGCGGTCTGGGCGTTCTTGAACTCTTCGTCCTCGACGGCCAGGAACTTGGCGCCCAGCGACTCGACCTGCTCCTTGGTGGCCGGACGCACGTCGGTGGCGGTCACGACGGCGCCGAGGCGGCGGGCCGTGGCGATGGCCTGAAGGCCGGCGACGCCCACGCCCATGATGAACACCTTGGCCGCGGCGACGGTGCCGGCGGCGGTCATCATCATCGGCAGGGCCTTGCCATAGGCCTCGGCGCCTTCGATCACCGCGCGATAGCCGGCCAGGTTGGCCTGGCTGGACAGCATGTCCATCACCTGCGCGCGGGTGATGCGCGGGATGAACTCCATGGCGATCGCCGTCACGCCGGCCTTGGCCAGCGCGTCCAGCGTTTCCTTGTCCTGATACGGATTGAGCGCTGCGGCGACGATCGCGCCCTTTTTGAGCGCCGCGATCTCGGCCGACTCAGGCGCGCGCACCTTGAAGAGGACGTCGGCGTCCTTGAGCGCGTCCTTGGCGGTCTTGGCGATCTTGGCGCCCGCCGCCTCGTAGTCGGCGTCCGGATAGGACGCGGCCGTCCCAGCTCCAGCCTGGATCACAACCGAGAACCCGGCGGCGCCGAGTTTCTTGACCGTTTCAGGCGTAGCCGCGACCCGCGTTTCGTCGGCGCGGGTCTCTTTCGTGACGGCGATGACGGCCATCGGCATTCCCCTCCCCAGAGCGGTGTTACCTCACCAGCATGAGGGGCTCTGTAGGGGATAGTCTTGCCTCTTGTCGAGGCATGACGTGCACGTCAGGGAAAAATTCTACCGATGGCCACCGGTGTCAGTGGCTTTGCGTGGGCTTTTCCTTCAGGAGCACCACACCCAGCACCAGCAGGACGATCGAGGCGATAGCGCTACCAATGAAACCCGCCGACGTGCAGAACAGCAGGGTGAAGAAGAGCAGCAGGACCGAAATGGCCAGCGAGCCCCACTTGGTCATCTTGCCGAACGCGTCGTAGGTGGCAGCTTGTTCTTGGATGTCCATTTCACCGCGGTGATAGTCGCCGGCCATGTGTCGTCCTCAACAGGAAAAGAAAAAGTCTAGTTCGCCCGATACAACGCGGGCGACGAAGGCTCAAGCGCGCGCATCGCCCCAGTGCTCGTCGACAAAGCGGGTGCGGACGGCCGCGACCGCCTCTTCGACGGAGATATCGGCGATCCGCCCCTGTCCACCATCCAGTCGCGACAGCCACCGCGAGTAGGCCGGCACCGGCGCGGTGCCCATCAATCCCACACACGGCGTCCCCACGGCCGCCGCGACGTTCAGAGCCCCGGAGTCGTTGCCCAGGAAGCCGGCGGACAGCGAGATCAAGGCGGCCGACTGGTCCAGCGGCAGGTCACAGGCGACTACGGCGGTCGTCAGATCACCGATTGCGGCCTTGGCGCGCTCGGCTTCGTGCGGACCTCCGACCCAGAACACCGTCCCGAAAAGGTCTGACACACGCCGGGCGGTCTCGGCGAAGCGGTCCGACGGCCAGGTGCGAGCCGGCTCGCTGGCCCCGATCCCGAGACAAAGCCACGGCCCGGGCCGGTCGGCATAGCGCTTCTTAACGGCCTCCAGCGCGTCGGGGTCCAGCTTCAGCGACGGCTCGCGACTGGTCACGACAAGACCATGCGCTTTTTCGAAGGCCTCCAGCTTCTCGATACGGTGCGCCGGGCGCATGGCCTTGGGCAGGAAGGGCCCCGTCGTCAGAAAGCGCTCCTGGCTGTGGCCCAGGCCAAAGCCACGTCGCTCAGGCACGCCCGCCAGGGCCGCAGCGATGGCGGGGCGGTCGATCTTCTCCAGGATCCAGACCGCGCGCGGCCTCTCCGCCCGGCAGATTCGATGGAAGTCGAGCGCCTCGCGCACGCCCTTGAGGCGATCCTTGTAGTGAGGCGCGTAAAGCACCCGCGCGACCGACGGCTCAGCCTTGAGCACCTCTGAGGCCCGGCTCGACGGCCGAGCGACCAGCACAACCTTGCCCTCCGGGAGCGCGGCCGCGATCGCGCGCATCGTCGGCAAGTGCCACATCAGGTCGCCGATCCCGCGATCAGGCGCGTAGACGAGAACGGGGCCCTGGAACGTCGATGCGGACAAGTCGGTCGGTCTCTCGGCGGCTTGCTCCGCGATTAGCGGGCACGGGGCGCCTTGTCACCCGCCGCGATGCGTCAAGGCCAGTTCGCCAGCAGGCCGCGCAATCCCGCGACGCAGGCCAGGGGCTGATCCACCATGACATGATGGTCGGCGTCGGGGATAGCGAGCTTGAGCACGCCTTCGGGCATGCGTCCGACCATGTAGTTCAGCGTCTCGTCGGTCATCAGATTGGAGCGTTCCCCCCAGGCCAGGGCGGTGGGGCAGGCGATCTCGGGCAACAGATCGCCCAGGTCCGGCATCTTGAAGTTTCGCCACAGGTCCGGATCGAACTTCCAGGTCCAGCCCTCGGCGGTCTCCTTCAGCGAACGCCTGGCGATGAAGTCGGCGATATAGAGGTTCTCGCACGGTTGCGGCGGCGCCAGCCGGAACCGGGTCAGGGCCTCTTCAAGAGTCGCATAAACCGGCGCGCCCTTGCCGGATCGGGGCGGCGGCCCCTTCCAGCGCTTCTCCGGCGGCTGGATGGTGGTGTCGAGCAGGATGGCGCCCCGCAGGCGTTCGGCGTGTCGCGCGGCGCAATAGAGGGTCGGAAAGCCTCCGAACGAGTGACCCACGACAAGCGGCTTGACGCCGCCCGCCTCGAGCTGCGCCGCCTCCACGGCCGCGAAGATCTCGGTGGCGAACAGTTCGGCGCTGTAGGCGGGGCGCCAGTCGCTGCCGCCCATGCCCGACCACGAGATCGCCGCCACCCGCCAGTCCTTGGCGAAGAACGGCGCGATGAAGCTCCACCAATCCGCGTGGGCGCCATTGCCGTGCAGCAGCAGAAGGCCGGGCTTGCCCACCTCGCCCCAGGTCAGGAGCTCGATATTCGCCCCCTCCACCGTGATCGTCGTACGCTCGGGGACTTGGGCGATGGCGGCGTCGAACCAGGCGGGCGCCGGCGGCGGCGCGCCCTGGAAGGGCGCCAGCAGCGAGGCCGTCGCGGCTTGATCGTCGGCCATGACCTAAGCCTCTTCCTTGTAGGCCAGCTCGCCGGGACGCGGCTTGCGCGCGCTCAGCGCCTTGAAGACGCCGGTGCCGGTGATCAGCGTCCGCTCGCCGGCCCAGATGCGGCCGCGAACCGTGAACAGCATGTCCTCTTCACTGATCAGCTCGCCTTCGCCCTCGACCCAGTCGCCCAGCTTGGCGCCCGAGAGGAAGTCGCACATGAGCCGGACCGTGACCCAGCTGTAGGACTTCTGCAGCGAGATGATCCGCCCCCAGGCCATGTCGGCGAAGCTCATCAGCATGCCGCCATGGCAGTTGCCCAGGCCGTTGGTGTGATGCTCCTCGACCCGAAAGGCCAGGCGCGCCTGGCCTGGACCCTCGCGGTGCTCGAACAGCGGCCCGATCTGGCGGCCAAAGCCGCGCGACCAGTTCAGCTGGGAAAAGCCTTCGGGAATCGCCGCTGTCTGGGCGTCTGTCAGGTCGTCGGACATGGAGGCAGGCTAACAAGCGTTTGAAAAAAGGAAAGCCTTCCGTAAGGACGCGGGTCTGGCCGGCATCTAACCTCTCGAACACGGGGGGGGGATGGGTTGAGCCGAGACCACGACAACTTCGCCGACTGGCTGGCGCCGCATCTGCCGATGCTGCACCGGACGGCGCGGGCGTTCGCGGAGGCGCCGGATCAGCACGACCTGCTGCAAGAGCTGACCGTGGCGCTGTGGCGGGCGCGCCCCAGCTTTCGCGCGGAGAGCGCGGCCGGGACCTTCGCCCACCGCGTGGCCCACAACGCCGCCCTGACCTGGAAGCGAGGCGAGGTCCGCCGGCGACTGCGCGGCGTGGTGGTCGAGGCGGAGCTTCTGACGCGCGACGCCGGGACTGATCCGCAAGGCGCTCTGCTGGAACGGCTCTACGCCGCGATCCGCCGGCTACCGCCGGTCGAGCGCTCGTTGATCCTGCTGTCGCTGGACGGGGTCGGCTATGCCGAGATCGCCCGCCTGCACGGCCTGTCAGAAACCAATGTCGGGGCGCGTCTGACCAGAATCCGCCAGCGCGTCTCCAGCCTCGTGGAGGGATCCGACGATGGAGTTTGAAACCCTGCAAGCCGCCTGGCGCTCTCCGGCCAACACGCCGGACGACAAGGCTCAGGCCTATCTGATGGAGGAACTGATGCACATGCTGAAGGCGCGCCGCCGGGGCGAACGGCTGCTCTTCGCGATCCCGGTTACGGCCATGACCATCTTCTCGATCATCGCCGCCCAGGCCATCGCGTCGGGCCGCATGGACGTGGGCCAGGAGTGGGGGGCCGTGGTGATGATGGGTGTCTGCTGGCTCATGTTCGCCGCGGTGCTGATCGCCGGGTTGATGCTGCGAAACCGGAAGACGGCTGGAGGCTCGCCGATGCGCGACACCCTGGAGGCCATGCTGGCCGCCAACCGCCGGGCGCGAGCGAACGTGCGGATCTTCTGGATGATGCTGCCCGTGTTCATGGCGCCGATGGTCGTCGCAGTTGGGCAGTTGCAGGACGTCGGCAAGGCCAGCGAGCGCGACGGCTGGCAGATGCTGTTCGTGTTCGGCGTGGCCCTGGTGGCCAGCGTGGGCTGGAATACCGGCCGCTATCACTGGGTGATGAAGCCCGAGCAACGGCGGCTAGAGGCGTTGCTGAAAGAATACGAAGCCTAAAACCTCGTCATCCCGGGCGGCGAAGCCGACCCGGGACCCAGGGGTTAGCGGCAATGCGGTTGCCCATGGGTCCCGGCTCTCCGCTTCGCTGCGGCCGGGATGACGATGAAATTATAACCCGACGAAGCTCAACGCCTTCGCCTGCCGCTCGGCCACGGCCTCTTCCGAGAAGCCTTCGAGCGAGGCCTCGAACATCCGCCGCCAGTTATGCCGCGCGCCCAGGTGCAGGAACGCTGCGCCCAGGCCGATGGCGGCGCGGTCCATGAACACGAACTCACGCGGAATGGTCACGCCGCCGACGGCCTTCAGGGCCTGACGCACCTTGAAGGCCTCGCGTCGGCCATACTCGCCCGGCGGAACGTCGTCGGCCACCGTGCGCTCCCGGTCGTCCAGCAGCGGGCCATAGATGAACCGCGCCCAGACGTTCAGCGCATCGACCAGGGGATCGCTCAGCCCCTGGAAGCCCCAGCTACGATAGGCCTCGACCTGTTCGGAGCGGTCGTCATTGGCGAGGGCTCGGTAGAGCCGTACGACGCCGGCGACGAACTTCGGCGGGAAGATCCGGATGCAGCCGAAATCGAGCAGATTGAGATGGGCGGCGCCCTCCCCGGCGAACGTGTAGTTCCCCAGGTGCGGATCGCCATGGATGATCCCCAGATGGGTCATGGGGCTCCACCACGCCTCGAACAGCAGGGCCGCGATCCGGTCGCGCACGGCCTGCGGCGCGCTCTTGAAGGTCAGCAGGCCCTGGCCGTCCAGCCAGGTCATCGACAGCAGCCGCCCGGTGGAAAGCTCCAGCACGGGCTCTGGCGTGCGGATGTCCGCGCGATCGGCGAAGAAGTTGGCGTAGACCGCCATCAGCCTGGCCTCGCGAGCGTAGTCGAGTTCCTCACGCAGACGGTCGCCGATCTCGACAATGGCCTCTGACGGGTCGAGCGCGCCGTCCATGCGCTTGATCAGCGCGATCAGCGCGCGCAGTTGGCCAAGATCGCTTTCGACGGCGCTCTGCATGTCCGGATACTGCAGTTTCACCGCCAGGGCGCGTCCGTCATGGGCGACGGCGCGGTGCACCTGGCCCAGAGACGCGGCGGCGGCGGCCTCGGGCTCGAAGCTCGTAAACCGCGCCTGCCAATCGGCGCCCAGCTCGGCCGCCATCCGCCGGCGCACGAACGGCCAGCCCATGGCCGGAGCGTTGGTCTGCAGCTCGGCCAGCTCCTTGGCGAACTCCGGCGGCAGCAGGTCCGGCACCGTGGCGAACATCTGGGCCGCCTTCATCAGCGGCCCCTTCAGCCCGCCCAGCGCCGCCTTCAACGCCTTGGCGTTACGGGCGTCGGCCTCGTCGCCGCCGAACACACGGTTTGCGCCGTAAGACACGGCCGCGCCCGACAAGCCGGCGCCCACCTTGGCGAAGCGGGAAAGCCGGCCGGTCAGGCGGTCGCGTTCGGGGTCGCGGGCGTCGTCGGCCATGTCACCTCACACCAGGGATTCAAACTCGTCGACCAGCCGCTCCAGCTGCGCGCAGCCGGCGGCCCAGAAGGCTTTCTCACGCGGGTTCAGGCCGAACGGCGCCAGGGCCTCGACATAGGTCTTGGTTCCGCCGGCCGCCAGCAGTTGCTCATAAAGCGGCGCGAAGCGCTCGGGATCTTCGCGACGCTTCTCCATCAGGCCGCGCACCAGCAGGTCCCCGAAGGCGTAGGCGTAGACATAGAACGGGGCGTGGCAGAAGTGGCTGACATAGGCCCAGTAGTGCTCGTAACCCGCATTCAGCTTCACCGCGGGCCCGAGGCTTTCGCCCATGACCTCAAGCCACAGGGCACCGATCTGGTCGGGCGAGAGCTCGCCATCCTGGCGCGCCTCGTGGAAGCGACGCTCGAAGCGGTGGAACGCGATCTGCCGGACGACGGTATTGAGTCCGTCCTCAATCTTGCCGGCTAGCAAACCCTTGCGGTCCTCGGGGCTGGCCTCGGCGAGCAGGCGGTTGAAAACTAGGCCCTCACCGAAGATCGACGCCGTCTCGGCCAGAGTCAGGGGCGTATCGGCCAGCAGGGTGCCCAGCGGCTGGCACAGGGTCTGATGGACGGCGTGACCCAGCTCGTGGGCCAGGGTCAGCACGTCCCTGCGCTCGCCCATATAGTTCATGAACACGAACGGATGGCGGTCGGCCGTCACCGGATGGGCGAAAGCACCCGACTGCTTGCCCGGACGCGGCATCGCGTCGATCCAGGGCTTGTCGAAGAAGACGCGCGCGGCGTCAGCGAACTTGGGCGCCAGATCCTGGAAGCTCTCCAGAACCATGCTCTTGGCCTCGTCCCAGGCGTAGGCGCGCGGGGCGGCGGCGGTCAGGGGCGCATTGCGGTCCCAGTAGTCCAGCGTCGCGACGCCCATCACCTTGGCCTTCAGGGCGTAGTAGCGATGCGACAGGCGCGGATAGGCCTCGACCACCGCCTGCTCCAGGGCGTCGACCGCGTCGGCGTCGACCTCGTTGGCCAGGTGCCGCGACTGGGCGGGCGTCTCGTAGCGCCGCCAGCGGTCCTCGACCTGCTTTTCGAAGGCCAGGGTGTTCAGCACCAGCGCTTGCGTCGACGCGCGCGCCTCCAGCGCCGCGGCCAGACCGTCGGCGGCGGCCTTGCGGCGCTCGACGCTCGGATCGGACATGCGGTTGAGGGCTTCAGCCAGGGTCAGGGTATCATCGCCCACCTGCGCCGTCAGCTTGGCCAGGGTTTCGTCGTAGAGCCGCACCCAGTTGGCGACCGCCGGGGCCTTGTCGACGATGAAGCGCTCCAGCTCGGGCGACAGCTCGTGCGGCCGCGACAGGCGCACGCGACGCAGCCAGGGGGCCCAGCGCGCCGCGTCGGGATGCGCCTGAAGCGCCTTGGCGATCTCGCTGTCCTCTAGCTGGTTCAGCTCGAGCGTGAAGAACAGGCTCTCGGCGGCGATCTGAGACGAGCGGGCCCGAAGGTCGCCCTCGAACTTGGCCCAGGCCGGATCATCGCGTGCGACGGAGGCCGCGAGGGCCGCGTAGGCGCCGACACCCCACAGGCCGTTGGTGGCCTGCTCATACAGCGTGATCCCGCGATCCAGCAGCACGCCCAGGCGCTCAGGCTCCTTGCGGGCCTCCAGGAACATCCCCTCCAAAGACGCCAGCTCGTCATTGGCGGCCTTGGCGGCGGCCAGATCGGTCTCGATGCGGGGGTCGTCGCGGCCGACATAAAGATCGGCCAGGTTCCATTCGGGCGGGGCGGCGGGCTTGAAGGGCGCGTTCATGGATCAGCAGATAGGCCTCCGCCCCCCGCCCGCGCAATGCGTCAAAGGTGCGGATGGCGTTTCTTGACGGCAGTGGGCGCGACGGTCTTCCACGCGCCGCGCAGCAGGCCGTCCAGTTCCTCGGCCTCGATCGCCTCCAGCCGAACCAGCACCGCCGGATAGGTCCGATAGTGGTCGTCGGTGAAGAACCGCTCCGGCGCGGCCTCCAGCAGCATCGCCTTGGTCTCCTTGGCGCAGCGGACGGCCAGCACGCCGGGAACCAGCACGCGCGCGGCCTTAGGGTCGGGCCTGGCCAGATAGCTCCAGGCCATCGCCTTACCGCCGACATCGAAGTTCGCGTAACCGGTTTCGCCGACACCGCCTAAGACCTCGGGCAACGCCAGGGCAAGCTTGGCCGCGCCTTCCATGTCCATACCACCCGTTCCCCGCGTAAGACCCTGTTAAGCCTAAGTCTTAAGGTTCGCGACACCTCTCCGAAAGCCGGTGTTTACCCGCGACCTGTATCACTCTGAACCAACAAGAGCCCTGCTCCACGTGGGCATGGCCGGTTCTGGTGGATGTCCAATGACCAAAACGGTCCTTGTCGTCGATGACGACCCGACACAACGTCGGTTGATTCAAGCGGTGCTCGAGCGCGACGGGTTCGCGGTCTCGCACGCGGAAGGCGGCGACGCGGCGATCGCGCACCTGACGTCCGGCGCGCCCGCCGATGTCATCCTGCTGGATCTCGTCATGCCTGGCCTCAACGGTCAGGACGCCCTGAAGGAAATGCGCGCCCGCGGCTTCAACCAGCCCGTGATCGTGCTGACGGCCAGCGGTGGCGTCGACACCGTGGTCAAGGCCATGCAGGCCGGCGCCTGCGACTTCTTCATCAAGCCCGCCTCGCCCGAGCGGATCACCGTGTCGATCCGCAACGCCCTGTCGATGGGCGACCTCAAGGGCGAGGTCGAGCGGCTGACCAAGCGCGCGGGCGGCAAGACCACCTTCGCGGACCTGATCGGCGCCTCGCCGGTCATGACCATGGTCAAGCGCATGGGCGAGCGGGCCGCCAAGAGCGGTATCCCGGTGCTGATCACCGGCGAAAGCGGCGTCGGCAAGGAGCTGATCGCCCGCGCCGTCCACGGCTCTTCCGACCGCGCCGGCAAGCCGTTTGTCGCGGTCAACTGCGGCGCGATCCCCGAGAACCTCGTGGAGTCGATCCTGTTCGGCCACGAGAAGGGCTCGTTCACCGGCGCCACCGACAAGCATCTGGGCAAGTTCAAGGAGGCCGACGGCGGCACCCTGTTCCTCGATGAGGTCGGCGAGCTGCCGCTCGACATGCAGGTCAAGCTGCTGCGCGCCCTGCAGGAGGGCGAGATCGACCCGATCGGCTCCAAGCGCTCGATCAAGGTCGATGTCCGGATCGTGTCGGCGACCAATCGCGATCTGCAGCAGGCCGTTTCGGGCGGCCGGTTCCGCGAAGACCTGTTTTATCGCCTGAACGTGTTCCCGATCGAGGCGCCGTCCCTGCGCGAGCGTCGCGAGGACATCCCGGCCCTCGTCGAGGCGTTCATCCGCCGGTTCAACGTCGAAGAAGGCAAGCGCGTGATCGGCGCCTCGCCCGAGACGATGCAACTGCTGACCAGCTTCGACTGGCCCGGCAATGTGCGGCAACTGGAAAACACCGTCTATCGCGCCATCGTGCTGGCCGATGCGCCCTATCTGCAGCCGTTCGACTTCCCGGCGATCTCGGGCCTGGCCGCGCCGATCGAGGCCGTGTCGATCGCGCCCTCGCCGCCGCCTGCAGCCCTGTTGCAAGCCACGCATGCGGCGATGGCCGCCGCCGTCGCAGAGGCGCCTGTGCGCATCCTCGACGATCGCGGTCACCTGCGGACCCTGGAGGAGATCGAGCGCGACCTCATCCAGCATGCGATCGACGTCTATGCCGGCCACATGAGCGAGGTCGCGCGGCGTCTGGGCATCGGTCGCTCGACCCTCTATCGCAAGGTTCGCGAGCAGGGCATCGAAGTCGACATGAAGGAAGCGGGCTGATGAGCCCGCTGATCCTCCGCCCCCTGTCGCGCGAGCAGCGCCTGAAGGCACTGCTCAAGCCCGCGCGCGCCGCCGCGAAACCCGTTCTTCGCAGAAGCTAAGCAGCCGGTTGCTTCCGGCCGCCGGCGCTTCAGTGTCCCGACGCGGCGAGCAGTTCGGATCGCGCTTCGTCCTTGTCGGACGGCTCCTCGACCCTGACCCAGCCCGCGCCGGAGCGCCTGACCAAGCCCTCGATCTCGAGCGGCTCCAGGACACGTCCAACAAGGGCGGGCGTGATGGGCCGACTCCACCGGTGATCCAGTTGGCGGGCGATTTCCGCCTCGGTCAGACCCGGCGCCTGCGCCAGGGTCATCAAGATCATGTCGCGTGTCGAACGCCCGCGACGTCCGCGCTTGTTCGGCGCGGGCGGAGCGAAGGCGGGCGCCTCCCCTGACGTCAGCCGCTCGGCCATGCCGGCCTGGGTCAGCGCATCCAGCGCCAAGACGATTGCTCTGAGTTCGCTCTCGAACGGCGCTTGCGCGCGTCGCTGAGCCTCAACCATGCGGGTCTCCAGCTCCGCCTTGCGGCGCAGCAGATATTGGTAGGTCGTCGCCATTGTCCTTATTTCCGCGAAGCCGTGGAGCTCGCTCGGCGCCCCCTGCGGACTTTCGTCCGCGCGCCTTGAGCTGGAGTCGCTGCCCGCCGGCGACTCGGAACCCCACAACGTGAAACCGTTAACTCTTTACAATTGTTCACATTTTCGCGGCGCGCGGTTAACAAGACCCTAACGCAGTTCGCGGAACGGCAGTTTTTGGTAAGCCTTTGGGACAAAAATCCCAGATTGTGAGTCCACAGGGGCCGCACGGGAAAAGTGCGCCACGAAATCCTACCTGCCGGAAATCGCAGGTCGGTTCAATCCTCGTCTTCCGGCGCCGTCGCGGGGGGTGCGCCCCGCCGGCCAAAGCCCTTGCCGCGCTTCAGGGGCTTTTTCTCGCCCTTGGCCTTGCGGGCGATCTCCTTGAGCTTGATGGTCTGATTTCCGGAGAGGGCCTGACCTCGGGCCCCCTTCTCGGGGTCGGCGAACGCTCGACCATACGTCTCGACCCGTTGGGCGACGCTGGTGAGAAACTCACCCTCCCATTCGGAAAGCTCCACGCCGGATTTCTCGGCCGCGCGGCGGGCGCGCTTCAAGGCGTTCAGCGCGGCCCGCTTGGCTTGTTCCTTGGGATCCGGCGGCTTGGCGCGCATGGTCAGGACTTATCCCGCACGCCACGCGCCGACGCACGCTGAAAAACCTAGATCTCGCCGATCGCCGACAGATAGAGGTCGAGGATCGCGTCTTCTTCCTGGCGCTTGGCCCGGTCCTGCTTGCGGATACGGACCACCTTCTTGAGCACCTTGACGTCGAAGCCGTTGCCCTTGGCCTCGGCGTAGACTTCCTTGATCTGCTCCATGATCTCGGCCTTCTCGACCTCCAGGCGCTCGACGCGCTCGATGATCGACTTCAGCTGACCCTGGGCGGTCGAGTTCAGGACGTCGGTGTGGGGAATGGCGTCGTCGGCCATGGGGGCGTCTCGCGAAAGGCAGGAATTCAGGAGGCGCGGAACCTAGTTCGAAGGCGCGTCGCTGGGAAGCGCGATTCCGCGTCTGGCCGGCCGATCCTCGCCTAAAGCAAACCCTGGCTGGCGACCGCCTCGCGCAAGGCGGCCGGGTCGGTAAAGTGATGCGTGTGAAAGCCCATCTCGGCGGCCGCGGCGATGTTGGCGGCGCTGTCGTCGATGAAGAGCAGATCATCGGCCGCCAGGCCGGTGCGCTCCAGAACGATCTCGTAGATGCGGCGATGAGGCTTGATCACGCCTTCGTCGCCCGACACCACAGCATCACGGAAATGACCGAAGTGTGCGGGGGACTTAGCCTGGACGATCGGCCACTTGCTCTGGGGCATGTTCGTCAGCGCGAACTGCGGCGTCTCGCGCGCCGCCAGCGCTTCGATGACGGAGACCGTCTCGGGAATCGGCCCGGAGAGCATCTCGTCAAAGCGCTCATCCCAGGCGCGGATCTCCGCCGCGTGCTCCGGAAAACGGGCGATCAGCGGCGCGGCGTTGTCGGCGAAAGACACGCCGCGATCATGCTCGACATGCCAGTCCAGGGTGCAGACATGCGAAAGGAACCGGTCGAGATCGGCCGGTTCCTTGAAGATCTTCGCATACAGTGCGCGGGGGTCCCAGCGCACGATGACATTGCCGACATCCCAGAGAACGGCTCTGGGACGCGAGCGCGTCATCAGCCTTGCTTGGCCTTGAAGCGCGGGTCGGTCTTGTTGATGATGTAGATCACGCCCTTGCGGCGGACCATCTTGCAGTCGCGGTGGCGACCCTTCAGCGACTTCAGCGAGCTGCGAACCTTCATGACCGTCTCTGTCTGTACTCAGCGGAGAGGTTCGGGCGCGCACAAGACGACGGCCGGAACGTCCGGGTGTTTCGGAGGCGGTGCGTATAGTCAGGACGCGGGCCGGAGTCAATGCGCTCCTGGGCGTTTCGCGGCGCAGGGCGGGAACTTCACCCGTCTGGCGCGCTTGTGATTGAAGCTTTCCCGCGAACCCCGGTAGCTTCCTTCGCATGGCCATCGATCGTCGCGTCTTTCTTGTTCTTCTGCTCGCCGGCTGCGCGGACACCTCACCGCAAGGGCCGCTGACCGCCATCAGCCCTGCGCCGCCGCCTGCGCCCGCGCCTCAAACGACCGTCGCTCCCGCGCCCACGCCGCAGACACCGGTGCCTGCAGGCGAACTGGCCTTCGACACCTGGATGCAGGATTTCCGTGGCCGAGCCATCGCGGCGGGACTGTCGCCCGACCTTCTGGACCGCGAGCTGGGCGGGGTGATTCCCGATCCCAGAGTGATCAGTCTCGACAGCCGCCAGCCGGAGTTCTCCAAGCCCGTCGGCGACTATATCCGCGGCGTGATCAGCGAGGACCGCGTCGCGATCGGCCGCAGCAAGCGCGATCAGCTAGACTTCCTCTCACAGATCGAGTCCCGGTACGGCGTGCCGGGTGACATCCTGCTGGCGGTGTGGGCCATGGAGTCCGCGTTCGGGCAGCTGCAAGGCAATTTCGACGTGGTCCGCTCGATGGTCAGCCTTGCCGCCGACGGCCGTCGACGGGCCTGGGCCGAGGGCGAACTGATCGCCGCCCTGAAGATCATCGACTCCGGCGAGGTCACGCGCGCCCAGCTGAAAGGCTCGTGGGCCGGCGCCATGGGCCAGACCCAGTTCATTCCGACGAGCTTCAGGGCCACAGCCGTGGACTTCGACGGCGACGGCCGCCGCGACATCTGGGGCTCGGACGCCGACGCCCTGGCCTCGGCCGCCAATCTGCTGGTGCGCGGCGGCTGGAAGCGGAACGTCGGCTGGGCCAGGGAGGTCATCCTGCCGCCAGGCTTCGACTACTCGGTCACTGAGGGCCCCAGGGAAATCCCGGCCTGGTGGGAAGCCCGCGGCGTGCGCCGCGCGGATGGCCTGCCTTGGACCGCTCAGGACGCGGCGTCGCCCGCCATGCTGATCCTGCCGGCCGGCGCGACGGGACCGGCGTTCCTCGCCCTGCCCAATCATTTTGCGATCAGGACCTACAACAACTCCACGTCCTATGCGCTGGGCATCGGCCTGCTGGCCGACCGGTTCGCCGGCGGCGCGCCGCCGATCACGCCCTGGCCGGTGGAGACCCCGCTGTCGATGTCGGATCGCATGGCCGCCCAGATCGCCCTGGCGCGCGTCGGTTTCAATCCCGGCCCCGCCGACGGTGTGATCGGCGCCGGCACGCGACGGGCGCTGCGCGCCTGGCAGCAGAGCCAGCAATTGCCCGCCGACGGCTACCTGTCCAACGACATGGTCGCGCGGCTGAAGGCCCAGGCCGGGATCAGCCCGTAGCGATCTCCATCCAGATCGACCGGCGCTCGCCCGGACGCAGCGTGACCATTCCCGTTTCGCCCTCCCCAAAGGGGTTGGGGCGGCTCGCACAGGGCTCCACGCAGTAGTAGTCCTCGCCGGGCGGCGCATAGACGTGCAGCCATGCGCAGTCGGGCGACGCTGTGATGACGGTGTCCGGCCGGCCGGGCGCGCTCAGCACCGCGCGCTGGTTCCAGCCCGTGTAGCAGTGATCGATCAGCGCATGTCCGGCCACGGGCGCGCCGACAGCCCAGTCGGGTCCCCAGCGGCCGGCGTGGCGCACAGTCGGCAGGACGTCCTCGTCGATGAGCCAGACGCCATCGTTCTGCGCCGCCAGGCGCTCGCCCGGCCGGGCCGTAAAATAGGGGTGGAAGCCAAGCCCGGCGGGCATGTCCTCCTCCCCGGTATTGATGACGGTCAGGGTCACGCGAAAGCCGGTCTCGCTCAGCGTGAAGGCCTGCTCCGCGCGATAGGCCCAGGGCCAGTCGCCGGCGGGATGCTCGAACACCAGCAAGGCGCGGTCGGTCTCGATCGCTTCCACCGCCCAGGGCATGCGCCAGCCCTGGCCGTGCAGAGGGTGGGGATGGCCCTCCAGGTTCGGCGGCAAGGTCACCGACGTTCCTCGCCACTCAAACCGCCCGTTCGGAATCCGATTGCAGAACGGAACCAGCGGAAAGTTCGCGGTCAGCAAGGCGTCGTCGACCTGCGGCGCCGTAGGCCGCAAGACCTCGCGCCCATCGACGGTGAACGCCGCCACGGCCCCACCGACCTCGGGCGCAAACACCAAGCGGGCTCCGCCCTTCTCAATGGCGACCATTTTGCGCTCTCCCAGAACCTATCGCGGCATCGGTAGGGGCGTTCGACGCCGAGGCCAAGCCTCATGGTAGCGGTCTCACCACCTTGCGCGGCCGTCAGGGCCAAGCTCAACTGGGGCCATGCTCGAAACCCTCTCCGCCCCCGAGGCGCGCCGAATTGCGCTGGCGGCGCAGGGCTTCGGACGCCCCCGGCCCGCACAACCTGGGAAGCGTCACCTGCTCTCGACGATCCAGGCGCTCGGCGTCGTCCAGATCGACTCGGTCAATGTGGTCTCGCGCTCCCATTATCTGCCGTTCTTCTCCCGCCTGGGCGCCTACGACCGCGCCCTGCTCGAGGACCTCGCCTGGGGGCGCAAGCCCGCCCTGGCCGAATACTGGGCGCACGAGGCGTCTCTGACGCCGCTCGCCACCCATCCGCTACTGCGCTGGCGCATGCAGGACGCCCGCGACGGCGTGGGAGTCTGGAAGAACGTCGCCAAGTTCCTGCACACCCATGCCGACTTCATCGATCAGGCGCTTAAGGCCGTCGATAAGCGCGGACCGCTCGCCGCCTCCGAACTGGCGTTGGGCGCGAAGGGCGCGGGCGGCTGGTGGGGCTGGAGCGAGGGCAAGCGGGCGATGGAGTGCCTGTTCTGGACCGGCCGCCTGACCACCGCCACACGTCGCGGAGCCTTTGAGCGCGTATACGACCTTCCCGAGCGGGTCCTGCCCAAGGCCATCCACGACGCGCCCACGCCTGATCGGGTTGAGGCCTGCCGTGCGCTGCTCAGGATCGCCGCCCAGGCCATGGGCGTCGCGACCGAACGCGACCTGCGCGACTATTTCCGCCTTGGCGTGAACGATGCGCGCGACGGCGTCGCCGCCTTGGCGGCGGAAGGCGCCCTGGTTCCGGTCAAGGTCGCCGGCTGGGATCAACCGGCCTATCTCTGGCCCGAGGCCCGGCGTCCACGGGCGATCAAGGCCGCCGCCCTGCTCTCCCCCTTCGACAATCTGATCTGGTTTCGGGAGCGCGCCGAGCGACTGTTCGACGTGCGCGTGCGCCTTGAGATCTACACGCCCGCCCACAAGCGCACCCACGGCTACTATGTGCTACCCTTTCTGCAGAACGAGGCGATCACGGCCCGGGTGGACCTCAAGGCGGATCGCAAGGCGGGCCGGCTTCTGGTCCTGGCGGCGCACGCCGAGTCACGGGCCGACGCGAAGACCCCCCTGGCCCTGGCCGGGGAACTGGCCCTCATGGCCCATTGGCTTGGCCTTCAAGGCGTCGAAGTCCGGCCGGTCGGCGATCTCGCCCCCGCCTTGGGTTCGGTTGTGGAGCCTCGCGCCAAAGACGCCTCGACCGGACTGTAAAGCATTGTAAAAATGCGGCCTCAGGTCGAGCGGGCAAGGGCGGAGCAAGGTACAGATGAACAGCTGGACGCCTGCTTGTCGCCCCACCGACAGAGAGTCGCCCGCGGCGCGTTCCGCTCCCCCGCGGGACGCGCCACTTCCCAGCTTAAGTGAGCTTATGAAAGTCGCCCTGCTCGACGACGACCAAAGTCACAACGCGCTCGTGGCTTCGGTTCTGGAGCCCGCCGGATTCGTCTGCACCAGCTTCACGACGCCGTCGCGCTTGCTGGCCGAGCTGCGCAAACAGACCTTCGATCTGATCATCCTCGACTGGAACATGCCCGAGCTGTCCGGCGTCGAGACCTTGAAGCTTCTGCGGGAGGATCCCGCGACGGCCCCGCCCGTACTGCTGCTCACCAGTCGTTCGGTGGAGGCCGATCTCGTCGAGGGCCTGAACGCCGGCGCCGACGACTACATCGTCAAGCCGCTGCAGCCGCAGGTGCTGCTGGCGCGCGTGAACGCCGTTGTCCGGCGTATTCACCGGCCGGCGTCACAGCCGCAGACGGAACAGTACGGGCACTATCGACTGGACCCCGGCGCCCAGACCGCCAGCTGGAACGGCCAGGTCGAAGCCCTGACGCCCAAGGAGTTCCAGTTGGCTTCGCTGCTGTTCAGCAATCTCTCACGGCCCCTGTCGCGGGAGTATCTGTTGCGGCGCATCTGGGGGCAGAGGCCGGACCTGGAGACCCGCACCCTGGACGCCCATGTCTCTCGGCTGCGCTCAAAGCTTCACCTTCGTCCCAGCAACGGTTTCCGGCTGAGCACGGTCTACGGTTTCGGCTATCGTCTTGAGGCGTGCGACCCGGATACGGCGGGCGGGGGAGACTGAGCATGATCAAGGCCGCTGGGGTGAGTTTCGTGGTTCTGGCGCTGGCGGGCGGCGCGAGCGCCTGGGCCCAGACCCCGCCCGCCGAGCCGCCGGTGGCCTATGTGGTCAAGCCCGGCGACACCCTGATCGGTCTTGGTCGCGCCTATCTGAACCGCCCCAGCGACTATCGCCGGGTCCAGAAGGCCAATGGCGTCCAGGAGCCAAGGCGACTGCGTCCGGGCTCGCAGTTGAACATCGACCCCAATCTCTTGAAGTCGACGCCGATCGCCGCGACGCTGTCGGCCTTCACCGGCCCCGTTCAGATCGAGACGAATGGCCAGCGCACGCCCGCCCGCGTCGGCATGCCGCTGTCGGAGGGCCAGTGGATCATCACGGGGCCGGGCGCCTTCGCCACGTTCGAGCTGGAGGACGCCTCGCGCGTCACCCTGCCCTCGAACACGCGGATCCGGATCGCCAAGCTGCGCCAGGTCCTGATCAACAATGCGCCCCAGCGGGTGTTCCAGCTGGAGCAAGGCAAGGGGACGATTTCGGCCACCCCCACGCCGACGCCCGGTGCGCGGTTCGAGGTGCGCACCCCCGTCTCGGTGTCGGCGGTGCGAGGCACCGAGTTCCGCGTCGGGGCCGGGGCCGACAAGGCTCAGACCGAGGTCCTGGTTGGCGCCGTCGGCGTCGACGCCGGCGCGAGCGCCAGCGACAACGCGCCCATCCAGGCCGGCTTCGGCGTCAGCGCCTCGGCCGATGGTGTCGGCGCGCCGGTCGAGTTGCTGCCGGCGCCCAAGCTTGGCGCCGGGGGGCAAACCCAGAGCGACGCCCTGGTCCGCTTCAGCCTGGAGCCTGTGACAGGCGCGGCGTCATACCGCGTTCTGCTGGCTCGCGACGCGGGCTTCATCGATATCTTCGCCGAGGCGACGACCCAGACCACGTCCCAGCAGTATCCGATCGTCGACTTCGGCCAGGTGGCCAACGGGACCTATTTCGTCCGCCTGACCGCGATCGATCCGGGCGGCCTGGAAGGCTTCCCGGCCGATTACAGCTTTGACCGGGACCTCGACACCCTGGACGCCGCGCCGCCCAGCGACGCACGCGACGGCAAGCACCGCAAGTTCCTGTTTCGCTGGAGCTCCGCCGGCGACGGCGTGCGGAACTACCGGTTCCAGATGTTCGCCAATGGCGACACTCAGACCCCGATCGTCGACCAGCCCGGCCTGACCGAGCCCTATCTGACGCTGACCGATCTGGCGCCGGGCGCCTATGCCTGGCGCGTCACCGCGCTGCGCTTCAAGGACGGCGTGATGAGCGAGAAGCAGGGGCCGCTGCAGCAGCTGCAGATCGGGAAGTGAGGGAGACCGGCTCCCGCCCGTCACGCTCAGGCGAACGGCGGCTGTCGTGGCTCTGGCTGGCGATGGCCGCCAGCCTGGTGTTCGCCGTCTTCGCGGTACGGCCGCCCAGTCGGATCGATAATGTCCTCTACGACGTTCTGACGCGCGCCAACGCCCATCCCGCCGATGACTCCATCCTGATCGTCGACATCGACGATCGCAGCCTGGCCCGGATGGGGGCTTGGCCTTGGGGGCGCGACACGCACGCCCGGATGGTCGACCAACTGACCCAGGCGGGGGCCAAGACCATCGTCTACGATGTGCTGTTCAGCCAGCCGTCGCGCGATCCCGCCCAAGACCGTGCGCTGGGCGAAGCGATCGCCCGTTCCGGACGGGTCTACCTCCCGGAGTTCCTGATCGACGGCGGCGAGCAAGCGCCTCCTCGCGTCGTCGGATCGATTTCCGAGATCGCCCGGGGCGCGGCCGGGGTTGGTCTGGCGCACGTGCGCTTCGATGACGACGGCGTGGTGCGCCGCATGGCGCCGTTCGAGGCGAACGGGCCCAGTCTCAAACCCGACCTGATGACCGTCGTCCACCGCGCCACCCGTCCGCCGGGCTCGCCGGATGTGACACGGGGTAATGAGCAGACGCTGCTGATCTCCTTTGCGGGCCCCCCGTCGATCTATCGCCATGCCAGCTTCGCGAGCGTGCTCGACGGGGAAGTGCCCCGTGAGTTGATCGCGGGACGGACCGTCTTCGTCGGCTTGACCGCGCCGGGCCTTGGCCCCGCCTTTCCGACGCCCGTCACCCCGGACGCCGCCAGCATGACCGGCGTTCAGCTGCAGGCCAGCGTGCTCGACGCCTTGCGAAGCGGCCGGATGATCACGCCGGCCGGCCCCTGGAGCCGCGTCGGGTTCAGCCTGACATTGCTCTGGCTACTGATGATCGGGTTCATGGCCCTGCCGCCACGCGCCAATCTGCTGCTGACCATCGGCCTCTGCCTGGTGGGTCTGGCCTATTCGGCGGCGCTGTTCTGGCTTAGCCATATCTGGCTCTCCCCGATCACGACCGTGATCGGCCTGCAACTCGTCGCCCTGATCTGGGGCTGGGGCCGCCTGGGCCAGGTGAACGACCTGATCGGACGCGAGCTGGCGCGCGTCCGGGCCGTTGTTCGCGGGCGAGGCGCGAAACCCGCCGCGTTCTCCGGCGACGTCGTGACGCGCCAGGCTTCCAGCCTCGGTGACGCGATCACACGCATGGACGATCTGCGCCGCTTCTCGGCCGACGCCCTGTTCAGCCTGCCGGACGCCACCTTGGTGGCGAACGAGCAAGGGCGGGTGATCGCCGCGAACGCTGCGGCCCAGGCCCTTTTCAAGCCGCATCAGGCGACCCTGAACGGCGCATCGCTGGCGGACTTGATCAATCTGCTGGACCCCCTGGGGCGACGCTTCGAACTCGACTGGCCGCAGGCCACGGACCGCCACGATCCGATCGACCTGCACCTGCCCGACGGCCGGGCCTTTCAGCTGCAGACCGTCCTTCGTCGAGACGAGCATGGCGGCCCCGCCGGATGGATCGTTCGCCTGGCCGACATCTCGATCCTGACCGCCGCCATGCGCCAGCGGGAGCAGGCGTTGCAGCTGCTGACCCATGACATGCGCTCGCCGCAGACCTCGATCCTGGCCTTGCTGGCCACTACGCCCGACCTGCCCAAGGAGACGGCCGACCGCATCGCCGCCTATGCTCGCCGCACGCTCGCCCTCGCCGACGGCTTCGTGCAGCTGGCTCGCGCCGAGGTCACGCCGGTCTCGCTGGAACCCCTGGATCTGGCCGATGTCGCGGTCGAGGCGATCGATGAAGTCTGGCCCCAGTCCTTGCAGCGCAAGATCCGCATCGAGCAGGTCGGCGGCGAAGCGCCCTTGATGGTGCTGGGGGACCGAAGCGTGCTCGCCCGCACGTTCGTCAACCTGCTGGGCAACGCCCTGAAATACAGCCCCTCTGGATCGACGATCACGGTCAACCTGGCTGAGCAGCCCTCACCCAGCGGACCGGTCGCCTGCATCGCCATCGCCGACCAGGGACCCGGTTTCTCCCGCGAAGAGGCGGCGACCGCCTTTCGGCCCTTCCAAAGGTTCGAACGGCCGGGGCATGAGCTGGCCAGCAACGGCGTCGGTCTTGGACTGGCGTTCGTACAGGCGGCGGTCGCCCGGCACGGGGGCGAGGTTTCCTGCCGCAGCGAGCCCGGCGTGGGCGCTGAATTCACCGTGCGCCTGCCACGACACGGCGTCGTGCAAGGCGGTTAAGGCCGGTCTGCGCCCTTCAGGGCGTCCACCAGAAGCTTGGCGACAGCCTCCGGCGCTTGCTCTCCGACCCGAACCGAAGACCACGCGATGGTCTTCCCGTCCCGCGCGTCGATCACGGCCAGAGTGACAGCACGCGTCGCGCGGCCTTTCGCCCAAGGTCGCCACCAGGGCGCGGTCGCGCTCGGGCTCCGCCAAGCGGTGGGATCCAAGGCGCCCGCAGCGCTGGAGACGCCGACGTCCGCGACCGCCCTTGCAACGCCGACCTGCACGAGAAAGACGGGCTTGTCGGCGCCGCGCGACGCGCCCAGTCGGGTCAGGACGCCGTCTTGGATCGCGCGGACATAAGCCTCATCCGTTCGATCGGTCGGAGCGCCATGGACCGCTGCGGACGCCCCCGCAACCGGGCTCACATCGCCTTGCCCGATGGCGCGGGGCGACGCGCAAGCGCCCAGACAGAGAACGGCCAGCCCTAAGGCGACGATCGATTGACGCATGGTGCCTGGCTCCTACGACCGCTGGGACAATAGCACGATCACCAGATCATCCGAGCGACAGCCTCAGGACGGACCACGCCCAATAGAGCCCGCCCCACAGCACCAGGGCTACGATGATCCCGACCAGCCCCCACAGGCTCCGAGAGCCGCTGCGCGGGACGGTATCAACGGCGGGCTCTGATCGCTGAGCGGGGTCGCGGCGCCTCTCGCCCATGATGGCGAGGCCGGACTCCGGGCTTCCTGGCGACGCGCTCGATCCGAGCGTCCCGGTCGGAAGCCGTCGAAATTCCATCTCCATCCGCGCCGCCGCGCTCCCCGTCCGCCCCTCCGATCACGGTTAGACGACACGGACGCGCGCTCGACCAGAGGTCGCAAGGCCCATTTTACAATGGATTACATTGCCGCCGGCGCGATTGTCCGGCGGCTAGGGCCGGGACGTCGGACTCTGCCAACGCGTCTTTGGCTTGATCCGAGACCTAGGCCGGTTCCGCGCGGTCACGGAGACATTCGCCGATCGCGCGCGCGCAGCCTGGAATGCCCAGGGCGCCGACGAACGACATGGCTACGGCGCAAACCAGCATGATCGGTTGGAAGATGCGCATCGGGTCGGTCTCCACGCGGCGTTCGTCTGGAGGCAGTGTGCCGCAGTTGTAAGACGGAACCTTGACGGTTGTTCCGCGCCCGAACGAAAAAACCTCCGCACAGCACTCAAATCTGGGCTTGGCCCAGCGCGTAGGCCTCTCGCGCGGCGTCTATTCGGGCGAGCTTGGCGTTTAGCGGGCCCCAATCATCGGCGTCGGCGATCGGCGACCAGAGCGCCTCGACCTCGTCGATGATCAGCTCCTCGGGTTCGGGACGAGCGAAGGCCGGATGCGCCAGACGTTCCGGGCGATCGGGCTCGAAATCGGCCAACGCCCGTCGCAGGTCGAGGAACGCCTCTCCCGCATAGAGCCCGGCGCGAGGGCCTCGCAGCGCGCGCTCCTCCGAGGCCGCGCCGCCGAACCAGTCGAAGAAGAACGGCTCCCAGCGCAGCGGTTCACCGCCCTCCGCCAGCGCCCTGAAGGCCGTGTTGACCAGGGCGATATCGGCCTCCGCGCCACGGCTCTTGAGGCCCAGCCGATCCAGCATCGCCCCCCGCAGCGCCGCGCGGTAGAGGTCCGAGAAGCTGTTCAGGGCCGCCAACAGGGCGGCCTGGTCGGTCACGAGGCTCAGACAGCCCGCCAGTTGCTGCAGGTTCCAGAACACCGCCTCGGGCTGCCGCCCGAAGCTGTAGAGACCGGCATGGTCGAAATAGGCGGCGACGAAGTTCGGATCGTTTCGCGGCAGGAAGCGCCATGGGCCGTAGTCGAAGCTTTCGCCCGTGACGACCATATTGTCCGTGTTCAGCACGCCATGCACGAAGCCGGCGGACATCCAGCGGGACAGCAGTCGCGCGCTCGCCGAGACCACCGCGCGCATCAGGACGGCGGGGCGATCGGACTCGTCGGCCAGATCCGGGAAGTAGCTCTCGATCACATGGTCGACCAGTTGGACCATCAGGTCTCTACGATCGAGGTAGGCCAGGCGCTGAAAGGTCCCAAAGCGCATATGGCTGTGCGAGAGCCGGGTCAGGACCGCCGATCGGGTAGGGCTGGGCTCATCCCCCCGGGTCAAGGCCTCGCCCGTCTCGACAAGCGAGAAGGCTCTAGAGGTCGGAACGCCCAGCGCCTCAAGGAAACTCGCGGCGAGAATCTCCCGCACGCCGCCCTTCAAGGTCAGCCGACCATCGCCCGCGCGGGACCATGGGGTCTGCCCCGAACCCTTCGTGGCAAGGTCCAGAAGGCGGCCTGCCCCCGCCTCGCGCAACTGGCCAAACAGGAAACCTCGTCCGTCTCCCAGGTCTGGATTGTAAACGCGGAACTGATGGCCGTGATACCGCATGGCCAGCGGCCGGGTCTGGTTATCCGGCAGCGGTTCGAAGCGCCCGAAGTGGCGCAGCCACGCGCGATCGTCCAACGTCTCCAGCCCCACCGTCGCCGCCGCGCGATCGTTCCGGAACCGCAACACCGTCTCCGGAAAATCCGCGGGCTCCACAGGATCGGCGAACTCTCCGCCCAGGGCCTGGAAACGCGGATCGGGATGGTAGGCGGGGGCAGGGATCATGCACGCCACATGCGGTCACACCCTGCGCGGCGCAAGCCCCTTTCGAATGTCGATGACGGTGATCGAACGCTGTCGCTTCCCAGCAACAGAGCACCTTGGAACCCTTCATTACAAGGGATTTCACTTGCCGACACGGGGGACGGCGCCTAACCCTTAGCTATCCATTCGAACACTCGTTCGGCGGACCAACGAAAAACAAGCCGGAGGCGGGCAAGCGTCTTCGGCCAACGAACCGAGGTAGGAAATGCGCTTTTCCCAGGTGCTTTGCGGCACTGCGTCCGCTGTTGTCCTCGCCGGTCTTGGCGCCACGAGCGCCGCGCAGGCTCAAGAAACCGATATCCCGACCGTCGACAGCATTATCGTCACCGCCCAGAAGCGGGAACAGAACCTGCAGGACGTCCCGGTGGTGGTCACCGCCGTTGGCGCCAAGCTGCTGCAAGACACAGGCGTCCGGGACATCAAGGACCTCACGATCCTGACGCCCGGCCTGACGGTCACGTCCACCTCGTCGGAAGCCTCGACGACCGCCCGCGTCCGCGGCGTCGGCACCGTCGGTGACAACCCCGGCCTGGAAAGCTCGGTCGGCGTCGTGATCGACGGCGTGTACCGCCCCCGCAACGGCGTCGGCTTCGGCGACCTGGGCGAAATGGAGCGCATCGAAGTGCTGAAGGGGCCGCAAGGCACTCTGTTCGGCAAGAACACCTCGGCCGGCGTGATCAACGTCGTCACCAAGGAGCCGGAGTTCGGCTTCGGGGCCAGCGCCGAAGTGACCCTTGGCAACTACGACGCCAAGGGCGTGGCCGCCTCGGTCACCGGTCCGCTGATGGGCGACAAGCTGGCCGGCCGCCTGTACGTCGCGGCCCGCGAGCGTGACGGTTTCAACGACGTGATCGTGGGCGCCGGTCCGTCCGCCCGCAAGCAGGACGCCGACCAGAACTTCTACACGGTGCGCGGGCAGTTGCTGTTCATCCCCGATGACCAAGCGACTTTCCGGTTCATCGCCGACTACAGCCGTCGCGACGAAAACTGCTGCGGCGCGGTGCAGATCCGCACCGGTCCGACGGCCGGAATTCTGGGCGTGGTCTCGGGCGGCACGGCTCTGGCGCCGACCGCCAATCCGTATGACCGGGTCGCCTATTCGAACCGCGGCGCGCCCGCCAAGATCGAGGACAAGGGCGTTTCGCTCCAGGGCGACATCGACCTGCCGATCGGCACGCTGACCAGCATCTCGGCCATTCGCCAATGGCGCACCGACAACGGTCAGGACTCCGACTTCACCACCGCCGACATCACCTACCGTAACAAGGACGGCACGAACTATTCGGAGTTCACGACCTACAGCCAGGAACTGCGCCTGGCCGGCAAGTCGGACAAGTTCGACTGGATGATCGGCGCCTTCCTCGCCGACGAACGACTTGAGAACCGCGCCAACTTCCTGTTCGGCAACCAGTACGAACAGTATCTGGGCCGCCTCCTGTCCCGTTCGGCGGCCAACCCGGCGGGCATCCCCAACTTCATCGCCCTGCTCTTGAACCGTGCGCCGAACACCTCGTTCACGCCGGGCCAAGGCCTCTACGATCGTTATGATCAACGCGCCAAGACGGTGGCTCTGTTCACCAACGAAACCTGGCACGTGACGGACGCGTTCGAGATCACCGCCGGTCTGCGCTACACCGTGGAAAAGAAGGATCTCACGACCTTCCAGACCAACAGCGATGGCGGCGTCGGCTGCGGCACGGCCCTGACCCCGGCCGGTCAAGCTCGGATGGCGGGCATTGTCGGCGCGGCTGCGGTCGGCACTATCGTCGGCAACCTCTGCCTGCCCTGGGCCAACCCGCTGTTCAACGGCCGCGGCACCAGCCAGGAGCGGACGGACAAGGAGTGGAGCGGCACCATCAAGGCGTCCTACCGCTTCTCGCCCGAAGTGTTCACCTACGCCTCGTTCGCTCGCGGCTATAAGGGCGGCGGCTTTAACCTCGACCGCACGCAGTCCTCGAACGGCCTGCCCTCGGGCGGCGCTGGCGTGACGCCGATCTATGACACCTCGTTCCCGGCTGAGTTCGTCGACAGCTACGAGCTGGGCATGAAGAACACCCTGTTCAACCGCTCGGTTCTGTTCAACGTCAGCCTCTTCCAGCAGAAGTTCACCGACTTCCAGCTGAACACCTTCCTGGGCACCTCGTTCGTGGTGCGCTCGATCCCCGAGGTGACGTCGAAGGGTGTCGACGCCGACTTCATGTGGTTCACGCCGGTGCGCGGCCTGGTCATCCAGAGCGGCTTCACCTACGCCGACACCAAGTACGGCAAGCAACCGATCCCGAACGATCCGGGCAACGCCCTGGCCCTTCTGCCCGGCAGCAACCTGTCGCTGGCGCCGAAGTACTCGGGCTCGGCCTCGGTGACCTATGAGGCTTCGGTCGGCGACAACCTGAAGGCTCGCTTCAACATCGGCGCGAAGTACTCCTCGGAGTACAACACCGGCTCCGACCTGTTCCCGCCGAAGCTCCAGAAGGCCTTCACGGTGGTCAACGGCCGCGTCGGCCTGGGCAGCGACGACGAACGCTGGGCTGTCGAACTGTGGGCCCAGAACCTTCTGAACGAGAAGTACATGCAGGTGGCCTTCAACGGCCCGCTGCAAGGCGGCTCGGGTCTCAGCGCCACGCAGAACACCTACAACGCGGCCCTGGACACGATCACCTACAACGCGTTCCTAGGCGCGCCGCGCACCTACGGCGTGACCCTGCGCTCGAAGTTCTAGTTCTGCCGGGAGGGGGACCGGCGGCGCCAGCCGCGCCGCCGACTTTCGGAAGAAGAAAGGGCGATCCGCTTGGCGGGTCGCCCTTTTTCCTTGTCCGGAGGGGTTTCAGATCGGCGCGCATCGCCGCAGCATACCTTTGGGGATTCGCTTTCCGCCCGGAGGCACGCCGATGAAGACCATTCGCTTCCTCGGATTCTGGATCTGTCTCGCCTTGGGGCTGGCGCTGGGCGCGCTGAGCCAACAGCCCCCGCCTCCGGTCGGCGTCACCGCACCCGCCACCGCGTTTTCGGCCGACCGCGCCATGGCTGATGTCGCGGCGATCGCGCAGAAGCCCCATCCCACTGGCTCGGCCGAGATTGCAAGGGTCCGCGATCACCTGCTGTCGCGCATCAACGCGCTGCGCCTCGAGGTCTCGGTCCGCCCGGGCGAAGGCTTCTCCCAGCACGACTCGGACGGCCGGACCTTGAGCGCGGCCGCCGTGCAGAACCTGGTCGGCGTCCTGCCGGGCCGTGACCGCAGCTTGCCGGCCATCCTGGTCATGAGCCACTACGACTCGGTGCACAACTCGCCGGGCGCAGCCGACGACGCCTCGGGAACCGCCGCCGCCCTGGAGATCGCCCGCGCCCTGAAGGCGAGCGGGCCGCATGCCCGGGACGTGATCTTCCTGTTCACCGACGCCGAGGAGGCGGGCCTCTTGGGGGCTGACGCGTTCTTCGCCCGCGATCCCAGCCTCGCACGCGTGGGCTTGGTGGTGAACATGGAGGCCCGGGGCGACGCTGGTCGCGCGGCGATGTTCCAGACCGGCCCCGGCAACGGCGCGCTCATCGGCGTTTTTGGTCGCGAGGCCAAGGGAGCGTCGGGCAACTCGATGGCCTCGACCGTCTACGAGAAGATGCCCAACGACACCGATTTCACCCACGCGGTGAACAAGGGTCTGCCGGGGCTGAACCTGGCCTTCATCGACAACCAGCTAGCCTATCACACGCCGCTGTCGCGCCCCGACCATCTGCAGCGGGGCAGCCTGCAGCATATGGGCGATCAGGTCCTGCCGACCGTGCGGGCTCTCGCGAACGCGTCCGAACTGCCCGCCAGGACCGAGAATGCGATCTATTCCGACGTCCTGGGCCTGTTCATGATCCGCTACCCCCCGGCGGTGGGCTGGGCGCTCTTGGCGCTGGCCGCGGCCCTGGTCGGCTTCTGCGCCTG
The DNA here is from genome assembly GCF_002858865.1 of Caulobacter vibrioides. Lineage (GTDB taxonomy): Bacteria > Pseudomonadota > Alphaproteobacteria > Caulobacterales > Caulobacteraceae > Caulobacter > Caulobacter vibrioides. Next base: position 152,310 of record NZ_PJRR01000016.1, on the reverse strand, counting down.
GCGCGCGCTGGCGGGCCGAGGCGCGAGCGGCTGGGAGATCGCACGCGGCGCGGCCGGACTGCTGCTCACCGCCGCCAGCGCCGGTCTCGTGCTACATCTGCTTGGCCGCCTTCTGATGATCGACGGCGTCCAGCGCTACTACGGCCTGCTGACGCGCTTTGACTTTCTGCTCTGGGGCGCGGGTCTGCTCGCCGCCGCCGCGGGGCTCGGCGTCGCCACCGCCCAGGCGCGTGGCGCTCGGCGGGTCATTCCCTGCGTCGTCGCTCTCGTCCTGGGCGGCGCCTGCAGCCTGGTCGGCGGGTTTGATCCCATCGGTCTTGGGCTTGGGCTGGCGGCCTGCGTTCTGGCCGCCCTGGCGCTGGGCTTCCGGACCGAGGTTCTGGGCGCATGGATCGGCGGCATGATCGTGGTGCTGCTGCTGGCGATCGCCGCCCAGGTCCTGGCGCCCGGCGCGACGGTGATGCTGACCTGGCCGCTGCTGGTCGCCGCCGTCGGCGCGGCGCTGGTGATCGGAATCGGCGGCACGCGGGACAAGCGGGTCGCCCTGGCCCTGACCACCGTCGTCGGTCTTCTGGCCATCCTGTCGACCGCCCAGCTGGCCGCCTGGGGGGCCTGGACCTTCGCGGGCGTCGGCCTGATGGAGCCGGCCGTGCTGGCGGTGTTCGCGATGCTGGCCGCCCCGGCCCTGTCGCCACTCGCGCACGACTTCGCCGCCACGCGCTGGGCCTGGCGCGCCGCCGGGATCATGGCCCTGGTCGGGGTGGCGCTTACGGCCAACGCCGCCCGCCTCGGCGGCGAGCCCTCCCGCCCCGCAATCACCCAGGCTCTGCACGTCGCCGACCTGTCCACCGGCAAGGCCTGGCGCGTCGCCGGCCTGACGAGACTGGACGCCTGGACCCGCGCGGTCCTGCCCGACGACGGCGGGTCTGAGCCCCGGCAGCAGGCCCTGGCGCCGTTCTGGAAAAATCCGGTGTGGATGTCGGAGACCCGGGTCGTGCCCGTGGCCAGCCCACAGCTGACCGTCGACCGCGCCGAGGATCGCCTGCTGATCCGCCTGATCCCCGCGCCCGGCGCTGAGCTGGTCAGCCTACGCCTGCGGCCGAGCACGCCGCTCAGCCAACCGCGCCTGAACGGCCGCCCGATCACCCTGGCGACCCAGGCCGGCGAGTGGTCGAGCCTGACCTATCATGCGCCCGATCCGAACGGGATCACGCTCAGCTTCACGACCGCCGGCCCCGGACAGGTCGAGGTCGCCGCGTTGGAGCATCGCGACGGCTGGCCGACCCTGGCCAAGGCGCCGCCGCCGAAGCCTGCGGACCTGATGGCCTTTGGTATGTCGGACAAGACCGCCGTGCTGGTGCGCGGCGGCCTGTCCTGGTGAGCCGCTAGACTACGAAGACCCCCTCGCCCGGCGTCTTGGCGTAGAGCGCCTCGACGCGATCCGCGCGGCGCTCCAGAGTCGCGCGCTGATTGACGTAGCCTTTGTCGGTGATCTCGCCGGCGTCGATCGACGGCGGCTCGGTCAGGATCGTGAACCGGGCCACGCGCCGCGACGAGCCGCCGGCGCCGGCGTTGAACGCGGCCAGACGGTCCTTGAGGATCGCGACCAGCTTCTCCAGCGGCGTTCCGGGCCCAGGATCGGCCACTAGGGCCGCCAGCCCGGCCGGCGAGGGCCAGAGCATCGCCCCGATGAACGCCTTGTCCTGGCCGGTGATCACCGCGTCGTGGATGTAGGGGCTGCAGGCGGCCACCAGATCGGGGCGCAGCACCCCGACGCTGACCCAGGTGCCGCTGTCGAGCTTGAAGTCCTCGGTCACCCGGCCGTCGAACACGAGCCCCTTGGCCGGGTCCTCTGGATCGACGAACCGCGCCGCGTCGCCCAGCTTATAGAAGCCCTCCTCGTCGAAGGCCGCCGCCGTGCGCTCGGGGTCCTTGTGATAGCCGGCCGCCACGGTCGGGCCCTTCACGCGGACCTCGTACTTCGACCCGCTGGGCGCCAGCTTCAGCTGGATGCCCGGCAGCGGCAGGCCCACCAGCCCGACCCGCTCGGTGATCCAGTGGGTGACGGTGATGCCTTGCGTCTCGGTCGCGCCGTACATCGTGGTCAGCGGGATGCGATGCCCGGTCTCGGCCACGGCCAGGGCCTGGATGCGCTCATAGACGTCATTGCTCAGGGTGGCGCCGCCATAGCCCATGTAGCGCAGGTTCTTAAAGAACGAGCGCCGCAGCACAGGATCGTTCTCCATCGCTTCGGCCAGCATCGAGAACGCGATCGGGGCCGACCCGAACACGATCGGCGAGACCTCGTAGAGGTTCTTGATCGTGGTCTCGAACATGCCCGGCAGCGGCTTGCCCTCGTCGATGTGCAGGGTGCCGCCGCCCCAGATCACGGCGTTGAAGCCGATGTTGCCCGCCGAGATGTGGCTCCAGGGCATCCATTCCAGGCTCTGGGGAACCTCGTCGGTCGGGACATCGGTGCGCAGGCCCTCCTGCCCGGCGATGACGCCCGCCATCATGCCGTGGGTCTGGGGCACGGCCTTGGGCAGGCCCGTCGAGCCGGAGGTGAAGAGATACTTGGCCACCGTCGCGGGACCCACCGCATCCCGCGCGGTCGCCACGGCGGCGGTCGGCGTGGTCGCGGCGACCTCGGCAAAGGTGATCGCCCCCTCGCCCGCCCCATCGGCGGTGATCACCAGGAGGCTCGGGTCCAGGGCCTTCAGGGTAGCCAGGGCCCCGGCGAACATCGCTCCGCTCTGGGCGAAGACGACGCGGGGCGCGACCTTTTCGAAGCAGTGCTTGAGCTTGGCGTGGTCGGTGGAGATCAGGCTATAGGCCGGGCTGATCGGCGCAGCCGGCACGCCGGCCGTATAGGCGCCCAGCGTCATCAGGGCGTGCTCGATCGAATTGCCCGACAGGATCATGACGCTGTCGTGGGGCTGAAGCTTCTGATCGATCAGCCACTGGGCGATGCCCTCGACCGCGCGATGCGCCTCGCCATAGGTGACGCCGCGCCAGGGACCGTGGTTCGGTTCGCGCTGCTTCAGGTAAGGCCGGTCGGGATGTTCGGCGGCCTTGGCGGCGATCAGGTGGGCGATCGAGCGCGGCCCTTCGCCCGGCGCATGGTTGGAGGTGATCACGATCGAGCCGTCCGGTCGGCGGTCGACCGACACTTCGGGGCCTTTCATGGCCAGCGGCTTGAACGGAGCGCTGGAGACGTCGCGCGGAGGCGACGCGCCATCGGGCGGCGTCATGGTCTCACTCCCTAGGTTATCATTGTTCTGTTGGGAGCGACGTTAGCTGAACCCCGCCGCGCGGCAAGGTTGATGTTGCGAAATCGGTCTTCAGGCGCGCGGTCTTCGCCGCGCGGCGCGGGCGGCCGTCTCGGCGGCGGTGACCTGGGCCGCGAAGGCCGCCATGTCGACGCCGAAGCGCTCGCCGCAGCCGCAGTCAATGACCGGCAGCATCCGCACCGCTTCGATCCGGGCCGGGGCCTGTCCGCCGCAGTGCGGACAGGTGAAGTGCAGTTCTACGCCACTAACGTCCAGACCAGCCATGTCGGTCGCTCGCGCTTTAGGTCCCGACTCACAGGGAACCACAAGGACGATGACAGTCGCCACCCTGGCCGCGCCATGCGGCGCTTTGTCCGGGTTGACGTCAGCGCGCCGCCGAAGCCAGGACCGAAACTTCCTGGGTCGTGAGGCGGCGCACGCCGGTGACGTGGCAGCGCTTGGCGGTCGTGGAGATCCGCGCGATCAGCTCGGCGCTGTCGCCAGAGCAGATCAAGTCGCTGCCGTTGGCGCGCACCGTCAGCTTTTCGGCGTTGTTCAGACCGTCGCACGCCCCGGTCAGACGCATCTGGTAGATGCCGCCCTGCTGCGACTGGAGATAGACCGTCTGGGCGCCCGAACGGTTGACGCCCGCGATGCTCTTGCCGTTGAAGCACTGCCTGTGGAGGTTCGGCGGCCTGCCGTCGTCAACAGCCCGGTCGCCGCGGCGCGGCGCCTCGTAGGCGGGGCCGTATTGAACGCCCTGCTGGCCCTGATCGCCCTGGTTCTGATTGTCGGCCACGGCCGGAACCGAGATCAAGGCGACGGCGGCGACAGCGCCGAGTAGCAACACAGCCTTCATGGCCGGACTCCCAGATTTGTTCTCAACCAAGCGTAGTCGAGTATCGCCGTTCGCGGAAGGTGCGAATTGTCACGCGATCCCCAGGCCTCGCCAGCACGGCAGCACGGTGTCGGCGAAACCCACAGCCTGGCCGTGCAGGGCCGCAATCGCCGCCTCCCCGCCCAGCGGCGCGCCGTCGACCACCAGGGCCTGACCCTGCTGGGCCAGCGTGTTCGCCGCGAAGCTGGCCCACTCGCGCGGACCGCCGCCCTCCTGCAGGGCCAGCCAGAACATCTGGTGGAAGCGCGAGGCGCCGACCGAACCGCCGGTGGCCGGCGCGGCCAGGAAGCTCAGATCCGTCGACTCCACGGCGCGGCGGGCCAGTTCGCGGTTCAGGGCCCGGGCCGTGCCCGCCGCGCGCGCCGTGGCGTCGGCCGACTGGGCCGGCTGCACCGCGCCCTGGCTCATCAAGAGGATCAGGGCCGTCGTCAGCTGCGGCAGGGTCGAGCCTTCGGGCAGCGCCGCCTCGATATCGCCGATCGTCCGGGGCTGGCCATCGGCCAGCAGGTCCCGGATCGCCTCGTGGGCCGGACCGCCCATGACCATCTCGGCAAAGGTCCCGCGCGCCTTGTCGGGCCACTCGGCCGCCGGACGGGCCAGGGCCACGCGCTGGTCGCGGATCGCCCGGCGCTGGTCGGCGGCGGTCAGGGCTGAGGCCCCGCGCAGCCAGTAGTCGCGGCGAAACTGGGCCTGCACCGCAAAGTCGCGGAAGGTCTCGCGCAGTGACGGATCAGGCAGCTCGCGCAGGAAGCCGATCATGTCGGGCGACAGGTTCAGCTCGTCCACATGGTCCGACGCATAGGCCGAGGCGGCGAACGACAGCTTGGCCGAGGACAGCCGCGCCTCGACCTCGGCGAACCACATCGGGACCCAGTCGCGGTTCATGTATTCGTGGACCAGATAGGCGCGGTCCTGGCGCATCACCGCCGCCAGCCGGTCGGTGACCCCCGAATTGATCCGCGAATAGACAGGATCGAGATCGAAGAACCGCTTCATGGTCGACAGGGCCGCGTCGAGATTGGCGGCGGGACCCAGGCCCGGCGCGCCCAGGGTCTCGGCGTGGCGCTTCATCAGGTGGCGCAGCGGCCCGGCCAGGGCCCAGCCCGGCTGGGTGTTGTAGGAGATGTAGACGAGGCCCCCGGGCTTCAGCCGCCGGCGCAGGAAGGCGACGATCTTGTCGCGCGCGGCGTCGTTGACCCAGCTCCACACGCCATGCAGCGCCACAAAGTCGAACTCGGGCAGGCCCGGCCGCTCGGCGAATTCGTCGAAGGCGTCGTCGAAGAAATTGGCCCGCGCGCCGCTGGCCGCCACAAGGTCGCGGGCGAACACCGCCTGGGCCGGCGCGAAGTCGCAGCCCCACCATTCGATGTCGGGTTGCGTGGCCGCATGCACCGCCGCCGAGCAGCCCTGGCCAAAGCCCAGCTCGCAGGCCGTCTCGATCTTGGGGGCCCGAAAGCCCTTGGCCAGCAGCGGCAGGGCCGCCCGCACCGGGTTCAGCTCGGGATAGCAGCCATAGGTGTAGCCGGTCTCGACCACATAGCCGGCGCTCCAGTCCTGGTTCATGCGTGCTCCCCCGAGTCGTTTGGGAACGGTGGGCCGGGCGGGCGACGGCGGCAAGGGGCGGGCTGTGGGTTTCTCCCTGACCCTCGATGGGAAGGGCGGAGGACGCGTTTCACCGGCCTCACGCGATCACTCGCTGAAGGTTCGGAAAGGGCTGCGGAGCGCCGGACCTTCGTCCGGACTGTGTGTGTTGAGTACCGTTTCGACGAAGCCGCAACGCTCCGCGCAGCCGTTATCCGCCAGCGTCCCGTCAGGTGGCCCTGTTCAGGCCTTACCGGGACCCGAGCCCCCGGTTTCCCGGGCGCGCGACGGTCGGAGAGGACGAGCCAATACAGGCTAAGACACATCCTTTTGCCTCCAACCACGCCGACGGCGGGCGGGCCTGGCCAGCAACCAGGTCCCCGGACCGTCCGAGTATCCCCCTCGGACCTCCACCGCTCGACCGCCCCCCGCCGCCGCAATCGGTCGCTGGCCAACGCGCCCTTTCCCCGCGACGAGGTAGCTAGAGTATGCGGGCGGACTCAACGCCGGGGACAAGGCGGCGCGAGAAAATTGCAAACTCTTGATTCAGTTGCCGTCTCAGCGCGGAAAGACGGGGATTGAGCCTCGCCAATCCCCATCGTTGGAGGCCGCCCTTCAGCCGCGCTATCGCCCCCCTCAGCGGAACTGGTTTGATGCGCGGGACCGCGCGCGGTTGGGTGAGGCTCGGTTTCACCCTGGAGTGGGAAACAATGTCCAAGCCCCGCACCACGTCCGCGCCGTTCGATCGCGGCCAGAGCCTCTCGCCCTGGCTGGCCTGCGCCGCCAACGCCATTCCGCTGTGGGTGACCCTGGTCGCCCTGCTGCACTGGAGCCTGGGCCCGCTCACGCCGCCGGCGCTGCTGGCCGCCTATGTCGCGGTTCTGGCGCTGTGGATCGCAGTGTTTAAACCCTGGGCGGCCCAGCGGGCGGGTTGAGCGCCGGCGCTGATATTCCAAAGGTCCGCTAAGGGTGGATAGTTGCCCCAATCCTCCCCCTCTGGGGGGAGGATTTTTCGAGCGTCCCCTCCGGGTCGAAAGCCGCCCTCGGCTTCGCAACGACAATCTGCCTCTGGCCACGCCATCGCCGACCCGGAGCGCGCCTACTCCGGCCAGAGATCCTGCACGTCGCCTTTGCGATTGAGCATGTGCGTGGCCCGCTTGATCACCGCCAGCAGGCGCTCTTTCCGGCCATCCTTGTCATAGGTCAGGGTGGTGCGGGCCAGGCCCTCCAGCATGAACCGGGCAAGGTCGCGGCTGGCCTGGAAGCGGGGGCCGGCGCCCGCGTGGAGGATCTTCAGGAAGTGGTCGCCGGCCTGGGCGCGGTCGAACTCGGCTTGCGCCGGGGCCAGCAGCGCGTGGATGGCCGGGTCGGTGCGGCCGGCGGCCTCCAGCTCGGCGAAGGCGGTGAAGGGCACGCTGTGCAGCAGGTCCCAATAGCTGTCGATGGCGTGCTCGGTGACGTCGGCGCCGGCCGGCAGGCTGTCGGCGGCGGCGCGGAACAGGGCCGAACGCTCGGCCTGGATGTGGGCGACGGCCGCCTCGACCAGGGCCTCGCGGGTCGGGAAATGGTAGAGCATCGCCCCGCGCGTCAGGCCCGAGGCGTCGGCGATGGCCGGGTTGGTGGCGGCGTGATAGCCGATCTCGGCGAACAGATGCATCGCCCGGTCGAGAATCCGCGCGCGTGTCTTCTGTGACTTGCGAGTGTCCTTGGCGAGGCGGGCGGCGTCCATCGACTTGATCTAGTGCGGCCGATGCTGCACCGCAACAGGCCGCTGACCCCTTGCGGCGAAAGGATCCGGCGCGCGGCGCAGTTTTTGACAGTTTGGTCGAAAGTGCGCGTTTTTCAGGCTGCCTGTCAGAAAGTCCGCATCCCAGCCCGGCGCATGGGCTTCATCAAAGCGACATGCAATCGGCTTAATCGCCACCCACCGGCCGCCGTCGCGCCGATCCGGGGACGGAGCGATCTCTTGGCGGTTTAGAGGGTCGCCCCGCGCGGGGGCGACCGCGAGGGGGATTCGATCATGAGCGCCCACGTCGCCGTCCGCCACTATCGCGCCGTGTTCATCAGCGACCTGCACCTGGGCACGCGCGGCTGCCAGGCCGAGCTGCTGCTGGACTTCATCCGCCATATCGAGTGCGACAAGCTCTATCTGGTGGGCGACATCATCGACGGCTGGAAGCTGCGCGGTGGCTGGCACTGGCCCCAGACCCACAACGACGTGGTGCAGAAGATCCTGCGCATGGCCCGCAAGGGCACCGAGGTGATCTATGTGCCCGGCAACCACGACGACGGCGTGCGCGAGTTCTGCGGCGTCCACTTCGGCGGCGTGGTGGTGGCCCGCGACGTGATCCATGAGACCGCCGACGGCAAGCGCTACCTCGTCGTGCACGGCGACGAGTTCGACGGCGTGGTTCAGCACGCCAAGTGGCTCGCCTTCCTCGGGGATTGGTCCTATAGAACCATCCTCATGCTGAACACTTTGGTGAATCGCCTGCGGCGTCGCCTGGGGTTCGGTTACTGGAGTTTCTCGGCCTATCTGAAGGTCAAGGTGAAGAACGCGTTGCAGTTCATCGAGAACTTCGAGGCCGCCGTGGCCGACGAGGCCCGACGTCGCGGGGTGGACGGCGTGATCTGTGGTCACATCCACAAGGCCGAGATGCGCGACATCGACGGCATCCACTACGTCAACGACGGCGACTGGGTGGAAAGCTGCACGGCCCTGGCCGAGCATGCCGACGGCCGCCTCGAGATCGTCGAATGGGCCAAGGTGCGGTCGTGGTCGGTCATCGACCGCGCGCCGGCGCCGGCCGCGACACCCCAAGGCCATGAAGGCGATAAGCCCATGCCGGAGCCGGCCGCCGCCTGATGCGAATACTGCTTGCGACCGATGCGTGGGAGCCCCAGGTCAACGGGGTGGTGCGGACCCTGAGCCGTGTGACTGAAGAGTTGCGGGCCATGGGCCATATCGTCGACGTGGTCAGCCCTGACCAGTTCCCGACCTTCCCGCTGCCGACCTATCCGGAAATCAAGCTGGCCATCGGCGCCTATGAGCCGGTGCAGGAGCGCTTCAAGCTGTTCGAGCCCGAGGCGATCCACATCGCCACCGAGGGTCCGATCGGCCTGGCCGCGCGGCGCATCTGCCTGGAATGGAAGCTGCCGTTCACCACCAGCTACCACACCAAGTTCCCCGAATATGTCTCGGCCCGCCTGCCCCTGCCGCTGGCGGCCGGCTACACCTATATGCGCTGGTTCCACAAACCGTCGGGCCGCCTGATGGTGGCCACGCCGACCATGCGCGACGAACTGGCCAAGCACGGCTTCCGCAATCTCTCGCCCTGGTCGCGCGGGGTGGACACCGACATCTTCAAGCCCCGCCAGCCGGGCGAGCCCGACCTGTTCGAGGGCCTGGCCCGGCCGATCTTCCTCAATGTCGGCCGGGTGGCCGTGGAGAAGAACATCGAGGCCTTCGCCAGCCTTGATTTGCCCGGCACCAAGGTCGTGATCGGCGATGGCCCGCAGCGCGAAGAGCTGGCCGAGAAGTATCCCGAGGTGAAGTTCCTGGGGGCCAAGTTCGGCGACGAGCTGGGTCGCTATTTCGGCTGCGCCGACGTGTTCTGCTTCCCGTCGCTGACCGACACCTTCGGCCTTGTGATCCTGGAAGCCATGGCGGCCGGCGTGCCGGTGGCGGCGTTCTCGGCCCCGGGTCCGGTGGACATCATCCCCGGCTCCAACGCCGGCGTCCTGGCGCCGGGCCAGACGGAAGGCCTGCGCGAGGCGTGCCTGGCGTGCCTGGACCTTGACCGCACCGTGGTGCGCAAGTTCGCCGAGCGGTTCTCGTGGCGCGCCTGCGCCGAGGAGTTCTTCCGCAACCTGCAGCCCTATCCGGAACCGGAAAAGACCCGCTTCTGGCGCCGGCTGCGACGCCTGGCGCGCCTGCGCAAGAAGACGGCGGCGTAGTCGCTTCCTGTCTGCATTGTAATTGGCGCGGCGCGCAGACCTCGGATAACGCTGGTCTCTCGATAGGGGGAGCGGCATGAAGCTCATCATGATCGTCATGGGACTGTGTCTGGCGGTCAGCGCCGCCCAGGCCCAGACGAGCACGCCCGCGCCCGCTCCCGTCATCGAGACCTACAAGACGGTGGGCGATCAGGCCCTGAAGGCCCACGTGTTCAGCGCGGCCGACAAGGCGCCCGCCCCGCGCGCGGCGGTGCTGCTGTTCCACGGCGGCGGCTGGACCGAGGGCGAGGCCGAATGGACCTATGGCCGCGCGACGATGCTGGCCGCGATGGGCCTTGTGGCGATCCCGATCCAGTACCGTTTGACCCGTAAGGACGTATCGCCGCTCGATGCGCTGGCCGATGCCTGCGACGCCTTCGCCTGGACACGGGCCAACGCCAAGCGCCTGGGTGTCGATCCCAAGCGGGTGGCCGCCTACGGCGTCAGCGCCGGCGGCCAACTGTCCGCAGCGGCGGGCCTGGGGGCCTGCCCGGGAAAGCGGCGCGGTCCGGACCTGATGCTCTTGTGGTCGCCGGCTCTGGACGTCGCCGAAGACGGCTGGTTCCGCAAGATCATGGCGGGCAAGGATCCCGCCAAGGTTTCCCCGCTCGCCCTGGCGGACCAACAGGGCCCGCCCACGGCCATCGTTCAGGGCGAGGCCGACACCCTGACGCCGCTGAAAAGCGCCGAGGCGTTCTGCGCCAAACGCCGGGCGGCCGGCGGGGTGTGCGAGATCAACCGCTATCCGGGGCTGGGTCACTTGCTGACGCGCAATACCAGCAACCAGGAGAGCAATTTCGACATCGACCCGCAGGCCAGTCGCGACGGCTTCGCCAAGCTGCAGGCCTTCCTGACCGCGCGCGGCTACGTCCGCCCCTAAAGGGGCCTAGAATACCCGCCCCTGCAGCCACAGGATTGCGGGATAGGCGCTCAGCCACGTCCAGAAGAAGCGGTTGAGCCCGAACAGGCAGGCGTTGGCCAGGTGGAAGGTTCCGGCCACGACCAGACCCACCATCAGGGCCGGCGGCCACAGCAGGGTCAGCGGGAAGGCCAGCTCAAAGCCCATCACGCCCCAGGACATCGCCCGCAGCAGACCCGGTCGCTGGGCGAAGCCGCGCAGGCTCTCGGCCACCGGATAGGCCGAGAACTGGAAGACGTCCCGCAGCGCCCGTCCCGAGCGCCAGTCGGGGTTCACCACCTTGACCCAGCCTGAGATGAAATAGGACAGGGTCAGCTGCGCCCCCAGATAGCCGAAGGCCAGCTCGGCCAGGATCGGGGTCGGCGCCAGGCTCGACAGCGTCAGGCACCAGAGGATCAAGAGCCCCATCCGGTCGCTACCGCCGTTATAGGGCCCCTGGAAGCGGTGCAGGATCAGCAGCGACAAACCCGCCAGCCCGACCAGCGGCCAGGGGCCGGCGACGCCCGCCAGCACCAGGACCGCCAGGACGATCCGGGCGCCGAACAGAATCCGCTCATCGCGGAACCCGCGCAGGTGCTCCAGGCTCTGCTGGATCAGCGCCAGGGCCAGCAGGATCTCGACGAGGCGACGGGCCAGCTCCAGGCTCATCGGATGTCGATCTCCGCCAGCCGGCGCGGCGCGGGCTGGACCATCACCTCCTCGGTCAGGACCTCGCCCTCGCGATGGACAAACACCAGGCGAAAGCACAGCCACGGCCGCGCGGGGTCGGCAGGCTCGGCGGCCAGGTCGGCGGCGATGCGCTTGAAGAGCTCGGCTTCGCTGTGTTCGGGCGTACGGTCCTCGGCCAGCCGCTCAGCGCAACTCATCACGAACAGGTTCTGGTTCCAGCGCGGATTCCAGACCAGGCGCTGCAACATCTCAGGCAGGGACACCCGCGCGGGCCTTGGCCGAAACACCCGCCAGGTCCCGCTCGTATCACCAGGCGAAGCCAGCAGGGCGTACTCGACGCGCGGCGCCGGCGCGATCACGTCGAAGAAGTTCCACGACGGAACCAGGGCCGGGGCCAGGAGCTTCAGCGGCGCCAGGAGCGGCTCGGTTCGGCGGGGCATCCGGGGTCCTTTCAGCGCCAAGCTAAGCCGGAACGCAGACTCAATTCAATCGGGGGCAGTCCGCACACGATCAATACATCCGTAGATCATCACAAATATCCATCGCCCGTCTTTGAGATTGAAAATCAAGACGCCGCTGCAATCCCAGAAACGTCCTCAATCCGAGATGAGCGACAAAAGGCCACACTATTCGAAAGGTTATGTTTTACCCGAAATTCACCGAGACAAATCAGCGTTATATGGACTTAGGCGGTCTTCCGCCTCGCAAGACGCACGGATCGCGGCGAATGATCAAACTTCTGAACGGCTCTGCGGGCGACGCCAGCCAGAAGATCGACGCACTCGACAAATCGCTCGCGATGATCGAGTTCGACGTCAAGGGAACGATCCTCGCGGCCAACGCCAACTTCTGCAAAGCCATGGGCTATGAGGCGCGGGAGATCATCGGCAAGCACCACAGCCTGTTCGTGGACCCCGAATACGCCGCCAGCCAGGCCTATCGCGACTTTTGGATGCAGCTGGGCCAGGGTCAGTTAGACGCGCGGGAGTATCTGCGCCTGGGCAAGGGCGGCAGGGAAGTCTGGATCCAGGCCTCCTACAACCCGGTCAAGAACAGCGCCGGCAAGGTGACCCGGATTCTGAAGGTCGCGACCGACATCACGGCTCAGAAAGAGGTCGAAGCCGAGCGGACGGCCAAGCTCAACGCCGTGGAGCGTGTCCAGGCCACGATCGAGTTCACGGTCGACGGCGTCATTCTGAACGCCAACAAGAACTTCCTGGCCACCGTCGGCTACGCGCTTTCCGAGATCCAGGGCAAGCATCACAGCATGTTCGTCGATCCGGCCGAAGCGCGGTCGGAGGCCTATGCCGCGCTCTGGCGCCGGCTGAACGCCGGCGAGTTCGTCGCCGAGGAATTCCGGCGGATCGGCAAGGGCGGCAAGGAGGTCTGGATCCAGGCGTCCTACAATCCGGTGTTCGACTCCAAGGGTCGGGTGGTCAAGGTCGTCAAGTTCGCGACCGACGTGACCGGCCGCGTGGATGCGATCAATCAGATCGCCCAGGCCCTGGCGTGTCTCGCCGCCAACGATCTGAGCTATCGGATGGCGGCGCAGATCGACGCCCGGTTCGCCTCTGTCCGCGACGACTTCAACGACGCCGTGGCGGCGCTTGATGAAACGATTGGAGCGGTCGCCTCGGCCACGCGGAACGTCGCCACCGGCGCCAATGAAATCTCGACCGCGTCAGACAATCTCTCGCGGCGTACGGAGCAGCAGGCCGCCAGTCTTGAAGAAACCGCTGCGGCGCTGGATGAGATCACCGCCACGGTCAGCCGCAGCGCCGACGGCGCCAAGCGCGCGTCGGTGGCGGCCTCCGATGCGCGCGTTGACGCGGCCAAGTCCGGAGAGATCGTCGGAGAAGCGGTCTCGGCGATGGATGGCATCGAGTCGAGCTCGAACCAGATCAACCAGATCATCAGCGTGATCGACGAGATCGCCTTCCAGACCAACCTTCTGGCCCTGAACGCCGGCGTCGAGGCCGCGCGCGCGGGCGAGGCGGGACGAGGCTTCGCCGTGGTGGCTCAGGAAGTGCGCGCCCTGGCGCAACGCTCGGCCGATGCGGCCAAGGAGATCAAGGTCCTGATCGCCAACAGCTCAACCCAGGTCGAACGCGGGGTGAAACTGGTCGGCGACACCGGCCGCGCCTTGCAATCGATCGTCAGCAAGGTGAGCGAGATCGACACCCTGATCAGCGAGATCGCCCAGTCGTCGCGGGAGCAGGCGACAGGGCTGGGCGAGGTCAATGTGGCCGTCAACCAGATGGACCAGGTCACCCAGCAGAACGCGGCCATGGTGGAGGAAGCGACGGCGGCGGCGGCGAGCCTGCGCCACGAAGCCGACGAACTCGACAAGCTGATCGCGCGCTTCCATGTGACGGCGCGCGCGGCCCGTCGTCCCCGGCTGGTGGCGTAGGATCATCAACCGCCCCCCGCGCGCCCCCCGCGCCGGCTGATGGACCACATCAGATCGGGTGAAGAGAGCTGTCCTTGGCCGCCGACAAGGGGGCCGGCGGCGCGATCGGCGCTCGAACCGTCTTCCGCGCCACATAGCGGCGCACGCGCTTGCGGGTCTTTTTGAGCAGGCGCCAGCGGGCCTTGCGCAGGACCAGCTTCTCGGTGCGCAGCATCTGTTGCCAGACCACCAGCAGCACCTCCGGCTCGCGGCGCATCAGGCGGCGGATCGGGAAAACGAGCTTGGGATGGCGGCGCTGCCAGCGGATGAACTGCTTGCGGGCCTGGAACGAGTAGCGCAGCACGATCATCAGACCGATGACCAGCAGCGGCAGGCCGATATGCCCGGGGAGCGGTGTCAGAACGGCGCCGACCAGGATGACCAGGACGCCAAAGCTGAGGGCCGTCCACCGGAAGGCGCGGGCGGCGGCTTCGCGTAGCAGCAGGGCCAGCCGCGCGCGGCGCCGGAGCCTGTGCTTGACGCCGTCCAAGGCTGGGGCGGCGGTCACCGGCCCGTTTGCTTGCGTGTGCGCCGCTTGAGGGACTTGCGCCAGCGCACGCCCACGCGCCACTTGCGCGGCATGACGATGCGCTCGATGCGCAGCGCCTGTTGCCACGCTACGGGAATGACCTCGGGCTCGCGCCGCAGCAGGCGACGGATCGGGAAGATCAGCTTGGGGTGCGCCTGCTGGAAGCGGACGAACTGCTTGCGGGCCTTGAACGAGTTGCGCAGCACCAGCATCAGGCCAATGACCGTCAGCGGCAGGCCCATCGGACCCGGCAGCGGCGCGATCAGCGCGCCGCCGGCGATGAACACCAGGCCAAGCGCCACCAGCGCCACGCGCAGAAAGCGCGCGACGAGCTCACGGGCGAGGTCATCGGCGGTGCGGCGGGCGCGCGGCATGGCGAGGGCAAAAGCGTTCATCGGGGGTCAACGGGGCTCGCGCCTCGCCTGCTCCCTGGGAAAACCAGTCAGCCCCGACGCGCCTCCCCGATATGTGGAGGGAAGAAGGCGCCGTAAAGGCGCCCTCTCGTCGCAAGGGGGGTATGGAAAATGCTATTCAGCCGCTAGTGGCGCCGCAGCAACAGGTTTCCACCTCAACCGGGGCTTGCGGGCGGCCTGGGTCTCGTCCAGGCGCCGGAGCGGCGCGTGGAAGGGCGCGCCCTTGAACCGCTCGGTGTCCCCAGCCTTGGCGGCGCCCGCCAGGGCGCGCAGGGCGGTGATGAAGCGATCCAGCTCGTGCTTGCTCTCGGTTTCGGTCGGCTCGATCAGCATCGCGCCGTGGACGACCAGCGGGAAGTACATGGTCATCGGGTGGAAGCCCTCGTCGATCATCGCCTTGGCGAAGTCGAGCGTGGTCACGCCGGTGCCTTCCAGCCAGCTGTCGTCGAACAGCGCCTCGTGCATGCACGGCCCTTCGGGGAAGGCCGGGCTCATCACGTCCTTCAGCTGGGCCTTGATGTAGTTGGCGTTGAGGACGGCATCCTCGGCCACCTGACGCAGGCCGTCGGCCCCGTGGCTCAGCATGTAGGCGTAGGCGCGGACATACATGCCCATCTGCCCGTGGAAGGCGCTCATGCGGCCAAAGGCGGTCTTGGCGTCGTCGTCGCCGGCGTGCTCGGCCAGCTCAAAACCGTTGTCGCCGTGGGTCAGCCAAGGCGTCGGCGCGAACGGCGCCAGGGCCTCCGACAGCACTACCGGACCCGCGCCCGGACCACCGCCGCCGTGCGGCGTCGAGAAGGTCTTGTGCAGGTTGATGTGCATGGCGTCGACGCCCAGATCGCCCGGACGCACCCGGCCGACAATGGCGTTGAAGTTGGCGCCGTCGCAGTAGAAATAGGCCCCGGCCGCGTGGGTCAGACGGGCGATCTCGACGACGTCGCGCTCGAACAGGCCGCAGGTGTTGGGGTTGGTGACCATGATGGCGGCCACGTGGTCGCCGAGCTTGGACTCCAGGTCCGCCAGGTCAACGCGGCCGTCTTCCGTCTGGGCGATCTCGACGACGGTGTAGCCGACGAAGGCCGCCGTGGCGGGGTTGGTGCCGTGGGCGCTGGTGGGCGCCAGGACCGTCTTGCGGTGGCCGTTGCCGGCCGCCTCGTGGGCGGCGCGGATGGCCAGGAGGCCGCAGAGCTCGCCATGGGCGCCGGCCTTGGGCGTCAGGGCGACGGCGGGCATGCCCGTCAGGGTCTTCAGCCAGTGGGCCAGGCGGTCCATCAGCTCAAGCGCGCCCTGCACCGTCGACTGCGGCTGCAGCGGGTGGATGTCCGAGAAGCCCGGCAGGCGCGCCATCTTCTCGTTCAGGCGCGGGTTGTGCTTCATCGTGCACGAGCCCAGCGGATAAAGCGCCAGGTCGATGGCGTGGTTCTTTTGGGAAAGGCGCACGTAGTGGCGGACGGTCTCCGGCTCCGACAGGCCCGGCAGGCCGATCGGCGCGTCGCGCAGCAGGCCATTGAGGTCGCTGGACGGCGCGGCGGTGACGGGCGGCAGGTCGACGCCGGTCTTGTTCCAGCCGTCCAGTTCGAAGATCAGGGCCTCGTCCTGCAGCAGACCGCGAGCGCCGGTCAGGGTCTCGTGACCGTTGGCGGCGTCGTTTGCGGCTTCGGGACGCGTGGGGCGGCCGACATTGTTCATGCTCATTGGGCGAACACCTTGGTCAGGGCCTTGGCGAAAACAGGGATGTCGATATCGAGCGTGGTCTCAGTGGCGGCGACCAGCAGCACGTCGTCGAGGCCGGCCTTGGCGTCGAGACGCGAGAACGGCACGCCGGCGATGACGCCGTGGGCGGCCAGGACCTCGACGACCTCGGCGGCCTTGCCTGGAACCTTGATGGCGAACTCGTTGAAGAAGCGGGGCGTGAGGATCTCGACGCCCGGCACGGCCTTCAGCGCGTCACGCAGGGCCAGGGCCTTCTGGTGGTTGACCGCCGCCAGCTGGCGCAGGCCGGTCTCGCCCAGCAGGCTCATGTGGATCGAGAAGGCCAGGGCGCACAGGCCGCTGTTGGTGCAGATGTTGCTGGTGGCCTTGTCGCGGCGGATGTGCTGCTCGCGGGTCGAGAGCGTCAGCACGAAGCCGCGCTTGCCGTCGGCGTCGACCGTCTCGCCGCACAGGCGGCCCGGCATCTGGCGGACGAACTTTTCCTTGCAGGCGAAGAGGCCGACATAGGGGCCGCCGAAGTTCAGGCCGTTGCCGATCGACTGGCCCTCGGCCACGGCGATGTCGGCGCCCATCTCGCCGGGCGACTTCAGCAGGCCGAACGAGACGGCTTCGGTGGTGACCACGATCAGCAGCGCGCCGGCGGCGTGGGCCGCCTCGGCGATCTTGCTCACGTCGGTGACCGTGCCGAACACGTTCGGGGTCTGGACGACGACGCAGGCGGTATCCTGGTCGATGGCGGCGATCACCGCATCCTCGGCGTCGACGGCGGCCGGCAGGGCCTGGGTCGCGACGCCGGCGGCGTGGGCCAGGGTCTCGATGGCGCCGACATAGTGCGGGTGCACGCCGCCCGACATCACCGCCTTGTTCCGGCGGGTGACGCGCTGGGCCATCATCACGGCCTCGGCCGCGCCGGTCGAGCCGTCATAGAGCGAGGCGTTGGCCACTTCCATGCCGGTCAGGGCCGCGACCTGGGTCTGGAACTCGAACAGGACCTGCAAGGTGCCCTGGGCGATTTCCGGCTGGTAGGGCGTGTAGCTGGTCAGGAACTCCGACCGCTGGATGATGTGGTCAACCGTGGCCGGCACATGGTGGCGATAGGCGCCGGCGCCGCAGAAGAACGGCCCCTCCCCCGCCGCGCGATTGCGACGGGCCAGGCCCGCCATCTCGCGTTCGACGTCCAGTTCGCCGGCATGGTGCGGCAGGTCGACCGGCGCATCGCGACGGGCCGAGACCGGCACGTCGACAAAGAGATCGTCGATCGACTTGACGCCGATCGCGCCGAGCATCTCGAGGCGGTCTTCGGGAGTCAGGGGGAGGTAGCGCATGTTTTTCGTGCCTAGCTTGTCATCCCGGCCGGAGCGAAGCGGAGAGCCGGGACCTTACGAAAGCACGGCGCTTCCGGCGGTCCCGGATCGACCTGCGGTCGTCCGGGATGACAGATTTCTACAGAGTGCCCAGGAAGGCTTCGTAGGCGTCGCGGTCCATCAGGGCGTCGAGCTCGGCCGGGTTGGCGAGCTTGATCTTGGCGAACCAGCCGCCGCTTTCCGGCAGGGCGTTGACGGTCTCCGGGGCGCCGGCCAGCTCGCCGTTGCCCTCGATCACCTCGCCCGACACCGGGGCGTAGACGTCCGAGGCGGCCTTGACGCTCTCGACGACGGCCAGGCCTTCGCCCTGCTTGACGACCTTGCCCGCTTCCGGGGTCTCGACGAACACGACGTCGCCCAGCTGCTCGGCGGCGTAGGCGGTGATGCCGACCGTGGCCACATCGCCCTCGACGATGACCCACTCGTGATCCTTGGTGAAACGCATCTTGGTGAGTCCCCTGAGTTAGATTTTGCGGACGTAACGGTTCGGAACGAACGGGCTGGCCACCACCTCGGCGGCGGCCGGCTTGCCCCGGACGATGACCTTGAGCTTGGTCCCCACCGCCGCATAGGCGGGCGGGGCGAAACCGATGGCGATCGGGAAGCCGAGGCTGGGCGCGAAGCCGCCGCTGGTCACCTTACCGATGACATTGCCCGCTTCGTCGGCGATCTCGGCGCCTTCGCGGGCCGGCGCGCCTTCCAGCACCTTCAGATTCACCCGGACGCGCGACAGCTCGCCGGCCAGCTCCTTGGCGATGCGGGCCGCGCCCAGATAGTCGCCGGCCTCGCGGCGCGACTTGCCGACGGCGAAGTTCAGACCCGCCTCGATCGGCGAGACGGTCTCGTCCAGGTCGTGTCCGTAGAGGGGCAAGCCAGCCTCCAGGCGCAGGCTGTCGCGGGCGCCCAGGCCAATCGGCTTGACCCGCTCATCGGCCAGCAGGGTGTTCCACACCCGCTCGGCGGCGTCGGCGGGCACCGAAATCTCGTAGCCGTCCTCGCCGGTATAGCCCGAGCGCGAGATGATCGCATCGACGCCGAAGGCGCTCAGGGCCTTGGCGTCCATGAACACCATCTGCGCGGCTTCCGGGACATGGGCGGCCAGCACGGCGGCGGCCTCGGGGCCCTGCAGCGCCAGCAGCGCGCGGTCTTCCAGGCGGGTCACGGTGGCTTCGCCGGCCAGCTCACGGGCGATGATGGCGTAGTCGTTGTCCTTGCAGGCGCCGTTGACCACCACGAACAGACCATCCTCGTCCGGGCGCGCGGTCATCAGGTCATCGACGATGCCGCCGTCGGCGTTCAGCAGCACGCCATAGCGCTGCTTGCCGGCCTTCAGGCCCTGATAGTCGGCCGAGACCACCTTCTCGAAGCTCTTGGCGGGGTTCTCGCCCCGGATGCGGGCCTGGCCCATGTGCGAGACGTCGAACAGACCGGCGTGCTCGCGGGTCCACAGGTGCTCCTTGAGCACCCCGTCCTTGTACTGCACGGGCATCGCATAGCCCGCGAACGGAACCATGCGGGCGCCGGCCGCCACGTGGGCGTCGTAAAGCGGAGTCTTCTTCAGATCTTGATCGGACGAGTCTTGGCTGGACAAGCGGGGCGGGCTCCAAGCGGGGACGGCGACGGGACCGGCCTTACGCCGGTAAGTCGCCCCCGCTGTCCCTTGGGCCTGAGAGATTCCGGCCTCGCCCCTCTGCCGGACGGGTTTGGCCTTGCTCCTTCGGCGAGCCCCTCCGGTGGAGAGACTGCTTTCCAGCGTTCCTAAACCCGCGCGGTCCTTTTGCCTGAGCGTTTCCGGGGCGGTTGCGCCTTCGGCCTCGGGAGCGAATCCCGATGTCTCCCGCGAGGGTCGAGGGCTCTTTGGGGGACAGGGCGGGCGGAGTCAACGGCGGACGTCAAGGCTCGCCCGATGATTGCGAACAATACGGGAACATGTTCAAGCTTTGAGGTCGCATTCTGTGACCTCAAAGGGCGCCCATGACGAACCTTATCGACCCGATCCACGCGCTGGCGCCGCCTGCGGTATTCGAAGTTCGCCGCCAATGGGTGGTCCTGGACGCCGATCTGGCCCGACTTTTCCAGGTGGAAACCAGAAGCTTGAACCAGCAGGTTCAGCGGAATGCGCGGAAGTTCGAGGGGTTCGCCTTCAGGCTTTCCGACGAGGAGCGCGCGAACTTGACATCACAAAATGTGATTTCAAGTGACGGGCATGGCGGCCGGCGCCACCTGCCCTTTGCCTTCACCGAACACGGCGTCGTCATGGCCGCGACGGTCGTGAAATCCGAGCAGGCCATCACAGCCACGCGCTTTATCATCAGCGTTTTCGTCGAGGCGCGACGGAAGGCGCCGGACGGCAGCAACCTGCCCGGCCTGATGGACGCGCGGCGGCTGCCCTCGCTGGAGGCGCAAACCCGCCTCACCCTCAGCGGCAAGCTGAACGACGCTTTGGGCCGGGTGCTGGACGCCATCGCAGACCCCGTCGCCCAAACCACTGTGCGCGACGAGGCCCGCGTCCTGGCCGCAGAGGGTCTTGCAAGCCTCAAGGAACATCTCCGCACAGCCGGCGTGCAGAACGAGAAGACCCTGGCCGAGGTTCGCAAGCTGCTGGCCGAGGCCGAGGCGCTTGAGGCCGAGACCGCGCTGCGCGTGACCGAGACCCAGCATCGGCAGTTGGCCCTGCTGGCCAAGCAGCTGCGACTGGTGCTGGTCGCCCAGCAGGCCCTCGACCGCGGCGGCGTCGAGGATCTGCTGGCCGTCTTGAAGGACCTGGAACGAAGCTAGTTCGCCAGGATGTCCCCGAACCAGTCCGTCTCGCCGATCGGCGGGCCGGGCGGGATGTCGACCTTGGCCTTGCCGCCTTCGACGAGGGCTGCGAGGCGTGCGCCGGTCTCGTCGGCGACAATCCCCGCCAGAAGCCGCGCCTGGGCGCGGTCGGCGCTGTCGCCACCAGCCTTGGCCAGACCCTTGCCCCAGTCGACGAGGCGGGCGCGGATCACGGCGGCTGCGGTCGGCGCCAGGGTCTTGTCGTTCAGGGTCTGGGCCAGGCTGACGACCAGACGCTGGCGAACGCGCCGGGCCAGCTCGGCCTGACGCCCGGAGGCCTTGCCGTCGAAGGCGACGGCGGCAAGGGCCTTGTCGAGCACGCCGTCGAGGCCGAGTTGGCCGGGATCGCGACGCTTGGCCTCGACCAGGCGGTTTAGGCGCGCCGGCGCGAACAGGGCGCTCCAGACCAGATCCGCCGCCACCTCGGACGCGGCGGGCAGGTCGAAGACCGGGCCCTGGCCGAAGGTCTCGATGTCATAGGCCTTGTCATTGCCCTGCGACTGGCCCGCGCTCAGCACGTCCAGCGTCTTGTCGCTGAGGTCCAGCGCGGCGGGCGACAGGGTCCGCAGCAGAGCGTCGACAGCCGCGGCCTGACGCGCGACCGGAACCACCTTGCTGGCCTCATGGCCGTCGCCCTCGGCGGCGTAGGTGAAGTCGATCCCGCCGACCAGCTTGGCGGTGGCGTCGATCTGGTAGCGGTGGAAGATGTAGATCGGCACGATCACCCGCCGCAGGTCGGCGACCGAAGCGCCCTTGGGCAGGTTGCCGAGCCCGAAGCGGTCCAGCGCGACCTTGCGAACGGCCATCAGGTGATCCAGCTCGGCGACCGGATCGCTTCCGTTGTCCCAGACCGCGCCCAGCGGGTGGGCCGTGTCGGCGCTGCGGCCATCCTCGTCCGAGACATAGCGCAGACCGGCCGCCTGGCTCCTGTCGGCCTTGGCCTTGAGCCAGGTCTTCTCGTCGGCGCCGGCGGGCGCGGGACCGTACAGCCAGTCGATGGCGAACTTGTCCCAGTCGCCGACGCCCCGGCCATAGGCGTCGGTGAAGTCGAGCTTGCCGTCCTTCAGCGCGATCTTGGGCGCCGGGTAGTCCATCACCGAGGCGCGGCCGCCATAGGCGCTGGCGGCGAAATTGTGCTGCAGGCCGATCGAGTGGCCGATCTCGTGGGTGGCCAGCTGGCGCAGGCGGGCCAGAGAGATTTCGATCGGATCGTTGGGTCCGCCCTTGCCGGTGGCGTCAGAGCCGGCCAGGCCCTCGAAGATCAGGCGATCCTGGCGAATGCGCTGCGAGCCCAGCAGCACGTCGCCCTTGACGATCTCGCCGGTGCGCGGATCGACCACCGCGTGACCGTAGGACCAGCCGCGCGTCTGGCGGTGCACCCAGTTGACGACGCTGTAGCGCGCGTCGAGCGGACTGACTCCCTCGGGCAGCACCTCGACCTTGAAGGCGTCGATGAAGCCGGCCGCGTCGAAGGCCTCCGCCCACCAGCGCGCGCCGTCCATCAGGGCCGAGCGCACGGGCTCAGGGGCGGCGCGGTCGATATAGAACACGATGGGCGTCTTGACCGGCGAGCGGGCGGCGGTCGGATCGGTCTTCTCCAACCGGAAGCGGTGGACGAGGCGGTGGACGATCGGCTCGTTCAGCGGCGCGGAATAGTCGGCCACGGTGTGATCGATCACGCCGACGCGCGGATCGTTCTGGCGCGGCTGATAGCCGGGCTCGGGCAGAGCGACCAGCGAGTGGTGCAGCACCAGGGTGACGTTGCGCGGATCCGGCACGATGCCACGCACCTCCGACCCCGGCTCATCGCCGACGAAGGTCTGCACCGCCTCGAGCTCGATGTTCTTGGGGAAGGCGTTCACGGCCCCGGTGTCGGCGTAGGACAGGCCGTCATGCAGCCTGAAATCGCCCTGCCTGCTGCGCTTCAGGGTCTTGGCGATGCCTTGCGCGTCGCGGGTCAGGAACGAGGTCACATCGACCAGCAGTCCCCCGTCCGCCCGCTCGGCCTCGATCACGTTCGACCAGACGGTGGAGACCGGGAACGATTCGGCCACCGCCTTCTGTTCGTCGGCCGAGCCGCGCGCGGCCGAGAAGCCCCAGTTCTCGAACTGGGCCACGACCTTCCCGCCCACCTTGCGGAAGGCGATGATCTGAGTGTCGCCGGGCGCCGAGCGATCAAGACCCGTCGGATTCGAGCCGAGGCCAGCGCGCAGATAGGTCTGGTAGAGATACCGCCCCGCGATCCCGTCTGCGCCCGGCTTGGGCAGAAGCAGCAGGACCTTGCCGTCCTTCTTGTCGACGAAGACCGGAACCAAGCCATCCTTGCGCTCGAGCCCGGCGATGGCCTCTGCGAACTTGTCCACGGGCTTGGCCGGCGACTTGTCGGCTGCGACCGCCGAACCGGCCAGGGCCAGGGCGCATGCGCCCGCCGTCAGCGACTTGATGAACGTCTTCCCCATGGCCCCCTCGCACCGTCATGTCGGCGCAGACTGTCTCGTCGGCCACGCGGAAATCAATCCATAAGACCGCGCACTCGCTTTCCGGGTGCTCGCGTGGCGAGACAATCTGTCGCGGGTATGGTTACGGCCGCGTTTACCATCGGCCGAGCATCGTTGCAGCGCAGTTCAAGCTTGATCATTCAACCCCAAGCCCCGGGTTCAGATGCTGCGCCTCAACGCCTTCCTGAAACTGCTGACCGTCGCGTTGATGGTCGGCACAATCCTTGCCATCGCCGCAGCGACGTTCGGCCTTTTGCATCTGCGGGTCGGCGGACCGATCGCCAACCGTCAAGCCGCCGCCTTCGATCTCGTCGCCGACATCCTGCCGCCGCCGGCCTATCTGGTCGAGAGCATGCTGGTGGTCGAGCAGGGCAGCCAGGACCCCAGCGCCGCCGAAGCCACCCTGGTCAAACTGGCCGCGCTGCGCGCCGACTATGAGGCCCGCGTAGCTTACTGGCGAAAATCCGACATTCCCGAGGACGCCAAGGTTGCGCTCGATCGCCTGGACGTCAGTGGTCGCGCCTTCTGGCGTGAGGTGGACCAGTCCTATGCTCCGGCCCTGCGGTCGGGCGACGTGATCGCTGTGAACATGGCGGCGGCCAAGCTGGATGGCCACTATCGCCGTCACCGCGTGGGCGTTGACGAACTGACGATCAAGGCGCGCGCCATGGTGGCCGCCGCCGCCAGGGAATCGCAGGACGCCTCCCTCACCGTGTTCGCCGGCCTGGGCGTGGTGGCGGTCGCGATGCTCGGGATGATCCTTCTGGGGGTCGGGGCGCTTCGCAAACGCATCATTCAGCCCCTCGCGGGAATGACCGCCTATATGGGCCGGCTGGCCGAAGGGGACTATTCCCAGGAGCCGCCCATGCGCGAGCGCAAGGACGAGGTCGGCGAGATGGCCGCCGCCGTCTCGGTGTTCCGCGCCGCCGCGATCGAACGTCGCCAGGCCGTCCAGCTGGAGAAGGACCGCGAGGCGGCGGCGCGCGAAGAGGCTTTTGTGGCGGCCGAGGCCGAAGCCCGGGGCCGGCGCTCGTTCGTGGTGGACGCCCTCGACGAAGGTCTGCGCCGCCTAGCTCAGGGCGACCTTTCGCAGCGGATCGACGCGGCGTTCCCCGAGGAGTTCGAACGCCTGCGTCGCAATTTCAACGACTCGATCGTCACCCTGCGGGAAACCATCCACCAGGTCGTCTCCAGCGCCAGCGCCGTCGGCGGCGGGGCGCGGCAGATCACGGTGGCGGCCGACGACCTCGCGCGGCGCACCGAGCAGCAGGCCGCCGGACTGGAACAGACCGCCGCGGCGCTCGACGAGGTGACAGCGACGATCAAGACCACCGCCATCAACGCCCGGACCGCCTACAACGAGGTGGCGGTCAGTCGCGACCTGATCGGCGCGTCCAGCGCCGTGGCCAGCGAGGCCGGGGTGGCCATGGAGCGGATCGACACCTCGTCGCGCAAGATCGGCCAGATCATTACCGTGGTCGACGAAATCGCCTTCCAGACCAACCTGCTGGCTCTGAACGCCGGGGTCGAGGCCGCCCGTGCGGGTGAGGCCGGTCGCGGCTTCGCCGTCGTGGCCATGGAGGTGCGGGCCCTGGCCCAGCGCTCGGCCGACGCGGCCAAGGAGATCAAGACCCTGGTCGAGGAAGCCGGCCGCAGCGTCGAAAACGGCGTCGAGCTGGTCGGCCGGGTCGGGAACGAGCTCACCGGCGTCGTCGCCCAGTTCGGTAAGATCCAGACGCTCGTCGAGGGCATCGCCCAGGCCGCCCACGATCAGGCCACGGGCCTGGGCGAGGTCAACAGCGCCGTCGGCCAAATGGATCAGGTCACCCAGCAGAACGCCGCCATGGTCGAGGAGACCACCGCCGCCAGCCACAGCCTGACCAACGAGGCCCGGCAACTGGCGCAGCTGATGGATCGGTTCAAGACCGAGGGCGGCGCGGCCACCCTGGCGGCGTAGAGCCCTCTAGCTTTGGATGGGAGCATCCAAAGCGTTGGAAAGAGATCTAAATATCTGATTTTAAAGCCTGTCGTGTTTGGATGGCTTCATCCAAACACGACAGGCTCCAAGCCTTACATCCGCTCTGGCGCTTCGATGCCCAGCAGATCCAACGCCAGCTCCAGCTGGCGCAGGGTCGTCTCGGCCAGGGTCAGGCGCGAGGCGCGCAGCGTCTCGGTGTCAGCGCTCATGATCGGGCAGGCCGCGTAGAACTTCGAGAACGACTGCGCCAGCTTGTAGGCGTGCTCGGCCACGAAGTTGGGGGCCTTCTTGTCATAGGCCTCCTGCAGCGCGCCCTCGAAGGCGTCCAGCAGCATGGCCAGATCGCGCTCGGCCGGTTCATGAATTTCGACACGGCCAGCCACAGCGCCGCTCTCGGCGGCGCGGCGCAGCACGCTCTTGATGCGCACCGACTGGTACAGCAGGTACGGACCGGTCTTGCCCTCGAAGCTGGTGAAGCGGTCGAGATCGAAGACGTATGAGGTGCCGCGGAAGTTCTGCAGATCGGCGAACTTCAGCGCCGCGACGCCCACCTTGTGGGCCGTATCCTCGAACTGCTCTTCGGTCAGCTCCGCGCCGAGGCCCGCTTCGCGCAGGCGCTCACGCGCCTTCTCGCGCGCCATCTCGATCAGGTCGTGCAGCTTCAGGACCCCGCCGGCGCGGGTCTTGAACGGCTTGCCGTCGGCGCCGTTCATGGTGCCGAAACCGATGTGCTCCAGCGCGCCCTCTTCGGCGTAGCCCGCCAGGTAGGCGGCGCGGAACACCGTCTCGAAGTGGTCGGCCTGGCGCTGGTCGACGCAGTAGAGGATCAGGTGCGGGTCGAACGACTTGCGACGGTCCAGGATCGTGGCCAGGTCGGTCGTGCCGTACATGGCCGAGCCTTCCGACGACACCACCAGGAGCGGGGGCACGTCGCGCTTGTCGCCTTCGCGGGCCACGCGGACGATGCGTGCGCCCTGGTCCTGGACCAGCAGGCCCTTGGCCTCCAGCTGCAGCACCATCGGCTCGATCAGGTCGTTGACGTCGCTTTCGCCCTTCCAGAGGTCGAAATCGACGCCCAGCGCATGGAACTCACGCTCCAGCGCGACGCGGCTGACATTGACGAAGTGGCGCCACAGCAGGCGATAGCCGAAGCGGCCGTTCTGCAGTTCGGCGGTGGCCTTGCGGGCGCGCTCCTTGAACGCCGGATCTTCCTTCTGGCGCACTGAGGCGGCCGGATAGATGCGGTCGAGGTCGGCCAGGGTGATGCGCTTTTCGAACTCGGCCATCACCTTGGCCTCGTCAGCCGACGAGAAGCCGCGCGGGGCCTCCGGTAGCTTTTCCATCAAGGCGTTGATGAACGGGTCCTCGTCCATGATGGCGCTGATCAAGAGGCCCATCTGGAAGCCCCAGTCGCCGAAGTGGGCGTCGCCCACCACGTCATCGCCGCGGAAGCGGTACAGGCGCTTGACCGACTCGCCGATGATCGAGGCGCGCAGGTGCCCCACGTGCATCGGCTTGGCGACGTTGGGGCCCGCATAGTCGATCAGCACGCGGCGCGGCGTTTCCAGCAGCTGGGCGCCGGTGCGCTCGTCAGCCGCGATCTCGCGGGCGCGGGCCGAGAGGGCCTCGTCGCTGACGCGCATGTTGATGAAGCCGACGCCGGCGATCTCCACCGAGGCCAGGCGCGGGTCGCCCTTCAGGATGTCGACGACCTGAACGGCGATCTCGCGCGGATTGCGCTTGGCGCTCTTGGCCGCCGCAAGGGCGCCGTTGCACTGGAAATCGGCCAGGTCTGGTCGATCGGAGGCCGTGACGCGTCCGAATTCGGGAGGCAGTCCGGCGGCCTGGAAAGCGGCCGCGGCCGCCTCGCTCAAGGACCGCTTCAAATCATTCATTGCTTGGTGGTCGTCCCTGGTTGGGTTTGGCCTGGTTGGGCCTGGCCTTGCTGGGCGGGCGCCGTCTGGCCGGCATTGACCCGGAAGCGCTTGCCGTCGCGGTTGAAGGCGGCCATTTCCGGCGTCACGTCAAAGCCCAGCAGGACCTCGAAATTCCCGCCGCTGACCTTGGCGTCAGCGCGGGGGATGGTGATCTGCTCGATCGTCTCGCGCGCATAGACGCGATCCTCGCCGGCGGCGAAGCTGACGGGGAGATCGAAGTATTCCTTGGCGATGACCGCCTGATTGCGCTCGGTCACCGCCACCCAGTAGCGATAGACGTGCTTGTCGCCCTCGGCCTGCGGGCCACGGCCCAGCTGGAACAGCGCCTCGATGCGGATCTTGATCGGCTCGTCGCCCTTGTAGGCGCAGCCCGAGGTCAGGCTCTGGATCTCGCCGGTGAAGCCGGCCTGGGCGGCCGATTCCTTGCCGTCCTTGAACTGGACATAGCGGCTGGCGTCGTAGAGCACCTTCACATAGGGGCAGGGACCCGCGTTGCGCAGCTGCGGCAGCGGGGCCTTGGGCTGGTTCCACTCTTCGTCACGCTTGCGCTTCTTGGCCGCGTCGTCTTCGCCGCCGCCCTGGTCGCCGCGCGATTGGGCGTGGACGGCCGTCGCCGTGGTCGCGGCGATCGAGACGGCCATCAGGGCGCTGAGAGCGAGCGTGAAAGTGCGGCGCATGAAACGTCGGTTCCGGACACAAGAGCCAAGCGGGGCCACAGCGCCCCGCCAGCGTCATGCAGCCTGATAAAGGCATATGCGTGACGTCGCAACGACGCAGACTCCTGGCGAACGGACCTGCGAGACGCTAGGTTCCCCGCCATGAACGCCCAGACCCCGATCCGTCGTCCGATCTCCCTCGTTCTGGCCAGCCCGCGCGGCTTCTGCGCCGGTGTCGACCGGGCCATCCAGATCGTCGAACGCGCCGTCGAGAAGTTCGGCGCGCCGGTCTATGTGCGCCACGAGATCGTCCACAACCGCCACGTGGTCGACCGCCTGAAAGCCCTGGGCGCGGTGTTCATCGAGGAGCTGGAAGAAGCGCCCGACGATCGCCCCGTCGTGTTCTCGGCCCACGGCGTGCCCAAGTCGGTGCCGGCCGAGGCCAAGGCCCGCCAGATGATCTATCTGGACGCCACCTGCCCGCTCGTGTCCAAGGTCCATGTCGAGGCCCAGAAGCACTATGACGCCGGCCGCGAGATCGTCCTGATCGGCCATGCCGGCCACCCCGAGGTGATCGGCACCATGGGCCAGCTGCCCGAGGGCGCAGTGACCCTGATCGAGGACATCAACGACGCGGCGACCTGGACCCCCAAGGATCCGGCCAATGTCGCCTTCCTGACCCAGACCACCCTGTCGGTCGACGACACCGCCGACATGGTCGCGTTGCTGCGCGAGCGCTTCCCCGGCATCGCCGCGCCGCACAAGGAAGACATCTGCTACGCCACCACAAACCGCCAGGACGCGGTCAAGCACCTGGCCGAGCAGTCCGAGCTGATCCTGGTGGTCGGTTCGAGGAACTCGTCGAACTCGGTGCGCCTGAAGGAGGTCGGCCTGAAAGCCGGCGCCCGCGATGCGCATCTGATCGACGACGCCTCGGGGATCGACTGGGCCTGGTTCGACGGGATCTCGCGCGTGGGCCTCACCGCCGGCGCCTCGGCCCCGGAGGATCTGGTGCAGGGCGTTATCGACGCGATCTCGGCGCGGTTCGATACGACCGTCGAGGAACTGGTCGAGGCGCGCGAGACGATCACGTTCAAGCTGCCGAGGTTGCTGACGGCTTAAGGGGGGTGAGTTCACAGCCGTGCGGTAGACAGGCTGGGTTGCGAACGTAGGCTCAGTTGATGGAAGGTCGAGAGAGAACATGCTGAGCATCGCCCTGCTGTTCGCGCTTGCCTCGTCTTCCGGCGCACCCCATCGGCTACCTCCAGGCGCATGGGCCTCGAAGCCTACCGCAAATGACATCGCACGCTGCATGCCTCATAGTACTGACATCCCGCCGGGCGAAGTACTGTTGATCTGCGGAGTGCGTGCTGACGGATACCTAGCCGACTGTCAGGCCCAGAGAAGTAGAGAGCCTCGATTAGAGGAATGGGCGCTCTGCGCTGCGCCCAAGTTTCGAGCTACGAAACGCTACAAGGGCGAGAAAATCGAAGTGCCGCTCCGCTGGGCTTCTCCCCGCTAGGATCCGCACAACGTCGCAAACCGACCTCCAGGTCGGTGCGATCCTTAAGTCTCTTGGAGGCTGCAGCGTGCGGGGCTGATCAGGTCAGTCAAGGATCGCCTCCGGCGACCGCGCCGCGGCGACGCGCAGCGTCGTCCTTGAGTGACCTGATCAGCCCTGCGATCGTCTCGCCGTGAGATGTAAGGATGGCTCCCGCCTGCGGCGAGAAGTTCACTCTGCCAGGGCCTTGAAGGTCTCTCGATAGCGCTCAAGAATTTCAAGGCCTAGCTTGACCTGCCGATCCAGCTCAGCGTCGCGTCGGTCGGCATCGACATTGCAGTCCGGGCGCTGCGGCGCGGACGACGGCTGGCGTTCTGACTCGTCCATATCAGGCCTCCTTAGACACCATCATAGCATACCGGCCAGATCACCCCCTTGACCGCCAGCGCCCGCTCCCGCATCCCGGCGTCATGGCCGTCTATACCGACATCACCGACCAGGAACTCGAAGCCTTCCTCGAAGGCTATGACCTCGGCGCGCCGCTGGCGTTCAAGGGCATCGCCGAGGGCGTGGAGAACTCCAACTTCCTGCTGGAGACGGAGAAGGGTCGCTACATCCTCACCGTCTACGAGCGGCGGGTGAAGGCGGAAGACCTCCCGTACTTCCTCAACATGCTGACCTGGCTGGCCGACAAGGGCTATCCCAGCGCGCGGCCGATCCCGACGCGCACGGGCGCCACACTGTCGAGCCTCCGCGGCAAGCCCGCCGCCATCGTCGAGTTCCTGCCCGGCCTGTCGGTGCGCAAACCCACCGCCGCGCATTGCCGCGAGGCCGGCGAGGGCCTGGCGTGGCTGCATCTGGCCGGCGAAGGCTATCCCGGCCGGCGCGCCAACGATCTTGGCCAAGCCGCCTGGTCGCCGCTGTTTTCCAAGCACCGCAAGGCCGCCGAGGATCTCAAGCCCGGCCTCTCGGCGACCATCGACCAGGACCTGGCGCAGCTGGCGCTGATGTGGCCGCGGAATCTGCCGAGCGGGACGATCCATGCCGACTATTTCCCGGACAACGTCTTCTTCCAGGCGAACGGCAAGTTCGCTGCGGCGATCGACTTCTATTTCGCCTGCGACGACGCCTACGCCTACGACGTGGCTGTGACCCTGAACGCCTGGTGCTTCGAGGCCGACGGCAGCTTCAACATCACCGCCGCCATGGCGCTGCTGAACGGCTATGAGCGCCGCCGGCCGCTGAGCCCGATCGAGAAGGAAGCCCTGCCGATCCTGGCGCGCGGCGCGGCGATGCGGTTCTTCCTGACCCGCCTGGCCGACTGGGGTTCGACCCCGGCCGGCGCCCTGGTCAGGCCCAAGGACCCGCTGGAATACGAGCGCAAGCTGGCCGTCCACCGCGAGGGTCTCGTGCTGTTCGCATGACGCCGAAGGTCACGATCTATACCGACGGCGCCTGCAAGGGGAACCCGGGCCCCGGCGGCTGGGGCGCCATCCTGTTCTATGGCGACAAGAAGAAGGAAATCTGCGGCGGCGAGCCGGGGACGACCAACAACCGCATGGAGTTGATGGCCGCCATCCAGGCGCTGGAGCTCCTGAACCGTCCCTGCGTGGTCGAGCTGCATACCGACAGCCAGTACGTGATGAAGGGCATTCAGGAGTGGATCCGCGGCTGGAAGGCGCGCGGCTGGAAGACCGCCGACAAGAGCCCCGTGAAGAACGACGACCTCTGGAAGCGGCTCGATGCGGCCCGCGCCCGCCACGACGTCGACTGGCGCTGGGTCAAGGGCCACGCCGGCCATCCCCTGAACGAACGGGCCGACGCCCTGGCCAATGAAGGCCTGCGTCAGGCCAATCCGCGGGTGATCTAGAGGCTCCCCGGCTCAGCCCCTTCGGCGAACGGCAGGCCCTCGTCGGCCCAGCCGGTGATGCCGCCGATCATCAGCTTCACCGGCCGTCCCAGGCGCGCCAGCTTCAGGGCCGCCTGGTCGGCGCCGTTGCAGTGCGGGCCGGCGCAATAGACGACGAACAGGGTGTCGGCGGGCCAGGCCGCCATGCGCTCGGCGCTGATCTCGGCGTGGCGCAGGTGGATCGCGCCGGGCACGTGCCGACGGGCGTAGGCTTGCGGCGCGCCCACCACGTGCAGCAACACGAAGTCGACCTCGCCGGCCTTCATGGCGGCGGCGACATCGGCGCAGTCGGTCTCCAGCGACAGGCGGGCGGCGAAGTGGGCGGCGGCGACCTCGGGCGCGGCGGCGGGGATGGCGGAAACAAAGCTCATGCGGGCCTCCAACGATTTGACGCCCAGACCTTGCCGCGCCGCCGCTCCTGGCGTTAGCTGGCCAGATCGACATTGAACGTAAAGATCATGCCAAACGCCTCGCCGCTGGTCGTCGCCCTCGCCTATGACGGCCTGTGCACCTTCGAGTACGGGGTCGCCGTCGAACTGTTCGCGCTGCCCCGGCCCGAGATGGGTGAGGGATGGTACCGGTTCGCGACCGCCGCCGTGGAGCCCGGAGACCTCAGGGGCCTTGGCGGCGTTCACGTCGTCGGCGACGGCGGCCTGGAGCTGCTGGCGGGGGCCAGCATCATCGTGGCGCCGGGCTGGCGCGGCCTGGACGCTCCGGTTCCCCAGCCCCTGATCGAGGCTCTCCGCGCGGCGCACGCCGGGGGCGCGCGGCTGATGTCGATCTGTTCAGGCGTCTTCGTTCTGGCCGCGACGGGGCTGTTGGATGGTCGCCGCGCCACGACCCACTGGCGCTATGCCGACGCCCTCAGAGCGCGTCATCCGGCCATCCAGGTCCAGCCGGACGTGCTCTATGTCGACGAGGGCGACGTGCTGACCTCGGCCGGCAGCGCCGCAGGCATCGACCTTGGCCTGCACCTGATCCGCCGTGACTTCGGACCCGAGGCCGCCAACACCGTCGCGCGCCGCCTGGTCGTGCCGCCGCATCGCGACGGCGGGCAGGCCCAGTTCGTTCAGCGTCCTGTGCCCGTCGCGCACGAGGCGTCGCGGCTGGGCCCCATTCTCGACCAGATGCGCGCGGATCTGGCGGGCGAGCACACCATCAAGACGCTGGCGGCCCTGGCCGGCATGAGCGAACGGACCTTCCTGCGGCGCTTCGAGGCGGTTACGGGCGCGACGCCGGCCCGGTGGCTGCTGGCCGAGCGCCTGAACCACGCGCGCGACCTGCTGGAGACCGCCTCGACGAGCATCGATCAGGTGGCCAGGGCCGTGGGCCTGGGCGCGCCCGCCCTGCGCCACCACTTCCGCCGCCAGTTCTCGACCACGCCGGGCGCTTATCGCGCGCGGTTCGCCCGGACCTAGAGCGTGACGCCGAAAGTGGGAACCGGTTTCGGCGCTAGTCACGCTCTAAGTGTTTGATTTAGAGCCTTGTTATCGCGTCAAAACGATTCCGTTTTGACGCGCAAGGCTCTAAGCGACCGTCTCCGGCGCGTAGGACGCCACTGCTTCAGGCTCCCAGTTCTCCAGGATGCGCGGCAGGTTCACCTCGATCCAGTCGGCCAGACCCCGCACCCGCTCGGCCACCTCCAGCCCCAGGGGCGTGAGGCTGTACTCGACATGCGGCGGCACGACCTCGAACGCCTGGCGAAGTACGAAACCGTCGCCCTCCAGAGCCTTGAGCGTCTGGGCCAGCATCCGCTCGCTGACCCCGCCGATCTGGCGCTTGAGCTGACTGAACCGCAGGGTGCGGGTCTCCAGCGCCATCAGCACCAGTACGCCCCAGCGGCTGGTCACGTGATTGAGCACCTCGCGCGAGGGGCAGGCCGCCGCCATCAGGTTTCCCTGCAAGTCGCCATTGACGACGATCTCGGAGAGCGGCCGGCGCGGAGCCGGTCTGGGGGGATCTGGCTTTTTCATACTTACCTCAATGTACGTACTTACGAAAAGTAAGCAATAGGCCTAGATGACGATCGTCCGCTGAAAAGGAACAGGAACATGACGATCATCGCCATCACCGGCGCCACCGGCCAACTGGGTCGCCTGGTCATCGAGAAGCTGAAAGCCCGCGCGTCGGCCGAGACCCTCGTCGCCCTGGTCCGCGACCCGGCCAAGGCGGCCGACCTGGGCGTTCCGGCCCGCGCCGCCGATTACGACAAGCCCGAGACGCTGACGGCGGCGCTGGCGGGCGTCGATGTGCTGCTGCTGATTTCCAGCGACGCGATCGGCCAGCGCATTCCCCAACACCGCAACGTGATCGAGGCCGCCAAGGCCGCCGGCGTGAAGCGGATCGCCTACACCAGCCTTCTGCACGCCGACACCACGCCGATCGGCCTGGGCGCCGAGCACCACGCGACCGAGGCGATGATCCGCGAGTCCGGCCTCGCCTACACCCTGCTGCGCAACAGCTGGTACCTGGAGAACTATGCCGGCGCGATCGCCGGCGCGCTTCACGCTGGCGCCTTCGTCGGCAGTGCGGGCGAAGGCCGCATCTCGGCCGCCACGCGGGCCGACTACGCCGACGCCGCAGCCGTGGTGCTGACCAGCGAAGGCCATACGGGCAAGACCTACGAGCTGGCCGGCGACGAGGCCTTCACCATGGCCGATCTCGCCGCCGAGGCCTCGCGCCAGACCGGCCGTACGCTGCCCTACAACAACCTGCCGGAAGCCGCCTACGCCAAGGTCCTGGAGAGCATCGGCCTGCCGCCGCCCGCGGCCGCCATGCTCGCCCAATCGGACGTCGGCGCCGCACAGGGCGGGCTGTTCGACGACGGTCGCCAGCTCTCGCGCCTGATCGGTCGTCCGACCACGCCCTGGACGGCGTTCGTCGCGGGCGTCCTGGAGTCGCTCTAGCCCCGCCTGACCGCGACCGCCCGCGAAGTCTGTGGGCGGTCGCGGTTTTCCCCTCGCCAGAGGGCGGCGGGTTTGCGATGGGCGGATGATGAAAGTCGTCGGCTACTATCGCGTGCCGCCCGCGCCGGGGGTATTCTTCAGCCCCGCCCAGGAAGAGCGCCTGCTGCTGCTGGGCTGCGAGCAGGTGTTCAGTGACCGCTGCCTGGCCTCGGGCGTCGTGCGGCCGGGCCTCGAGCGCGCCCTTGAAGCCCTGGAGCCTGGCGGCATGCTAGCCGCACCAAGCCTGCACGCCCTGGGCGGCGATCTGGTCGCGGTGATGGACATCGTGCTGAAGCTGCGCGCGCGCGACCTGCATCTCGTGATCCAGCAGCCCGAGATCGACACCCGTCAGAACTCTGGGTTCTTCGAGGCCTGCCAGGCCCTGGCCGCCTTCAACGGCGAGCGCGCCATGGTCCGCCGCGCCGAGACCGCCCTGGTCGCCAAGGGCGCCAAGGCGGGCGGGTTGAAGGGCCTGAAGGCGGCCGAGGACAAATCCGAATAGCCCTCGTTTTCGTGTCATCCCGGCCGCAGCGAAGCGGAGCGCCGGGACCCAGGGGGTGACGAAACGCCGTGCGCGCCGCCCCTGGGTCCCGGATCGCCCCTGCGGGCCGTCCGGGATGACACGGGGATTGCCGGGCTCTGGGACAGCCCCCTAGACCTTCAACCGGTACCCCGTCCGGAAGATCCACCAGACCGCAGTCAGGCACACCGCCAGGAACACCGCCGTCATGGCCAGGCTGACGCCCACCCCAACGTCTGACTGGCCGTAGAAAGCCCAGCGGAAGCCGCTGATCAGATAGACGACCGGGTTGAACAGGGTGATCTTCTGCCAGATCTCCGGCAGCATCTTGATCGAATAGAAGCTGCCGCCCAGGAAGGTCAGCGGCGTGACGATCAAGAGCGGCACGATCTGCAGCTTCTGGAAGTCGTCGGCCCAGACCCCGATGATGAACCCGAACAGGCTGAAGGTGACCGAGGTCAGCACCAGGAACAGCAGCATCACGAACGGGTGGGC
The DNA here is from genome assembly GCF_002858865.1 of Caulobacter vibrioides. Lineage (GTDB taxonomy): Bacteria > Pseudomonadota > Alphaproteobacteria > Caulobacterales > Caulobacteraceae > Caulobacter > Caulobacter vibrioides. The sequence goes on along the minus strand of NZ_PJRR01000016.1, from coordinate 117,251 downwards.
GATCTCGAACGGCACGAAGATCCGCGCCGTGGCCAGGATCAGCAGACCCAGGCAGATCGACTTGGTCGCCGCCGCGCCCACATAGCCGATGACCGTCTCGTACCAAGCCACGGGCGCGGACAGGAGCTCATAGATCGTGCCGGCCCATTTGGGCATGTAGATGCCGAACGAGGCGTTGGAGATGCTCTCGCTGAGCAGCGACAGCATGATCAGGCCCGGCACGATGAAGGCGCCGTAGCTGATCCCGTCGATGGCCTGCATGCGCGAGCCGATCGCCGAGCCGAACACCACGAAATAGAGGCTGGTCGACAGCACCGGCGAGATGACGCTCTGGGCCAGGGTGCGGAACCACCGCGCCATCTCGAACTTGTAGATGGCCTTGATCGCATAGAGGTTCATTGCGGGGCCCTCACCAGGCTGACGAAGATGTCTTCCAGCGAGCTCTGGTCGGTCTTCAGGTCCTTGAAGTCGATCCCCTGCTCGGAGAGGCGCTTCAGCAGATCGGCGATGCCGGTGTCGTCGGCCTGGGCGTCGAAGGTGTAGACGAGGTCTGCGCCGTCATTGGCCAGGCTGAGCGAGGCGTCGGCCAGAGCGGCGGGCAGGTCCGCCAGCGGCGCCTTCAGATGCACGGTCAGCTGCTTCTTGCCGAGCTTGCGCATCAGGACGGTCTTGTCCTCGACGAGGATGATCTCGCCCTTGTTGATCACCCCGATCCGGTCGGCCATCTCCTCGGCCTCCTCGATATAGTGGGTGGTCAGGATGATGGTGACGCCGCTTTCGCGCAGCTTGCGGACCATCTCCCACATGTCGCGGCGCAGCTCGACGTCGACACCGGCGGTGGGCTCGTCCAGGAACAGGATGGTCGGCTCGTGGCTCAGCGCCTTGGCGATCATCACCCGGCGCTTCATGCCGCCCGACAGCGCCATGATCTTGCTGTCCTTCTTGTCCCAGAGCGACAGGTCGCGAAGGATCTGCTCGATCAGGGCGTCGTTGCGCGGCTTGCCGAACAGGCCGCGCGAGAAGCTGACCGTGGCCCACACCGTCTCGAAGGCGTCGGTATGCAGCTCCTGCGGCACCAGGCCGATCTTGGTGCGGGCGGCGCGATAGTCGCGGACCACGTCATGGCCGTCGGCCAGGATCACGCCCTGGCTCGGATTGACGATGCCGCAGATGATGCTGATCAGGGTGGTCTTGCCCGCCCCGTTCGGCCCTAGGAGCGCGAAGATCTCGCCCTGCCGGATGTCGAGGTCGATCCGCTTGAGGGCCTGATGGCCCGACGCATAGGTCTTGGTCAGACCCTGTACCGAAATGATGGACGTCACGCCGTCTCCCCTCACCACAGCGATGCAGCGCCGTGGGACCCTACTGGTGGCTGGTCAGCGCTAGATGGTGTCGAGGCGGCGCGATAACAGGGCCGCGCGACGCGTTCTGTCAGCAGCTCGCTCAGGTCGGGATCTTGCGCACCTTCAGGATCGCGCCGTCCACGCCGACCACCACGACTTCCTGGCTGATCGCCGGGATCGGCTCGTCGGTCTCGGCCGCCCAGTCCTTGCCGTCGATGAAGACGCGGCCGCGCCCCTGCTCGAAGGTCGACAGCACCTGGCCCCGCTGACCGATCAGCCGCTGCATCGGATCGTTCAGATCCGGCCCGGACGCCTCCAGCACCGGTCGCAGAAAGCGCTTGGCCAGATAGGTCGAGGCGATCGCCAGCGCCGCGAACAGCCCAAGCTCGATCACGAAACTGGTCGGCAGCAGTTGCGCGATGACCCCGACGACAAAGGCGCTGGCGGCCGGCCACAGAAGCCAGCCCGTGCCGGTGGCGACCTCGACGGCCAGGAAGGCGGCCGCCACGGCCAGCCACAGCCAGAACGGATGAAGGGCGTGGAAGCCGGCGATCGCGTCCATCACGTCACTCTCCGCGCTTGCCGCCGGCGGGGGCGCTGGTCGTCCCCCGCGACGGCGGAACCGGACGCGGCGCGTCCGCGCCCAGCGACTTGATCAGCTCGCCCACGCCCGCGACCGTGCCGGTCAGGCCGGCGAAGTCGGCGGGGACGATCACAGTCTTCTGCTGCGGGCTGCGGGCCAGTTCGGCGAAGGCCTCGACATATTTCTGGGCTACGAAATAGTTGATCGCGTTGACGTCGCCCTTGGCGATGGCCTCGGAGACGAAGGCGGTCGCCTTGGCTTCGGCCTCGGCTTCGCGCTCGCGGGCCTCAGCGTCGCGGAACGCGGCCTCGCGGCGGCCTTCGGCCTGCAGGATCGCCGACTGCTTCTGGCCCTCGGCGCGGGCGATCTGGGCCTGCTTCTCGCCCTCGGCCTCGGTGATCACCGCGCGGCGCTCGCGCTCGGCCTTCATCTGGCGGGCCATGGCGTTGGTGATGTCGGCCGGCGGGGTCAGGTCCTTGATCTCGATCCGCGCGACCTTGACGCCCCAGGGCCCGGTGGCGTGGTCGATGGTCGACAGCAGGCGGCTATTGATCGCGTCCCGCTGGCTCAGCACCTCGTCCAGCTCCATGGCCCCGACCACGGTGCGCAGATTGGTCTGGGCCAGCTGGGTGATGGCGTACATTAGGTTGTCGACCCGATAGGCGGCGGCCGCAGCGTCCATCACCTGGATGAAGACGATGGCGTCGACCTTCACCGAGACGTTGTCCTTGGTGATGACCTCCTGCTGGGGCACGTCCAGGACCTGCTCCATCATGTTGACCCGGCGGCCCACCGTCTCGAGGAACGGCGTCAGGATCGTGATGCCCGGCTTCAGCGTGCGGGTGTAGCGGCCAAAGCGCTCGACCGTGAACTCGCGCCCCTGCGGCACGATCTTGATCGCGCTGAACAGCAGCACGAAGGCGAAGGCCAGGAAAACCAGGACGACAATGCCGCTCAAGACGGTCGCTCCCCAACTTGAAGTTGGATGGAGGTTAGCGCGCTCCTGCGTCCACCGCCACGGAATCCGGCGCCGGCGCGACGCCGCGGACCTCGCGCATGGTCTGGGACAGCTTCAGGGCCAGGGCCTGGCCCTTGCGCGCCACCGCCTGCTCGGCCTTACGGCTGGCGTCGTCACAGATCGGGTACTCGCTGCGGCGCGAGGCGAAGCCGGTGTTGAACCGTTCGCGCATCTGGGCGTCGAAGGCCTGGTCGGCCTGCTCCACCTCGGTCAGCCGCACCATGCGCGAGCGCCAGTACTGGTCGCCTTCGCCCTGGCAGGTCTGCCGCAGGGCGTGGCTCTCACCCAACGCATAGGCGATATCCAGCAAGCGTTGGCGGTCCTCCGGCGCCCTTTCCTGGGCCAGGACCGGAGCGGCGATCAGGCTCGCCAGACAGACGCCAATGAGGAACGGACGCGACATAGGCTGGTTATCGCCAACTCCCGGCCCGCTGTCACGACCACGCCTCCCAACGGGCGAAAGCCGACGCGGTGGCGCTTGGGGACAAGTTTCGCCGCAGTGCAGAAAAAAGTTCGCAAAATAAAGGCCTTGCGATCGCCACGGATCGGGTTTTCCCTGTGGATACTGCAAGGAGGTCTGACCATGACTGAGGTGCATTACGGCGTGGTGCGGGTTGGCGACCATTGGGCGATCGTCGGTGACAACCTTCGGTTCGGCGCCTATGAAACGCGAAGCCAGGCTCAGGCGGCCGTGCGTCGCCTGGCGGCGTTTCCCGCAGGCCTTGGCCTGCCGGTAATGCTGCATGAGCAGGAAGACGACTGGGTGTTCCCCGGTCCGACGCTTGTCAGCTAGGCTGTTTCGGCCTCGTCAGGGCCGTAGAGCAGCGGCTTGACGAACCGCCAGACCTGCAAGGTCGACGCGATCGCCCCGACGACGGAGGCGACGACCTGAAACGCCTGCCAGACGAAGCTGATCAGCGGGTCCTCGCCCAGCATGGCGACCAGCGGGTAGATCAGGTTGCTGACCGCGATCCGGAACTCGGCATAGACGGCAGAGTACTCCACCGACGCCCCGGCGATGGCTGCGGCGACCACCACCGCCAGCACCGGCGCCCACAGCAGCGGCAGCACCAGCAAGAGCGCCAGGGCCGTGATCAGCGACTTGGTCGACAGCCCGACGTCCTTGACCACCGTGATCCCTACCCCGGCGATCACCGCCAGCCCCAGCAGAGCCAGGGCGATCGGCAGCACCAGATCGGCGGCGGCCGCCAGCGGCGTTTGGACGCCGAACACCATAGCGGCCATGGCCAGCAACGTGCCGACAAACCCGCCCAGCCACAGCGCCCCGTACTGGCTGAGCCGACGCCTCAGGTGCTTGCGCGCGATCATCGCTGTCTCCCCCGCGATCAGCCTGAGCGTGCGTCGGAAGAGGCTCGCCGTCCATGGGAAACTCGGCCATGCGTGGCGTGCGGCAATCGCCTCGCGCGAAAGGTCGCGCCTCAGGTCCTGAAGGCCGAGGCCTTGGCCAGCGCCGTCTCGGCCTCGGCCATCAGCCGCTTGACGATCTCGCCGGCCGGCAGGATCTCGCGCACGCCGCCGGCGCTCTGGCCCATGGCGAAGCAGGACTTGGCCGCGTCCAGCCCCTCGATCTGGCCGCCGATGCCGCCCATCGCGCCATTGCGAATCGAGACCATGGCCTGCTGCGGGAAGGGCTGGATGTCGCCCGGACGCGCTTCCCAGTCGTCGACATAGGGGTTCTTCTTCACCCGCATCGGCTTGCCCGAGTAGCAGCGCGTGCGCACCGTGTCCTCGTCGGCGGCCTCGACCACCGCCTGGCGGTAGAGATCGCCCGCATGGGCCTCGTGCGAGGCGATGAACCGCGTGCCCATCCACACGCCTTGCGCGCCCAGAGCCAGGGCCGCCGCCAGCCCGCGGCCGTCATGCAGGCCGCCGGCGGCGACCACCGGGATCTTCACCGCCTCGACCGCCTGGGCCACCAGCGGCAGGGTGCCGACAAGGCCCGTGTGCCCGCCGCCCTCGCCGCCCTGGCAGATCACCGCGTCGCAGCCGGCCTGCTCGGCCTTGACCGCATGCTTCACGGCTCCGCAGACGACCATGACCTTCAGGCCGGCGGCCTTGAGCCGTTCGATGATCGGCATGGGCACGCCCAGGCCCGCGACAAACGAGGAGGCGCCCTCCTCGATGATGACCTCGACGGACGCGGTCAGCGCATCCGGCGTGGCGGCCAACAGGTCCACGCCGAACGGCTTGTCGGTCAGGCTTTTGACCTCGCGCATCTGGGCGCGGATGAAGTCCGGGCTGGTGCCGGCCATGCCCAGGACGCCATAGCCGCCGGCGTTGGAGACGGCGGCGGCCAGCGGGGCGTAGGAGACCCCGCCCATGCCGGCCAGCAGGATCGGATGCTCGATATCCAGCAGATCACACAGCGGCGTGCGCAGGCCCATGGTCGTTTCTCCCCGTTTATCGGGCGAGGATCAGGGCGTGGCCGCCGCCTCACAAGCGTGCCGCGAGGTCAGTCGCGCCGGACGAGCTCGGCTTCCAGGTCCGCCCCATGCGTCCAGAAACAGGCCATCATGCTGGTGAAGGCCAGGGCCAGCATCAACAGCAAGCCGCGCGGCGGAGCCAGGCTGACAACGTCTTGGGGCGTCATCTCTCTCGTTTCCTCGTCGGCGCCCGGATCTTCTCGTCCAGGCTGCCGTGGGAGGAAGCTTCACACCGCCGGGCCGCCCGCGCAACCCCCTGTTTTCAATAGGTTTTTAATGGACTTCAGAGTCCAAAAATCAAGCCGCTAGAAGATCGAGTAGCCGCCGTCGATCACCAGGGTCGTGCCCGAGTGATAGCTGGAGGCGTCCGAGGCCAGATAGACGGCCATGCCGCCGAAGTCCTCGGGCTCGCCCCAGCGGCGGGCCGGAACGCGCGGGATGACCTTTTCGGCGAAGGCGGCGTTGCCCTGGGCCCCGGCGGTCATGTCGGTGGCGATCCAGCCGGGCAGGATGGCGTTGGCGCGCACGCCGTAGCGGGCGTGCTCAACGGCGACCGACTTGATCATCGAGATCACCGCGCCCTTGGTGGCGGCATAGGCCTCGTTGCGGGCCGCGCCCTCGATGGCCGCCAGCGAGGCGACGCCGACCAGCGAGCCGCCCGGATCCCCGGCCTTGGCGCGCTCGACCATGTGGCGGCAGGCCTCGCGCAGGGTGAAGAACACCCCGTCCAGATTGACCGCCAGCACCTTGCGATAGACCTCGGTGCTCATGTCGACGAACGAGGGCGAGCCATAGCCGATGCCGGCGTTGGCGAAGACGCTGTCGACCCGGCCCATGGCGGCGACGGCCTCTTCCATGCCCTCGCGGACCTGGGCCTCGTCCGAGACGTCGACGGTCTGGGCCTTCACCCGCACGCCCAGGGCGGTCAGGGTCTGCTCGGCGGCCAGGTTACGCTCGGGGTTGGAGCCCCAGATGACGATGTCGGCGCCGGCCTGCGCCATGGCCTTGGCCATGCCAAGCCCGATGCCCCGATTGCCGCCGGTGACCAGGGCGACCTTTCCCGACAGGTTGAACGGCGCATAGGCCATGACGAACCCTCCCTCATTGTTCTTGAAACGCTTGTTTGAAGGAGAGAGGGTCAGAGGCCGAAGGTCAAGAGCCCCAGAAGTGGAAGGTTCTCCAGCCGTCGCCGATCGCCGGACGCGAAACGCCCAAGAGGTCGGTGATCGTCAGGGCCGCAGCGAAGATGAACTCACTGACCCCGGGCGCCCAGAAGATCAGCGCGAACAGGATCAGAAAGCCCACGCGCTCGATCTTGACCATGCGCGCCTGGACGCCCTCGGGCAGGAACGGGCGGATGACGCCGTAGCCGTCCAGGCCCGGGACGGGCAGCAGGTTCAGGACCAGCGCGCTGGCCTGCAGCATGGCCAGCAGCGACAGGGCGTTGAACAGCGGCGGGCTGGCGGCCGCGAGCGGAAGGCTGACGGCGATGACGACCAGCACCACCAGCGTCCCCAGCGGCCCCGCCAGCGAGGCCAGCGACCGCCAGCCGCGCGAGCGCATCAGGTCCTCGCGCAGATAGACCGCCCCGCCCGGAAAGCCGATGCCGCCCAGGGCCAGGGCGACCAGCGGGATGATGATCGTCGTGAAGAGGTCCGAGTATTTCAGCGGATCAAGGGTCAGATAGCCCTTCTCGACGATCGTGGTGTCACCGGCCTTGTAGGCGGTGAAGGCGTGGCCGAACTCGTGGATGCCGACGCTCAGCACCCAGGCGGCGGCCACGAAGGCGAAGGTGATCACGCCCAGCGGCTGAACCTCCGTCGCCACAGCCCAACCCAGGCCGATAACGGCGGCGATCAGGATCAGGGCGTTGGGACTGATCGGCGCACGCGGCCGGGCGGGGGCTTCGAGGATAGTCATGATCCTGATGTCGGGGACCTTGGCCGGGAGCGCAAGCGCGGTGTTGGCATGGAGCAGAATGCGCCCCCTCCGTCACGATGCTTCGCATCGCGCCACCTCCCCCGTTTCACGGGTGAGGAGGATGCCGCAGCCCTCCTGCCCCGCAAAGCGGGGGAGGTGGATCGCTGCGGATACGCAGCGAGACGGAGGGGGCGTTGAGAGCCAAAGGTCCGCTTTCCACCCGGAGCGGACAGCTCGAAAATCCTCCCCCAGAGGGGGGAGGAGGCCGAAGGCCGGAGGGGGAAGCGCCGCTGAGTCGGCCTCTTCCCCCTCCGTCGGCTTCGCCGACACCTCCCCCGCTAGGGGGAGGATTGGTCCGGTCCTCACCCTTCCAAGGGGAGGAATGCTATTCCAAGTCAAACGCGGGCCAAGTCCGTCTACCGCCCAAACCGCTCAACCGCTTCCGTAATCACCCGCCGCGTCTCTTCCCACTCCACCAGCGCCATCGCCTCATCGCGCGTGACAAACCGCGCCTCGGCCGCGTCGTCGCCGGCCACAGGCTCGCCGCCGGTCCAGCGGGCGGCGTAGTCGATCAGGACGTAGTGGCGGGTGATCTCACCGCCCGGCCGTGCGGGAAACACCCCGTCGATCACGTCGATCAGGCCCAGGAGTTCGGCGTCCACACCCGTCTCTTCCTTCAGTTCGCGCAGCGCCGCGTCCTGCAGGGCCTCGCCCCATTCCAGGCGCCCGCCCGGCACGCTCCATTGGCCAAGCCTGGGCGGGGTGCCGCGCTTGATCAGCAAAACCTCCTCGCCCCTTAGACAGACGACGCCGACAGTGGGAACGGGATGGCTCATGCCTGACCTTTAGGGGAAGCCGACCTTCAGATCGACACTGGACTTCACACCCACGCAATCGCCGCAGTCGTCCAGCCAGGCCTGCGCCGCCGCCCGCCCCCGATCCTTCAGATCGGTCAGGAAGCTCCATTCGGTGTTGAACTTGGTCGACATCGAAAGATCCGCCAGCGGCTTGTCGGCGGTGATGGCGTGGACCAGCATCCGGCGGTAGCGGCCGCGGGCGTTGTCCTTCAGGAGGCCCTCGTCCAGCAGTTTCTGCACGAAGCCGATAGCTCGCAGCTCTGAGGCCAGCGAGGCGTTGAAGGTGATCTCGTTCAGGCGGTCCATGATCTCGCCCGGCGACTTGGGGGTCTCCTCGCGGACGAACGGGTTGAGGGTGACGATCAGGATGTCGTCGGGCGTGTCGTCGTAGAACAGCGGCCACAGCGGCGGATTGGCCAGATAGCCACCGTCCCAATAGGGCTCGCCGTCGATCTCCACCGCCTGGAACAGCTGCGGCAGGCAGGCGCTGGCCATGATGTGGCGCGAGGTCAGCTCGGTCTCGCGGAAGACCTTCGACTTGCTGGTCCGGATCTGGGTGGCCGAGATGTAGAGCTTGATCGGGCTTGCGTCCCGGATCCGGCTGAAGGTGATCTCGCCCTCCAGCACGTCATGCAGCGGATTGAGATTGAACGGATTGAACTCGTAGGGGCTCAGCGACAGCGCCAGGGTCTCGGCCATCCGCCAGCCGGGGGTGTTCTTCAGCCAGTCGACGCCGCCGCCGAAGGCGTTGGTCCAGATGCCGGTGTCGCCGAAGACATTGCGCCCGCCGGCCCGGTTCACATTGCGCCAGAACGACTCCAGGCGCGCCCGCGCCCCCGCGCGGCCGTCATCGATCAGGCCCTGAGCCAGACAGACCGCGTTCATCGCCCCGGCCGAGGCGGCGGTGACGGCGCGGATCTCCAGATCGTCTTCCTCGAGCAGGCGATCCAGCACGCCCCACTCGAACGCGCCGTGCGCGCCGCCGCCCTGGAGGGCGAGACTCAGCCCCTTGGGGCCGGGGGGCTTCTTCTTGAACGGTGGAATCGGCATGCGACCTCGCGAAGGACCAGCCCCCGATCAGTAACGCTTCCTCCCGGCGCTTGGCGCCCGAAATCGAGGGCCTATTGGGCGACCCAGCCGCCGTCGATCTGATAGGCCGCGCCATTGGCCGAGGCGCCGAGGTCCGAGACCAGATACAGCAGCATGCCGTTCAGCTGGTCGAAGGTGACGAACTGCTTGGTCGGCTGGCTGGCCAGGATCACGTCCCTCATCACCGCCTCTTCCGAAATGCCGCGCGCCTTGGCCTGGTCGGCGATCTGAGCCTCGACCAGCGGCGTCTTCACAAAGCCCGGGCAGATGGCGTTGCAGGTGATCCCATGCTGGGCGACCTCGAGGGCGACCGTCTTGGTCAGGCCCATGATCCCGTGCTTGGCGGCGACATAGGCGCTCTTGAACGGCGAGGCCACCAGGCCGTGCGCCGAGGCGATGTTGACGATCCGACCCCGCCCCTGCTCCTTCATGATCGGCACCGCCGCCTTGGTGGCGTGGAAGGCCGACGACAGGTTCACAGCGATAATCAGGTCCCACTTGTCTTCCGGGAAGTCCTCGACCGGGGCCACATGCTGGACGCCGGCGTTGTTGACGAGGATGTCCAGCTCGCCGAACTCGGCCTTGGCCGCGCGGACCATGTCGGCGATCTCGATCGGCCTGGTCATGTCGGCGCCGTGGTAAAGCACCTCCACGCCGTGGGTCTCGGCCATCTCGGCGCGGGCGCGCTCGATGGCGTTCATTTCACCAAGACCGTTCATGACGATGTTGCAGCCCTGGGCGGCCAGCGCGTCGGCCATGGCGTGGCCGATGCCGCTGGTCGAGCCGGTGACGATGGCGACCTGCCCCTGCAAACCGAAATCGACGGCCATGCGCGTTCCCCTGAAGTGCTACCCGATCGTGTTGCGGTGCAGCATATAACTCGCTCCTGCGAAGGGCGAGCGCTTATAAATTCATCGATAGATGAATTCAGGGCTGCGGGCGAGCGAAAACCCAGTCCGCGCTCGTCGACAGGCCGGGCTGGAAACGATAGCCGTCGAGATCGAAACCCTTCAGCGCCTCGGCCTGATCGATACGATTGTCGATGATGTAACGCGCCATCCGACCGCGCGCCTTCTTGGCGAAGAAGCCCAGCACGCGCAGTTCGCCGCCCTTCTCTTCCTTGAAGTGGCAGGTGACGACCGGCAGCTTCAGGGCCTTGGCGTCGACGGCGCCGAAATATTCCTGGCTGGCCAGGTTCACCAGGGTGGGGTCGGCGTGGCCCTCGGCCGCCTGGTTGAGGGTCCTGGAGATCGTCTCGCCCCAGAAGTCGTAGAGATTGGCGCCCTTCTTGGTCTTCAGGCGCGTGCCCATCTCCAGGCGATAGGGCTGCAGGGCGTCGAACGGGCGCAAGACGCCATAGAGGCCCGACAGGATCCGCAAGTGGTCCTGCGCCCACTCCAGGGCCGGACGGTCCAGCTCGCGCGCGTTCAGCCCCGCATAGACGTCGCCGTTGAACGCGATCACGGCCTGCAAGCCTTCCTCGACTTCGGGATCGAAGGCCTGGAAGCGCTCGCGGTTCAATGTGGCCAGGGCGTCGGAGATATGCATCAGGCGCTTGAGGTCGGCCGCCGTCAGTTTGCGGGTCACTTTCGACAGCTCGGCGATCTGAGCTTTTAGCTCAGGCGTCGTGAGCGGCAGCACCGTCTGGGGCGCGGTGAAGTCCAGCGACTTGGCGGGCGAGATGACCATCAGCATGAGCGGGGAGATAGAGGCTTCCAGGGCCCGGCGCTAGGGCTGGCGACGATCACTTTCCGATATGGAAAGTTTTCACTTGCCAATATGGAAAGTGCAGAGCTATGACTTTCCACATTGGAAAGTAAGGAGGTCGCCATGACCCGAGACCAAGACACCCTGCGGATGCTGGCCGAGGTGGAGGCCGCCAACGCCGACCTGGCCGAGCGCGCCAAGGCGCCGGTCTGGTATCATCCGGCATTGGGCCTCCTGATCGGCGCTCTGATCGCGGTGCAAGGCCAGCCGACGCCAATCCTGGCCGCCGTCTATGCCGCCTGTATTGCCGGCATGGTCGTGCTAGTGCGGGCCTACAAGCGTCATACGGGCCTGTGGATCGGCGGCTATCGCGCCGGACGTACCCGCTGGGTCGCGCTCGGCCTTGCGACGCTCACGATGATCGGCGGAGTGATCGCGGTCTGGCTGCTGCGGGAACGTGGCCTGACTGCGGCGCCTCTGATTTTCGGCGCGATCGTCGCCGTGATCGTCACCATCGGCGGGTTCGTCTGGGAAGCCGCCTTCCGCGCCGACCTGCGCGACGGACGCCCCCTGTGAGCGCAGCGCTGGACCCGGTGATCCACGCCCCCAACCGCCTGCAGATGTGCTGCATGCTGGCGGCGGTGGACACCATCGACTTCGCCACCGTCCGCGAGGCTCTGGACGTTTCGGAGTCTGTGCTCAGCAAGCACGTGAAGACCCTGGAGGAGGCCGGCTACGTCAAGGTCAAGAAAGCCGCCTCCGACGGTCGCCAGCGGACCTGGCTGTCGCTCTCCAAGCCGGGGCGCGAGGCGCTGAAGGGCCACCTCGCCGCCCTCAAGGCGATGATGGCGGGCGTTCCCGAGGCGTAACAACGCCTCGACCTCGGGGAGCGGCGAGGCTATCCAGCCGGGCATGAACACCCTTGGCCTCGCCGCAGCCCTCGCCTGGCCGATCCCGATGCTGGTCGCCCTGTTCTTCGTGCTCCGCGACCGAACGCTGAAGTTCCGTCCGCTCTGGGCGGTGGCGTGCTTCATCGGGGTGGGCGCGTTCTGGATGGAGCAGGCGAGCGGGCGGTGGGGCTTCATACCGCTGGCGATCAATCTGATCCCGGGGACTCAGCCGGGCTTCCACCGCTCCACCCTACCTGGCGGCGCGCTCCTGGTGATGATCGCTCTGTGGCTTCGCGCCCGAAAGCGGGCGCAGGCCCAGACAGCCGCCTAGAACAACACCCGAGGGTTCATGATCCGCTGCGGGTCCAGCGCCCCCCGGATCGCCCGCAGGGCCGCGACCTCGATCGGGTCCTTGTAGGTCAGAGCCTCAGCCGTCTTCATCGCGCCCAGGCCATGCTCGGCGCTGATCGAGCCGCCGAAGCCGGCGGTGATGTCGTGGACGATCTTGGCCCCGGCCTCGCGCTGCGCCTCGTGGGCGTCGCCGTCGCCGCCGACGGGCTGCAGCACGTCGTAGTGGACATTGCCGTCGCCGACATGGCCGAAGGCGACGATGCGGGTTCCGGGAAAGCTCTTCTCGATCGCGGCGTTCGCCTGGCCGATGAAATCAGGAATTTTGGAGACCGGCACCGAGACGTCGTGTTTCCACACCGCGCCTTCCGGTTTCTGGCCGGCGGAGTGGCCCTCGCGGATGTGCCAGAAGGCCTTCATCTGCGTCTCCGTCTGCGCCACCGCCGCGTCGGCGATCAGGCCGCGCTCCAGGGCGCCGGCCAGCAAGCGCTCCAGCGCCGCCTCGGCCGCGCCCGGCTCGCCGCTGGCGATCTCGATGAGCACGTACCAGGGGTGCGCCTCGGGCAGCGGATCGCGCAGGCCCGGCACGTTGCGGACGGTCAGCTCAAAGCCCAGGCGGCCCATCAGCTCAAAAGCCTCGACCGCCCCGCCCGTCTCGTCCTTCGCCCGCGCCAGGAGCTGGATGGCGCTCGCCGGCGAGGCCAGACCCACGATCGCCACGGCCCGCGAAGCCAGCAACGCCTGCAGCTTCAGCGACGCGGCGGTGACGATCCCCAGGGTGCCTTCGGCGCCGATCAGCAGCTGCTTGAGGTCATAGCCGGTGTTGTCCTTGCGAAGGCGCTTGAGGCCGTTCCAGATCTCGCCGTTGGGCAGCACGGCCTCGATGCCCAGCACCTGCTCGCGCATCATGCCGTAGCGCAGAACCGCCGTACCGCCGGCGTTGGTCGAGATCAGCCCGCCGATCGTGCACGAGCCTTCGGAAGCGACGCCCACCGTGAACCGTCGCCCAACCTTGGCGGCCTGCTGGTGAGCTTCGTAAAGCGTGACACCGGCCTCCAGCACCATGGCGTCGTCGATCGGATCAACGTCGCGAATCGCCGTCAGCTTCTGGGTCGACAGCAGGATCTCGCCGCGCGGAATCTGACCGGCGACGAGGCCGGTATTGCCGCCCTGGGGGGTGATCGCCACGCCCTCGGCCGCGCAGATCCCGACCACGGCGGCGACCTCGGCGGTCGAGCGCGGCGTGACCAGCAGCGGCGTCTCGCCCTGCCAGCGACCGCGCCACTCCACGAGCTTGGGCGCGATCACGTCGCGATCCTGACTCCATCCACCTTCGCCGAGCACGGCTTTCAGGCGGGACACGACATCGGCGGGGACGGGCTTGGTCATGCGGGCAGGATACGCTTTCGAGGGGGCGGCTGTCAGTATATACTGCAGTCTATACGGAGGCGCGCATGGGCATCCTGATCAAGAACCCCGAGGCCGAGCGCGCCGTGCGCGAACTGGCGGAGCTGACCGGCGAGAGCTTGACCACAGCCGTCGAGATCGCGGTCAAGGAACGGCTGGCGGCCAAGCGGGCCGAGGCGCCGCCCCGTCGTCGTCGCAGCGTCGAAGAGATGAAGGCGATTACCCGCAAGTATCTGACGCCCGAGGCGCGGGCCGGCCTGCTCCCGCCCATCACCCAGGCGGACTACGACGAGATCAACTTCATACCCGGCCTGGACGATCGCCCGTCGTGACGGTGGTCGTCGACACCTCGGCGCTCATGGCGATCGCCCTCGACGAACCCGAAGCCGACGCGCTGATAGAAGCGCTTGAAGCGGCTGACGACGTCGTGATCTCGCCCATGACCTATGTCGAGCTGGGCATGGTGCTTCTTGGACGCAACCTGATGCCGTCTCGCGATGATCTGGACGACTGGCTGGCCCTGTATCGCGTCGAGATCGCAAAGGCTCCCGTCATCGACACCGCCGCGCTGGACGCCTACCTGCGCTACGGCAAAGGGCGAAACCCCGCACGGCTGAACCTGTCCGACTGTTTCGCCTACGCCCTGGCCAAGACCCTGGACGCGCCCCTGCTCTACAAGGGCGACGACTTCAGCCAAACCGACATCCGCTCGGCGCTTTAACCGACATAGCCCGCCGCGCGGCGCAGGCGGTCGTTGATCGCTTCGCCCAGGCCCTCCTCCGGGATCGGCGCCACGGCGATGGCGGTCGGCCGAATGCGGTCGGCGGCGCGCAGGAACGCGAACAGGTTGGCGGCGGCCTCGGCAAGGTCGCCGGTCGGGCTGAGATTGAAGACGCGCGGGCTTTGCGGCCAGGGGCCAAAGGCGAGATAGGCCTCGCCGGCCTCCGGCGTCTTGGCGTTGATCCGCACCGGGGCGTCGGGCGCATAGTGCAGGGCCAGCCGCCCCGGCGAGCGCTTGGCGTCGTCCTGCGCCTCAGCCAGGCGACCGACGATCTGCTGCAGTTGCACGCGCGTGACCGCGCCCGGCCGCAAGAGCCGGACCTCGCCCTCCAGCACCGAGACGACCGTCGATTCCAGACCCACGGCGCACGGCCCGCCGTCGAGGTGGGCGGCGGCCTTGTCGCCGGTCTCGGCCATGGCGTCGTCATAGGTGGTGGGGCTGGGCCGTCCCGAGCGATTGGCCGACGGCGCGACGACAGCGCCCCCGAAGGCGGCCAGCACGGCGCGCGACAGGGGATGGCCCGGCACCCGGATGGCCACCGTGTCGAGGCCCGCCCGCGCCAGATCACAGACGGCCTCGGCGTCGCGGATCGGGGCCACAATGGTCAGGGGACCGGGCCAGAATTCGCGGGCCAGCGCATGGGCGCGGTCATCGAAGACGGCGATCCGCGCGGCGGTCTCCAGATCGGCGACATGGGCGATCAGCGGGTTGAAGCGCGGCCGGCCCTTGGCCTCGAAGATCGCGGCCACGGCCGCTGGGTCGGCGGCGTTGGCGCCCAGGCCATAGACGGTCTCGGTGGGCAGGATCACCAGCCCCCCGGCGCGCAGCGCCTCGGCGGCGGCGGCTACTTCCGCTTGGCGGTCAGCTTGAAGCTGACCTTCACCTGCGCCGCGATCTCGTCCGTCGAAGCCCATTCACCCTGTCCCACGCCGAACGTCGTCCGGTCCAGGGTGGTTACACCGCTGGCGGTCGCCGTGTCGCCGTCGATCTTCAGAGAGAACGGCAGGCTGAGCGGCTTTTTCACCCCGCGCAGGTCCAGCGTCCCGTCGGCGACATAGCGCCCCTCGCCGGTCTTGCGGAACTTGGTCGCCGTGAACACGGCCTTGGGGTGGTCGGCGGTGTCGAGGAAGTCTTCACCGGTCAGGCTGGCGTCGCGCTGGGCGTCGCCGGTCTCGGCCGAGGCGAGGTCGACGCCGACCGTGACCTTCGAGCGGTCCAGGGCCTCGGGCGAGAACAGGATCTCGGCGGTCCAGCGCTGGAAGCGGCCCTCGATGGACGCGCCCGACCAGGTGGCGGTGAAGCCCAGCGTGGCGCCCTTCTGAACGGTCCAGGCGACGGGATCCTTGAGCGCGCTGACCGGCGGCGCGGCGGCCGCCTCCGGTGTGGCGGCCGGATCAGTGGTCGCGGCGGGCGCAGCGACAGGCTCGACCGCCGGAGCCGCCTCGGCAGGCGCGGGAGGCGGGGCCGATGGCGCGGCGCTGGGCATGTAGAGATAACCGGCGGCGACGACCGCCGCGAAGCCGGCGGCGGCCAGCCACAGGCGCGGCTCCTTCCAGCCGGGCTTGGCGCCCGGCGCCATGTTCTGGAACACCGCGTCCTTGTCGAGAATCTGGTGCTTGGCCACCGCGCCCAGGTGCAGGGCCAGCAGCAGATAGGTGGTCTTGACCAGCACGCTATGACCGATCTCGCCGATCTCGTGCCACAGGTGCTTGGGACCGGCGGCCAACTCCGGAAGCAGCGGCAGGTGCGGCCAAGGGATCGCGCCGAACAGGAGGGTCGGCAGGTTCGTCCGGCTGGTCGAGACCAGGATCCAGCCCGTCAACGGCAGGCCGATCATGATCACATAGAAGCCGATATGGACGATCTTGGACGCGGTCTGCTCCCAGCGGGGCTGACCGACCGGCGCCGGCGGGGCGGGATTGACCAGCCGCCAGCCCAGACGCGCCAGACTGAGCAGCAGGATCGTGATCCCGATCGACTTGTGCAGCTGCATCAGGGCGAAGGTGGTCGGTCCCTTGGGACCGTCTTCCGCCCGCCAGCCCAGGATGATCTGGAAGATGATGGCCGCGGCGATCAGCCAATGCAGCACGATCGCCACCGTCGTGTAGCGCGTCCGGTTCTCGGCCATGCGACTCTCCCAGATCCCTGTCAGACGATAGGCTTACTTCTTGTCGAACTCGACTTCGATGCTCAGCGCGACCTCATCGCCGACCATCGGGATGTACTTGCTGACGCCGAAGTCCGAACGCTTGATCGTGGTCGAGGCCGAGAAGCCGGTCTTGACGCTGCCGGGGACGAAGCCCGAGCCGACGCCGTTGAAGGTCACGTCCAGCACGATCGGCTTGGTGACGCCGCGCAGGGTGAAGTCGCCATAGACCTTGCCGGTCTGGCCCGCGCCCGGCTCGACCTTGGTCGAGACGAAGGTGGCGGTCGGGAACTTGTTCGCTTCCAGCCAGCCATCGCCGGCCAGCTCCTTGTTGAACTTCAGGCCGAACGCGTCCGTGCCGGTGTCGATCGAGGCCGGATCGACGGTCACGTTGATCTTGGTGTCCTGCGGGGCCTTGGGGTCGTAGGTGAACTCGGCGTCGACCTTGGTGAAGCGGAACTGATAGTTCGAGAAGCCCATGTGCTTGATCTTGCCCACGACCGAGGCGTGGGTCTTGTCGAGCACATAGCGGCCGGCCGGCACGTCGGCGGGCTTGGTCGAGCTGACGCCCGGCGCGGCCAGGGCGGCGGGAGCCGCCAGCAAGGCGATAGCGACGGCGCCATAGGCGACCTTGGACAGAGAGAAGTGACGGGACATCGGGAGGCGCTCCAGGGTAAATTAAAACAGCGCTAGTTGCAGTTCCCCGATCTAGGTACTCCAGCACGGCTTTGAAGGGCTTGATGTTCACGAGCGCGTGATAACGCACTCTCATGATATTCATTGATGAGGCGCCGGGCGCTTGGCGACCCTCGGCGCCCCGCTTAAAGACGGCGCACGACCTGGAGTTTCTCCCATGACTTTCCGCGCGCCTGTTCGCGATCTTGCCTTCTCTCTGCGCCATGTCGCCGGCTTCGAGCGTCTGGCCGACGCCTTTCCCGAGGCCGACGCCGACACGGTTGCGGCGGTGCTGGAAGCGGCGGGCGCGTTCGCCAGCGACATCCTGGCGCCGCTGAACCGCCAGGGCGATCTGGTCGGCGCAAGACTCGAGAACGGCGTGGTTCGCACCGCGCCCGGCTTCGCCGACGCCTACCAGCAGTTCGCGCAAGGCGGCTGGACCAGCCTGGCCGCACCGGCCGAGCATGGCGGTCAGGGCCTGCCCAAGACGCTGGAGGTGGCCGTCCTCGAAATGGTCCAGGCGGCCAACATGGCGTTTGGCCTCTGCCCGATGCTGAGCCTGGGCGCCATCGAGGCCCTGGAGCTGTGCGGCTCGCCCGAACAGAAGGCCAAGTATCTGGGAAAGCTGGTGTCGGGCGAATGGACCGGCACTATGAACCTGACCGAGCCCCAGGCCGGCTCGGACCTAGCGGCCCTGACCACGATGGCCACGCCGGATGGCGACGGCGGTTGGCGGATCACCGGCCAGAAGATCTACATCACCTGGGGCGACCACGACGCCGCCGACAACATCGTCCACCTCGTTCTGGCGCGCACGCCTGACGCTCCGCCTGGGGTGAAGGGCATCTCGCTGTTCCTGGCCCCCAAGGTGCTGGTCGGCGATGACGGCAAGCTGGGGCCAGCCAACGCCCTGCGGGCCGGTAGCCTGGAGCACAAGCTGGGCATCCACGGCTCGCCCACCTGCGTGATGCTGTTCGAGGGCGCCAAGGCCGAGCTGGTCGGCGGTCTGGGGCAAGGCCTGCCCAACATGTTCGTGATGATGAACGCCGCCCGCCTGCAGGTCGGGACCCAGGGCGTGGCGATCGCCGAGCGGGCCTATCAGCAGGCCCTCGCCTTCAGCCAGGACCGCGCCCAGGGCCGCTCGGCCTGGACCGGCGCCTATCCTTCGCGCCTATTCGATCATCCGGACGTGCGGCGCACGCTGGTGTTGATGAAGGCCCACATCGAGGCCGCGCGGGGCATATGTCTGTCGACCGCCGTCGCCGCCGATCTGGCCCGCGCCGCGCCGGACGCGGCGACCCGCACGGCCGCCAAGTTGCGCGAGGAACTACTGACCCCCATCGCCAAGGCCTGGTCGACCGACATCGGCGTCTGGGTCGCCTCGCAAGGCGTGCAGATCCACGGCGGCATGGGCTTTATCGAGGAAACCGGCGCGGCCCAGCACTATCGCGACGCCCGCATCGCCCCGATCTACGAGGGCACAAACGGCATCCAGGCCATCGACCTGGTCGGCCGCAAGCTGATGCTGGGCGAAGGCCAAGCCGTCGGCGACCTGATGGACGACATCCGCGACACCATCGACCTTCTGAAGGCCTCGGACCTGAAGAGCGTCGGCCTGCGCCTGGAGGCCGCGCTCGACGCCGCCGCCTCGGCGACCGCCTGGCTGATCGAACGCCGCGCCAAGGCCATGCCGGACGCGCTGGCGGGCGCCACGGCCTATCAGACGTTGCTGGGCGATGTGGTCGGCGGCTGGATGCTGGCCAAGGGGGCCCTGGCGGCCGCCGGCGAGGCCGACGCGGCCTGGGCCGAAAGCAAGCGCGCCCTGGCCCGCGTGTTCGCCGAAGCCGTCCTGGCCCAGATCCCCGGCGCGGCGGCCGGGGTCATGATCGGGGCGGCGGATTTCGAGGCGATGACCCCCGAGGTGCTGGGGGCTTAAGCGCCTCTCCAAAACAACGTCATCCCGCGCACAAGGCGCGGGATGACGGCAAGACGAGCTGAACTTACGCTTACAGCTGTTCCAGCAGATACTCGGCCGACGAGACCTTGAACTGGCCGGCGTCTTCGACGTGCAGCTGGGTGACGACGCCGTCCTTGGCGACCAGCGAATAGCGCTGCGAGCGCGCGCCCATGCCGAACTTGCTGCCGTCGAAATCCAGGCCGATGGCCTTGGTGAAGTCGCCATTGCCGTCGGCGATCAGCAGGACCTCGCCGTCAATGCCCTGGTCCTTGCCCCAGGCCTTCATCACGAAGACGTCGTTGACCGAGACGCAGACGATCGAGTCCACGCCCTTGGCCTTCAGCTCGTCGGCCTTTTCCTTGAAGCCCGGCAGGTGCTTGGCCGAGCAGGTCGGGGTGAAGGCGCCGGGCACGGCGAACAGGGCGACGGTCTTGCCCTTGAAGATGTCGTCGGTGCTGATCGGCGCGGGCCCTTCAGCCGTGCTGGTCATGAAAGTCGCCGCCGGGAGCGTGTCGCCAACCTTGATCGCCATGGGCCTCTGTTCCTCGTGTGTGGGATGAATTGAGGCGACTCGAATAGACCCCCGCGCGGCGGCCGCCAAGCACGCTTTGATGAAGCATCCGACTTGAAACCGTCACAACGAACGCCAATGCTTGAGGTATGGCCAGCTTAATCGACGATGACGACGGCGAGTTCCTGATCGGCAGGCTGCTCGTCGCCATGCCCGGCATCGAGGATCCGCGCTTCGAGCGGACGGTGCTGTATCTGTGCGCTCATGACGAGGACGCAGCGATGGGCCTGGCGGTCAATCGCCCGGTCGAGGGCCTGACCGTGTTCGAGCTGCTCAATCGCCTGGGCGTACGCTCCGAGATCCAGGCGCCCAGCGATCTCGTGCTGTTGGGGGGGCCGCTGGAGCGCGAACGCGGTTTTGTCTTGCATACTGACGACTTCAGCTCCCCGGACTCGACCCTGCCCGTCGCCGACGGCGTGGCCTTGACCGCGACTCGCGATGCGCTCGACGCCATGGCCAGCGCCATCAAGCGTCCGCGCAAGTCGCTGCTGGCCCTGGGCTACGCCGGCTGGGGGCCGGGGCAGCTGGAACAGGAGCTGCGCGACAATGTCTGGCTGATCTGCGACGCCGACGAGGGCCTGCTGTTCGACGAGGACCACGAGCACAAATGGACCCGGGCCCTGGCCAAGCTGGGGATCACGGCCGATCACCTGTCCGCGACGGCGGGCCGAGCCTAGGAAAATCCTCTCCCTGTGGGAGAGGGGTCGCCGACAGGCGACGGAGAGGGGAAAGGCGGGGTCGGCGTTTAACCCCGCGCCTTCACCGGCGCGGCGCCGTCGACATAGGCCTCGTTCAGATAGACCTCGGCCTCCTGCGGCGACAGGGCCGGCGCATAGCCAAAGCCTTGGCCATAGTCACAGCCCAGCGATTGCAGCGCATGCGCCATCTCGGCGTTCTCGACCCCTTCGGCGACGACTTCCAGATCCAGATCCTGGCCCAGCTTGACCACCGAGCGGACGATCTTGGCCGAGCCGGCGTTATTGCCCATGGTGCGGACGAAGTAGCGGTCGATCTTCAGCGTGTCGAACGGCAAGCGCGTCAGGTACGACAGCGACGAGAAGCCGGTGCCGAAGTCGTCCAGCGCAAGCCCTGCGCCCGCGTCGCGCAGCGTCTTCAGGATCACGGCGGCCCGTTCGGGATCGCGCATGATGTCGCTTTCGGTGACTTCCAGCTTCAGGGCGCCGCGCGGCAGGCGATTGACCCGCAGGGTCTCGGCCACGTCGGCGACCAGGCCGGGCCGGTCGATCTCGCCGGTCGACAGGTTGACGCTGACAGTCAGGTTCCCCATCGCCGGGTGAGCGGCGCGCCAGGTCGACAGCTGCTGGGCGGCGGCGTGCATCATGTGCGCGCCGAGCTCGCTCATCAGCCCCATCTCTTCGATCAGCGGCAGGAACTCGTCCGGCGGCAGCATGCCCCGGCGCGGATGGATCCAGCGGGCCAGGGCCTCGAAGCCGGACAGGGCGCCGGTCGACAGGCGCACGATCGGCTGGAAGTAGGGCGTGATCTCGCCCCGACCAATGGCGCCGCGCAGATCAGCCTCCAGCGCCAGGCGCGACAGGCCGTCGGTCTCCATCGCCCGGCCATAGGCGGCCGCGCCGCCTCGGCCGGCGGCGGCGGCGGCCTCGACGGCCAGTTCGGCGCGGCGCAGCAGTTCGGCGGCGTCCGGCGCGTCCAGGCCGCCTTCGGCCGAGACCGCGCCGATCGACAGGGTCGGGTGAATATCAAAGCCGGCCACGCGCAGCGGCTGCTCCAGCGCGCTGCGCAGCACCTCGGAGGGTTCGTAGCCGAGCGGCTGGCAGAGAACGGCGAACTCGTCCTCGCCGATCCGGCCCAGGATCGACTGGGCCGGGAACGCCGCCGCCAGGCGCGAGCCCAGCGCCGCCAGGACCAGGTCCGCGCGCTCGTGACCCAGCGCCTCGTTCAGGCGACGCAGTCGGTCGAGGTCGGCGACGACCAACTGGTGGGTCCCCTCCTGCGCCAGGCGCTCGCGGGCGCGGGCGAGGAAGCTGCGACGGTCCAGAAGTCCGGTCAGGTCGCAAAGCTCGGACGCGGAGAATTTCGTTTCGGGCGCCACGACGCCGGCGGCGCGCACGCCCTCTTCCAGCCAGACGCCGCGCCAGAGGCAGGTCTCGCCGCCGCGCACGCGGAAGCGGGCGACGACTTCGCTGCCCGGTTCACGCGGCTTCAGGACCTCTTCGGCCTGGGCGCGATCCTGCGGCAGGGCCAGGGCGCGGAAGGCGGCCGACGAGCATTCAGGCGCCAGCGGCCCAAGGCCCAAGGCGCGCGCCGCGCCGTTCAGACGCAACCTGTCGGTTTCGGGCTCCCAGATCCACAGGGCGACGTCCGCCGCGCCCAGCGCCTCAAGCGTGGCCGTCGCGTCCCAGATTCGTCGTTCGCCTGTCCGAAAAGACATACCCGTCCTAACCGTTTCGGCGAAAGCCGTGGCGCTACTCGGGCGCCACCAAGCCGAACAGACGATGATCTCGCCAAGCGCCGTTAATTTTCAAATAAGCGTGGGCATATCCCTCCTCGGAAAACCCGCATTTCGCGAGTAACGCGGCCGAGGCGTGGTTTTCCGGCATGCATGCAGCCTCCAGGCGGTGGAGACCAAGCCCGTGAAAGGCGAAACGGATCAAGGTTTCGACGGCGTCGGCCATATGCCCCTGGCGGACATAAGGCTCACCCAGCCAGTAGCCGATGGTTCCCGTCAGCGACACACCGCGCCGCACGTGAAACAGCCGGATCGCACCCAGCAGCGCGTCGTCCTCGCGCCGGAAGATGAAGAACGGATAGGCCTCGCCAAGCTCCAGTTCGCGGGCATAGGCGGCCAGCCGCGCCCGGAACGCCGCGCGGCTGAGATCGTGCTCCGGCCAGGTCGGCTCCCAGGGTTCGAGAAAGGCGCGCGACTGGCTGCGAAGGGCCGCCCACGGCGCGTAGTCCCGCTGCATCGGCGGCCTCAGATAGACCGCACGACCCTGCAACCGCAGGCGGGGACGAGGACTCAGAAACGGCAGCAAAACGGACACGCAGCCATCTTCGACCGTCAGGCCGCCGAGAACAACGCCTTGTCGAAGACTTCGCCGGCCTTGAGCGCCGACTTCGCCCCCAGCACGGCCGTCGCGGCGCGGCCGGCCGCCAATAGGCGCTGACCCAGACGGGCGACGTCCTGTGGCGTCACGGCGTCGACTTCCCGCGCCAGTTCAGCGGGCGGATAGAGACGGTCAAACAGCAGCACCTGCCCAGCCCCCTGCTCAGCGCGCGACAGCGGCTGCTCGCGGGCCATGAACATGTGCGCCTTCAGCTGCGCCTTGGCGCGGGCCAATTCCGCCTCTTCGATCCGGTCGGCCAGCTTGATCAGTTCGTCGGCGCAGACCTTGGCGGTCTCGACCGCGTCGCTCGCCGCGCAGCCCGCATAGATCCCCAGCGCGCCGTGGTCGGCATAGGTGTCGGCATAGGCGTCGATGTTGTAGGCCAGACCGCGTTTCTCGCGGGCCTCCTGGAAGAGGCGCGAGGACATGCCGCCGCCCAGGCATTCGGCGAAGATTCGCAGGGCGAAATAGTCGTCCTCCCGCGCGCCGCAGGCGGGCAGCATGAAGACCAGATGCGCCTGTTCGAGCTTGCGCGCCTCGGCCTGCGGGCCGCCGACAAAGGCGGCGGACTGCGCAAGCCCGACGCCCGGCGTCGCCGGCAGATCGCCGAACGCCCGCTCGGCGGCGGCCATCAGCTCAGCCTCCTCGACCGCGCCGGTGGCGGCGATCACCAGGCGATCGGCCGCGTAGAGATCGCCGCGCCAGTCCGACAGCGCCTCGACGCTGGCGGCGTTGACGGTCTCGTCGCTTCCGAGGATCGGGCGGCCGACGGGATGGTCGCCCCAGCTGGCCCGCTGGATCAGGTCGAAGACATAGTCGTCGGGCGCGTCGGCGGCCTCGGCGATCTCCTGGGCGACGACCTGCTTCTCCCGGGTCAGATCGGCGGGATCCAGCGTCGGGCGGCGCACCAGGTCGGCGATGACGTCCATGCCAAGGTCCAGGCCGCCCTTCAGCGCCCGGACCTGGAAGCTGGTGCGCTCATAGCCCGTGGCGGCGTTGATCGACCCGCCCTGGTTCTCGATCACCTCGACGATGTCACGGGCCGAACGTGAGCCGGCGCCCTTGAACACCATGTGTTCCAGAAGGTGCGACCAGCCCGAGCGCGCCGGGTCCTCATAGGCCGCGCCCCGGCCCGCCACGACGGACAGGGCCAGGGTTTCGAGGCCGGGCATCGGGTCGCAGACGACGCGGACGCCGTTCTTCAGGGTGCGCAAGGAAGCGGTCATGAGGCGCGCTATCTAAGTGTTCGCGCCCCTAAACGCCAGCTTTAGCTCAACTATTCGCCGCGAAGGTCCGCACAAAGGCCTTCACCGACGATCCATCCGCGGGCAGACGCTCGAACTTTTCCGGCTTCTTGGAGAGGTCGGGCGTGGCGCGCGGGGTCGAGGGCAGCAGGCCCGTGGCGGCCTGAACCGCCTCTGGGAACTTGGCCGGATGGGCGGTCGACAGCACCACGACCGGGATGGCCGGATCGATCCGGACGCCCTGGGCGGCGGCCAGGCCGACAGCCGTGTGCGGATCGACGACCTCGCCCGTTTCGTTCAGCGTCGAGAGCATGGTCTTGGCGGTGTCGGCCTCGCTGACGGCGGCGCCGCGGAACAGCTCGCGCATCCAGGCATGGGCGGCGGGCGGGATGTCCAGCAGGCCGGTGTCGGCGAACGCGCGGAAGGCGCGGCCGGTCTCGACCCCGTCGCGACGCACGGCCTCGAAATAGAGACGCTCGAAGTTCGAGGCGACCTGGATGTCCATGGCCGGGCTCTGGGTGGCGGCCACCGCGCCGCGCGAATAGCGGCCGTCCTCGAAGGCGCGGGCCAGGATGTCGTTGCTGTTGGTGGCGGCGGTCACCGAATGGATCGGCAGGCCCAGCGTCTTGGCCACGAAGGCGGCGTAGGCGTCGCCGAAATTGCCGGTCGGCACCACGAAGGCCACTTCGCGCGCCGGGGCGCCCAGGGCCACGGCGGCGGTGAAGTAATAGACGCTCTGGGCCGCGATCCGCGCCCAGTTGATCGAGTTGACGCCCGACAGGTCCACCGCGTGGCGGAACTGGTCGTCCTGGAAGGCCTGCTTGACGATGGCCTGGCAGTCGTCGAACGAACCCAGCACCGAGACGCAGGCGACATTGGCGTCGGTCGCGGTGGTCATGAACCGGCGCTGCACCTCGCTGATGCGGCCCTCGGGGAAGAGCGCGACGATGCGGGCGTTCTTGCGGCCCCGGAACGCTTCGACGGCCGCGCCGCCGGTGTCGCCCGAAGTGGCGCAGATGATGGTCATCTTCCGCGACTGGCGCTCGAGCACATAGTCGTAGAGGCGGCCCAAGAGCTGCATCGCAACATCTTTGAACGCCAGGGTCGGTCCGTGGAACAGTTCCAGCAGATAGCGGTTGGCAGTCAGTTGCTTTACCGGCGTCACAGCGGTGTGGGCGAAGGTGGCGTAGGCCTCCTCGCACATCTGGAGCAAGTCGTCGGCGGGAATGTCGTCGCCCACGAACTTGCCGACCACGGCGGCGGCGACCTCGGCATAGGGCTTGCCGGCGAAGGCGGCGATCTGCTTGGCCGTGAGGCTGGGCCATTCGGCGGGCACGTACAGGCCACCGTCGGGGGCCAGGCCGGCCAGGACGGCGTCGAGGAAGCCGATGGGTGCGGACTGGCCGCGGGTCGAAACGTAACGCATCAGGGTCTCAGTCTCCGCCAGAGCATGGCGGCATAGATAAACAGCAGGGTTACGGCAAGACCAAACCACGTAAGGGCGTATTCCAGATGCCGATTGGAAATTTCTGCCGGTAGCGGCGTGGGCGTCAGGCCTTCGGGCGCGGGCGTTTCCTGTTCGACCATCAGCACCAGCGGGGCGGGCTTGCGATCGGCGAAGCGCTCCAGGACCTTGGCGCGGTCGCCGCCCAGCTGCTCGATCGGGCTGAGCACGCCGACAACACGCCGAGGAGCCGCAAAGGCGCGCGGCGCCGGTGGGGACCTGGCCGGTCAGGCCGGGCACGACGCCGCGATCGACCAGGATCATGTTGTAGGGACCGGCCAGCACCGCGCACGGCGACTGGGCGCGCCAGACGACGTCGCCGTCACGGACGCCATAGACCAGCGGCAAGGGCTCCCCGCCCACATCGCCGCAGTCGACGCTGACCCGGGTCCAGGCCAGATCCTCTGGCCGCGCCTCGGCGGTCAGCACCTGGACCAGCGGCAGGGCCGGCGCGGTCTTCAGCGCCTCGAGCCGGGCCAGTACGCCCTCCTTCCAGTGAAGGCGCTGCAGCTGCCAGCTCCCCAGGCCGCACAGGATGGCAAAGGCGATGGCGGTGGCGATCGTCAGGCCGAAGGGAAAGCGTGTCTTGCCGGTCGAAATCTCAGACATGGTCGCGTCCCGCTTCCGAGGCCTTCTGCGCGATCTGGGCGGCGACCATCAGGCCCTTGGCCGGACGCATCAGGCCGAGGCTGATCGCCACCACGGCCGGCAGCCAGACCACCAGCGACACCCAGACCGGCCAGTTCCAGGCAAACATCGAGAACAGCGCCCCAAAGGCGCAGATCGCGCCGGCGATCAGGATGACGAAGGTCGCCGCGCCGTCGCCGGTCTCATGCTTGCCAAGGTCAAAGCCGCAGGCCTCGCAGCGGGGCGCCACCTTGAGAAAACCGTCGAACAGATAGCCCTCGCCGCAGTGGGGGCACAGACCGCGCGCGCCGGCGGCGTAGGGGTTCACTTTTGTCATTCGAACCTTGGCCCGAAATCCACGCCCTTCGACAAGCTCAGGGTGAGGATTTCTATGTCGTCGACAGTGGCCCTCATCCTGAGCCTGTCGAAGGACGAGGGCGGCGCACCGCCCTCAAACGAAAAAGGCCCGGAACGCTGTCTGGCGTTCCGGGCCCCCGTGGATCTTCTGATCTAGTGGGCCGAGGCCCCGAAGATCACGTAGATGAACGCGAACAGGAACAGCCAGACCACGTCAACGAAGTGCCAGTACCAGGCGGCCGCTTCGAAGCCGAAGTGCTTCTGGGGCGTGAAGGCGCCGGTCATCAGGCGGATCAGGCAGACGATCAGGAACAGCGTGCCCACGAAGACGTGGAAGCCGTGGAAGCCCGTGGCCAGGAAGAAGGTCGAACCATAGAGGCCCGAATTGGCGGCGGCTTCCGAGTAGAACAGCTGCTCGTGGTTGATGTGCGCGTACTCGTACACCTGGATGGCGGTGAACAGGCAGCCCAGCACGATGGTCAGGATCAGACCCCACTTGGCGCCCTTGCGGTCGCCGACCTGCAGCGCGTGGTGCGCCCAGGTGACCGTCGTGCCCGAGAGCAGCAGGGTCAGGGTGTTGATCAGCGGCAGGTGCCAGGCCGAGACCGTCTCGACACCGGCCGGCGGCCAGGCGGCCCAGGCGGTGCGAACTTCTTCGATCGTCGAGAGGGTGCGGTGCTCGTGGAACAGCGCCATCTCGAAGAACATCCAGAACCACGCCACGAAGAACATCACTTCCGAGGCGATGAACAGGATCATGCCGTAGCGCAGGCCGATCGAGACGACCGGGGTGTGATCCCCCGCCTTCGATTCCTTGGCGACATCGGCCCACCAGCCGAACATCGTGTAGAGGATGCCGGCCATGCCCGCGGCGAAAATGGCCCAGTTGCCCTTCTCGATGCCGAGCACGCCGCCCTTGAGCCAACCGATCAGGCCGATGGCCATAACGGTGGCGGCGGCCGAGCCCACGAAGGGCCACGGGCTGGGCGGAAGGATGTGGTAGTCGTGTTTGACGGCGCCGGCCATGTTGCTGCTAACCCTTATATCCCTCTAGACGCACGGCCGGTCCCCCCGCCTATGCGTGTATGCCGAATGCTATAGACCTCTCGACGGTGCGCCGCCAAGGGGGTCCACGATGCGGGGCGTTGTCGCGGCCGCGACTTGCCCCGGCTTGTCGTCGTCGACCGCCGGGAAGAAGGTGTAGCTGAGGGTGATCTCAGGCTTTCCCTTCGTTTCAGGGTCGTCCGCATATTGGGGATCTACGAAGTAGACCACCGGGAACTCTACGGTCTGGCCAGGCTGGATCGTCTGGCTGGTGAAACAGAAGCACTCCAGCTTCTGGAAGTACGGCCCCGCCTGTTCCGGCACGACGTTATAGAGCGCGCGTCCCGTGATCGGCTTGTCCGTAGGGTTGGTGACCTTGAAGAAGGTCAGACCCGTATCGCCGATGCGGATATCCTGCTTGGGCTGCAGCGCCTGGAAGCGCCAGGGCAGCTCACGGATATTGGCGTCGAATCGTACGGTGATCTTGCGATCCAGCACACGGGTCGGGGCCACCTCGGCACGGCGGACCGTGCCGTCGAAGCCGGTCACCTGGCAGAACAGCTTGTAGAGCGGCACCGACGCATAGGCCGCGCCGATCATGCCGCAGAAGGTCGCCACGCAGATGACCGCAACCTTCTTGTTGCGACGCGCCATCTGCTGCTGCGGGGTGAGATCGTCGTTAGATGTGGGGTTTTGCGACATTTCCGCCGAGCCTCACGAGGGTGACCACGAACACGAGAACGACGAAGGCGACCAGGCCCAAGGCGAGGGCCAGGTTGCGTCCGTCACGGGCTTTCTTGGCGGCCTGTTGCGCCGCGTCGGTTTCGACCGGTTGATTCACTTCAGGAGCTCCAAGGGGCGAACGCCCGTGACCGCCTCGCCCAGCAGGGCGGCGAACAGGGCGAAGAGGTAGAGAATCGAGAAGGCGAACAGATTGCGGGCGGCCTTGGCCCCGGCGGCCTTCTCATCCTCGGTGACGTCATAGAGGGCGCGGTCGGCTACGCGCGGATCGGCGGCGTCGCCGGCCTTGCTGGCGAACACGCGCCAGGCCAGCAGCAGGAAAACGAGGCCACCAAGACCCGACACGGCCAGATAGATCGGGCCGCCCAGGCCCGTCAGCACCGGCGACAGGCAGATCGGGAACAGGATCAGGCTGTAGAGCAGGATCTGCTTGCGCGTCTCGCGCGCGCCCTTGACCACGGGCAGCATCGGCACGCCGGCCTTGGCGTAGTCGGTGGTGACATACAGCGACAGCGCCCAGAAGTGCGGCGGCGTCCAGAAGAAGATGATCGCCACCATCAGCCAGGCGTTCAGGGGCGCCGAGCCCGTGGCGGCGGCCCAGCCGATGGCGGGCGGCAGCGCGCCCGCAAGGCCGCCGATGACGATGTTCTGCGCCGTCCAGCGCTTGAGCCACATCGTGTAGACGACCGCGTAGAAGACGATCGTGAAGGCCAGGAGGCCGGCGGCCAGCCAATTGACCGCGAAGCCCAGGAACATCACCGACAGCAGGGACAAAACCACGCCCAGCGAGGCGGCTTCCTCGCCCTTGATCTTGCCGGCCGGAACGGGGCGGCCGCGCGTGCGGCGCATCTTCTGGTCGATGTCGGCGTCGTACCACATGTTGAGCGCGCCCGAGGCGCCCGCGCCCACGGCGATGCAGAGCACGGCGATGGCGGCCAGCACGGGATGGATCGGCGCGCGCGCGGCCAGGAGGCCCGTCAGACCGGTGAAGACCACCAGCGACATGACGCGCGGCTTCATCAGCTGAAAATAGTCCTGCCAGCGGGCGGTTTCCGACGAATCCCGCAGCGGGGTCGTCTCGGCGCTGTCAGACGTCATGGCGGCTGTCTTTGACATCGATCCAAAACATACAGGTCTTGAACAGGCGAGGGGCGCGGCCCGGACCCTTAAGGATCCCGCCCGCGCCCCCCCTTTTTAGGTCCGGTTACGGACGACGGTTCACCCTAGTGGTGGTCGTCGCCCTTGATCACCGGCGGTTCGCTGAACTGGTGGAACGGCGGCGGCGAGGACAGGGTCCATTCCAGCGTGGTGGCGCCTTCGCCCCACGGGTTGGCCTCGGCCTTGCGGCGACGGATCGCCGCCTCGATCAGCACCAGCATGAACACGCCGACACCAACGACGGTGATCATGTAGCCGACCGTCGACACGTAGTTCCACAGGGTGAAGGCGTCCGGATAGTCGACATAGCGACGCGGCATGCCTTGCAGGCCCAGGAAGTGCTGCGGGAAGAAGATCAGGTTCACACCGATGAACATGATCCAGAAGTGGGCCGCACCGAGGAACTCGTTGTACTTCACGCCCCACATCTTCTCGAACCAGTAGTAGAAGCCCGCGAAGATGGCGAACACCGCGCCCAGCGACAGCACGTAGTGGAAGTGGGCCACCACGTAGTAGGTGTCGTGCAGGGTGTAGTCGATGCCGGCGTTCGACAGGACGACGCCGGTGACGCCGCCGACCGTGAACAGGAAGATGAAGCCGATCGCCCACAGCATGGGCGTCTTGAAGCTGAGCGAACCGCCCCACATCGTGGCGATCCAGCTGAAGATCTTCACGCCGGTCGGGACGGCGATGATCATCGTGGCGGCCACGAAGTAGGCGCGCAGGTTGATGCTCATGCCGACCGTGTACATGTGGTGCGCCCACACGACGAAGCCGACGAAGCCGATGGCGACCATCGCATAGGCCATCGCCAGGTAGCCGAAGACCGGCTTCTTGGAGAAGGTCGAGACGATGTGGCTGATGATGCCAAAGCCCGGCAGGATCAGGATGTACACTTCCGGGTGGCCGAAGAACCAGAACAGGTGCTGGAACATGACGGGGTCGCCGCCGGCGGCCGGGTCGAAGAAGTGGGTGCCGAAGTTACGGTCGGTCAGCAGCATGGTGATGGCGCCGGCCAGGACGGGCAGCGACAGCAGCAGCAGGAAGGCGGTGATCAGCACCGACCAGACGAACAGCGGCATGCGGTGCAGGGTCATGCCCGGCGCGCGCATATTGAAGATCGTGGTGATGAAGTTGATCGCGCCCAGGATCGACGAGGCGCCGGCCAGGTGGAGCGACAGGATCGCCAGGTCCATGGCCGGACCCTTGTGACCGATGGTCGACAGCGGCGGATAGATCGTCCAACCACCGCCGAAGCCGTGGCCCGGGCCGCCGTCGACGAACATCGACAGGACCAGCAGGATCCAGGCGGCGATCAGCAGCCAGAACGAGATGTTGTTCATCCGCGGGAAGGCCATGTCCGGCGCGCCGATCATGATCGGAACGAACCAGTTGCCGAACCCGCCGATCATCGCAGGCATGACCATGAAGAAGATCATGATCAGGGCGTGGGCGGTGACGACGGCGTTATAGCCGTGCTTGCCCTTGAAGATGCCCATCTGGGCCAGCATGCCGGTGTCGGAGAACACCTGAATGCCCGGCGCCATCAGCTCCCAGCGGATGAGGCCCGAAAGCGCGCCACCGACGATGCCCGCCATGATGGCGAACAGGATGTACAGCGTGCCGATGTCCTTGTGGTTCGTGGAGAAGAACCAGCGAGCGAAGAACGGCGGCTTGTGGTCGTCGTCGTGGGCGTGGTCGTGAGTGTCTGCGGCGGAAGCCATCTGACGTCTATCCTACGATCGTATTCTTAGGCCGCCGGCGCGGCAGGAGCCGCGGCCGGAACGGAAGCGGGGGCGGCCGGAGCCGAGGCGGGGGTCGCGCCCGAAGCCGCGGGGGCTTCAGCCGGAGCGGCCGCAGGCGCGGGCGGAGCGGTCTTGGCCTTAACCCAGGCGTCGAACTCGGCTTGGGTCACGACCTTGATCTCGATCGGCATGAAGGCGTGGTCGACGCCGCACAGCTCCGAGCACTGGCCGTAGAACACGCCGGTGCGATCGGCCTTGAACCAGGTTTCGTTCAGGCGGCCGGGAATCGCGTCGGTCTTCAGACCGAAGGCCGGCAGGGCGAAGGCGTGGATCACGTCGGCGGCGGTGACCTGAACCCGGACGACCTTGTTCACCGGAACGACCATCGCGTTGTCGGCGGCCAGCAGATACGGGACCTTCTTGGCCTCGGCCTGTTCCTTGGTCAGCGGCAGCGAGATGATTTCGCTGACCTTCTGGTCCGGGTACTCGTAGCCCCAGTACCACTGATAGCCCGTGGCCTTCACGGTCAGGTCCGGCTTGGGCATGTCGTTGTAGTGGAACAGCAGGCGGAACGAGAAGATGGCGATGACCATCAGGATCGCGACCGGCACGACCGTCCAGATCACCTCGATCATGGTGTTGTGGCTGAACTTGGCGGCGACCGGGTTCGCCTTCTTGTTGTAGCGAACAACGATCCAGATCAGCAGGCCCAGCACCAGCAGGGTGATGGCCGTGATGATCGGCATCAGGATCCAGTCATGGAACCAGATCGCGTGGTGCTTCAGCTCCGACGCGGCCGGCTGGAGGTCGATGGCCCCCGGCGTCGGCTGGCCCATCAGATCTTCCGCGAGCGCGTGTCCCGCGAACATCATCGTAGCGGCGAGGGCGGACGCGCCCGTCATGATCCGCCGAATCCCCGAAAATTGCGCCTTCATATCCCTCACGGCCCGTTTCGGCGGCGATTTGAGCCCGATCAAGGCCCGCGCCGCGCCGACATGCACATTACGACTGTCGATAAGGTCCTGCGCAATCGACTTTGCTCAAAATGAGTCGCGTGTCGACGCCCAGCCCGCCCGATTGTCGGTCCGGAGGCTGCATACGCGCATCGCCAGCCCTTGCCAAGCGCCAGAGCCCACGCGCTGAGCATGGGAACAGCCCGTAACCCCCGCCCCGAGGGGGTTCAGTCGCGAATGCCTCTCAGAAACCCCCGGATTCGGCGTCCGGATCATTACGTATCATTCATGAGTAGGTACCTTGCACCGCTCAGTACCGGGCGGTACAAGGGAGCATCAACGGAGGCAAGGACGCCGTGCCGGAAACAATTGAAATCCAACTGAAGAAAGGCGTGCTGGCGCTCTGTGTGCTGGCCCTGCTCTCGCACGCCGACAGCTACGCCTACGAGATCGCCAGCAGGCTCACGAGGGACATCGATATGGGGGAAGGGACGATCTATCCGCTGATGCGCCGCATGCAGTCGGATGGCCTGGTCGAGACCTATCTGGTGGAAAGCCAGAGCGGCCCGCCGCGCAAATACTACCGCCTCACCGCCGCCGGGCGCGAGAGCCTGGCGCAGCAGAAGGCCGAATGGACCGCGTTCGCCACCGCGGTGAACAACATCGTGGGAGCCGCTGCATGACCCGCGCCGAGTTCATCACCCGCCTGCGCCGGGGCCTGTCGGGCCTGCCGGCCACCACGATCGCCGACATCGTCGCCGATCACGAGGCGCACTTCGCCGACGCCCAGGCCGCCGGTCGCACCGAGGCCGAGGTCGCCGCCGCCCTGGGCGATCCCGATCGCCTGGCCCGCGAGCTGCGCGCCGAGGCCGGCCTCAAGCAGTGGGAGGAGAAGAAGACCCCGTCCAACGCCATGGCCGCGATCATCGCCTTGATCGGCCTGGGGGCCATCGACGTGATCTTCCTGCTGCCCCTGCTGATGGGCGTGCTGGCCACGCTGTTCGGCTTCCTGGTCGCCGTGGTGACGATCTTCTTCGTCGGCGGCTTCATCTTCGCCGCAGGTCCGCTGGCCTCGCCGCCCGGAGGGCCGATCACCGCCTTCCTGACGGGCATCGGCCTGATGGGCGTGGCCACCTTCATCGGCTCGCTGCTGACGGTGGTGACGGTCGGGGTCTTCAATGCGGTCGTCTGGTACGCCCGCCTGCACTTCCGGCTGCTGAAGCCGGCCATGGAACAAGCTTGAGCGGAGAGGAGGGGACCATGTTGATCCGCAATACGCTCATCGTCGCCGGGGCGAGCTTCGCCCTCGCGGTCGGTTGCTTCGCTGGGGTGGCGGCCATCGCCGGCCCTGAACTGATGACCAAAGGCTGGACGATCCCGTTTGGGGACAGCGCCTCGGTGACCATCACCGACGACAACGGCAAGGTGATCCACACCGTCCGCCACGTTGGCGCCGGCGGAGCGCCGTCGCCGATGGTCGATCGCACCCTGCCCTGGACGGGCAAGGACACGCTGATCATCGACCTGCCGGTCGACGTCGTCTTCGTCCAAGGCGCAGAGGCCAAGATCGTCGTCTCCGGGCCCAAGACCTATGTCGATCGCCTGAAGGTCGACGGCGGCCGCATCAGCCTCGACGACATCAATCTGGCCGACAGCGCCGTCATGACCTTGGGCCCGGACGGGCTGCAGGTGCGTAGCGATCGCGACCGGATGAAGATCACGGTCGTGGCGCCCGACGTCACCCGCTTCGAGGTGCGCGGCTCGGGCGATCTCGATATCCGCCGCTACGAGCACCCGGCCCTGGGGCTGGATATCTCGGGCAGCGGCGACGTCGAGGCCGAGGGCAAGACCGAGACGGTCACCGTCGACAACGCCGGCTCGGGCTATGCCGACCTGGCCGCGCTGAAGGCCAAGGACGCCACCATCGACGTCTCGGGCAGCGGCGGCGGCGCGGTCTTCGCCACGGACAAGGCCAAGATCGACATCTCCGGCAGCGGCGATGTCGAGCTGCGCACCGAGCCCAAGTCGGTGACCAGCGAGATCACCGGCTCGGGCGATATCCGCCGCGAGTACTGATCCGCGACAAAAGGGGCGGGGTGACGAGCGCGTTCGGAAGTCTTACCTGTAGGACCATGAACGCTCCGATCCCCGCCTCTTCCCTTTCGATCCTGGACGCAGCCGGCGTCGATCCTGACCGCGCCCGCGCGATCCTGGGCGAAGCCCTGGCCGGCGCCGACGACGGCGAACTGTTCCTCGAACGCTCCGAGAGCGAGGCCTTCGTCTTCGACGATGGACGCCTCAAGAGCGCCTCCTACGATTCGGGCGAGGGCTTTGGCCTGCGCGTGGTGGCCGGCGAGACGGCAGGCTACGCCCACGCCGCCGAGATTTCCGAGGCCGCCATCCGCCGCGCCTCTGATTCGGCGAGCCTGGCCAAGCGCGGGCACGCCGGCGTCAGCGCCGAAGGACCGCGCGCCACCAACGAGAAACTCTATGGCGAGGACAATCCGGTCAGCGCGCCGGACTTCTCCGACAAGGTCGCCCTGCTGCAGGAGATCGACGCCTTCGCCCGCGCCCGCGATCCGCGCGTCGTGCAAGTGATGGCCTCGATGGCCGGCGAGCGCCGCGTCGTCGAGATCCTGCGCGCCGACGGCCGGCTGATCCGGGACGTCCGCCCGCTGGTGCGCGTCAATGTCCAGGTCACCGTCGAGAAGGACGGCCGCCGCGAGAGCGGCTCGTCCGGCGCCGGCGGCCGCGCCGGCTTCGCCGCCTGGATCAGCCCCGACAAGTGGCAGGATCAGGTCGATGAGGCCCTGCGCATGGCGCTGGTGAATCTGGACGCCGTCGCCTGCCCCGCCGGCGAGATGGACGTGGTGCTGGGTCCGGGCTGGAACGGCGTGCTGCTGCACGAGGCCGTCGGCCACGGCCTGGAAGGCGACTTCAACCGCAAGGGCATCAGCGCCTTTTCAGGCCGCATCGGCGAGCGCGTGGCCGCCCCCGGCGTCACCGTCTTCGACGACGGATCGATCCCCGGTCGCCGCGGCTCTCTGACGGTCGATGACGAGGGCACCCCCACCGAGCGCACCATCCTGATCGAGGACGGCATTCTCGTCGGCTACATGCACGATCGGATGAGCGCCCGCCTGATGGGCATGAAGGCCACCGGCAACGGCCGCCGTCAGTCCTACGCCCACATGCCCATGCCGCGCATGACCAACACCGGCATGCTGGCCGGCGAGCACGATCCGCAAGAGATGATCGCCTCGCTGAAGCGCGGCCTCTACTGCGCCAATTTCGGCGGCGGCCAGGTCGACATCACCAACGGCAAGTTCGTCTTCCAGTGCACCGAGGCCTACCTCGTCGAAGACGGCAAGATCACCGCCCCCGTGAAGGGCGCCACCCTGATCGGCGATGGCCCCAGCGCGCTGACCCGCGTGACGATGATCGGCAACGACTTCGACTTCGACCCCGGTATCGGCGTCTGCGGCAAGTCGGGCCAAGGCGTGCCGGTGGGCGTG
The DNA here is from genome assembly GCF_002858865.1 of Caulobacter vibrioides. Taxonomy (GTDB): domain Bacteria; phylum Pseudomonadota; class Alphaproteobacteria; order Caulobacterales; family Caulobacteraceae; genus Caulobacter; species Caulobacter vibrioides. The sequence continues at coordinate 81,538 of NZ_PJRR01000016.1, read as the reverse complement.
GGCCAGCCGTCGCTGAAGATCACCGGCCTGACCGTGGGCGGGACGGCGGTCTAAGGGGACGTCCGAAAGCGCCCCCACCGTCACGCCGCGTATCCGCAGCGCGCCACCTCCCCCGTTTCACGGGTGAGGAGAGCGATCACTCAGAGCTTCCTGCCCCGCTCGCGGGGGAGGTGGCGCAACGCCGGTAGGCGATGCGACGGGGGGGGGGCGCTTCTCAGCGCTAAAGCCGCCGCTCCAGATACGTCACCGTCTTCTTCCCGCCATGGATCTCGGCCGTCCCCACCGGGACAAAGCCGAGCGCCGCATGGAAGGCGTCCGAGGCGGGGTTGGGCGGGTCGGAATTGACCTCACAGACGATCCGCGCGTGGCCCGCCGCCGTGGCTGCGGCGAAGAGGTCGTCATAGAGCGCCTTGGCCAGCCCCCTGCCCCGCGCGCTGTCGGCGACGACGACGCGGTCGACATAGACGAACGTCGGATAGCGCTCGCGAAACCACAGGAAGTTGGGGCTGTCGTAGTCGGCGTCCTGGTCGAAGGTCAGCAAGAGGGCGTCGGCCACGCCGACACGCCGCGCCAGAAACGCCTGCGCGACCAGATGCGCCAGCCGCTCGGGCTCCAGCCAGGACAATTCCACGGCGTGGGCGTTGTTCAGCGCCAGCAGCGCCGCGCCGTCAGGCGCGTTCAGATCAGCGAGGGCGAGGGGGATCGAAAGTCGGCTCATAACCTCACCTGCGCCTGGGCCCCACGGCGGACGGGTCGCGGCCCGGCGCCACCTTGCAAAGGTTTAATCCACCTGTCCGGCTTGTAACTTCCCTCAAGGGGAGCCGAGAGGCACCGTCGAACCCAGGACGCCATTGTCCTGACCGTTCGGGTTGGGAGCGGAAGCGGTCCCCGCGGTTTGAGCCACCGCGAGGACCGTCTCACCCGAAGGTGAGACGTGGTCCCCTCCACGTCTCCGCGAGGGGCCCCGGATCGTCGCCGGGGCCCCTCTTTGCTTAGGACGCCGCCTTAGGCCTTCTTGGGCGCGCCGACGTTGTCGGCGCCGTGCGACCACTTCTTGAGGACCGGCGACAGCAAGAGGAAGCCGATCCCGATCGCCACCGCCACCAGGCCGATGATGTTGAAGACCTTCAGCGACGCGGCCAGGGCCGCGCCGGGGTCCAGCACCTGGCCGCCGACCGTCTCGGTGGCCGCCAGACCGGCGATCTTGCCGCCGACCCACTGGGCGATGGCCACGGCCAGGAACCAGACGGCCATCATGAACGACACCACCGAGGCGGGCGACAGCTTGGTCATCTGCGACAGGCCGACCGGCGACATGCACAGCTCGCCGGTGGTGTGCAGCATGTACATCAGCACCAGGAAGATCAGCGGCAGCTTGAACGCGCCGTCGGCGAAGGTGGAGCCCCACTGCAGCAGCAGGAAGCCGGCGCCGACCTGGATCAGGGCCAGGCCGAACTTGATCACCGGGTTCGGGTCCTTGCCGCGCGCGCCCAGGAACGTCCACACCGCCGCGAACACGGGCGCGAAGATCAGGATCCAGCCGGCGTTCAGCGCCTGGGTCTGCGGGGCGTTGAAGCTGGTGTCGACCCAGAAGGTCGAGGCCGCGTCGATGCCGGCCTTGGCCAGCTGGTCAGGCGTGGCCAGGGTCACCGCGCCGCTGAACAGCCGGACCGGCTCGCGGACCAGATCCAGCTGGACATTGGTGGCGGCGAACAGGCTGAGCGACGAGCCGGCCTGTTCAAACAGGGTCCAGAACACCACCGCGCCGAAGATCAGGAACACGGCCAGCGCCAGGCGCTCGCGCTCTTCCTTGGCGCACTTGGTGAACATGAAGAAGCCGATATAGCCCAGCGAGGCCAGGATGCCGATGTTGAGGGCGACCCCGACGATGGCGTTGAACTGCACCAGGAAGAAGATCCCGATGAGGCCCACCAGAGACAGGCCGTAGATGGCCAGTTCGCGGTTGATCGGACCGGCGACCTTTTCCTTCAGCACCTTGGGCTCCGGCGGTTCGGCCTTGCCGTCCAGCCAGGGCTTGCCCAGCACGAAGACGATGAAGCCGGCCAGCATGCCGACGCCGGCGAGGCCAAAGCCCGCCCACCAGCCGACATTGACGCCCAGCAGGCCGCACAGGATCGAGGCCCAGAACGAACCCAGATTGATGCCGTAGTAGTAGAGGGTGAAGCCCGGATCGCGGCGCGGATCGCCCTGCGGATAGAGCTGGCCGACGATGGTCGAGATGTTCGGCTTCAGGAAGCCGACGCCCAGGATGATCAGCGACAGTGAGAACCAGAAGATGTTCAGGTACAGCGGGTCGCGGCCCGCGACGTCCAGCTTGTAGTCGGCCTTGGGCAGAACGGCGGGCAGCGGCGCGTTGGCGGGCAGGCCCTTGATCTCGAAATCGCCGACCTTGGTCGCGGCGACCTCATAGGCCTTGCCGTCGACCACCAGCTTGGCTTCGCGGTTCTGACCGCGGCCCTCGGCCTGGAACTCGTAGGTCGCGCCCTGATAGGTCAGGGTCTGGACGGCGGGCTTGCCCTCGATCGCCATGGCCAGGTGGCCGGCCACCAGCAGGACGGCGCCGAACGCCACAGCCTTGCGCGTGCCCAGCCACTTGTCGGCCAGGAAGCCGCCGATCAGCGGCACCAGATAGACGAGCGCGGTGTACGAGCCGTAGTGCCCGGACGCGGCCTTCGGATCGAACAGGAAGTGCTGCGTCAGGTAGAAGATCAGGATGGCGCGCATGCCGTAGTAGGAGAAGCGCTCCCACATCTCGGCCAGGAAACAGATGATCAGGCCGCGCGGATGGCCTTTCAGCAATTGAAGAAGAACCGGGATCCCGGTCACGAGCGTGACCAGGATGCCCACGGCGATAACGATGTTCATACGCTAGCCTTAGAACGTGACGAGAGGCGGAAACTGACCCCCCATTTGGTCAAATCGTCCCCGCCGGCCCCAATTTGGCGGCGAGAAGACCACGCGGGAGAGGGTTTCACAAGCAACGGCTTGCGCGGGCGCCAGAGCCCAGGCCCGCCATGCCCGATCCAGAACGGGAAACGGGCGACGCGGACACCCCGACCGCGACATTGCGCCCCCTTGATCGAAACCGCGAATTAAGGCGCTTTTGACCCTTGGGAGCGCGACCATCGCCCCAGCGTCCGCCAGAGACGCACGGAGGAAACCATGGCCTACGTCTCCTATGATCAGGCTGTTCACGCGACCGCAATTCGACCGCAACGCCGCCTCGCCTGGGGCCGGCTTCTGGCGCTCGCCGCCACGGTCGGGCTTTGGATTGGCCTGATCGCAGCGGTTCGGGCGATTCTCTGATCAGCCTCTCGCGGACGACTAGTACGCGCAGTCGGTGAAGACCCGTTCGATGTCGCCGCCCCAGGCGCCGTTGTACAGCGACAGCAGCTTCTCGGCCGGGGTGATCCCGCTGTCGGCGATCTGCTCCAGCTCGCCCAGATAGATGGTCTCGTCCAGGAAGCCGCCGTTCAACTGGGCGCGGTTCTTCAGACCCGCCTTGGCGACGGCGACAAAATCCTTGGCCACGTCCTGGGCCGAGCGGCCGGCGACTTGCGCCTTGAGGCCCAGCTTGGGCACATCGCGACGCAGGCCCTCGCGGTCCTCCAGCGTCCAGTCCTTGCAGAGGTCCCACGCGGCGGCGAGCGCGGCGTCATCGTAGAAGACGCCCGTCCACAGCGCCGGCAGGGCGCACAGGCGGCTCCAGGGCCCGGCGTCGGCGCCGCGCATCTCCAGATACGTCTTCAGCCGCACTTCGGGGAAGGCCGTGGTCGTGTGGTCGGCGAAGTCCTTCATCGTGGCGATCTCGCCCGGCAGCTCGGGCAGCTTGCCCTCGATGAAGTCGCGGAAGGACCGGCCGGCGACGTCGATGTACTTGTCGCCGCGCTTGACGAAATACATCGGCACATCCAGCGCGTAGCGGGCGTAGCGCTCGAAATCGAAGCCGTCCTCGAACACGAAGTCCAAGAGGCCCGTGCGGTTGGGATCGGTGTCGGTCCAGACATTGGCCCGGGCCGACAGGAAGCCGTTGGGCTTGCCTTCCGTGAACGGAGAATTGGCGAACAGGGCCGTGGCGATCGGCTGCAAAGCCAGGCTCATGCGGAACTTGGCGACCATGTCGGCTTCGCTGGAGAAGTCGAGATTGGCCTGCACCGTGCAGGTGCGCAGCATCATATCGAGGCCGAGATTCCCGACCTTGGGCATGTAGTTGCGCATGATCACGTAACGCCCCTTGGGCATCACCGGCACCTCTTCGCGCGTCCACTTCGGCGAGAAGCCCAGACCCGTAAAGCCCAGGCCCAGCTCGTCGGCGACGGTCTTGACCTCGTCCAGGTGCTGGCCGGTCTCCTCGCAGATCTCGTGCATGGTCGAGAGCGGCGCGCCCGAAAGCTCGAACTGACCGCCCGGCTCCAGGCTGACATTGGCCCCGTTGCGCTCGAGGCCGATGATGACCTCGCCCTCCATGACCGGCGTCCAGCCAAAGCGCTGCAGTCCGGTCAGCAGGGCGTGGACGCCCTTGTCGCCCTCGTAGGGCACGGGCTCATGCGAGCCCAGATAGAAGCCGAATTTCTCGTGCTCGGCCCCCACACGGAAGGCTTCCTTGGGCTTGGAGCCCTTGGCGAAATAGGCGGTGAGGTCGTCGAGCGTCAGCTGACGCTCCTGAACGCTAGCGGTGTCGGCCATGCAAGCCGTCCCTCCCCAGGGTGTTGCGGTGCTGCGGAAAGAGAGGGCCCATACTCTCCGCCGACGGCGATCCTAATCAGTCACGCCCAGTTGGGCGTTTTCTTTGCGAACCTCAAGGGGCCACCTTGAGCTTATCTGCGGACTACCGCCAATCCCCGGCAGCAGCCTGCCACAGGGTCATGGCTGAAATGGCCGCCGTGTCGGCGCGCAGGATGCGCGGGCCCAGCGACACCGGCGTGACGAAAGCAAGCCCGCGCAGGCGCTCGCGTTCCTCCGGGGCGAAGCCGCCCTCGGGACCGATCAGGATCGCGGCAGGCCCGGTTGTCCCCGACAGCGCCTCGATCATGGGCCTGGCGTCGCCACCCTCGTCGCAGAACACCAGGCGCCGGGCCGGGTCCCAGGCGTCGAGGATCTTGTCCAGCTTCTCGGGGTCGGCGACCTCGGGCACGTCGAGGCGCCCCGTCTGCTCGGCGGCCTCCATGGCGATGGCGTCCAGGCGCCCCAGCTTGACGAAATCGACATTGGTCCGCCGCGTGATGGTCAGCCGCACCCGGCGCGCGCCCAGCTCGGCGGCCTTCTCGACGATGGTCTCGACGCGGCCGCGCTTGACCATGGCGACGATGAGGTCGAGGTCGGGGCCCAGCGTCATCGGCCGCGTCTGCTCTTCGGCCTTCAGCAGGCAGCCGCGCTTGGTGGCCTCGACGAGGGTCGCCCGCCACTCGCCGTCGCGGCCGTTGAACAGCAAAAGCTCGGCGCCGACCGACAGACGCATCACCGAGGTCAGGTAGCGCGACTGATCGACGGTGGGGACGACGCCGGCCCCGGCGGACAGATCATTGGGAACGAAAAGGCGGATCATTTCGTCCTTCTAGCCTAACCGACGCGCCCGGGGGTAGGCTCGGCAGATGAGCAAGTCCGACGACGACGAGGCCGAACTCGTCCAGCTGCAACTGGCGCTGATCGCCCTGCAGAAAAAGGCCATCAAGGACGGCGACAAGATCCTCGTGGTCTTCGAGGGCCGCGACGCCGCCGGCAAGGACGGCGTCATCGCCCGGATCACCGAGCACCTGTCGCGGCGCGCCACCACGGTCGTGGCCCTGCCCAAGCCCACCGACCGCGAGCGCAGCGAGTGGTATTTTCAGCGCTATGTCGAATGGCTGCCGGCCTGCGGCGAGGCGGTGCTGTTCAACCGCTCCTGGTACAATCGGGCGGGCGTCGAGCGGGTGATGGACTTTTCGACGCCGCAGCAGCAGGAGCAGTTCCTGCGCGATGTCCCGGCCTTCGAGCGGATGCTGGTCGAGAACGGCCTGCGCTATGTAAAGTTCTGGTTGGACATCAGCCGCGAGGAGCAGGCCAAGCGCCTCAAATCCCGCCGCGAAGACCCGCTGAAGGCCTTCAAGACCAGCCCGCTGGACGCCGTCGCCCAGGAAAAGTGGGACGACTACACCAAGGCCCGCGACGAGATGCTGATGCGCACCCACAGCGACGTCGCGCCCTGGATCTGCGTCCGCGCCGACCACAAGAAGGCCGCCCGGCTCAACGTCATCCGCTGGCTGCTGCACGCGGCCGGCGACAAGAAGATCCTCAAGGGCGTGGAGAGGCCCGATCCTGCGGTGATCTTCCCGTTCGAGCCGGCGGCGCTGGAAGATGGGCGGTTGGCGCGGTAGCTGCGCCCCCTCCGTCACGTCGCCTATCGGCGCCGCGCCACCTCCCCCGCGATGCGGGTGAGGAGGAGAGGGCCACCCTCCTGCCCCGCTTGCGGGGGAGGTGGCGCGCGGCGCAGCCGCGCGACGGAGGGGGCGCTGCTAGCCCCTCTTCCGAGCCCTTCGCTCCGCCGCGATCTCCACGTTCCGCGCCACGCGATGGCGGACGATGTCCTCCACCAGGTCCGGCGGCAGCGGCGCGTCCGGCTGGAACCGGATCGTGCCCTTGGCGGTGTCGAAGCCGGCCAGCCGCTCGGCGAACACGTCCATCACCGCGCCCGGATAGAAGGCGCAGTGTTTGGCCGCCGCGCCGAAGTGGACGAGATTGCCGTTCAGCTTGAAGGTCGGCAGGCCATAGCTGATCGCCTCGACCGCCTCGGGGGCGGCCGCGCGGATCTGACCGCGAAGAACCTCCAGCGCCGCGCGCTGATCGGCGGGCAGTCTGGCCAGATAGTCGTCCACGGATGCGGCGGGGGGCTTCATCATCGGATGGTCCTCGATCGATCACACCAAGGACGTTGCAAAAACGCCCCCGCCGACACCGCCGCGACTATTTCACCCCATACAGCGCCATCACGTCCTTGCGGAACGCAGCCCCGCTGTCGGGGCGGCTGTAGAACATGTGGCCGCCCGCATAGTTGGACAGGGTCACGCGGCCATTGGCCGTGGCCGGCATGGCGTCGACGATCAGGCGCGAGGCGAAGAACGGACACGACAGGTCGTTATAGCCGTGGACGATCAGCACCTTCAGCTTGGGATCGACCGAGACGATCTTGCGCAGGTCGGTGACCGACTCGGTGTCCGCGCCGCGACCGCGGTCCCATTGGCCGTTGACCTTGTAGGACAGCGCCTCATAGCGAGCCTCAGGCTTCCAGCCGACGACGCGGGTCGTGAAATCGACGATCGCGCTGGTGGTCGGAGCGATGATCGCGTCGAGGATCGGGTCATTGACCTCCTGCTCCGGCGCGAACGGGAAGGGGTCGAGCGAGGTGACGTTGCTGTCGTAGCGGCTGCCCAGGCGCCCCTTGTCGCGGAACGCCTCGCGCAGGAACGACTGGGTTTCCAGGCGACCACCGGCGCGGCGGACATAGGTCGGATCAAGCCCCGTCATCGCCGAGACCTTGGCTGTCAGGCGATCCAGGGCGGCGGGGTCCGCGCCCTTCATCAGGTCGACCATGTATTCGCCGCGCGTATAGTCCTCGACGGCCTTGATCGCCTCGGGCGTCAGCTTACCCTCGCGCTCCAGCTTGGCCGCCGCGATCGACGGCAGGGTCCACATGGCCGGCAGAGGCGAGATCTCCTGCGAGACACGGCCGGCGCTGGTCAGCAGCGGCGAGACCAGCACCACGCCCTTCACCGCCACCCCTAGATCGGTCTGCAGGGTGTAGGCCAGGCGCGGCCCCCGGAAGCCGCCGTAGCTTTCGCCGACCAGATACTTCGGCGCGGCCAGACGGTCGGACTTGACCAGGTAGTCGAAGACGATCCGCGACAGGTAGTCGATGTCCTGCTTGACGCCGAAGAAGCGCTTCTTGGCTTCGTCCTCAGGGATCAGCGAACGCGAGAAGCCGGTGCCGACCGGGTCGATGAACACCAGATCGGTGAAGTCCAGCCACGAGGCCGGATTGTCGTCCAGCTTACTGAAGTCCGACGGGCTGTCGCCCTCGGCGCCGAACTGCACGCGCTTGGGGCCCAGGGCGAAGTTCAGATAGACGCTGGCCGCGCCCGGACCGCCGTTGAAGGCGAAGGTGATCGGACGCTTGGGATCGCGCGGTCCGTCCAGGGTGTAGGCGGTATAGACCACCTCGGCGATTTTCTTGCCCTTCTCGTCGCGCACCGGCATGGCGCCGACCGTGGCGGTGTAGGTCAGGGTCTTGCCGGCCAGGACCGTGGTCTGCTTGACCGACTTCTCGCCGGGGAACGCCGGCAGGTCGGTTCCAGACTTCTCGGCGGCGGCCTTGTCGCCGCCCTTGTCCTGGGCGAACGCGGACGGGGCGAACACGCTCGGACCCGACAGGGCCGCCACGGCGACCAGAGCCAGCAGGCCCGCTCGGAAAGACTGTTTCATCGATACCCCTCCACTGAGGGCGAAATTGCTAGGCCAAGGCGCGTGGCTTCACAACCTTGAGCCAACGTGATGGTGTGGCCGCGAACGGGAGGACTTCGCCATGGACGCCACGCGGTCGCGCGACGCCGCCATTCTTCGCCTGGCCATCGGCCTGGCCCAGGGGATTGCGCTGTTCCTGCTGCAGAAGGCCGACGAGTCGAAGACCTGGCCCGCGACACAGCCGATGTTGTACGCGCCGCTGCTGGTCTGCGTGCTGATGGTCCCGCTGCTGCCGCTGGCGGCGCTGTCGGCGATGCGGCGCGCCAACCTCGTGGTCTGGACCGCGGTCGCCACCGCCGTCACGGCGATCCTGGCCGTCCATGCCGCCTGGGTCGGCGCCGCCCTCGACCGTATCGGGGCCAGCCCGCTGTCGCCGCCGTTGTTCCTGGCGACCGCCGCCATGCTGTTCATCGCTCACCATCTGGTCCAGCCCGCCGACGCGGCCGGCAAGCCCGTCGCGCCCTACCCCGCCTATTTCGACCTGACCTGGACCAACGGCGTGCGGCTGGCGCTGTCCCTGGCCTTCACCGGCGCCTTCTGGCTGCTGCTGTTCCTGGCCGCCGCCCTGTTCAAGCTGATCGGGATCGAGGCCATCGGCAAGCTGATCGGCGAGACCGCCTTCGCCTTCCCGGCCACCGGCCTGATGTTCGCCGCCGCCGTCCATATGGCCGTGCAGCTGACCGAGGCCCGCGCGGGCCTGGTGCGCGGCGCCCTGACCGTGGGTCTGACCCTGCTGGGCTGGCTCTTGCCGCTGATGGTGCTGATCGGCGGCGGGTTCCTGGCCACCCTGCCCTTCACGGGCCTGGCGCCGCTGTGGGGCACCAAGGCCGCCACCGCCCTGTTGCTGTCAGCGGCCGCCGCCCTGATCCTGCTGATCAACGCCGCCTATCAGGACGGCGAAGAGCCGCCGCATCTGATCCCTCGTCTCGCGGCGCGGATCGCCGGCCTGCTGCTGATCCCGATCGTGATCCTGGCCGGCTACGCCCTGTGGCTGCGGATCGACCAGTACGGCCTGACGCCCGAGCGGGTGGTCGCCGGCGTCTACCTGGTGGTCGCGATCGGCTTCACGGCGGGCTACGCCCTGGCGGCCGTGAAGCCCGGCCCCTGGATGAAGCCGCTGGAGCGGACCAACCCGATCATGGCTGCAGCCTGCGTGCTGCTGCTGATCGCCCTGTTCACCCCGATCGCCAACCCGGCGCGGCTTTCGGTGGCGAGCCAGGTCAAGCGGCTGGAGAGCGGCGAGGTGGCGGCGGACAAGTTCGACTTCCAGTTCCTGCGCTTCGACGCCGGCCGCTACGGCCGCGAAGCGCTGGATCGCTTGAAGACCCACCCCAACGCCGAGATCGCCAAGCGCGCCCGCGACGCCGCCGCCAGCACCGAGAAGCAATACCCGGCGGGCGAGAAACGGCCCGACTTCAAGGCCATGGCCGTCTATCCGGCCGGCAAGGCGCTGCCCCAGAGCTTTGTTGCGCAGGACTGGTCACAGCCTTCAGGCTCGAACTGCACGGCCATAGCCATGCAGTGCCCAGCCCTGGTCGCTGACGTCGACGCCGACGGCAAGGACGAGGTGCTGCTCGCCGAGGGCGACCGCCTGAAGGTCTTCTCCGAGGGCGCGGACCGCGTCTGGACCCTGACCGCGGTCGCCGCGGCGGGCTGTGAGAGCTACGACCTGGAGGCCTGGATGAAAGCCGGCGCGTCCAGCCTGAGCGAGCCTGTCGCCCGCCGCGATCTGATCCTGGACGGGCGTCGCCTGGCGCTGCAGCCGGCCAGCAAGGATTGTCAGGTCAGCGTTACGCCACCCCCGCGCTGATCGCGTTGAGCCGCGCATAGACCCCGCCCCTGGCGGTCAGCTCGGCGTGCCGGCCTTCCTCAACGACGCGGCCGCCCTGGAACACCAGGATCCGGTCGGCGCCGCGCACGGTCGACAGGCGGTGAGCGATGACGATCGTCGTGCGGCCCTCCATCAGCGCCTCGGCGGCCTCTTGGACGTGGCCTTCGGTCTCGACGTCCAGCGACGAGGTCGCCTCGTCCAGAACCAGGATCGGCGCGTCGGCCAGGAAGGCGCGGGCGATGGCCACCCGCTGGCGCTCGCCGCCCGACAGCTTGACGCCGCGCTCGCCGACCAGGGTGTCGTAGCCCTTGGGCAGGCGCAGGATGAACTCGTGGGCGCGGGCCTTGATGGCGGCGTCCTCGACCTCTTCGCGGGTGGCGTTCGGTTTGCCGTAGGCGATGTTCTCAAACAAGCTGCGGTGGAACAGGGCGGGGTCCTGCGGCACCACCGCAATGGCGCGGCGCAAAGACGCCTGCTTCACCGTCGAGACGTCCTGGCCGTCGATGACCACCGCTCCGTCCTGCAGGTCGTGCAGGCGCTGGATCAGCTTGACGAAGGTCGACTTGCCCGAGCCCGTCGGCCCGACCAGCGCCACCCGCTCGCCGGGGGCGATCTTCAGGCTGAACCGATCGTACAGCGGCGCGCCGGCGGCCTTGTAGCGGAAGGTCACGTCCTGGAATTCGATCGCGCCGGAACCGGGCTGGAACTCCGGAGCGTTCGGGTCATCGGCGATCTGCGGCGCAAGGCGGGTCCAGGCCGCGACGTCCTCGGTGTCATCAATGCCCTTCTGCAGCATGCGGATGTTTTCGCCCAGATTCCGCAGGTAGCCGCTCATCAGCATGAAGGCGGTGATCGCGAAGGCCACATCGCCGGGCGTGGCCGTGCCCTGCGTCCAGCCCCAGACCATGGCCCCGGTCAGGCCGGCCTGCAGCACCACCAGCAGCAGGTTCTGGCCCAGCCACACGTCGGTGAAGCGGTTCCAGGTGACCATCACCGCCTCGCGCCACTGCGCCGTCACCTTGGCCAGGCGCTCGGCCTCGCGGGTTTCGGCGCCGAAGCTCTTGACGGTGGGGTTGGAGGTCACCGCGTCGGCCAGGGCCCCGCCGATCTTTGAATCAAGCGCATTGGATTTCAGGTTCGACGGCCGCACATAGCGCTCGGTGATGACGAGGTTCACCGTCAGATAGGCCGCCACCACGACCAGCGAGATGATCCCCGCCAACGGCTGGCGCACCAGCATGGCGACGGAGAGGCCGATCAACACGATGACGCCCGGCCCCAGCCAGATGGTCACCGCGTCGGTGACGCTGTCATAGCCCCACATGGCGCGGGTCAGCTTTCGCACGGTCGCGCCGGCGAAGCTGTCGGCGTGCCAGTCCGACGAGAAGGCCTGGACCTTGGCGAAGCCCTCGTTGGTCATCTCCTCCATGTTCCGGGCCGCCAGGGGGATCCAGAACCGGTGGGCGATGTTGCGCACCACCGCGAAGGCGAAATAGACGCCGACAAAGATCGCCAGCGCCGACCAGGCCTGCGTATCGCCGCGCGGCTTGGTGGCCACGGTGTCGACCAGGTGTCCTGCGGCGTAGGGCAGCGCCAGATCGAAGGCGACGGCCACCAGGGTCAGACCCACACCCAGGCCGAACAGCACCGGGCGCCGCTTCCAGAAGCGGGCGACAAAGCCCAGCACCTGGCGGTTGGACAGCGCGCGCTTCTTGGCGCCGGTCTCGTCTTCGTCCTCGATCATGTCGGTCATGGCGCGGGAGATAGGGCTTTCCCGCCCGCGCGTCAGCCCCGCCCGCGCTTTCGCCCGCCGCCAAACGGCCGCCAGCGCAGGAACCAGCGGATCGCCGGCCCCACCACCGGCACGCGCAGCATCGGGCGCACCGCGTGGGGACGGGTCTTCAGGAAGCACAGCACCGCGCCGATCCAGAACACAGTGGTCGGCATGCCCGGCACCACCGCCCCGACCGCGCCGGTGGCCAGAAGCACGCCGCCCATCCCGTCCAGCACCCAACGCTCGACGCGGGTGAGGCGGCGGCGGCGCGAGCGACGGTCCTGGACGGCGAAAGCCATGCGTCGATCCTCGCGCCGCGCGCCCCCGCTGTCGAGAAAATTGAGAGCGGCTCGCAAGACCTGGAGCCCTTAAGCGAGGCTAAGGCGCGTCGGCCTGGCGCCCGGGTCGCGGGCAAGGCCGCGCCGGATGCGCGGCCCGAACTTGGTCGCCGAGGTCAGGCGGGCGACCATCCCCGCGTCTCCGGCCTTCGCGAACAGCCGGGTCGCGGCCGTCCACAGGGCTGTGGTCACCGGATGCGGCAGAACGATCCCGGCCACGCCGCCGGCCAGCAGCAGGCTCCAGGCCAGGATGCGGAGCACGGCGCCGGAAAGGGGTGACAGGGTCATGGCGAGAACTCCTCGGGGCTACACCAAGACCTTCGCGCCGAGGGACGAATAAATCCAATTGATCGTTTTTCGCGGAGACATCGATCTTCCCTATGCGACGAGCGCGCCGTTCGCAGGTTAAGCCTCGCCGCATGACCGCCGCCCAAAGCCCTCCTGGCGTCCTGCCGGACGCCGCCGCCACCAACTGGGTCGACCGCCACGCGCCTGAGCGCCTGCGGCCCTGGCTGAAGCTGGGCCGCTTCGACCGGCCGGTGGGCATCTGGCTCTTGATGCTGCCCGGCTGGCAGGGCATCGCCCTGGCCGCCGCCGAACAGGGCCGCTGGCCCAACCCGCTGCTGCTGCTGGCGGTGTTCGTCGGCGCGGCCCTGATGCGGGCGGCCGGCTGCGCGTTCAACGACATCGTCGACCGCGACTTCGACGCCCAGGTGGCCCGCACGGCGATGCGGCCGATCCCGGCGGGGCTGATCAGCGTCAAACAGGCCTGGCTGTTCGTGGTCGGCTGCTGCCTCGTGAGTTTCCTGATCCTACTGTGCTTAAATCCGCTTTGCTTGCTTCTCGGGGTCTTGTCCCTAGGACTTGTCGCAGCCTATCCGTTCATGAAGCGGATCACCTGGTGGCCCCAGGCCTGGCTTGGCCTGACGTTCAATTGGGGCGCCTTGCTAGGCTACGCCGCCGCTAGCGGTGGAGCTCCGACGCTGTATCACCTCGTGGCGAGCCTGATGACCGCCGCATCCCCCGGCAGTATGGCCGTTCTGGCGTCGACGCCTCACCTCTCTTGGTCGGCCGCCCTGCTCTACGCCTCGGGCATTTTTTGGACCCTGGGCTACGACACGATCTACGCGATCCAGGACATCGAGGACGACGCCCTGGCGGGGATCAAGTCCTCGACCCGGCGGCTTGGCCAGCACGTCCAGATCGGCGTCGCCGGGTTCTATCTCGTCAGCTTCATCCTGCTGGTGATCGCCGGCTGGATGGGCGACATCGGCCCGCTGTTCCTGCCGCTGGCGGCCCTGTTCGCCCTGCACCTGTCGCGTCAGGCCGCCGCCGTGCGGATCGAGGATGGTCCCGGCGCGCTGAAGCTCTTCAAGTCCAACGCGGTCGCAGGGCTTCTGGTGTTCGCAGGCCTTGTGGCCGGGCTCTGGAAGCCGGGCGTCAGCTTCTAACCTCAAACCCCTTGTCATCCCGCCCAAGCGCGAAGCGCGCAGAGCCGGGACCCAGGGGCCGCCGCACCGCCGCTCGCCCCTGGGTCCCGGATAGCCTCTGCGAGGCTTCCGGGATGACACACCAAATGGCGTCAGAGGCGGCTCCATCTGGTGACGCAAGGTCACGCTGTTGAGCCCAGGCGGACTGTGCGATGCTCCGCACATGGCCGTCGCTCCACGCGTCAAACCGCTGGACCTGTTCACGCCCGAGGAATGGACGCGGATTTCCGCGCGCTCGTCCTGGCGGGGCATTTGGATGGTGGCCCACGCCTGGGGCGTGATCCTCGCCGCCGGGGCGCTGTTCGTCGCCTTCCCCAATCCGCTGACCTATGTCCTGGCCGTGATGCTGATCGGCGCGCGGCAATTGGGTCTGGCGATCCTGATGCACGAGGCCGCGCACGGCGGGCTACATCCCAACCACAAGATCAACGACTGGCTGGGCGAGTGGCTGTGCGCCGCGCCGACAGGAGCGTCTCTGGCCAGCTATCGCCCCTATCACCTCAGTCATCACAAATACGCCCAGCAGGCCGAGGACCCTGATCTGGTGCTCTCTGCGCCCTTCCCGACCACCCGCGCCTCGCTGTGGCGCAAGGTGATCCGCGACCTGACCGGCCAGACCTTCTTCAAGCAGCGCTTCGGCCCACTGCTGGGCAAGATGAAGGGCGGCGCGCCGAAAGGAGCGATCTTCGCCGGCGAGATCGCACGGCAAAGGCCGTTCCTGCTGTGGAACCTCGGCATCCTGGTCGTGCTGTCGGCTCTGGGCCTGTGGTGGGCGTGGCTGGCGCTGTGGATCGTGCCGATGGCGACCTGGTTCCCGCTGGTCACGCGCCTGCGCAACATCGCCGAGCACGCCCTGGTGGCCAAGAACGAGCCCGACCCGTTCCGTCACGCGCGCACCACCCACGCCAACCTGATCGAGCGCGCTCTGATCGCGCCCTACTACGTCAACTTCCACGCCGAACATCACATGTTCATGCACACCCCGTGCTGGAACCTGCCGCTGGCCCACCGGGTGCTGGAGAAGAAGGGCCTGACTCAGGGCATGCTGACCGCGCCGGGGTATCGGAGCGTGTTAACGCAAGCCTCTTCCAGATAGAGTTGCTCGAACAGTCAACTCACGAGGTATCCGTGGACATCGTCACGCGCGCACAGGTCGCGTTCAAATCGACCTTCGGTCCTTTCGGAAACCATCTACCGGCTCTCAAAGCTCTACGCGGCGAGATCTACGGGTACATCCATGAAAACGCTTCGGCTGGCATGGCGCGGGGCCTCTATTGGAACATCTTCGTCGAGCTGGCGCCGTTGAAGTTTGATGGCGAAGTTTGGGACTGCGCCATTCTCGCGGACTGGCTGAGTCTCACCATCCAGAACGTCCATGAGCTAGACGGCGTTACCTGGGACAGCGTGAGGGAAAAGGAGCTCGTAGAAGGCAGCTTCTATCTCGCGGAGCATCATCCCGCGCGTGTGGATGAACTCACCATCTGCCGAGCCTCCGAGCCTTCGGCGCTCACCGTATCTCTGCGTGGCGAATTCGAATTCTGTTGGAATCTGAAGTCCCAGAACGTGCCATTCGATATTCAGTGTCCTCTTGAGCTTAGAGGCATCCTAGTCACGCCTGAGGGCCTCGATCCAAAACCACTCGGATCCGACGATGTGCGCGCAACCGTGAGTCAGTTCATTTCGACAATCGGACTAGATGCTCCGATCCAAAATGGCTCCCAATACGTTATGGCTCCAGAAACGAGTGAGCCAGTTAGCCGATAGAAATCTCTAGTTCCCTCGCGCCGTCCTCCGACTGGTGCTTTAAGCGCCCCATGATCGTCCAGACCCTGGAAGGCCGGCGGGCCTTCATCCGCGACAACACCCAGCTGCTGCCGCCGCCGCATGCGCCCGAACTGGCGCTGCATCTGGCCGACGAGGTCACGCCGCTGTGGAAGCTGACCGAAGAGGCGCTGGAGGAGATCGGCCTGCCGCCGCCCTTCTGGGCGTTCGCCTGGGCCGGCGGACAGGCCCTGGCGCGCTATATCCTCGATCATCCCGAAACGGTGGCCGGCAAGACCGTCTTCGACTTCGCCACGGGCTCGGGCCTGGTGGCCATCGCGGCGATGAAGGCGGGCGCCAAGAGCGTTCTGGCCAATGACATCGACGTCTTCTGCGAAGCGGCCGTCACCCTGAACGCCGAAGCCAACGGCGTCTTAGTCGCCTTCACCGAGGCCAATCTGCTGGGCGGCCCGCCGCCGGAGGCCCAGGTCCTGCTGGCCGGCGACATCTGCTACGAGAAGCCCATGGCCGAGGCGGTGATGGACTGGCTGCGGCGCGGCCGCGCCCAAGGCTCGACGGTGCTGATCGGCGATCCGGGCCGCACCTACTTCCGCAAGGACGACCTGGTGAAGCTGGCCGAATACCAGGTCGAGACCACCCGCGAGCTCGAGGACATGGCAGTCAAGCGCACCAGCGTCTGGACTCTGCCCTGAAGGGCCGATAAGAACATTTGCAGAACATTATACCGAGGGCCACCATGCGCGAAGACGGCAAGATCGACTATATCGAGTGGCCCGGCGGCGATCTGCCGGCGACCAAGGCCTTCTATTCCGCCGCGTTTGGCTGGACCTTCGCTGACTACGGTCCAGACTATGTGGCCTTCGAGGGCCAGGGAACCGACGGCGGCTTCGCCAGGCCGCAGGAGGAGTCCAGCGATAAGCCGCTGGTCATCCTCTACGCCCACGACCTGGAGGCCATGCTCGACAAGGTCACGGCGGCCGGCGGGGTGATCACCGCGCCGATCTTCAGCTTCCCGGGCGGGCGCCGCTTCCACTTCACCGACCCGTCGGGCAATGAGCTGGGCGTGTGGAGCGCCACCGGGGTCGAATAGGCGCTCGCGATCTGTCAGGGGGCGGCAAAGCGCGGGTGGAACTTGCGCGGACTCCAGCCAAAGTCCCGCGCCGCGTCAGACGAGTCGAAGGTCAGGTCCTGGCCCATGCGGGTTCCCATGGCCGTCGTGGCGCCGGGATAGAACGGCTTGGCCAGGCGCATCAGCAGGCCAAACAGCCAGGTCTGCATCGGCAGGCTGCGGGGCGTCTTGCCCAGGCCTTCAAACACGCGGTCGACCATGACGCGATAGGTGAGCGTCTCACCTCCGACGAGGTTATAGGCCTTGTCAGCGGCCGCAGGCGCATGGGCGGCGGCGAGGGCCCCGGCGGCCAGATCCTCGGCGTGGACCGGCTGGCGCAGCCCCTCCCCCGCGCCCGACAACGGCATGAAGTGAAAGCGGCGCACCAGCCGGGCGATGCGGCTGACATTCGCGTCGTGGCCTTCGTCATAGATCAGGGTGGGCCGCAGGATCGTCCAGGCGACCCCGTTGGCGGCGCACCAGGCCTCGACCGCCTGCTCCGCCTCGGTCAGCGCCGCCGCCACCGCGCGCTCGGCCGCGTCCGGCGAGGTCGTCTTGGTGAACCGGCTGGTCGAGGAAAAGGCGATCAGACGCGCCATGCCGCGCGCCTTCAGCGCCGGCAGGGCGGGCGGCAGGAGCCAGATCGGCGACAGCGAAAACACCGTCGCGGTCACCGGCAGGCGCTCGGCGAGGTCCGGGTCCTTCAGGTCGCCGCCGATCCAGCAGGCGTCGCCCGGCGGCGGGCGGCGGCTGAAGGCGACCGGATCCAGGCCCTCGTCCTTCAGCCGCGCCATCAGATGGCGCCCGATCAGGCTGGTCGCGCCCAGCACCAGCACCGGCGTCTTCAGGGTGTTCTCAGCGTCCATTCGCCTCCTATAGTCCCGCGCGGGAGGGCTTGCCCATGACCTATGACGAGGTGCGCGCCTTTGCGTTCCGCCTGCCGGGCGTGAGCGACGGGACCAGCTATGGCCGCCCCTGCCTGAAGGCGCACGGCAAGTTCCTGACCCGCCTGTTCGAGGACGGCGAGAGCCTGGTCTGTCCGGCCGTGCCGTTCGACGAACGCGACATGCTGGTCGAGGCCGAGCCCGACGTCTTCCATTTCACCGACCACTTCCGGAACTATCCTTATGTCCTGGTCCGCCTGGCGCAGGCGCATCCGGGCACGGTCGAGCGGCTCTTGCTACGCCAGTGGCGCGCCACGGCGCCCAAGTCGGTGCTAAAGGCCTGGGACGCAGCCCATCCGACGGAGATTCGATGAAAGGCCCGCTCGCCCTTTGGCGCATCCTGATCGCGCTGGTCGCCTGCCTTGGCCCGACCCTTCAGTACGGCCTGATGGTCTATGACGAAACCCTGGTGTCGGCGGCGGTGAAGTCGGTCGAGTTCTTCAGCTATTTCACGATCCTGACGAACCTGCTGGCCGCCGCGGCGCTGACCGCGCCCCTTGTCGCGCCCCAAAGCCGCTTCGCCGCCTGGGCCGAGCAAAGCGGTCCGCGCGCCGCGATCGCGACCTATCTGGCCATCACGGCGGTCGTCTATCACACCATGCTGGCCTCGCAGTGGGACCCGCAGGGCCTGCGCAAGGTCTCCGACACGATCCTGCACACCATCACCCCGATCGCCTTCCTGCTGGATGTGGCCCTGCGCGGCGGACAAGGCCCCGCGCGCTGGATCGTCGCCGCCAAGGCCATGGCCTTCCCGGCCCTGTTCGGGGTCTGGACGCTGCTCCACGGCGCGCTGACGAACTGGTATCCGTATCCGTTCATGAACGTCGCCAAGCGCGGCTATCCCAAGGTGCTGCTGACCATGGTCGAGATGAGCGTGGCCTTCGCGCTGGTCGCGCTGATCTTCATCGCCCTCTCGCGCGTTCGGGCCAGGGTGGCGCCCAGCCCCAGCGAGCCCCTATCGGCCTGACGCCCTTTTCGGAGCCTTCGATGTCCAAGCTTGTTCCCGCCGTCCGCTCGGGCGATGTCCTGATGCCCGCCCTGGGCTTTGGCACCTGGCAGCTGGAGAACGGAACCGCCGTTCCGCTGGTCGAAAAGGCCCTGGAGATCGGCTACCGCCACATCGACACCGCCCAGATCTACGGCAACGAGCGCGATGTCGGCGCGGCGATCAGGAACAGCGGGGTCAAGCGCGACGAGATCTTCCTGACCACCAAGGTCTGGATCGACCAGTTCGCGGACGGCGACTTGCAGCGCTCGGCCGAGAAGAGCCTGGAAAAGCTGGGCGTCGACCAGGTCGATCTGCTGCTTCTGCACTGGCCCAAACCCGATGTCCCGCTGGCCGAGACCCTGAAGGCCCTGAACGCGGTTCGCGCCAAGGGCTGGACCCGCGCCATCGGCCTGTCGAACTTCCCGTCCGCCCAGCTGGAGGACGCCGCCAAGCTGTCGGAGGCCCCCATCGCCACCGATCAGGTCGAGTATCACCCCTACCTGTCGCTGAAGACCCTGAAGGCCAAGGCCGACCAGCTGGGCGTCTCGATCACCGCCTGGTCGCCACTGGCCCAGGGCAAGGTCGCGCAGGACCCGGTGCTGATCGAGATCGGCCGCGCCCACGGCAAGACGCCCGGCCAGGTCACCCTGCGCTGGATCATCCAGCAGGGGATCATCGCCATCCCGCGCACCAGCAATCCGGCCCGGATCGTCGAGAACTTCGACGTTCTCGATTTCGAACTGTCCGACGCCGAGATGACCCGCATCCACGCCCTGGCCCGCCCCGACGGCCGGATCGGCGACTGGCTGGACAAGGCGTATCAGTGGGATGCGGCGTAGGGTGGCGCTCAACTTGACGAGCCGCCCACCTTGCGAACAATCTTGAATTGAGATTGCCGGGGCAGGGGTGGCGATGACGTTTGGCGCAGGACTTGCGGTTTTCGCCTTCGCGCTCGCCAGCGCTTCGCCGCCTGCCCTGCCGCTCGCCGCCCTGCGCGCTGATCCCTCTGTGGCTCGCACGTTCGACTACTGGAGCCTCCGCGCGGGTCGCACGCCGGCCGAGCTGCGAGCGCTGGCCGGTGCGATCGCGGCCGATGCCAAGACCAAGGGGTGTCGCACCGAGGCTGAGTTCGAGATCGTGCTGGGGCTGGAGAGCGCGGCGAGCGCCCCATCGCCGGAGTCATGGCGCGCGGACCGCGACGCCGCCGCCAGGCTCGAGCGCGAGAGCGAGGCCCTGCGCGCCAAGGCCCTGGCCGGCGAGAAGGTCGGCGATCAGTATATCAACCGGAACGTCCAGACCTTCGTGGAACAGGCCCAAGCCGCGCGGACGCCGCGCGCCCGGGCGGTGATCCAGCGCGTGGCTGTGGATCAAGCCCTTTTGAGCATCGACGCGCCCGGCGACCGCACGCCCGGGGTTGAGCAGCGGATCGCTCTGCGCGCCGAGCACAGCTACTGCGTTCTCACCCGCGACAATGCTGAATGGTTGCGGGCGCAGATCAAGTCCGACGGCTGGTTCACCCTATCGGCCGAAGGCGCCGAGGCTGACAGGGCCGCGTGGCTGATGGTGCAGCACAGCGATCACGACCCCGCTTTCCAGCGCGAGGCCCTGGCCCTCCTGACCCGCCTGAAAGACCAGAACGAGACTAGCAAACGCAACTACGCCTATCTCTACGATCGCCTGGCCGCCAATGAGGGCCGCAATCAGCTCTACGCGACCCAAGGCCGCTGCCGGGCCGGCCAGCGCGAACCGCATCCCGCCGTGGACGATCCTGCCGGCCTCGCGGCGCGTCGGGCTGAAATGGGTCTGGAGTCGCTGGAAGCCTACTACGCCCGCTGGGGCCCGTGCCCCAAGGATTGAGCGGGCATTGATCGCCCCCTGTTCCTGCCGCTCGCCGATGCTAAGCTGCCAAGACTAGCGACCGGGAGTTCCTCGCGATATCGCCACCCGAACCACCGCCAAGGAATTCCATGCGCCTCGCCATCGTCGCTCTCGCCGTCCTGACCCTCCCCGCCCTCTCGGCCTGCACCGAGAGCAAGCAGGCCCGGCGGGCGGCGACGTGGAACGACAAGCCGGCCGATATCGTCTGCTGGTCTTACGGGACCCAGACCTTCGCCGGCCGGTCGACCGGCAAGGTCGAGTACGATGAAGGCGGCCGGATCTCGTTCGTCGACGCCGCGAACGACCGCTACACCACGGTCGAGGGCGAGTGCCGGATCGTCTACGCGAAATAGACTCGGGCAGCGGGCGCGCCGGGATCGCTCCCACCAAAACTCGCTCCGTTTTCAGACGAACGCGGTTTCATCCGCCTCTGAAAGAGCCTAGGTAAGCCTCAACCTGAGCATAACCTTCAGGACGGGGACGAGATGGACGACGCGGGCGCGAGCCTTCAGGCGATCATGGCGGGGATGGGCCGGACGGCCCGCGAGGGCGCGCGCGCGCTTCGCCTCGCCACGCCAGAGCAGCGCACGGCCGCCATCCAGGCCATGGCCGTCGCCATCCGCGAGGACGCCGACGCGATCCTCACCGCCAACGCCAAGGATTTGGCGCGCGCAGAGGCCAACGGCGTCTCGGGCCCGATGCTGGACCGGCTGGCACTGGACGCTGCGCGTCTGGAAGGCGTCGCCGCAGGCGTAGAGGCCGTAGCCGCCATTCCTGATCCCGTCGGCGTCGCCACCTCGCGCTGGACCCGGCCCAACGGCCTCGATATCGCCCGCGTGCGCACGCCGATCGGCGTGATCGCCATGATCTATGAGAGCCGCCCCAATGTGACCGCCGACGCCGCAGCGCTGTGCGTGCGCTCGGGCAATGCGGTGATCCTGCGCGGCGGGTCGGAGTGCATCCACTCCAACCTCGCCATCCACGCCGCGATCGCGCGCGGTCTCCAGAAGGCCGGCCTGCCCACCGCCGCCGTCCAGGCGGTGAAGACGCCCGACCGCGCCGCCGTCGGCATGATCCTGGCCGGGCTGGACAAGACCATCGACCTGATCATTCCGCGCGGCGGCAAGAGCCTGGTGGCCCGCGTCCAGGCCGAGGCCCGCGCCCCGGTGCTGGGCCACCTGGAGGGCCTGAACCACGTCTTCGTCCACGCCGCCGCCGACCTGAAGAAGGCCGTCGAGGTGGTGGTGAACGCCAAGCTGCGCCGCGTGTCGGTCTGCGGCTCGGCCGAGACACTGCTGATCGACCAGGCGGCCGCCGACAAGCTTCTGCCGCCGATCGCCGACGCCCTGATCAAGGCCGGTTGCGAGCTGCGCGGCGACGCCGCCGCCCGCGCCATCGAGCCGACGATGAAGAAGGCCAGCGTCGAGGACTGGACCACCGAATACCTGGCCCCGATCCTGTCGGTGGCCGTGGTCGACGGCGTGGTCGGCGCGGCGCGGCACATCGCCTCGTACGGCTCGGGCCACACCGACGCGATCATCACCGAGGACGCCGCCGCCGCCGAGGCCTTCATCGCCGAGGTCGACAGCGCCATCGTTCTGGTCAACGCCTCGACCCAGTTCGCCGATGGCGGCGAGTTCGGCTTCGGGGCCGAGATCGGCATCGCCACCGACAAGCTTCACGCCCGCGGCCCGGTGGGGGCCGAGCAACTGACGACGTTCAAATATGTGGTTCGCGGGACCGGCCAGACTCGTCCCTGAGGCCGGCCGGCCCAACGCCCAGCGTCTGGGGTTCCACCTGGAACCCGGGATGCGCGTCGGGCTGTTCGGTGGCAGCTTCAACCCGGCGCACGAGGGGCACGCCCACGTGGCCGAGACTGCCATGCGCCGTCTGGAGCTGGACCGTGTGATCTGGCTGGTGTCACCGCAAAATCCGCTGAAACCCACGCACGAGACCCGCCCCGTGGCCGAGCGCATGGCCAACGCCCGCCGCTGGGCGCGCGGCAGCGGCATGATCGTCTCCGACGCCGAGACGCGGCTGGGCTCGCAGTACACGATCGACACCCTGCGGGTGCTGCGGGCCCGCTATCCGGGCGTGAAGTTCGTCTGGGTGATGGGCGCCGACAGCCTGGCCACCTTCCACCGCTGGCGCGGCTGGACCCAGATCATGCGTGAAGTGCCGGTGGCGGTGATCTCGCGCCCCTGGATCGCGCTGAAGGCCCGCACCTCGCCGGCCGCCCGCCGCTTCGCCTTCGCCCGCTGGCCGGCCAGCGCCGCGGCCCGCCTGCCGGACGCCAAATCGCCGGCCTGGGTCTATCTGACGGGACCGCTGAATTTCGCCTCCTCGACAGCGATGCGGGCGCGGCAGAAGGGCTGATCAACGTTGCGCGAGGGCCTCGGACGGCCCGCAAATCAGCGTTTGGCCATCACCCCCTCACGTTTCGCCCAATTCCGTGCTATAAGGGCTATCCACAGCGACCCCATAAGGAGCAATCCGCTGCGTAGCGACCCCGCGCATAGTGCGCATGAAGGCCCGGCCGGCGCCGAGTCTTCGACTGAATCCCCCGGCCTGAGTCCGGTTCTCGACGTGAAGGCGCTGGAGCGCCTCATCCTCGACCGCCTTGACGACGACAAGGCCCAGGACATCGTCCACATCGACCTGACGGACAAGAGCTCGGTCGCCGACAGCCTGATCGTGGCGTCGGGCCGTTCGCACCGTCACGTCGGCGCTCTGGCCGATCACATCCTGCGCGCCTTGAAGGAAAACGGCTTCGGCAAGGCGCGGGTCGAAGGCCTGCCGCACTGCGACTGGGTGCTGATCGACGCCGGCGACGTCGTCGTGCACCTGTTCCGTCCCGAAGTGCGCAGCTTCTACAACATCGAGAAGATCTGGGCGGTCGACGCACCGCACCGCACCGCGGCGAACTGATACGGCAAGGCCGTCGCTCCACGAGCGACGGCCTTTAGCTTTTTTGCTTGGCGCGTGGCGGGCGCCGAAACCGGCTTCCACTTTCGGCTGCCACGCTTGCCTTGATGAAGATCACCATCCTCACCGTCGGAAAGCTCGGCCGCATGGTCGAGGCGCAGCTGGCTCTGGACTATGCGTCCCGCGCCACAGCGTCCGGCCGCGCCCTGGCGCTGGGCCCCGTCGACATTCTCGAGGTCGAGGCCAGGAAGCCCGGCAAGGCCGCCGAGGCCGAGGTGCTGCGCCCGCATCTGGAGGGCGCCTATGTCGTGGCCTGTGACGAGCACGGCAAGGCCTGGAAAAGCCGCGCCTTCGCCGATCACCTGGCCCGCCTGCGCGATGACGGAAACCGCCGCGTGGTGTTCCTGATCGGCGGGGCCGACGGTCTGGATCCCTCGATCCTGTCGGCCGCCAACGAGACCATGGCCTTCGGCGTCCAGACCTGGCCGCACGCCCTGGCCCGCGCCATGCTGGCCGAGCAGATCTATCGCGCCGCCACCATCCTGTCGGGCTCGCCCTATCACCGCGATTAAGGCAAGAGTTGCGGCGATGTCCCGCTCGCGACTCGTCTTGGCTTTCTGCGCCCTGATCCTGGCCGTTCCCACGGCCGTGGTCGGCTGGCAGCGCGCCGACGCCGCCTTCGAGGCCCGACGGGCCCGCGACCGCCAGATCGCCGCCGAGACCCGCCGCGAGATCCAGGACCTGCGGGCCGAGCTCGACCGGCTGGACCATGCCCGGATCGCCGCCGGCGTCGATGTCGACGCCAAGCGGGCCAGGCTTGAAGCCTTGAACGCGCGCGAGAACGCGATCCTGGCGGAGCTGGGGCGCAATCGGCAGCGCCTGTCGCTGCTGCTCTCGGCCTTGCAGATGTTTCGCCGCGACCCGCCGCCGGCCCTGCTGGTCTCGCCCGGCGACGCCCGCGACGCGGTGCGGGCGGCCATCCTGATCCGCGCCATGACGCCCGAGCTCAAGCAGCGCGCCGACGCCTATGGCCGTCAGGCCGTCGCGATCCGCGCCCTGCGCCGTGAGGCTGCGGCCGCCTCGGCCGAACTGTTCACCGCCGAAAGCGTCGTGGCCGATCGCAAGGGCGAGATCGAGCGTCTGATCATCGAGAAGACCGAGCTGGAACGCGCCTATGCTCAGGAGACCCTGACCCAGGCTAACGAACTGAAGACCCTGGGCGCCTTGACCGATGGTCTCGGGAACGCCCAGCCCAGCGGTCCGCTCAGCCTGCGCCCCCCGGTCCAGGGTGCGATCGTCCGCCGGTTCGGCCAGGAAATGCCGGCTGGCGGCAAGTCGCCGGGTCTCACGCTTCGCCCCGAGAAGGGCGCGACCATCGCCGCGCCCGCAGGCGGGGTCGTCGAGTACGCCGGCGCGTTGAACGGCTGGGGCGCAGTGCTGATCCTGCGCGTGCAGGGCGCCTATCACATCGTGCTGGCGGGCCTGGACCAGATCAACGTCTCGCCCGGACAATCTGTCGCGGCGGGCGCCCCGATCGGGAAGATGCCAGACCCTGTATCCTCCGAGCCGGAACTCTATATGGAGGTGCGGGAGAATGGCGCGCCGTCCGATCCGGAGCGCTGGCTCAAACAGGAGTCGCGATAGTCGACTTTTTCAGTAATTGTGGCCGTAATTATACCTCCGGTCACGGACAGGGTTGGTCGGGGCTAAACACGGTTTGCGGCGCCGCGCGCCGCTAGGGAGCCTTCTGGGCCTTTATGCGCAAGTACCTGCTCATTGGCGTTTCGGCCTTCGTCCTCGGCGCGGGGACGATGGCCTATATCAGTCCCATCGCCCAGGCGAACAACGCCCCCAAGGCCCAGACCTACAAGCTGCTCGAACTGTTCGGCGACGTGCTGGGCACGGTCGAGGACCAGTATGTCACCGAGGTCGACGACAAGAAGCTGATCGAGGCGGCGCTGGACGGCATGCTGACCAGCCTGGACCCGCACTCGGGCTACCTGGCGCCCGACGCCTTTGAAGACATGCAGGACACCACGCGCGGCGAGTACGGCGGGCTTGGCTTGGAAGTGACCAGCGAAGAGGGCGTGGTCAAGGTGATCTCGCCGATGGACGGCACCCCCGCCTCGCGCGCCGGCATCCAGGCCGGTGACTACATCACCGCCGTCAACGGCCAGAGCGTGCTGGGCCTGACCGTCAACGAAGCCGTCAAGCAGATGCGCGGCACGGCCGGCGAGGCCGTCACCCTGACGATCGCCCGCGAAAAGACCGACCCGTTCGACGTCAAGCTCGTGCGCGAGGTGATCAAGCCCAAGGCCGCCATCGCCCGCATGGAAGGCGACTATGGCTATGTCCGCCTGCCGGGCTTCAACGAAAAGGCCACCGACGCCCTGGCCAGCTCAGTCAGCGAGCTGAAATCCAAGAACCCGAAGATGAAGGGCCTGATCCTGGATCTGCGGAACAATCCGGGCGGCCTGTTGGACCAGGCGGTCGGCGTCGCCGACGTGTTCCTGGACGGCGGTGAGGTGGTCAGCCAGCGCGGTCGCGACCCGCGCAACATCCAGCGCTACAACGCCCGGGGCGGCGACATGCTGAACGGCCTGCCGATGGTGGTGCTGATCAACCAGGGCTCGGCCTCGGCGGCCGAAATCGTGGCCGGCGCGCTGCAGGACCGCAAGCGCGCCGAAGTCGTGGGCCTGACCAGCTTCGGCAAGGGCTCGGTCCAGACGGTCATCCCGCTCCGCGGCGGCGCCGACGGCGCGCTGAAGCTGACCACGGCGCGCTACTTCACGCCTTCGGGCCGCTCGATCCAGAAGACGGGCATCGCCCCCGACCTCGAGGTCGCCCAGACCCGCGACCAGGCGCAAGACATCGCCAACCGCGTATGGTTCAGCGAGGCCAGCTTCAAGAACGCCCTGAACGCCGACGAAGGCAAGTCGCGCGTCGGCGCCCACACGCCGGCCGAGGCCCCGCCCACAGGCTTCGACGACAAGAAGGGTGATTTCCAGCTGCAGCGCGCGATCGCGGTGTTGCAGGCGGGCGGCGTCGCCAAGACGCCCAAGCTCCCCAAGCCGGCCGCCAAGGTCGCCGAGGTCACCGCCAAGGCCGCCGCAGCGGCGGGCGGCAAGACGCCGGTCACCGAGGTCAAGTAGGCGGCGACATCTCGCCCAAGACCCTGAAACGTCAACGCCGCCCCGGGACCCCGGGGCGGCGTTTTCGTTGTCGGAGCGCGCTTTCTAGAAGTCGGCCGAGATCGTGAACTGCACCGTCCGGGGCGGCGCGGGACGGAAGCTGGCGGCGGTGTTCACCGTCGTGCTGATCGTGCCCAGATAGTCCTTGTCGAACAGGTTATCGACATTGACCCGCGCCTTGATCTGGCTGAACGGCCCCGCCGAGAAGCCGTCGCCGATGTCGATATAGGCGTTGACGATCGTGTAGCCGCCGACCTTCTCGCTGTTGATGAAGTTGGTGAAGCGGCTCTCCAGGTGGCGCGCGGAGATGTTCATCAACAGGCCGTCGAACGGTTCGACGGTCAGGCCGCCCTGGACCACCCAGTCGGGGAAGTCCGGCACCTTCTTGCCGGCGATGCCCAGGGTGGTGGCCGCCGCCGTGGTGCTGGCGCGGTAGTTCAAGACATCGTCCTGGAACTTGGCGCTGTTATAGGAAACGTTGGCGTTGAAATAGGCCTTGCCCGCCAGGAACTCCGGCTTCCACTGGCCGCTGAACTCGACGCCCTTGGCCCTCACCGCACCGACATTCTGGAAGAAGGTCTCGGTGATCCCGCCACCGCCCGGCACCAGGGCGGCGAACGACTGCAGACGGTTCTTGAACTCGGTCTGATAGGCCACGATCGAGGCGTTGAACGTCTTGTGGTTGGCGCGATAGCCAAGCTCCCAGTTCGTCGAGGTCTCCGGGTCGGGGCCCGCCACGGTCGGGCTGGCGGCCGAGAAGATGTCGTCGGCCCCGCGCGGCAGCGCCATGTTCTCCGAATAGGAGGCGAAGACCTGATCGCGCCCTGTCAGGCTGTAGACCGCGCCCACCTGGGGCAGGAAGCTGTCCTTCCAGTTGTCCTTCAGCAGCGGACGGCGGCGGTTGATATAGTCGTTGGGATTGCGATAGCCGGCGATCTTGTAGTCGATGTCGGTGGCCTTGAAGCCGAGCTCCAGCTTCAGCTTGGCGTCCATCAGCGTCAGGGTGTCCTTCAGGAAGAACTGCTTGGTCTCGCGCAGGGATGTGTAGTCACGCTGGGCGTGGACCCGCTCGTTGAACAGCGGCGCGCCGTCAGGGTTGCCGCCCGCGACGTTGTAGCGGTTCTGAGTGCGGTGATAGTCGTCGTTCTCCAGCCAGAGACCGGCCTCGATCTTGTTGAAGCCGACATGCCAGGCCAGCTTGGCGGTCACGCCCTGGCGGATGCCGTCGACGCCGGACAGGCCGTACTGAATGCCCTTGGGCGCGAACAGTCCCGGCACGATCAGGCGCTGGGCGTTGTGACTGGCCAGCGAGGTCGCATAGGCCTCGGGCGAAACCCCGTATCCGCCCTTGTCCTCGTAATAGGCCGTCGTGGTCAGGTCGAGGCTTTCGCCCAACGGCGTGTTCAGCGTCAGGCCATAGAGGTGGTCCTTCCGCTTGTTGATCGCGAACTTGTAGTACTGGGCGTAGCCGGTGTTGGAGTACGGCACGCCCGCCACGGTTTCCGGGAGGCTGGCGGTCGGGATCGTGATCGCCGTGCCGAAGGGAACCGAGGTCGGGGGCACGCCCAGATAGGCGAAATAGCGGCCCTTGCGTCCGAAGACATCGCCGGCGGTTCCGGCGTACTGCGCCTTGGTGATCGACGGGCTGTCATAGTCGAAATAGTCGTTGTGCACGGTCTGGAAGGTGATGTCGCCGCCGTTGGGCAGGTCGTACTTCAGCTTGCCCTCATAGTGCTTGCGATCGATCGTGCCCGGGCCGCGCCATAGGTCGCCCTTGATCCACGAGCCGCTGACATAGCCGGACACCGGGCCCAGCTTGCCCATCTCGAGCCGCAGGAAGGTGCGGCGCAGGGCGTCGCTGCCGAAGGTCTGGCTGATCGCGCCACCGGCCTCCTGCGACGGCGCCTGGGTGAAGTAGTCGACGATCGGGCCCAGCGACGCGTAGCTCGGCAGGCCCACATCCCCGGCGCCTGAAGAGGCCGTGACCCGCAGCAGGTTCTCGTTGTCGACATAGCGATAGATCGGGCTACCGCCGAACTGGTCGCTGCGCCCCATCGGAATATTGTCCAGCAGGAAGCCGATCTGCTGGAAGTTGAAGGCTCGCACCGAGACCGAATTGCCGAACTCGTACATGCCCAGCGCGTCATTGGCCTGGACGTTGAAGCCCGGCAGGCTCTCCAGCATCTTCAGGCCGGTGATGCCGGCCGGGGCCGACAGCAGAGCCTCGCGCGTGATCGAGACGGTCGCGGTGGCGCGGTCGGTGCCGATGGCGACGCTGGCCTCCGACAGGCGCTTGCCGGTCACCACCACCGAGTCCACCTCGGCGGCCTTCTCCGCGTCCTGGGCGTAGGCGGAGGTCGCGCCGCCCAGCAGGGAGGCGGCCAGTAGGAGCGCTCTGAAGCGCGCGGTGTCGCGCGTGGGTTTGCGAGAGGTCATGACTATCCCCAATCATGTTGACCCGCCCAGCGTCACAAGGGGACAAATTCAGGTAAAGCCGCAACAAATGAAAACACGTAAACGAAATTGCATCGGCAAAAGCTTACGCAACATCTGTTTGATTTTCGGTCATATGAAATTTGAATACAAAAGAGAAAACGACTTAACCGCGAAAACCTGAAAGGCGATCGCGCTATAAATGCCACCTCGGCGAATTTTTGATCTATAAGCTCGCTAACACACACAGGGGCCTGGACGGGTCGAAGCGACCCGCCTTCTGCCCCCGCTGTCCTTGGCGCCTGAGAGATTCAGCGGCCGACCAGACAGTCGGCGGGCCTTGCTCCTTCGGCGAGAGCGGCGCGCGCTCTGCTTTCCAGCGTTCAACGTCTCGCGCGGTCCTTCTGCTTGAGCGTTTCCGGGGCGGTTTCGCCTTCAGCGCCGGGCAAGGCCCGATCTCTCCCGCGAGAGGCCTTTGAGGAAAGAGCATGGGCGAGGATCGTCAATCCGGGTTCGGAACACTTTGTCGCCGGTTCACGCCTGCGCCCGCGTCCGTTGCAGAAAACGATGATTTCAGCGGCGCCCGCGTCGCCGCGCCGCGCCTCGGATCGCGTCTGGCCACATCTCGTTAACCATATCTTCGAAGCTTGCCGCCTAGGGTGAGGACGTCATGGCCGTCTCGTTTTCGCGCAAGCCCGCCTACGCCGCCGCCGCGCCCGCTCCGGGCGCGCCTGGTGATCTGCGCGCCAAGTTCATGGCGGCGATCAGCAATCCCTATATCAGCGCCAGCGGCGCGGCCCTGCTGTTCCTGGCGTCCGTCGCGACCCTCGTCTTGATCACCAGCGACCCGCATGCAGGCTCGCCCGTGATTCGGCTCGAGCTGACCAAGATCGGCGCGACCAAGAACGCGCCCGAAGGCTGGCGAGAGGCCCTGGGCGGGGATCCCGCTCACGAGGCCGGCCTGCTCCCGGGCGAACTGGGTCTTTCGGCCAATCCGTTCGGCCCGATCATGGCCAAGGCCGAGAGCGAGGCGCCCGTCGCCGAGGGCCTGGAAAACGCGCCGGCCATCCCGCAGGGACCGGGCCTGCCCCAGGCGCCGCTCGCCGGCCTCAGCGCGCCGGGCCCCGGCGGCGGCCTGCTGCCGATCATCGCCGCCGACGGTCGAACGGCCGCCGAAGCCTATGCCCGCCCGTTCACGCCGAACGGTCGCCCCAAGGTCTCGATCGTCATTGGCGGCCTTGGCCTGAACGCCCAGACCACCCGTGCGGCGATCGAGACCCTGCCCGGCGAGGTCACCCTGTCCTTCGCCCCCTATGCCGAGGGCCTGCAGGGCTGGATCGATCTGGCGCGCGCCCACGGCCACGAGGTGCTGCTGGAAACGCCGATGGAGCCGGCCGACTACCCCGCCAACGATCCGGGTCCCTATACCCTGATCGCGGCCAATCGTCCCGACGATACGGTGCGCAAGCTGGAATGGCTGATGTCGCGCGCCACGGGCTATTTTGGCTTGTCCAACTATCTGGGCGCCCGCTTCGTCGATAACGACCAGGCGATGAACACCTTCAACGCGACACTGAAAGCGCGCGGCCTGGCCTTCATCGACGACGGTTTGGCCGCGCGGCGCGCAGGTCCGATCCCCCGAGCTTCGGCCGATCGGGTGATCGACGACGAACTGTCCGCCGGCGCGATCGACGCGCAATTGCGGGCGCTGGAGACAGGCGCGGCCGCGCGGGGTCAGTCCCTGGGTTCAGGCTTCGCCTATCCGGTGACGATCAACCAGGTGCGGGCCTGGGCCGCCGGCCTGCAGGCGCGCGGGATCCAGCTGGCCCCCGCATCGGCCCTGGCGCATCGCTGAGCGCCTTGAGATAAGCTCAGGCATGACTGAGCTGGACCATCCTCAACATCGCCCCAATGTCGGCGTCGTGCTGTTTCACCCGGACGGCCGCGTCTGGCTGGGCCGACGCCATCGCCAGGCCCCGCCCTACAACTGGCAGTTCCCGCAAGGCGGCGTGGATGAGGGCGAGGACCTCGAAGTCGCCGCCCGTCGCGAGCTCGCCGAGGAAACCGGCGTCACGTCCGTGGAGTTGCTCGGGCGCACCGAGGGATGGATCACTTACGACTTCCCCCCCGAGGTCATGGCCAATCCCAAGCACGCGCGCGGCTGGCGGGGTCAGAAGCAGGTCTGGTTCGCCTACCGCTTCGTCGGCGAGGAGTCGGAAATCGATCTGGAAGCGGACGAACACATCGAGTTCGACGCTTGGCGATGGGGCAGGCTCGACGAAACGCCCGAACTGATCGTACCCTTCAAGCGCGGGGTCTACGAAGCGGTAGTCGCCGCGTTCCAGGGGTTCGCGCGCGGGGACTGACCGGTCCGCCGCCGCGAGGGGGAGAACTGAATGGCGGAAACGGTTCTGTTGATCCATGGCTATGGCTGTGCGGGGGACGTCTGGGGCCCCGTCGCCGAGCGCCTCAAGGCCGAGGGCTATCGCGTCGAGGCGCCGACGATCCGATCGGCCGTGCGGACCGTCGATGGCCCCAAGCCTGGCGTCGCGGGCTTGAGCCTGGCTGACTATGTCGCCGAGATGAGCGCCCTGGCCCAGACCCTGGCCAAGGAGACCGGTAAGAAGCCGCTCGTCTTCGGCCACTCGATGGGCGGCCTGATCGCTCAGAAGCTCGCCGAGGCGGGGCATGCCTCAGCCCTGGTGCTGTTCGCCCCCGCCTCGCCGGCGGACGCGCGCGGCAAGCCCAAGCTCTCGCCCGTCTTCACCTTCCTCAACATGGCCCTTCAGGCCAAGCCCGAGACCAAGGCGGGCAAGATGTGGAAGACCGGCTTCAAGTTCGGTGTGATGAACGCGGTGCCGGCCAGCCGTCACGACGCGCTCTACGCCACCATGGTGCATGACAGCGGCCAGGTGCTGGCCGATCTGGCCTGGCCGGACAAGGATCCGAACAGGACCGCCTATGTCGACTCCGCCAAGGTGACGGTTCCGATCCTGGTGATGGCCGGCGCGCTGGACCGGACGACCCCGCTGGATGACGTGCAGCGGATCGGCCGCAAGTACGCCAGCGCCGATATCAAGATCTATCCCAACAACGCCCACTATCTCATAGACGAGCCGAACACGATGAAGATCCTCGATGACGTGATCGCCTGGCTGCGGGGCAAGACCCAAACTCCCGCCGCCAAGGTCGAACCGGCTCCCGCGCCGGCCGCTCCGGCGCCCGCGCCGGAACCGGCGAAGGCGCCCGAGCCCGCCCCCGCCGCCGCGCCTGAACCCGTGAAGGCCGCCGAGCCGGCCTCCCCGCCCAAGGCCAAGGCCGCTCCGAAGGCCGCTCCAAAGGCCGCCGCGAAGCCCAAGGCCGACGCCAAGCCCAAGGCGACGGCCAAGGCTCCGGTCGCCAAGAAGGCCGCGCCCAAGGCCAAGGCTGCGCCGGCGGCTGAAGCACCGGCCAAGTCCGCCGCCGCGCCGAAGGCGAAGGCGCCCTCCGCGCCCAAGGCCGCTGCGGCTGCGAAGCCCAAGGCCGAGGCCAAGCCCAAGGCGGCGGCCAAGGCTCCGGCCGCCGAGACGGCGCCTGCCACCAAGAAGCCCGCGGCTCCCAAGGCTGCGGCGAAGCCGGCCGCGAAGACTGCGACCAAGGCCGCCCCCGCCGCAAAGGCGCCCGCCGCCCCCAAAGCGGCCAAGGCCCCTGCGACAAAGGCGCCCGCCAAATCCTCGCCCAAGGCCAAGAAGTAAGTGTAGGCTGACCCCGCCGACTCTGTTCGTCGGCGGGGTGTTAGGGGCGTTCATGCGCGCACCGGTGATTATGGTCCACGGCGCTTTCTGCGGTGGATGGACGTTCGATACGTTTCGCGCGCCGTTCGAGGCGGCGGGCCATCGGGTGATGACGCCCGACCTGATCGGCCACGACGGAGCCAGCAGCGCCGCCGGCGTGTCGATGACGGACTACGCCCACCAGATCCGCCGCCTGATCGAGACCTGCGACACGCCGCCGATCCTGATTGGCCACTCGATGGGCGGCCTGGTGGCCCAGATGGCCGCCGCCCGCGCGCCCGTCTCGAAACTGATTCTGCTGGCCCCGTCCGCGCCCTGGGGCGTCTCCGGCGGCAGCCTGGAGGAGGCCGTCTCGGCGGTCAGCCTCTATGCGTTCGGACCGTACTGGATGCAGGCCATCGCCCCGGACTATGGGGTCGTGCGCCGCTATAGCGTCGACCGCCTGGAGCGCGCCGAACGCAAGGCCATCTTCGCCCGCATGACGGCCGAGAGCGGTCGGGCGCTGTGGGAGACCCTGAACTGGTGGCTGGATCCGTTCATGACCACCAATGTCCGCGCACCGGCCTGTCCGGTTCTGGCCATTGCGGGCGGCAAGGACGTCATCCATCCCCCCGCCACGGTGCGCCAGACCGCCGCGCGCCTGGGCGGCCAGGTCGAGGTGTTCCCGGACATGAGTCACTGGCTGCCAGGCGAACCCGGCTGGGAAACGGTGGCCGAACGCTGCCTGACCTTCATCGCCGCCGAAGGGCGCGCGGCCGCTTGACCGCGAGGCCTACTGCGGGCCGAAAACCTTCAGCCCCAGAATGCCGGCGACGATCAGTCCAAAGCAAACGAGCCGCGCCGCCGTCGCCGGCTCCTTGAACACGATGATCCCGACGATCGCCGTGCCGACCGCGCCGATGCCGGTCCAGACCGCATAGGCGGTCCCCAGCGGCAGGGTCTTCACCGCCCAACCCAGCAGGCCCATCGAGATCACGAGGCTGACAGCGGTCAGCACGCTCGGAATAGGCCGCGTGAAACCTTCGGTGAACTTCAGGCCCACGGCCCAGCCCACTTCAAACAGTCCGGCGATAAGGAGAATGATCCAGGCCACGACGAGCCCCACTTCGAAAGGCGGGGTCGTCCCCGGAAAAGCAAAAGGCGCGGGGTCGTCCCCGCGCCTTCGCTAGATAGGTCCGCCTCCGGGAGGAAGCAACTGAGCCTTAGCGGCTGGTCGTGCTGTACAGGATCTGCGCACGCTCGAAGTTCTTGCCGACCGAGGTCTCGTCCAGCTTCTTCAGACGCATGTAGACGAGGCCCGCACGACCGCCGGCCCAGGCGTCGTCCCACGAGACGGTGAAGCGGCGGAAGTCGCTGCCGACGGTCTGGTCGTTGCGGATCAGGCGCAGCTGCGGGCTGTTTTCCCAGGTCGCCCAGTCGTGCAGGCCATTGGCCAGCTCCTGAGCCTGCTCGGGGGCCTGCGAATAGTCGATGGTGACGGTGCAGACGTTCTTGTTCGAGCCCGGGTTGTCCAGGGTGACGTTGAACGGCTTCTCCAGCGCGAAGACCCACTGCTCCCTCTTCTTCTTGAAGCCGTAGCTCTTGACCAGCTGGGCGAAGTCGCCGCCGGCCACCTGCGGCTTGCAGACCTTGTCCAGCACGTCGAGCAGGCGGACGGTGAAGGGGTCAGTGGTGCGCGGACCGCGAACCGGCGCGACATAGGTGTCGGCGGCGGGCGCAGCTTCGGCGGCCGGGGCGGCGACCGGCGCAGCCTGGTCCGCAGGCGCGGCTTGAGCGGCAGGCGCAGCCGGGGCGGCGGGAGCCTGAGCGGGCGGGGCGGCAGGGGCCGGAGCGGCGGTTTGTTCCTGAGCGGCGGCGGTGGAAGCGACCGCGCCCCCAATCACGAGGACGGGTGCGATCAGGCTGACGAGCGCAAGGCGCATAGGCAAGGTATCCCCAACAAGACGAGAGGACGGCATTAAAGCCGACGGACGGTCCCTCGCAACCCTTATGGGCGCTGATTAAGACCAAGATTAGGCCACAGGTGTAATTTTATCTCCCGTAGCGCGATGGAAGATCGCTCGCGGCGCGAAAACGCCCCCGATCCGGGGGACCGAGGGCGCCTTAAACCGTGCATGCGCACACGTCGATGCGGATCAGGCCGCTTCGACGGCGTGCTCCGCCAGGATGGTGAGGCCTTCGGGACCAACGTCCGCGAAGCCGCCCTGGATGTCGAACACCTTGGTGGTCGCGCCGTCCTTCACCGTCACCTTGCCTTCGCGCAGGGTGGTCATGAACGGCGCGTGGTTGGCCAGCACGCCGAAGTCGCCTTCGGCGCCCGGAGCCTGGACCATGTCCACCTCGCCCGAGAACAGTTCACGCTCGGGGGCGACCAGAGAGAAGTGCAGCTTGGCCATCAGTTGAACGTCTCCTCGACGCCGCCCAGGGCGGCCTCGATATCTTCATCGGTCTGGATCTCGGTTCCGCAGAACGGGCAGAAGCGGATCGTCGCCAGCACAACGCCGGTTTCGCCCTCTTCTTCCCGCTCGCCGAGATTCAGCAGGATCAGGCCGCTATCGTGCTCGATCAAGCCGGCGTTGGCGTCCGGAGACACCGCTTCGGCCAGCTCGTCGCAGCAGAAATTGGCCAGGTCCGCGTCTTCGGTCATTAGGCTTCAGCCGCCATCTTTTCGGCCTTGGCCACGGCTTCTTCGATCGGACCGACCATGTAGAAGGCGCCTTCCGGCAGGTGATCATACTCGCCGTCGACGATGCCCTTGAACGAGCGGATCGTGTCCTTCAGCTGGACGAAGGCGCCCGGCGTGTTGGTGAACTGCTCGGCGACGTGGAACGGCTGCGACAGGAAGCGCTGGATCTTGCGGGCGCGAGCCACGACCAGCTTGTCCTCTTCCGACAGTTCGTCCATGCCCAGGATGGCGATGATGTCCTTCAGGGCCTTGTACTGCTGCAGCACTTCCTGGACGCGGCGCGCCACCGTGTAGTGCTCTTCGCCGATGACCAGCGGGTCCATGATCCGCGAGGTCGAGTCCAGCGGGTCCACGGCCGGGAAGATGGCCTGGGCCGCGATGTCACGCGACAGAACGGTGGTGGCGTCCAAGTGGGCGAACGAGGTGGCCGGAGCCGGGTCGGTCAAGTCGTCGGCGGGCACGTAGATGGCCTGGACCGAGGTGATCGAACCCTTGTTCGTCGAGGTAATGCGCTCCTGCAGGTTGCCCATCTCGGTGGCCAGGGTGGGCTGGTAACCCACGGCCGACGGGATACGGCCCAGCAGAGCCGACACTTCGGCGCCGGCCTGGGTGAAGCGGAAGATGTTGTCGACGAACAGCAGCACGTCCTTGCCTTCTTCGTCACGGAAGTATTCCGCAATCGACAGGCCGGTCAGGGCGACGCGGGCGCGGGCGCCCGGGGGTTCGTTCATCTGGCCGTAGACGAGGGCGCAGCGCGAGCCTTCGGTCGAGCCGTTGTTGGCCTTCGGGTCGACGTTGACGTTCGACTCGATCATCTCGTGATACAGGTCGTTGCCTTCGCGGGTGCGCTCACCCACGCCGGCCAGAACCGAGTAACCGCCGTAAGCCTTGGCGATGTTGTTGATCAGTTCCTGCATCGTCACGGTCTTGCCGACGCCGGCGCCGCCGAACAGGCCGATCTTGCCGCCCTTGGTGTAGGGGCACATCAGGTCGATGACCTTGATGCCCGTGACCAGCACTTCAGCGGTGTTGGTCTGCTCGGCGAAGGACGGGGCGTCACGGTGGATCGTGCGGCTGATGTCCGAACGGATCGGGCCCTGTTCGTCGATCGGCTCGCCGATGACGTTCATGATGCGGCCCAGGGTGCCCGGACCGACCGGCACGCGGATCGGCTCGCCGGTGTCGCGCACGGGCTGGCCACGAACCAGGCCTTCGGTGGCGTCCATGGCGATGGCGCGGACGGTGTTCTGACCCAGGTGCTGGGCGACTTCGAACACCAGGCGCTGGCCCGTGGCGGTGTTGACGGTCTCGACGGCGTTCAGGATCGCCGGCAGAGCGCCGTCGAACTCGATGTCGACGACGGCGCCGATGATCTGGACGAGGCGGCCGGTGGCGCCTTCCAGGCCGGCGGCGGGAGCCTTCGGCGCGGCGGCGGCCTTCGGAGCGGCCGGCTTCTTGGCGGCCGGAGCCTTGGCGGCGGCGGGGGCCTTGGCGGCGGCGGCCTTCGGAGCAGCGGCGGCCTTGGGGGCGGCGGGCTTCTTGGCGGCGGTCGCCGGCTTTTCAGCGGGGGTCTTGGCCATGGCGTTGCGGTCTTTCGGTCTCTGCGTGCTTGTGTCGTTAGGCTAGATCAGACGGCTTCGGCGCCGGAGATGATCTCGATCAGCTCCTTGGTGATCTGAGCCTGGCGGGAACGGTTGTACTCGAGGGTGTAGCGCTTGATCATGTCGCCGGCGTTGCGCGTGGCGTTGTCCATGGCGGTCATCTGGCTGGCGTAGAAGCCGGCCATGTTGTCCAGCAGGGCCGAGAGGATCTGGACCGTCAGGTTGCGCGGCAGCAGGGTCTCGAGGATGGCCTCTTCCGAGGGCTCGTACTCGTAGACCGCCGTCGGGCCCGAGGCGGCTTCGCCGGTCTCGACCACGGCCGGGATCAGCTGCAGGCCCGTCGGGATCTGCTGCACCACCGACTTGAAGCGGCTGTAGAACAGGGTGACGACGTCGGTCTCGCCCGCTTCGTATTCGCGGGTGATGACGTCGGCGATCGGCTGGGCCACCGACAGCGTCAGCTGGCGATAGGACGACAGGTCAAAGGTCTCGACGATCCGGCCGGCATAGGGCTTGGCGAGCTGCGCCGTCACCTTCTTGCCGACGCAGACCACGCGGACATCCTTGCCCTGGGCGATCAGCCCGTCGATGTGGGCGCGCGCGGCGCGGACGATCGACGAGGTGAAGCCGCCCGCCAGGCCACGATCGGCGGCGGCGACCACCACCAGGTGGCGGTCATCGCGGCCCGTACCGGCCAGGAGCTTCGGGGCGCCGTCGCCGGACACGCCGGCGGCGAGGTTGGCGATGACGCTGGCCAGACGCCGGGCGTAAGGACGGGCGGATTCCGCCGCGTCCTGGCTCCGGCGCAGCTTGGCAGCCGCCACCATCTGCATCGCTTTCGTGATCTTTTGCGTCGCTTTGACGCTCGAGATCCGATTGCGCATTTCCTTCAAGCTGGCCATTCGGCGCTACTCCCTCCGAGCGGTTCCGAGGGGCTTAGGCGAAGGTCGACGAGAAGCTGTCGAGCGCGCTCTTCAGCGTGTTCTCCAGATCCTTGTCGAGCGCCTTCTTGGTGCGGATGCCTTCCAGCAGGTCGGCGTGCTGGCTGTGCAGACGCGCCAGGAACTCAGCTTCGAAGCGACGCACCGACGAGGTCGGGATGCCGTCGAGGTAACCGCGGGTGCCGGCGTAGATCACGCAGACCTGCTCTTCGACCGACAGCGGCGCGTATTGCGGCTGCTTCAGCAGTTCGGTCAGGCGTTCGCCGCGCGCCAGCATCTTCTGGGTCGAGGCGTCCAGGTCCGAGCCGAACTTCGCGAAGGCGGCCATTTCACGATACTGGGCCAGCTCGCCCTTAATCGGGCCGGCGACCTGCTTCATGGCCTTGATCTGGGCGGACGAGCCCACGCGCGACACCGAGATACCGACGTTCACAGCCGGACGGATGCCTTGGTAGAACAGGTCGGTTTCCAGGAAGATCTGGCCGTCGGTGATCGAGATCACGTTGGTCGGGATGTAGGCCGACACGTCGTTGGCCTGGGTTTCGATGATCGGCAGAGCCGTCAGCGAGCCCGAACCGTTGTCTTCGTTCAGCTTCGCGGCGCGTTCCAGCAGGCGCGAGTGCAGATAGAAGACGTCGCCCGGATAGGCTTCGCGGCCCGGCGGGCGGCGCAGCAGCAGCGACATCTGACGGTAGGCGACGGCCTGCTTGGACAGGTCGTCATAGATGATCAGGCCGTGCAGGCCGTTGTCGCGGAACCACTCGCCCATGGCGCAGCCGGCGAACGGGGCCAGGTACTGCAGCGGGGCCGGCTCCGAGGCCGATGCCACGACGACGGTCGTGTATTCCAGGGCGCCGTGCTCTTCCAGGGTCTTGACGATCTGGGCGACGGTCGAGCGCTTCTGGCCGATGGCGACGTAGACGCAGTAGAGCTTGGCGCTCTCGTCCTTGCCGGCGTTCACGGCCTTCTGGTTCAGGATGGTGTCGATGGCGACGGCGGTCTTGCCGGTCTGACGGTCACCGATGATCAGCTCGCGCTGGCCACGGCCGACCGGGATCAGGGTGTCGATCGACTTCAGGCCGGTCTGCACGGGCTCGTGCACCGACTTGCGCGGGATGATGCCCGGCGCCTTGACGTCGACGCGGCGGCGCTCGGTGTACTGGATCGGGCCCTTGCCGTCGATCGGCTCGCCCAGCGGGTTGACGACGCGGCCCAGCAGGCCACGGCCGACCGGCACGTCCACGATCTCGCCGAGGCGACGGACTTCGTCGCCTTCCTTGATTTCCTGGTCCTGGCCGAAGATCACGGCGCCGACATTGTCGCGCTCGAGGTTCAGGGCCATGCCCTTCACGCCGGCCTTCGGGAACTCCAGCATTTCGCCGGCCTGGACGTTGTCCAGACCGTAGATGCGGGCGATGCCGTCACCGACGGACAGCACCTGGCCGACGTCCGAGACGGCGGCCTCTTCGCCGAAGTTGGCGATCTGCGACTTGAGGATGGCCGAAATCTCGGCGGCGCGGATGTCCATGGTCTTCTGGGCTCTCTGCGATCTAATTTTTTCGAGGCGCTTAATTAAAGGCTTAAGCGCGCTTCAGGGCGAATTTCAGGGAATCGAGCTTCGAACGGAGCGAAGCGTCGAAGAGACGCGAACCGACGCGCACCTTCAGACCGCCCAGGAGGGACGGATCGACGCGCGTGGAAACTTCGGGGGTCTTGCCCAGGGCCTGGGCCAGGGCGGTTTGCACGCCCTTCAGCTGGGCCGGCGACAGGGCGGCGGCCGAGACGACTTCCGCCGTCACCACGCCGCGATGCTTGGCCGACAGCTCGACGAAGGCCGAGATCGCGCCGAGCAGGTCGCCGGTGCGACCGTTGGCCGCGACGAGGCCCAGAAACTTGGTGGTCAGCGGCTGGAAGCCGGCCTTCTTGGCCACGGCGGTCAGGCCCTTGCCCTTATCCTCTGCCGAGAAGGCGGGCGAAGCGATCAGGCGGCGCAGGTCGGCGCTGTCGGCGACCATGGCCTTCAAGCTCTTCAGGTCGGCTTCGACCTTTTGCAGGGAGCCGTTCTCGATCGTCAATTCGAAGAGGGACTGCGCATAACGCTGACCCGCATCCGTCGCCTTGGTTTCGTCCGCCACTTGGTATCCGCCCGGTGCGTTGCAAATCGCCGCCGACAAGAAGTTTAACCCTCATCGCGACTTAAAGGCTTGAACGCGCTTGAAAAAAGCACATGGACGGTCGGCGCTGCCGCGCCGCCCCGTCCGAAGCCGCGCGCCTGATAACACGGGCCTTTCGCAGTCGCAACCAAAGGGGCGCAACCGAGCGCTCGCTCAGACCCCGGAGCGACGGAATATCGCCGAGGCCGAGGCCGCCAGCCCCCCGTCGGCGCGGCGCAGTTCACCCTGCGCGAAGATCAGGCTCTTGGTGGCGCGTTCCACCCAGGCCTTGCCGTCAAGGTCGCCAGCGGTCTCGCCCGCGCCATAGTCGACGGTCAGCGAGGCGAGCGAGGCGTCCTCGCCTGCGGCCTTGCAGAGAACGGATTCCAGTTGGGCGGCGAGGCTCTTGTCCATGGGTTTCAACTAGTCCTGTCGCCGGAAAAGAAAAAGAGGCGGCGGGAGGTCCCGCCGCCCCATAAAGGCGAATGCTCGAGGAAACAGCCAGACCGGGCCGGAGAAACGGCGGCCCACAACGCGTCTGGTACTAGGGTAAAGCGATAGGTGTTCTTACTTAGCCGCGACCTTGGCCGAGGCGTTGCAGCGGGCCAGGTCTTCGGCGTCCAGCGACTTGGTTTCGCCGCCGAAGGCCGCGACGCGACCCACTTCCTTGGCGAGCGCCTTGCAGGCGGCCGCAGTGAGGGCTCGCGAGGGGGCCTGAGCCGAGACGCACTCGGCGCCCTCGCAGACAAAGACGGCGCCGCCGGCGACAACCTTGGTCTTGGCCGCGACGGGCGCGTCCAGCGCAGCGGCGATGCGACCGTCGGCGAAGGCCGAACCGGCGAACATGGAAACAGACAGGGCGGCGACAGCCGCCAGCGAACGGAGCTTCATGAGAAAGCCCTCCGGCTTTGGGGACGTTGCGGTCAGATCGAGGATCGGTGAAACGCGTGTACTGGCCGCTCGACCCCGGGGATGACGGCGCCGGTATCCCCACCGGTGCTTCGGGTCCGAACTAAGCATCGCTTAGATATCAGTGATAAGAAATTGCGCAAGGGCAATTTTGCTTGCGCTTCGCATTTTCGAGAATCGCGGATCTCTCGCCGGATGCGGCGAGGCCAGGGTGGAATCGGCGAGCCTTAAAGACCCAGGATCTGGTCGATCCGGCTCTCGGCCTTGGCGTGGATGGCGCGCTCTTCGACCATGCCCTTGGCGCGGGCGTAGCGGCCGTCCTTGCCGACCCGGCGCTGGATGCCGTCGGCGGTCAGCACGGGTCCCGGACCGGCGGGATCGGTGAAGGCGCTCATCAGGGCGGCCATGGTCGCGCCGATGAAGGCGGCGGCCACCGGCCCGATCGCGCCGACCCACCCTTCGCCGAAGATGGTTTGCAGACGATCGATCAGAAGCTCGCGGTTCGGCTGCTTCTCCATCACCCCGATCATCCAGAGGACGGAGCCCTCGACAATCGCGGCCAGCAGCACCGGCAACACTACGCCCAGAACACGCGGTCGGACAAACAGTCCGAGCGCTGCGCCGATGATCGCGAAGGCGGCCATGGTGATCATGCGGCGAGTGTAACCCCGTTCTGGTCAAGGACCGGTTAAGGCCCGTTCCGCAGGGGCACGATTGGCCGCCGCCGCCGCCCGCGCTTTAGTCGCCGCTATAAAGAGAACAATGCGCGCAGGGAGGCTTGACCATGGACTTCCGACTGTCACCGGAACTTTCGGCCTATCTTGAGGAGCTCGACGCCTTCATCGCGAAGGAGATCGCCCCGCTCCAGGCGAAGGACGACAACCAGCGCTTCTTCGACCACCGCCGCGAATGGGCCCGCACCGACTGGGACGCCGGCGGCCTGCCGCGCCACGAATGGGAGGAACTGCTCGCCAAGGCCCGCAAGTTGGCCGACAAGGCGGGCCACTATCGCTATGCGCTCCCCAAGGCCTATGGCGGCCAGGACGGCACCAATCTTGGCATGGCGGTGATCCGCGAGCACCTGGCGTCCAAGGGCCTTGGCCTGTTCAACGACCTGCAGAACGAGCACTCGATCGTCGGCAACAATCCGTTCGTGCTGATGATCCGCGACTTTGGCCGGCCCGACCAGCAGCACCTGATCGAGGACATGCTGGATCGCGGCGCCTTCCGCCCGACCTTTGGCCTGACCGAACCCGACCACGGCTCGGACGCCACCCACATGGAGACCCAGGCGGTCCGCGAGGAACGCCACGGCCAGGCGGGCTGGCGGATCGACGGCGAGAAGATGTGGACCACGGGCATGCACGTGGCCACGCACTGCTGCCTGTTCGCCCGCACCAGCGGCCAGGACGGCGACGCGCGCGGCATCACCGCCTTTCTGGTCCCGGCCCACGCGCCCGGCGTGAAGATCGAGGAGTATCTCTGGACCTTCAACATGCCGACCGACCACCCGCGCGTCAGCTTCACCGACGTGTGGGTTCCCGACAGCGCGATGTTCGGTCCGGAAGGCGGGGGCCTGGCCCTAGCCCAGCACTTCGTGCACGAGAACCGCATCC
The DNA here is from genome assembly GCF_002858865.1 of Caulobacter vibrioides. GTDB lineage: Bacteria > Pseudomonadota > Alphaproteobacteria > Caulobacterales > Caulobacteraceae > Caulobacter > Caulobacter vibrioides. Next base: position 38,663 of record NZ_PJRR01000016.1, on the reverse strand, counting down.
GCCAGGCGGCCTCGAGCCTCGGCGCAGCCGCCTACTGCATCGAGGAGAGCATCAAGTACGCCCGCGCCCGCAAGCCGTTCGGCAAGGCGCTGTCGGAAAATCAGGCCATCCAGTTCCCGATCGTCGAACTCTCGACCCAGGTCGAGATGCTGCGCCTGTTGATCCGCAAGACGGCCTGGGAGATGGACCAGATGTCCAAGCCCGAGGTCGAAAAGCGCCTCTCGGACAAGGTCTCGATGTGTAACTACTGGGCCAACCGCCTGTGCTGCGAGGCCGCCGACCGGGCCATGCAGATCCACGGCGGCATCGGCTATTCGCGCCACAAGCCGTTCGAGCACATCTACCGCCACCACCGCCGCTACCGGATCACCGAGGGCGCCGAGGAGATCCAGATGCGCAAGGTCGCCGCCTGGCTGTTCGGCTATATGGGTCCGCGCAAGCAGGCGTTTGCGGAGATGGATAAGGTTTAACCTCTGCGCCCCTGACGCGTATCAATTCCCGCGCTATCTAACAGCGGTATGCGAGCCATCATGGTCGCATACCGCAGGCTCGCCTGGTTTGGTGGAGGGATACTTGAACAGCCGTCTCGTTCGTAACGCCGCGCGCGTCGCCCTGGTCGTCGCCATCCCCGCCACCCTGGCCGGTTGCGGGATCAACACCATTCCAACCCAGGACGAGGCGACCAAGACCGCCTGGGCCGAGGTCCAGAACCAGTATCAGCGCCGCGCCGACCTGATCCCGAACCTGGTGGCGACGGTGAAGGGCTACGCGGCCCAGGAGAAGGACGTGCTGACCGCCGTCACCGAGGCCCGCGCCAGCGCCACCCAGGTCAAGGTCGACGCCTCGACCATCACCGACCCGGCCCAGTTCCAGAAGTTCGCCGCCGCCCAGGACCAGCTGTCGGGCGTGCTGGGCCGCCTCATGGTCATCCAGGAGCAGTATCCGGACCTGAAGTCGAACCAGAACTTCCTGGCCCTGCAGAGCCAGCTGGAAGGCACCGAAAACCGGATCACCATCGCGCGGCGCGACTACAACGAGACCGCCCAGAAGTACAACACGACCCTGCGGACCTTCCCCAGCCTGCTCTGGGCCAAGACCCTCTACAGCGACCAGAAGCCGGCCCAGCTGTTCCAGGCCTCGGCCGCCGCCCAGAGCGCCCCGACGGTGGACTTCTCCAGCCCGCCGACGGCGACGCCGCCGAAGGTTCAGTAGATGCGTCTCCTCCCCCGAGAAACGGGGGACGGGGACCGCCCCCGGGTCGCGCGAAGCGCGCGCCCAAGGGCAGGCTCAGCGGTGGAGGGGGCGCTCTCCGCCGCACAGCGTCCCCTCCGTCACGGCGCCTATCCGCGCCGCGCCACCTCCCCCGTTGCACGGGTGAGGATGGTGTTTCTCGCCCTCGTCGCGACCCTCTTCGCCCTGCCCGCGCTCGCCGAGCCCAAATTCCCGCCGCTGTCCGGCCGCGTGGTCGACGAGGCGCAGGTGCTGTCGCCGGACGTCGAGCGCGACCTTTCCGACAAGCTCGCGGCGCTGGAGACCCGCACCAGCCATCAGCTGGTGGTCGCCACGGTCAGCAGCCTGCAGGGCTATCCGATCGAGGATTACGGCTATCGCCTGGGCCGAACCTGGGGGATCGGCGACAAGGACAAGGACGACGGCGCGATCCTGCTGGTCGCGCCCAATGACCGGCAGGTGAGGATCGAGGTCGGCTATGGCCTCGAGCCGGTGCTGACCGACGCCCTGTCCAGCGTGATCATCCAGTCGGCGATCCTGCCCAAGTTCCGGGACGGCGATCTGTCGGGCGGCGTTGTCGCCGGGACCGACGCGCTGGTCGAGCAGTTGGGCCTGCCGCCCGAAGAGGCCAAGGCGCGCGTCGCGGACGCGGCGCGTCCCGAGCGTCACGAAGCGCGCGGCTCGCCGATCGTCGGCTTCCTGATCCTCCTGTTCATCATCTTCGTGTTTTCCAGCCTGTTCCGGGGCCGGCGCGGTGGCCTCGGCTCGGCCCTGCCCTGGATCATCCTCAGCGCGCTGAACAACAGCGGACGCGGCGGCGGCGGTTGGGGCGGCGGCGGTGGCGGCGGTTTCTCCGGCGGCGGCGGCTCGTTCGGCGGCGGCGGCAGTTCGGGACGGTGGTGAGATGGTAAGGCGCATGACCCCCCAAGATCTCGACCGCATCGCCCAGGCGGTGGCGGAGGCCGAAAAGACCACCGCCGGCGAGATCTTCTGCGTCCTGACCCCCGAGGTGTCGGACTATCGCGAAACGCCGCTGGTCTGGGCGGCCGCTTCGGCGCTGGTCCTGCCGGCCGGCGCGCTGCTGGCGGGCTTCCGCCCCGAGATGCTGACCCGCCTGTTCGGCGGCTGGAGCGTCGGCCACCAGGCCGCACACGACGGCGCGATCCTATCAGCGCTCTCCACCTACATCGTGCTGCAGCTCGTCGTATTCGTCGTCGCGGCTCTGGTGGTGTCGATCCCGCCGGTCCGCCGCGCCCTGACGCCCGGCGCGCTGAAGACAGCCCGCGTCAAGCGCGCGGCGATGGAGCAGTTCCTCAGCCACGGCCTGCACGTCACCCGCGACCGCACCGGCGTGCTGATCTTCGCCGCCCTGGCCGAGCACCGCGTCGAGGTCATCGCCGACGAGGGCATCTACAAGGCCGCGCCCAATGCGGTCTGGGATGAGGTGGTCGCCGACCTGGTGGCCGGACTCAAGCGCGGCAAGATCGCCGACGGCTTCGTCGCCGCCGTCGCCCGCACCGGCGGCATCCTGGCCGCCCATGTCCCCCCGCGCGGCGACGACCGCAATGAACTCTCCGACGGCCTGACGATCCTGCCCAAACGGTGACGCTGAGGAAGGCTGGCGGAACGCCTCGCCTCGGCGTCATCATCGACGCCAAGGAAGAGGGGAAACGCCATGTCCAACATCGACCCGACCCGCGCGCAGTTCGACGCCTTCAAGGCCCTGCCGCGCGACACGCCGATCCACATGCTGAACCTGATCCGGCTAAAGCCCCTGGCCGAGTATCCGGCGGACCATCCCAATCACGGCAAGGGGATGAGCGGCCTGGACGCCTATCGCGAATATGGCCGCACCTCCGGTCCGATCTTCGAGGGACTGGGCGGGCGGCAGGTGTGGGCGGGCAGCCCCGAAGTCGTGCTGACCGGTCCCAGCGACGAGCGATGGGACCTGGCCTTCATCGCCGAATATCCGAACGCCGGCGCCTTCCTGGCGATGGTCACGAACCCGGACTACCGCGAGCACGTCAAGCATCGCCAAGCGGCGGTGGAGGACTCGCGGCTGATCCGCTTTTCGCCTTTCGCGCCCGGCAAGGGCTTCGGCGAATAACCGCTACTCGGCCGCCAGGGCGAGGGGCGCGGCCTGGGCGCCGCGCACCAGTCGGCCGGGTAAGGCCCCGGTCGGCTCGCCGTCGCGCTGGGTGACGACGCCGGCGACGATCGTGGCGACATAGCCGTGCGCGCGCTGGGTCAGACGACGGCCGCCGGCGGGCAGGTCATAGGCCACCTGCGGCGCCTCCAGCCTCAAGCCCGCATAGTCGATGACATTGAGATCCGCGCGGTAGCCCGGCGCAATCAGGCCCCGGTCCAGCAGGCCCACAGCCTGGGCGGTGTCGCGGCTTTGGCGAGCGATCATCGTCCCCAGCGGGATCCTTGGACCCCGCGTCCGATCCCGGGTCCAGTGGATCAGGTTGCTGGTCGGGAAACTGCCGTCGCAGATCATGCCCACATGCGCCCCGCCGTCAGACAGGCCCGGCACGGTGTCGCGATGGGTCAGCATGGCGAAGCTGGGGTCCAGCGAGCCGTCGGCGTAGTTCAGGAACGGATGGTACAGCATGCCCCGCCCGTCCTGGGCCAGCATGGCGTCCAGCGCGACGGCGGCCGGGTCGCGACCCTCCCGCGCGGCGATCGCGGCCACGGTTTTGTCGGCCGTCGGCTCGTAGTCCGGGTCGGCGCCGCCCATCGGATAGAGATTGTCCCAGGCTCGCAGCGCGCTGCCGGCGAAGGGGCCCCTGGCGTCGCCGTCGTGGGCCAGTAGCCGTGCGCGGAACGCCGGATCGGACATGGCCGCGACCTTGTCGGCCAGGGGGTGGTCCTTCAGTTCGGCGAAGACCGGGTTCTGGCTGAACGGATTGAGCGTCAGCTCCAGGCCAAACAGCACCCCGACCGGACGACCGCAGACCTGCGCCTTCATCGGCAGGCCGGCGTCGACGGCGGCCGCAACCCCGTCGAGCAGACCGCGCCAGCCTTCAGGGGCCTTGGGGCTCTGGACCAGGGAGAACGACAACGGGCGCCCGGAGCGCTCAACGATCCGCCGCAGCATGGCCAGCTCGGCGGCGCCGTCGACGAAATCCGACACCACCTGCAGCACGCCCTTACCGGCGGCCGCCAGGCCCAGCGCGATCCCCGTCAGTTCGTCCTCACCGGCGGTCAGGGTCGGGGTGGGCTGGCCGTCGCTGGTGCGGTGATTGAGGGTGCGCGAGGTCGAGAAGCCCAAGGCTCCGGCCTCGACCGCACGCCGGGCGATCGCGGCCATGGCGGCGATGTCGGCGTCGGTCGCCGGCTCACGATCGGCGCCCCGGACGCCCATCACATAGACCCGCAAAGCCGCGTGCGGCAGCTGAGCGCCGACATCCACGTCGAAGGCGCGGCCGGCCAGGAAATCTAGATAGTCGGGAAAGCTCTCCCAGGCCCAGGGCAGGCCCTCGGTCAGCACGGGAAAGGGGATGTCCTCGACACCTTCCATCAGGCGGATCAGGCGGTCGTGGTCGTCCGGGCGGCACGGCGCGAAGCCGACGCCGCAATTGCCCATCACCACCGTGGTCACGCCGTGGCCGGAGCTGGGGCCAAGCTGACCGCTCCAGGTCGCCTGGCCGTCATAGTGGGTGTGAATATCGACGAAGCCCGGGGTGACGATCCGCCCTCGGGCGTCGATCTCCTCGGCGCCGGCGGCGAGGCCCTTGCCGACCGCGACGATGACGCCGTCACGCACGCCGACATCGGCCTGGAAGCCCGGTCCGCCCGCGCCGTCGAACACCACGCCGCTCCGCAGGACCAGATCGTAGGCGCGATCACCCATGGCCGTCCTCCCGTTATCTTATCGTTGTTCACCAAGGTGCGCCCGGCCGGATGCAGGCGTCAAGAAAAAGGGCGGCCGCCGCAGCGACCGCCCTTCCCCGTTCCAGCCTATCTACCCCTAGAACGACTTCCTGACCGTCACGCCCATGGTGCGCGGCTGGCCCACGGCGTAGCCCAGGCGGGCCCGACCACCGCGTTCGCGGTCGAACGACAACAGGGCGTTCTCGTCGAACAGGTTGTTGACGTATAGCGTCAGGTCCACGCCGTCCTGCATCTCGAGACCGGCGCTGAGATTGACGATCTCATAGCTGGGCAGCGCAAGATTGACAGCCGTCGGAACCCTGCCCGTGGCGCCGCCGAACGCCAGGTTCGAGACGAACAGGCGCGGATTGTTCTCCTGGTCGCTGGCCTGGGTGAAGCGGTTGCCCACGTGCTGCAGCGAGGCCTTCAGGTAGCCGTTCACGCCCGGGCGGACTTCCTTGCTGTAGGTGACGTCGAACGACACCTGGAACTTCGGCACCGACGGCAGGCGATTGCCCTCGCGGATGCCGCCGATCACCGCGCCCGTCCCGTCCTTCACGGTCGAGTCGAACTCGGCTTCCAGCAGGCTGCCCGACAGGCCGATGTCGAGGCCGTTGGCCAGGCGCGCGGTCAGTTCGGCCTCGACGCCCTTGGTGTGGGCCTTGGGCACGTTGAACACCACGCGCGACGAGCACGAGCCGGCGTCCAGAGTGGTCTGCAGGTTCTTGATGTCGGTGTAGAAGGCCGCCGCGTTCAGGGTGACGCGCCCGAACCGCGACTTCACGCCGCCTTCGTAGTTCCACAGCGTCTCGTCGTCATAGTTCTGGTAGCCGCCGAAGATCGCCCGGTCCTGCGCCGAGCACAGCGGGATGTTCAGCGGGTCGTTGACGCCGCCCAGACGGAAACCCTTCGAGGCCTGGGCGTTGAAGGTGACCGTGTCGCTGGCCTCATAGCTGAGCAGGAAGCGCGGGGTGAAGCCGTCCGACGAGGTCTTGTCGGTGCGGTTGTCCCCGTTGGCGAACAGGCCGCCCGACTTGAACTGGCGAGTTTCGCTGAAGTCGTAGTAGCGGCCGCCGGCCGTCGCGGTCAGCTTGCCGACCGTATAGTTCAGCTCGCCGAACAGGGCCTTCTGCTTGATGTCGTAAGGCAGGTAGGCGTTGTAGGGCGAGTCCTTGCCAAAGCCGTTGGCGACGGCGGCGGAGGTGCCCGCGCCCAGGACGGCGTCGGTGTAGGTGTCATAGCCGGTGGTCGGCAGGCGCTGGTTGTAGACGCGGTCGACCTTCGAATAGAAGCCGCCGATCACCCACTGCAGCGGACCATCGGTGGTCGAGGCCAGGCGCAGTTCCTGGGTGAACTGCTCGAGGTCGGTGGTGTCGCGCAGGTTCGACGGCAGCAGCACCGCAGCGGCCGGATAGCCCAGATCCACCGAAACGCTGCCGGTCAGGGCGCTGGCGTCGCGGCTGACGGTGATGTCACGGCTGATGAAGCTGGTGACGCTGGTCAGGGTGGCGGCGTCGAACTTGAGGTTGGCGGTCATGTCCGCCAGCAGCGTGTTGTCCGAGAAGCGCTCGTCCAGCAGCAGGTACTGCTCGCGCTCACCCAGCTGGATCTTGGGCCGGGTGGTGGTGTTGTTGTTGGCGAACAGGTTGAAGGTTTCCTGGCGGTTGAAGCCGCCGGCGCGGATCTCCTGATAGACGACGCGCGGGGTGAAGTTCACCTGCTCGTTCGGCTCGATATAGAACGACAGACGGCCGCCGCGACGGGTGCCGTCATTGACGTTCTTGTCGACCTTGCCGCCCTCCTTGCGAGCGTCGATGAAGCCGCCGTACTGGGTCAGGTAGCCGACGGCGCGCATGGCGATCTTGTCGGAGATCGGGATGTTGACCGCGCCCTTCACGTGACCGCCGAACGCGTCGCCGTCCACCAGGTTAGCGTTGGCCTCGAACGTGCCCTCCGAGACGCCCAGCTTGGGCTGGTTGGTGATGTAGCGGATCGTGCCGCCCACCGAGCCCGAGCCGAACAGCGTGCCCTGCGGACCGCGCAAGGTCTCGACGCGGTTCAGGTCGAAGAGATCGACATCCGGCGTGAACAGCGACAGCGAGATCACCGACTCGTCGAGATAGACGCCGACCTGCTCCTTGACGCCGGGCTGGTCGCGAACGACCTGACCGGCCGAGACGCCACGCACCGACACCTGGCTCTGACCCGGGCCGAGGTTCTGGATCGTCAGGCCCGCCACGTTGCGCGACAGGTCTTCCAGGGTCACCGCGCCCGAGCGTTGGATGTCCTTTTCCGTCTGGGCGTTGATCGAGAAGGGAATGTCCTGGATCGTCGCGTCGCGCTTGGTCGCGGTGACGATGATTTCCTCGATGGCGTTCTGATCGGCCTGCTGCGCGGCGGCGATCGACGGCAGCGCCACGAGGCCCGCCCCGATAAGCGTAGAAAGCGCGCTGGCCCCCAGCAGCGCACGCGCGCGACCGCGCGACGACACGATGGTCATGATTACCTCCCTGATGTTTTTGGCGTTCTTGGAGCGTGACTCCCGACGCAACTGCAGCGTTCGTCCTCGCCCTGACGAAAGTCAACGCCAAACGAAGCGCACTAGAATCAGGGCGTTAGACACGCATAACACTGTGATCACAAAGCCACGCCAGGGCCGGGGAAGGGACGGTTTTCCTTTACGCACGCGTGATCTTTCGCAGCGCAAAGAGACGGTCTAGGGTGGCCGCCAATTCAAACTAACGTTTAACGGGGAGTGCGCCTCTATGCGCGAAGCGGTCATTGTTTCCTACGCCCGCACCGGTCTGGCCAAGTCGGTCCGTGGCGGCTTCAACAACACCCATGGCGCGGCGATGGCCGGCCACGCCATCCAGCACGCTGTGTCGCGCGCCGGACTGGAAGGGGCTGAGGTCGAGGACGTGGTCCTGGGCTGCGGCGGTCCCGAAGGCGCCACCGGCATGAACGTCGCGCGCAACGCCGCCATGTGGGCGGGTCTGCCGGTCACCACCTCGGGCCAGACCATCAACCGCTTCTGCTCGTCGGGCCTGCAGGCCATCGCCACGGCGGCCAACTATGTGCGCAACGACGGGGCCAATGTCGCCATCGGCGGCGGCGTCGAGTCTATCTCGCTGGTCAATGCGGGCGGTCATATGAACCGCTTCCACATCACCGAAGAGAAACTGATGCAGACCCATCCGGCGCTGTGGATGGCGATGATCGACACCGCCGACATCGTGGCCAAGCGCTACAATGTCAGCCGCGAGTACCAGGACGAATACGCCCTGCGCAGCCAGCAGCGCATCGCCGCCGCTCAGGCCGCCGGCCTGTTCAAGGACGAGATCGTTCCGATGGCCACCAAGATGAAGGTGGTCAACAAGGAAACCAAGGAAGAGTCCTTCGTCGACTACGTGGTCGACAAGGACGAGTGCAACCGCGCCGACACCACCCTGGAAGGCCTGGCCAGCCTCAAGCCCGTCATGGGCGAGGGCAAGTTCATCACCGCCGGCAACGCCAGCCAGCTGTCTGACGGCGCCGCCGCCGTGGTGGTGATGGAGGCCAAGGAAGCCGAAAAGCGCGGCCTGACCCCGCTGGGCGCTTTCCGCGGATTCGCCGTCGCCGGTTGCGAGCCTGACGAGATGGGCATCGGCCCGGTCTTCGCCGTGCCGCGCCTGCTGGAACGTCACGGCCTGAAGGTCGACGACATCGACATCTGGGAACTGAACGAAGCCTTCGCCTCACAGTGCCTGTACAGCCGCGACCGCCTGGGCATCGACCCGGAGAAGTACAACGTCAACGGCGGCTCGATCGCCATCGGTCACCCCTTCGGCATGACCGGCGCCCGCTGCGCCGGCCACCTCTTGCTGGAAGGCAAGCGCCGCAAGGCCAAGCTGGGCGTGGTGACGATGTGCATCGGCGGTGGCATGGGCGCCGCCGGCCTGTTCGAAATCTTCTGATTTCGATCAGGACGGATCACGGCGCCCATCCTCCAAAGAGACCTGGATCGCTTCACGCGATCCAGAGCGGCGCCGCCGGCCTGTTCGAAATCTTCTGATTTCGATCAGGACGGATCACGGCGCCCATCCTCCAAAGAGACCTGGATCGCTTCACGCGATCCAGAGCGGCGCCGCCGGCCTGTTCGAAATCTTCTGATTTCGAACAGCACACCCGTCTGACAGGGTGCTTGATTGAAAAAGGCCGGAAACCGCTTTCGCGGTTTCCGGCCTTTCTTTTTGCGTCAGGCGCTCAGCGAACCGATCACTGACGAAGGATCAGTGCGCCTCGTCCCAGTTGCTGGCGGCCCGCGCCTCGACGGTGAGCGGGATCGACAGCGCCACCGCCGGCTCGGCCGCCTTTTCCATGACCGCCCGGACCACCGCGCAGGCGCGTTCGGCCTCGGCCTCGGGGGCTTCGAACACCAGTTCGTCGTGCACCTGCAGCAGCATCCGGGTCGAGAGGCCGGCGGCCTCTAGCGCTGCGGGCATACGGATCATCGCCCGGCGCATGACATCGGCGGCCGCCCCCTGGATCGGGGCGTTGATCGCCGCGCGCTCGGCGAACTGGCGGTGCGCGGCCGACTTGGCCTCGATGTCGGGGATGTTGATCTTCCGACCGAAGATCGTCGTCACATAGCCATGCTCGCGCACGAAGGCCTTGGTCGCGTCCATATAGGCCTGGATGCCCGGGAAGCGCTCGAAATAGGTCTTGATATAGGCCCCGGCCTCGCCCTGGCTGATGCCCAGCTGGTTGGCCAGACCAAAGGCGGAAATGCCGTAGACAATGCCGAAATTGATCGCCTTGGCCCGGCGACGGATCATCGGATCCATGCCCTCGATCGGCGTGTCGAACATCTCCGAGGCCGTCATGGCGTGGATGTCGAGACCCTCCTGGAAGGCCTTCTTCAGCTGCGGGATGTCGCCGATATGGGCCAGCAGGCGCAGCTCGATCTGGCTGTAGTCGGCGCTGATCAGCACATGGCCCGGCGCGGCGACGAAGGCCTTGCGGATCTTGCGGCCTTCCTCGGTGCGGACCGGGATGTTCTGCAGGTTGGGATCGGACGAGGACAGCCGCCCCGTGGTCGTCGCCGCCAGGGCGTAGGACGTGTGCACCCGGCCCGTCGACGGCGCGATCGCCGCGATCAGGTTCTCGGTATAGGTGCCCTTCAGCTTGGAGAGCTGGCGCCAGTCCAGCAGCACGCGGGGGAGCTCGTGCTCCGGGGCCAGGCTTTCGAGCACGTCGCTGTCGGTCGACCACTGGCCAGTGGCGGTCTTCTTGCCGCCCTTCATCTGCATCTCGCCGAACAGAACATCGCCGATCTGCTTGGGGCTGCCTAGGTTGAAGGGGCGTCCCACCAGTTCCTGGGCGCGCGCCTCGAACTGGGCCATGCGCAGCGAGAACTCGTTGGACAGCAGGCGCAGGGCCTCTGGGTCCACGCGGACGCCGTTGTTCTCCATCATCGCCAGCACCGCCGGCATCGGACGCTCCAGCGTCTCGTAGACGGTCGACAGGCTCGCCCGCGCCAGCTGCGGCTTCAGATGGTGGTAGAGCCGCAGGGTGACGTCGGCGTCCTCGGCGGCGTAGGCGGTCGCCTCGGGCAGGGCCACGTGCTTGAAGCTGATCTGGCCCTTGCCGCTGCCGGCCACTTGCTTGAACGGGATCGGCTTGTGGCCCAGATGCAGCTCGGACAGCTCGTCCATGCCGTGGCCGTGCAGGCCCGCCTCCAGCACATAGCTGATCAGCATGGTGTCTTCGATCGGCGCGACCTGGATCCCGTGCCGGGCCAGCACGGCGATGTCGTACTTGGCGTTCTGCGCGACCTTCAGCACCGCCGGATCTTCCAGCATCGGCTTGAGGGTAGCGATGACGTCGGCCAGGGGGATCTGCTCGATGTCGGCCGGGGCCTCGAAGGCCAGGCCGTCGGCCTTTTCGCAGTGGCTGATCGGGATGTAGCAGGCCTCGCCCGGCGCGATGGCCAGCGACACGCCGCACAGCCCCGCCGTCGCCGATGAGAGCGCGTCGGTCTCGGTGTCGAAGGCGACCAGGCCCTTGTCCGTCGCCTTGGCGACCCAGGCCTTGAGGGTCGCAAGATCACGGACGCAGGCATAGGCCGCATGGTCGATCTTCACCGGCTCGACCGGATGCGCCGCCGCGCGGGCGGCCGCGCCCATGTAAGAGACGCTGACCACCGGCGCCTTGGGGGGCGCGGCGGGGCGATCCAGCGTGCCGGGCGTCGCGGCGGCCGAGCCGTCGCCGACCCGGCGGGCCAGCGAGCGGAACTCCATCTGCTCCAGGAAGGCGGCCAGGGCCTCCTTGTCGGGCTCACGCACCGTCAGCGCATCCAGCGGCTGGGGCAGCGGGGTGTCGCAGTCCAGCTTCACCAGGGCCCGTGACAGGCGGATCTGGTCGGCGAAATTGATCAGGGTCTCGCGACGCTTGGGCTGCTTGATCTCGCCTGCGCGCGCCAAGAGCGTGTCGAGATCGCCATATTCGGTGATCAGCTGGGCGGCGGTCTTGATGCCGATGCCCGGCGCGCCCGGCACGTTGTCGACGCTGTCGCCGCACAGGGCCTGAACATCGACGACCTTCTCAGGATAGACACCGAACTTCTCGAACACCTGCTCGCGCTCGATGCGCACGCCCTTCATCGGGTCGTACATCGAGACGCCATCGCCGACGAGCTGCATCAAGTCCTTGTCGGAGGAGACGATGATCGCCTCGCCGCCGATGTCGCGGGCCTTGCAGGCATAGGCGGCGATCAGGTCGTCGGCCTCATAGCCCGGCAGCTCGATCGCCGGGACGCCAAACGCCAGAGTGGCCTCGCGCACCAGCGGGAACTGCGGGATCAGGTCCTCGGGCGGCGGCGGACGGTGGGCCTTGTACTGGTCGTAGAGCGCGTTGCGGAACGTCTTTTCCGAATGGTCCCAGATCACCGCCAGGTGGGTGGGCGTGTCGCCCTGCATGTCGCGCAACAGCTTCCACAGCATGTTGCAGAAGCCCTGCACCGCGCCGACGGGCAGGCCGTCGCTCTTGCGCGTCAGCGGCGGCAGGGCGTGGTAGGCGCGGAACAGATAGGCCGAGCCGTCGACCAGGAAGAGCCGGACGGCCGGGCCGTCCTGGGTCAGTTCGGAAGCGTTCGGAAGCGGGGGCGCGGCGGCGTCGGTCATGGCCGGCAACATAGGGGGCGCGGCGCGCGTCGGGAACCCTTCGGCGACCCCGCCCACAGAAACCGCCGTGCCTCAGTTCCTGGCTTGGCGGGGGGCGGAGCGGCGGCCATAAGAGCCCCCGTGTACGTCCCTCCCGAATCCCCAGAGCTCGACCGCGCGCGCGACGTCCTGCGCCGCACATTTGGTCACGCCGACTTCCGGGGTCTGCAGGCCGGGGTCATCCACGAGCTGCTGACCGGCCACAGCGCCATGGCGGTGCTGCCCACCGGCGGCGGCAAGAGCCTGTGCTACCAGATCCCGTCGCTGATCCGGCCGGGCCTGGGCCTGGTCATCTCACCGCTGATCGCCCTGATGGCCGACCAGGTGCAGGGCCTGCGCCAGGCGGGCGTCGCGGCCGAGCGGCTGGACAGCAACATCTCGATGGACGAGCGCTCGGACATCTGGCGGCGTATCGACGCCGGCGAGGTGGATCTGCTGTATCTGTCGCCCGAGGGCCTGATGCAGCCCTGGATGCTGGACCGGCTCTCGCGCACGCCGCTGGCTCTGATCGCCGTGGACGAGGCCCACTGTGTCAGCCAGTGGGGCCACGACTTCCGTCCCGAATACCGGATGCTGGGCCGGCTGGCCGAGCTTTTTCCCGACGTGCCGCGCCTGGCCGTCACCGCCACCGCCGACGCCCGCACGCGCGATGACATCCGCGCCGAGCTGCGCCTGCAGGGCGCGGCCGAGTTCGTCGACAGCTTCGCTCGTCCGGAGCTGGCGCTGAGCGCCGAGCGCAAGCGCGGCAAGGGTCACGACCGGGTGGTCGAGCTGGTTCTGGAACGCCCCGGCCGTTCGGGCGTCATCTACGCCGGCTCGCGCGACGGGACCGAAAAGCTGGCCGAACGGCTGAACGCCGAGGGCGTGCCGGCCCTGGCCTATCACGCGGGCCTCGACAAGGCCGTCCGCGCCCGCCGGCTGGAAGACTTCCTCGAGGCCGACGCCGCGGTGATGGTCGCCACGATCGCGTTCGGCATGGGCGTCGACAAGCCCGACGTGCGCTATGTGATCCACGCCGATCCGCCGGCCGCCATCGAGGCCTATTGGCAGGAAGTCGGCCGCGCCGGGCGCGACGGACAGCCCGCCGAGGGCATCACCCTCTATGGCTCGGCCGACATGGCCTGGGCTGCGCGCCGGATCGAGACCCGCGAGGCGCCCGATGAGGTCAAGCAGGTGCAGTCGCGCAAGCTGCGCCAGTTCTACGCCATGCTGGAGGGCGTCACCTGCCGCGCCGCCGCCGTGCGCCGCTATTTCGGCGAAGAGGGCGTCGGCCGCTGCGGGGTCTGCGACATCTGCGTCTCGCCGCCCACCGGGATCGACGCCACGCAAGCGGCCCAGAAGGCGCTGTCGGCCGTCCACCGGCTGGGCGGGCGTCTTGGTCGCGGCCGCGTGATCGAGCACCTGATGGGCAAGACCAAGGACGTCACGCCCCAGGAGGCGCAACTGCCGACCTTCGGCATCGGCCGCGAGTTCAGCCAGCCGACCTGGCGCGATCTCTTCGACACCCTGATCTTCGAGGGCCTGCTGCGCGAGGATCCCAATGACGGGCGACCGCTGATCGGCCTGGGCGATGTCGAGGGCGTGCGGCAGGTCTATCGCAACGAGCGCAAGGTCGCGCTGCGCCAGACCACCGACGCGCCCGACAGCGGCGGCCGCGCGGGGGGCGGAATGCGCAAGCGCCGCGAGGGCCGCGCCCTGACCATCCCGGCCGAAAACCAGCTCCTGTTCGAGGCCCTGCGCTCCTGGCGCAAGGAGCAGGCCCAGCTGCAGCACGTGCCGCCCTATGTGATCTTCCACGACGCCACCCTGGCCGAGATCGCGGCCGCGCGCCCCGCCACCCTGGCGGCGCTGGGCAAGGCCGGCGGCGTGGGCCAAGGCAAGCTCGATCGCTATGGCGAGGCGGTCTTGAAAGTGGTTCGCGAGAACTAATCGGCGCGCGGCGAGTTCTCTCAGGATCAAGCCGAGGAGCCCCCATGACCCACGTCAACAGCCTGACCCCCTCCGACATCACGTCTGCGGTCGACGACATCGTCGAGAACACCAAACGCGCCAAGGACGCCGCGCTCGACGCCGTCAAGTCGGCGCGCGACACGGCGACCGAGGTCGCTCAGCAGACCCGCACCTTCGCCGCCGAACAGGCCCGCGCCGGCGCGGCCTGGACCACTAAGCAGGCCAAGGAAGCCCACCATGTGGCCGAAGATCATCCGATGGGCCTGGCGCTCGGCGCCTTCGCCCTCGGCCTGGGCCTGGGTTTCCTGATCTCGCGCAATCTGGCCCGCTAACGGTTTGCGCGGAAGAGGATGCGCCGCGCTCTAGGTCCGCACGCCGTCGAATGCGTCTGCTTTTCCTTCGTCATCCCGGCCGGAAGACCGCGTAGCGGGCTGCAGAGCCGGGACCCAGGGGCGACTGCAGTGCGCCGGCCCCCGGGTCCCGGACAGCCTCTGCGAGGCTTCCGGGATGACGACAGCTCTAGCCTTTGCGGCGGCAAGCGTTTCGCCTGCGCGATTGAGCCCCGCGCCTAAAGACTGAGGCGCTCGGCGTTCACGCCCGCCGCCCGCCAGGCGGCGAGGCGTCCGAACGCCAGGGTCAGGGCCTTGCGTCGCGCGGGCGCCAGCGGCGTCAGCGGCGCCTCGCGCACCACCGCCCCGCCAAACCCGTCGGCGACCAACAGCCCGGGGTCCTCTGGTAGAATCCCGTCCGGAAAGCTGGGTGCGACCGCGAAATAGAAGGCGTCGCAGAAGGGCGCATAGTCGCCCCACTTCCGATCGACCCGGAAATCCTCCAGTCCCGATTTCACCTCGACGATCAGCACGTCGCCCTTGGGTCCCAAGGCCATCAGGTCGGCGCGGCGTCCGTTCGGCAGGGTCACCTCCGCCAGGGGCGCATAGCCCAGATCGATAAGCAGCCGCGCCGCGCCGCGCGTCACGGCCAGCGTGGTTTCGGGGCGGGAGGGCGCCAGTTCGATGATCACGTCCATCGGTCGCCATCATGTTCCAGCTTTGTTCGCGGATCAAGTCGGGCGGCGTCTGGCCTTCCCAGCGCCCTCCCCCTAAAGACGGACCATGTCCGGCGCCCGCGCTTCCTTCCTGCCCTATGCGGCGCTCCTGGCCGCGATCGTCACGCTGTGCGTGGGGACATCGTTCGCCAAGACCCTGTTCCCGCTGGTCGGCGCCCAGGGCGTCAGCGCCTATCGCGTCGGCTTCTCGGCCCTGATCCTGCTGGCGATCTGGCGGCCGTGGCGTCATCGGCTCTCCGCCGCCGATCTCCGCGCTGTGGCGATGTACGGCGCGGTGATGGGGACGATGAACCTGTGCTTCTACATGTCGATCCGCACCATCCCGCTGGGCGTGGCGATCGCCATCGAGTTCATGGGCCCGCTGGTCCTGGCCGTGGCCCACTCGCGGCGCCTGATCCATTTCGTCTGGATCGCCCTGGCGGTGCTGGGCCTCGGCCTGCTGCTGCCGATCAATCCCGGCGCCGAGCCGCTGGATCCGGTGGGCGTCGCCTATGCCTGCGCGGCGGCGGTGATGTGGGCGCTGTACATCATCCTGGGCAAGCGGGCGGCCCACCTGCATGCGGGGCGCTCGGTGGCGTTGGGCATGACCACCGCCGCGCTGATCGTCGCCCCGATCGGCATCGTCTCGGCCGGGCCTGTGCTGTTTGATCCGAAGATCGCCGCCCTGGGGCTGGTGGTGGCGGTGCTGTCCAGCGCCATCCCCTATTCGCTGGAGATGATCGCCCTGCGCGGCATCCCCAAGCGCAGTTTCGGCGTCCTGCTCAGTCTGGAGCCGGCGGTCGGCGCCCTGGCGGGCCTGGCGATCCTACACGAGCGGCTGAGCCTGACCCAATGGCTGGCGATCGCCGCCATCGTCGCGGCCTCGGCCGGAACGATCCTCTCCACCCCCGCCGAAGCGGTCGAAGCGGTCAGCGAGGATGTTCCCTGATCTCTAGGGTCGTCCGCCGCGTGCGACGAACCAGCCGTTGCGGAAGCTCTGGTCGGCCTTGCCATAGAGGAACGGCGAACCGTCGGGCTGGGTGAAGGCGCCGCCCGCGGCGACCAGCACGGCGTGGCCGGCGGCGGTGTCCCACTCCGAGGTCGGGCCGTGGCGCGGATAGATGTCGGCCGAGCCTTCGGCGATCCGGCACATCTTGATTGAGCTGTCCATCGGCGTGCGCAGGGCAAAGCCGTACTCGGCGGCCAACTCCGTGGCCTTTTCCTCGCGCATGGTGTGGCTGATCAGGCCCAGCGCCTGACCGGTCGGCCAAGGACGAACCCGGATCGGCGCCTCGGCCGCGTCCGGCCCGGCGCGCTTGGCCGCGCCGTCAGCCGTGGTGAACCACACCTCGCCGGTGGCCGGGGCGCAGACCGCGCCCGCGACCGGAACGCCGTGCTCAATCAGGCCGATATTGACCGTGAAGTTCGGATCGCCGCGCACGAAGGCCTTGGTGCCGTCGACCGGATCGACCAGGAAGAAACGCGGTCCGACGGACTCGGGCGTGCCGAACTCGCTGGCGTCTTCTTCCGAGATCACCGGGATAGCGGGGTAGAGCGCCGCCAGGCGCTCCAGGATCAGGCGCTCGCCGGCGCGATCGGCCTCGGTCACCGGGCTCTCGTCGGCCTTCTGGGCGACGGCCAGTTCGGTGCGCCAGAACGGCAGGATGACCACGGCGGCCTCCTCGGTGATCTTGGCGAGGGTCCGGCCCCAGTCCGCGAGATCTTGAACCGTCCGCTTATCGTCGCTCATGCCTGCCCCCGGGGGTCGTCGCCGACGAAGACCAGCCGCACCCGCGTGGCGTCGATGGTCTGCTTGCCGGCCTCTTCGAAATTCACCGTCACGCGGTGGCCGATCACGGACTGCACCTGACCCAGACCCCAGTCGGGCTGGCTAGGATGGCGCACGAGCACGCCGGGTTCTAGGAACGGATCGATCACGGTCGCTTCCATAGGGCCAGTGCGCGCGGGATGAAATCGAAGACCCGCCAAGCGGGTGCGTTATTTTCTCCAAGCGGCGATAGCCGCGCGGCGCCGGAGCCCGGTTTGCGAATGGCTCAAATCACGGCAGAGTTCGCCGCCATGACCGAGACCGTCACCGAGACCACCGCCCCCGCGTCCCCCGAAACCGACGTCCAGGGTCCCGACTTCGCCGCCATGCTGGCCGCGCGCCTGTGTCACGACTTCATCAGTCCGGCCAGCGCCATCGTCTCGGGTCTGGATCTGCTGGAAGACCCCTCGGCCCAGGACATGCGCGACGACGCCATGAACCTGATCGCCTCGTCGGCTCGCAAGCTGGCGGATCTCCTGCAGTTCACCCGGGTGGCCTTCGGCGCCTCGGCCTCGGCCGAGAACTTCGACTCGCGCGAGCTGGAAAAGCTGGCCCAGGGCGTCTTCGCCCATGTCCGCCCGACCCTGGACTGGCAGATCGAGCCGCAGGCGATGAACAAGCCCTCGTCGCGCGCGGTGCTGAACATCGCCCAGATCGCCGCCAGCGCCCTGCCGGCCGGCGGCGTGGCCACCGTCAAGGGCGTGGCCGCCGATGGGCGCTTCTCGATCATCGCCGACGCCAAGGGCCCGCGCGCGCGCCTGCGTCCGGAGGTGCTGGCCGGCCTCAAGGGCGAGCCGCTGGCCGAGGGCCTGGGCGGTCCGTGGGTGCAGGCGGCCTATCTGAACGCCCTGGTGCGCGCGGCCGGCGGCCAGATCGCCGTCGAGATCGGCGAGGACCGCGCCTCGATCGCCGCCTGGGTCCCGGCGTAATCTTTAACAATCTCCGCGCCCCGATCCGGGTTTAGCAAACCGCTCCTTAACCAGCGGCCGCGCATGGTGGCGACCTGGATTGGAGCGCGCCGTGAAGACCTGTCTGGTGGTCGACGACAGCCGGGTGATCCGCAAGGTCGCCCGCCGAGTCCTCGAGGACATCGGCTTCGAGATCGCCGAGGCCGCCGATGGCATGGAGGCCCTGGCGTGGTGTCGCGCGGCCATGCCTGACGCGGTGCTGCTCGACTGGAACATGCCGGTGATGAACGGCATCGAGTTTCTACGTCAGCTGCGGGCCGAGCCCGGCGGTATGACGCCCAAGGTCGTGTTCTGCACGGTCGAGAACAGTCCCGACCATATCCGCACAGCCCTCGATGCGGGTGCGGACGAGTACATCATGAAGCCCTTCGACGGCGATATCATCGAGGCGAAGTTCGCCGAGGCGGGCCTGCTGTGACGCCCGAGGACATGGACCTGCTGGCGGCCCTGGGCCGCGCCCGCGCCGGCGTGCGGGTCGAAACCGAGAAACCCTACCTGATCGAGAGCCGGCTGGCGCCCCTGGCGCGCCGCGAGGGCTACGACTCGATCGACGCCCTGATCGGAGCGCTGCGCACCAAGCGCGAAGAACGGCTGATCTGGGCCGTGGTCGAGGCGCTGTGCCGCAGCGAGACCACCTTCTTCCGGGGCCGGGAAACCTTCGCCCAGCTGCGCGACCAGATCCTGCCGGCCCTGTCGCATCGCCGCCGGGAAGCGCCGATCCGCATCTGGAGCGCCGCCTGCGCCACGGGTCAGGAAGTCTATTCGATGGCGATCGCCGCCGCCGAAGCCCCGGGCCTGGTCACCGGCACGCGGTTCGAGTTCTTTGGCTCGGACCTCTCCGAACGCAGCCTGGAGAAAGCCCAGGCCGGCATCTACACCCAGTTCGAGGTCCAGCGCGGCCTGCCGATCCGCATGCTGATCAAGTACTTCGAGAACCAGGACGACACCTGGGCTATCTCGCCGCGCATTCGTCAGATGGTGCGCTGGAAGCGCATCAACCTGCTCGCCGACCTTTCGGCGATGGGACGGTTCGACGTGATCCTGCTGCGCAACGTGCTGGGCGGCATGGACGCCTCTCTTCGCGGCCAGGTCGCGCGTTCGCTGGCCGCGTTGCTGCCCGACGACGGGGTTCTGGTGCTCGACACCGAGGACGACGCCTCCGAGATCGACGAACTGCTGACCCCGGCCCCGGGCGGGCGGGGGATCTATCTGCGCGATCCGTCTATCCGCGCGGCGGCCGCCTGAAACAAGAAAAGGCCCGCCAGCGGACTGGCGGGCCCTTTCGATGGACCTTGGCCCAAGGCTTAGTTTTTCTTGACGTCGCGGGCCGTGTCCGTGACGGCCTTGCCGGCCGACGAGACGTCCTTGCCCGCGCCTTCGACCGTGTTGCAGGCCGCGACCGACAGGGACGCGGCGAGGACGGCGAGGATCACCAGTTTACGCATCATTTTCTCCGCTGTTCGCCGAGGACCATCGCGGGCCGAGGCGTTTGAACCGTTGCCCTTGCAGAACGCCAGCGGCGAAGCTCGGTTCCGGATCAGCCAGCGGCGCTCAGCGCCTGGGGCGTAGGAAAGGTCAGCCGCACCGTCAGGCCGCGCGGCTCGCGGGTCTCGAACGCGACCTGGCCGCGAAGCTGGCGCGCAAAGGCGGTCATCAGGGTGCGCCCGACGCCTCCGCCCAGGCTCTCGACGGCCCCCGGACCATCGTCGCTGATCGACAGCTCGGCCTCCTCGCCCCGCACGTGGAAACCGACGACCAGGGTCCCACCGCTTGGTCCGAAGGCATGCTTCTGGGCGTTGGTGATGGCCTCGACCGCGAACAGGGCGATCGGCGCCAGGCGATCCGGATCAATGACCAGCGGGTCGGCGTGGACCTCGGTCCGCACCAGCCCGCCGCCGCCGAAGCCGCCCATGTCGCTGGCCAGCAGCTGGGCCGTCAGCTCTTCGAGGAACGGACGCAGATCGACCCGCTTCAGATCGGGGCCCTGGTAGAGCGCGCGATAGATCTGGGCCAGGGCGGTGATGCGCTGCCGAGTGTCGTTCATCGCCGCCTTGGCCGCCGGATCCGACAGGGCCCGCTGCTGCATGTTCAGCAGCGAGGTGATGATCTGCAGGTTGTTCTTCACCCGGTGATGGATCTCGCGCATCAGCGCGTCCTTCTCGGCCAGGCTGTCCATCAGCGAGGCGTCGCGGGCGACGATTCCGCCGGCCATGGCGTCCAGCGTGGCGGCCAGTTCGCGGATCTCCGGCGGCGCGCGCTCGGCCTGCAGCGGCCGCACGGTGAAGCGGCCCCGCGCATAGATGGCCGCCACGCGCTGCAGATAGACGATCCAGCGGATCACACCGCGCTCGGCCGCGTACAACACCGCTCCCAGCGCCAGGAAGAAGGCCAGCAAGGGCAGCAGCAGGCGCGAGATCGGATTGATCGACGCCCAGGACAAAAGGCCCGGCGACGGCGCCGACAGGATCACGAACACGTGGTCGTCGACCAGCGGCGCGGCGGAATAGTTGCGGCTATGACCTTCGAGATCGGCGCCGCTCCACATCACCGACTTGTCGCGCGCCGCGATCTGTCGCCAGTCCAGCTTGGGCGCCCCGAACGCGCTTGGACGGGTCGCAGCGAACACCCGGCCGTTGGAATCGGCCAGGGCCACCTCCGCGCCTTCGGGCATGAAGCGATTGGTGGTCTGGAGCTTCAGCTCGCGCAAGGTCAGCACGGCGGCCATCGCCCCGTCGAAGCGCTCGGGGGTCCCCGCGCGGACGGCGGCCAGCACCGCCGGTTCGTCGGCATAGACCACGCCCGGCGCAGAGGCGACGACCATGTCCTCACTGGCCCGCAGCGCCTGGAACCAGGGGCGCGCGCCGCGCTGGGGATCGTACGGAGTCGTCGCCGCGGCGCAGGACACCCGGCCGCGCGCATCAAAGCGGATCAGGTTGGCGTAGCCCGGCAGCCGGGCGCGGACGTCGGCCAGGCGCTGGGCGCACTCCAGGCCCACCGAGCCGGGACCCAGGGTCTGCAGAAGGACGCCCGCCGCCTCGATGCGGGCCCGGGCGATGGTGGCGCTGTGTCCGGCCGCGAGCTCCAGGCTCTGGCGGCGCGCGTCCGCCTCCGCCCGGAAGGCGAAGATCGACTGCAACCCGCCCAGGATCAGCACAGGCAGCAGGGCCACGCAGAGCGCCATGGCCAGCCGGACGCGGATCGAGGTGACGGCCCGCGCGGCGCGGCCGGTAAAGACGGTCACCGCAAGGCGCTCAATCGCTCCGCGTCGGCCAGGATCGCCCGCATCGCATCCCCCGCCGCCGCGCCATCACGGTCATAGGCGCCGCTCTCGAGGATCGCCTGCAACGCCCGACGCGCGCGGCTGACCCGGCTCTTCACCGTGCCGACGGCGCAATTACAGATTTCGGCCGCCTCCTCGTAGGCGAAGCCCCCGGCCCCGACCAGGATCAGCGCTTCGCGCTGTTCGGCGGGCAGCATCGACAGGCCCTGGCGCAGTTCGTCGAGGGCGACGGGGGCCTCGGGATCGTCCACGGCGACAAGGGTGCGTTCGGCCGCTTCCTGGTCGAGCTGGCTCTGGCGCCAGCTACGCCGCTTTTCCGAATAGAACTGGTTGCGCAGGATCATGAAGGTCCAGGCCTTCATGTTGGTGCCCAACTGGAAACTCGCGCGCGCGTCCCAGGCCTTCATCATCGCGTCCTGCGCCAGATCGTCGGCCGCGGTGGGATCACCGGTGAGGGTGCGCGCAAAAGCGCGAAGGTGCGGGATCAGCGTCACCAGCTCACGCTTGAAGCTGTTGTCCCGGACCGGATCCGGCGGCGAGCGTCCGACCTGTTCCGCGACCATGCCTACTCGCCCCCCGCCGGACGCTCGGCCTTGCGGAGGATGGCGAGAAATTCGTCGGGCACCGGCTCGTTGACGACCTCGTCGAACATCTGCCGCAGCTTGACGCCGATCGCCTGCTGGCGGAGGCGCGCTTCATCCAGCGCCGCAGCGCCCTTGCGTTTGTCTTCCATCGGTACGTGTTCGATCATGTCCTCGACGCCGAAGTTCATCGGCGCCCGCCCCCTTTGGCCGAATGTCTTTCCGCCAGACGACAACGTGGTTTTCCGTACCCGGTTCCATAAGCTTGGGCATAAGATGGCAAAATTCTGCTTAGGGCGGAACCGTCGAGTTGAGCGGGCGTTATCGACCTTCGACGGAACGGCGTAGCTTCGCCGTTAGTTAGTAGATCTTCGAAGACACAGAATCGGGAGGGGTCATGAGTCTTCTTGCTCGCTTGGCGCCGCATTTGCCTTACATCCGCCGCTACGCCCGGGCCTTGACCGGCGACCAAGCGACCGGCGACCACTATGTGCGCGTGGCGCTGGAGGCCCTGGCGGCGGGCGAGCTTGTTCTGGACGCCAACCTGTCGCCTCGCGTGGCGCTTTACCGGGTTTTCCACGCCATCTGGCTCAGCTCCGGGGCCCAACTGGAAGTGGGTCACGACCAGGGCCTGCACGCCGGCGACGACGCCGCCCAGCGCCTGATGCGCATCGCGCCGCGCTCGCGTCAGGCGTTCCTGCTGACGGCCCTGGAAGGGTTCACGCCCACAGAAGCCGCCCAGATCCTGGACTGCGACTTCGGCGAGGTGGAGCGGCTGATCGGTGACGCCCAGGCCGAGATCGACGCCGAGCTGGCGACCGAGGTCCTGATCATCGAGGACGAGCCCGTCATCGCCGCCGACATCGAGGCGCTGGTCCGCGAGCTGGGCCATGACGTCACCGACATCGCCGCCACGCGCGGCGAGGCGCTCGAGGCCGTCACCCGCCGGACGCCGGGCCTTGTGCTGGCGGACATCCAGCTGGCCGACGGTTCGTCGGGCATCGATGCGGTCAAGGACATCCTGGGGCGCATGGACGTGCCGGTGATCTTCATCACCGCCTTCCCCGAGCGCCTGCTGACCGGCGAGCGTCCCGAGCCGACCTTCCTGATCACCAAGCCGTTCCAGCCCGAAACGGTGAAGGCGGCCATCGGTCAGGCGCTGTTCTTCCATCCGCGCCGCACCGCCAAGGCGGCCTGAGAGCCCCAAGACTGCTCCCCAAGTGGAAACGGCCTCCCGCACGGGAGGCCGTTTTGCGTTGAGATTGCCGCGGGCGCCGTCGTCAGGTCGTCCCCGCCCTTCGACAAGCTCAGGGTGAGGACGGCGGCTGGCCTCGGAGCACGCGAAATCCCCATCCTGAGCTTGTCGAAGGACGAGGATTTCCATCCCGATCAACCTGGGGGCTGCTTGGTCGGGCGCAGCAGGCCGACATCGTAGCCCAGCGCCTTGGCCCGCGCGGTCAGGGCCACGCGGTCAGCGTCGCTCGGGGGCTGACGCGACAGCAGCCACAAATAGCGCCCGGAGCCCTCGCCGACGATCGCCCAGCTGTAATCGTCGGCATGGTCCATCACCCAGTAGTCGCCGAAGAACGGGCCAAAGAAGCTGACCTTCAGCTTGGCGTTGGTCGCGGTGTCGACGACCTTGGCCTTGCCCTCCGCCGTGCGGACCGGCCCATCGACCGCGTCCTGCCGGCAGGTGTTGAACACCCGGATCAGGCCGTCGGGACGCCTGGAATATTCGGCCGTGACGCCCTCGCAGCCCTTCTGGAAGCGCATGTCATAGCGCGCCACCTCGTACCACTTGCCCAGGTAGCGATCGAGCTCGACCGCCTTGGCCGGCTGGGGCGGATTGGGGTTGCCGACCGGGCCCGACGCGCAGGCGCCAAGGGTCGTGGTCAGCGACAGGATGACGGGCAGGACGAGCAGCGACTTGCGCATGGAAACTCCGGAAAGACGTCGCCCTGCGATACGCGCGGAGCGCTCCGGCGGACGCTGGCGGACCACCGAAACGAAAACCGCCCCGCCGGGGTTCCGGCGGGGCGGGACGACGTCGCAGGGGGTGGGATCCCTACTCGGCCGCGATGCTGACCGCCGCCACCGGCCGGTCCTTGAAGTTGATGGCCTGGAGGTAGCGGATGCCTTCTTCGGCGATGTCATCGCCGACCATGCGCTCGCCCTCGTCCTTCAGTTCGGCCAGGTCGACATACATGGCGTAGAAGGCCTTGGTGCGGTCGGTGATGATGCCGGCGTTCAGTAGGGTCTTGACCAGCACCCGGAAGATGTTGGTCTGTTCCTTCATGTTCTCCCGACGCACGTCGTCGGTCATGATCTTCCCGTACTCCTCGACCACCTTGTCGGGATCCAGGCCAAACTCGCGGTAGAGATCCAGCTGCTGGTGCGGCGAGACCAGGTTGAACAGCAGGGTCTGGAAGCAGTGCGCCGCCCAGTCCTCGATGATCGCGTGCTCCTCGGGCGAGAGCTTGGGCACGGTGCGGTCGGCCCAGATCTTCCCGAACTTGTGGTGGAAGGCCTCGTCGGTCATCACTAGCTGCAGCAGCTTCTTGCCGACCGGATCATTGATGTTGTTGTAGAAGGTGGCGAAGGCGCCCATGGCCAGACCTTCGACCAGCATCTGCATGCCGATGATCTTCTTGTAGACCTCGGGCGAGCCGATGATCTCGACCAGCAGGGTCTTCAGGGCCGGACCGCACTCGACGGGCTTGCCCCAGCGGGCCTTGATGTACTTGGCGAAGCCCGTCACATGGCGGGCCTCTTCGCGGGTCTGGTTGGCGGCGTATTCCTGGGCGCCCTGGTCCTTCAGGACGTGGCAGAGGCTGGCCGACAGGTTCAGCGCGCCCTGCTCGCCGTGCAGGATCGACGAGAAATTCCGCAACACCGACTGGTTGATGAAGCGCGTGCGGACCTTCGGGTCCGACAGGTGGTTCGACACGTAGTCGGTCGACAGGGCGATGACCATTTCCTCGGGAACCAGCGGCTGGTTCTCCATGTCGAACGGCTCGTCGAAATCGATATAGGCCTTGTCCAGCGGATCCCAGAAATGGTCGTGGGTCGCGGAGATGATCTTGTCGAACGCGGTCGAGCGGTTGTTGTACCGGTCAAGTTCGAGCATCGACTCGAAATCGTCCGGCGCCACCGCGTCGTACATGGCGTCCTTGGTGATGTTCCTGTCGGTCATGGCGGCGCTCCCTAATTCGGCCGTTCGTCATGATGGATGGCGCCGAGGCCCGTCTTGCGCGCGCCTTCGACTATCTAAACAGTGTCAACTCAAGACTTGATCGCGGTCAAATGAAAAATGACGCCGCCGTCAGGTTCGCGCCTCAGGGGTATTGCGAGGGATCATGAAAGTCTTCGTTCTGACGGGCGCCGGCGTCTCGGCCGAGAGCGGTCTGGGCACCTTCCGCGACAAGGACGGCGTCTGGACGAAGTACGACCTGAACGAGGTGGCCACGCCGCAGGGCTTCGCCCGCAATCCGGCCCTGGTGCGCGACTTCTACAACGCCCGCCGCGCCAACCTTGCCGAGGCCCGACCGAATGCGGCGCATGAGGCCCTGGCGCGTCTGGAGGCGGATCTGGCGAAGCGCGGCGGCGAACTGTTCCTCTGCACCCAGAATGTCGACGACCTGCACGAGAAGGCCGGGTGCCGGCGCGTGATCCACATGCATGGCGAACTGGCCGTCACCCGCTGTCACCATTGCGAGGCGACCTGGCCCGATAAGGGGCCGCTGAAGCCCGACACCGTCTGCGCCGCCTGCGCACGCGACGGCGGGGCCCGGCCCCATGTCGTCTGGTTCGGCGAGATCCCGCTGTTCATGGACCAGATCGAGGACGCGCTGTCCGCTGCCGACCTCTTCGTCTCGATCGGCACCTCGGGCTCGGTCTATCCGGCCGCCGGCTTCGTGGCCGAGGCGCGGGCGATGGGGATCGCGACCTGCGAGATCAATCTGGAGCCCTCGGCCAATGCCTATGTCTTCGACGAGAAGGTCTACGGCCCCGCCACCGAGGTCGTGCCGGCCTGGGTGGAGCGGTTGCTGGCGAGGCTCTAGGCCGGCCGCGCCACGCCCCATTCGCACCAGCCCAGAGGCCTTGGGGTCTTGGGCATGTAGCGCTGCTCGACCTCGTCCAGGGCGAAACCCGCCGCCTCGACGGCGCTCGCCACCGGCCGCGTCAGGTGACAGCCGCCGGCCATCCGCTTCCACAGCGGTTCGAGGCGACGTTGCCAGCGCGAAACCTCGGCGTCGGGCGACAGGCCGTGCTCGCAGAACAGGAAGCGTCCATCGGGGCGCAGCACGCGGCGGGCCTCGGCCAGCACGGCCGTCGGCGATCTGACCGAACACAGGGTGAAGGTGCACAGCACAGTGTCGAAGCTGGCGTCGGCGAACGGCAGGCGCTCGGCCTCGCCGGCCTGGATGTCGACGACCAAGCCGTCCGGACGCGGCGCCTGCTCGGCGATCGCCCGCAGTTCGGGCGAGGGGTCCACCCCCGTGACGCGCTTTGCCTTGGTCGGGTCGTAATAGGCCAGGTTCAGGCCACCGCCGATCCCCAGTTCCAGCACCTCGCCCTCGGCGCGGGGCGCGACGCGCCGCCGCTGAGCCTGGATGGCCGGCGCGCCGCACGCGCAGCACAGCAGCTTCGGCAGGATATTGCGCTCGTACCAGCTGGCCATGGTTGGTCCTCCCCCGGTCAAGGAGAGCGGCCCAACGGGCGCGAGGTCAAGCCGCGCTCACGCTCAGCCCCGCCCCTCCAGCGCCGCCAGCACCGCCGGCTGCAGACGCGCCAGCTCGGCCAGCCGCTCGACCAGCGCCTCGCGACTGTCCAGGGCCAGGCCGTCCCGCAGACGGGCCATCCGGTCCTTGACCTTGCCGAGGTCGGCCGCGTTGGCGGCGCTGATCACGGCCGCCTGGTGCTTGCAGGCGCCGAATTTCTCGAAGCCCGGACAGGTGCAGGTCCCCTCGCCCGCCGGCGCCCACAGCTGGACGACATAGAGGTCGCCGACGCTGCCGGTGACGTGGGCGGTGACCTTGTCGTCCTCGATTGAAACGAGGTCGACCGCGCCCGCCTCGGCCATGGCCACGCCGGTGTCGAACCAGCGCTCGTCCATCCGTTCGCGCCAGGCGTCAGTGTCGAAGAAGCTCATGCCTCGTCCTCGATACGGTGGATGTCGTCGTCCGAGAGGCCGAAATGGTGGCCGATTTCATGGACCAGCACGTGGGTGATCAGCTCGCCCAGGCTAACGTCACTACGTTCGGCCCATTCGTCCAGGATCGGCCGCCGGTAGAGAAACACCCGCGACGGCTCGGCCCCGAAGTCCAGCACCGACCGGCTGCTCAGATCCACGCCCTGATAGAGGCCCGTCAGCTCGAAGGCGTCTTCGATGCCGAGGCTGTCGAGCACCTCCTCGCTGGGAAAGTCATCAACCCGGATCACCACCTCGCCGGCGAGATGGCGGAATTCGGCGGGCAGGTCGTCAAAGGCCTGCTTGGCCAGCACAGCGAAATCGTCGAGCGACGGGGCGAGGCGATCAGACCAGGTCATCAGATTCACATAGAGCGATTGGCGGCGATCGCCATAGCCGACCGCCGATCTTGCCTGTGAACGCAGAAAACGCGACGCACGGCCACACCCGCGCTTGATCGCCCTCTGGTCACGGCACGACTAATCTGGGATTCTGATTCGAAGACCCGCTGGGGTAGCCACGCGCCTGATGACTTCGTACGACCTGATCCTCGCGGCGGCGGCCGGCGCGGTATGTCTCGCCATTTCCGTCGCCCTGTGGTCCCACGGGCAGCGACGGAACCTGGAGGCGCGTATCGTCGCGCTCAAGACGCGCCTGATCCAGCAGGGCGGCTCGGACGACGCCCCGGCCTGGCTCGACGCCTTCGACACCGCCGTGATCGCCGTCGAGGGCGGCCGCGCAAACTTGGTCGCCGGCGGCGAGGGCCTGATCGCCTGCGCCAAGGCGCTGGGGGCGGACGCCGAGGTCTCGGCCGTGGTCGCTGCGCTCAGCGACGCCGATCCGAACTACGCCCAGAAGCTGACCGCCCTGTTCGAGCGTGGCGAGCCTTGCGTGTTCGAAGCGCGCGGTCCCCATGGCCTGGTTTCGGTCGAGGGTCGCGCGGCGGGCGCCCTGGCCTGGCTGCGCCTGGCGCCGATCGACCGCGCCGACTCGGGCCTGCCCACCGCCGCCCGCTTCGCCGCCTTCGTCGACAGCGTGGTGGAGCCCTGCTGGATCGCCGGCGCCGATGGCCAGGCGATCTGGGGCAACGCCGCCTTTGTGCGCGCCGTGGGCGCGGCCTCCGCCCAGGCCCCGGCCCTGGCGGGCAAGAGCTTTGATCGCGGCGCGGACGCCGTGGTCGTCGAAGCCGCCGGCAAGGGCGAACGTCGCGAAGCGCTGCGCTGGATCAATGTCGAAGGCCGCCGCCGCGCCTTCCGCCTGTCGGCCCAGCCGCTGGACGGCGGCGGCGTGGGCGTGTTCTGCGCCGACGTCACCGAGATCGAGGACGTCCGCGACGCCTTCAAGAAGCACGTCGAGGCGCACGACGAGACCCTGAACCACATCGCCGAGGCCGTGGCGATCTTCAGCCAGACGCGCCGCCTGTCGTATCATAACACCGCCTTCGCCGAGCTTTGGGGCCTGGAGCCGGCCTGGCTGGCCGACCGTCCGACCCACGGCGAGGTGCTGGACCGCCTGCGCCAGCGCCGCCGCCTGCCCGAGACCATCGACTACGCCGGCTGGAAGGCCGCCGAACTGGCGCGCTACGAAGACCTCGGCCCGCAGGCCGACGACCTGTGGGACCTGCCCGACGGCCGCACCCTGAAGGTCGTCCGTCAGCCGCACCCGCTGGGCGGCATGCTGCTGATCTATTCCGACATCACCGGCGAGCTGCGCCTGAAGGCCCAGTACAACGCCCTGATCCAGGTGCAGCAGGCCACGCTGGACAAGCTGAACGACGCCGTCGCCGTGTTCGGCTCGGACGGTCGCCTGCGGCTGCACAACGAGGCCTTCGAGACGTTCTGGAACGTCACCCCGCACGCCCTGGAGGCGGCCGGAGACTTCGAGGGCGTGGTCGAGCTGTGCGTGCCGCGCCTGCACGACCTGTCGTTCTGGCGCGAGCTCAAGGGCCGGGTCGCCGATCCCGATCCGCAGATGCGCGCCCCGACCTCGGGCGAGGTGCGGACCTCCGACAGCCGCATCGTGCTGTACCAGAGCCGCCCCCTGCCGGACGGCGCGACCCTGATCGCCTTCGCCGACGTCACCGACACCCGCGACCTGCAGAGCGCGCTCGCGGACCGCTCGGCGGCCCTGGCCGAAGCCGAGCGCCTGAAGCGCGATTTCGTCGGCAATGTCTCCTACGAGCTGCGCACGCCGCTGACGACGATCATCGGCTATTCGGAGCTGCTGGAGCGGGCCGACGGCATCTCCGAGCGGGGCCGCAACCACGTGGCCGCCGTCCGCGCCGCCGCCACCCAGCTGGCGCGCTCGATCGACGACGTGCTGGACATGGCCCAGATCGACGCCGGCGAAATGGCGCTGGAGATCGAGGACATCCGCGTCTCCGACCTGCTGCTGAACGCCCAGGAGCGCGCCCTGAAGGACGCCCAGCTGGGCGGCGTCACCCTGGCCGTCGAGTGCGAGGAGGATGTCGGCCTGATCCGGGGCGACGGCAAGCGTCTGGCCCAGACGCTGGACCATCTGGTGGAAAACGCCCTGCGCCAGACCCCGCCGGGCGGCCGCGTCACCCTGTCGGCCCGCCGGGCGCTGGGCGAGGTGCGACTGGACGTCTCCGACACCGGCCGGGGCGTGCCGTTCCATGTGCAGGCCCACATCTTCGACCGCTTCGTCGGCCGCGATCGCGGCGGCCCGGGCCTGGGCCTGGCCCTGGTCAAGGCGCTGGTCGAACTGCACGGCGGCTGGGTGGCGCTGGAGAGCGAACCGGGCGACGGTTCGACCTTCACCTGCCACCTGCCCGAGACCCAACAACCCGGGGCGATGCAGCCCGAACTCGGCTTCTAGCTGGCTGGACGGCGCGGAGCGGGGAAGCATTTTTTACCCGCCGCAAGGACCAAACACCCCACCGCCGCATCATTGTGCCTCCGAAGGGCTTTACGCGGCGCATCGGCGCCGCTAGAAGCGCGACCGATGTCTTTCGCCGCGACCAAAACTATTACCCGCAAAACGACCCACCTTGGTGGGGCGGCGGGCGTGCGCGCGATCTAAGCGGCATCCTCGAACCAGCCCCGCCGATGCGCGGGGCGGCTCTCACATCCAGAGACCCAAAGCTCCCCGCGCTCCACACCCTCCCGGAGACGCAACACCATGAGCTTCAAGTTTTCCCGAGCCAATCCGCCCCATGTCGGCGTCGTCGGCGCCACCGGTCTGGTCGGCGGCATGATGCGCGAGCTGCTGGTCGAGCGCGACTTCCCGGTCGCCTCCCTGCGCCTGTTCGCCTCGGCCCGTTCGGCGGGCAGCAAGATCGACTTCAACGGTCAGCAGATCGTGGTCGAGGACGCCGCCACCGCCGACTTCTCAGGCCTCGACATCGTGCTCTTCTCGGCCGGCGGCTCGACCTCGCGCGAGCTGGCCCCCAAGGCCGCCGCCGCCGGCGCCGTGGTGATCGACAACAGCTCGGCCTGGCGCTCGGACCCCGACGTGCCGCTGGTGGTGGCGGAGGTCAATCCGCACGCCCTCCAGAACATCCCCAAGGGCATCGTCGCCAACCCCAACTGCACCACCATGGCCGCCATGCCGGTGCTCAAGCCCCTGCACGACAAGGCGGGCCTGAAGCGCCTGACCGTCAGCACCTACCAGGCCGCCTCGGGCGGCGGCATGGAGGGCATCGAGGTGCTGTCCGAGCAGCTGCGCGCCGGCGCGGCCGGGGATCTGGACGGCCTGGCCCGTTCGCCGGACGCCGCGCCCCTGCCCGCGCCGCGCAAGTGGGCCGTGCCGCTGGCCTATAACGTGGTGCCGCTGAACTACGTGCTGGGCGAGGACGGCTATACCGAGGAAGAGCTGAAGCTGCGCGACGAGAGCCGCAAGATCCTCGAGATCCCCGGCCTGCCGGTCAGCGGCACCTGCGTGCGCGTGCCGGTCTTCACCGGTCACGCGCTGTCGATCAACGCCGAGTTCGACGGCCCGGTCTCGGTGGCCGAGGCGCTGGACCTGCTGGCCGCCGCGCCGGGCGTGGTCATCGACGACGTCCCCAACCCGCTGGCCGCCACCGGCCAGGACCCGGTCTTCGTCGGCCGCGTGCGCCCCGACCCGACCGTTCCGCACGGCCTGGCGCTGTTCGTCGTCGGCGACAACCTGCGCAAGGGCGCGGCCCTCAACGCCGTCCAGATCGCCGAGGTGATGCTGGGGGCCTAAAGACCAACAGCGCCCCCTCCGCCTCGCCGCTTCGCGCCGATTTCGCTCGCTCCACGGGCAGGGATCGATCGCCTCCTCCCCCGCGCGCGGGAGAAGCGGCCATGACGGGCGGAAGGGGGCGTTGCGGTCTTGGGATTATCTTACGGACACTGTAATCCCCCGCCATGCTGACCGATCCTTTCTTCTACCTCGTGGCCATTCCCGCCGTGATCCTGCTGGGCCTGACCAAGGGCGGGTTTGCGGGGATCGGGGTGGTGGCGGTGCCGATGATGACCCTGGCGGTGTCGCCGGTCATGGCTGCGTCGATCATCCTGCCTATCCTGCTCGTCCAGGACGTGGTCAGCGTGTGGTCATTCCGGAAGACCTGGGACAAGGCGATCCTGGTCCTGATGCTGCCGGCGGCGGCGGTCGGCATCTTCCTGGGCTGGGCCCTGGCGGCCCTGGTCGAGGAGGCGGCCGTAGAGCTGGCGGTCGGCGCGATTTCGGTCGTCTTCGCCCTGCAGCGGCTGTGGGCCGAACGCGCCCTCAGGGCGGCCGATTCAATCGAAGCGGGCCCGGCGCGTCCCTGGCTGGGCGTCCTGTGCGGCGCGACGGCCGGGTTCACCAGCCAGATCGCCCACGCCGGCGGCCCGCCGTTCCAGATCTATGTCCTGCCGCGCGGTCTGCCGCGCGACGTGTTCATCGGCACCAGCGCGATCTTCTTCGGCGTCGTCAACTGGATGAAGGTTCCGGCTTACCTGGCGCTGGGCCAGCTGACGCCGCAGGCTCTGGCCACCGCCGGCGTGCTGCTGCCGCTGGCCATCGCCTCGACCTGGGCCGGAGTCTGGCTGGTGCGGCGCGTGCCCGCCGAAGGCTTCTACAAGGTGATCTACGTGCTGCTGGTGCTCGTGGGCGGCAAGCTGATGTTCGACGGCGCCCGCGGCCTATTGACCTGATCGCGTTTTTCCACGCGTTCGTGTCGCCTCGGCCCTTTCGCGGCCATGATGATCGACGCTTATATGTCGCGGAACGAACCTATGCTTCGCGCATACTGCAAGCCACCAGAGCCGGGCCATGACCGAACTCACCCTCACCAGCCAAGCGACCGACTTGGCCATCGCCAAGCCGGGCCGGCACTATCCGACACCGGCGGCCAAGTGCGCCGACCTCGTCGTCCACCTGGCGGGCCTGGCCTTCGCCCTGATGGGTGGCGGCATCCTGCTGGGCCTGGCGTTCGGCCTGGGCAATCTGGGCCAGGTCGCGGCGGTCAGCATCTACACCGTGGGCCTGATCCTGATGCTGTCGCTGTCGACAGCCTACAATTTCGCCAAGGCCCGCTGGCGTCCGCTGCTGCGCCGCTTTGACCACGCCGGCATCTTCGTGATGATCGCCGCGTCGTACACGCCCTTCACCACCCAGAACCTGCACGGCTGGTGGTCCATCGGCATGACCACGGCGGTCTGGACCGTGGCCGGCGTCGGCGTGCTGGCCAAGCTGTTGCTGCCGGGCCTGGACAAGCGCTTCTGGGTGGGCCTGTACCTCGCCCTAGGCTGGCTGGTGCTGGTGGCCATCAAGCCGATGATCGAGGGCCTGTCCTGGCCGGCCCTGCTGCTGCTGGCGATCGGCGGGATCGTCTATTCGACCGGCACGATCTTCTACCTGATGCGCCGCCTGAAATTCCGCCGCGCCATCTGGCACGGCCACGTCATCGGCGGCGCGGGCCTGCACTATGCCGCCGTCCTCGTGGGCGTGGTCCTGACCGGCGCGCACTAACCTTCGGAGGCTGGTGTGGAGAAGGACCCGGCCGGCAGTTTCAGCCTGCAAGGCTTCTTCCGGGACTGGAAGTCCAACGACCCGCTGCGCGGCAAGCGCCTGCCCACGCCGCCGTCCGATCGTCAGGTCGAGGCCGTGGGCTTCCCGCGGGTGCGCCTGACCGTCGACCAGGCCGACGACGCTCTGCGCCAGGCCGCCGACCGGTTGGCGCCGATGCGCTCCCTCCTGGGCCGTGACGAGTTCAATATCCTGGCCCTGTCGGGCGGCGCGGCGGGCGGCGCCTATGGCGCGGGCGTGCTGGCGGGCCTGACCCAAGCGGGCCGCAGGCCGGACTTCGCCATCGTCACCGGCGTCAGCACCGGCGCCCTGATCGCGCCTCTGGCCTTCCTGGGCTCGGCCTGGGACGCGCGCCTGACCGACGCCTATACCGGCGGCCACGCGGCCGAACTCCTGAGCCTGCGTCGCCTGGCCCCTGCGCTCGGCCCCAGCCTGTTCAAGGGCGAGTCGCTGGATGTGCTGGTCGAGACCTTCGTCGATCAGGAGATGGTCGAGGCCATCGCCGTCGAGCACGCCAAGGGCCGGCGCCTGCTGATCGCCACCACCAATCTCGACAGCCAGCGCGCGGTCGTCTGGGATCTCGGCGAGATTGCGGTGAAGGGCGGGCCCGAGGCCCTGAAACTGGTCCGGTCGCTCCTGGTCGCCTCGTCCTCGGTGCCCGGCATCTTTCCGCCCAAGCTGATCGAGGTCGAGGTCGACGGTCAGGTCTTCCAGGAGATGCACGTCGACGGGGGCGTGGCCGCGCCGCTGTTCCTGATGCCCGACGCCCTACTGCACTGGCGCAACCTGGGCACCCGCCTGCGCCGGGGCCGGGTGCATGTGATCGTCAACACGGTGCTGGATCCCTCGACCCAGTCGACGCCGCCGGGCGTGGCCTCGATCATGGCGCGCAGCTTCGAGACCATGCTGCGGTTCTCCTACCGCCAGGCGCTGAGCCTGGCCGCCGGCTTCTGCGCGCGCCACAACCTGCCGCTCAGCGTGGCCTCGATCCCGAACACCTTCGAAAGCATGAACCTGCTGAAGTTCGAAACCGGCCTGATGCGCAGCATCTATGACGCCGGGTTCGAACAGGCGACCTCAGGCACGGTCTGGTCCAACGCCGTGGAGGAACAGAGCCTGTGGCGCGGCCTGTTCAGACGGCAGGTCCCACAGGCGGTCTCGGCGGGGACGGGCCTGATCGTGCGCGACGAGCCGGTCGGCACCGGCGCAGTGGCGACCCGGCTGGAGCCTTGAGGCTAAAACGCGCGCGAGGCTCCCCCGCGCGCCCTACGCCTTCTTCAGCCAGCGCGCGCGCAGCTTGGCGACGTTCGGCGGGTCGGCGCGGAAGTCGGAGGCCAAGCCCAGGCGGGCGTTGCACGACGGGCAGCGCACATGATCCTCGTCGGCAAGCTCGGTCGGCGGGTCGAAGCGCGTGCCGCAGGGTTTGCACTTCCAGTCGCCGACCACCGGAGCCGGCGGCGGAGGGGGCGGCGCGGCTTGGGGCGCGACGAACACCGTCTTGGTCGACGATTTGACCATGCGCTCGAGCGGCGGCGGGCCGCCGGGGGCGACGACGGCGCTCTTCAGGCTCAGGGTCTTGCGGCGCGGGGGCTCGCTGTCGCTCATGGGCTCGCTGACGGTTTTGGGCACTAACTCGGGCTTGCTGCATGAAAGCGGCCGGAAACACAAGCCCAGCCGGCCTTGGCGCCCCCTACCAATGCGGCTTCAGGCTGAAGGATAAAGCCACGATATCATCCTTCTGGGTGGCCAGGCCCAGCACGCCTTCCTTGGCCCGGATTTCCCGGTGGATGTAGCCGAACGAAGCCTGCATCGGGCCCTTGCGCCAGGCCACGCCCGCCTGACTGTCGCCGATCAGACGGCTGGTCGCGTCCTGCGACAGGCCCGCGCGCGTCCAATCGCCGTTCTGACCGCGCAGGAGGTTGAGGCCGACGGCCCGGCCGCTGGCGGCGGCGTAGATGTACCAGCGCCCCCGGTCGCCGAAGGTCGTGGCCCCCTCGCGCAGGCCCAGGGCGTCATTCACGCGGTCGCCGAGGTTCTGCTTCTTGCCCAGGCGCAGGGTCGCCCCCGCCTCGGCCGAACCGCCGGCGCCGCCAAAGCCCAGCCCGGCGTGCGGCGTCACATCGAGCGCGTACTTGCGGCCGGTCAACGCTAGGGCCGAGGGCCAGCCCCGCGTGACGGTGACGTCGATGTCCCGCAGATCGTAAGCGTCGACGTCCGGCCGGGCCAGGATCAACGGCGTCACGCCCGCCAGATGCGGCGCGACAGCCAGGGAGACCCGGATCTGGTTGAAGGCCCCTCCGGCCTCGCCTTGGTAGGTCACGACGCTGGAACGCCAGGTCACCAGGCCGTCGCCATGCGCCTCTCCGTCGACCAGGCGGACAGCACGGACCAAGGTCGGGTCCAGGATGGTCGCTGCGGGCGCGAAGCCGGCGGCGCTCAGCGGAAAATCGACGGGGCGCGCGGGTTCCGGCTTGACCACAAAGGAGGGCGTGGTCGTCGCGATTTGGGCGGCGGCGCTTGAGGCGGCCAGGGTCGCGGCCGTCACCAGGAAAACGCGATACGCACCCATCGCCCGCATGGCGGACTCCTCGGAACCCAGAGGCTCAGCCTACGCCCTTGCAGCCGCCCGTCACGGCGGCGAAAGCGCGCAGCCAGTGAAAGGATCCTGCGCCATCAAGGTTCCGGAAACGTGAAAAGGGCGGCGCGATCACCCGCGCCGCCCCTCTCAAAAGGTCAAATCGCCGTTACTGGCAGGCCAGGCACTCGTCGTAGTCGGTCTTCTCGGGAA
This sequence comes from Caulobacter vibrioides, assembly GCF_002858865.1. Classification (GTDB taxonomy): domain Bacteria; phylum Pseudomonadota; class Alphaproteobacteria; order Caulobacterales; family Caulobacteraceae; genus Caulobacter; species Caulobacter vibrioides. The sequence goes on along the minus strand of NZ_PJRR01000016.1, from coordinate 2,730 downwards.
CGTCGAAGCCGCCGGCGGCCGCCTCGGCCTTGTCCTCGGCGCCGGCATAGGCCGCCCGCTGCACCGACTTGGAGCGCAGATAGTACAGGCTCTTCACGCCGCGCTCCCAGGCCATCCAGTGCAGCATGTGCAGGTCCCACTTGTCGACGTCGCCGGGCAGGAAGACGTTGACCGACTGGCTCTGGCAGATTTCGGGCGTGCGGTCGGCGGCCAGTTCGATCACCCAGCGCTGATCCAGTTCGAAGGCGGTCTTGTAGACGTCCTTCTCGTCCTGGCTCAGGAAGTCGAGGTGCTGGACCGAGCCTTCGTTCTCCAGGATCGAGCCCCACACCGCGTCGGTGTTCTGGCCCTTCTCCTCGAGCAGCTTCTCCAGATAGGGGTTCTTCACCGCGAACGAGCCCGACAGAGTCTTGTGGGTGTAGATATTGGCCGGGATCGGCTCGATACCGGCGCTGGTGCCGCCGCAGATGATCGAGATCGAGGCGGTCGGGGCGATGGCCAGCTTGTGCGAGAAGCGCTCCATCGAGCCGCGGTCGGCGGCGTCGGGGCACGGGCCCTTCTCCTCGCCCAGCTTGATCGACGCCTTGTCGGCCTCGCGGCGCAGGTGCTTGAACATCCGCATGTTCCAGCTCTTGGCCAGGGCGCTTTCGAACGGCACGTTCTGGCTCTGCAGGAAGCTGTGGAAACCCATCAAACCGAGGCCCACCGAACGCTCGCGCATGGCGGCGTAGGCGGCGGCGGACGCGGCGTCCGGCGCGCGGTCGATGAAGTCCTGCAGCACGTTGTCGAGGAAGCGCATGACGTCCTCGATGAACGTCGGGTGGTCGCGCCACTCCAGATAGGTCTCGGCGTTGACGCTCGACAGGCAGCAGACGGCGGTGCGCTCCTGACCCAGATGGTCGGTCCCGGTGTGCAGCATGATCTCGCTGCACAGGTTCGACTGACGCACCTTCAGGCCCAGCTCGCGCTGGAACGAGGGCATGGCGCGGTTCACGGTGTCGGAGAAGATCAGATAGGGCTCGCCGGTCTGCAGGCGCAGCTCCAGGACCTTCTGCCACAGGGCGCGGGCGTCGACCTCGCGCAGGACCTCATTGGTCTTGGGCGAGCGCAGGCCAAACTTGGTCCCGTCGCGCACGGCGTGCATGAACTCGTCGGTGATAGACAGGCCGTGGTGCAGGTTCAGGGACTTGCGGTTGAAGTCGCCCGACGGCTTACGGATTTCGAGGAACTCCTCGATTTCCGGGTGATGGATGTCCAGATAGACGGCGGCCGAGCCGCGGCGCAGGCTGCCTTGGCTGATCGCCAGGGTCAGGGAGTCCATCACGCGGATGAAGGGGATGATGCCCGAGGTCTGGCCCTGGCCCTTGACCTTCTCGCCGATCGAGCGCACGCCGCCCCAATAGGTGCCGATGCCGCCGCCATTGGCCGCCAGCCAGACGTTCTCGTTCCAGACGCCCAGGATGCCGTCCAGGCTGTCATTGACCGCGTTCAGGAAGCAGCTGATCGGCAGGCCGCGATCCGCGCCGCCGTTTGACAGCACCGGCGTGGCCGGCATGAACCACAGACGGCTCATATAGTCATAGACGCGCTGGGCGTGGTCGGCGTCGTCGGCGAAGGCCGTCGACACGCGCGCGAACATGTCCTGATAGCTTTCGCCCGGCAGCAGGTAGCGGTCTTCCAGCGTGGTCTTGCCGAAATCGGTCAGCAGGGCGTCGCGCGAGCGGTCGACCTCGACCTTGCGCACCAGCGCCAGCTGCGGGCGCTTGGCGGGCTTGATCGCCGCCAGGCGGGCCTCATTTCGGACGCTCGACTTCACCGCTTCACTGCCGTTCATGACCAAAATCCATGCTCAATCAGCGTGTTCCGGAGAAGGAAATATCCTCGCCAGCCGCTATATCTTGTGGCTGAGGAGCCCCCTCAACCCAAATATGGGGCCACACTGGTGAATGACTCGTCAACGCCCCCGGGTCGAGTTTTTCGTTAACAACCTGTGAACGCCACCAACTTGCATAGGCGGGACAAGGGGTTGCCTCCACGAACTTTTTTCACCCGCGACAGAGCGCCGCAAGGCGCCGATGGGCGTCCGTCCCCGGACAACAATGTTCGCCCACAGGCTGCGCACAAGGCAGGGTGGCGAACACCAGATGCGGCCGTCGGACGAGGGGGCGGCGCGAGGCGCCCAGACCGCCCGTGGATCAGGCGTTTGGGCGCGAACGGCGCGGTCCGGGCTGCTTGGCGCGCGAGGAGCCGAGCCTTCAGACACACGCGCAAAGAGAAAGGGCCCGGCGTCGCCGCCGGGCCCTCCCAAGTCGTCTGTCGATTCGATCTTAGAAGTTGATCGAGATCGTCGAACGGCGGTTCAGCGGTTCCTTCACGCCATCGCCGGTGGCGACGGCCGGAGCGCTTTCACCCTTCCAGTCCACGCCCAGGACGTTTTGCGAAACGCCTTGCGAGACCAGAGCGTCGGCGACGGCGCGAGCGCGACGTTCCGAGAGCTTGGCGTTGTACTTCGGCGAACCCGAGGTGTCGGTGTGGCCGACGACGATGATCTTCGTCGCCTTACCGTCGTTCGAGTACTTGGCCGCTTCCGTAACCACCGATTGGGCTTCCGGCGTCAGGACCGATTGGTCGAACGGGAAGTACACGATGAACTCACGGGCCTCGAAAGCCGGCGGCGGCGGCGGAGGCGGCGGCGGCGGCGGGGGAGGCGGGGGAGGAGGCGGGGGCGGC
>NZ_PJRR01000015.1 GCF_002858865.1 Caulobacter vibrioides | reverse complement strand
CGCCCAAGGCTGAAGCGCCCAAGCCGGCTCCGGCTGCCCCGGCCCCGGCCCCGGCCGCGGCTCCCGCCGCCGCCCCGGTCAGCCCGGCCCCGGCCCGCATCGCCGCCGAGAGCGGCCTTGACCTCTCCAAGGTCGCCGGCACCGGCAAGGACGGCCGCGTGACCAAGGGCGACGCCCTGGCGGCTCTGGAAGCCCGCGCCTCGGCCCCGGCCCCGGCCGCCGCTGCGGCCGCGCCGCGCGCCCTGCACGAGCGCGAAGAGCGTGTGAAGATGACGCGCCTGCGTCAGACGATCGCCCGTCGCCTGAAGGAAGCCCAGAACAGCGCCGCCATGCTGACGACCTTCAACGAGGTCGACATGAGCGCGGTGATGGCCCTGCGCGCCCAGTACAAGGACGTGTTCGAAAAGCAGCACGGCGTGAAGCTGGGCTTCATGTCGTTCTTCGTGAAGGCCGTCGTCGCGGCCCTGAAGGCGATCCCGGACGTCAACGCCGAGATCGACGGTCAGGACGTCATCTACAAGAACCACTACGACATCGGCGTCGCCGTTGGCACCGACAAGGGCCTGGTGGTTCCGGTCGTCCGTGACGCCGACGCCCTGAACCTGGCCGGTATCGAAAAGACCATCGGCGACCTCGGCAAGCGGGCCCGCAACGGCCAGCTGGCCATCGAGGACATGCAGGGCGGCACCTTCACGATCACCAACGGCGGCATCTACGGCTCGCTGATGTCGACCCCGATCCTGAACGCGCCGCAGTCGGGGATCCTGGGCATGCACGCCATCAAGGAACGCCCGATGGTCATCAACGGCAAGATCGAGATCCGCCCGATGATGTACCTGGCTCTGTCCTACGATCACCGCATCGTCGACGGCGCCGGCGCCGTGACCTTCCTGGTGAAGGTCAAGGAAGCCATCGAAGACCCGCAGCGCCTGCTGCTGGAGCTCTAAGCTCCACCGAAGCCTTCTTTGCATTCGCGGCCCCGGCGTCCTACGTCGGGGCCGTTCGCATTTTCGGGACCTACGCCATGGCCAAGGACACGCTTTATCTGCTCAAGCCGCATTTCGAGAAGGACGGCGCCCAGCGTTTCTGTCCCGACTGCGCGATGATGGAGGGGTATCTGGCGACCTATCCGGCCCTGCGCGAGGCGCTGGAGATCGTCTATGTCGACTACGCCCGTCCGCGCGCGGTGCTGGTCGAGCGCCTGGGGGAAGCGCACCAGAACGCCCCAACGATTATCCTGGCCCAGGCCGCTCCGGACGCGGGTCCGCACGGCGAGATCCACTTCGCGAACGATCTGTCATTCCTGACTGACGCCCGCCCGATCGCGCGCTATCTGGCGAGCAAGCACGGCTTGGCGGCGCCCCTTTCCTAGTCAAGCGCCATGATGTATCTATACAATGTAGATATAAGGCTCCGCCATGGGAAAGCTCGATACTCCGCCGGCTCGAGCCAAGCTCTTCATGCACGGCGGCAGTCAGGCGGTTCGCCTGCCAAAGGCCTTCCGTTTCGAGGGGGCGGAGGTCATGGTCACGCGTGAAGGCGACAAGGTTATCCTTGAGCCCGTCGGACCAAAGCCCGCGCGCACGGCTGAAGATCTGGCCGCCATGTGGGCGCGCATCGACGCCTTAGGGGGCGCTGACTTTCCTGATCGCGAACAGCCCGGCATGCAGGAGCGGGACTTCGGCGAGTGACGCTGGCGCTCGACACTAACGTTATTATCGATCTCATTCGCGGCCGCCGACCGGGTGTCCGTGCGCGCTACGATGCGGCGATCCTCGGGGGGCGGCCGCTGGTGACGTCCTTGATCGCTTACTACGAGCTTCAATTCGGAGCTTTTGCCAGCCGCGACCGCGAGCGGCAATGGACCGCCACGAAAGCGGTTCTGGAAGAGATTCTAGTTGAACCCTTGGACCAGAGCGATGTGATCACCGCCGCCTCTATCCGAGATGAGTTGCGCAGAACAGGGACCCCTATTGGCCCATATGATCTGCTCATTGCGGGGCAGGCCCGCAATCGCGGTTGGACGCTCGCCACCTCGAATATCAAGGAGTTCCGCCGCGTGGGGGCGCTCGAACTGGAAGACTGGTCAGCCTAACGGCCCGTCCGCACTATCGCGTCCCCGAGCGTGGCGTCGTCGTCGTCGCCCGAATACAGCACCGTCCGGGTGTCGCCTTCCCGGGCGCTGGGCACCACGACCGGACCGCTCCAGGCCGTCTCATGTCAAGCTTGTCGCGCTACCCAGGGTGGGGCGCTCCGCCGCTCGGCGCCGCGCCGCGTTCTCCTTGATTTTCAAGGGCGCGGTCGACGAAAGGTGGTTCCGTTTTTAACACTCTGGTTCTAAGGAACACGCGCCTCCAAAGGTCTGACAGAACGGCCGGCGAGGCCCATATCTTGTCCGGCGCCGCTTATGGCGCGTCCTGAAGGCGATAGACCCATGGCTCAGTACGACGTCGTCATCATCGGTGGCGGTCCTGGTGGCTACAACGCGGCGATCCGCGCCGGCCAGCTGGGCCTGAAGGTCGCGATCGTCGAAGGCCGCGGCAAGCTGGGCGGCACCTGCCTGAACGTCGGCTGCATGCCGTCCAAGGCCCTGCTGCACGCCTCGGAGCTGTACGCCGCCGCGACGGGTCCCGAATTCGCCAAGCTGGGCATCGAGGTGAAGCCCAAGCTGAACCTCTCCCAGATGATGGCCCAGAAGGCCGAGAGCGTCGAAGCCCTGACCAAGGGCGTCGAGTTCCTGATGAAGAAGAACAAGGTCGAATACGTGAAGGGCTGGGGCCGGATCGACGGCGTCGGCAAGGTGGTCGTGAAAGCCGAGGACGGTTCGGAAACCACCCTCGAGACCAAGAACATCGTGATCGCCACCGGCTCGGAGCCCACCCCGCTGCCGGGCGTGAGCGTCGACAACAAGCGCATCATCGACTCCACCGGCGCCCTGTCGCTGCCCGAAGTGCCCAAGCGCCTGGTGGTCGTCGGCGCCGGCGTGATCGGCCTGGAGCTGGGTTCGGTCTGGAAGCGCCTGGGCGCCGAGGTCACCGTCGTCGAGTATCTGGACCGCATCCTGCCGGGCACCGACACTGAAGTGGCCAACGCCTTCCAGAAGATCCTGGTCAAGCAGGGCTTCAAGTTCCAGCTGGGCGCCAAGGTCACGGGCGCTGAAGCCGGCGCCAAGGGCGTGAAGCTGAGCTTCGAGCCGGTCGCCGGGGGCGAGGCCCAGACGATCGAGGCCGACTACGTGCTGGTCGCCATCGGCCGTCGCCCGTACACCCAAGGCCTGGGCCTGGAGACGGTCGGCGTCACGCCCGACAAGCGCGGCATGATCGCCAACGATCACTTCAAGACCGGCGTCGCCGGCGTCTGGGTGATCGGTGACGTCACCTCGGGTCCGATGCTGGCCCACAAGGCCGAGGACGAGGGCGTGGCCTGCATCGAGATGATCGCGGGCAAGGCCGGCCACGTGAACTACGGCATCATTCCGGGCGTGGTTTACACCAGCCCCGAGGTGGCCACGGTCGGCAAGACCGAGGACGAACTCAAGGCCGAGGGCGTCGCCTACAAGGTCGGCAAGTTCCCGTTCCTGGCCAACAGCCGCGCCAAGATCAACCACGAGACCGACGGCTTCGTGAAGATCCTGGCCGACGCCAAGACCGACCGCATTCTGGGCGCCCACATGGTCGGCCCGAACGTCGGCGACATGATCGCCGAGTACTGCGTGGCCATGGAGTTCGGCGGCGCTTCGGAAGACGTGGCCCGCACCTGCCACCCGCACCCGACCCGCTCGGAAGCCCTGCGCCAGGCGGCCATGGGCGTCGAAGGCTGGACGATGCAGGCGTAGGCGAAGGCGTCGTCGCTCCGGCGTCGGAACGACATTCCTTTTGTTCTTGGGAACGGCGGAGTTCGCGATGCGAGCTCCGCCGTTCTCGTTTGGATCCCTGGGCGGCGGTGGCGCGTCCACAGAAAAAGCTGATCACATTGGATGTGCATGCGTCGTGGCGGCCGCCCTCGCCCTTCGACAAGCTCAGGGTGAGGACGACTGTTGGCCTCGGTTCGCACAAAATCCTCATCCTGAGCTTGTCGAAGGACGAGGATTTCCAATCCGCGTGAGCGCCCACGCTCAACGCGAATACAGCCAAGAAAAAGGCCCCGCCTCCTGAGGAAGCGGGGCCAGTCTGTTTTTCGAGGGGAGGAACCCCGCCAGAGGGGGGCGGCGGGGCTTACGCTTACTAAACCGGTTTAGAACTCTTCCCAGTCGTCGCTGGACGACGCGCCGACGGCCTTGGCCAGCTTGGCCTGAGCGGCGGCGACCGGATTGGCGCCCGGACGGCTCGCCGCGCTGGCGAGCGTCGGGCCGGGCGAAACATGGACGGGCGCCGAGGGGCGGTGCGCCGCCGGCGGCGGGGCGGCGGAGCGGCTGGCGCGCTTGGAGCCGCCGGTGGCCGCAGCAGACGCCGAGCCCTGGACCCGGAACCGCGAGATCATCTGCATCAGATTGCCGGCCTCGCTCTTGAGCGCGTGGGAGGCGGCGGTCGACTGCTCGACCATGGCGGCGTTCTGCTGGACGGTCTGGTCCATCTGGTTGACGGCGGCGTTGACCTCGTTGAGGCCGGTGGCCTGCTCCTGGCCCGAGGCGGCGATCTCGCTGACCAGGGCGTCGATCTCGCCCACCTTCGCCACGATGGTTTGTAGAGCCTCGCCGGTCTGGCCGACCATCGCGACGCCTTGATTGACCTGCTGCGACGAGGTCGAGATCAGGGTCTTGATCTCCTTGGCCGCATCGGCCGAACGTTGGGCGAGGGCCCGCACTTCCTGGGCGACGACCGCAAAGCCGCGGCCGGCTTCGCCCGCGCGGGCGGCTTCAACGCCGGCGTTCAGCGCCAAAAGGTTGGTCTGGAAGGCGATTTCGTCGATGACGCCGATGATCTGGCTGATCGACTGCGAGGACTTCTCGATCTGGTTCATGGCGTCGACGGCGTTGCGCACCACGACGCTGGAGCGTTCGGCGTCGGAACGGGTCGAGCCGACCACCTTGGAGGCTTCCTGGGCCCCGGCCGACGAACGCCGCACCGTGGCGGTGATCTCATCCAGAGCGGCGGCGGTTTCTTCCAGGCTGGCGGCCTGCTGCTCGCTGCGGCGCGACAGGTCGTCGGCGGCCGAGGCGATTTCATCCGAGCCGGCGCCGATGCTGCTGGCGGCGTGGACGATGGTGCCCATGGCCTCTTCCAGCTGGGCGATGGCGCCGTTGAAGTCGCTCTGCAGGCGCTTGTAAGCCTCGGGGAACTGCTGATCCAGGCGATAGGTCAGGTCGCCGTCTGAGAGGCGGGCGAGACCACCGGCTATGGCCTCCATGACCAAGGCCTGTTCCTTGGCGGCGGCCTCGGCCAGTTCCTGATTGCGACGACGCTCGGCCTCGACCTCGGCATTGGCGCGCTGCTGCGCGGCCTCGGCGGTGCGCAGGGCCACGGCGTTGTCCTTGAACACCTGGACCGAGCGGGCCATGGCGCCGACCTCGTCCTTGCGCTCGGCGCCGCGCACGTCGACGTCGACTGAGCCCTGGGCCAGGAAGTCCATGGTCTTGGCGGTGGCGATCAGCGGCGCGGCGATCTTCCGTGAGCCGATCCACAGTGCGAAGGCCAGGGCGCTGGCGATCGCTAAAAGGCCGAAGACGAGGCTGATGATGCGTCCCTGGCTGACCTCGCGATCGAGCCTGGTTACCAGGGCCTCGGTCTCTGCGGCGTGGCCGGTGGTGTACTTCTCGACGTCGGTCTTGAGGCTGACGATTTCGGGATCGAGCACCGCCATGACCATCATGCCGGCTTCGTCCACGTCCTGCAGGCCAAGATCAGCCCCCTGCCGCGCGCTGGTGTAGATCTTGTCCAGGCGCGCGCCAAAGTCCTTGGTGACCTTTTCGGCGGTCGGATCCACGGTGTTGATGCCGCGCAGCTTGTCCTTGGCGGTCTTGTAAGCGGCGTCCAGTTCAGCGCTGGCTTCCTTGGCTTCCTTGGAGGTCCCCTGGCTCGCAACGACGCGATAGGCCGCATAGCCGATGGTCACAACGCGACGGTTGAACTCGGACGCCTCGAGTTCGGCGGGCGCGCGCTCATTGATGAGCATCGAGCGGATAGCTTCGGCCTTCCGCGACTCGACGAACGAAACGCCTACCAGCGCCAGGCTGACGATGGTCAGCGCGACCGCCGGCAGGGCGACCTTGGTCGAAATTTTCAGGTCGTCGAGCTTCATAGGGGGCCTCGTCAGCGATCAGACGCGGGACGCAGAGGGAAATTTCTCAAGCCCCCACAACGCCCTGATGCGGTAAAATCGCGGTTAATGGCGTTTCGGCGGTCGCCCTTCGCGACAGTGTGTCGCATCGCGACGGACGGGCGCGATGAACCTCCCGGCGTGCTTGCTCGGGGTCATCCCTTGGGGTGGGCGGCCTGATAGGCGGCCAACAGGCCGGCGGCGTCCACCTGGGTGTAACGTTGCGTGGTTGAGAGCGAGGCGTGGCCGAGCAGATCCTGGATCGCCCGCAGGTCCGCGCCGGCGCCCAGCAGGTGCGTCGCGAACGCATGCCGGAAGGCGTGGGGCGTCACCCGGTCAGAGAGACCCAGGCGGCCACGCAGGGTCTGGACCAGCCCCTGGACATGGCGGGGCGAGAGCGGCCCGCCGCGCTTGGCGCGGAACAGCGGCTCGTCGGGCGCCAGGTTGAACGGCAGCTCGTCGAGATAGACCCCGATCGCGTCGCGCACCGCGTCCAGCACGGGCACGATGCGGGTCTTACCGCCCTTGCCGGTGATCCGCAGAGTCGCCGACAGGGGCGCGTCGCTCATCCGCAAAGAGAGGGCCTCGCTGATGCGCAGGCCACAGCCCCACAGCAGGGTCAGGACGGCTTCGTCGCGGGCCGTCTCCCAGGGATCGCGTTCGGTGTCTTCGGCGGCTTGGGTGATCAGGTCGCGGGCCTGGTCTTCGGAGACCGGACGCGGCAGCCCGATCTTCAGCCGGGGGCCTCGAACCAGATCTACGGCCGCGTTCGCGACGCCATGACGCTGATCGAGATAGCGGTGAAACGCTCGGATCGAGGACAGGGCCTGGGAGAGCGAGCGGGGCGCAAGCGCATGCTCGCCCTGACGACGCCAGGCCAGATAGCCGCGCAGGTCCGCCGCCGAGATCTCGGCCAGGGCGGACAGGCTCAGAGATTCGCCGCGATGGGTCTCAAGAAAGTTCAGATAGGCCAGGACATTGTCGCCATAGGCCCGCACCGTGCGCGGCGAGGCCCGGCGCTCCAGCGTCAGGTGATCCAGCCAGGCGGCATAGGCCTGGCGGGCGCTCACAGGACGGGCCAGCGTTCGGCCGTGCGCTCGACGACCCGGGCCAGGAAGTTGACCAGTTCGGTGCCCATGTCCGGCGTGAAGCCTTCGGGGTCGGTCGAGCCGAAGGCGATCAGCGCCTCGCGACGGGGCTCCCAGATCGCCATGCGGACGATGGCCATGCTGCGAATCGTCTCGGCCTTGTCGTCGAACAGCGGCAGGGCCGGGGCGAAGAAGCCCATGCGCGCGATGGGCGCGTCGCCCAGCAGCATATCGACCTGGCTCTCCGCCAGGGCCCGCCAACCGGCCGGGACGCGGCTGGGGCCTTCCAGGGCGATCACGCCGGCGGCATGTCCGAAGCGCAACTGGGCCATCTCATCGACGCGGCGGGCGAGATCGGAGTGGTTGCGGGCGTCGAGCATGTCGATGACCGCAGCGTGTGTCTGGGCCTGGGCCGAGTAATTGGCGCGGGCGTTGGCCTCGATGGCCTGCCGGACGCTGGCCTCCCGGCGATGGGCGGCGGCGGCGCGGGCCAGGGCGCGCGGGCCAAAGTCGACGACGTTGGCCGCGTCGACCCGCAGGCCCAGCTCGCCCAGCAGGCTTTCGTCCTGGCGGAGGAATTCCGGCTCGGTGCGGAGGAAGTCACGCACGCTTTCGGGGTCCACGACCATCGTCCTGGTCGCTCGCGTCGCGTCGCTCATCTCGTCCCCACCCGCTTCAGACTCAAGGCGACCAGATGAAGCGCCAAGACGGTTAACACCGGCTTGATGACGCCAAGACGCGGCGCTCTCGACCTGGGGACGGTTTCGCGGCAGAAGCTCACGCCATGCCGCGCATTGCTTCCGTCCTGCTGCCGATGCCGTTGCCGGAGGCCTTCGACTACGCCGAGCCGGAGGGCCTTGCGCTGGCCGTCGGCGACCATGTGACCGTGCCGTTGGGACCGCGCGTCATCCGGGGCGTGGTGACGGCCCTGCGCGACGGGACCGGCGGTAATCGGCCGCTGAAGCCGGTGCTGGAACGGGTCGATGATCCGCCGCTGCCGCCGGGGGCTTTGGCGTTCGTCGAGTGGGCGGCGCGCTACTCGGTCGATGTCCCCGGCTGGCCCCTGGCCATGGCCCTGCGAGGCCTGCGCCATCCGCCGCCCAAGCCCGACAAGGTTCTGGTGCTGACGGGCGTTCAGCCCGCTCGCGTGACCCCCGCGCGGCTCAAGGTGATGGCCGCCGCGCAGGGGACAAAGCTCTCGGGCGCGGCCCTGGCCTCGGCGGCGGGCGTCTCGGCGGGGGTGGTCAAGGGGCTGGTCGACGAGGGCGTTCTGGCCGTCGATTTCGTGGAGCCCGAACGCGGCCTGCCGCAGCCCGACCTGTCGCTGCCCGCCAGGGCGCTCAACCCCGGCCAGGCCGCCTGTGTCGACGTGCTCAAGGACATGCTGGAGAGCGGCGGCTTCCAGGCCGCGCTGCTCGACGGTGTGACCGGTTCGGGCAAGACCGAGGTCTATCTGGAAGCCGTCGCCGAGGCGCTGAAGGACCCCGAGACCCAGGTGCTGGTCCTGTTGCCCGAGATCGCTCTGACCCAGGCGGTGATGGCCAGGTTCGAGCAACGGTTCGGCGCGCTTCCCGCCGAGTGGCACTCGGGCGTCTCGCCGCCGCGTCGCCGCCAGGTCTGGGAGGCGGTCGCGGGCGGGAACGCGCGCATTGTCGTGGGCGCGCGCTCGGCCCTGTTCCTGCCCTTCCGCAAACTGCGCCTGATCGTCGTGGACGAGGAGCACGACAGCTCGTTCAAGCAGGAAGAAGGCTTCATCTATCAGGCCCGTGACCTCGCCGTGGCGCGCGCCAAGATCGAGGGCGCCAGTGTGCTTCTGGCCTCGGCGACGCCGTCGCTGGAGAGCCTCTACAACGCCCAGACCGGGCGCTATCGCTGGCTGAGGCTGTCCGCTCGCCACGGCGCGGCGCAACTGCCGGACATCGGTCTGGTCGATATGCGCCAGACCCCGCCGGAGCCCGGTCGCTGGCTGTCGCCGCCGCTGATCAAGGCCATGGCGGTGACGCTGCAGCGCGGGGAACAGGCCATGCTGTTCCTGAACCGCCGGGGCTATGCGCCGCTCGTCCTGTGCAAGGCGTGTGGCGAGAAGATGAAGTCGCCCGACACTGACAGCTGGCTGGTCGAGCACCGCTACACCGGGCGTCTGGTCTGCCACCTGACGGGCTTTTCGATGAAGAAGCCCGAGGCCTGCCCGCACTGCGGGGCCAAGGACTCGCTGGTCTCGATCGGCCCTGGCGTCGAGCGTGTCGAGGAAGAGGCGCGGCACATCTTCCCCGACGCCCGCGTGGCGGTGTTCTCTTCCGATACGGTGATGGACGCCGAGGGCGCCAAGGCGCTGGTGTCCAGCATGGCGGCCGGCGAGATCGACATCCTGGTGGCGACCCAGGCCGCCGCCAAGGGCCACAACTTCCCGAACCTGACTCTGGTGGGCGTGGTCGACGCTGATCTGTCGCTACGGGGCGGTGATCTGCGGGCGGGCGAGCGGACGTTCCAGCTTCTGGCCCAGGCGGCGGGACGCGCGGGGCGGCACGAGAAGCCGGGGCGGGCGCTGTTGCAGACCTACGCCCCCGACCATGCGGTGATGCGGGCCCTGGCGGCGCAGGACCGCGACGCCTTCGTCGAGGCCGAGATGGCCATGCGCGAGGACGCGGGCCTGCCGCCCTTCGGGCGTCTGGCGGCGGTGATCGCCTCGGGGCCGGACGGCGCGGCGCTGGACGCCTATGTCGAGGCGCTGGCGGCGGTCATCCCCAACGCCGAAGGGGTCGAGGTGTTCGGCCCCGCCGATGCGCCCCTGGCGCTGGTGCGCGGCCGACGGCGCAAGCGGTTCCTGGTGCGCGCCGAGCGCAATGTCGACCTGCAGGGCTTCATGGCCGCCTGGCGCGCCCGGGCCAAGGTTCCGAACTCTGTGCGGGTCGTGATCGACGTGGATCCCTACAGTTTCCTCTGAGGCGGTCGCGGGCGTTCAGACAACAAAAAATCCCCGGAGCGAGCCGCCCCGGGGATTTCTGGTCAAATCGCCTAAGCTGAGAAACCTAGGTCTGCTGTTCCTGCTTTTTGGCGTCGCGTTTGCGCGCCAGCATGTTCAGCCCTTCGACCCCGGCCGAGAAGGCCATGGCCGTATAGATGTAGCCCTTCGGCACATGGCCGCCGAAGCCTTCGGCGATCAGCACGGTGCCGATCATCAGCAGGAAGCCCAGGGCCAGCATGACCACGGTGGGGTTGTTGTTGATGAAGTTGGCCAGCGGGTCGGCGGCCAGCAGCATCACGGTCACGGCGACCAGCACGGCGATGACCATGATCGGCAGGTGCTCGGTCATGCCCACGGCGGTCAGGATCGAGTCGATCGAGAACACCAGGTCCAGCAGGATGATCTGGAAGATCGCCGAGCCGACGTTGTTGATGACGACGGTGGCCTTGTCCTTCTCGAGCACGTCATCGCTCTTGGCGGGATCCACCGCGTGGTGAATTTCCTTCGTGGCCTTCCAGATCAGGAAGACGCCGCCGGCGATCAGGATCAGGTCACGCCAGGAGAAGGCCGTTTCGAAACCAGGCTCGCCATGCGCTCCGACCGGGCCGCTGATCCCCAGGTCAAACACAGGCGCGGTGAGGCCGACGATGAAGGCGATCGTCGACAGCAAGACCAGACGCATGATCAGCGCCAGAGAGATGCCGATCCGGCGAACCCTCTGCCGGTGCTCCTCGGGGAGCTTGTTCGACAGGATTGAGATGAAGATCAGATTGTCGATGCCCAGAACCACTTCCATCACGATCAGCGTGATGAGCGCGGCCCAGGCGGCCGGATCGACGGCAAGGCTAAGGATTTCGTTCATGGGTCCCCAATAGGGTTCTGGCGCCGCGCCTCCCCGCACGGAACCGTGAGCGTGACCTAATGGGGATGAACGCCCTGTTTGTCGAGACCTCGCGTCTGGAAAAGCGACGCCGGAGACCGAATTCATGCCCGATGCAGCCCACGTAAAGCCGCTTACGGCGCTCCGGTTTTTCGCCGCCTTCTGGGTGGTGCTCTATCACTATTGGCCGAACCTCGATGTCGGGTTCACGCCGGCGATCGCCTCCAAGGGCTATCTGGGCGTCGAGGCGTTCTTCGTGCTGTCGGGCTTTATCCTCTGCCATGTCTATCTGGCGGGGTTCGGCGAAGGCCGGTTCCGCTATGGCGACTTTCTGTGGAACCGGTTGGCGCGGGTCTATCCGCTGCACCTGGCGACGCTGGTCGGTGTCGGCGCCATGGCGCTGGCGGGCGCGGTGGCGGGGCTCGCGGTCGACCCGAACATTCTGTCCTGGCCGTCGCTGCCGGCGAATCTGCTGCTGGTTCACGCCTGGGGCCTGGCGCCGGTCGCGGGGTGGAACCACGCCTCCTGGTCGATCTCGGCCGAGTGGTTCGCCTACCTGACCTTCCCCGTCTTCGCCTTCGCCGCCTGGCGTTTGCGCAGCAGGCCCCTTGTCGCGGTTCTGGCCGCCCTGGCGCTGATTGCGGTGATCTATCCCGTCTTCGAGGCGCTGGCGGGATTCTCCCTGACCGAGGCCACCATCCGCTGGGGCGCGCTGCGTATCGTGCCGTGCTTCGCCTATGGCTGCGCGCTGCACGCCCTGTGGCGGTCGGGGCGCTTTCCGACCCGACTCGCCGGGCCCGGCGCGGTGGTTCTGGGGCTCGCCATCCTGGCGGCGATCCAGTTCGGCGCCCCGGATTTGAGCATCGTGATGCTTCTGGGCGGGCTGATCTTCATGCTGGCCAGTCTGGCCTCAGCCGGCTCGCGTTTCGCCACTCAGAAGACTTTCGTGTATCTGGGTGAGATCAGCTACTCGACCTATATGATCTGCATTCCGTGGAAAATCCTGGCGATCAATGCGGCCACGAAAGTCCTGAATATCGAGGGCGACAAATTGCCGCTGTTGATCTGGATTTTGATTGTCGCCGCGCTTGTCCCGTTGTCCGCAATCTCGTTCCACGTCATCGAAAATCCGTGTCGGGCGCGGATGAAAGCTTGGGCTGAGACATGGCGGGAGCGACGCCTTGCGGCGGCTGGAGCGTGATAAACACTCTTTTCACCAATCGTCGGTAGGGTTATCCCTTCACCCAGTGACGCGGGGGAGTGCCCACAGCATGACGAAACGGACGAGGACCCTTCTGGGTTCCCTGGCCGCTGCCGCCATGATCAGCCTCGTGCCGATGTCCGGCGCGAACGCTGACGGCTACTGGCAGTGCGTCCCGTTCGCGCGTCTGATGTCGGGTATCCAGATCTTCGGCGACGCCCGCACCTGGTGGAGCCAGGCGGCCGGCAAGTACGACACGGGCTCGGCCCCGAAGATCGGCTCGGTCCTCTCCTTCAAGCCCACGGCCCGCATGAACCTTGGTCACGTGGCGTTCGTCAGCCAGGTGCTCACGGACCGCGTCATCCAGGTCACCCACGCCAACTGGTCGGTGATCGAAGGCGATCGCGGCCAGATCGAAAAGGACGTCACCGTCGTCGACGTCTCGCCCAACGGTGACTGGACGCAGGTCAAGGTCTGGTACGATCCGATCCGTGACCTTGGCACCACGGTCTATCCGACCAACGGCTTCATCTATCAGGACGCCCAGGCGATGAAGATCGCCATGGCCACCAGCAAGATCGCCATGGCCCAGAACGCCGTGGTCTCGGCCGCCAAGTCCGCCGCCAACCAGGTGGCCGCCTCGGTCCGCGCCTCGCCGCTGGACATCATCACCCAGGCCGCCGACTCGACCGACCGCATCGCGGCCCTGATCGAGGCCGCCACGGGCGGTGGTTCGCCGCCCAGCGACCCCAACAACAAGCCGACCGCGCCGCGCTAAGCCGTATCGCGTCTCGCCGAGCCTGGCGCCCGCATTGCGGGTAGTGTCGCTCGCTCTGACGAATAGCGACTTTCTGTCGCACTTTTGAACGCTTGCTTAAGGCTGTCGTGGGACCGTGCACGCTGTTCTCGCGTCATCTCCGTCCCTTTTGAGCGTTTCGTCCCCGAACGATGCCGTCCGCCAAGCCGTCTCAAGCGAGCCTGATCCGCAATGTCCACCCTTCGGTGGTCCGCGAGCTGCTGGAGGCGCACGCCCGTTATCTGAAGGGTCTGCCCAAGGGGCGTCGGGCGGTGCTGCAGTACGTCAATCTGAACAACTACGAGCTGGACGGGGTCGATCTTTCGGAGGCCGACCTGACGGGCGCGCTGCTGGGCGGCGCGGCCCTGCGCGGGGCCAGGCTGTGCTGGGCGACGCTCTATGGCGCGGATCTCCGCGACTCCGACCTGCGCGATGCGGACCTGTCACGCAGCGACATGCGCGGCGCCTGCCTGCGCGGCGCCAACCTCGGCGGGGCCAATCTGTCGAACTGCGACCTGCGAGAAGGCGTCACCGCCGTGCAGGACGAGGAGAAGGGGCTGCGGATCCTCGAGCATTCCAAGCGCCCCGGTGAGCTCGACTACGCCCTGCTGCAAGGGGCCAACCTGAATGGCGCGCAGATGTCCGGCGCGTTCGCGCAGCGGGCGGACTTCACCGACGCCGACCTGTCCAACGTGAGCTTGCAGGGCGCCCGGCTGACGAACGCGCTGATGGACGGGGCGGATCTTTCGGGCGCCAATCTGTACAACGCCGACCTCTCCAAGGTCTCCCTGCGCCGCGCGGTGCTGGTGGGCGCCGACCTCAGCGGTGCGGACCTGACCGGCGCGGACCTGACCCAGGTTCTGCGCGCGCCGCCGCCGATCATCTATGTCGACGATCTG
Source organism: Caulobacter vibrioides (assembly GCF_002858865.1). Lineage (GTDB taxonomy): Bacteria > Pseudomonadota > Alphaproteobacteria > Caulobacterales > Caulobacteraceae > Caulobacter > Caulobacter vibrioides. The sequence continues at coordinate 96,264 of NZ_PJRR01000015.1, read as the reverse complement.
CCGCTAAACGAGGTGCTGGAGGCCCACGAGCTGTTCTGCAAATCCGAAGGCCGCGACGGCACGGTCGCGCGGGTGTCGGAAGTCGACTTCCGGCCGCTGCGCCGCCTGAAGAACCGGCGGCTGAGCGGCCTTTCGGCGCCGAACGCGGTGTTCTTCGGCATGGACCTGGAAGGCGCGCAGTTGCAGGGCGCCAACCTCGCCGGCGCCGACCTGCGAGGGGTCAAGCTGCGCGGGGCTGACCTGCGAGGCGCGCGTCTCGTAGGCGCTCAGCTCTCCCGGGCTGACCTGTCCGACGCCAAGCTGGGTCCGCTACGGATCGCGGAGGATCGGGTGATCCGCACGGATCTCACCCGCGCGGCGCTGCGGGGGGCCAATCTGCGTGGCGCCAGCGCGCCGCGGGCCAGATTCATCGAGGCTGATCTTTCAGGGGCTCGGCTGGAGGGAGCCGACCTGAGCGGCGCCGAGATGCCCGCCGACGGCGCGCCCCTCAACTTTTAATTTCATCGTCACATCCGCGTCGACGGCGTTCGCGTATATACGGGACATCGACTAGGAGCCCGTCCGGACCATGATCTCTTTTCGCACGCACGCCGCGCGTAGCCTTTTGGCCCTGGGGGCCCTAGCGGCGGCGACGCCCGCCGCCGCGCAGTCGCGCGCGCCGGATCGCGCCGTCGTCGGGATCGCCGCCGTGTATACGCCCGGCTACCAGGGCGGGGACGACTACCGCCTGATGCCGTTCCCGGTGATCGACGTCACCTATGGCCGGTTCTTCGCCAGCGGTCGCAAGGGCTTTGGCTACAACGTCGTCGACGGACCCCAGGTCAAGGTCGGCGCCGGCGCGACCTTCGTGCCGGGCTATCGTCGACGCGACGCGCCGACGGGTATCGGGCGCCTGGACGGCGGCGCGGGTCTGCGCGTGGCGGCCGACATGCGCTTTGGCGACGTGCTGGCCACCGTGGGCGCGACCAAGGTGGTGTCGGGGGATGTCGACGGCGCGCTGGTGGATGCGAGCCTGGCCTATCCGATCCGTGTGTCTGACCGTCTCAGCGTGACGCCTAGCGCTTCGGCGACCTGGGCCGACAGCCAGTACAACCGCGCCTATTTCGGGATCAGCGCTGCGCAGTCCGCAGCCTCGAAGCTGCCGGTCTATCGTCCGGGCGGCGGCGTCAAGGACGTCTCGATGTCGCTGAGCGCCAACTATCGCCTGAACGACAAGGTCAGCCTGGGCGCGACCGCCAGCCTCAGCCGTCTGACCGGCGATGCGCGCAAGAGCCCGATCGTCGTCGAGGCCACCCAGCCGTCGGCGGTGCTCTCGGTGGCCTATCGCTTCTAGGATGGGGGCGACGAAGCCCTCAGCCGTCCATGATCGAAGCATAATCTCGCACTGAGTCTTGCGGTGGGCGTTAACCTTGGTGTTGATGCACGCGAACCGTAGGAGTCTTTGATGTCGCGTCTGTCCTGGATTGTCACCGCCGGCGCCCTGGCTCTGGCTGGTCTTGGCGGAGCTGCGCATGCCGCCGCGCCGCAGTTCAAGCCGACGGCCTGCAAGGGCGACTACAAGGACGCCGCGCGGCAGGTGCGTTGCGGGACCCTGGTCGTCGACGAGACGCGGGGCGACCCCAAGAGCCGCCGGATCACGGTGGCGGTGGCCATCGTCAAGGCCAGCGCGCCCAAGGCCGGCCAACCGCCCGTCGTCTATCTGCACGGCGGACCCGGCGGTTCGGCCGTCGGCGGCTTGCCACGGATGCTCAAGAGCAAGGCGGCGCTTGAGTATGTCGCGGTCGATCAGGACTGGATCTTCATCGACCAGCGCGGCGGCGGGCAGTCTGATCCCAACCTCGACTGTCCGGGCGCCAACCTGACCGACGCCGGCCCGCCCAGCGACAAGGACGCCCAGGCGATCATCGCCTGCATGAAGGCCTTCCAGGCCAAGGGCGTGAACCTGTCGCGCTACAACGCCGTCGAGGTCGCCAAGGACGTCCAGGACCTGCGCAAGCTCCTGAAGCTGCCGCTGATCGACCTCTATGGCGGCTCGTACGGCACCCGCATCGAGGCGGCGATCCAGACGCATGCGGCTGAGGGCGTGCGCGCGGTGGTGCAAGACTCGCCCTGGCCGCCCGAGGCCGACTGGACCGTCGGCGGCCCGGCGATGGTCTCCAGCTCGATCGACATCGTCATGGCCAAGTGCGCAAAGGTCGCCGAGTGCGCCAAGCGCTATCCGGACCTGAAGGCCAAGCTGGCCGTCGTCGCCGAACGCTGGCTGGCGGGCCCCCAGACGATCAACGGCAAGACCTACACGGCCGATGACCTCGGCGGCTGGCTGATGGACGCCAGCTACTTCACCGCCAGTGTCCTGCCGCGCGATCTCTGGAAGATCATTGAGGGCGACGTCTCGCCGGTGGCCGAGTTCGTCGAGAGCCGCGACTACTACAGCGAGGGTCAGTTCATGACCCACCTGTGCAAGGAGGAAATCCCCTTCGAGGCCCGCGCCGCCGTGGCCGACGGGACGCAGAAGGATCCGATCGCCCGCCTGATGGTCGCCTCGATGCAGCGCATCCACGATGTCTGCGCGGCGCTCGACTTTGGTCCGATCTCGAAGGTCGAGCAGGCGCCGGTCAAGACCGCCATCCCGACCCTGTTCCTGGCCGCCGAGATCGATCCGGGCTGCCCGCCGGAACTGACCCGCGCCGCCGCCAAGGGCTATCAGGGCTCGCAGGTGGTGATCGTCACCAACGCCACCCACGGCGTTTCGCGCAGCAGCCCGTGCGTTCGCAAGATGATCCGCAGCTTCTTCCAGGACCCCACCAAGCCGGTGGACCGCAACTGCCTGCCGGCGGCGGATACGCCGATGGCGTTCATTTACCAGTAGAAAACCCTCTCCCTTTGGGAGAGGGTTTCGGACCGCCTCACATCTTCTTCTTCAGCGGCAGCAGGTCCGGATAGACCGCATCGCGCTTCTGGGCCTTGGCCGTAAACGCCTCGGCCATGTGCGGGCCGCTGAACATGCCCGTCTGCCAGGTGGCGATGTAGTCCAGGGCGTCGGCGATCGAGTGGTCGCGGGCGTAGTTGATCATCACCTTGCTGCCGGCCACGGCCAGCGGCGACTTCTGCGCGATCTCGCGGGCGGTGGCCAGGGCGTGGGCGACGACCTCCTCGTGGGTGTCGAACACTTCGTTGACGAGGCCGATGTCGCGCGCGCGCTGGGCGGGCAGGCGGCGGCCGGCATAGGCCAGCTCCCGCACCCAGCCCTCGGGGATCAGCTTGCACAGGCGCGGGAAGGTGCCGACATCGGCGGTCATGCCGATGTTGATCTCCTGGATCTGGAAGAAGGCGTCGGTGGTCGCATAGCGGATGTCGCAGGCGCTGATGAAGTCGACCGCCCCGCCGATGCAGCCGCCCTGGATCGCGACGATCACCGGCATGCGGGCCTTGTCCAGGCAGCTGAAGGTGTCCTGCAGGTGATGGACGAAGCGGCGGAAGCTCTCGGCGGCCACCCAGCGGTCGGCGTCCTGGCGGGCGGTGACGCCCTCGTCGTCGGTGAACACCGACAGGTCCATGCCGGCGCTGAAATGCTTGCCGGTCGAGGAAATGACGATGCAGCGCGCCCGCGCATTGTCATCAATATCTTTTACAATCGCGGGAAGCTCATTCCAGAACGGCCGTGTCATGGTGTTCATGGCTTCGGGACGCTTCAGCTGGATGTGCGCGACGCCAGCCTCGATCTCGACCTTGAAACAGCTATAGTTCGCCTGATCCTGGTTGCTCATGCCGGCCTCCCTTATGTTGTCCGCGACTATCGGACGGGGGGAGGGCGGCGACAACACTGACCCTACGGAAAAGGGAAACGACATGACGACGCGCAAGACCCCCGCCACGGCCCTGGCCATCGCCGCCGTCCTGGGCGCCAGCCTGACGGTCGCGCCCGCACCGGTGCTGGCCCAGCAGTCCAAGCCGCTGGGCGGCCTGTTTTCCTGCGAAGGCTCGGGCAAGAAGCAGGAAGGCGGCGCCCTGATCGGCGCGGCGGCCGGCGCTCTGCTGGGCAGCAAGCTGGCCAAGAACGAACAGACCCTGGGCGCCCTGGTCGGCGCGGCCGCCGGCGCGGCGGCGGGGGCCTATATCGGCTGCCGCATGCAGTCGACCGACGCGGCCCTGGCCGAGCAGGCCACCAAGAAGGCGCTGGAGACCGGCGTCTCCCAGACCTGGAGCAATAGCCGCACCGGCAATTCGGGCCGCATCAATGTGGTCTCGTCCAGCTATGGTCCGCCGATCGACGGCCGCACCATCCGCTACGCCCAGGGCGTGCAGAGCCTGCAGAGCCTGGCCGCCACCCCAGGGGCCTATACGGCCGCCTCGACGGTGAACCTGCGCGCAGGCCCGTCGACCAAGACCGCTGTGGTCGGCAAGCTGGCGGCCGGCGAGACCTTCGACGCCATCGGCCAGGCGCCGACGGGCGGTTGGGTGCTGGTGGGCCGCAGCGGCTTTGGCGTCGGCTATGCGGCCGCCTCGCTGGTCCGCCCCACCGGCCAGATGGCCGCCAGCTGCCGGGTCATCGACGCGGCCGTCTCGGGCGGCGGTCAGGCGACCTCGACCCAGCGCTACAGCGCCTGCCGCGACAATCGCGGCGAGTGGCAGCTGACCCAGGCCTAAGGGGCTTAGCGGCACGCTCAAAACGGGTGTCATCCCGGAAGCCTCGCAGAGGCTATCCGGGACCCAGGGGCGGCGCGCGCAGTGTTTCGTCACCCCCTGGGTCCCGGCTCTACCCCCGGCTTTCGCCGGGGTTCGGCCGGGATGACACAGGAACTGAGGAGCGGAGCTTCGAAGTAGCCCCCTTACAAACTCACCACTTCGCATTTCCGCGTCGGGCGGATTCGGTCGGCGGCGATGGCGGCAATTGGCATCGTCCTCATAGCCGACGGTGGCGAGCTTATTCATCCCGAGCTCCATGGACGCGACGGCTGGAGAGGCCTAACTTACGGCCGATCACCTTCAGGGAGCCACCGCATGGACGCGGCCGTCTTTCGCGAACCTCGCCGACGTGTCGTGGCCGTCCCTGGCGGCGAGATCGCGGCCCTGGAGTTTGGCCCCGAAGACCGGGCGATCGACATCGTCTTCGTCCACGCCAATGGTTTCAACGCCCAGACCTACCGCACGCTGCTGTCGCCGCTGGCGGCCGGCCTGCGGGTCCTGGCCATCGACCAGCGCGGCCACGGCGCCACCACCCTGCCGGCTGATCCCAAGGGGCGCCGGTCATGGCGGGATCTGCGGGATGACCTGGTCGGCCTGCTGGACGTTCTGGACGGACCGCCGGCGGTGTTGGCCGGCCATTCGATGGGCGGCACGGTCAGCCTGCTGACCGCCGCCGAGCGTCCGGATCGGGTCAAGGGCCTGCTGCTGCTGGACCCGGTCATCATGCCCTGGCTGGCCAATCTCTACGCCAAGGCGCCGTGGACCTCGGGCCGAGGTTTCCTGCAGTTGCCGATCGCCCAGGCGGCGCTGAAGCGGCGGGCGGTGTTCGACAATCGCGAGGCGGTGTTCGCCGGCTACAAGGGGCGCGGCGCCTTCAAAACTTGGCCCGAGACCATGCTTGCCGACTATGTCGCCGGCGGAGTCGTCGACGCGCCGGACGGCAAGGTGCGCCTGGCCTGCGCCCCGGCCTGGGAAGCCTCGAACTACGCCGCCCAGGCGCACGATCCCTGGCGCGCGGTGCGGCGGGTGACCGCGCCGGTGCGCATCCTCAAGGCCCAGAAGCATTCGACCTGCCGCGCCGGCGACGGCTTCGCGCGGCGGGGGCGCGATGTCCGGATCGAGACGATCGAAGGCACGAGCCACTTCCTGCCCATGGAGCGGCCGGACCTGGTGCGCGACGCCCTGTTCGAGATGGCGACGGCCTAGAGCGCCAGCCCGCTGACTTCATGGGTGGCCAGCGCCGCCCGCGCGGCGTCGGTCACCGGCACCACCTTGCGGGCGTCGAGGTCGAAGGTGATGGCCACCGCCTCGGAGGTCCCCCAGGGCTCGCCCGTGGCCGGGTCCAGCATCCAGTGGACGATGCGCATGGTCCGGGCGTCGGTTCCCAGCAGGCCTGAGCGGATCTCGATCCGATCCCCGGCGCGTGGCCAGGCCAGATGCACGATCCGGTACTCCAGAACTGCGCCGCCCATCCGCTGCGGCTTCTGGTCGGCGTGCTCGACCACCAGGTCGCGGAACGGATGGATGAAGGTGCCGATGCCGTCCGACACCCGGCCGATGAACTGCTCGGTGCGCATCCGGCCGAACACATCGCATTCCGACGGCAAGAGACCGCCAAGCCCGATCCGCGACAGGTTGAGGGCCTCGGCGCGCGCCAGGCTGGCGGTGGGCGTGAACGGGGAGAGGTCGATGCTGCGGGCCTGGGCGCGTTCAGGAATCGCGACCTTCAGGGCCTCGGCGCGTTCGCGGGCGATCCTTGGCCACGGGAACGGCTGGCCGTCACGCGGCGTGGCGTGGACGACCGTGGTCTGGAAGGTGGCCGCCAGTTCGCCGGAGGTCGGGTGGATCAGCAGTTGTAGGATCCGCGCCTCGGTCTCGCCCATCTCGATCACCCCGCCCAGCATATAGAGCGGCGCGCCGGCATGGGCCTCGCGCAGGAAGCGGATGTGCTGCTCCTTGACCAGCAGGGTCGCGTTGGCGTGGGGTGAGAAGGCGTGCGGCAGGCCAAGCTCGGCGGCCATGCCGATTAGGCCTTCCTGGGCGCGCACCACATAGTGGCGCACGTTCATGTGCCCCATCTCGTCGCAGTCCCAGGTGTTCACCCCGCCGCGCCAGATCTCGACGCCGGGTAGCGGCTGGGCGGTCGTCATGGCGAGGACTCAAGCGATGGTGAACGGTTGTTCGAACCTAGCGGGGTTTGCTCAGCTTCGGCAATCCGCGCACAGGCCGTGAGCCTCGATTGTCACGCCCGTCAGCGCATAGCCTGCGGCTTCGCCCGCGGCGATGATCTCGGCGCTGGCCTTGGGTTCGATCTCGCGGGTCGCGCCGCAGCAGTCGCAGATCAGGAAGGCGGCGGCGTGGCCGTCGGCCTCCTTGCGGCAGGCGACATAGGCGTTGAGGCTCTCGATCCGGTGCGCGAAGCCCTGCTTTTCCAGGAAGTCGAGGGCGCGATAGACGGTCGGCGGCTTGGCCGGCGGGCCGCTTCCCCCGAAGGACGAGATCAGGTCATAGGCCTTCACCGGCTGGCCGGCTTCCAGCAACAGTTCGAGCACCCGACGGCGCGGCGCGGTCAGGCGCTGGTCGGCGGCCGCGCAGCGCGCCTCGGCCGCGTCGAGCTCGGCCGCCAGGGCCGCGCCGGCGACGCCGTGGTTGTGGTGGTCGTGTCCGCAGGAGGGAGCGTTGGCCATGCTCAAGAGGTAGAGGTCGGGTGGCGCTGGCGCAAGCTACAGGAGAGGTTTGGATAGCGCCGCCGCCTCGGCCTCGCAGCGCGCCGGCGCCGGCGCCGGACCCGCCGCGCGCGCCGCATCGAGTTCGGCCCGGGCGGCGGCGAGATCGGCCTTGAAGGCGTCGGACGACTTCAGCGCCGACAGCAGATTTTCCGCGTTCATCCGGCCCGCCTCGACCGAGCTCATGTTGTGCACGCCGCAGACCACGCGGCTTTCGCCATAGGCCTGGGCGCGGGTCAGGATCGCCTCGCGGCGGTCGGGCGCCACCTCGGCCAGAACGAGGCCGACGCTCCAGCCCCAGGTGGCGTGGCCTGAGGGATAGTCCGGCGAGAGCGCCAGGCCCAGGCTACGCTTGATGCAGATCGGCCCCTCCTCGCTGAAATAGGGGCGGGGGCGGCGGTACTTCAGTTTCGGACCCGCGACGGCCGAGCGGACATCGCGGCTCATGCGCAGCAGGGTGGCGGCGAGTTTCGGATTGCGTTCGAACGACGGGGTGACGCCCAGGGCGCAGGCGTAGCCGTCGAGCACCTTCTCCTCGACATTGTCCTCCTGGGCCAGCGACCAGCGCGGCGTGTCCTTGAGGGCGCGCGTGGCGCGGAAGATCTCGCGGTCTCGCAAGGCCGCCTCTGAGCCCTTGGCCGGCGGTGGCGGCAGGTGGTCGCGCGCGTCAAACGCGCCCTTGGCCAGGTAGCGGTTGCTGGGCGCGTCGCCGTTCAGCGTGGCGCAGCCGGTCAGCATCAGGGCGGCGGTGGTGACGAGCCAGACAGCGCGCATGAAAAAGGGTCCCCGAAATCACGTTCGGGGACCCTGCATTTTCAACTCCGGCCGATCAAGCCCGCCGGACCGTCAGGCTTACTTGCCGAACAGCTTGTTCCAGCGCGGCTTTTCGCGGCCTTCCCAGGCCTTGCGCCAGTAGGCGTCCGAGGCGATCAGCGGAACGACCGTGGTGGCTTCGGCGAAGACCATCTGCTCGTAGGTGGTCGAGACCTTGCCCCACGAGGCGGCTTCCTTCAGCGTCGACGAGCTGCAGGCGCCGTCGCGCACGTCGGCGACCGTGATCTGGATGGCGTACTTGTGCATGTCGGCCTCGACGCCGAGGATCTCGGCGCAGACGACGGTGTCCTGGGCGAAGTTCTTGGGCACGCCGCCGCCGACCATGAACAGGCCCGTGGTGCCGGCCGCGATCTTGACGTCCGTCAGTTCACGGAAGTCGGCGACCGCGTCGATCATCAGGTAGGGCTTCTTCTCGGCGATCTTTTCCTTCTGGTGCTTGACCAGACCGAAACCGGCCGAGCTGTCGACGAAGGCCGGGCAGAAGATCGGCACGCCTTCTTCGTAGCAGGTCTGGATCAGCGAGCCTTCCTTCTTGGCATTGCCTTCCGCCAGCCACTTGCCCATCTCCCAGATGAACTCGCGCGAGGAATAGCCACGGGGCTCGAGCTTGTTGCAGATTTCCAGGATCGTGTGATCGCAGGCCTGCAGCTCTTCTTCGTCGATATAGGTGTCGTAGATGCGGTCGATGTAGTTGTCGCGCAGGACGTTGTCGTCGACCGGGCCGGCGGCCTGATAGTGCTTGAAGCCGAGGGCTTCGAAGAAGTCCATGTCGACGATGCTGGCGCCGGTGGCGACCACGGCGTCGATCATGCCGTTCTTCACCATGTCGCGGTAGACGTGCATGCAGCCGCCGGCCGAGGTCGAACCGGCCAGGATCAGCCAGGTCGAGCAGCCCTTGTCGGCCAGGGCCATGTTGAAGATGTCGGCGGCGCGGGCGGTGTCGCGCGAGCTGAACGACATCTTGCGCATCGAGTCGATGATCGGGCGGGCGTCGTAGCTGGTGATGTCGACGTGCTCGACGACCTTCTGCAGCAGTTCGGCTTTTTGGTTGTTCGGAACGGGAGCGTTCATCGCTTCGGTTTCCCTGACTTTGGACGCCCGTCGTTGAAACAAGCTCTTCACCGGGACGGAGCGACCGGAGGGAGCGAAAAGTACGAGCCGCGCTCGACGTTTCAGAACGTCGAGCGCGGCGCGCGGTTTAACTCAGAAACGATCTACTGGCGAACCGTGTCGGATCAGCGACGGCGCTTGCGCTTGCCGGCCGCGCCCTTGGGGCGCGAGAAGCGGACGATCTTGCGCTCTTCCGTCTCCTGACGGACGACCGGGATCGAGCGCTTGGCCAGGCCGTACATCGAGGCCATCGGCGCGTCCTGCACCTGGGCGGTGTCGGTCTCGCCAAAGCCGTTGAAGCGGGTGTTCATGGCGACGCCATAGGCGCCGAGCATGCCGATCTCGATGTAGTCACCCTCGTCGACGCTTTCCGGCAGGTAGAACGGGCCGGGCATGTGGTCGACGCTGTCGCAGGTGGGGCCATAGAAGCGGAAGGGCTTGAGGCCTTCTTCCACCACTTCGCCGCTCTTGCGGTACAGCTTGACCGGGAACGGCCACTTCATGTGCGCGGCGTCGAACAGCGAGCCGTACGACCCGTCGTTCAGATAGAGCGCATCGCCCTTCTTCAGCTCGACCTTGACCAGCAGCGACGAGGCTTCGGCCACCAGGGCGCGGCCGGGCTCGCACCAGAGCTCGGTGGTCTCGTGGACCATCATCTCGGCGAAGCCGCGGTCGATGGCCGCCAGATACTCGGAGAGATCCGGCGGGACCATGCCCGGATAGATCGACGGGAAGCCGCCGCCGACGTCGACGACATCGGCCAGCACGCCGGCGCGCACCAGAGCCCGCGAGGCCTGGGCCATGGCCGCCTGGAAGGCGGTCGGGCGCATGCACTGGCTGCCGACGTGGAAGCTGACGCCCATCAGGTCCTGGGTCGCGCGGCGCGCGGCCAGCAGCAGGTCCGGCGCGTTATGCATCTCGACCCCGAACTTGCCCGACAGGCTGTAGGCCGCGCCCTCGGCCTGCACGCCCATGCGGACGATCAGGTTGAGGTCCTTGGCCTGGCCCGTGGCGTCCAGGATCTTGGCCAGCTCTTCGTGGGTGTCGAACGAGAAGGTCTTCACGCCATGGTCAAAATAGGCGGCGGAGATCGCCGCCCGGCTCTTGACCGGGTGCATGAAGGCCATGCGCGAGCCCGGGGCCTCGTTGGCCACAAGCTCGACCTCGTTCAGCGACGCGACGTCGAAGGATCGCACGCCGGCCTTGGCCAGCTCGCGGATCACCCACGGCGAAGGGTTGGCCTTCACCGCGTAGAAAACGTCACCTTTAAATTCGGACTGGAACCAGCGCGCAGCTACGGCAACCGCGTCAGGCCGCACGAGTGCGACGGGACGTTCCGGTGACCGCTCACGGACCAGGTCCAGGGGCGAATGGTACGTGCGCAATTCACGTAACCCCCTGTTGGAAGTTAAACCCAGGCCGGCGTTAGCAGCGTTTAGAGGACTTCGGGTCCGCCGGAGCCGTGCGAAATAGGGGCAATGATCCGGGATGTAAAGACCCTTTTATGGCCCCGTTTCGGGATGAATTGATCCAGGCGGCCGCGTCGGGCGCCGGTGGGCGTGATTTCGCCGCCCCCAACCGCTCAGAGGCTGAAAATACAAGGGCTTTTCGCTGGGGACGCCGCGCGGTCCTGGCCGGATAAAACACGGGTGGCCGTCACAAATCCGTTGCGTCCCGACCGCAAACCGGAGAACGCATTTCCCAACCTGTGAAACCACGTTAAGGATTCGCCCCGACCATGACGTCGGACCCTGTTCTTTCGATCCGCGCCGCCTCGAAGACCTTCGGGTCTCGCCGCGCGCTGGACGCCGTCTCGCTCGATGTCAATCGAGGCGAGATGATCGCGCTCATTGGCCCTTCGGGGTCGGGCAAATCCACGCTGTTGCGCTCGATCGACGGTCTGCAGACCATTGATGAGGGCGAGGGCGCCATCACCGCGTTCGGCGGGCCGGTGCAGGCGCGTGGCAAGGTTTCGGATCAAGTGCGCAAGGCGCGGGTCCGCATCGGCTTCATCGCCCAGCAGTTCAACCTGGTCGGCCGCCTGTCGCTGTTCAGCAACGTGGCCCTGGGCTCGCTGGGGCGGATCCCGGTGGTCCAAGGGCTCTTGGGCTGGTGGCCCAAGGAGACGCGCGACGCGACCATGGCGGCCCTGCATCGCGTCGGGGTCTCCGACTACGCGGCCCAGCGCGCCAACACCCTGTCGGGCGGTCAGCAGCAGCGCGGCGCCATCGCCCGGGCGCTGGTGCAGAAGGCCAAGATCATCCTCGCCGACGAGCCGGTCGCCTCGCTCGACCCCGTTTCGGCGCGCAAGGTCATGGAGATTCTTCGTGACCTGAATCAAAGCGACGGCCTGACGGTCGTCGTCACCCTGCACCAGGTGGACTACGCCCTGCGCTACTGCGACCGGGTCGTGGCCCTGAAGGCCGGCCAGAAGGTCTATGACGGCCCGGCGTCCGAGCTGAAGCGCGAAAAACTCATCGATATCTACGGCCCGGAATTCGAAGACGTGTTCTGGGAAGGAGCTCCCCAATGATCAGCCGTCGTTCGGCTCTCGTGATCGCCGCCGGTCTCTCGGCCTTGGCCTTGGCTTCCTGCTCGGGCAAGTCCGACGCGCCGGCGGCCAATAACGAGGTGACCTTCTCCATCCTGTCGACCGAGTCGACGCAGAACATGGAGAGCTACTGGACGCCGATCCTGAAGGACATGGAGAAGCAGACCGGTCTGAAGGTGAAGCCGTTCTTCTCGTCCAACTACTCGTCGCTGATCGTGGCCATGGGCGCCAAGCAGACGGACCTTGGCTGGTTCTCCAACCAGTCGGGCCTTGAGGCGGTTCGCCGCTCGAACGGCGAGGTGTTCGCCCGCACGTTCGATCCGTCGGGCACCGATGGCTACAAGTCGGTGATCATCGTGCCGGCCGACAGCAAGATCCAGTCGGTCCAGGACCTTCTGAAGTGCGACAAGAGCCTGGATTTCGGCATCGGCGACAAGAAGTCGACCTCCGGCACCCTGGCGCCGATGACCTATGTGTTCATCCCGGCCAACAAGAAGCCCGAGACGTGCTTCAAGACGGTGATCAGCGCCAACCATCAGGCGAACCTGTTCGCCGTGGCCAACGGCAAGCTGGACGCCTCGACCAACAACTCCACCGCCATCGGTCTGTCCAAGGCGCGCGGCGAGGGCGTGACCGACAAGATCCGGGTGATCTGGGAATCGCCGACCCTGCCGGAAGATCCGCTGGTCTGGCGCAAGGACATCGACCCGGTCGTTAAGGAAAAGCTGCGTCAGTTCTTCCTGACCTACGCCCAGGGCGACACGCCCGAGGCCGAGCAGCAGCGCGGCTATCTGAAGCGGCTGTCGATCGGCGGCTTCAAGCCGGCCGACGACACCCACCTGCTGGTGGTCCGCGAGATGGAAGCCACCGAGCAGCTGGGCCTGGCCCGCGAGGCGGGCGATCAGGCCAAGGTCGCGGCCGCGCAGAAGGTCCTCGACGGCGTCAAGGCTGAGCGCCTGGCCGCCGAAGGCAAGGCGGGCGTCGTCGCCCAGCCGGCCAACTGAGGTCCTTGATGAGCCAAGCCGCCAAGATTGAAGGGGCGATTCCGCCGCCGCCGAAGCGGTCGGCCTCAGCCCTGGCCTTCGACACCCTGCTGTGGGGCGGGGTGATCCTGCTGTTGATCATCAGCTTCCAGCCGGCCGAGATCGACAAGTTCCCGCAGCTGTTCACCGACACCGAGAAGACGCAGGGCTTCGCCCAGCTGTTCTTCAAGCCGTTCACGGACGCCCAGCTGTTCATGTCGATGGACTGGAGCCTGTTCATCGGCAAGATGTGGCAGACCATCCAGATGGCCATGTGGGGCACGGCGCTGGCCATCATCGTGGCCATTCCGCTGGGCCTTCTGGGCGCGCGCAACATCGCGCCGGTGTGGGTGCAGCAGCCGGTGCGCCGGGTGCTTGACCTGATCCGCTCGATCCCGGACTTGGTCGTCGCGCTGATCTTCATCACCGCGGTGGGCCTGGGCCCGTTCGCCGGCGTCATGTCGATCATGTTCAACACCGGCGGCGTGCTGGCCAAGCTGTTCGCCGAGGCCGTCGAGTCGATCGACAAGGGGCCCGTCGAGGGCGTGCGGGCCACGGGCGCGGTCAAGCTGCAGGAGATCGTCTGGGGCGTGATCCCGCAGGTGGCCCCGCTGTGGACCAGCTATGCGCTGTACCGTTTCGAGTCGTCGAGCCGCGCAGCCACTGTGCTGGGCATCATCGGCGCGGGCGGCATCGGTCAGATTCTGTACGACTCGATCAACGCGTTCCAGTTCGACCAGACCGGCTGCATCGTGCTGGTCATCGTCGTGGCGGTCTCGATGATCGACCTGCTGTCACAGGTCATCCGCACGCGCCTGCTCTGATCAGGGCCGCCGCATCGGCGGGCGAAGTCCATAGAAAGGCGCCGCGGCTCTAGGAGCCGCGGCGTTTTTCTTTGTATAGTGGTCGAGCAGGGCCCTTGCGCCCCCGCCGCAGTCGCCGTCCGACGACGCGTCCCTGACCCTGAAGGGCCATGATCCTCGTCTCGCTCGTTGTCGTCCTCTTCCTCGTTCTGCTGAACGGGGTCTTTTCCATGTCCGAACTGGCCGTTGTCTCGGCGCGCAAGGCTCGCCTGCAGGGCTTCGCCGAGCGGGGGGATCGCGGGGCCAAGCTGGCCTTGGAGATGTCCGAACATCCGACGCGGTTCCTGTCCGCCGTCCAGGTGGGCATCACCCTGATCGGCATCTTCGCCGGCGCCTACGGCCAGGCCACCATCGCCGCCGCCCTGGACGCTTGGCTGGAGGCCAGCGTCCCGGCCCTGGCCAAATACTCAGAGGCCATCGCCACGACGCTCGTCGTCATCGGCCTGACCTATGTCTCGGTGATCCTGGGCGAGCTGGTGCCCAAGCGCCTGGCCCTGATCTTCCCCGACGCCATCGCCCGCCGCATGGCGCCGTTCCTGGCCGTGGTGGCCACGGTGCTGCGGCCCTTCGTGACCCTGCTCACCGTCTCGACCGCCGCCGTGCTGCGCCTGATGGGCGTGCGTGACGAGCGCAACACCAGCGTCACCTCCGAAGAGGTCGAGGCCGTGCTGGCCGAAGGCGCGGACGCAGGCCTGATCGAGCCCGAGGAGCGCTCGATGATCCAGGAGGTGCTGCGCCTGGGCGATCGTCCCGTGCGCGTGGCCATGACCCCGCGCCGCGACCTTTTCTGGGTCTCCCTGGCCGACGACACCGAGACCGTGCTCAAGGAGATCCGCGCCAGCGCCCACTCGCGCATCGTGGTGGCCACCGAGGGTGACCTCGACGGCGACGTCGGCGTGCTGCTGAAGAAGGACCTGCTGGACGCCTGTCTCTCGGGCGAACCGCTGGACCTGAAGGCCCACGTCCAGCAGCCGCTGGCCATCCCCGAGACCATGTCGCTGCTCAAGGCGCTGCAGCTCTTCAAGTCGACCAGCCTGCACATGGCCCTCGTCGTCGACGAGTTCGGCTCGCTGCAGGGGGCGATCACGCCGCTGGACCTGCTGGAAATGATCGCCGGCGACTTCCCGGAAGATCACGACGACGACGAAAAGCGCATCATCCGCCGCGAGGACGGCGGCTGGCTGATCGACGCCCGGCTCGACATTCAGGAGCTCAACGATCATCTCGGCGAAAACTTCGAGGCCGACGGCGGCTATCACACGGTAGCCGGCCTGATCCTCGACCGCCTGGGCCGGCTGCCGACCGAAGGCGAGCACGTCGAGATCGGCGGCTTCGACCTCGAGATCGTCGACATGGACGGTTCGCGCATCGACAAGGTCATCCTCAAGCCCAGCAAGCGCCGGAAGGACGGTCAGGAGGGGTAGGGGGTTCGGCGCGGCCTCACTGAAGGCTGTATTGATGCGTCGCCGGGAAGGTCGGGTTCCTGGAGGGAGGCTAGGGTCAAGTCCGGACCCGTTGCGGACGTGCTTCCCTCTCCCCTTGAGGGAGAGGGTGGCCGCCGAAGGCGGTCGGGTGAGGGGTCGCGCTCCGCTATCCTGAGATGCCCTTCAACCCCTCATCCGTCAGCTTCGCTGACACCTTCTCCCGCAAGGGGAGAAGGAAAACTAGGTCCGCAATCCACCCATTGTGGACATTGCGGCAGCGCTTAAGCTGGGCACATGGATGTTATCCTCGCCACCCACACGGATAATCCGTTTCTCGCGATGACGAACATCGAGCGCTACGCGGATGCTTCCGGCTATGGATGCAACCTCACAGTTCGCTCAGCTTGGCTTTCAGCAGTCTATCCGTTCCATTTCGAGCCCTATCCCTTAGCTGAGTTTATCGCGGCGCTGCGCGAACTGGATCGCACCCTCAAAGGGCAGGCAACTCTCAAGCCGATGTGGGAAGACCACTACCTACGCTTCGAAGGCGATGGCATAGGTCGTGTTCGTGTCAGTGGTTTGCTGTTTGATTGTGGCGGGAATGACCAACAAGTGCGCTTCAGTTTTGAGGTGGATCAGACCTGCCTTGCGAGATTCGTCGCTGACCTAACCTCTGCGAGTTTGCCCTAGCCACCTCAATCCTCGGGCCTACTTCCGCCACCCACCCATCGTCCACGTTCGCGATGTCCGCGGTCCGAAAGCCATCGCTCCGCCCCAACGCACCGCCCAAGAGAAAGGGCGCGGACCTTGCGATCCGCGCCCTTCGTCTTGTCTAGCCGATGAGGCCTGCTGCTACTGCAGCTTGGCGCCCATCTGGCCGATCGCGGCGTCCACCAGGGTATCGCCCTTGGCGCCCGCCAGACGGGCGGCCAGGACGGTTTCGGCGGCTTGGGCGGCGAGATCCACCGCAGCGGCCTTCACGTCGGCGGCGGCTTGCGCCTCGGCCTGGGCGATCTTGCGCTCAGCCATTTCGGCGCGGCGCTTGATCTGCTCCTCGAGCTTTTCCTTGGCTTCCTCGGCCAGACGCTTGGCGTCGGCCTTGGCGGCTTCCAGCATGGCGGCGGCCTGACGCTCGGCGTCCTCGCGCTGGGCCTTCACGTCCGCGAGCAGGGCCTGGGCCTCTTCCCGCAGTTGCTGGGCTTCGTCGAGCTCGGCCTTGATCTTGGCGGCGTAGCCGTCCAGAGCGCCGAACAGCGCGCCGGGCAGGACCTTCAGAACGACCAGCAGGCCGAAGAAGATCACCAGAGCGGCCAGAACCCAGAACTCCGGGTTGCTGAAGCTGAACAGGGATTGGTGTTCCATTGTCAGCTCCTTAGGCCAGAGCCGACTTCAGCTCGGCGGCCGAGGCCGCCTTGCCCGTCAGCTTCTCGACGATCGCGCCGGCCGTCTCCTCGGCCACCACGCGGACCTGGCTCATGGCCTGGTCACGAGCGGTCTGGATCGAAGCCTCGGCCGCGGCCAGCTTCTCGGCCAGCACGGCCTCTTCCTTGGCCTGACGCTCGGCGGCTTCGGCCGAAGCCTTGGCCTTGGCGTCCGCAGCGGTCTTCTGGGCCTTGGCGCGAGCCTCGGCGACTTCCGCCGCTGCGGCGCGAGCCTGGGCTTCAGCCTCGTCCTTCATGCGACGGGCGTCGGCGATGTCGCCGGCGATCTTGGCGCCGCGCTCGTCGATCGCGCCGCTGACCCGGGGCAGCAGGCCCTTGGACAGCACCGCATAGAGAACGGCGAAGATGATGAGCAGCCAGACGATCTGACCACCCCAGTGCTCGAACTGCAGCTGCGGAAGGCCGCCGCTTTCGTGCTTCTGGGGGGCTTCCGTCGTCTCGGTCGTGCCGTGATGTTCCGTCGCCATGGGCGAGGGCGCCTCTCAGCTAGTGCGCTTGGAGCGGACCGTGTTCCGGCCCGCTCCAGGAAGCGCGAGAAAACAAAAGCATGGGGCGCGTCGCTTCCGGTGAAGCGCCGCGCCCCAGGGATCGGATTACGAGAACAGGATCAGGAAGGCGATAACCAGGGCGAAGATGCCCAGGGCTTCCGTCAGAGCCATGCCCAGGAAGAGCATCGGGCGCTCTTGAGCGGCGGCGGTCGGGTTACGCAGAGCGCCTTGGAAGTAGTTGCCGAACATCACGCCCAGGCCAACGCCCGCGCCGATCATGCCGAGCATCGCCAGACCAGCGCCGATGTACTTAGCAGCAGCAGCGTCCATGATTGAGACTCCTTAGGAAGGGTATGTAGGTTGAAAGACTAAAGGTTGATCAGTGGCTGTCGAGGTGCACGACGTCGTTGATGTAGACGCAGGCAAGCACCGCGAACACGAAGGCCTGCAGGAAGGCCACCATGAACTCGAGGGCCGTCAGGGCGACGACCGAGGTCAGGGCCAGGGCCGCACCGGCCCAGCCCAGCACGCCGAGACCGCCCAGGGCGACCACGAAACCGGCGAAGATCTTCAGCACCACGTGACCGCCCAGCATGTTGCCGAACAGACGCAGGCCAAGGGTGATCGGGCGGATCAGGAACGACAGGATCTCGATCGGCACGAGCAGGAAATACAGCGGCCACGGCACGCCCGACGGGGCGAACAGCTTGAAGAACTTGAGGCCGTTCTTGGCGAAGCCGACGGCGACCACGGTCAGGATGACCATCAGGCCCAGCGTCAGGGTCACGGCCAGCTGCGAGGTGGCGGTGAACACCAGGAACATGCCCTGGACGTTCATGAACAGCACGAACGCGAAGAGCGTGAAGATGAAGGGCAGGAACTTCTTGCCGTCGTGGCCGATGATCGACTCTGCAAGTCCATCGACCAGTCCGTAGAGCATCTCGCCGACGGACTGCAGGCGGCCCGGGACCACGGCCTTCTTCGCCGACAGGGCGTAGAAGCCGATGATCAGCAGCGCGGCCGACATCATGGCGGCCACGGAGTTCGTGATCGACAGGTCGATGGCGCCGAGGCCAGGAACGGTCACGGTGGGCAGTTCCACGATCTTCTGGATCTGGAACTGGTGCATCGGATCGGCCATCGGCCCTAGTCTCTCTTCTGCTTGGGGGCGGTAGACCCGCCTCCCGTGTCTTCGTCGGCGTTCCCGGTGGGGGACGGCGCCGACGCCTGCGCGCTCAGTTTCATCGCCTTGCGGACGATGGAGAAAATCGCGAGCCCCAGACCGATCAGCAGGCCGCCGATCATGCCCCAGGGGCTCGTGTGGGCGTAGTGATCGAGCAGCCAGCCGAAGCCGACCCCCACCAGTACGCCCCCGATCAAGTCCGCCAGCAGACGGTAGCCGTCCTGCGTGGCCTTTTCGGACGTCGCCTTGGAGGGCTTCTCCGCCGCCTTCTTCGCCTCAAATGCGGCGAGCCGAGCGTCCAGGCTTTCGATAGCCTTGTCGTTCGGTTCGTCGGCCTTGGGCATGGGAAGCGGCAGGTCCGAAAACGCCGAGGACGCGCCAAAACGAGGCGCTTTTCCGGCCGGCTTGATCGGCGCGGAACCTATAGAGCTCGCTGCGGTGCGTCAAGGTGAGCGATTTTCGCGACAAGTGACGGTATTACTTAAGGATTTCGGCGCTGAGCCCATTGAGGGGCAAAACCGTCCCCTGATCGTATGCTCGAAGGCCCGCCTGTTGCCGTCGCGCACCCCCGCCCGACCCACGTTTTGGGGGAGCGCAGCGCTGTTTGATCGCCCCGCCCTAACAAATCCGGGTCTGAGGCCCCAGGTGCTGTGTGCTCTTTATGCGTCGCCCCCCATAGGCACGGGGCGTCGGAGTCCGATGACGCATTGATTTTTCCGTCAATCTGGGCTTAAGAGCCGCCGCCTCCAAACAACACGAAGATTCATGTCGCACCTGAAGAACACCGGATTCGCCGATCGTATTTCCGCCCAACAGGAAGCCAAGAAGGCCATGTTGGCCAAGTTCAAGGCCAAGCCGACGGTCCAGGATCCCGATTTCGACAAGCGCGAAGAGCAACGCGCCGCCGAACTTGAGGCTGTCCGCGCCGCCCGCGCCGAAGCCAAGGAAAAGGCCCGCCTCGAAGCCCTGGCTCGCCAGGAAGAGCAGATGGCCGTCAAGCGCGCCGAGCGTAAGGAGCGCAAGGCCATCGAAGCCGCCGAGCAGCGCATGCGCAAGGAAGAGAAGGCCAAGGAGCGTGACGAACTGCGCGCCCTGGGCAAGCCGGCCAACAGCAAGGCCTCCCGCGCCCACCAGTGGGCCAGCCTGCTGGGCTAAAGACGACAAGGGGTCCTTTTGGGGCCCCTTTTTCTTTGCGCCCGTGGCCCTTGATCGTGATGCCGTCGCTGGCGCCGTCCTCGCCCTTCGACAAGCTCAGGGTGAGGACGATTGCCAGCCTCGGTTGGCGCAAAATCCTCATCCTGAGCTTGTCGAAGGACGAGGATTTCCAGCCGGGCCTGCGCCCACTCTGAGCATCACCGCAGCCTTTTTCTTTGCGCCCGTGGCCGAACGGGATCATGAGCCCTTCATGGTCTCACTGGACATCCTGGCCAGCCTCTTCGTCGTCGCCGCTCTGGCGGGGGCGCTGGACGCCATTGCGGGCGGCGGCGGGCTGGTCACCTTGCCCGCGCTGCTGCTGGCCGGGCTGTCGCCCGTTCAGGCCCTGGGCACCAACAAGCTGCAGGGTGCGATCAGCTCCCTGTCCTCGACCAGCGCCTTCGCCAGGCGCGGCCTGATCGACTGGAGGACGGCCCTGCCCGTCGCCGGCGCATCGGCCCTGGCGGGCCTTGGCGGCGCCCTGTGCGCCAGCCTTCTGTCTCCCGAGTTTCTGCGCGCCGTCGTGCCGCTGATGCTGATCGCCATCGCCCTCTATTTCGGCCTCTCACGCGCCATCAAGGCCGAGGACGTCACCCCGCGCATGGCCCTCATCCCGTTCGCCTGTTTCGTCGCGCCCCTGATCGGCTTCTATGACGGGATCTTCGGACCCGGGGCCGGCGCCTTCTACATGGTCGCCATCGTCACCCTGCTGGGCTACGGCGCGCTGAAGGCCACCGCTCACACCAAGCTGGCCAACGCCGCCAGCAACCTGGGCAGCCTTGTGCTGTTCACGCTGAAAGGCGCGGTCGTCTGGCCCGTGGGCCTGGTCATGGCCGCCGGCGCGTTCATCGGGGCGCAGGTCGGCTCGCGCCTGGCCATGCGCTTTGGACCCAAGCTGATCCGGCCGCTGCTGGTGGTGATCTCGTGCGCCATGGCCGTGAAGCTGCTGGCCGATCCGGCCAATCCGCTGCGGATGGCGCTGGGGTTCTAAATCCTCCCCCAAGCGGGGGAGGTGGCCCGAAGGGCCGGAGGGGGAAGTTGTCCTGGCCCGGTCTTTCCCCTCTCCGTCGGCTGCGCCGACACCTCTCCCACGGGGAGAGGATTTTTAAGCCGCCACCAGTTTCTCCGCCGTGCTCAGGTCCACGCTGACCAGTTGGCTGACGCCGCGCTCGGCCATGGTCACGCCGAACAGCCGGTCCATGCGGCTCATGGTCACCGGGTTGTGGGTGATGGCGATGAAGCGCGTCTGGGTGCGGCGGCGCATCTCGTCCAGCATGTTGCAGTAGCGGTCGACATTGGCGTCATCGAGCGGCGCGTCGACTTCGTCCAGCACGCAGATCGGGGCCGGATTGGCCAGGAACACGCCGAAGATCAGGGCGCTGGCCGTCAGGGCCTGCTCGCCGCCGCTCATCAGGCTCATGCTGGCCATGCGCTTGCCGGGCGGGCAGGCGAAGATCTCCAGCCCCGCTTCCAGAGGGTCATCGCTCTCGATCAGCTTCAACTCTGCCTGGCCGCCGCCGAAGAGGGCCTGGAAGAGGGTCTGGAAGTTGGCGTTGATCACGTCGAACGCGGCCAAGAGCCGTTCGCGTCCCTCGGCGTTCAGCTCCTCGATCCCGGCCCGCAGCTTGGTCACCGCGCCCGAGAGGTCAGCGCGTTCGCTGCGCATGGTCTCCAGGCGGCCGGCGTATTCCTGGGCCTCCTCCTCGGCGCGCAAGTTGACCGGACCGATGGCGTCGCGCTCGCGTTCCAGGGCGAACAGGTGGGCCTCGACCCCGGCGGCGTCCTTGGGCACGGCCACGGCCTCGCCGGCGACATGGCGGCCCAGTTCCTCGGGCTCCATGCGCGCCTGTTCGCGGATGGCCGAGGCGACCTCGGCGAAGCGCTGACGGGCGCCGTCCAGGTGCGCAACCAGGGCTGCGCGCTTCTCGCGCGCCTCGCCGGCGGCCTGCTCGGCGGCGCGCGCCGCGCGGTCGGCGTTCAGCCGTGTGGTCTCGGCGGTCTCCAGGGCGTCGCTGGCCTTAGCCCGACGCGCCTCGGCGGCGGCGAATTCGTCGAGCAGCGCCACCAGCTTTTCCTGCAGGGCGGCCGGCGCCTCGCGCGCGGCTTCCAGGGCAGCGGCGGCCTTGACGCGATCGCCCTCCAACGACTCCGCCCGCTTTGCGGCGGCCTCGGCGCGCTTGCTCCAGTCGGCGCGATCGCGTTCGAGACTCTCCAAGCGGCGCTGACGGCCGGCGCGCTCGCGGGTCTCGACATCCAGGGCGGTGCGCGCCGCGCCGGCGGCCTCGCGCGCCTGGGCGGCGGCCTGCCGCGCCTCGGCCAACTGAGGTTGCAGGTCGCCCGAGGTCTGGGCGGCGGCGTGGGCCTCGCGGGCCTCACCCAAGGCGGCGTCGGCCTCGACCTTCTCGGCCTCGAAGCGGCCGATGGTGTCGTCCAGAGACTGGGCGCGGGCGGCGCGCAGGGCCTGTTCGCGCTCGAACTTGGCGACCTGCTCGCGCGCCTGGGTCAAGAGGCGCTCGGCGTCGGGCGGGCCCCGGCGTTTGTCGCGCAGCAGGTCCTCGGCCGCGCGCAGGCGATCGGCGGCGGCCTTCAGGGCGATGGTGGTGGCTTCGGCGCGCGGCGCCATGACGTCGATCTCGGCCTCGACCTCGGCCAGGCGCGTGCGCTGCTCCAGCCGCACGGCGGCGGGGCGGGGCGCGTCGGCGCGGGCCACGAAGCCGTCCCAGCGCCAAAGGTCGCCGTCTTTCGAGACCAGGCGCATGCCCGGCTTCAGCTCCTTTTGCAGCCAGTCGCCGTTGGCGCGGGTGACCACGGCCACGTGCGACAGGCGGGCGGCCAGGGCCGGCGGGGCCTTGACCAGCGGCGCCAGGGGCTCGGCGCCTTCCGGCCACACCGGCGCAGGAGCCTCGGCGCCGCCCCAGTAAGAGGGGGCCTTCGGATCGAGCGCCGCATCGAGATCATCGCCCAAGGCCGCAGCCAGGGCCGCGCCATAGCCCTTGTCGGGCGAGACGCTGTCCAGCGCCGGGGCGTGGCCGCTCTTGCTGCGCGGCGCGGTCAGCTGCGCCAGACCCCGCGCTTCGGTGCGCAGGCGGCCCAGCTGGTCCTCGACGCTGCGGGCCAGCTGACGGGCCTGGGCCTCCTGTTCGGCCGCTTTCACGCGCGCGGTCTCGGCTTCTTCCAGGGCGGCGCGGGCGGCGGCCAGAGCGGCCTCGGCGTTGGCGAAGCGCTGGCGGGCGTCGGCGGCGGCCGGGTCGACCTCGGGGCCGACAGCGGCGCGCTCGGCGCGGGCCTGCTCAAGCGCGCGGTTGGTGCGGTTGGCGCGCGCTTCGGCCTCGGACAGGCGCGCGGCGGCGGCGCGGCCTTGGGCTTCTTCGGCGGCGACGCGGGCGGCCAGCTGTTCGACAGCGGCCTCGGCGGCGGCGCGGGCCTCTTCGGCCGCCTTGGCGGCGGCGGCCAGCTCTGGACCGCGCTCGGGCGCGGCGGCGACCAGGGCGCGGACCTCCTCCAGCTCAGGCTCGATCCGCGCGAGGGCGGCGGCGGCGTCGTCCTTGGCTTGCGCCTCGCGGGCCCGGTCGGCGTCGATGCGGGAAAGGTCGTTGGACAGGCGCTCGAACTCGGCGGCGGCGGCCTCGGCCTCGCGCTCGGCGCGGTCCTTCTGGATCGCCAGCTGGCCCAGGATCGCCTGGGCGATGGTGGCCTCTTCGCGCAGCGGCGGCATGGCGGCTTCGGCCTCGGTGATCGCCACCTGGGCCGCGGCGCTGGCGCGGGCGGTCTCCTCGACCAGACGCGCGGCGGCCGTGGCCTCGCTGGTGGTGCGCTCCAGGTGGTCGCGGGCCTCGGTCCAGCGGGCGTAGAGCACCGCGCCCTGCACGGCCCGGATCTCGGACGACAGGCGCTTGTACTTCTCGGCCTGCCTTGCCTCGCGACGAAGCCGGTTCAGCGCGGTCTCCAGCTCGCGGGCCACGTCCTCCAGACGCGAGAGATTGGTCTCGGCCGCGCGCAGGCGCAGTTCGGCCTCGTGGCGGCGGGTATGCAGGCCTGAGACCCCGGCCGCCTCTTCCAGGATCCGGCGGCGGTTCTGCGGCTTGGCGCCGATCAGCTCGCTGATCTGGCCCTGGCGCACCAGGGCCGGCGAGTTGGCGCCCGTTGAGGCGTCAGCGAACAGGAGCTGAACGTCGCGCGCCCGCACCTCGCGGCCGTTGATCCTGTAGGTGGAGCCCTCGCCCCGATCGATGCGACGGACCACTTCCAGGATCGGGTCGTCGTTGAACTGGGCCGGCGCCGTGCGGTCGGCGTTGTCGATCGTCAGGGTGACGTCGGCGTGGTTGCGGGCGGGGCGTGCGCCGCTGCCGGCGAAGATCACGTCGTCCATGCCGCCGGCGCGCATGGCCTTGGCGGAGTTGGCGCCCATCACCCAGCGCAAGGCTTCCAAAAGGTTGGACTTGCCGCAGCCGTTCGGGCCGACAATGCCGGTCAGCCCCGGCTCGATCCGGAACTCCGTCGGCTCGACGAAGGACTTGAAGCCCGACAGGCGGAGGCGCTGGAACTGCACGGAGGCGGTCCC
This sequence comes from Caulobacter vibrioides, assembly GCF_002858865.1. Classification (GTDB taxonomy): domain Bacteria; phylum Pseudomonadota; class Alphaproteobacteria; order Caulobacterales; family Caulobacteraceae; genus Caulobacter; species Caulobacter vibrioides. Next base: position 72,180 of record NZ_PJRR01000015.1, on the reverse strand, counting down.
TTCCGATCCCTAGCCCTTCGCCGCCAGGGCGAAGATCTTCGACAGGGCGGCGAGGTCGGCCTCGCCCTCATAGGGCGCGCCGTTGACGAAGAAGGTGGGCGTCACCTCGACCTGATCCTCGCCGATCGCGCGGCGGAAGCGGGTGTTGACCCCGTCCAGCGCCTTGGTGTCGTTCATGGCCGTGGTGAACTGGGCCTCGGTCAGACCGTATTGCTGGGCGATCGCCTGCAGGCCTTCCCACAGGCGGCCGCTCTCGAAGATGGTCTCCCGCTTCTGGAAGACGGTCGTGAGGACCTCGAAATACTTGCCGGGCACGCGCCGGGCCAGCAGAAAGCCGGCGGCGGCGAACTCGTTGGGCGGCGTCAGAAACTCGCGGAAAACGAGGCGCACCTTGCCGGTGTCGATGAACGTCTTGCGGATCGCCGGCAGCTCGGTGGTCCACCAGTGGGCGCAGTGACCGCAGCTGGGTGAGGCGTAGACCACGAACTGGACGGGCGCGGTGGCCGCGCCCAGCACCATGTCGCCGGGCGCGGGCGGCAAGGACCGGGCGCGAGCGACCGATGGCCCCGCCGTGAGGGCGAGGCCGCTGGCGATCAGGATGCGCCGGTCCAGGGTCATTACTTCGAAGCTTCCGCGATCGCGGCGTCCAGCTGGGCCAGCGTCTGCTCGCCGCCCTCTTCGCCGCCCAGGCGCTTGCCGTTGACCTCGAAGGTCGGCGTGCCGCGGATGTTGTTGTCGGTCATCATCTTCTCGATGCGCTCGGCCGACTTGGCGGCGTTCTCATCGCTGAGGCAGCTGTTGAACTGAGCTTCGTTCATGCCGGCGGCCTGGGCGATGGTCAGCAGCTCGCCGCGGATGTCGCCGCTGGTGAAGATGTTGGTCTGGGCGCGGTACAGGGCTTCGGTGACCTGGAAGTACTTATCCTTGCCGGCGCAGCGGGCCAGCATCGCGCCGGCGTTGGCCAGGCGCGGCTCGCCGGTCAGGGCGTCGCGGTGGACGTACTTGACCTTGCCGGTGTCGATGTACTTGGCCTTGAAGGCCGGGAACACTTCGGCGTTCCAGGTCGCGCAATGCGGGCAGGCGACCGAGGCGTACTCGATGACCGTGACCTTGGCGTTCGGATCGCCCAGGACCATGTCCTCGGCCGTGACCTCGGCGCTCTTGGGCGAACAGGCCGCGAGGCTGGCCGCGAGGGCGGCGACGATGGTGACTCGGCTGAGCAGCGAACGCATGAATGGGCCCCTTGGCGGTCGATTGGGAAGTTAAACGCGATTCTCGTTAGAGCCTTCCGCTTCAAAACGGAATCGTTTTGAAGCGATAAGAAGGCTCGAAATCATAGAGTTAGAGCGTGAATAGCACCGAAACCGGTTCCCACTTTCGGCGTCACGCTCTAGGCGGCGAAAAAGGCGCAACCGTGACCAGCGTCATGAGCGTGAGCGGGCCCGCCTTGTCAATGGTCCGATCCCGTCTCTAGCGCTCCGAAGACAGGACCCCGCGACCCAGCTTCAGCAGGGCCTGTTTGAGCGCGCCGTCGGGCTGTTCGGCCAGGCTGTCGGCCAGTTGCTTTTCCAGCGCCGCGTCGAGCGGCGGCTTGCGGCGCAGGCGCGTGGACGGCGCGGCGGCGGGCGCCTTGACCGGGCCCTGCACGATCCGCAGGCGGGTGACCACGCCCTTGCCCAGCAGCATATCGAGCCTGGCGGTGATCTGCGGCGCCTGATGCTGGATCAGCGACGCGACCGGCCCGTCGACCCGCAACTCCAGGGCCCCGCCTTCGCCGTTGCGGCCCTTGATGATGCGGACCGGCTCGGTGCGCCGCGCCAGGGTGTCGCCGACGATCTCCTTCCAGCGGGCCTGCAGCGCGGCGGGACCCTTGCCGAAGCGGTCTTCCAGGTCCTTCAGCAGGGGCGCGAGGTTCTTGCCGGCCGGCGGCGGCGGACGGCGCTGTGGCTTAGTCCGCTTGCTGCGCAGGATCGCGATGGCTTCTTCCGGCGTGGGCAGGGGGCGACGCATGCGAGGAAACTAGCATGGGGCCGTCGGTTCGCGGTAGGCGAAGGGCCATGAAAGACCGCGACGCTCTCCGCTCGGCCCTGCTGGCCTGGTACGACGCCCAGGCGCGTGATCTGGCCTGGCGCGTCGGACCCACTGAGCGCCGTGCGGGCGTGCGCAGCGATCCCTACCGCGTCTGGCTGTCGGAGGTGATGCTGCAGCAGACCACGGTGCCCCACGCCACGCCCTATTTCCTGAGCTTCACCCAGCGCTGGCCGACGGTCTTAGACCTCGCGGCCGTGGAGGACGGCGACCTGATGGCCGCCTGGGCGGGGCTTGGCTACTACGCCCGCGCCCGCAACCTCTTGGCCTGTGCGCGCGCGGTGGCCAACGATCACGGCGGCGTCTTTCCGGGCACCGAAGAGGGTCTGCGCGCTCTGCCGGGCGTGGGGGCCTACACCGCCGCCGCCGTGGCCGCGATCGCATTCGACCGCGCCGCCAATGTCGTCGACGGCAATGTCGAGCGGGTGATGTCGCGGCTGTTCGCTGTGGAGGCGCCGATGCCCGACAGCAAGCCCGAGTTGAAGGCCCTGGCCGGCGACCTCGTCACCGACGAGCGCCCCGGCGACTGGGCCCAGGCGCTGATGGATCTGGGCGCGACCGTCTGTAAGCCGAAGGGCCCGCTGTGCGACCGCTGCCCGGTCTCGCTCTGGTGCGCGGCCTATCTGGGCGGCGCGCCCGAGACCTATCCGAGGAAGACCAGGAAGGCGGATCGTCCGCGCAGGCACGGCGTGGCCTATGTGCTGACGCGCGGTGATGAGGTCGCTCTGGTCCGCCGTCCGCCGAAGGGCTTGCTGGGCGGGATGCTGGGGCTGCCGACGTCGGACTGGCGCACCGCGTCCTATGACGACGCCGAGGCGGTGGCCGCCGCGCCGCTCGCCGCCGCCTGGCGCGACCTGGGCGCGGTCGAGCACGTGTTCACGCACTTCTCGCTGACCTTGCGGGTGTTCGCGGCTGACGGCGCCAATGACGGCGACTTCGTCTGGACGCCGCGCGAAGGCTTGGGGGCTTTGCCCAGCGTGTTCCTGAAGGCGGCTATGGCGGCGCAGCGGCTGCTCTGAACGACCCTGCGTCCTTCGAGGCCCGCTGTCGCGGGCGCCTCAGGATGAGGAATTCACGAGCAATCCACCGTCCTCATCCTGAGGTGCGAGCTGTAGGCGAGCCTCGAAGGACGCAGGGCCCTCAGTTCATCCCCGCCCGCACCTGCGCTCGCAGCACATCAATCGGCGCCAGACCCGCGTCGGTCTTGAAGTGCCAGTAGGTCCAGCCGTTGCAGGCCGGCGCGCTCTGAACGAGAGCCCCGATCTTGTGGATCGAACCCGACAGGTCGCCGACCGTGATCGAGCCGTCGGGGCGCACCTTGGCCACGTGCGTACCCTTGCTGCAGTAAAGCGTGTCGCCCGGCGACAGTAGGCCGGCCTCGACGATGGTGCCGAACGGCACGCGCGGCTCGGCGCGCTTGGAGCCCATCACTTCAAGGTCTTCCGGCGCGATCGGCACGACCTTGGCGATACGGGCCTTGGCGTGCTCGAGATATTCGGCCTCGCGCTCGATGCCGATGAACTTGCGGCCCAGGCGCTTGGCGGCCGCGCCAGTGGTGCCGACGCCGAAGAACGGATCCAGGATCACGTCGCCCGGCTTCGTCGTCGACAGGATGACGCGGTAGAGCAGGGCCTCGGGCTTCTGGGTCGGGTGGGCTTTCTGGCCGTCGGCGCCCTTGATGCGCTCCTCGCCGGTGCACAGCGGGATGGTCCAGTCCGAGCGCATCTGCACCTCGTCATTGGCCATCTTCAGGGCGTCGTAATTGAAGGTGTAGCGCTTGGCGTTCTGGCTCTTGGAGGCCCAGATCAGGGTCTCGTGAGCGTTGGCGAAGCGGGTGCCCTTGAAGTTGGGCATCGGGTTGGACTTGCGCCAGACGATGTCGTTGAGGATCCAGAAGCCCAGGTCCTGCACGGCCACGCCGACGCGGAAGATGTTGTGATAGCTGCCGATCACCCAGATCGCGCCGTCGTCCTTCAGAACGCGGCGGGCGGCCTTCAGCCACTCGCGGGTGAACTTGTCGTAGGCGGCGAAGCTCTCGAACTGGTCCCAGTGGTCGTCGACCGCGTCGACCTTGGAATTGTCGGGACGCAGGAGGTCCCCGCCCAACTGCAGGTTATAGGGCGGATCGGCGAAGATCAGGTCGACCGACTTCTCGGGCAGGGCGTTCATCTGCTCGATGCAGTCGCCGTGGATGATGGTTTCCGGCCCGAACTTCATGGTCCCACGTCCTCAAGAAAGAGAGCGGAATCATGAGTCTTCCTGGTAAATCCGGTGTTGAGAGACGTGGTTAGCGGGCCGTTAACCACGGCCTTTCAGCCACTTTTGAGTCTTATCGGACTCAAAAGCTGAAGACGATCAAAGGTCTAGCTCGCCGTTCACTGCCGCCGCCGCCAGAGCCGCCTTCACCGGGGCCCAGCCCAGGCGATGGATCGGCGAGGGGCCCAGGCGCCGCAGCCCCTCCACATGGATCGGCGCGTGGTAGCCCTTGTGGCCGGCGAAGCCGTAGCCAGGATAGAGCGCGTCGGCCTCGATCATGATCCGGTCGCGGGCCTCCTTGGCCAGGATCGAGGCCGCGGCGATCGAGCACGACAGCGAGTCGCCCTTGATCACCGTCTTGACCGGGCAGGGCAGCTTGAAGGCGTAGTTGCCGTCGACCAAAGCGAAGGCGGGCGTCACCGCCAGCCCCTCGACCGCGCGCCGCATGGCCAGGCCTGCGGCGTGCAGGATGTTGAGCTGGGCGATCTCCTCAATGGAGGCCAGGCCCACGCACCACGAAATGGCGACGGCCTTGATCTCTTCCTCCAGGGCCGCGCGGGCCTTGGCCGAGAGCTTCTTGGAGTCGTTCAGGCCCTTGGGGATGCGGTCGGGATCCAGGATCACCGCGCCGGCGCTCACCGGCCCGGCCCATGGGCCGCGCCCGGCCTCGTCCACCCCGCAGACAGGGGCCTGTCCGCAGGCCAGCTCCAGCGTCATGTCGGGTCCGGGCGGCATGGCGGCTGTTTAGGCCGGTTCGGCGCCAATGGGAATCAGCAAGGGCGCGGCTGGAGCGGTCCGGCTGATGCCGTTAGGGTTCTCCTATGTCACGCCCTCTCGCCGTCCTTGCCGTATGCTCGGTCCTGCTGGCCGCCGGACCCGTCCATGCCCGGGACGATTGGAAGCTCGTCTGGTCCGACGAGTTCAATGGGACCGCGCTGGACGAGACCAAATGGACGCCCGCAATCGACTGCGGCGGCGGTGGCAATGACGAGCGGCAATGCTACGCCGACAGTCCCGAGACCCTGTCGGTCCAGGACGGCGCGCTGCGCCTGACAGTGATCAAGCGCAAGACGTGGGGGGTAGCCAATCCCTGGGCCGGACCGACGGGGCCGCTGAAGACCGGCGACTACGCCTCGGGCAAGATCGTCACCCAGGGCAAGTTCAGCTGGCGCTATGGCCGCGTCGAGGCGCGGGCGCGGGTTCCGGGCGGGCAGGGCGTCTGGCCGGCGATCTGGATGATGCCCGAGCTGTCGACCTATGGCGGTTGGCCAAGGTCCGGCGAAATCGACATTCTGGAAACCGTCAATCTGGGCGCGCCTTGCCCGCCGGTGGGCGAGGCCTGCGCGGACGGGCGCGAGAACCGCGTGTTCGGCACGATCCACTTCGCGGGCGACGCGACCGGCGCCCACAAGCAGGTCAGCGCCAGCACGCCCCTGCCGGCCTCGCCCGACGGCTTCCATGTCTATGCGGTCGAATGGTCGCCCGAGGCGATCGTCTGGTTCCTGGATGGCCGGGAGTACGCCCGCGCCAAGCCGCAAGACTGGAAGCGGGACGACCAGCCGGCGAGCGCCGCGCCGTTCGACCAGCCCTTCCACCTGATCATCAACCTGGCCTTCGGTGGCCGCTGGCCCGAGAGCGTCAACGCCAAGGGGATCGACGAGGCCGCGCTGCCGGCGACGATGGAGGTGGACTGGGTGCGGGTCAGCCAACTGGCGTCACAAGACTAGCGCTCGTTGCCTCCGGCGCCGGCGACTGGCAGGGTCCGGGCCTCGCCGTGGAGACGCGCTTCGTGACCCCGTTCCATCACCTGCTGGTCAACAATCTGGTCGCGAACATCACCAACTTCACGATCTGGTTCGCCCTGACCTTCTATGTCTATCTGGAGACCAAGTCGGTGTTCGCGACGGGCATGATCGCGGGCGTCTATCTGGTGCTGACGGCGGCCTGCGGCATCTGGTTCGGCAGCCTCGTCGACCACCATCGCAAAAAGCTGGCCATGGCAGGGTCGAGCCTCGCGTCGCTGCTGCTGTACGCCCTGGCCCTGGCCGTGCTGCTGCTGGCGCCCAAGGGCGCCATCGCCGATGTCGCGCGGCCGTGGCTCTGGGCGCTGATCGGACTTTCGATGCTGGGCGTCATCGCCGGCAATATCCGCACCATAGCCCTGCCCACGCTCGTGACGCTGCTGATCCCCGAGGATCGCCGCGACAAGGCCAATGGCCTGGTCGGCATGGTCAGCGGTGTCGGCTTCCTGACCACCTCGGTGATCAGCGGCTTCCTGGTGGCCTGGGGCGGCATGCTCGCCGCCCTCACCTTCGCTCTGGGCTTTACGGTCGCCGCCCTGGTCCACCTGCTGACCGTTCCCGTCGATGAGCCGCGCGTCGAGGCGGAACATGGCGCGCCGGTCGCGCCCCGGCGGATCGACCTGGCCGGCACGATCAAGGTCGTGGCCGCCGTGCCCGGTCTCTTCGCCCTGATCCTGTTTGCGACCTTCAACAACTTCCTAGGCGGCATCTTCATGGCCCTGCTGGACGCCTATGGCCTGTCGATGGTGTCGGTGCAGGCCTGGGGTCTGCTATTCGGCTTCCTGTCGGTGGCCTTCATCATCAGCGGCCTGGCGATCAGCAAGACAGGGCTGGGGAAGAACCCCTTGCGCACCCTGCTGCTGGTCAATCTGATCTCTTGGGCGGTGTGCTGCGTCTTCCCGCTGAAGTCGTCGATCGTGATGCTGGCGATGGGCTGTTTTGTCTGGATGCTGCTGGGGCCCTACGCCGAGGCCGCCGAGCAGACCACCTTGCAGAAGGTGGTGCCGTTCGAGCGCCAGGGCCGGGTGTTCGGCTTCGCCCAGTCGGTGGAGCAGGCCGCCTCACCGCTGACCGCGTTCCTGATCGGGCCGCTGACCCAGTTCATCGTCATCCCGTTCATGACCCACGGCGCCGGCGCGGCCGCCATCGGCGACTGGTTCGGCCGAGGCCCGGACCGGGGCATGGCGCTGGTGTTCACCCTGGCCGGCGTGGTCGGGCTTATCGTCACCCTGCTGGCCTTCGGCTCCAAGGCCTACAGGCAGCTATCGGCGGCCTATGCCCAGGGCGAACCCGCCCCTGCGGCTTAGTGGCGGCCTAGCGCCTTGCAGTCCTCGTGCCGGAAGCAGGTGACCAGGTGGTCGTTGACCAGCCCGGTGGCCTGCATGAAGGCGTAGACGATCACCGGTCCGCAGAACTTGAAGCCCTTGGCCTTCAGCGCCTTGGACATCTCGACCGCCAGGGGCGTCTGGGCCGGGACCTGGCCCGCCTCCCACTGGTTCTGGATCGGTGCGCCGCCGACCATGTCCCACAGGAACTGGCCGAAGTCCTCACCCCGCTCGCGCATGTCGAGATAGAGGCGCGCGCCGGCGATGGTGGCGTCGATCTTGCCGTTCGAGCGGATGATGCCGGCGTCCGCCATCAGCCGGGCGCGATCGGCCTCATCGAAGCGGGCGACCTTCTCGGGATCGAAATTGGCGAAGGCGGCGCGGAAGGCTTCGCGCTTGCGCAGGATGGTGATCCAGGAAAGGCCCGCCTGGAAACCGTCCAAGACAAGCTTTTCCCAGAGCGCGCGGCTGTCCCACTCGGGCACGCCCCACTCGGTGTCGTGATAGGCCTCGTAGAACGGGTCTCCGTTCATGCCTTTCCAGGTGCAGCGGGCGATGTCGTTCATGCGGCGAAGCTGGCAGAAACTTCGCAGGCTGCCTAGAACTTTTCAGGAACATAAGGCTTGAGGCGACGGATTTCCGGATCTTGCGCGTGGAGTCTGGCGAGGGACGTTAGAGACGAGGAAAACGCGCCGATGAAGCGCCTGAAGACCTTCGCCATGCTGGCCTTGGCGACGACCGCCCTGGCCACGACGCCGGCCCTGGCCCTGCACAGGGATCGCGACCACAACCCGCCGGGGCCTCGCGGTGGTCCCGGAACCAACTGGGAGAATCCGCCGGGCTGGCGGGGCGGACCGGGCGTCTCGCCCGATCGCCGCTACTATCGCTGGAACGGCCAGCGGGTCGAGTTCCGCTATCGCGACGGCTACTATTACAACCACGTCTACGGCTACTATCACCCGGGCTTTGGCTGGTGGAACCAGGCCGGCAAGTGCTGGTTCGACAACGACCGCAACCCGCCCGGTCCGGGCGGGGGTTCCGGCACGAACTGGGAGAACCCGCCCGGTTGGCGCGGCGGCCCGGGGGCGTCCCCGGACCGCTACGGCCGCTGCCGCTAGAGCCTGTCTGGTTTAGATGGAACCATCTAAACCAGATAAACAGGCTCTAAAATCAAACATTTAGAGCCCTTTAGCTTTAGATGATTCCATCTAAAGCTAAAGGGCTCTAGCAACGGCTTTAGATCAGCTGGCCAGGAAGCTCTCGACCTCGGCCATGAACTTGGCCGGCTGATCGATCATGATGAAGTGGGCGGCGTCGTCGATACGCACCACCTTGGCGCCCTTCAGCGGGCCATAGGCGCCCTGATACCAGCCGCTGAACATCGCCGCCGGCGCCGGCATGCTGCTGTTCCAGGCCCAGACCACGGTGGTCGGCGCTGTGATCTTGGCCAGTTCGGGCGTCAGGTCGGTGGTCAGCAGCTCTTCCATGGCCCGTCCGGCGACCTGCCGGTCGCTGTCGAGCGAGTGCTTGACGATGGCGGCGCGCGCGGACTCGGTGCGGACCATGCCGACCATCACCTGCTCCTGCATCGCCTTGAAGGCCTCGGCCGGCGCGTCGGCGATCTGGGCGCGGAAGCCGGCGGCGCGCTGGGCGACCGACTCCGGCGACTGGCCGGGCCCGAAATAGGCCACCGCCAGGTTCGGGAACATGTCGACGACCATCAGCTTGCCCACCAGGCCGGGGCTGCGCGCGGCCAGCATCATGCCGATCGTGCCGCCCATCGAGTGGCCCATCACAGCCGGCGACTTCAGGCCCTTAGCCTGGATGTAGCCCGCCAGGCCTTCAGCCACGCCCGCGGCGACCTTGCCGTCTGCGTTGCCGGCGGTAGGCGCGCCTGCGAACCCGGCGACGTGGACGAGGTGGACGCGGTAGCGGCCCTCCAGCGCCTGGGCGGTCGACTCCCAGATTTCCGGCGACGACGACAGGCCGGGGATCAGGATGACGTCGGGGCCCTTGCCGCGAACCTTGACGGAGAAGCGATCGGCGCTGGCGGCCAGAACCGGTCCGGCCATGGCGGTCACGGCCAGCAGCGCGCCCGCGCCGAGAATTTTGCGACGATTCATGTTTCCATTGCCCCCTAAAGCGATCGCGGTCGCGGACTACGGCGACCATCGTTCTCAAGTCTCTGCCCCGAAATGGGGACGCCCGCAACCGTAGGTCTCAGGCCACCCAGTCCGGTCGCTCGACGCGGACCGGACGTCCTTCGACGGTCAGCGCCGCGCCGTCGATCCGGTCCAGGCGCAGCAGCGCCATGGCCTGGCCGTCGCGGCCGCTCAGCACCTCACCGGCGCGCAGCTCGCCGGCCAGCACCTCGGCGCCGAAGGGGGGCGGCGGGCCGTCGAAGGTGATCGGCAGCATGCGGTTCTTGATCGTGCCGCGCCGCTTCATGCGGCTGGTGGTCTCCTGGCCGACAAAGCAGCCCTTCTTGAAGTCGATCCCCGCCAGGAGGTCGAAATTGGCCTCGATCGGATAGGTCGCCTCGCTGCCCCAGTCGGTGGGGCCGGGAACGCCCAGGGCCAGGCGATGAGCTTCATAGACGTCTTCGTCGGCGTTGGTCGCCCGGTCGTCATAGGCGCGGGCGCCCAGGGCCGGCAGGCGAGGATCGGCGTACAGGCCCTCGCCCGACGTCGCGCCGCCAAACACCGCGATCACCGGACGATCGCTGGCGACCAGCTCCACCTTGGCTCGCAAGCGGTACATCGAAAGGCGCGTCAGGATGGCCTCGCGGTGCGCCGCCGCCACGTCCAGCAGGGCGCCGTCCTGGGTTCCGGCGACGAACAGGTCATAGAGCAGCTTGCCCTGCGGGGTCAGCAGGCCCGCAAAGCGCAGCTCGCCGACGGCCAGGGTCGCGACGTCCTGGGTCAGCAGGCCCTGCAGGAAGCTTCGCCAGTCCGGGCCGGACACGGCGATGACGGCGCGGGAGGCGAGGCGGGCGAGGCAAGGTGCGGTCATGAGGGCACATGTGGCGCCGTGTCGCGGGCGACGCCAGTCCTTGAGGTAACTCAAGTGTTAACGTGGGGTGCGCCGACTCACCGACCGGCCTATAGGTGTACCGATGACACAGAGGGCCTTTCCGATCCTTTTCATCACGGCGACGCGTATCGGTGACGCGGTGCTGTCGTCCGGCCTGATCAAGATGCTGGCCGACCAGATCCCCAACGCGCGCTTCACCATCGTCGCCGGCCCGCTGGCCGCGCCGCTCTTCGCCCATGTCCCCGGTCTGGACCGGGTGATCGTGATGGAGAAGGCCAAGGGCAAGGGCCACTGGTTCAAGCTCTGGCGCCAGGTGCGCCACAAGAAGTGGAGCCTGATCGTCGATCTCCGCGGTTCGGCCACGGCGCTGTTCCTGCGTCGTGACAAGCGCGCCATCTGGAAGAAGATCCCGGGCGAGGTCGTCCACAAGGTGGTGGACGCGGCCCGCACGCTGAAGCTCGAGGGCGATCCGCCGCCGCCTTATCTCTACATCACGCCCGAGGTGCAGGCCCTGGCGGACGAACTGCTGGGCCTGACCGAGGGCGGCGAGACCGGACCGATCCTGGCCGTGGGCCCGGCGGCCAACTGGATCGGCAAGGTCTGGCCGATCGAGCGCTTCACCCAGACCGCCGCCCAGCTGCTGGACAAGGACGGCCCGATAGCCGGCGGCCGGCTGCTGATCCTGGGCGGTCCGGAAGACACCCGCATGGTCGAGGAACTGCGCATGGCCTCGGCGCGCGGGCGCACCATCGACCTGACCGGCAAGGTGGATCTGCTCACCGCCTATGCCTGCCTGAAGCGCGCCAGCCTGTTCATCGGCAACGACTCGGGCCTGATGCACATCGCCGCCGCCGCCGGCACGCCGACGGTCGGGCTGTTCGGTCCCTCCGACGAGCGCCGCTATGCGCCGTGGGGCGAGCACGCTGTGGCGGTGCGCGGGCCAAGGTCGTTCGATCAGTTCCTGACCATCGATCCCGAGCTCTCCCAGGCGATCCGCCACATGAGCGATCTTCCGGTGACTACGGTGTTCAAGGCCGCCAAGGATCTGCTGGCCAAGGTGTCTGGGACCGTCCCGCCGATTGTGTCCGATGCCGTTTCGGAAGCCGAAATCGTCGGATCGACGCCCCCAGCCGAGCCTGAGGTCATGGCCCAGACCACCGTCGACCCGATCGAGGCGGCGCCCACCGACGCGCTCAGCGACCCTGCCGATGAGGGCGAGGCAAAGCGCCCGATCGAGGACGCGGTTGAGCCGCTCAAGACCCAACGCCGCGCAGCGCGGCCGAGGAAAGCCCGATGAAGGCCGTCGTCGCTCTTTGTGCGCTGATCGTCCTGGCGCCGGGCGCAGCCTTCGCCGGGGCGCCGGGTGAGCAGTTCTTCGAGCGCCTGAGCGCGCTGTGCGGCAAGACCTTCGTGGGTCAGGTCGCCGCCGGCGATGCGGCCGACGAGGCGTTCCGCAAGGCCGAGCTGGTGATGACCGTGGCGCACTGTGACGCGCGGCAGATCCGCATCCCGTTCCGGGTCGGCGAGGATCGCTCGCGGACCTGGATCATCACCCGTCTCGACGACGGCCGCCTGCGCCTCAAGCACGACCATCGACACCCCGACGGCGTCGAGGATGAGCTGTCGCGCTATGGCGGCGACACCGTCGCGCCGGGGTCAGCGGACTTGCAGCGCTTCCCGGTCGATGAGGAGTCCAAGGCCCTGTTCACGCGGCTGAACCGGACGGTCTCGAACACCAATGTTTGGGCGTTGGGGCTCACCGACGGCCAGTTCACCTACGAGCTCTCGCGCCCTAACCGGCTGTTCCGCGTCGCCTTCGACCTGACGCGTCCGGCGCCCTCCGGGCCCTGAGACGCGTCGGCCGTCACGAAACGGTTGCCTCTCGAACAGGTCGGCCCTAGATGCCTTGAACCCCTCCGAGGAGCCGTCCGATGACCCAGACCTTCGACCTGATCGTGCGTGGCGGCGAGGTGGTGAACCACGCCGGCCGGGACTTCACCGACATCGGCGTGCGCGGCGGCAAGATCGTTGCGGTCGGCGACCTCTCTCAGGCCAGCGCCGGCGAGGTGTTCGACGCCACTGGCCTGACCGTGCTGCCCGGCGTCATCGACAGCCAGGTGCACTTCCGCGAACCGGGTCTGGAGTGGAAGGAAGATCTCGAGAGCGGTTCGCGCGGCGCGGCCCTGGGCGGTGTCACGGCCGTCTTCGAGATGCCCAACACCGAGCCGACCACCACCGACCCGGACGCCTTGGCCGACAAGCTCTCGCGGGCCAAGAACCGGATGCACACCGACCACGCCTTCTATGTCGGCGGCACCCACGAGAACGCGACCTTCCTGGGCGAACTGGAACGGCTTCCGGGGTGCTGCGGCATCAAGGTGTTCATGGGCGCCTCGACCGGCTCTCTGCTCGTCCAGGACGACGAGGGCGTCGAGAACGTGCTGCGCCACGTCAACCGCCGCGCCGCCTTCCACTCCGAGGATGAATACCGCCTGGCCGAGCGCCGCAGCCTGGCCCGTCCCGGCGACTGGACCAGCCACCCGGAGGTGCGCGACGCCCAGGCCGCCCTGCAGTCGACCCACCGCCTGGTCCGCATCGCCAAGGGCCTGGGCAAGCGCATCCACGTGCTGCACGTCACCACCAAGGAAGAGATCGACTTCCTGGCCCAGAACAAGGACGTCGCCAGCGTCGAGGTCACGCCCCAGCACCTGACCCTGGTCGCCCCCGAGGCCTATGAGCGCCTGAAGGGCTTTGCGCAGATGAACCCGCCGATCCGCGAGGCCGACCATGTGGCCGGCATCTGGCGCGGGATCGACACCGGCGTCGCCGACGTGATCGGCTCCGACCACGCGCCGCACACCCGCGAGGAAAAGGCCCGTCCCTATCCGGCCTCGCCCTCGGGCATGCCGGGCGTCCAGACCCTGGTGCCGATCATGCTGACCCACGTCGTCGACGGCAAGCTCACCCTGGAGCGCTTCGTCGATCTGACCAGCCACGGCGTGAACCGCATCTTCGGCCTGGCCGACAAGGGTCGTATCGCCGAGGGCTTCGACGCCGATTTCACCATCGTCGACATGAAGGCCCGTCGGGTCATCACCCACGACTGGATGGCCACCCGCTCGGGCTGGACGCCGTTCGACGGCTTCGAGGCCAAGGCCTGGCCGGTGGCGACGATCGTGCGCGGCATCGTGGTGATGCGCGACGACGAGATCATCGCCGAAGGCAAGGGCGAGCCGGTGCGGTTCCTGGAAACGCTGGCGGGGTAGGGGACGCCCCCTCCGTCGCGCTGCGTATCCGCATCGCGCCACCTCCCCCGTTTCACGGGTGAGGAAGACACGACCGCCCTCCTGCCCCGCTTGCGGGGGAGGTGGCGCGCCGTCGATAGACGGCGTGACGGAGGGGGCGCTAGTCGGCGCTTGCCATAAAGCTCCGCCTCCGGATCAACCAACGCCGCTCCGCTTCGCCCGGCGCCATCTCCAGCGCCCGGTCATAGGCGTTTGACGCCTCCTCAACGCGTCCCAGCCGCGCCAGCAGGTCGGCCTTGACCGCATGATACGGCTGGAACGCGTCCAGCCGCCCCGCGTCCAGCGCCTCGACCTCGGCCAGGGCCGCCGCCGGCCCTGCGACCTCCGCCAGAACGACGGCGCGGTTGAGGCGGACGAAGGGGTCATACCCCGCGTCCAGAAGCAGATCGTACAGCGCCAGCAGCGTCTCCCAAGGCGGCGGTTCGGCGAGGGATCGCCGCAGCGCCCAGGCCCCGTGCAACGCGGCCCTCAGTTGACGCGGTCCTGGACGGTTCAGCTGCGCGGCGCGGCGTAGCAGCGCGTCCCCGTCAGCGATCAGCGCGCGGTTCCAGCGCTTCGGGTCCTGGTCGGCCAGAGGGACCATGGCGCCGTCCACGTCCAGCCGGGCCGGCCGCCGCGCCTCGGCGAACCGCACCAGGGCGGCGAAGGCGAGGGCTTCCGGCTCGCTCGGCGCCAGGTCCGCCAGCACGGCGGTCAGGTCCAGCATCTCGCGGGCGTAGCCGGCGTGCGGGCCCGAGCCCGCGGCGTCCTCGTGCGCGCGAGCGTAGGCGACCTCCAGCGTCGAAAGCACCGCCGCCATCCGTTCGGGCCAGGCCTCCGGGCCGGGAACCTCGAACGACACGCCCGCCTCCGCGATCTTCTTCTTGGCGCGGGTGAGGCGCTGGAACATGGCCGGTTCAGCGACCAGAAAGGCGCGGGCGATCTCGGCGACCGACAGACCGCAGACCAGGCGCAAGGTCAGGGCCGCGCGGGACTCCGGCGCGACGGCGGGGTGGCAGCAGACAAAGATCAGGCGCAGCCGCTCGTCCGGGATGAGCCGGTCGTCGGAGGTCAGCGCATCCTCAGCCGAGGGCTGCGGCGCGGGCGGTTCAGGAGCGCTTCGACACCGAACATTCCGTCTACGGATCATATCCAGCGCGCAGCGTCGCGCGGTGGCGTAAAGCCAGGCCGCCGGATCCAGAGGCGGCGCGGCGGGCCATACCGCCGCCGCCCGCGCGCAGGCCTCGGCATAGGCCTCTTCGGCCAGGTCCAGGTCGCGGAAGGCGGCGGCCAGGGCGGCGACGATCCTGCCGCCGTCCCGCCGCGCCGTTTGATCGAGAGGGCTCAATCTTCGTCGATAATGGGGCGCACCTCGACCGCGCCGTCGCCGGCGAAGGGGATACGCTTGGCGATGGCCAGGGCTGCGTCGAGGTCCGGGACATCGATCACGTAGAAGCCGCCCAACTGTTCACGCGCCTCGGCATAGGGGCCGTCATGCAGGGTCTCGGCGCCGCGTGACTTGCGCAGGGTGGTGGCGGTGTCCGACGACTTCAGGCCCTGGCCGCCGCGCAGCACGCCCTGCTGGGCCAGGTCGGCGGCGAAGGCGTTATGGGCCGCGATGATCGCCTCCAGGCTCATGGCGCCCTCTTCGGCGTAGACCGCTTCGTTCTCGTACAGCAGCAGGGCGTATTGCATGGTCTTCTCCCTTTGACGCGCGATCATCGCAGCGCCTCGACCCCAGAGACGCGCCGGTTCGGACGGATTCGACAGCGGGCGCTGAAAAATGTCGAGAGGGGGGAGTTTCTATCCCTCGGAGGAAGGGAGCTTGGGTGACACGCTGTGTTGCAACCCGTGTCATCCCGGCCGTAGCGCAGCGTAGAGCCGGGACCCAGGGGCGGCAGGCGCAGCGCTTTGACACCCCCTGGGTCCCGGGTCGGCGACGCCGCCCGGATGACACGAGGGGGATGGGCTTATCAGCGGGCCAAGACGCCGGAGGGCCGTCATCGCGCCGCATGGATTGAACAGCCGTATGACCCGCGACATAACAGGTCATGGACGGATCGACCCTCGACACAGCCCCCTTCCGTGACGCTCGCTACGCGCCCCGCGCGCTGGAGGTCGAGCGACAGGGGCAGACGCTGATCCTGCGCAATCCCATGCCCTATTCGGACGCGGTGCGGACCACGACCGCGCCGTTGGCCCGCTGGGCCGCGCAGGCGCCGGACCGGGTCTGGCTGGCCGAGCGTGCCGGCGAAGGCTGGCGGACGGTCACCTATGCGGACGCCAAGACGCAGGTCGAAGCCCTGGCGGGCGGACTGCAAGGTCTGGGTCTGCGCCGAAGCCAGCCGATGCTGATCCTGGCCCGCAACGGCGTCGATCACGCCCTGATCGCCTACGCCGCCATGAGCCTGGGCGCCCCGGCCGCGCCGGTGTCGCCGCAGTACGGGCTGAAGGGCGCGGATCTCACCCGGCTGCAGCACGCCGTCGAACGGCTGAAGCCCGCCGCCGTCTACGCCGACGACGCCGAAGCGTTCGGCGACGCCCTGGCCGCGCCGTTCCTGGCCGGACTGCCGGTGGTGGTCAGCCGAAATGCGCGACCCGGCGACGTCGCCTTCGAGGCTTTGCTGAAGAGCCCGCCGCTGGCGCCTGTCGCTCAGCCGGACGATGTGGCCAAGCTGCTCTTGACCTCCGGCTCGACCGGCAAGCCGAAAGCCGTGGTCTGCACCCATGCCAACATCGCGCTGAACGCGGCCCAGATCGAGGCCTGCTATGCCGACCCCGACCCGCCGGTGTTGGTCAATTCCGCGCCCTGGAGCCACAGCCTCGGCGCCAACGCCATCCTGCACATGGTGCTGCACCGGGGCGGGACGCTCTATATCGATGCCGGCCAACCCTTGCCGGGGCGCTTTGGCGAGACGGTGCGTAACCTGTCCGAGGTGGCGACGACCTATCACAACATGGTCCCGGCCGGCTGGGCGATGTTCGTCGGCGAGCTGGAGCGCGACGAGGCCCTGGCCGCCAAGTTCTTCGAGAAGGTCCGCGTGTTGCAGTACGGCGGCGCCTCGATGGCCCAGTCGATCCTCGACCGCGTCCAGGCTGTCGCGGTGCGTACGGTGGGCGAACGCATCACCTTCGCCGCCGGCTATGGCGCGACCGAGACCGGCCCGACCGCTTGTAACATCCACTGGCTGAACGCGCGCTCGGGTATGGTTGGCCTGCCCACGCCCGGCACCGCAGTGAAGCTGGTGCCTGCGGGCGAGGGCGGCAAGTTCGAGATCCGCGTGAAGGGGCCGCAGGTCTCGCCCGGCTATCTCGACCAGCCCGAGGCCACGGCCCAGGCTTTCGACGAGGACGGTTTTTACCGCCTGGGCGACGCGGCGCGGCTGGCCGATCCGGAGGATCCCGCCGCGGGGCTGGTGTTCGACGGGCGCCTCGTCGAGAACTTCAAGCTGGCCAGCGGCACCTTCGTCGCGGCCGGGGCCCTGCGGGTGGCGGCGGTGTCGGCGATCGGCGGCGTGGTCTCCGATGCGGTGGTCTGCGGCGAGGGGCAGGAGGGCGTGGGCCTGATGCTGTTCCTCGACGCCAAGGCGGTCGAGCGTCTCGGGAGCCCCGAGGCGGTGCGCGCGGCGATCGTCGAGGGTCTTTCGCGGATGAACGCGGCGGCCAAGGGCGGTGGCGGCCGCATCGCCCGCGCCCTGATCCTGGACGGCGCGCCCGACGCGGCCAGCGGCGAGCTGACCGACAAGGGCTATATCAACCAAGCCCTGGCGCGGGATCGGCGGCCCAAGGACCTGGAGCGGCTTTTTTCTGAGGCGCCGGATGAAGGGGTGATGGTGTTTTAACCCGACCTCCCCGGCGAAGGCCGGGGTCCAGATCGAACCCGTGAACATCTCGGGCTTGGTCAGGGCGGTAGGCGCGTCATCCCCAAAGTCTCAGGCTGAATCTGGACCCCGGCCTTCGCCGGGGAGGTCGGTGGAGGGGTGGGCTAGCGCCCCCGCCACGCCCAGGCAGATCAGCAACTGGCCGAAGTAGTACAGCCCCCAGACGCCCAGGCCCGTGGCCAGGTTGTCGGGCAGCGGCCCCAGGCGGCCGAAGATCAAGAGGTCCGAGACCACGAACATCAGCGCGCCCAGGCCCACGGTCTTGAACGGGAACCGGCTCATCAGGGCCACGGCGGCCATCACCGCCAGGAACAGGCTGTAGAGCGCGATCCCCGGCGCGCCGGCGCGGTCAGTGGGCAGCAGGAACGACACGGCGACCACGACGGGAATCAGCGCTAGGGGCACGAGAGACACGGCCTTGCGGTGGCGAAGATAAAGGCCGCTGGCGACGACGTGTCCCAGCAGGAACGAGATCGCGCCGACCGTGAGACCGTGAGTCTCCAGCAGCACGTCGCCGCCGGTCCCCAGCGCCATCACCGCAGCCAGCAGCCAGCCGTCCAGCGATCGCGCCCGCAGCGCCGCATGGATCGCCAAGAGGCCGACGCCCGCGCCTTTCCACGCCGTCTCGACGCCGGGCGGCAGGGTCAGGCCCCAGCTGGCGACATAGCTGACCCCGGCGATCACGGATGCAATCAGCGTCCAGCGCGCGGCCGCGCTCATTCCTGACATGGCGATGTTCCCCCCTTTTTTTTGGCAGACTGCGCCGCTCCGACCGCCTTGTGCAATCGGCTTGATGCGTCGCCGGGTTGGCGCAGCCGGCGAAATGTCGGAAGGAAGGGGCACAGGTACGGAGAAGACCATGAACGGCGCGGACGCCCTGATCACCACCCTGGCCGACAACGGCGTGACCGCCTGTTTCGCCAATCCCGGCACCAGCGAGATGCAGTTCGTCTCGGCCCTGGACCGCGAGCCGCGCATGCGCAGCGTGCTTTGCCTGTTCGAGGGCGTGGCGACCGGCGCGGCCGACGGCTATGGGCGGATGGCCGGTAAGCCCGCCTGCACCCTGCTGCACCTGGGACCCGGCTACGCCAACGGCGCGGCCAATCTGCACAACGCCCGCCGCGCCTTCACGCCGGTGGTCAATGTGATCGGCGACCACGCCACCTATCACCGCGACTTCGACGCGCCGCTCAATAGCGACATCGCCGCCCTGGCTGCGCCCAACTCTGTCTGGGTCAAGTCGGCCGAGACCGCCGACAGCGTCGGGCCGTTGGCCGCCGAGGCGATCATCGCCGCTTACGGGACGCCGGGCGGCAACGCCTGTCTCGTCCTGCCCGCCGATGCGGCCTGGAACGAAGCCACGGTCAAGGGACCGGTGGTGACGCCGCCCGCCTTCGCCGCGCCCGATGCGGCGTCGGTCGAGGCCGTCGCCAAGGCGCTGGGCGGTGCGACCAAGCCGGTGCTGTTGCTGGGCTCGGGCGCCTGTGGCGAGGCGGCGCTGGCGGCGGCCGGGCGGCTGGCCGCCCACGGCGTGCGGGTGCTGACCGACACCTTCACCGCCCGCCAGGCGCGGGGCGAGGGCCGTTTCCGTCCCGACAAGCTGCCCTATTTCGGCGAGCTGGCCCTGAAGGACCTCGACGGCGTCGACCTGATGGTGCTGGTCGCCACCCAGACCCCGGTCGCCTTCTTCGCCTATCCCGACCGTCCTAGTGTGCTGGTGCCTGAGGGCTGTTCGGTCGAAACCCTGTGCGGTCGCGAGGTCGATGCGGCCGCCGCGCTGAACGCCCTGGCCGACGCGCTGGGCGCGCCCGCCGCCGGCTCCGTCGAGACCTATGCCGCGCCTGATGCGCCGGCCGGACGCCTGGACGCCTGGGCGATCGGCGCGGCGATCGCGCGGCATATGCCCACGGATACGATCATCTCGGATGACGCGGTGACAGCGGGCCTGCCGATCTTCACCCAGACCAAGGCCGCCCGGGCGCATGACTGGCTGTCTTTGACCGGCGGCGCGATCGGCCAGGGGATCCCGCTGGCGATCGGCGCGGCGGTGGCCTGTCCGGACCGCAAGGTCCTGGCGCTCACCGGCGACGGCGCGGGCATGTACACGGTCCAGGGCCTCTGGACGGTGGTCCGCGAAAAGCTGGACGTGACCGTGGTGGTCTTCGCCAACCACGCCTACCGCATCCTCGGCATTGAGCTGGGCCGCACAGGCGCCGGCAATCCGGGTCCCGCCGCCGCGAAGCTGCTGGACCTGGGCGATCCGCGCATCGATTGGGTGAAGCTCGCCGAAGGCCTGGGCATGGTCGCCGAGCGCGTCGCCACCGCCGAGGCCTTCGACGAGGCCTTCGCCCGGGCCATGGCCACGCCGGGTCCGCGCCTGATCGAAGCGGCGATGTAGGGGGGGGGGCTCTTCGCCCCCTCTCCGCCCAAAGAAAAAGCCCGCCCGGATCGCTCCGGGCGGGCTCTTTTTTGTCAGGCCGTGACCTGGATCAGGCCTTCGGCTTGTTGGTCGGCAGCTTGCAGCCGCCGCCGATGCCCTTGGCCTGCGTGCAGGACAGGAACTCCTTGGCGGCCGGCTTGGCCACGCCGATCGGATAGCCCAGGACCCAGCCCGGCAGGCCGTCCGAGCAGGCCACTTCGATGAAGCCCTCGGTGTCGGTCGAACCGATGATGCGGGCGTCCGAGACCTGGCACGAGGCCTTGTTGAAGCCGATCAGATCCTTGGTCAGGCGGGCGTACTGCGTGTCCTTCTTGGTGAACGAGCAGCGGAAGCCGTTCATCTCGGCGGTCAGGCAGTCAAAGACCTTGCCGTCGGTGGCGGTGAATACGGCGATGCCGCCGACGTCGCTGCCCTTGCACTTCAGCTCGACGATTTCCTTCTTCGGGTCGTTCGTCGGCAGCAGGCCGTACTTCTCGACGTCGCAGGTGAAACCGGCCTTGCCGGCCAGCTTGCTGTAGAAGCCGGCTTGCTCGGTCTGAGCGGCCACCGCGTCGGTCATGGTGCAGCCGCCGCCGACGAAGCCGGCTTGGGCGCACGGGATGGCGCGGTTGAAGGCCCCGGTGGCCGAGGTCTGCTGGTACATGTAGCCCTTGCCGTCTTCGCAGGCGACTTCGAAGTAGTTGTCGGCCTTGGTGCTGAGGACGTAGCGCTTGTCCTTGATCGCGCACTTGGTGCCGGCGGCCGCAGCGGCCGTGTTCAGCGTGTCGACGATTTGGAGCTGGGTCTGACGGTTGGTCAGCTTGCAGCTGACATTGCCGCCTTCTTCGTACAGCAGGCAGCTGTTGACCGCGACTTCGCCGCCGATGTTCATCGGCGCGGTGGTCTGGACGACATAGCCCGCGCCGCCCTTACAGGCGACTTCGAAGTACGAGTTCTTGGCGCCCGTGCCGATGGCGCGGGTGTTCTCGATCTCGCACGAGGCGCCGCCCTTCTTGACGTAGGCGTCGAGGCCCGCGCCGGGGTTGGCGTTGCCGGGCAGGATACAGGCCAGACCGCCGACCTTGCCGTCCGGACCCGGCTGGCTCGACTCGAGGCAGCTATAGACTTGCGGCGCGGTGTCCTTCTTGGCGACGAGCGCGAAGCCCATGCCTTCGTTACACGCGACTTCGAAGTACTTGGCGCCCGCCTTCTTGTCCTCGCCGATATAGCGAGCGTCCGACACGGTGCAGCTGGCGCCGCTGGCCTGCATGATGGCCGGCGCTTCCTTCATGCCCGCTTCACGCGCCTTGGCGTCGATGGCGGGCTTGCCCTTCTGTTCCTTCTGCGCCGAAATGACGGCGGACGGAACGAGTACGGCGACCGCGAGGGCGGCCGTCAGGCCGATCGCGAAAGGCCTCATGGGATACATCTCCTGGGTGGATTCCTCGCGCGGACATAAGCGCGTGCTTGCATCGGGGGTCAAGATGCCCTCCGACCTAGGCGTGATCGTGACGGCCCCCAGGGGCAAAAAATGGGTAAGATCCGGAATAAGCGTCGGTCAAAGGGCGCGCGGAGGGAGTGAAATGCGCGACGGGTTCGAAGACGACACGACAGAATCGGTGTCGGAACCGAAGAAGGCCGGACGACTCGTCTATCCCTTCGAGACGGCGCCGGAGCAGGGCTCTGGCCAGGCGGTCGAGGTCGCGCCCGGCGTTCTGTGGCTGCGCATGCCGCTGGGCGGCTCGCTTCAGTTCATCAACGTCTGGGCCATCGAGGACGGCGAGGGCTGGGCGGTGGTCGACACCGGCGTCCAGACCCGCGAGACCAGCCAGGCCTGGCGCGCCGCCTTCGCCGAGGCGTTGGGCGGCAAGCCGATCACCCGCGTGATCGTCACCCACCTGCATCCGGACCATATCGGCCTGGCCGGCTGGATGACGCGCAAGTTCGACTGCCGGCTGTGGATGACCCGCCTGGAATACTTCCAGTGCCGGATGCTGGTGGCCGACACCGGCCGCGAGGCCCCGGAAGACGGGGTGCGGTTCTTCCGCGCCGCCGGCTGGGACGAGGACGCGATCGAGAACTACAAGGCCCGCTTCGGCGGCTTCGGCAAGGCGATCTACGCCCTGCCCGACAGCTATCGCCGCCTGAGCGACGGCGAGGAGTTCGACATCGGCGGCCGCACCTGGCGCGTGGTCACCGGGCAAGGCCATTCGCCCGATCACGCCTGCCTGTGGTGCCCGGAACTCAAGCTGTTGATCTCGGGCGACCAGGTGCTGCCGCGTATCTCGTCGAATGTGTCGGTGTTCCCGACCGAACCGGACGCTGATCCGCTGTCGGACTGGCTGCGCTCCCTGGCCAAGGTCAAGGCGACCGTGCCCGACGAGGTGATCGTGCTGCCGGCGCACAACGATCCCTTCGAGGGCCTGCACACCCGCATCGACGCCCTGATCTCCGGCCACGAGCGGGGCCTGGCCCGGCTGGAGAAGAAGCTTTCCGAGCGCAAGCGCGTGGTCGACACCTTCGGCGCGCTGTTCGCGCGTCCCATCGGGCCTGACCTCCTGGGCATGGCGACCGGCGAGGCCCTGGCCCACCTCAACTGCCTGATCCGGCGCGGACGGGTGAAGCGCGAGGTCGATGGCGACGGGGTGGCCTGGTACGCGGCGAATTCTAGCGAAGTCTAAAAACGATCGTTTGACATTTCGCATGTGAAATATACGGTTGGCGCATGTCCACGCCGCCCAACCGTCGACTGGTCTTTCTGCTGAACGCCGGACACCGGCGCGTGCAGCGTTGGATCGAGGGGCGCATGGCGGCCGAGGGCGGGCTGACCGCCGCGCAGTCGGGCGTGCTGTTCTTTCTCGGCGAGCGGGACGGCGCCTTGATCGGCGAGGCGGCCGACGCCCTCGATCTGGCCCCCTCGGCCATGACCGGCCTGATCGACCGCATGGCCCGGGCCGAGCTGGTCGAGCGCCGCGCCGACGCCAAGGACGGCCGCGCCATGCACCTGCACCTGACCGACAAGGGCCGCGCCGCGCGCGATACGGCCAAGGCCGGGCTTCGCGGCGTCAACGCCCAGCTGACCGAAGGCTTCACGGACGAGGAAATCAGCGTGGTCTCGCGCTGGCTCGCCAGTCTGCAGACCAAGTTCCCCAAGGGAGACCCGCAATGACCGACCATGTGACGGTGCAGATCGACGCCGGCGTGATGACCCTCACCCTGGCGCGCCCGGAAAAGAAGAACGCGCTCTCCAACGCGATGTACGGCGTACTGGCCGACAGCCTGGAGGCGGCCGAAAAGGATCCGACCATCCGTGTGGTGGTCTTCCAGGGCGATGGCGACAGCTTCACCGCCGGCAACGACCTGCAGGACTTCGCCGCCCAGGCCACCGGCGCCTTCAGCGGCGAGCGGCACGTGACCCGGTTCCTGAAGGCCCTGGCCCACGCCACCCGACCGCTGGTCGCGGCCGTGCAGGGCCAGGCGGTCGGCGTGGGGACCACCATGCTCCTGCACTGCGACCTGGTGTTCGTCAGCCCCGACGCGCGCCTGACCACCCCGTTCGTCAACCTGGCCCTGGTGCCGGAGGCCGCGTCCAGCTGGCTGCTGCCGGCGCGGGTGGGCCACGCCCGCGCCTACGCCATGTTCGCCCTCGGCGAGGCGGTGGACGGCGCCACGGCGGTGGCCTGGGGCCTGGCCAACGCGCTTGTGGAGCAGGGCGATCTGCGCGCCCGGGCTCGCACCGCCGCCGACCAGCTGGCCAAGCGTCCGCTGGGCGCGCTGACCGTGACCAAGCGGCTGATGCGCGACGCCGACAAGATCGCCCAGCTGATGGACACCGAGGGCGCGGAGTTCGCCGCGCGTCTGCAGACCGCCGAGGCCCGCGAAGCCTTCATGGCCTTCGCCGAACGCCGCGCGCCCGACTTCAGCAAGGCCGGCTAGGCCGTGCTGCTGACCCTGCTGCTGACCGGGGTCTTTTTCCTGCTCGCGGGCGTCCATCTCTACTGGGCGTTCGGCGGGCGGTGGCCCGGCCATGACGAGGCCTCGCTGGTCGAGCATGTGGTGGGCCGCACGCGCGACATGAAGGCGCCGAGCCTTCTGGCCTGCGTCGCCGTGGCCCTGGCGCTCCTGGCGGGCGGGGCGCTGGTTCTGGCTTCGGTCTGGCCGCCTACGCCCCTGGAGCCCTGGCTGGACGCCGGCCGCTGGGCGCTGTTCGCCGTCTTTGCCGCGCGCGGCGCGGCCACCTATGTTCCGCGGATCTTCCGCTATGCCGAGGGCACGCCGTTCTGGCGTCTGAACCGGCGCGCCTACGGTCCGCTGTGCCTTGCGATCGCTCTGGGGATTTGCGCGATCCAGATGTAGCCTAGCCGACATAACAACAAGCGGGAGGAAGCGGGCATGAGCGGACGGATCACATCGGCCTTTGGGGCCAAGTCGACGGCGCGTGAGGTTGTCGCCGGGCATGACCTTTCAGGTCGCGTGGCGATCGTCACCGGCGCGGCCACCGGCATCGGGGTGGAGACCGCCCGCGCCCTGGCCCTGGCGGGCGCCGAAGTGATCATCGCCGCCCGCAAGCCGGAGCTGGGCGAAGAGGTCGCCAACGCCATCAATGAAGAGGCCGGGTCCAAGCGGGTCAGCTTCGGCATGCTGGATCTCTCCAACCTTGAGGCCATCCGTCACTTCGCCAATGTCTGGGGCGATCGGCGGATCGACATCCTGATCAACAACGCCGCCGTCATGGCCAGTCCGCTGATGCGCACCGCCGACGGCTTCGAGATGCAGTTCGGCACCAACCATCTGGGCCATTTCCTGCTGTCGTTGCTGCTGGCCCCGAACCTGATCGCCGGCGCCAAGGCCAGCGGCAAGCCTTCGCGGCTGGTGTCCTTGTCGTCGATCGGCCACCGACGCTCGGGGATCCATTTCGACGATCCCAACTACACCACCCGCCCCTACGAAAAGTGGGAAGCCTATGGCCAGGCCAAGACCGCCAACAGCCTGTTCGCGGTGGGCTTCGACAAGCGCTTCAAGGATCAGGGCGTCCACGCCAACGCCGTGATGCCGGGCGGCATCTTGACCCCGCTGCAACGCCACCTGCCGATCGAGGAGCAGCGCGCTCTGGGCTGGTTGGATGAGAACGACCAGCCGCGCGAGGGTTTCAAGACGACCGAACAAGGCGCGGCCACCAGCGTCTGGGCGGCGGTCGGAAGCGAGCTCGAGGGCGTCGGCGGGCTCTATCTGGAGGACTGCAACCAGGCGCTGCCCTGGAGCAAGGAAAACCCCTGGACCGGCGTGATGCCGCACGCCCTGGACCCCGAGGCCGCCGATCGGCTCTGGGATCTGTCGGTCGACATCGTCGGGGCCGGCGCCTGATGGAGCGGGCCACCACGCTGCGCCTCGCGGGCGTGGCGGTGCTGCTGGGCGTGGCGATAGACGTCGTCGCGCCCTTCCTGATCTACCCGCGCCTGGTCGAGCCCCAGCCGCATCTCGTCTACACGCTGATCGATCTTCTGCTGCTGATCGGCATGCTGGGCGCGCGGGCCCTGACCGCCCGCGCCACGGGCCCGCTGGGCCTTGCGGGCTTCGTCCTGGCGATCCTGGGCGTCCTGCTGGTGCGCACCTCGCCTGCCGAGGTGTTCGGCGAGGCGTCCTACATGATCGCGTCCGCCATCTGGTCGATCGGCATGGTGGTCTGGGCCATGGACCTCTTGCGGGCGCGCGTGCTGCGGCTGGCGGCGGGCCTGTGGATCGCGGCCCTGGTCGTCGGACTTGTCGGTCTGGCGTTGAAGGATCACGGCCCGGTCGCCCACATGGCCAAGATGGCCTTCCTGCTCGGCTTCGCCGTCGTCGGCGTTCAACTGTTTAAAACCCGTGGAGATCCCGCATGAGCCTCAAGAACAAGACCCTGTTCGTCACCGGCGCCTCGCGCGGCATCGGTCTGGCCATCGCCGTGCGCGCCGCCCGCGACGGCGCCAATGTGGTGATCGCGGCCAAGACAGCCGAGGCCCATCCCAAGCTGCCCGGCACCATCTACACCGCCGCCAAGGAAATCGAGGACGCGGGCGGCAAGGCCCTGCCGCTGGTCGTCGACGTGCGTGAGGAGTCCAGCGTGCAGGAGGCGGTCGACAAGGCCGTGGCCCAGTTCGGCGGCATCGACATCTGCGTCAACAACGCCTCGGCCATCTCGCTGACCCCGACCCTGATGACCGACATGAAGCGATATGACCTGATGCACCAGATCAATACGCGCGGCACGTTCCTGACGTCGAAGGCCTGCATCCCGCACCTGAAGAACGCTGAGAACCCGCACGTCCTGATGCTGTCGCCGCCGCTGGACATGTCGCCGCGCTGGTTCGGCTCGCACGTGGCCTACACCATGGCCAAGTTCGGCATGTCGATGTGCGTGCTGGGCATGGCCGAGGAGTTCAAGCCCGACGGGATCGCCTTCAACGCCCTGTGGCCGCGCACCGGCATCGCCACGGCGGCCATCCAGTTCGCCCTGACCGGCGAGGAAGGCCTGCGCCATTGCCGCACGCCCGAGATCATGGCCGACGCGGCCTATGGGATCTTCAACAAGCCCTCGCGGGACTTCAGCGGCAACTTCCTGATCGACGACACCTTCCTCTATGGCGAGGGCGTGCGCGACTTCGATCACTACAAGGTCGACCCGACCGCCAGCCTGATGCCGGACTTCTTCGTGCCCGAGAGCAGCGAGCCGCCGCCTGGGGTGAAGATCGGGTGATTGAGATCCTCTCCCAGAGGGAGAGGAGGGACCCGCCGCGGAGCGGTGGGAGGTGAGGGGTTTCGTCGGCCGACGCCTTACCCCCTCTCCCTCCCGCGCTTTCAGCGCGGGCCCCGCCCTCTCCCCTTGGGAGAGGGTTTCTGTTTGCGCGCCGCGACGGCCAGCGACTTGCGCGCCCAGTCCAGCAGGAGGTCCTGGTCGTCCAGCGCCTCGGCGGGGGCGGTCCAGTAGGCCATGGTCTTGCCGTCCTCGAACGGCGCGAAGGCCTGGGCGCCGACGGCCTCGAACGCGACCTTCAGATCCTCGTCGCCCTTCAGATAGAGCACGTCGTCGGCGATGAGCGCGAAGAACAGGCCGTTCGCATAAATCCCGACTCCGCCGAACATGCGCCGGGCGCTGACCTGCCCCAACGGGGCCAGCAGCTCCAGAACGAAGTCCCTGTAGTCGTTGGATACCGCCATGACCGTCACCGTCCGTCCCGCCACGCCCGCCGACGCTGGCCTGATCCACCAGTTCATCCTCGATCTGGCCGAGTATGAGAAGCTGCTCGACACCGTCCAGGCGACGCCAGCCGACACGGCCGCAGCCCTGTTCGGCGACAAGGCCCGGGCCTTCGCCGACATCGCCGAGATCGACGGCCAGCCGGTGGGCTTTGCGCTGTGGTTCTACAACTACTCCACCTTCGTGGGGCGGCACGGGATCTATCTGGAGGACCTGTTCGTGCGGCCGTCGGCGCGGGGCTCGGGCGCGGGCAAGGCGCTGCTGGCCAACCTCGCCAAGCGCTGCGTCGACGAGGGCCTGGGCCGCCTGGAATGGACGGTGCTGGACTGGAACGCCCCGTCGATCGCCTTCTATGACAGCCTCGGCGCGGCGGCGATGGACGAGTGGATCATCCGCCGCCTGACCGGCGAGGCGCTGCGCAAGCTGGCGGGGGTCTGAGGTTTTCCTCCCCCGCGCTGCGGGGAGGAGGACTACTCCAGCCGGTCGGCCTTGCGCAGCTCCGGGAACAGGAACGCCCAGATGGCGGTCACCGCCATGGCCCCGACCCCGCCGAACACCGCCGCGCCGATCGGGCCCAGCAGCCAGGCGGCGGCGCCGCTCTCGACCTCGCCGAGCTCGTTGGAGGCGCTGATGAACACGCCGGAGACAGCGGCGACGCGGCCGCGCATGGCGTCGGGGGTCACGATCTGCACCAGGGTCTGGCGGACATAGACGCTGAGCATGTCGGCCCCGCCCAGCACCGCCAGGGCCGCCACCGACAGCCAGACCAGCTTGGAGAGACCAAAGACCACCGTCGCGAGGCCGAAGACGGCCACGCCCGCGAACATGATCTTGCCGGCGTGGCGGCGGATCGGGTTGGCCGCCAGATAGAGCCCCACCAGGCACGCGCCGATCGCCGGCGCGGCGCGCAGCAGGCCAAAGCCGCCGGGGCCGATGTGCAGCACGTCCTTGGCGAACACCGGCAGCAGGGCCGTGGCGCCGCCCAGGATCACGGCGAACAGGTCCAGCGAGATCGAGCCGAACACGATCTTGTTGTTCCAGACGTAGGACAGCCCCTCCTTGATCAGCTCGACGCGCGAGCCGGGCTGCTGTTCAGGCTTGGTGGGCTTGCGGATCGAGAGGGCCAGCAGGGCCGCGACCAGATAGAGGCCGAACGAGGCCCCGAAGGCCAGGGCCGGCGAGTGGATCAGCAGGAGGCCGCCGAGCGCCGGGCCCCCGATCGATCCGGCCTGCCAGGACAGCGAGTTCCAGGCGATGGCGCGCGGCAGCAGCGGCCGCGGCACCAGCATCGGACCCATGGCGCTGCTGGCCGGCGACAGGAAGGCGCGGCTGGCGCCGAACAGCACCGAGATGGCGAAGATCGGCCACAGCTGGTGCGAGCCCATCAAGGCCAGGACCAGCAGCACCCCGGCGCTGATCGCGTCCAGGGCCAGGGTGGCGGCGACGATCAGCTTGCGGGTCCGGCGGTCGGCGGTCTCGCCCGCCACCAGGGTCAGCAGGAACAGCGGCAGGAACTGCGCCAGGCCGATCATGCTGACCAGGAACGCCGACTCGCCGACCGACTTGGTCATCCGGGCGATGGCGTAGACCTGCCAGCCCAGCGCCACCGACTGGATCTGCACGCCCAGGGTGGAGACGAACCGCGCCGCCCAGAACAGGAGGAAGTCACGCTCCCGCAACAGGGCGCGGGTAGGGTTCTCGAGCGCGGGCTCGGACGGCGGGGCGGCAGTGTCGGACATGGCCGCCGAACATACGGCCAAGTCGTCGCACCGCAACGTTATTGACCTCGCAAAGGCTTGGCCCTACAGCGCGCGCATCTTCTGGAGGTTTTCAGGCATGCGACGCCTGCGACGAATGAAGCGCGAACGCGCCACGATCTGAAGCCCTCCCGCGCGCCTTCGTGTCGGGAGCCCCCGACGCCCTTTCGCATTTCCCGAAGGCCGATGACCTCCGTTCAAAAGTCCGTTTCTCCCGAGCCCTATCCGCCGCTGGTCCTCGAGACCCCGGCGATGGAAGCCGCCGTCACCGCATTGATCGACCGGGTCTTCGGTCCCGGTCGTTTCGCCAAGTCGTCCGAGCGCTTGCGCGAGGGCAACACTCTGCTGGCCGACTGCTCGTTCGTGTCGCTGCGGGACGGCGCGCCCGTCGGCTGCGTGCGGATGTGGCCCGTGACGATCGGCGGCGAGCCGGTCGCCTTCCTCGGGCCGCTGGCCGTCGATCCCGATGAGCGCAGCGCCGGCCTTGGCCAGGCGCTGGTCGAGGCCGCCTGCGAGGCCGCCCGCGCCGCCGGCTGGCGGGCGGTGCTGCTGGTGGGCGACGGCCCCTATTTCGGGCGGGTCGGCTTCACCAACGCCCATACGGCCGGCGTCATCATGCCCGGACCGGTGGATCAGCGGCGCGTGCTGCTGCTGCCGCTGCGCGACGGCGGGGATCAAGGCCTGTCCGGTCCCGTCGCCGTTGACCCTCGCGCTTGAGCCGGAGCGCGCGACAGCCTAACTGAACGGGCATGACCGACACGCCCTTCAAGTCTGGCCTGGATGGCGTCGCTCAGTCCGTGAAAGCGGCGGGCGAGCGCGGCCTGCCGCCCGTCCACCTCTGGAACCCGCCCCACTGCGGCGAGATCGACATCCGCATCCGCAAGGACGGCCTTTGGTTCCACGAGGGCACGCCGATCGGCCGCGAGGCGCTGGTGCGCCTGTTCTCGACCGTTTTGCGCCTCGATCCGGACGGTTACCACCTGGTGACGCCGGTCGAGAAGATGAAGATCACCGTCGAGGACGCGCCGTTCATCGCCGTGCGCGTGGACCGCGAGGGCGAGGATCTGGTTTTCCAGACCAATGTCGGCGACACGGTCACGGCCGGCGCGGACAACCCGATCCGCGTCACGATCGACCAGGAAACGGGCGAGCCGCGCCCCTATGTCCACGTCCGCCGGGGCCTGGAGGCGCTGATCGCGCGTTCGGTGTTCTATGAGCTGGCCGAGACGGCGGTGGAAGAGGACGGCGTCTGGGGCGTGCGCTCGGGCGGGGCCTTCTTCCCGATCGCCGCGCCCGGCAAGGGTCTGGCATGACTCGCGAAGAGCGCCGCGCCTGGATCACCAGCCGCCTGCATCCGATCGCGGGTTATGATCCGAGCCTGGCCAACCCGCTGCGTTCGGACTTCGATCTCAATCCGGGCCTGAAGGTCGACAATCCCCACGCCCTGCGTCCCGCCGCCGTGCTGGTGGGACTGGTCGAGCACGACGACGGCCCGACCATTCTGCTGACCCGCCGGGCGGACACCCTGCGCAGCCACACCGGCCAGATCGCCTTCCCGGGCGGCCGCTGCGATCCGGGCGAGACGCCCTGGGGCACGGCCCTGCGCGAGGCGCAGGAGGAGGTCGGGCTGGACCCGGCCCTCGTCACGGTGGCGGGACTGCTGCACGGCTACCAGACCGTGACCGGCTTCCACGTGACCCCGGTCGTGGGCTTCATCGATCCCAAGGCGACCTTCACGCCCAGCCCCGAGGAGGTCGCCGACGTCTTCGAGACGCCGTTCGATTTCCTGATGGATCCGGCCAACCACCAGCGCCAGCACCGCGAGGTTCCGGGCGGGCCGCGCCGACATTTCTACGCCATGCCGTGGAACGATCGGTTCATCTGGGGCGCGACGGCGGGCATGTTGCGGTCGCTCTACGAGGCCCTCCACGACGAAACCGGACGACCCGCCTCCGAATAGGGCGTTTCTTGTCTGGCGAAGCCGGGGTCTAGTGGCCTAACAATGTCGCCCCTTCGTTGGAGGGGATCGGACGCGTGAGTGGGAGTCAGGCGTTGAGCAGTGAAATGATCGGCAACGCGCCCTGGATCGCGCTTCCGGAGACCAAGGCGGTCATCGCCGCGCTGGAAGCGCGCGGCTATGCGGGCTGCGCGCGATTCGTCGGCGGATGCGTGCGCAACACGCTGATGGGCAAGCCTGTCGACGACATCGACATCGCCACGACCCTGACGCCCGATCTGGTCATCGACGCTTTGGAGCAGGCAGGCTTGCGCGCCATTCCGACCGGCGTCGACCACGGCACGATCACGGCGGTGTCGGGCGGTCGCCCCTACGAGATCACCACCCTGCGCAAGGACGTCTCGACCGACGGCCGCCGGGCGGTGGTGGCCTTCACCCAGGACTGGAACCAGGACGCCGAGCGGCGCGACTTCCGCTTCAACGCGCTTTATGCGGATACGGACGGTCGGGTCTATGATCCCACCGGCGAGGGGATCCGCGACGCCCATGAGGGCCGGGTGGTGTTCGTCGGCGATCCGATGACCCGCATCCGCGAGGACTATCTGCGTATCCTGCGCTTCTTCCGCTTCCAGGCCTGGTACGGCCGGGGCGAGCCGGACCAGAAGGGCCTGGCGGCGTGCAAGGCGCTGAAGGGCATGGTCTCGGGCCGCGCGGCCGAGCGCACTCAGAAGGAGCTGATGAAGATGCTGGCGGCGGACGATCCGCGTCCGGCCTTCCGTCTGATGGCCGCCACCAGCGTGCTGTCCTCGATCCTGCCGTCGGTGAAGTCGCTGGCGCGCTTCGAGGCCCTGGTCGGCATCGAGACCGAGCAGCTGTTCGAGAACGACCCCGACCTGCGCCTGGCGGCGCTGATTCCCGACGACCCCAAGGTCGCCGAGCAGCTGGCCGAGCGCCTGCGCCTGCCCAACAATGTCCGTGATCGCCTGGTCGAGGCCGTCGGCAAGAACCCGCGCGTCGTCTCGTGGATGAGCCCGCGCGAGGCGCGCCGGGCGGTCTATGGCCTGGGGACCCGCACCTTCTGCGATCGGATCAAGCTGGCCTGGGCCGGCTCTGGCCGTGACTCCACCGCGCCCCAGTGGCGCGCCCTGCTGGCCCTGGCCGAGACCTGGAACCCGCCGGCCTTCCCGCTGTCGGGCGAGGAGGTGATGAAGGCCGGCGTGCCCAAGGGGCCGATGGTCGGCGAGGTCATGCGCGAGATCGAGCTCTGGTGGATCGACCAGGACTTCATCGAGGACAAGTTCAGCGCCATCGAGCGCCTGAAGGCCGTCGCCCAGGGCATGGTCTACTGATCGCCGTGGCGACGCGCGTCTTGAAGATCGGCCTGCTGGAAACGGGCGAGCCGCCGGGCCCGCTGAAGGCGACCTATGGCGGCTATGGATCGATGTTCGAGACCCTGCTGGGCGATGGCCACGCCTACCGCGCCTACGACGTCCAACGCGGCGAGCTGCCGGCGCATCCGGCCGAGAACGACGCCTATGTGATTACCGGCTCCTCGGCGGGGGTCTATGATCCGCTGCCCTGGATCGAGCCGCTGAAGGCCTTCTTGCGGTCGGCTCGGGGCGAGACCCCCTTGGTCGGGGTCTGTTTTGGCCATCAGATCATGGCCGAGGCGTTCGGCGGCAAGGTCGAGAAGTCGCCCAAGGGCTGGGGCGTGGGCCTGCAGGCCTACGCGGTCGCCGAGCGCGCCGTCTGGATGGATGACGCCGCAGAGGTCGCCGTGCCGGGCTCGCACCAGGACCAGGTCGTGGACCTGCCGCCCACGGCGCGGGTTCTGGCCGGCAGCGCGTTCACGCCCTACGGCATCCTGGCCTATGACGACGCGCCGGCGATCTCGATGCAGTTCCACCCGGAGTTCGCGCCCGACTACGCCAAGGCCCTGATCGAGGCGCGGCGCGGGACGCGTTACACCGATCCGCAGGCCGATGCGGCGATCGCCAGCCTGGATAGTCCCAATGACCGGGCGCGGATGGCGGACTGGATCCGGCGGTTCCTCGCGCAGGAAGCCGGGCGATAGGGCCCCTGCTCAATCAGCTGAAACCATTTTCTTTCGTCATCCCGGCCGGAAGACCGCGTAGCGGGCTGTAGCGCCGGGACCCAGGGGCGACCGCAATGCGCCGGCCCCTGGGTCCCGGATAGCCTCTCCGAGGCTTCCGGGATGACGAGAGGTCTAGTCTTTGCCGGCGCTCGACTTTTCGTCAGGTCGAGATGCGGGCTTCCAGCTCGCTGAGCCGCGCGCGGGTCGCCGCGAGGTCTGGACCAAAGCGGGCCGGATCGGCGGCCGCCAGGCGACCGGCGATGTCGTAGCTCTCGCGATAGAGATCGAGCGCGCGCATGCGATGGCCGCGATCCTCGCGCAGGTCGGCCAGGCGCTCCAGGTTCACCGACAGGGCCCTTTGGGCGTTGGGGTCGTTCGCCTCGCGCGCGCCGCGCGACCGGCGCAGGGCCAGAGCCTCCTCGAAGGCCGAAAGCGCTGCATCCAGCCGTCCTTCGGCCTCGGCGACATCACCGACGCCCGACAGCGCGCCGGCCAGGAGGTCGGTGCTGGCGTCGGTCGGACGGGTCTGGCGCACCTGGCGGGCATAGGCCACCGCCGTCTCATAGGCCTCGCCGGCCTCGTCCAACTGGCCCTGGGCGCGGGCGAAATCGCCCAGATCGCGATGGACGATCGCCAGTTCCTCGTCGGTATGGGCGGCCCGCTTCATGGCGGCCAGCAGCCGCGCGCACTCGCCCCAGGAATCTTCCCGGCTCAGTGTGATCAGGCGCGCGCGCATCTCGGCGAAGGTGCGGGGCGGTGCGACGGGCGCTGCGGCGGGCGCCGCAGGCGCGGTGTGGGATACGGGGGTCGCCACAGGCGCGGCGGGTGCGGCGGCGGCGGCGACGGGGCTGGCGCTGGGCGCGGCCTCGTCAGGAAGCTCCAGCCCCAGGGGCGCGGGCGCTGTCTTGCGCGGCTTGCGTTTTGGGCGGGGAAGCAGGGCGGCGACGATGAGCACCCCGCCCACGATCGCCGCCGCCACGCCGACGGCGGGTCGATGCGGTTCAAACGGACCAAGGTCGAGAGTCGTGGCCCATGTCCCCAGCGAGCCCCAGCCCGCCACCACGTATCCCGACGACGCCAGGATCAGCCCCAAGATGATCCCAACCAGTCGCGCCAACATCGCGTCCCCCAGACGTTCGCCCACCACGGGCGTCCCTCCGCCAGGCCGCACTAGTCATCCGGCGGCCCCGACCCCGTCGAGCCGTCTCAACTGACAGGGGAAGGGAGCCGCCGGAATGATCCGTAGACGGGCGCCGGACGGAGGCGGCGCCTCTAAATCAACCAGCTACGCGGGCGCGGATACGCCTCGCCGCGGACGAGATAGTAGATTCCCAGCACGCAGCGAACCACGAACCAGACGCCAACGGCGCCCATGATCGCAATCCCGGCCAACAGCACGGGGATGCCCACCAGCAGCAGGCTCAGCGGCGCGCCAAAGATCGTCAGCAGCAGGCCGATCAGGAACCAGGCGATGGCCAGCCAGAAGGTCCGAATGGCGAAGGTGTAGTGGCTGGCGTTGATCGGGCCTGCGGCGTCGCGGTTCACATAGGCCACGATCAGGCCGACGAAGAAGGTCAGGCCATTGGTGAAGCCCAGCAGATAGAGGCCGTAGACCACGGCGGGCAGGATCTTGTCTTCCTCGGCGCGAGGGGCGACGGCGGTGTCGGACATGGCTTAGAGCATCCAGTTCTTGGGCGTGGGATAGGGTTGGCCCTTCAGCAGGTGCGAAAGGCCGACGACGGCGCGGACGATGACCCAGAGGCCGACCGCGACCAGCATCACGACACCGATCCCGACTGCGGTCAGCAGAAGCGAGATCAGGCTGAACAGCAGCGCCAGCCAGAAGGTGCGGATCTGGAATTCATAGTGGCTGGCCAGCCAGTCGGGCGCGCCCTTGCGGCTGATATGGGCCAGGATGGCGGCGATCAGGCAGGTGAAGCCGCCGGTCACGGCGCCGCCGATGTGCAGGGCGTAGATCGCGATGGGCAGGGCCTTGTCGTCCTGCAGCGTCGGCGGGACGGCGGTGTCTGGGGTGGGGTCGGTCACGGTTGAGCCTGGAATAGTCTTGTTATCCAGATCGTCGCGCTGATCAGGCCGTGATGCAAATGAAGGTGGCGTCATGAAGGCGATGTCACGTTGGGCGCGTCCGCCGGACCTTACAAAAAAGTCATCTCCTCGGATCGATCCGGCGCCGACGCCGGGCCGTAATCATCATCAGACCGCGCGCCGTCGACCTCTTCAGATCCCCCAACCCGAAGACTTGATGGAAGGTTTCAGACAATGATGCGTTCGATGCAACGCCGGGCCGCCGTGCTGGCCCTGGCCGCCGCCGCCGTGGCCGGTCCCGCCCTCGCCGAACACCACGGCGCCAAGCAGAACATCGTCGGCGTGGCCGCCGGCAATGCGGACTTCTCGACCCTGGTGACCGCCGTGACGGCCGCCGACCTGGTCGGCACCCTGTCGGGCGCCGGTCCGTTCACGGTCTTCGCCCCGACCAACGCCGCCTTCGCCAAGCTGCCGCCCGGTACGGTGCAGACCCTGGTGAAGCCGGAGAACAAGGCCACCCTGAGCAAGATCCTGACCTGCCACGTCGTGGCCGGTAAGGTGACGGCCAAGACCCTGACCGACGCGATCCAGAAGCACGGCGGCAGCTACACGATCAACACCGTCGGCGGCTGCCAGTTCAAGGCGGCGATCAGCGGCGGCAAGGTCGTGATCACTGACGAAAAGGGCGGCAAGAGCGCCGTCACCGCCACCGACGTGGCCGCCAGCAACGGCGTCATCCACGTCATCGACAGCGTGCTGATGCCGCGCTGATAGGCCCTTTCAGGTCTCCCAGAAGGAGCGCTCCGGCCGCAAGGTCGGGGCGCTCTTTTCTGTTTCAGGGCAACAGATCGGCGGGCGGATCGCGCGGGTCGAAGTCGGCCGGACGCGCCAGCCAGGGCAAGGCCGCGACCATCAGGATCAGGACGAAGGCCATGCGCGCGGCCAGGTCAACACCCACCGCGACCATGCCGGCGGTCAGCGAGAACAGCAGGGTCGAGGCCGCGCCGAAGGCCAACAGGCCCATGACGAAGGTCAGGGCCGTCCTGGCCTCCAGCCGCGCCAGGCCAAAGCGCGCGCGCGGCGACAGGTCCGCACCCACGGCCGCAAGGGCGCGCGCCAGAACCGAGAAGGCGGCCAGTCGGTCCTCGAACCGTCCGGGGCCGACATAGCTCTGCGACGGGATCAGCAGCCTCCGCCGTCCGAACACGACCAGCAGCACCCGCCGACGCCCGTCCGGGGCCAGCGACAGGCTGTAGCGGGTCAGGGACGACAGCGGAAAGCGGCGCTCGATCCTGCCGCGCGTCTCGATCAGCGTCCCGGCCTCCAGGGTCCAGACCGTTTCGGGCTGGAACGGGGCGAGCCGGGCGCTGAAGGTGATCATGGTCACGCGCGGACGGCGGTGATCTCGACGCCGGCGGCGGCGGCGTGCGGGGCCAGGGCCAGGGGCTTTTCCACCCGCACGCGGGCGCGGGTGACGCGCGGATCGGCGAAGCAGGCCTGGGCCAGGCGCTCGGCGAAGGTCTCGACCAGATCGATATGGCCCTCGGCGACGAGGGCGCGGGCGGCCTCGCCGACCATCTCGTAATTGACCGTGTCGCCCAGGCGCTCGCAGTGGCTGGCGGCGACGTCCAGCTCGACATCGACGACCAGCGGCTGCAGCCGGCCGTGCTCGTGGTCATAGACGCCGATCTGGGCGTCGACCTTGAGGCCGCGCACGAAGACCTTGGTCACGATGATGCGGGCGATGTCGGCGGCGGGCGCGGTGTCGGCGAGGGGCGAAGCGGCCAAGGCGCGGCCTTTCTTTCAACTTGGTCGAGCCTGTTGTTCCAAGCAGGCTCTAGGGAGCAACAATATCCGGCGTCTTCCAGCCCAGGTGCTGGCCGCCGTCCACGGCGATCATCTGTCCCGTGACCGAGGACGCGTCAATCAGATAGCGCAAGGCGGCGGCGACCTCCTCGGGGCTGGCGCGTCGCTGCAACAGCACCCCGGCCGCCTCGGCCTCGAACTCGCCCGGCGCCTGGTGCACCGAGGGCAGGGTCGGACCCGGACCGATGGCGTTGACGCGGATGCGCGGGGCCAGGGCCTGGGCCAGGGTCTGGGTGGCCCACCACAGGCCCGCCTTGCTGAGCGTGTAGCTGAAGAACTGCGGATTGGGCCGCCAGACGCGCTGGTCGATCAGATTGACGACCAGCCCCTGACGCTCGTCCGGCAGGGCCCCCGCCATCGCCTCGGCCAGCACGATCGGGGCGCGCAGATTGGTCTCGAGGTGGCGGTCCCAGCTGGCCCGCGACAAGCCGCCGACGCGGTCGTCCTCGAAGGCCGAGGCGTTGTTGATCAGCAGGGTCAGGGGACCCAGCGACGCGGCCTGGGCGACCAGGCTGCGGGTCTCTTCCTCGTCCGAAAGGTCGGCGCGGACGAGCAGGGCGCGGCGGCCCAGATCCTGGACGGCGCGCGCGGTGGCCTCGGCCTCGTCGGCCGAGGCGCGGTAGTGGATGGCGACGTCGTAGCCGGCGCGCGCGGCTTCAAGAGCCAGGACCTGGCCGATCCGGCGTCCCGCGCCGGTGACCAGGGCCGCGCCGCGCGAAGTCATCTTAGTCGATGCGGCCGAACTCGGTCAGGTTCAGGCCCATGATGACGGCCAGGAAGAGGGCGATGATACCGATCGCGATCATGGCGCGGCTCCGATAGAGAATGTGATCGCTTGGCCTTTAAAGGCGCAGGCCGCTGTTCGCAAGCACGGGCGGCTGCGTATTTCTCCCCGGTGTCATCCCGGCCGTAGCGCGAAGCGCGGAGCGCCGGGACCCAGGGGGTGACAGAGCGCCGTGCGAGCCGCCCCTGGGTCCCGGACAGCCTCTCCGAGGCTTCCGGGATGACATGGGGTCTGAGGCAGGATTTAAACCTCCCCATGCTCTGGCGTCGCCGCATCGAACCGTTCACCCGCCCGCTGGTCTATGCCTGGTTCCGCCTGGCGCGCGGTCTGACGCTGGGGGTGCGGGCCGTGGTCACCGACGCGGACGGCAAGGTCCTTCTCATCCAGCACACCTACGTCAAGGGCTGGTACCTGCCCGGCGGCGGGGTCGAGCGCGGCGAGACGGCCGAGACCGCCGTGATCCGCGAACTGGCCGAGGAGGCCGGGATCCGCGCCCTCTCGCGCCCGCGCCTGGTTTCAGCCCACAGCAACGAGGTGCTGCATCCGGGCGACCACGTGCTGCTCTATCGCGTCGACGCCTGGGAGCCCTGTCCGTCGAACGCGGCGGGCGAGATCCACGCGGTCGGCTGGTTTGATCCCCACGACCTGCCCGAGGAGACGACGAAGGCCACCCGCAAGCGCATCGCCGAGGCGCTGCATGGGGATGAGACCGATCCGATGTGGTGACCCCTTCGTGTCATCCCGGCCGAAGCGCGCAGCGCGTAGAGCCGGGACCCAGGGGCCGCCGGCACGGCGCTCACGCAACCCCTGGGTCCCGGATCACGCCTGCGGCGCGTCCGGGATGACACGAATTATGGAGCGTCGATCGAAAGACGCCCCCTTCCCACCTGAACGCCGATCACATTAAATGGCTGTTTGAAACCGTCCGCCGCGTCTCCCAACTAGAGCGGACCCACAGGGCAGGAGCGAAGGCATGCGCGAGTATACGAAGTTCTATATCGACGGCGCCTGGGTCGACCCGGCCCAGCCCAAGACGCTGGACGTCATCAACCCGGCCACCGAAGAGGTTTGCGGCGTCATCTCGATGGGCTCGGAAGCCGATGTCGACAAGGCCGTCCGCGCCGCCCGCAAGGCCTTCGCCAGCTTCAGCCAGACCAGCCGCGAAGAGCGCATCGACATCCTCGAGCGCATCATCGCCGAATATCAGAAGCGCTTCGAGGATATGGCCAAGGCCATCACCGAGGAGATGGGCGCCCCCGCGTGGCTGGCCCAGCGCGCCCAGGCCGCCATGGGCATCGGCCACGTCCAGACCGCCGCCGCCGTGCTCAAGGGCTACAAGTTCGAGGAAGACCGCGGCACGACCCGCATCGTCAAGGAGCCGATCGGCGTCTGCGCCTTCATCACGCCGTGGAACTGGCCGGTGAACCAGATCGCCTGCAAGGTGGGTCCCGCCATCGCCACCGGCTGCACCATGGTGCTCAAGCCCTCGGAAATCGCGCCGTTCAGCGGCTATATCTGGACCGAGATCCTGCACGCCGCCGGGGTTCCGGCCGGGGTGTTCAACCTGGTCAACGGCGACGGCCCCACGGTCGGCGCGGCCCTGTCCAGCCATCCGGAAGTCGACATGGTCTCGTTCACCGGTTCGACCCGCGCCGGCATCGAGGTGGCCAAGAACGCCGCCCCGACCGTCAAGCGCGTCCACCAGGAGCTGGGCGGCAAGAGCCCCAACATCATCCTCGACGACGCCGATTTCCAGAAGGCCGTCGCCGGCGGCGTGGCCTCGGTGATGCTGAACTCGGGCCAGTCGTGCAACGCCCCCACCCGTATGCTGGTGCCCGGCCAGCGCATGGACGAGGTGATCGCCATCGCCAAGGCCGCGGCCGAGGCCCACACGGTCGGCGACCCCAACGGCAACCACAAGATGGGCCCGGTGGTCTCCGAGACCCAGTGGAACAAGATCCAGGGCCTGATCCAGAAGGGGATCGACGAGGGCGCCACCCTGGTCACCGGCGGCGTCGGCCGTCCCGAAGGCCTGGACAAGGGCTACTACGTCAAGCCGACCGTCTTCGCCAATGTCACCAACGAGATGACCATCGCCAAGGAAGAGATCTTCGGCCCGGTGGTCTCGATCCTGGGCTACGACACGGTGGATGAAGCCGTCACCGTCGGCAACGACACCGAGTACGGCCTGGCGGCCTATGTCTCGGGCGGCGACCAGGACGCGGTCCGCAAGGTGGCCAGCCGCCTGCGCGCCGGCCAGGTCACCCTCAACGGCGCCGGCCCCGACCTGATGGCCCCGTTCGGCGGCTACAAGATGAGCGGCAACGGCCGCGAGTGGGGCGACCACGCCTTCGGCGAGTTCCTGGAGACCAAGGCGATCCTCGGCTACTCGGCGAAGGTGGCGGCGGAGTAGGTTTGCTCTGAGTTCGCGGGATTTGGAGAGGGCGGGGCCGCGAGGCTCCGCCTTTTTTGTTTCGCGCTCGATCTCCAAAGTTTCGCCTTGTGCTTAATGACACTGACGATCCGGCAAGGTTGTCCAAGCTTCTCACCTCGCGTTAGGGGAGCGTGGGTGTCCAGGGGAATGCGATGATCAGGCGCATCGATACGATGAGTGCGCGCTTGCGGGAGGCGATTGCTCTCCGGGGCATCCGGAAGATGCTGGCTCTGGCCTACGAGCTGGGTGTTCACGAGAGCGCCCTAAGCCGCTGGAAGAAAGGCGGCGCCATGTCACTGAGCCACGTTATCAGCGTGTGCGAGGTCCTGGATGTCTCGATGGATTGGTTGGTGCTTGGGCGTGGCCATCCAGAAGACCATAAACGACAAGCTCATTCCGCCGACGACCAGCAGGTGTTAGGCGCCCTGATGCCTTACGCCAACGATGCCAAGATTGCGCTGACGCGG
Organism: Caulobacter vibrioides; assembly: GCF_002858865.1. Lineage (GTDB taxonomy): Bacteria > Pseudomonadota > Alphaproteobacteria > Caulobacterales > Caulobacteraceae > Caulobacter > Caulobacter vibrioides. The sequence goes on along the minus strand of NZ_PJRR01000015.1, from coordinate 31,452 downwards.
TTCCTGACGGTTGTCCGCGCTGACTCCTTGCATGATCCGCAAAGTTCCTCGTCAGATTTGCGCAAGGCGCAACATGTATAAATTGCATTTATCAATTATGCCTCCCAAAGTTATTTCGCTGAAATATTCAGCTAAAACAGGAGGATAAGCCTATGAGTAGCGGTGGATCGGACGTCGGGACAACGATTCTGTCGATGGCCCAACAGATCGCGACAGTGGCGACCAACGTCACCACGACCATTGCCCAAATCGAAAAGATCGCCGGTGTGGCCCCCGTTTTGAGCAATGGCGTCTATAGGGTCTACTATGAGACGCCCAAGTTCACGCGAGCGGCCAAAGAAGCGAGGACACTCGAGGGTACGCAGCTCCAAGCAGATGGTGATGATGGTCTACAGGCTGCGCTCAAGACAACCCTAGCAGCGTTGAAGACTAAGGCGACGTCGATCTTCACCGCGCGGTATCCAGATTTCACACCTTGTCCACCGACCTCGGGCATCGTCATCGACCTCAGCAACCCACAGGATGCCGAATGTGTCCAGGGTATCCTTTCGGACTATCTCCAAGCTCAGGACTTGCCGTCGAACGCCGTCGTTGTGGCCAAGATCCTTAGCTTGATGATCGAAGAGACCGACCTGAACTTGGGTGTGTCCTCGACCCTTTCAGGCATCGCGCCTCTAAACGCTAACCAGAACCTAAAATGGGCGCTGGCCTACGGGACGTTTATGGTGCGTGACAACACCAACGCTCTCTGCTTCGGTTTCACGGCGGCTTTCGACGCCGGAGTCTGAAGTTCCACAGGGTAAGCGGCATCGGGTGGCTGGAGAAATAGTCGCCCGATGCGACTTGCGCGCTGGCCCTAGGGCATGCCTGTCGTGACCTGGACAGGCTGGCGATCGTCTCGCCGTGAGATGTAAGGATGGCTCCCTTCCCGAGGCGGGAAGGGGCGCTCACGGGCCTTCCCCAACATCCGACCTCCCCGGCGAATGCCGGGGTCCAGATCGAACCCACCAGCGCTTGTCTCTCGGCAAGGCCTCAAGGCGCATTCACTCCAGTCGTCCCGGATGAATCTGGGCCCCGGCATTCGCCGGGGAGATCGGGTGTTTAGGGTCGGGCAGGTCCACTTTGTACTCGGCATGGCGGCATGGGGAGTTCCGGCCGGCAGCCACGACTCCCCCTGGAAGCGGAAGAGGGCTAGGCTCTCCCCATGACCACCGCCCCGCCCCCCGAAGCGCCCCTTGACGAGACCCCGATCCAGCGCGCCCTGCGCCTGAAGCAGGCGGCGCTCGACGCGCGGCCCAAGCCGCCTCGGGGCGGGAAGTTTCAGCGGCAGCAGGCCGCCGGCATCGCGGCGGGAAACTCAAAGCCCTGGATGACCCGATAATGGCCGGCCTGAAAGACAAGCGCGGCTTCATCGACAAGGACCGCCTGGATCTCACCGAGCGCCAGGCCGTCGAATACTGGATGAAGCGCTGGGGCGTGACCCGCGACCAGATCACCGCCGCCCACCGCAAGGTCGGGCGCATGACCAAGGACATCGCCGCGGAGCTGGGCAAGAAGCGGTAGCGGCCCTTTCTCATCCCCCGATGGGGGGAGAAGCACAGCGTCCGCCACCCCTCTCGTGTCATCCCGGCCGCAGCGCGCAGCGCGGAGCGCCGGGACCCAGGGGGTGACCAAGCGCGGCGCTCTTGCAACCCCTGGGTCCCGGGTCGGCTTCGCCGCCCGGGATGACATGAGCTTACGGGGATTGGCGGGCGTGAACGCTCGGAATTGGCGACGCCGATCCCAACGAAATCAACGCCTTGTCACTTTTACGCGCCAACCTATCCCCGGCGTTGAGATCACCCGCACAATGGTTCCACCTCGTCGCGAGGAAAGGGCGCGTGGCCAGCGACCATTTGCGGCGGCGGGGGGCGGTCGAGCGGGACGAGGTTCGAGGGGGATACTCGAACGGTCCGGGGATCTGGTTGCTGGCCAGACCCGCCCGCCGTCGGCGTGGTTGAAGGCAAAAGGGCGTGTCTGGCTGAAAGCCCGTCCTCTTCGATCGCTGGGGCTTCTGGAAACAGAAGCGCCCGGGTCCCGGTAAGGCCTGAACAGGGCCACCCGACGGGACGCTGGCGGATAACGGCTGCGCGGAGCGTTCGGGCTTCGTCGAAACGGTAACAACACAATCTTCTCCGGACGGATGTCCGGCGCTCCGCATCCCTTTTCGAACCTTCAGCGGGAAACCGTGTGAAGCCGGTGAAACGCGCCGAAAATCCTTCCCCCAGCGGGGGAGGTGTCGGCTCGAAGAGACGACGGAGGGGGAAGGGGCAAGCTCAGCAGGACTTCCCCCTCCGTCCGCTGCGCGGACACCTCCCCCGCTGGGGGGAGGATTTTGGACCCGCCCCTCAGGTCGGGGCGATCGGCAGGGCGGTGGTGAACTTGATCTGCTCCATCGCAAAGCTGGACGAGACGTCGGTCAGCGGGGCGGTGGCGATCAGGCGTTTGTAGAAGCGGTCATAGGCGGCGATGTCCTTGACCACGACCTTGAGGAGATAGTCGACATCGCCGCTCATCCGGTAGAACTCGACCACCTCGGGCAGGGCGCTGGCGCCGGCGGCGAACTGGTTCAGCCAGCCCTCGTCGTGGTGGCCGGTCTTGACGGCGACGAAGACGGTCAGGCCCAGGTCCAGGGCCTCACGGTCCAGGAGGGCGACGCGGGCGGTGATCACCCCGGCGTCCTGCAGGCGGCGCACCCGCTTCCAGCAGGGGGTCTGGCTCAGGCCGACCCGCTCGGCCAGCTCGGCGATCGGGACCGTGGCGTCCTCCTGCAGGATGGCCAGCAGGCGGCGGTCGATTTGATCAAGATCAATCATCTCGAAATCCGCTTTCAGGGAGAACAAAATTCTCCATATCCCGGAAATGGTAACCTTTCAAACAATGCCTTTCTCCGAATCCGCGCCATTCTAGAACGCCTCGGTTTCAGCCAGCGGGGCATCCATGGACCTGTCGTTCACGCGTCATCCCAAATCGGTGGGCGAGACCTACGCCCAGCACATGGGCGTGGCCTGGAGCTTTGGCTTCACCCTGCTGGGCGCGGGTCTGGCCTGCCTCATCCATGGCGTCCTGCCCTTCGCCTTCGAGCGCACCGGCAGCCAGACCGTGCGCCGCCTGCACGAGCGTCTGAGCAACCGTTGCGCCAAGGCCGACGCGCCCTTCGCCGCCGCCCCGATCAGCGGCGACACCGTCCGCGGATGACCGCCGCGGCCCTGCGCCTGGGCGCCGCCCGCATCGGGCCTGGCCTGCTGGCCGGTCTGTTGATGGCGGTGCTGGCCAAGCTCCTGTCCCAGAGCCTGCACGCCCCGGCCCCGCTGCTGGCGGTGGTGCTGGGCATGATGCTGGGCGCGCTGGGTCTGCAGGGGCAGCTGGGCGCGGGGCTCGACGTGTTCGCCAAGCCGGGCCTGCGGCTGGGCGTGGCCATGATGGGCGCCCAGATCAGCTGGAGCGAGTTCGCCGCCCTGGGCGGTCCGGCCGTGCTGGCCAGCGGTGCGGTGGTGCTGGGCGGCCTCGGGATCGGAGCCTTGGCCGGCGCGGCCCTGGGCCTGCCGCTGGCCGAGGCCCTGATCGCGGCGGCCGCCTGCTCGATCTGCGGCGCTTCGGCGGCTCTGGCCGCCTCGCAGGCCGCCCCGTCCAGCCCCGAGAACCAGCGCACGACGGCCCTGGTCATTGTCGGGGTCAACCTGCTCTCGACCGTGGCCATGCTGGCCTATCCGCCGATCGCCAACGCCCTGGGCCTGACCGCCCACCAGGCCGGCGTCTTCTTCGGCCTGTCGATCCATGACGTGGCGCAGGTGGCCGGCGCGGGGGCCTCGGTGTCGCCGGAGGTCGCGGGCACGGCGGCCCTGGCCAAGCTGTCGCGGATCCTGTGGCTGGGCCCGGCCGTGGTGCTGATCGGCCTGATGCTGACCCGCACCGCCCAGGGCGGCCGGATCTCCGGTCTGCAGGCTCCGCCGCTGTTCGTCTGGGGCTTCGCCGCCCTGGCCGCCGCCCGGGGTCTCAATCTGATCCCGCCGGCCCTGGTGTCGGCCCTGGGCGCCTGTTCGGGCTTCCTGCTGCTGGCCGGTGTGGGGGCCATCTCGGCCAAGCTCGGCCCCAAGGCCCTGCTCGAGGTCAAGCCGCGTCTGGCGATCCTGCTGGTGACGCTCACGGTGGCCGTCGCGATCCTCGCCTACGCCCTGACGAGGATTTTCTTCTAAGGTCGAGGCTTGGCGCGGAACGAAACCCGCTTCATGGTCCGCATCGAGAGCCTGTCCGCTTCGGATCTCGATCCGAAGCGGTTAAACAGGCTCGCTACTATTTGCAGAGCATGGCGGACGCCGAAACCGCTGACACTTTCGGCTGCCATGCTCTGGTCGGAGGGACCCCCAAAGTGAGCTTCTGGACGCGCCGCAAGGCCATCGACACCATCACCGCTGGCCATGCGGACAGCCACCAACTGAAGAAGACCCTGAGCTGGCCGCATCTGGTGGCCCTGGGCGTCGGGGCCATTGTCGGCACCGGCATCTACACCCTGACCGGGGTCGGGGCGGGTCTGGCCGGGCCGGGCGTGATCCTGTCCTTCCTGATCGCCGGCGCCGTCTGCGCCTGCGCGGCCCTGTGCTACGCCGAGCTGTCGACCATGATCCCGGCCTCGGGCAGCGCCTACACCTACAGCTATGCGGCGATGGGCGAGCCGGTCGCCTGGTTCGTCGGCTGGAGCCTGATCCTCGAATATACCCTGGTCTGCGCGGCGGTGGCGGTCGGCTGGTCGGCCCACGCCCATGGCCTGTTCAAGATGATCGGCTTCCCCGACGCCCTGCTGGCCGGACCCCACCAGGGCGGACTGATCAATCTGCCGGCCGTCTTCATCTCGATGGCGGTGGCGGGCCTCCTGGCCCTGGGCACCCGCGAGAGCGCCACGGTCAACATGGTGCTGGTCTTCGTGAAGATCATCGCCCTGATCGTCTTTGTCGTGCTCTGCTTGCCGGCGTTCAACCTGGCCCACTTCACGCCGTTCATGCCCAACGGCTTCCAGGCCCATGTGCCTGAGGGCGCTGCCGCCGACGCCGCCAAGATCGGGGTGATGGCCGCCGCCAGCCTGATCTTCTTCGCCTTCTACGGCTTCGACGCGGTCTCGACCGCCGCCGAGGAGACCAAGAACCCCAAGCGGGACCTGACCATCGGCATCGTCGGCTCGATGGCCGTCTGCACGGCGATCTACATGATCGTCGCCGCCGTCTCGATCGGCGCCTCGCGCACCGAGGTCTTCTCCAAGAGCGAGGCCCCGCTGGTCTTCATCCTGGAGAGCCTGAACCACGGCAAGATCGCCCAGCTGGTCGCCCTGGCCGCCGTCATCGCCCTGCCGACCGTGATCCTGGCCTTCATGTACGGCCAGAGCCGGATCTTCTTCGTGATGGCCCGCGACGGCCTGCTGCCCCGCGCCCTATCGAAGGTGAACGCCAAGACCGGCACGCCGGTGATGATGACCCTGCTGACCGGCGTCCTGGCGGCGGTGATCTCGGGCCTCTTGTCGCTGAAGGACATCGCAGAGCTGGCCAACGCCGGCACGCTGTGGGCCTTCATCGCCGTCGGCGCCTCGGTGATCCTGCTGCGGCTGCGCGAGCCGAACCGTCCGCGGGTGTTCTCCACCCCGCTGTGGCCGATCGTGGCCCCGGCCGGCATCCTGGGCTGCCTCTATCTCTTCCTCAGCCTGCCCGGGAAGACCCAGCTCTACTTCCTCTACGCCCACCTGATCGGGGCGGTGGTCTATCTGGCCTATGGCATGCGCAAGAGCGTGCTGGCCCAGCAGGAGCGGGCGTAAGGGAAGGCTTCCATTCTCGAGGGCCGTCGCTACAGTTCCCGGCAAAACAAGCGTTTGACGCCACCCTCGCGGTTTCCGCGAGGGGCTGGGAAACTGGGAGACGAAGCGAATGGCCCTCGATCTGGAAACCCGTGAACAACTGATCGACACGGTCGCCCGCTTCGTGGCCGAACGTCTGCGGCCCATCGAGGCCCAGGTCGCCGAGAACGACGCCGTCCCCGACGATGTGATCGAGGAGATGAAGGGCCTTGGCCTCTTTGGCCTGACGATCCCGGAAGAGTTCGGCGGGCTGGGCCTGACCATGGAGGAAGAGGCGCTGGTGGCCATCGAGCTGGGCCGCGCCTCGCCGGCCTTTCGCTCGGTGTTCGGCACCAATGTCGGGATCGGCAGCCAGGGCCTCGTCATGTTCGGCAACGCCGAGCAGAAGGCCAAGTGGCTGCCGGGGATCGCGTCCGGCGCGGTGATCACCTCGTTCGCCTTGACCGAGCCGGAGGCGGGCTCCGACAGCGCCGCCGTGCAGACCCGCGCCACCCGGGACGGCGACGACTACATCCTGAACGGCTCCAAGCGCTACATCACCAATGCCGGCAAGGCCTCGCTGTTCACGGTGATGGCCCGTACCAATCCCGACGCCAAGGGCGGGGCGGGGGTCTCGGCCTTCCTGGTGCCGCGCGACCTGCCGGGCCTGACGGTCGGCAAGCCCGAAAAGAAGATGGGCCAGCAGGGCGCCCACATCCACGACGTGACCTTCGACAATGTTCGCGTGCCGGCCTGGAACCGGCTGGGCGCCGAGGGCGAAGGCTTCAAGGTCGCCATGCAGGTGCTCGATCGCGGGCGCCTGCACATCGCCGCCGTCTGCGTCGGTGTGGCCGAGCGCCTGATCGCCGACTGCGTGGCCTACGCCTCCGAACGCAAGCAGTTCGGCCAGCCGATCGCCAGCTTCCAGCTGATCCAGGCGATGATCGCCGACAGCAAGACCGAAGCCCTGGCCGCCAAGGCGCTGGTGCTTGAGACCGCCCGCAAGCGCGACGCCGGGGTCAATGTCACCCTGGAGGCCGCCTCGTCCAAGCTGTTCGCCTCGGAAATGGTCGGCCGCGTGGCGGACCGCGCGGTGCAGGTGTTCGGCGGCGCCGGCTATGTCGCCGACTACGGGATCGAACGCCTCTACCGCGATGTTCGGATTTTCCGGATCTACGAGGGCACCAGCCAGGTCCAGCAACTGATCATTGCGCGTGAAACGCTGAAGCGCGGCGGGTGAGTGCGACACCCTGTCGCCCCCTCCGCCCGTCGGCCGTATGCAATCGATAAACCATCCCCTCGTTCCCACGATATTGACCGTTCAGTCTGTGCAAACGGTTGCAACCTGAGCGGGGGTGCGGCGAGGCGCCGCACCCGATGCGGGAATATTTAAGCGCTCATTAGGGATAAGGGTCCGAGGATTTCCCCAAGCGAAACAATGGGGACCGCCATGAACCAGGACTACGCGATCGGTGAACGGACCGCGTTCATGGGCATCGACGACAAGGCGCGATCGGCGCTGCGCGACCTGCGCCCGGTTATCCGGGCCGAGATCGGCAAGGCGCTCGACAACTTCTACGGCAAGGTCCGGGCGACCCCCGAGACGCGCAAGTTCTTCAGTGACGACCGACATATGAACGCGGCGAGTTCGCGGCAGCAGGCGCACTGGGGCGTAATCGCCGAAGGACAGTTCAGCGACGACTACGTGCAGGCGGTGCGAGCGATCGGCCAGACCCATGCCCGCATCGGCCTGGAGCCGCGCTGGTACATCGGCGGCTATGCCGTCGTCGGCGACCATCTGGTTCGCGCAGTGATCGACTCGATGTGGCCCAGGGGGCTGCTGGCCAAGGGCGGCTCCGACCGCGCGGGCGAGGCGGTCGCCGCCCTGATGAAGGCGATCTTCCTGGACATGGACTTCGCCATCTCGATCTATCTTGAAACCCTGGAGAACGAGCGGCAACGCCTGGAGGCCGAGCAGAAGGCCGCCCGAGCGCGTCAGGAGCACGTCGTCACCCTCCTGGCCGAAGCGCTGGACCGCCTCGCCGCCGGCGACTTGCTGGCGCGGATCGATGGTGAGGTCTGCAGCGAATTCGAGAAGCTCAAGGCCGACTTCAACCACGCCGTGGAGCTTCTGGATCAAGCGATGTGCGGCGTCGGCGGCGCGACGGAGGGCATCCGCTCCAGCACCGAGGAAATCAGTGTCGCGGCCGACGACCTGTCGCGTCGCACCGAACAGCAGGCCGCCAGCCTCGAGCAGACGGCCGCCGCCTTGGACGAGATCACCGCCACCGTCCGGCGCTCAGCGGCCGGCGCCAAACAGGCGCAGGAGGTCGTGGCCGGCGCCAAGACCGAAGCCGAGCGATCGGGCTCGGTCGTCAATCAGGCCGTCGCGGCGATGGGTGAGATCGAGACAAGCTCCCGCGAGATCGGCAACATCATCGGGGTGATCGACGAGATCGCCTTCCAGACCAACCTCCTGGCCCTGAACGCGGGGGTCGAGGCGGCCCGCGCCGGCGAGGCCGGCAGAGGTTTCGCGGTGGTCGCTCAGGAGGTTCGGGCGTTGGCGCAGCGCTCGGCCGACGCGGCCAAGGAGATTAAGGCGCTGATCAATACCTCGACCAAGCAGGTCGAGGCGGGCGTCGCCTTGGTGGGCCAGACGGGGGACGCGTTGCGCGGCATCGTCTCGAAGGTCGCCGAGATCGATGAGCTGATCGCGCAGATCTCCGTCTCGGCGCAGGAGCAGTCTGGCGGACTGCATGAAGTCAACACCGCCGTGAACCAGATGGATCAGGTGACCCAGCAGAACGCGGCGATGGTCGAGCAGACCACGGCGGCGACCCATTCGCTGAAGAGTCAGACAGGAGAACTGGTGAGGCAGGTGGAGACCTTCCGGACCTCCGAGGGGCGACGTTCCTCTGCGGCGGCATCTCCGGCTCCCGTCCAGATGGCGCAACCGGCTCGCTCGCCGCGTCCGCAGAGTCGGCCGGGCGGACCGCCGATCTCACGGGGCGCTACGGCGGTCGCGGTCAAGGAAGAGTGGGAAGAATTCTAGCGGGCGGGCCCTCGAGCGCCCTGGGTTCAGGCATGTTCGCTTAGACCGTACGAACGCGCTCAGCAGATTTGGTTCGGGAGCTTCTCGACAGCGGGGCCGTGTCGTCTTGGCGCGGTCTCTCGTCGTTCCGGCGCCAACATCGGCCCAGACAGCAGAACGCCCCCGCCGACCAGGTCGACGAGGGCGTTTTGTGTTCCGATCGGAAAGACGCTTACGCGCCGCCCGGGAAGCGGAACGGAACCTTCACGGTGCCGGTCTTGGCGCCCATCGGGAGCTTTTCGGCGATGCACATCGCGGCCTTGTCGAAGCCCTTGCCCGAAGCGCTGTTGTCCACGACCTTGCAGTCCGACAGCTTGCCGCCGTCAGCGTTGCACTCCAGCATCACCTGCGCGGCGTCGCGCGTATTGGCGTGCTGCTGCAGACAACGGGCCATTTGATCTTCGAAACCGCCGCCGGCCGAAGCGGCCTGAGCGACAAAAAAGCTGCCAGCGATTCCCGCGGCAATAGCGATCGGATATTTCATCCCGCTGCTCCTAGTAATGAATTCACGTCCTGTGGACGACGCGCCAACTGGACGCAGGAGCAAATTCGCAGGTGCAAGTTAAGATATTCTGAGTCGCACGGTAAGATTGCGGGTTTACTTTCAGGTAACCACGATCTGCCGCTTTGGTGACTCTCATTATGCGGCGAGGGTTTCGCAGATTCCATGCGGCGGAGCCTGCGACCAAACGACCACATGCTCCAAAATGGGACGAAAATCTCTGACTTCCTTTAACCAAGTCAGAGTCTGTTAGGAATCTATCGGGATTATCACCCTTCATGTTGGCGATCCGTGGGCACGGAGCGCTGGTTGGAGGGGACCTTGCGATGAAACGGATCCGGCTCGTCGATCTACCATTGATCATCAAGATCGGCTTTGCGCCGGCGTTCGCGCTTCTGATGCTGGCCGTGATGGCCGGCGGCGCGATCCTTGTTCAGAAGAGCCAGTCGGCTGCGCTGAAGCAGGTCGTGGAACGCGACATGCGTCAGAATTTGGAGATCCAGCGGATTTCCAAGCGCATCTCGAACATCAACGGCGAGTTGTTCGTCGTGATGACTCACAAGGCTGGCAATATCGACGTCGACAAGAACGACGCGCGTATGGCCGCCGTTCTGGTCGAGACCGACGCGGTCAAGAAGGACCTGCTGGCGCTGAAGAGCAAGCTGCCGGCCGAGGAACAGCCGAAGATCGCTGAACTGATCAAGTCGCTTGAAGAGTGCCGCAGCGCTATCGACACGGTCAGCGGGATGATCAGCGTCGACTTCAACATGGCCGCAGGCTTCATCGCGCCGTTCGAAGAACAATACGTCAAGATGACGGGCCAGCTGGACCAGGTCGTCGCCGCCGCTAATCAGCGAATCGAGACCGAGAGCGCCAAGCGTCAAGCTCAGGCCACCGCCGCCATGAGCGTGACGATCATCATGTCGCTCCTGACTCTGGGTGCGGTCGGCGCTCTGGCGTTCCTGACGGTCATGACGACGCGCAAGTCCATCAACGACATCGCCGCCGCGACCGATAAGCTGTCGAAGGGCGACAACAGCATCGATCTTGAGAAGATGACGCGCGGTGACGAACTGGGCGCCATCGTTACGGCCCTGAAGGTCTTCCGCGACAACCAGGTGCACCTTGAGCAACTGCGCGCCGATCAGGAAAAGTCCGCCGCCCTCACGGCTGATGAACGTCGGTCCAAGGAAGCCGCCGCCGCCGCCGCCGCCCAGGAAGCCTCGCTGGTTGTTTCCAACCTGGCTGAGGGTCTTGAGAAGCTGGCCTCGGGCGACCTGACCTTCCGCGTCACCGCCGACTTCCCGGGCGACTACGGCAAGCTGAAGAACGACTTCAACGCCGCCATGGGCTCGCTGCAGGAGACGATGAAGGTCATCGCCGCCTCGACCGACGGCCTAAGCACCGGCGCCGACGAGATCGCTCACGCTTCGGACGACCTGTCGCGCCGTACCGAGCAACAGGCTGCGAGCCTGGAAGAAACCGCCGCCGCCCTCGACGAGCTGACCGCCACGGTGCGCCGCACCGCCGCCGGCGCCCGTCAGGCCTCGGACGTCGTCTCCACCACCCGTGGCGAAGCGACGCATAGCGGTCAGGTCGTGCACCAGGCAGTCTCGGCCATGGGCGAGATCGAGAAGAGCTCGGGCCAGATCAGCCAGATCATCGGGGTCATCGACGAAATCGCCTTCCAGACCAACCTTCTGGCACTGAACGCCGGCGTCGAAGCCGCCCGGGCGGGCGAGGCGGGCCGCGGCTTCGCGGTCGTCGCTCAGGAAGTCCGGGCCCTGGCCCAGCGCTCGGCCGAGGCCGCCAAGGAGATCAAGGCTCTGATCTCCAGCTCGACCCAGCAGGTCAGCCAAGGCGTGAGCCTGGTGGGTCAAACGGGCGAGGCGCTGCAGCGGATCGTGACGAAGGTCGGCGAGATCGACGCCCTGGTCACCGAGATCGCCGCGTCGGCCGCCGAACAGGCCACCGGCCTGAACGAAGTGAACACCGCTGTGAACCAGATGGACCAGGTCACCCAGCAGAACGCCGCCATGGTCGAGCAGTCGACCGCCGCGACGCACTCGCTGAAGGGCGAGACCGCCGAGCTGGTCCGCCTGATGGCCCGCTTCCAGGTGGGCTCCGGTTCGTCGTCCTACGCCCGTCCGGCCGTCGCCGACGCGGGTCATCACGCCCCCGCGCGAAATCCGGTGGCCGAGCAACAGGCCCGTCTGAACACCTTCGCCCGTCCGGGTCGGAGCAGCGGTTCGGCGGCCCTAGCCCAGGCCCCCGCCTCGGATGGTTGGGAGGAATTCTAATGGTTGCCGCGATCTCGCTGCCCGAAAACCTGGATCTCAAGACCGCAGCCCCTCTGAAGGCGGCTTTCCTCGAGCGGCGCGGCGCGGAGATCATCGTCGAAGCCGATCAGGTCCGTCGTCTTGGCGGGTTGTGTCTGCAAGTGCTGTTGGCCGCCCGCAAGGCCTGGGAACAGGACGGTCACCCCTTTTCCATCAAGGGGCCTTCAGAGGCCTTTGTCGAAACCACCCGTCTATTCGGCGCCGCAGGGGCGCTCCTTCCGACGGAATTCCAAGGAGCTGAATCGTGACGCGTACGGTTCTCACGGTCGATGATTCCCGGACAATGCGGGACATGCTGCGCATGGCGCTCGCCGGCGCCGGCTTCAATGTGGTCGAGGCGGTGGACGGCGAGCACGGTCTCGAAGTCCTGTCCGCACATCGGCCCGATGTGATCATCACGGACATCAACATGCCCAAGCTGGACGGCTTTGGCTTCATCGAGGCGGTGCGCGTCGACGACGACTACCGCGCGATCCCGATCCTGGTGCTGACCACCGAAAGCGACCCTGCCAAGAAGCAGCGGGCTCGCGAGGCGGGCGCCACGGGCTGGATCGTCAAGCCGTTCAACCCGGAAAAGCTCGTCGACGCCATCCGCCGCGTCGCCGCCTGATCCCGGTCACGGACCCCAGTACCCCGTTATTGAATACCCGTTGCTAGACGCGAATTAGGACTTACGGGAATGGACGAGCTAGAGGCCATCAAGGTCACCTTCTTCCAGGAATGCGAGGAACTGCTCGCCGACCTCGAAGGCGGTCTCCTGGCCATGGAAGAAGGGGCCGGCGACCTTGAGACGGTCAATGCCGTGTTCCGCGCCGTCCACTCCATCAAGGGCGGCGCTGGGGCCTTCGGTCTCGAGCCGCTGGTTCGCTTCGCCCACGTGTTCGAAACCCTGCTGGACGCCGTACGCGCTGGCTCGGTGCCGAACACGGTCGAACTGGCCGCCGTCCTTCTTCGCGCTTCGGACATCCTGGCCGACCACGTCAGCGCCGCCCGCGGCCTGGGCGATGTCGACATGGCCGCCTCGGCCGCCATGGCCGCAGAGCTGGAGCAGTGGACCGACCCCAACGCGACGCCGACGGCCCCTGCGCCCGTCGCCGCGCCGACGGTGGCCGAAGAGCCCGCCCCCGCCCCTGCGCTGATCGGCGCCGATGACGACGCCATGGACGGAGACGATCTTGGCTTCGTCTTCGTGCCGCAGACGATCACGGTCGAAGCGCAGGCGGCCGACGCCGAGCTGATCCCGTCGAACGTCTGGACGGTGTCGATCCGGCCGAAGTCCGATCTCTATCGCAAGGCGAACGAAACCGCGCTCCTGCTGCGCGAACTCAGCCGCCTGGGTCCGATCAAGGCGACGCTCGACGACAGCGCCCTGCCGCTGCTGCAAAATCTCGATCCCGAAGCCGCTTTCATCACCTGGAGCGTGCGTCTCGAGACCGACCAGGACGAAACCGCGATCCGTGAGGTTTTCGAGTTCGTCGATGGCGACTGCGATCTGGAGATCACGCGCGGCGAGGGCTCCGTCGAAGCGTCCATCGCCGCTCTGACCGCGCCGGCCGAGCCCGTGGCCGCCGTCGAGCCGATCGCTCCGGCGCCCGAGCCTGTCGAAGTCGCTCCGCCGATCGCCCCGCCCGCCGCCGCCCCGGTGGCTGAAGTCGCCCCCGCCGTCGAGGCCGCCAAGCCGGCCGCCGCCGCGCCTGCGGCCGCCGCAGCCGCTGCGGCGCCGAAGGCGACCCCGGTCGAAGTGCCTGGCCCCGGCCAGTCGGTCATCCGCGTCGATCCCGAGCGCATCGACCGCCTGATCGACCTCGTCGGCGAGCTGGTCATCAACCAGGCCATGCTGGCGCAGCGCGTCGGCGAGTATGGCATCGCCCCATCCTCCAACCTGGCCATGGGCCTCGACGAGCTGGAACAGCTGACGCGCGAGATCCAGGACAGCGTCATGGCCATCCGCGCCCAGCCGGTGAAGTCGGTGTTCCAGCGCATGCCGCGTCTGGTCCGCGAAGTCGCCAACATGACGGGCAAGCAGGCCCGCCTGGTGATGGACGGGGAGAACACCGAGGTCGACAAGACCGTCATCGAGCGTCTGTCCGACCCGATCACCCACATGCTGCGCAACGCCATCGACCACGGGCTGGAAAGCCCCGAGGAGCGCAAGGCGGCCGGCAAGAACCCCGAAGGCGTCGTGCGCCTGGCGGCCCTGCACCGCAGCGGCCGGATCGTCATCGAGGTCTCCGACGACGGCAAGGGCATCAACCGCGAGCGTGTCTTCGGCATCGCCGTCAAGAAGGGCCTGATTGCGCCCGACCTGCAGCTGACCGACGAGGAAATCGACAACCTGATCTTCCTGCCGGGCTTCTCGACCGCCGAAAAGATCTCGGACGTGTCGGGCCGCGGCGTCGGCATGGACGTGGTCAAGCGCTCGGTGCAGGCTCTGGGCGGCCGCATCTCGATCTCCTCGCGTCCGGGCCAAGGCTCGACCTTCACGCTCAGCCTGCCGCTGACCCTGGCCGTCCTGGACGGCATGGTGGTCGACGTCGCCGGCGAGACCTTGGTGGTTCCGCTGGCGGCCATTGTCGAAAGCCTGCGTCCGAAGCCGGAAGAGGTCCGTCCGCTGGGCCCGGTGGGCTCGGTGCTGGCGGTTCGCGACAGCTTCGTGCCGCTGATCGATGTGGGTCTGACGCTGGGCTATCGCGAGGAAAGCCCGCATCCGACGGATGGCGTGGTGCTGCTGGTCGAAGGCGAAGACGGCTCGCGGGCCGCCCTGGTCGCCGACGCCATCCATGGCCAGCGTCAGGTGGTCATCAAGTCTCTGGAGCAGAATTATCAGCAGGTCGAAGGCGTCGCCGCCGCGACGATCCTCGGTGACGGCCGTGTGGCTCTGATCCTCGACGTCGACGCCACGATCAACCTCCGCCGTCGCGAAGGGGGCGCCCCGCGTCCCCCCGAGCCCAGCCTGATCGCAGCGGAGTAAGTCATGACTGACCAAGCCGCCGCCACCAGCGCTGATCGCCGCGAACTGATCTCCTTCCGCGTGGGCGAGCAGGAGTACTGCGTGGATATCATGGCTGTGCGCGAGATCCGGGGCTGGAGCCCCGCGACGACGCTGCCGCAGTCGCCTGGCTACATGCGCGGTGTCATCAATCTGCGCGGCGCGGTCCTGCCGATCATGGACCTGGCTTGCCGTCTGGGCATGCCGGTGATCGAGCCGACCGTCCGCAGCGTCTTCATCGTCGTCAAGGCGGGCGATCGCACCGTGGGCCTGCTGGTCGACGCCGTGTCCGATATCCTGTCGATCAATGACGACATGATCCAGCCGACCCCTGACGTCGCGTGCGACGCCGTTCGCAGCTTCGTGCGGGGGATCATCTCGATCGAGGGGCGCATGATCAGCGAAATCTCGCTCGACCGCATCCTACCTGAACGGGAGGCTATGGCCGCCTGATGTCTACTGTCACCGCACCCTCTTCTGACCGCCGCGAGGCCATCGTCGATGGCGAGTTCGCGTTCACGAACCAGGACTTCAAGCGCATCGCCGCGCTGCTCTACGACCTGGCGGGCATTAGCCTGCCGGACAGCAAGGCGACGCTGGTCTATTCGCGTCTCGCCAAGCGCCTGCGCGCCCTGGGTCTGCGCTCGTTCAACGAGTACTGCAGCTTCGTCGCCAGCGATAAGGGCCATGACGAGAGCCAGGAGATGCTCCGGGCGCTGACCACCAACGTCACGCGCTTTTTCCGCGAGCCGCACCACTTCGATGATCTGCGCGCCAATGTCCTGGAGCCGGTCGCCGACAAGGTCCGCGCCGGTGGCCGCCTGCGCTTGTGGTCCGCCGCCAGCTCGTCGGGGCAAGAGCCCTATTCGATGGCCTTCACGGTGCTGTCGGTCTGGCCGAACGCTGCGGATCTGGACATCCGGATCCTGGGCACGGACATCGACACCAACGTTCTCGCCACGGGCCGGGCCGCCGTCTACGACGAGAGCCTGCTGGAAGGCATTCCTACCGCCGCGCGCGGCCAATACTTCGAGCGTGATACAAGCGATCGCCGCGGTTGGCGTGTTTGTGAGGCGGCGAGAAGCCTCGTCGCGTTCCGCGAACTAAATCTCAACGGTCCGTCCTGGCCAATGAAAGGCCCGTTCGACGCCATTTTCTGTCGGAATGTCGTGATCTACTTTGATGAACCTACTCAGGAACGTGTCTGGAACCGGTTTGCGCCGCTCGTCGCACCCGGCGGCCGTCTTTATGTCGGCCACTCCGAACGCGTCGGCACGTCGGTGACCGCGTTCGAGAGCTGCGGCTTGACCGCCTACCGGAAGGTGGGACGCTGATGGCCAAGATTCGCGTTCTTGTCGTCGACGACTCCGCCACGATGCGGAGCCTGATCTCGGCGGCCCTCAACCGTGATCCGGATATCGAGGTGGTCGGCGGCGCCGGCGACCCGTTCGAGGCGCGGGGCATGATCAAGGCCCTGAACCCCGACGTCGTGACCCTCGACATCGAGATGCCGAACATGAACGGCATCGACTTCCTTGAGAAGATCATGCGCCTGCGGCCGATGCCGGTGGTGATGGTCTCGACCCTGACCCAGGCCGGCGCGGAAATGACGCTGCGGGCCCTGGAGCTGGGCGCGGTGGACTGCGTCGGCAAGCCCGCCGACGCCACCGGCACCCAGGAAGCCCTGGCCGAGATCGTCGCGAAGGTGAAGATCGCCGCCCGCGCCTCGGTTCGCACGAACGCCGGCGCGGCGCCGACCAGCGCCCCCACGCGCCGCAAGGACTTCATGCCCTCGGGCGACATCGTGGCGATCGGGTCGTCGACCGGCGGGGTGGAAGCCCTGCTGTCGATCCTGCAACTGTTCCCCGAGACCTGTCCGCCGACCGTCATCACCCAGCACATGCCGGCCACCTTCACGGCCAGCTTCGCCGCCCGCCTCGATCGTTCGAGCGGCGCGAAGGTGCAGGAGGCTTCCGACGGCGCTTTGCTGGAGCCCGGCAAGGTGTACGTGGCGCCGGGCGGCGCGACGCACCTCGAAGTCGTTCGCTCGGCGGGTCTGCGTTGCCGTCTGGTCGCGGGCGACCCCGTGAGCGGGCACCGCCCCTCGGTGGACGTGCTGTTCAACTCGGTGGCGCACGCCGTCGGCGACAAGGCGGTGGGGGTGATCCTGACCGGCATGGGCCGCGACGGCGCCCAGGGCCTGCTGACGATGCGCAAGGCCGGCGCCAAGACGCTGGGCCAGGACGAAGCAAGCTGCGTCGTCTACGGCATGCCCCGATCCGCTTTCGAAATCGGCGCCGTGGAGCGACAGGTCAGCCTGTCCTCGATGGGCCAGTCCATCCTCGATTTGGCCTCCGCGAGGCGATAGACCATGCCCCAAGCAAGCACCATCTCCGTTCTGGTGGTCGACGACCAGCTCACCATGCGGGCCTTGATCCGGAATGCGCTTCAGCAGATCGGCTTCAAGGACATCCGTGAGGCGCCCGATGGCGAGGAGGCTCTCAAGAACCTCCTGGCCAAGCCGGCGAACCTCGTCATCTCGGACTTCAACATGCCGAAGATGGATGGCCTGGCGTTGCTGCGGGCGGTTCGCTCGCACCCGCCGATCCGCCAGACCGCCTTCGTGATGCTGACGGGCCGCGCCGACCGCGAACTGGTCCAGCGCGCCGTGCAGTTCGGTGTGAACAACTACTGCGTGAAGCCCTTCACGGTCCAAGGCCTGAAGGAAAAAATCGAGCAAGTGTTCGGGCAGCTGACATGACCTCATTCCATCACGACGACCCGGAACGCGCGGTCAAGGTGCACGTCACACAGGGGGAAAGCCATGTGACGGCCGATCCCAACGTGGTCATGACCACGGTGCTGGGCTCCTGTATCGCCGCGTGCATCCGCGACCCGCAGAGCGGCGTCGGTGGCATGAACCACTTCCTGCTGCCGGACTCCGGCGACGGGCGCCGGGACGGCGACGCCGTCCGCTACGGCGCCTATGCGATGGAAGTGCTGATCAACGACCTCCTGAAGCGCGGCGCGCGGCGTGAGCGTCTTGAGGCCAAGATCTTCGGCGGCGCCAAGCTGTTCGACGGCCTGTCGGACGTGGGCGCCAGCAACGCCGCCTTCGCCGAACGTTTCCTGCGCGACGAAGGCATTCCGATCGTCTCGTCCAGCACAGGCGGCGTCTCGGCCCGGCGCGTGGAGTTCTGGCCGGCGTCCGGTCGGGTTCGTCAGCGTCTGGTCGCCGTCGACAACGCGCCGCAGGACGTCCGGCGTCCGACTCCCCCGCCGATGCCGGCGGTGGCGAGCGGCGACGTGGATCTGTTCTAGGGCATGGCCGCAAAACCGCTCCAGGCCAGCGCGATCGCGACACCCGAAGAGCTCCTTCCGGTGGGCGAGTTGTCGCGACGTCTGGCGGCGGAGTTGGCTTCGGCCGCTGCCATCTGTCAGGACTGCGAGCACCTCGTGGGCGACCTGGCCGAAGGTGGCGCGGCGCTACCAAACCTGACCAGACTTCAGGCGCTCGACGAACTGAGCCAACGCCTTCACGGCCTTTCGGCCGTGCTTCAACGCATCGGGCAGCATGCGTCCGGGGAGTGGAGCATGTCGATCGAGCCGCTGCTGGAGGGGCTTGGCCTTTCGGATCTCGTCGTCAGGCTGCGCGCCAGCGAGGAAGCCGAGTGGAAAGCCGAGGCCGGCGAGCTGGACTTCTTCTAGGGCGCCGATGACAGACGCTCTCCTTCCTTCGACCCGCATCAACCTTGAACGGGCGACGGTGCTCGTGCTGGACGACAACGGGCCCTCGCTGGACATTCTGTCCCAGGTGGTTTCCGGCTTCGGCGTCAAGCAACTGCATCGCGCCGAGAGCGTCGCTGACGCGCAGTCTCTGATTAAGACCAAGACCTTCGATCTGATCATCAGCGACGTCCAGATGCCGGTCACCGATGGTATCGAGTTCATCGAGTGGCTGAGACGCGAGGGCGGGGACGCCAACCGCTTCATTCCCGTCATCCTGGTCACGGGTCACACGCGGACTTCGCAGATCGTCAAGATCCGTGACGCCGGCGCCAACTATGTGGTGGCCAAGCCGATTACGCCCAAGGTGCTGCTGGAGCGCATCTTCTGGGTCGCGCGCGAGGACCGAGCGTTCATCGAATGCCCGACCTTCGTCGGGCCGGATCGACGATTCAAGCATATGGGCCCGCCTCCGGGGACGGATGGCAGGCGCAAGGATGACCTTCCGGCGGAGGTGGGCGAGGCGCAGACGCCCAACCTGTCCGACGATGAAATCAGCAATATGATGCGCCCAGCGAAGGTGCAGATATGACCGTCCGCAAATTTAAACCACCGAACCGCCTGTCCAAGATGATCAAGGAACGGGGGGGCTTGCTCGCCCAGGACGCCATCGCGGCGGCCGAGGCGGGCGTGGAGTCTCTTCGGGAGGCGTCCCTGGCCGCCCTGGACGAGACCCTGGCCGAGATCGAGACGCGTTTTGGCAAAGGCGCCGAGAACCGGGAGTCCGAGTCGTTCGAGGCCCTGTACGTCCTCGCGTCGCGGATCATCGACGTCAGCGCCTTTGTGGCCGGAACCGGTCTGGATCGCGCCGCCATGTCTCTCTGCGGATTGGCGGACAACTGCGCTGAGGTTGGCGCCTGGCGATGGGACGCGGTCGACGTCCACCTGAACGCCCTGAAGCTTTTGCGGAGTGTGGGGGGCAGCTTGCCAACCGCACAGCGCGACTCCATGCTCCAGGGGCTCTACAAGGTCAGTCATTTCCGCCCCGAAGAGGCCTGAGGCCCGCTTCGCTGAGCGAACATTGTGTCGGAAACGCAACGACCGGCGGAGTCTGTTGGGTTGTGACCGCTTTGTGGCCTTGCCGGTCGCCCCCGGCTTTGTTAGCACTCTGATACCGGTGTCAGGAACACAGATCGGTTTCTGACACCGGTGGCAAAAAACGAAGACTTCAAGGCCAAGGGGCGGTTTCGCGGGAAGGACGCGGAGCCGAGACGAAGGCCAAGGCGGCGGCTACGTCGCCGTCCAATGGTCGAACGGGAGGAGGTTCTATGTCCAAGAATACCACGGGGCGCGTGCGCGGCCTGCAATACGGCGTCTCGGGCGGCGCCCTGGCGCTGGCGATGGCTTTCGCGGGCGCGGCGAGCGCGCAAACCGCTCCGGCCCCCGCGTCCGACGAGATCGAAGCCGTCGTCGTCACTGGTTTCCGCGCCTCGCTGGCCAACGCGCTCGACGTCAAGCGTCGTGAAAACGACCTTGTCGACGTCATCAAGGCGCAGGACATCGCGGATTTCCCCGACCTGAACCTGGCGGAATCGCTGCAGCGCGTGCCGGGCGTTTCGATCGACCGTGACGGCGGCGAAGGCCGCACCATCACCGTCCGCGGTCTGGGTCCTGACTTCACCGTCGTGCGCCTGAACGGCCTGGAAGCCCTGGCCACCACCGGCGGCAAGGACGGCTCCGGCGGCGCCAACCGCGGCCGCCAGTTCGACTTCTCGATCTTCGCCTCGGAGCTGTTCAACAGCGTCACGGTGCGCAAGTCGACCTCGGCCATGAACGAAGAAGGCTCGCTGGGCGCGATCGTCGACCTGCAAGCCGGCCGTCCGTTCGACTTCAGCAAGTTCACGATGAGCGCCAGCGCCAAGGTCGGCTACAACGATCTGTCGCGGAAGAACGACCCGCGCTACACCTTCCTGGTCAGCAATCGCTGGGACACCGGCATCGGTGAAGTCGGCGCGCTGCTGTCGGTCGCCTACGCCACCCGCGCCCAGCGCGAAGAAGGCTCCTCGACCGGTCGTTGGGAAAACCCCTCGGTCCGCTTCAACTCCTCGACGGCGTTCCCGTGCACGGGCGCGGCCTACAACCCTGTCAGCGGTCCGGCCCTGACCTGCGCCCAGATCGGCACGGTCACGGGCGGCACCGCCCCGACTGTGACCGCCGCCGCGGGCACCGCCAACAACCTCTGGCACCCGCGGATCCCGCGCTACGGCCGTCTGGACTATGATCAAGAGCGTCTGGGCGTGACCGGCTCGCTGCAATGGCGCCCGAATGATCGCTCGACCCTGACCCTCGACACGATGCTGGCCAAGTTCCAGAACAATCGTGACGAGACCTATCTGGAAATCATCTCGTTCGCCCGCAGCGGCGCTGGCCTGCCCCAGACCGACGTCGTGAACTTCACGGCCGACAGCAAGGGCACCCTGATCAAGGGCACCTTCGACGACGTCGACGTGCGGACCGAGTACCGCCACGACACCCTGAAGACCGAGTTCAATCAGTTCGCCCTGACCTACGACACCCGTTTTGGTGAAGGCGGCAACCTGAAGGTCGGCTACGGCCAGTCGCGCTCGATCCAGGACAACCCGGAACAGACGACGTTCTCGTTCGAGCGCTACGACAGCGACAACTACAGCTACGACTACTCGGCCAACGATAAGCTGCCGAGCTTCAACTACGGCTTCGATGCGACGAACCCGGCCAACTACGTCTACAGCAGCTCGAACACCCTGGGTGACGCCTCGCTGCTGCGCATGCGTCCGAGCAAGGCGGTCAACACGTTCAAGACCATCTTCGCTGACGTCGACTACCAGATCCTCGACGGCTTCAAGCTGCGCTATGGCGCCAAGTACAAGGAGTACGGCTTCACCTCGTGGGAGAAGCGTCTGAACTCGCGCGTGCTGGCCGGCAACTCCGCCACCACCTTCACCAACGAAGCCGCGTTCGGCCTGCCGCCCGGCGTCACCGTGGCCGACGTGTCGCGCGTGATCACCGGCTTCGGCCGTGGTCTCGACATCCCGGCCGGCGTGCCGACCTCGTGGCTGGCCCCGGACCTGGACAAGCTGCGCCAGAAGCTCGGCTATGACTGTAACTGCGTGAACGCCAACGGCGACTTCCGTCTCAGCGTCATGAACCAACTGGGCGCGATGCGGGCGATCACCGAGAAGGACACCGCCTTCTACATCCAGGGCGACTTCGACTACGACATCTTCAACATCCCGGTGCGCGGCAACTTCGGCGTCCGTTATGTGAAGACCGAGCAGGAAGCGACCGGCAACTACAGCACCGGCAACACCACCCAGACCGTCACCACGCTGGGCGGCACCTTCAGCCAGCGCGTGCCGATCGCCGCCACCCAGACGGTCCGGCGCCAGTACACCAACACCCTGCCGTCGCTGAACATCTCGGCCCAGCCGTTCGACAGCTTCTTCGTCCGCTTCGCCGCCGCCAAGGTGATGACGCGTCCGCAGCTGCCGAACCTGTCGCCCGGCTTCACGGCGATGAGCCAGCAGGCTCAGACCCTGACGCGCGGCAATCCCGAACTGAACCCGATGCTCGCCAACAATCTGGACCTGAGCTTCGAGTGGTATCCGGACAAGGAAACCCTGTTCTCGGTCGGCTTCTTCCAGAAGGACATCAAGTCCTACATCCAGACCTCGTCGGTCGCGGTGCCGTGGGCTGAAACCGAGCTGCCGGACAACCTGCTGTCGAACGGCAACACCGCCGATACGCTGTTCACGGTCACGACCCAGATCAACACCCCCGGCGGCAAGCTGAAGGGCTTTGAAGTCTCGCTGCAGCGTCCGTTCACCTTCCTGCCGGCGCCGTTCGATGGCTTCGGCGGCATCGTGAACTACACCCACGTGCAGAGCGACATCCAGTACGTGATCGCCAACCCGGTCTATGCGGGCACGCCCCGCGCCCTGGTCACGCCGGCGGTCATGCTGACCCAGCCGCTGGTGAACCTGTCGCCCGACGCCTACAACGCGACGCTCTACTACGAAAAGAACGACTTCAAGGCCCGTATCTCGGCCTCGTATCGTGACCCGTACCTGATCCAGGTGGCGCCGTCGGCGACCAACAACAACGATGTCCGCATCAAGGAAAAGACGCTGAACATCGACAGCCAGGTCAGCTACAACTTCAAGAACTTCACGGTCACGTTGGAAATGATCAACCTGACCGATGAAAAGGACAGCAAGCTCAACGACTCGACCCGCATGATCTCGGAAGAGTACGTGCACTACGGTCGTCAGTACTATCTGGGCGTGAAGTGGAAGTTCTAAGCTTCCACTGGCTCCAGGGCTAAAGATGGAAAGGGCGCTGACCTCACGGTCGGCGCCCTTTCTGCATCCAAAGCACCCGTCTCAGCCTTCCTGGCCGTCGATCCAGGTGGCCGCGACCTCCAGGCGGTCATTCAGCAAGCATAGGTCCGCCGCATAGCCCGGCGCGATCAGGCCGCGACCGTGTCCAAGACCCAGGAAACTCGCCGGGGCGTGGGACGCCATCATCACGGCGTCGTCCAAGCTAAGGTCCAGCAGGTCGATCGCGTTGCGCACTGCGCCGATCATGTCGAGATCCGATCCCGCCAGGGTGCCGTGGTCATCAACGCAGACACCGTCGACCACGCGGATATCCCGGCCCTGAAGATTGAACCGCTTGTCACGCAGACCCACCGTCGGCATCGCGTCGGTGACCAGCATGAAGCGGTCGAGGGCGCGGGTCCGCAGAGCGATTTTCAGCACCACCGGGTCGACATGGCGGCCGTCGACGATGATCCCGCACCAGGCGTCCGGGCTCTCCAGCGCCGCGCCGACTGCGCCGGGCTCGCGGCTCGTCAGGGGCGACATGGCGTTGAAGAGGTGCGTAAAGCCGGTCAGGCCATGCTCCAGGGCCTGACGCATGGTCGCGTAGAGGGCGTTGGTGTGACCTGCGGCCACGATCACGCCGGCGTCCGCCAAGCGCCGGATGATCTGGGGCGTGGTGCGTTCCGGCGCGAGGGTCACCAGCGTTTTGCCGCGCTTGAGCGAGGTGAGCAGCGCCAGCGCCTCGTCGTCGATCACCCGGAATTTTCCGGCGTCATGGATGCCTTTGCGCTTGGGGTTCAGGAATGGGCCCTCGATGTGAAGGCCAAGGACCCCAGGCACGCCCTGCGCGATGGCCTCCTCGGTGGCGCGCATCGCCTGGTCGACGACGCGCAGATCGTCGCTGATCAGGGTGGGCAGGAAGCCCGTTGTCCCGAAGCGACGGTGCGCCGCGCCGATCGTCGCGATCGTCTCGACCGTGGGCGCGTCGTTGAAAAGCACGCCGCCGCCGCCATTGACCTGGGTGTCGATGAAGCCGGGGACCAGCAGGCCGCCCTTCAGGTCGCGAGGCTTGGCGTCCGAAGGCGTCTGCGCGGCGTCGATGACGTCCAGGATCAGACCGTCCTTGACCAGGACGGCTTTGCCTTCGACGACGCCGCTCTCCGTCAGGACGCGGCCATTGATCAGAGCAGCCGGCATCAGACGGTTTCGGTGACCTTGTTCAGATGCGGCGGGCTATCTGGATCATAGCCACGCGCGACCGAGAGCGCATTGGCCATGCGGTAGAAGCTCTGGATCATCAGGATCGGCTCCAGCACAGGGTGACTGGCAAGGGTCGGCAGCGCGTCTGGCGCGTCGCCGGCGCCACCGGCGATCAGCACGCTGGCGCCGCGCGCCCGCAGGCCGGCGGCCATCTCGTCGACGCTGGCGCGGCTCTCATCGTTCTGGGCGAAGATGAGGGCGGGGAAGCCGTCCTTCACCAGGGCCATCGGGCCATGCAGCACCTCGGCGGCGCTGAAGGCCTCGGCGTGCAGGCCGCAGGTCTCCTTGAACTTCAGGGCGGCTTCCAGGGCGACGCCAAAGCCGACGCCGCGCCCCAGCACATAGAGGTTGCTGGCGGTCTTCAGGCGCTCGACCGCGAGGGACCAATCCAGGGTCCAGGCGGCCGCCAGGGCTGCGGGAAGGTCCTGCAGAGCCGCAGTAAGCTCTGCGTCCTCGGTCCAGGCCGCGATCAGCTGGGTCACCGCGACGAGGGCTGCGATGTAGGACTTGGTGGCTGCGACGCTGAGCTCTGGCCCGGCATGCAGAGGAATGACCTCGTCCGCCAGCGCCGCCAGCGGCGAGTCGACGACATTCACCAGCGCCACGGCGTGGGCGCCGGCCGCCTTGGCGGCCTTCACAGCCGCCAGCAGGTCGGGGCTTTTGCCCGACTGGGAAATGGCCAGATAGAGCGCGCCCTCAAGGTTAGGGGAGGCGTCGTACACCGAGCTGACCGAAGGGCCCGCAGACGAGGTCAGCACCCCGGCCTTGGTCTCGATCAGGTAACGGGCGAAGGTGGCGGCATGGTCGCTGCTGCCCCGGGCGCAGGTGACCACGACCCTGGGCGGGTTTGCGCGCAGGCGCTGGGCCAGCGCCTGGATCTTCGGGGCGTTGGCGGTCAGCTGGACGGCGGCGACCCTGGCGGCCTCGCCGGCCTCCCGAAACATGTGGGTCGAGGCCGGCGCCAGGCTCGGAGGCGACGCGCCTGTGGGCGCGGGGGTCTCATGACGGGTCAAGACGGTCGCCTCCAAGCTCTACTCCTCCGACTTCAGCGCGTACTCAGGACAGGGAATTCAGTTCGGCGACGAAGTCGTAGGCGTCGCCGCGGTAGTAGGATTGCGTGACCTCGACGGCCCGCCCGTCCTTCAGGAAGCCTCGCCGCTCGATCAGCAGGCCGGCGTCCTTGACGGGCACGCCCAGCAGGTCCGCCTGCTCGGCCTGGAACAGCACCGCGCGCAGCCGCTGGAGCGCGCGCACCGGGCGGTGACCGGTCGTCTCCAGCGCTTCATAGAGCGATGTGCCGACCACTTCGGTGGAGGGCAGGGCGAAGGCCGCGATCGTTGTGTATTCCACCGCCATCGGCGCGCCGTCCGCATAGCGGATCCGTGCGAACCGATAGACCGGGGTTCCGGGCGACAGGCCCAGGGTCAGCGACTCCTCGGGGGTCACCTGGCCCTCGCTGCGGCTGATCCACTCGCTGCGCGGGACGCGGCCGCGAGAGATCATGTCCTCGGTGAACGAGGACAGCTTGGAGAAGCTCTTCTCGACCCGCGCGGCGACAAAGGTCCCGGCGCCTTGGCGGCGCGTCAGCAGGCCCTCGCTGACCAGGCCGTCCAGCGCCTTGCGAACGGTGATGCGCGAGATGTTGAATTCGTCCGCCATGTCCCGCTCGGCGGGAAGGGCGTCGTCCGGAGCCAGCACCTTCTTCTGGATGGCTTCGCGCAGCGCGCGCTGCAGCTGCCGGTACAGTGGGGCGTGATCGCCGGTGGCGTCGAGACGGCCGATTCGTTCCGCAAACGTCATGGCTGCGCCCTCCCTGCCTTGAGCTTCCCTGCGCCTCTGAGCGGCGCTCCCCGTCCGCTCCGATAACATAGGACCATTCTCATACCAATAACGACCCGGTCTGCAATTGGTTTCTTTTTGGTCTTGTCATTCGAGAAAATTCCGTCACAGTCGCCTCCCGAGGCCTGAGAAGTACCACTTTCTGCGGATCCTCCCAGGAAATTGGTATCACATTGGGCTTGGGGTTCGGCTCCAGGCTTGATCGGCCCGGCACAATGGGGAGAAGCCGAGTATGAAGACTATCCGTAAATCCGTCCTGGCGGCGTCCGCCAGCGCCATGGTGGTCATGATCGCCGCGCCGGCCATGGCCCAGAGCGGCGGCAACGAGGTGGAGCAGGTGGTGATCACCGGGATCCGCGCCTCGCTGCTGCAATCGATCGAGTCCAAGCGCAAGGCTGACGCGATCGTCGACGTGGTCACCGCCGAGGATGTGGGCAAGTTCCCGAGCACGAACGTCGCCGAGGCGCTGACCATCGTTCCGGGCGTCACCGTCGATCGCGCCTTCGGTCAAGGCGAGAAGGTCAGCATCCTGGGCACCGACCCCGCGCTGAACCGCACCCTGCTCAATGGCCAGACCGTCGCCTCGGCCGACTGGTTCATCCTGGATTCTCCGGGCCGCACCTTCAACTATGCGCTGCTGGCGCCGCAGATCGTCGGCAAGGTCGACGTCTACAAGTCGCCCGAAGCGCGCATAGACGAAGGCAGCATCGGCGGCACTGTTATCGTCAACACCCGCAAGCCGCTGGACCTGAAGTCCGGCACGATCGCCGGCGCGGTAAGCTATCTCTACACCGATCGCTCGAAGAAGGGCGATCTGCAGGGCTCGCTGCTGGCCAGCTGGAAGAACGCTGACAACACCTTCGGCGCCAGCTTCTCGATCCAGCGCGCGGAAGATCAGCTGCGTCGCGACGGCGTCGAGACCTACGGCACGATCGCGGCGAACCAGTGGGCCGGCGGCAACCCGGACAATCCGGTCGACTCGCGGACTAAGGGTTGCGTCGGCTCGTGCGCCAGCACGCTGACGGCGAACCTGGGCGCCCGCAGCCCGAACGCCTTTGGCGCGTCCTATTTCGAGCAGGGCCGCACGCGCACGACCTACACCACGGCGCTGCAGTACAAGCCGAACGACCAGCTCTCGCTGGAGTTCAATTGGCTGAAGATCGACGCCGACTACGACAACACCAACCAGTCGATGTACGCCTTCCAGGGCAACACGTGGAACAGCCTGGGCGCCCTGACCGGCCTGACCGTCAACAATGGCGTCGTCTCCAAGGCTTCGTTCAACAACGCGCTCAGCGTTCTGGACGTGCAGCACCGTGAGGCCGGCCTGAAGTCCGACACCTTCCATCTGAAGGGCGGCTACAAGGGTGATGGCTGGGACCTGAACGGCGAGGTCGGCAAGTCGACCGCCGACGGCGGCACCAAGCGTCAGGTGTTCCTCGAATTCCTGAACTGGGCCAGCTACACGGTCGACATCAGCGGCGCGCCCAAGAGCCCGGGCAGCCTGACCTACACCACCAACGTGCTGGGCAATCCGAGTGCGTTTGCGACCGATCCGGGCTGGAGCGGCAACCTCGTCAGCAAGCCCACCTCGGACGAGGAAAAGTACGCCCAGTTCGACTTCGGCAAGGACTTCGACGGCGTGATCCAGCGCGTCCAGGTCGGCTATAAGCGTCGTGAACACCAGACGGGCCAGCAGTACGCGGGCATCGCCATCACCGGCGTCGCCGCTCCGGCCTCGTCGTTCAATCCCTCGACCGTGCCCAGCAACTATCTGAAGGGCTTCGACGGCGTCGGGACCCAGATGCAGAACCGCTTCCGCATCGACGGCAATGCGATGGTCTCGTACGTCGAAAGCGGCAAGTGGCTGGCGGCGGGCGCCACCATGCCCAAGCCGTCGATCTTCGCGGCCGCCGAGTTCACGGCCGGCAACTGGAACATCCAGGAAGACATCGACGCCCTGTACGCCCAGGCCAACTTCAAGGCCGACAACGTGCGCGGCAACTTCGGCGTCCGCTATGTGAAGACCTCGGTCGACAGCGCTGGCTATGTCTGCAAGCCCGGCGCGGCCTGCAACAAGGCGGCCGATTGGAGCTGGAAGTCGACCAAGAAGAGCTACGACAATGTCCTGCCCAGCGTGAACATCATCGTCGACGCCCGTGAGGACCTCGTCCTTCGCTTCGCGGCGGCCCAGGTGATCGCGCGTCCGAACTATTCGGACATGACCAACTATTTCTGGCTGTCGGACGGCATCCTCACGGGCGGCGGCGGCAACCCGGCGCTGGAGCCCTACAAGTCGAGCAACTTCAACGCCTCGGCCGAGTGGTACTTCCAGCCCCAGGCGATCCTGTCGGCGGAGGTGTTCTACAAGGACATCTCCAACTACATCCTGCAGCGCACCCAGCCGGAATCGTACTTCAACCAGTCGCAAGGCAAGGTCACGACCTACCAGATCAGCCGTCCGTTCAATGCGGGCTCGGCTGAGGTCAAGGGTCTGGCGATGGCCTACCAGCAGACCTTCGGCGGGGGCTTTGGCCTTCTGGCCAACTACACCTACGCCGACGCCTCGGGCCAGTCGGGCGCGCCGCTGCCCTACAGCTCGAAGAACCAGGTCAACCTCAGCCCCTTCTACGAGAACGGTCCGTTCTCGGCCCGGGCCACCTTCACCTGGCGCTCGAAGTACTTCACCGGCGTCGATCGCGGCGACGACATGTTCGTCAAGGCCGCCAAGACCCTCGACGCCACCGTGGGCTACGCCGTGACCAAGAACATCACGATGTCGCTCTCCGGCCAGAACCTGCTGGACAGCGAATACTACGCCTACGCAAACACCACGGCCCTGCCGCGCGGCGTCTACCGCACGGGCCGCAAGCTGCAAGTCACGCTGAACGTCGCGTTCTAAGACGGTCAGCGGCCGGAGGCTTCGGCGGGATCCGAAGTCTCCGGTCATTGCGCATTGATCCTACCCCTCCTGACTGCAAGCATGGAGCTGGGGCGGGGCGGCCCTGCCGTCCCGCCCGCTTTTTGCCGGCCGCCCACGACCTTTCCTGCGAGGCTGCGTGACCTTGACCCCGCTCCGTATCGTCGCCGTCTCGGCGTTCGCGCTGACCGCTGCGCTCGCGACCGGCGCTTTCGCCGACAGTCTCACGATCACGCCGGCGCCCGCCAAGGTCGTTCGCGCCGAGGGGACCTTCACCCTGTCGGCCGCCACCCGAATCCATGTCGCCAGGGGCGACGTCGAGGCCAAGGGCGTGGCGCTGCAACTGGCCGACCTGATCCAGAGGTCGCGAGGCTTCCGGCCCAAGGTGGTTGAGGGGCCGCCCGCAGCCGACGCCATCGTCCTCACGCGCGAAGGTCCGGGGGGCGAAGCCTACAAGCTCGATATCAACGCCAAGGGCGCGACCATTGCCGCCGCCAAGCGCGCCGGCCTGTTCTACGGCGCGATGTCGCTCTGGCAGCTGGCGACCCCGGACGAGGCCAAGGGGCCCGTCGCGCTTCCCGCCGCCAGCATCGAGGATGCGCCGCGCTTCGCCTGGCGCGGCCTGATGATCGACAGCGCCCGCCACTACCAGTCGCTCGACACCCTCAAGGCGGTGATCGACGCGATGGCCGCGCACAAGCTCAACACCTTCCACTGGCATCTGGTCGACGATCAGGGCTGGCGATTGGAGATCAAGAAGTATCCGAAGCTGACGCAGGTCGCCGCCTGGCGCCGCAACCCCGGCGCGGCGGTGAGGTATCCGAAGTACGGCGGCTTCTACACTCAGGACCAGGCCCGTGAGCTGGTCGCCTACGCCGCCGCGCGCAACATCACCGTGGTTCCCGAGATCGAGACCCCCGGTCACGCCTTGGCGCCGATCGTCGCCTATCCCCAGCTGGGAACCGCGCCGCCGGACGCCAGCAAGATGGGCGACTGGGGGATCTTCCCGTGGCTCTACAACACCGATGACGCCACCTTCGCCTTTCTCGACGATGTGCTGAACGAGGTGATGGACATCTTCCCGTCGACCTTCATCCACGTCGGCGGCGACGAGGCGATCAAGGACCAGTGGAAGGCCAGCCCGAAGGTCCAGGCCAAGATCAAGGAACTGGGGCTCAAGGACGAACATGAGCTGCAGAGCTGGTTCATCCAGCGCGTCGGCAAGAGCTTGGAAAAGCGCGGCCGCCGCCTGATCGGCTGGGACGAGATCCTCGAGGGCGGTCTTGCGCCCAACGCCACGGTGATGTCCTGGCGCGGCATCGACGGCGCGATCGCCGCCGCCAAGCAGGGCCATGACACGGTGCTGTCGCCGCATCCGGTGCTCTATCTCGACCACCGCCAGAGCGCCTCGGCCGAGGAGCCGACCGGACGAGGTCACATCTCCAGCCTGAAGGACGTCTACGCCTTCGACCCGGCGCCGGTCCAACTGACACCGGACGAGCGCAAGCACATCCTCGGCGTCCAGGCCAATGTCTGGACCGAGCATATGCAGACCGACCAGCGCATGCAGCTGATGGCTTTCCCGCGCGCTGTGGCCCTGGCCGAGCGGGCCTGGTCGCCCGAAGCCAGCGCCGACTGGGACGGCTTCGCCAAGCGGCTCCCCGCCGAGATGGCGCGCTTGAAGGTCCTCGGCGTTGCGGCCAATCCGGTTCCGTTCGAGCCGCAGCCGGCGCTGTCGGAGGCCGAGGGGGGCAAGACGCGTGTGGCGTTGTCGACGGGCCTCGGCGTCGGTCAGATCCGCTACACTACCGATGGCAAGGCGCCGACGGCGACGTCTTCGACCTATGCCGGCCCCATAGCGCTACCCACCGGCGCGGTGCTGAAAGCGCAGACCTTCGTTGAGGGCCAGCCGCTGGGTCGTGAGCGGTCCTGGACGATGTCGGCGGACCTTCTCCAGACGCGAACGAGCGGTCAGCTCAAGCTCTGCACCCAGCAGGTGCCGCTGACCATGATCGACGATGCGCCCGCCGCGCTCGATCAGCGTCCGATGATGATGGTCGACATCTTCAATCCCTGCTGGATCTGGGAAGGCGCGCGCCTCGACAAGGGCGCGATGCTCAGCGCCCGCGTCACCCAGATCCCGTTCAACTTCCAGGTCGGCAAAGACCGCGACAAGATCCCGCTGCATCCGCCGGCCACGCCGGGCGGCGAGCTGGAGGTGCGCCTGGGCTGCTCTGGCGAAAGGATCGCCGCGATTCCGCTTGGCGACGCCGCGCGCAATCCTGGCCTCTCGACCATCGAAGGTCGCTTGCCCGCACGGGCGGAAAAGGCCGATCTCTGCCTGACCTTCACCTCCAGGAGCCTCGATCCTTTCTGGGTGGTCGAGCGCATGACCCTCAAGCCCGCGAACTAGTGTCCAGGAAGCGTTGATCGTGTCCAATCTCGTTCTCACGGCCCCCTTGCAGGGCTGGGTTTCGGCGCTGGAGGAGGCGCCGGATGCGGTGTTCGCCGAGCGTATGCTGGGCGATGGGCTGGCGATTGATCCGCTGGGCTCGACGCTGCACGCGC
>NZ_PJRR01000014.1 GCF_002858865.1 Caulobacter vibrioides | reverse complement strand
CTCACGGCCCCCTTGCAGGGCTGGGTTTCGGCGCTGGAGGAGGCGCCGGATGCGGTGTTCGCCGAGCGTATGCTGGGCGATGGGCTGGCGATTGATCCGCTGGGCTCGACGCTGCACGCGCCGTGCGACGGGTCGGTGGTGAGCGTGCACCGGGCGCGCCATGCGGTGACGCTGCGGGCGACGAACGGCGCAGAGATCCTGATGCATGTGGGCCTGGAGACCGTGGCGCTGAACGGCGAGGGCTTTGAGGTCTTTGTCGAGGAAGGCCAGACGGTGAAGGCGGGCGATCGGCTGATCGGCTTCGACCTCGACCTCCTGGCTCAGCGGGCCCGCAGCCTGATCACGCCGGTGGTGATCACCAACGGCGAGGCCTTCCAGATCGTGCGCCGCGACCAGGACCGCCAGATCGGCGTGGGCCAGTTCCTGATGGAGCTGTCGCCGATCGCGGGCGCATCGCTCGCCGCTGCGTCCGGAACCGCAGACCAGATCACCCGCCAGATCATCGTGCCCCTGGCCCACGGGATCCATGCCCGCCCGGCCGCGCGGATCGCGCAGATGGCCAAGACCTTCGCGTCGGACCTGACCCTGGTGACCGGCCCGCGCCGGGCCAACGCCAGGAGCCCGGTGGGGCTGATGTCCCTGGCCATCCGCCATGGCGACACGATCCAGCTGCTGGCCTCGGGACCGGACGCCCAGGCGGCGGTGGCGGCCCTGGCCGAGCTGATCGAAGGCGGCATGGGCGAGGGCGCGCCGGTGGCCGCCAAGACCTCCCCGACCAAGACAGAACCCTCCGAACCGCCCCCGCCCGCGCCACTGCCGCGCGACGGGGTGCTGAAGGGCGTGCCGGCCGCGCCGGGCCTGGCCATCGGCAAGGCCGTGCGGCTGTCGACCGCCGAGATCGTGGTGCGCGAGGCCGGCGAGGGCGTCGCCCACGAGGAAGCGGCCCTGGTCGCGGCCCTGGAGACGGTCCGCGCCCGGATCGGCAAGGCCGCCGAGACCGGCGACAAGGCCCGCAAGGCGATCCTGGCGGCCCACCAGGCGTTCCTCGACGATCCCGAACTCTATGCCGGCGCCCATCGCCTGATCGTGGACGGCAAGAGCGCAGGCTTTGCCTGGCGCCGGGCCGTGGGCGGCTATGTCCAGGCGCTGCAGGCGCTGGGCGATCGCCGCATGGCCGAACGGGTCGATGACCTGATCGACCTGGAACGCCAGGTCCTGCGCGCCCTCAGCGGCGAGGAAGAGACGGGCGCGGCGCTGGCGCCGGGCTCGATCCTGCTGGCCGACGAGCTGTTGCCCTCGCAGCTGATGGGCGCAGACCCCGCCGCCCTCGCCGGCTTCGCCACCGCGCGGGGCGGGCCCACCTCGCACGTGGCCATCCTGGCCGCGGCCATGGGCGTCCCGGCCCTGGTGGCCGTCGGCGGGGCGCTGTCGAAGGTCAAGGACGGGGCGACCCTGATCCTGGACGCCGATGCGGGAACCCTGCGCGTGGCCCCCGACGCCAAGGCCCTGGAGGCCGCGCAGACGGCGCTCGCCCAACGCCAGCAGCGCAAGGCCGCCGCCAAGGCCGCCGCCCATGAGCCGGCGGTGACGCGCGACGGGGTGCGTATCGAGGTCTTCGCCAACACCGGCTCGGTCGCCGACGCCCAGGCCGCCGTGGCCAACGGCGCCGAGGGCTCGGGCCTGTTGCGCACCGAGTTCCTGTTCCTGGACCGCGACACGCCGCCCGACGAGGACGAGCAGGCCCGCCAGTACCAGGCCATCGCCGAGGCCCTGGACGGCCGGCCCCTGATCATCCGAACGCTGGATGTCGGCGGCGACAAGGCCGCGCCCTACCTGCCGATCCCGGCCGAGGAGAACCCGGCCCTTGGCCTGCGCGGGGTGCGGGTCAGCCTGTGGCGGCCGCATCTGTTGAAGGCCCAGCTGCGCGCCATCCTGCGGGTCGAGCCGCGGGGCCAGTGCAAGATCATGGTCCCGATGGTGGCCAGCCTTGATGAGCTGCGCGCGGTGCGCGCGGTGCTGGAGGAGGCCAAGCGCGAGCTTGGGATCACCGATCGCGTCCAGCTGGGGGTGATGATCGAGACCCCGGCCGCCGCCGTCACCGCCGACCTGCTGGCGGCCGAGGCCGACTTCCTGTCGATCGGCACCAATGACCTGACCCAGTACGTGCTGGCCATGGACCGGGGTAACCCCGAACTGGCCGCCGGCATCGACGCCCTGCACCCGGCGGTGCTGCGGATGATCGACCAGACCTGCCAGGGCGCAGCCAGGCATCATCGCTGGGTGGGGGTGTGCGGCGGCCTGGCCTCGGACCTGGACGCCACCCCGATCCTGCTGGGCCTTGGGGTCGCCGAGCTGTCGACCACGGCCTCGATCGCGCCGGACGTGAAGGCCCGGGTGCGGGCGCTGTCGCTGGAGGCCTGCCGCGCCCTGGCGGCCCAGGCCCTGGAGCAGACCTCGCCGCAGGCGGTCCGCGCGCTCGTGCAAGGCCAGACCAACACCCCCCTCGGAGGCTTGAACCCATGAGGTCTCCGCTCGAGATCCTGCAGCCGCTGGGCCGGGCCCTGATGCTGCCGATCGCGGTGCTGCCGGTGGCGGCGCTGCTCCTGCGCATCGGCCAGCCGGACCTGCTGGGCGCGCCGGCCCTGGCGGCGGCCACCCACGGGATGTCGCTGTCGGTGGCCAACACCTTCGGCGCGGCCGGCGGGGCGATCTTCGCCAGCCTTGGCTTGATCTTCGCCATCGGCGTGGCGGTGGGCCTGGCCCGCGAGAACCACGGCGCCGCCGGCCTGGCGGGCGTGGTCTGCTATGTCATCGCCACCAAGGGGGTGGAGGCGCTGCTGGTCGCCCCGCCCGAGGTGGCGGCCAAGGCGGTCGAGGGAGCCAAGGATCTCGCCATAGCCGCCTGGAAGGCCAAGGAGATCGGCAAGCTGTCGATCCCGGTGGGCATCCTGTCGGGCGTGATCAGCGGCGCGCTGTACAACCGCTACAGCACCATCCAGCTGCCCGAGTACCTAGCCTTCTTCGGCGGCCGGCGGTTCGTGCCGATCGTGGCGGGCCTGGCCGGCGTCGTCCTGGCCCTGCTGTTCGGCGCGTTCTGGAGCACGCTGGAGGCCGGCGTCGACGGGCTCAGCGGCCTGGTCACCGCGTCGGGCGATCTGGGCCTGGTCGTCTATGGCCTGCTCAATCGCCTGCTGATCGTCACGGGCCTGCACCACATCCTCAACAATGTGGTCTGGTTCATCCTGGGCGACTTCAACGGGGTCACCGGCGACCTCAACCGGTTCGCGGCCGGGGACAAGACCGCCGGGGCGTTCATGAGCGGGTTCTTCCCGGTGATGATGTTCGGCCTGCCGGCCGCGTGCCTGGCCATGCTGCACACCGCGCGGCCCGAGCGTCGCAAGGCGGTGGCGGGGATGCTGGGCTCGCTGGCCCTGACCTCGTTCCTGACGGGCGTGACCGAGCCGATCGAGTTTACGTTCATGTTCCTGGCGCCGGTGCTGTTCGCCATCCACGCGCTGCTGACGGGCCTGTCGATGGCCCTGATGAACATGCTGGACGTCAAGCTGGGCTTTGGGTTCTCGGCGGGTCTGTTCGACTATGTGCTGAACTTCAACAAGGCCACGCGCCCGCTGCTGCTGATCCCGGTGGGGCTGGTCTATGGCGCGCTCTATTACGGGGTCTTCCGGTTCGCGATCCTGCGCTTTGACCTGAAGACCCCCGGCCGCGAGGACGAGGCGCCGCCCTCCGCCCAGGCGGTGACCACCGGCGGCGGGCGCGGGGCCGACATGCTGGCGGCGCTGGGCGGCGCGGCCAATCTGGTCAGCGTCGATGCGTGCACCACCCGTCTGCGGCTGATCGTGGTCGACCAGGGCCTGGTCAACGAGCCGGCCCTCAAGGCGCTGGGCGCCCGGGGCGTCGTCCGGCCCTCCGACAAGGCCCTGCAGGTGGTGCTGGGGCCCATCGCCGACACCGTCGCCGGCGAGATCCGGCACGCCATCAGCGCTCCGCCCGCGCCGATCACCGCGCCGGCTCCCGATGTCTCCCAGGCGGCCAAGGCCCTCCTGGCCGCCCTCGGCGGCGCCGACAACCTCCGCGACCTCTCCGTCCACGCCAGCCGACTGCGCGTCGTCCTCAACGACCCCCAACGCGTCGATCAAGCCGCCCTTCACACCGCAGGCGTGCGCGGCTTTGTTCGCGTGAG
Organism: Caulobacter vibrioides; assembly: GCF_002858865.1. Lineage (GTDB taxonomy): Bacteria > Pseudomonadota > Alphaproteobacteria > Caulobacterales > Caulobacteraceae > Caulobacter > Caulobacter vibrioides. Next base: position 335,445 of record NZ_PJRR01000014.1, on the reverse strand, counting down.
CGAGCACGCGGCGCACGTCGTCCTGGGGCCGGAAGCCCAGCGGATCGGCCAGGCGGTTCGCGCGATGATCTAGCCGTCAAAGCCGCTTCGACGGCTTGCCCGTCCGGGTGTCTGATGCGATAGGCCGGGCTTGGGTGGTCGATCGTCTTGGTCGATCAGGGTTTACGTTGGTCGGGCCGCCAGCGCGGAGACCCGCGCCATGCTGCAACGCGTCCGCAAACTGTCCCTTCTGAGAGAGCTTCTGGAAAGCGGGGCCGCCGGCGGTCTGCTTCTGATGGCCTGCGCCGTTCTTGCCCTCTTCGTCGCCAACTCGCCGCTGGCGGAGGGCTATTTCCACGCCCTGCATGTCCCGTTCGCTGGGCTTGATCTGCTGCACTGGATCAACGACGGCCTGATGGCGATCTTCTTTCTGTTCGTCGGCCTGGAGATCAAGCGAGAGTTCCTGGACGGGCAGTTATCGACCTGGGCCAACCGCGCGCTGCCATGCATCGCTGCGGCGGGGGGCGTCGTTGTTCCAGGCCTCATCTACGCAAGTCTGAACGCCGGCAGTCCAGAGACGCTGCGCGGCTGGGCAATTCCGACGGCGACGGACATCGCCTTCGCGCTGGGCGTCCTCTCGCTTCTGGGATCACGCGTCCCGACCAGCCTGAAGATCTTCCTCGCGACGCTGGCGATCGTCGACGACCTCGTGGCGGTTCTGATCATCGCCGTGTTCTATACCGCTGAACTCAACACCGCCGCCCTGATGGGCGCGGGGTTCGTCACCCTGGTGCTGGTGGGCTTCAATCGACTGAAGGTGAAGCGGCTCGCGCCCTATCTGCTGATGGGCGCGGCGCTGTGGTGGCTGGTCCTTCTGTCCGGAGTTCATGCGACCATCGCCGGCGTGGTGCTGGCCATGACCATCCCCTTGCACGCCTCGAAGGCTGCGCCGGACGACGCGACCTCGCCGCTGCATCGCCTGGAGCATGCGCTCTCGCCCTGGGTGGCCTTCCTGGTGGTGCCGATCTTCGGCTTCGCCAATGCGGGCCTGTCGTTCGCCGGCATGACGCCGTCGGTCCTGGCGGAGCCCGTGACGCTCGGCGTGGCCCTGGGGCTGTTCTTCGGCAAGCAGATCGGCGTGTTCGGGGCGGCGTGGCTCGCCATCCGCCTGGGCGTCGCGCGCCTGCCGGTGGCGGCCTCCTGGGCGCAGCTCTATGGGGTCAGCCTGCTCTGCGGCATCGGCTTCACCATGAGTCTCTTCATTGGTCTGCTGGCGTTCCGCGACGCAGCGCTGCAAAACGAGGTGAAGGTCGGCGTGCTGGTCGGCTCGCTCAGCTCGGCCCTGATCGGCGCGACCCTGCTGAGCCTGACGAAAAGGCGGCTACCGGCTGTCGATCAGTCGCGCGATCATCAGGCTGACGCTACCGCGTTGGACGACCTCGACCGCGGAGACGCGCGCTGAGGCCGAAGGCCCTCGAGGCCTACCGCCACCCTATCGACGACCATTCGGAATGAAATGGCGCTCGAAGTGCCAGTTAGTGTCGATCAGCTTGCGTTCTGGACACAAAGCGCGCTAGCAAGCAGCCCCCTCGCCACCCCACCGGTGAGGCAACTTGGGCGGCGCCCTATCGGGGGAGGGCCGCCCGTCCTTGCTTGGGTCAGCACGACACAGATTGCACCCTCGCGTCGCGGCGATGCGAGCGTTACGCTTTTGGGTGTCTGTTTGCAGGGGAGTGGCGGAGAGGGTGTCCGCTACTTGGTGCTTATGGTATTGAATTTCTTACATTTGTAGCCCGCTCGCCCACATTTTCACCCACATTTCAGAACGGCTGCACGAGCGCTTCTTTCCCCCGTATAGGGGGTGATTTCTTGAGATATTGGGGGCCTTTCAGCCTCGGGTGCTGAGGTGGGACCATCGAGGCGGTTGGCCACCCGTCAGCCTGGCGACGCGCCTGTTCTGGTCAGCGACAATGCGAAGACTCGCCAGATGCTGGGCTGGTCTCCGTCGCGCGATCTGGATGCGATCCTGTCCAGCGCCTGGCGGTGGCGCTCGGCGCAGCCGGTCGCGTCGTGAAGTAGCGCCTCCAGGAGGCGGATTTCGGAGCGGCGGTTCGACGGTCGCGCCCGAGATGGGCAAGCGGCGAGGATTGGTATAGCAAGGCATGTCGCGCGATAAGCGTGTTTGGCCTGGGTGATGTGTCTTGTTTTGTCCGATCGCGCTGGCTATTCGGTCGTCTAGCGTAAGGCGGGAGTTTTAAAGCGAATGGCTGAAGAGACCGTGCGTCGTCGGCGTCGGCAGAAGAGAAGCTCAACCGCAGCCAAGCTTCGTCAGCAGGCCAGGATCAGGAAGATTATTTGGATTTCCGTCGGCGTGGCGCTCGGGATCGCTTTGATGGCTGTACAAATTCGGTACTCTTTGTTGAACGGAAATTAGCTTTTAAATCGGAAATATACTGACCTTTCGGAGCCGGTGATTGTCCGATAGATGCTCGCCTGGTAAAATATTCTAGAGAATTCTGGCGAGAAACCTGAGCGCTTTCAACCGGCGGGGCGCGTGCTAATCGTATTGCACTATGACTTGGAGCGGCCAAGGCTCGCCACCAAAGCGTCGCCTGGCCCGAGTACAGACCTCCGGGGGGGGGCATCTCGCCGACTGGGTCTTGGGCTTGGTCGTTCTGAACGCGACCGGGATTGCGGCGCTCTGGCGATGATCTCGAGTAATAAGGGGCGATCCGTTCTCGGCTCTTGAGCGTAGCTCCGGATAGGCGTCCCCCGAGCATCACCGAGTTTTCTCCGCCCTGTCGCCCTACGTGATCAGCGCCATCGCTGCTGCGGAGGCGGTTTCGGCAAGCTCGCTGAAAGGCGATCTCGTCACGCTCGATGCGCTGAACACCGGCCGCGCGTTCGCGCTGCTGGATAGCGGCTGGCGGCTCATGGAGTGCTCGGCGGGGTTCGAAGCGCTCTTCAAGTCGCAGGCGACGCTCAGCGTGAGCCGAGGGCGGCTCGTCGCGAGCCTTCCCGGCGAACGGACGATGGTGGAGCGGTTCCTCGCGGCCTTGATCGGCGTGCGCCGGCTGCGAAACGCACCTTCTCCTCTGCGGCTCCGCTCGTCCGAAGGAGGGCGGGGGCTTGTGTTGCGCGCGGTACCGGTACCGCCGACCAACCAGGTGTTTGAGCTGTTCCAGCCGGCCGCCGTGTTGACCCCGACCGATCTGGACCGATCAAACCGCGTCCGACGCTAGGACCTGATCGCTCTGTTCGACTTGACGCCGAAAGAGGCCGAGATCGCCGCCTTGTTGGTGAAGGCGGCACGATCGAGAGTGTCGCGGTCTCCTGGGACATCAGCGAAAACACAGTCCGCCATCATCTAAAGTCGGTCTTTGGGAAGATCGACGTATCGCGACAGTCTGAACTGGTCAGCGTTGTTTCTAAGCTCGGCTGATCGCGCCTGACTAGGCTGATCCCGGGAGAGATCTTCCGGGTGAAAATATTCAGGCAATCTCGAACTTTTTCTGAGCCGAAACGAGGCTGGAGGTTGTCCGTCACGCGTCGATTTAGTACGGCCCTATAAACGCGCGGTCGAGAAATCCGGGCTATACACTGGTGGGGACCACGTGCTGATTTCAATTGCTCCGTCAGCGGGCCAGCGACGCTGCGTCGCTAAATCGTCGCCGGTCGCAGCCGAGATGCTGATGCGCGCGATAGATGCTCAGGTCCACCGCGGCGTTCGCGCGGACCGATTGTTCTTCCCCCTCGACAGCGCCGACGCGGTCTTCATCGCCGCGGTAGCCCCCACTCGTCGCGTCGACGACTTCCCGGATTTCTCTTACGTCTACCCCACCGCCGAAATGACGCGCCACGGCTTTACCCATGCCGGCATCGGTAGGGGCTCGGGCGATGAATGAAGGGCGCGCGCGAACAAGCGGACCGGATAAGCCGCTGAAGCTGTTGGTGATAGGCCTGAACTACGCGCCAGACTTCATCGGCATTCCAAAATACACCACCGAGATGTGCGAGGAATTGGCGCGCCGAGGCCACCAGGTCACGGTTGTGACGGCACCGCCGTACTATCCGGCTTGGGAGGTTCCGGCGGCCTATCGCGGTGCTTGGCGATCGGAGACGCTGAATGGTGTCCGCCTAGTTCGTGCGCCAATCTACGTGCCCAAGAAGCCCAGTGGGGTCACGCGCCTTCTGCACCACCTCTCTTTCGCTGCGACATCGCTGCCGGCTGCAACTTTCACCGCGTTGTCTCAACGTCCCGACGTCGTCCTCACGGTTGCCCCTTCACTGATGTCCGCGCCTGTGGCTCTGATCGCCGCCAAGCTTTCGGGGGCCAAGTCGTGGCTCCATATTCAGGACTTCGAGGTCGACGCCGCCTTTGAACTCGGCATGCTCAGGGGCGAGCGCGTCCGCAAGTTGGCGCAGCAGCTTGAGCGCTGTCTGTTGTCCGGCTTCGACCGGGTCTCAACGATCTCAGCCAGCATGCGCGGTCTGCTGCTTCGTAAGGGCGTCGAGGATGAGGCCGCTCTGGAAATCCGCAACTGGGTGGATGTCGACACGGTCACGGTCTGGCCGACCAGTGACACTTCCTATCGCCAAGCGCTGCAGATTCCGGCCGATCACGTCGTGGCGCTCTATTCAGGCAACATGGCCAGCAAGCAAGGCCTGGAGACCTTAGCCGAGGTCGCGGCGCTGCTGGAAGCGCGATCGGCCAAGGTCACGCTGCTCCTTTGCGGGCAGGGGCCGCTGAAAAGCGTGCTCGAAGAAGCCTGCGCTAACCGCCCGAATGTGCGCTTCATGGATCTTCAGCCGATTGAGAAACTGCCTGAACTCCTGGCCACCGCCGATGTCCATCTACTGCCCCAGCGGGCCGAAGCCGCCGATCTGGTGCTTCCGTCGAAGCTGACGGGCATGCTGGCTTCCGGGCGTCCGGTCGTCGCCATGGCCGATAACGGTACAGGATTGGCCACTGAAGTCGAAGGCTGCGGCCTGATTGTTACCCCAGGCGATGCGGCGGCGATGACCGGGGCGGTTCTGCGGTTGGCGGAAGACGCGCCGCTCCGACATGAACTTGGCGTCGCGGCGCGTGATCGAGCAGAGCAGCGCTGGCGCCGCTCCGCAGTGATCGACGGTCTAGAAGCGCAGCTGAAGCGGATCGGCGCTGAGATTTAAGGCGTCAGCTATTGAGGCGAAGGCCTGTCAGCCGAGTCAACTCCGCTAGAGCTTCTTCCTTGCCGAGGCCGTCTATTGCGGTCTCAAGCTCAAGAATCTTTGCGCCTACAAGGTATCTGTACCAGAAGCCCTGGAGCACGTGATAGATCGCGCCTTCGCGACCGTCCAAGAAGCCTAGCTGAAAGATATAGCGGTACAGGAAATAGCCCAGAGCGCTGAGCTGGAACGGAATGCGGTTGTAGATGCGCTCCTTGATCAAGCGCGTCACGGCTGCCTTCTTCGACGTCTGGTCCGAGGTTAGGTCAACGTCGCGTGCGAAAAGATGGCGTTTCTGATTGATGACGTCGACGGCTTCACGCGTGGCGTACTTGTTGTGCTTATCGGTGAAGAATGTCAGGTCGTTCAAATTGACATCCGAGAAGCCGCCTTGGAAGGTCACGGTGCGACCGTGATCCAGAAGCATATGCTCGTCCATCCAGCGCTGTTCGATCCGGCCGATGCCCCTGCGCCAGATGCGTAGGAGAATGAGCGGGTAGCGGCCGCCGTGCTTGACCCAGCGCCCCATGAAGATGTGCTTGCGCTTGAGGTTCACGCCAGTCACCTCGGCCGGAAGAGTGGGCAGCTTGGCGGCGATTTCGGCGACGAGGTCCGGCTCGATGATCTCGTCAGCATCCAGACGCATCACCCAGTCGGATGTGATCGGCGCATTGTCGAGGCCCCATTGGAACTGCGCGGCGTAGTTCACCCAGCGGTTCGACAAGACCTTGGCCCCGCGCTGCTCGGCGATCTCGATCGTCCCGTCCGTTGAGCCGGAGTCGATCACGAATACCTCAGTCGCGATGCTCGAGATCGCGTCGAGGCAGCGACCGATATGCTTAGCCTCATTGTGCGTGAGGATAACGACGGCGAGTTGGCTCATGGGTCAGTGCGCAGTCCAGTCGTAGCTCTGAAGCAGGCTTACGAGTTCGGGGGTGGATGGGCGATTGGCTCGAGCCGTGTTGAAGGCCAGATTCTCTGCGCTGAACATTGAGGCCAGTACGATCCCGTCCCTGTTGCTGGACAGCGCAAAATCCATAAGCGCCGCTGTCGCGATGTCGCGATGCGAGCCGCAGAAGCCCATTTGCGAAAGTTTGGCCCGCAGCACTTCGTCGTCTTTTACCGCTTGGGTCAGTTTGGATAGGGCACCGCCGACACCAAAGACGCTGTGTGTGACCCGCAAACCATCGAGTGGGGTCAGCGGGGCTTCAAAAGGTCCGGCGCTGTACTGCGCCATTCGATAGAGTGGAAATTCCACCAAGCCCTGTTCCGCAATCCAGCGATCGCCGGCTATGCCGATCATGCGCGCATAGCCCTTGTCCAGAATGGTTTGGAGGGCGGCTTGCACATCCTCGCGCCGGACGTCTTCAAGACTGGGTTCGTGCAGCGCCAGTACATCGACGTAGTCGACGCCAAGACTCTTCAGGCTGCGTGTGACGCTGGCCTCGATGGTCTTGGCGTCGATTGGGGCGCGAATGGGCATCGGCCGCCGGCGTGCGATGGCTTCGCGCAGATGCGGGGCCAGCTTTAGCGTCGTACGCAAGACCGGCTTCAGCAGCCTGGCTTTCGCTGAAAGCTGGGGAGGATCGATCCCAACCTTGGTGCAGATCGCGACCCTATCCCGCTTTCCCCTCAAAAACTGACCCAACAAAGTCTCGGCGGCGCCGTCGCCGTACGGAGGTGCGACATCAAACCAAGTGACGCCGTGATTGTATGCGTGCTCAAGAGCGGCAAGCCCCTGTCCGGCGGAAATCCGAGATCCCAGCGATGCGCAACCAAAGCCGATCGCGGAGACGTCCCGGCTAATCGGTTCGGCGAAGACTTGCCGCATGGCGGGATTCCTTATCACTCGTGAGCTCGGGACGGATCGCGTCGTTTGCGGACCATCAAGGGCTTTGGTCTTGGCTAGATGGTCCGCCAGTCGAAACGCCAGAGCAACACCGAGGAATGTCGGATTGGCTTGCCCTGATGAGGGAAAGACGCAAGTGGAGGCAAGATAAAGGTTGGAGACGTCGAAGGTGCGACAGTTTCTGTCCACGACGCCCTCGCCGGCCTCGTGAGCCATTCGGGCGCCGCCGACTTGATGAAAGCCATCTGTCGCTTGTTCCCAGATGCTTTGATGGCGTCGTTCAGGCGCGTCGCGATAGATTAACTCTCCGACCCCGGCTTTTCTCAGGGCCTGGTCGAGAAGGTCGTGAGAGCGAAGTACCGATCTGACGTCGCGCTCGGCGTATCGGAAGTCGATCTTTAGGCGCGGCAGACCGTAGGCGTCGACATCGTTCGACAGCGTCACGCGGCTGTCCGGGCTGGGCGATTGCTCCGCATGGTAATGCAGGGCATATCGGCCGGCCCTGTTCCGGATGAGGAAGCCGGGCTTTCGCGGTCGCCCATAGCGCGCACGAAGAATCTCTAGGCCGGTGGTAATGGTGCTGACTGGCTGTCCAACGACATTGGCTAGATGCCGCATCAGACGATATGGTCTAGGACCCAGATGGCTAAGGCGCACGCCGGGCGAGAGGAGTTTGCCGCCAACCGGCGAGGCTAGAGCCAGCCAGACAGCCGAAAGGACGCCACTACGATGGTTGGTGTTGTGGAACGGTGGGTTGTCGATCCAGAACGCCGTATTGAAGACCCCCTCGCGCAACTGCGTCGCCTTGGACAAGGTAAAGCGTCGGCGCGCGAAGGCGCCGCCCTCCAAGAAGAAATCGTGCTGGCCGACTGATCCGGGGTCGCTTAGCTGCAGATCGGCGATCTTGCCGGAGATATGGCCCATATAGCCGGTGCCAAGGGACGTTCCGAAGAGGGTTGGGTGGCGTGCCTGAGTCGCCAGCAACAGGCGAAGTGTCTCGAGGCCGCCGCACGCCAACACATAGCGCCGAGCACGGACGGTTTCGACGCGGTCACCGTGCTTGACCGACAGTCCATCTATAGCGGTCGCCGCGTCGTTGAGGAGCAGACCTACGACCGTCGCGTCAAGCACGATCTCGGGACCGTTCGGGCCCTGCAGGGCGCCAGCATGCCGCACACTCATGTCGATCTCGGGCGCCCAGCGTTCGAGCTGATCGAACTGGGCGTCGCCGTAGTGCAGCGCTTGGGTCGCGAAACGCGAGGGGCCGCATCCGAAGAAGCTGGCGGCCGCATCATACCAAGGCCTGACTTCTTCATGGTCGATTGGCCAGGCAGCTTCCAAAACGAAAGGGCGCGGCTCGAAGTCGACGTCGTCGTAGGGGACGCAGCGCCCGCCCCACCAACGTGAGGTGCCGCCAAGGGCGCGCCGAACGGCGACGTCCATTCCGGCGTGCCGCTTCACGTCCACGATCCGCGCGTCCGACAGGTCGGCCTTGTCGAGCGTGGCATCTTTGGTTCCCGACTCCAGGAGAAGGACCGAGAGGCCGTGGGCTCGGCAGCTAAGCGCCACCGCGAGGCCAAGCGGACCTGTCCCGACGACACAGACGTCGGGCATCGCGGTCGAGCCTTGCGGGGCGATCATGCGCGTGTCTTGGACCGGCGGATCACTCCCGGTCCATCTCGCACGATGCGCTTCTTCAAAGGTTTTGCGGGGTTCCCCGCATAGACTGTCCAAGGCTCAAGCGATTTGAACGCGACACCGCGCGCGCCTAGCACCGCGCCTTCGCCGACCACCACGCCGGGGCCGATGAACGCTTCGGCCGCGACCCACGCTTGAGGCTCGATCACGATGGGCCTGCTGATCAGCTGGAAGTTCGGATCCGAGATATCATGCGACCCCGCGCAGATATGCGCGCCCTGCGACACGAGCGCGTAATCGCCGACGGTGATCCGGTCCATGCTGTAGCAGTTGACGTTTGGTCCCAGGAACGAGAACTCGCCCATCGTCAGGTTGGCGGGGTACCAGACGCGCACACTGGGATAGACGCCTGCTGTTGGCGCGATCTTGGCCCCGAAGGCCACGAGCAGCAGTCGGCGCCAGCGATGCAGCGGCGGCGGCGTCCAGGACGCGAACACGGCCCACACGATCGACCACAGCACGCGATAGAGACGGTGGCTCAGGCTGAAGCTTTTGCCGCTCTCCCAGGTGTTGTGGGTCTCGGCGTCGAGGATGTCGCTCACAGCGCGCTCTTTATGGTTTGGATGAGGGCAGGGGCGACATTCGCAACGTCGAAGTGGGACTTGAAGGCCTGAAACGCGGCTTCGCGCATGGCCATCCTATGACGGGCATCCATCACCATCCAACCGCGCAACAACGCCTCGGCCCCTTCGGCGTCGTCGTTTTCTACCAGACCCGCTCCGGAGGCCTGGATTTCACGCCAGATGTTGACCTTGTTAGTGATCAGAACCGGTGCTCCGCAAGCCATAGCTTCGGCGACAACGATGCCAAAGTTCTCCTGGTGCGATGGTAACACGAACGCCTCGGCACCACGGTAGGCACCCCATTTGGCGTCGCCTTTCAGCATACCAGGCCAATGTATGCGGTCAGTGATCCCGAGCGCTTTCGCGCGGGCCTGGAGCACCGACACGAGACCCTCTTGGTCCGGGCCCGCGATCACGAGCTGCAGGTCGGGCTGCAGCGCGGCCACCTTCGCGAAAGCATCGATCAGGAGATCGCAGCCCTTCTTGCGGTGTATACGACTGAGGAAGAGCAGATAGGGGCGCTCGCCGACTGCCGGCACCAAGGTTCTGAACGCTTGACGCTGCGCCGGCGAGTCCGTCGGGGGAGCTGCGGTGCCGTAACCCACGACTTCTTCATTGTAACGCCACAGGGGGAACTGCCCCCGGGCAAGACGGCATTCCTCTTCGGAGGTGAAGAACACCTTGCGGGCCCCGGCCAGCAGGCGGCCCTCTACAAGTAGCCAGAAAAGGATCTTGGCTAAGTGCTTTAGCGGGTACGTCTTCCGGAACCAGGGATCCATCATTCCGTGGGTGAACACGAAATAGGGCGTCTTGCCCCACGGAAGCGTCATCGAAGCGCCGAAAGCCGTAAAGTTCCACAAGCCATTCACGATCACCGCGTCATAGCGATGAGCATTGCGCCGCAACCAAGGGATCAGTCGAGGCGAATATCCATAACGTCTGAGAAGGCCGCGACTGGCGAAACCGTTATCCTCCGGGCCAAGAGGATGAATCTTCAGGCCGAAGGACGCAATGAACGGTGCGGACGGCTGATCAACCGTTACCAGTTCTCGCTCGCAGATAGACCTTGAGGTCTCACTCTGGCGAATGATCCCCTCGATCGGTCCGCCCGACGCGGGATCTGCAGTCGCAATGACGTGTAAGACTTTGAGCATCAATGAGCTGGCTATGAACTATGGGAACTATGAGCCAGATGCTCTCGACGTTTAAGCGATCGTGGCGTCATTCTCATAATAGGTCTCTCGACACACTCGTAAAATACAACACCGCCAGCAAGGCCAATGCCTACGACTAGCATATAGGCCACGACATCAGGAATACCGATAAAGCGTTCCGCGACCACAATCAGCTTGCACGCGGCGGAAACGAAGAGGAAATGAACAAGATAAATCGAATAAGAGGCATCGCCGATATACTTGGGTATTTTTCCAACTGAGAATCTGTATAGGGATTCGCAACCCGCTAGCCCGAAGACGATCAGGGCGTCTGCGCCCCCAAAAGCAAGCACCGCACTTAGGTCGTGCGACTGCATCTTGCCCGACGCGACACTTATCCAGGCCGCGACGCGCAGAATAATCCCGAATGCCACGGCCGCCGCAGAGAAGCGAACGAAGCCGGTTCTCAAGAGCGCAGCGGCTGCGATCCCGAATACGAACAGAATATTGTAGTGAGAAAACAGCGTTTGGAGCGGCGTGCCATAGCCCGATACGCCCAAGGTCAAGCTTAGGCCAAACCAAGCGGCGATTGCGAGGTATCCGAGTTTCTTGCTCAATAGCGTCACGGCGAACAAGCTGTAGAACAGCAGTTCGTGGCTTAGAGTCCATTCAACGGCGAGAAGCGGCTGGGTCTCCTGAGGAAGAGCGAAATACGCGGAAGCGATGGAAAGCCAGGCGGCGTCAAGTGTGAAGTGGTTCGTTACGAACAGCAGCGCCAAGGCGAACGTTAGCGCAGCCCAGAGTGGCGGAAAGATGCGCCGCGCGCGCTTCCACGCGAACTCCTTGAAGCTCTGCAAGGAGCTCGGTTCGGCCGCATGCATATAGGCCATGATGAAGCCGCTGATAACAAAGAAGAAATGCACGCCGCTATCGGCGGCTTTGGCGGCCGGGACTATCTCGTGCCCGATATACTTGGGCAGCCCGAGTGTGATTTCAGCATGGTAGAAAAGGACCGCCAGCGCTGCGAACGCTCGCCCCGCCTGCAAGGTTTGAATTTCCTTGGGACGGTCAATCATGTCGATTTCCGGCCTGCTGCATGGCGAATTTGGCGGCGTGAGCTCTTTCAGCTCTCTCCTTGAGCAATCGTTGTCTCGAGGCCGAGAAGTTAGCGATCGAGATGTTCACCCAGCATATGAAGATGAGTGTGAACATGTTCAGGAGGTCGATGAAAAGGCCGTCTCGGATCGACGAGAAGAGTAGGGTTGCGATACAGACGGTATAGGCTGCGCCAAGCACGGAGCGTTCACCGGATCTGGGTGTCAGCACGCCAAGGGCGGCGCCGAAAAGGGTGGACAGTACAATCAGGCCGATCGGGCCGTAGTAGTAATAGAACTCTCCGAACAGGCCGAAGGTGACGCCTCCGAGAACGTCGCCGTAGTAGACATATCGCGCGACAATGGGGCCGATGGGCTCCTTCGAGCCCACGATGCTCGAGGGAAGCATCCATCGCACAAGCGTCACCGTAGACTCTGTCGCTTTGGGCGATATGCGCTCACGAAGATCGGTCACGACGGCCATGGGGTCGACGATCGAATAGGAAGACATGAACGTGGCGGCGGCGGAGCCCGAGGCCTCGCGCAAGTCCCGGCCCTGAGCCGTGGAGCGCATGAGGTCGCCCGCGTAGACCAGCATGATGGCCAGCGCAAAGCAGGCGATCAGGGGGGCGAGCTTCACGCCCCGGTTTGTGGCGAAGTAGATGGCCGGGACCAGTAGAGACATAACCGCGTTCAGGCGGCTGCCGACCGCCAGAGAAAGAGCCGCCGTCACGAGCACGATTGTCAGCGTGACCCAAACCTTCCTCTTGTCGCCGCTTTGGATCGCCGAGATTGAAAGGAAGCACGCCTGAAAGACGACGAAGGGGAGGAGGAAATAAATGATGGTCTGAAATTTGGTGGCGTTCCGGACTTTCGACATCAGGGCGTTGGCCGTGCCAAGCACCCCGCCCGGCGAGATCGCCATCAGGAGAATCATCGAAGTAATCGCCAAGATCCAGATCACGAGCGTGGCGTTCCAATGGAGCGGCGCTCGGCGAGCAGGCGCGCGGGCGACGCTATGCGTGGGCCCAGCGTAGCGTCCAGTGCTAGCTCTTACCGCTGCAATATAGCCAGAGAATACGCATAAAGCTGCGATGCACAGATAGACCACGCTCACGAAGACGCGATCGTGCAGTTTGAGTGCCTCAATGAGGAAGTTCTTATCCTTATCGAATGTAAGAACAATCAACGGACCAAACGTCCCGATGAGCCACAGGGCCAGGAAAGCTCTTAAGGTTGGAAACCTTTTCTCTCGGGATACATTCGTTGTTTCCATCTTGAAAGGCCCTGTATACTAAGACTTTTTGAGCATGCTTGCGCGGATGTGATCCAGCGTTGCCCTTAACTCGCTTGCGCCCATGGAACTTTCTCGTCGCCAAGCGTATCCGATGACGCCAAGCATGGCGAGTTCACCTATCAGCGCCACCATGGCCGCTGTCGTGGCCGTCGGATGAGAGAGCACTACTGGGGCTGCAGCGACCGCTATGGCGATCAAAGTGTAACTGAACGCGAACACCTGAGGCCTGTTGATGGCGATGAAATACTGGCTGATAGATTGCCAGATCGCCTGGATCAAAACCGCGGCGGCCAGTGCGGCGAACAACTGATGGTCCGCGGTCAGGCGACCGTGAGAGAGGATCTTCAGCCCGAACGGGCCCAAGAGCGCGATCGCCAATGCTACCGGCGTGAACAGAAACACCGTCGTAGCGATGTTGATGACCATGATCACGTTGGCCGAGCGCTTGTCGTCTCGCGCGAGGGCGCTGGTCAGTTCCGGAAGCGTCGCGCGGGTTATAAGGCTCGTAAACTGAGCAGGCGCGCGTGAGATCGTTCTCGCGGCGCCAAACAGGCCCGCCATGGCCGCCCCTGAGACGAGTCCGAGGGACAGCACAATACCTTGAAGGCTTATCGCGCTGGATACGTTCAGGTTGAAAGTCGCCACAGCGGGAGCGAATAGTCGCCGCAGTTCGCTTACGTCCGAGTTCTTCGGAGACAGGTGGAACCATGGCGCCCGCTTGCGAGCGTTGAGGAAGAAATTAGCGCTCAAGATGACGCGGATGACCAGCATCGCGCAGGACGCCGCGAGCGCGTGATATCCGAGCGCTGCGACAGCGAGGACGGCGAAGCCTTCAAGCGGATATGTGATTTCCTGCATCATCGTTCCGAAGGCGTAGTTGCCGCTGCTTCGGTACACGACGTGAAGTAGGTTCATCTGAATCGCGAAGAAGGCGTGTATTGATAGTATGGATATGCAAGCCAGGAGGCTTCGATCGACATTTATCAAATGAACGAAGCTTCCTGAGAGCAGCCAGATCGCAAGCGAGATGACGAGGATCAGCAGCGCTGCGACGCCGGAGACTAACGTCCAGACAGCGGAAAATGTCTTGTTCGCCTGTCGCGGATCGTCCTGGGTCAGGCTCTTGATCATCGACGCGGCGGCGGCGTTGCCGAAGCCGAAATCGCTCAGGGCGATATAGGTCGAAATAGCCGTAAGCATGAGCCACTGACCGTAGCCCGCCGCTCCCCATTTCGCGGTCAGCACCGGCACCGACGCCACTTGGAGCGCAAGCACCCACAGCCGGCCGAGCAGGTTCGCGCTAATGCCGTGGGCGATACGGCGCACGTCCGGACGGGATATCAGGCTACGGAGGCGACCGAGCATCGCGGAACTCGCGTTCAAGCTTTGATGAAGGCGTTATAGGCTTGAGTAATCCCCTCGTGCAGCCCGATCGACGGCTTCCAGCCCATCCCCCGCAGCTTGTCAGCGCTCATCAGCTTCCGCGGCGTGCCGTCGGGCTTGGAGGTGTCGGTGATGATCTCACCCTTGAAGCCCACGACCTCGCAGACCAGCTGGGCCAGTTCCAGGATGGTGATGTCCTCGCCCGAGCCGACATTGACGTGCTCAAAGTCCGAATAGGTCTTCATCAGGAACACGCAGGCGTCGGCGCAGTCGTCGGCGTTCAGAAACTCGCGGCGCGGCGTGCCCGTGCCCCAGATCGTGATGCTGTCGGCGCCGGCCAGCTTGGCTTCGTGGGCCTTGCGGATCAGGGCCGGCATCACGTGGCTGCTGTTCAGGTCGTAGTTATCGCCCAGGCCGTACAGGTTGGTCGGCATGGCGCTGATGAAGTCGCAGCCGTGTTGCTTGCGATAGGCCTGAGCCAGCTTGATGCCGGCGATCTTGGCGATCGCGTACCACTCGTTGGTCGGCTCCAGGGGGCCGGTGAGCAGGGCGTCTTCCATGATCGGCTGCGGCGCGAACTTGGGATAGATGCACGATGAGCCGAGGAACAGCACCTTGCCGACGCCGTTGCGCCAGGCCGCGTCGACGATGTTCGTCTCGATCACGAGGTTGTTGTAGAGGAAGTCGGCCGGATAGGTGTCGTTGGCCAGGATGCCGCCGACCTTGGCCGCGGCCATGAAGATGGCGTCCGGCTTGTTGTCGGCGATCCAGGCTTCGACGGCGCTCTGGCGCTCGAGGTCGAGCACCTCGCGCCCGGCGGTCAGGATTTCACAGCCTTCCGAGGCCAAGCGGCGGACGATGGCCGAGCCTACCATCCCGCGATGGCCAGCCACCCAAACGCGCTTGCCCTCGAGGGGAAAGATCACGTCATTCGGCATTGCGGCGCTGCTCCCGGGCGACATTGATCATGTCGGCGGCGACCATCTCGGCGCAGAGCTGCTCCCACTTGGTTTCGTGCACCCAGCCGAGCTTTTCCTTGGCCTTGGTCGGGTCGCCGATCAGCAGTTCGACCTCGGTCGGGCGGAAGTAGCGGGGATCGACCTCGACCAGCACCTTGCCGGTCTCCGCGCACGTGCCCTTCTCGTCGACGCCGGTTCCCGACCAGTTGATCGAGACGCCGACTTCCGAGAAGGCCTTGGTCACGAAGTCGCGGACCAGGGTGGTTTCACCGGTGGCCAGGACGTAGTCGTCGGCCGTTTCCTGCTGCAGCATCAGCCACATGCCCCGCACGTACTCGCGGGCGTGACCCCAGTCGCGCTTGGCGTCGAGGTTGCCGAGATAGAGCTTGTCCTGGAAGCCCTGCTTGATGGCCGCGACGGCCCGCGTGATCTTGCGCGTGACGAAGGTCTCGCCGCGCAGCGGGCTCTCGTGGTTGAACAGGATGCCGTTGCTGGCGTGGATGCCATAGGCCTCGCGGTAGTTCACCACGATCCAGTAGCCATAGAGCTTGGCGGCGGCGTAGGGGCTGCGCGGATAGAACGGTGTCTTCTCGCTCTGCGGCACCTCTTGGACGAGGCCATAGAGCTCCGAGGTCGAGGCCTGGTAGAACTTGGTCTTCTTTTCCAAGCCCAGGATGCGGATGGCTTCCAGCAGGCGCAGCGTGCCCGTGGCGTCGGCGTTGCTGGTGTATTCCGGAGTTTCGAAGCTGACCTGAACGTGGCTCTGGGCGGCCAGGTTGTAGATCTCGTCCGGCTGGGTCTGCTGCACGATCCGGATCAGGTTCGTGCTGTCGGTCATGTCGCCGTAGTGCAGGAAGAAGCGCGGGTTCGGCTCGTGCGGATCTTGATAGATGTGCTCGATACGGCCGGTGTTGAACGACGACGAACGCCGCTTCACGCCATGCACCGTATAGCCCTTCGAGAGCAGCAGCTCCGACAGGTACGCGCCATCTTGCCCGGTCACGCCCGTAATGAGCGCAACCTTACCATTGCTTTCAACCGTCATTAGGTCCCCACCACTCAGAACGCGGCTATTCAGCCTTGCGTGCAGCGCTCATAGCGCAAGCGATCCATTGATGCGACCGATATGTTTTGGTGCTGGGAGGCAATCTTCCGGCGACAACCAAGCGAGCAGCGATGGTATGTGGGCGCCGAGACATTGGTTAATCAGTCATCAATGCGATCTTTTTCTCAGTTTTGAGACTGCTCAGCGGTGATGTTTCGATCAATCTTTTGCTCGCGCGTCGCGATGTAATCTGCATGGCGGCTAGATATTCCATGGCTGCAGCTGATATAGCGCTTGCCGCCTTAGATCTTTGGGTCTCACCTAAGGGCAGTAGTTCGACATCCAGCTTCATGAGCGGCACCTCTGGCCTGAGTTGCCGGGCACTTGGCGGCGTCGAACCCGTTTGAGTGATGCTGCGCCACAGATTTCGTGTACGAGTCACTTCCACTTCATTAGAGGGTCGATTTGGCTCTTTCCGTTTTGAGCCCTGGGGGGGGCATGAGAGTTCTACATGTTATCGCGTCCGCGGATCCGAGATCCGGTGGACCTTTAGAAGGCATATTGCAGCAGGATCGAGCTTTTTCGGGCTATGTGGTCAGTGAGCTTGTGACGCTGGATGCGCCGCAATCTGACTTTCTCGAATCTTTTCCTCTAACCGTTTTCGCGCTAGGGAGCGGTAATATTGGTCGGCGCGATCGGACCTTGCTCTCGCGTTATGGTTTTTCGTTCGCCTATGTCGAATGGCTGAGACGAAATGCTACTCAGTACGATTGCGTCATCGTTCATGGGCTGTGGAACTTTGCGACCATGGCGGCGGCTCTTGTGCTGCCCGTCGTCATGAAAGATCGCTATTATGTCTACGCTCACGGGATGATGGACCCGTGGTTTGCTAGACACGACCCCAAGAAACACTTCTTCAAACGCTTATCCTGGCTCGCGTTCGAGGGGCGGTTACTTTCTCGGGCGCGTGCCGTGCTGTTTACCGCCCCAGAGGAGGAAGATCTCGCGAAAGGGCAGTTCTGGGGCTGGTCCTACAACGGCGCTGTCGTCGGCTACGGCGTGGCTGAGCCGCCTCAAAGCCGACCCGAGGACGGTCTTGCTTTTCACGAGATTCTGCCTGCCCTGAGTGGACGGCGGTTCCTACTTTTTATGAGCCGTATCCACCCCAAGAAGGGCTGCGATCTTCTTGTCAGCGCCTTCGCGCACGTTGCCGAAAACCACGATGTCGACCTGGTCATCGCCGGGCCCGATGAAATGGGACTCATGCCGGGGTTAAAGGCATTGGCGTCAGAGTTGGGGGTCAGTGAACGAATTCATTGGCCGGGGATGCTTCAGGGAAGCGCCAAATGGGGCGCCTATCACGAGGCGGAGGCCTTCATTCTACCTTCGCATCAGGAGAACTTCGGCGTCGTCATCGCTGAGGCAATGGCATGTGCTTTGCCCGTTCTGACCACCAATAAGGTCAACATCTGGCGCGAAGTAGAGGCTAGCGGGGGCGGGATCATCCGCAATGATGACGAGGAAGGCGTCGTTGAGCTCTTGCGGAGCTGGTTGGCCTTATCCGACGTGCAGAAGCGGAAGATGGCTGAATCGGCACGCCGTGGTTTCGAGCGACAATTCTCGGCGCAGTACGTCGCGAAACGCTTCCTAGATCTTCTCTCCGGCCATGGCGTACATGGCGCTTTAGAAGCTGCCTCCGCTGTGTCACGTCACTCGCCCAGCGAGGCAGGCTCGCGACCAGCGTAAGCGACAACAGAATCGAGATAACCGGCCGCGCCATGCTGGACCGGACCAACGGCCTTGCGGCCGGTCGGCTGCGCAGGCGGATACCCGATGGCTCAACCCCTCACGGTCTTCGCAAGGCTGCTGCACGCCGTCTCGCTGAAGCCGGATGCACCCCTCTCCAAATCATGGCGATCACCGGACACCGTAGCCTGAAGGAAGTGACCCACTACACCCTAGCAGTGAACCAGGTGGCTCTAGCGGAAGAGGCAATTAACGCGATCAGCTAGCCCGAGAGTACTTCTCGGGAACATTCGATTGGCAAACCCTAGGCGGTGGTTAGCCAATTTGCCTAAAAGGTCATTGTAAAGGTTATGTTTTTTTGAGGGGGCTGGCGGAGAGGGTGGGATTCGAACCCACGTTACGCTTTCACGTAAACCGCATTTCGAGTGCGGCGCATTCGACCACTCTGCCACCTCTCCAGGCGCCGTTCAGGAGGCCGATAATTGCCGCCCGAGGTCGAGGGCGCGATACCTAGCGGCGTCGCCCAGAAGACGCAAGCCCCCGGTGCGCTTTCTTTCGAAGCTTTTTTGCGGTCAGCGCCGCAGGCGGGAAATCATCCGCCTGCAACCGAATTTGGCGGCCGCCTGGCGGGCGGACTTCGCCGCCGGTCTGCGGCCGGACCGTCAGAGCTTGCTGAGATCCACGGAAGGAAAGCGGGGGCCGGACTCCGGCGGTGAGGGGGGGCGGCCGGCTCGGATGGCGACGCGCAGCGCTGCTGCGGCAAGGTCCGGATCGGGCAGGAAGGCGTCGGCTGCGGTGCGCAGGGCGATGAAGTCCAGCTGATCGATCGTGTCGTTCAGCTGGATGTTGGACGCCTTGGCGTCCGCAACGGTCGACTCACAGGCCGCCGTCGCAGAGACGCCGGGCAGGATGCGGGTCTCGGGCGGCAAGGCGAGTATCTTGCGGGCGTCGTCCCACGCCTTGCCGGCGTCGGCGCCGGGGATGTCGCAGCGGCCGGAACCTTCGGCGGGCGCGAGCACCAGATCGCCCGTGAAGACCATGTCGGCCATCCGGTAGGCGACCGCGCCGGGCAGGCGACCCGTCAGGGCGATCGGCGTAATCTCAAGGCCGCCCATGGGGAAGGTGTCGCCGTCCTGGGCCAGCTTGTCGAAGTCCCAGCCGTCCAGGTCGACCATGGTCTCGCCGAACTGGGGCGCCAGACGCTTCAGGCTCTCGACGACGCCGGCCCCGATGCACACCGACGCGCCGGTCTCGTACTTCAGGTGGCCGGCGGCCGAGAGGTGACCGGTGTGGAGGCCGGTTTCCAGGATCCAGGTCGGGCCAAGGTCCTTGGCGCGGATGTCGGCGATGATCGCATCGACAAAGCGGGTGTCGATCTCTTCCGTGACCGGATCGAAATCCAGTACGGGATCGACGATGGCGCAGAGAAAGGTGGCCGGGTCGACGACCAGGTAGCTCACCGTCCCAGTGGCGGGATGGCGATAAGAAGTGATTTCCGGCTGCATCAATAAGCCTCAGACGCCCGAGGCGCGCACCATGGCGCGCAAGCCGTTAAACATGAGCGAACAGCCGCGCTCTAAAAACAGTTTTCTTTCAGCTAGCGAGACGGGGTCGCGCCGGCGCAAGGATGGGCGCCGTCACGCATGCCTTCGACCCACAGGGGTTCGATATAGCGTCCGCCGCTTCGGAAGCCTGGCGCGCACCCGTCCGGCACGCCCCCCGAAGCGTTGGACCCGCCGGTCATGACAGAAAGGGCGATGGATTGGCGCTCGCCGCCCCGCACGCGGCCGAAGCCAGGGGCATAGCCATAGCCATAGCCATAGTCGTACCCGTACCCGTATCCGGGGCCATAGGCGTCGTAGCCCGGACCGCCATACCAGCCGCCGTGCTTGCCAAAGTCGGTCTTGGAGACCGCGACGCCGATCGTGGCGCTTTCGCCGACAGGAAACAGCGCCGACGCATAGGCGCTGCGATAGCCGCCCGTGCCGACTGAGACGCCCATGGAACCATGCACCTTGCGCTTGCCGTCCTCGTCGCGTTCGGCCGGCAGGACGCCGCGCGGCGCATCTTCCGCCGGGGCGTTGGCGGCGATGAACGCGGCGATCTGCTCCTGGGTCGTCAGCGGCCGCGACGGGGTGGTCGAGACCGAAGGCGGCGTGTCGGGCGCGACGGCGGTGAGGGCCTTGGCGGACATCTTGGCATGGGCGGTGGCGATGACCTCGTCGTCGCCGGGCAAGGTGGTCGCGGCCTGGGCCGAGCCCGCAAGGGCTGCGGCGAGGGCGAAGGTCGCAAGATAAGGCCGCATCGGGACGCTCCACTTTGGCGAGGCTGAACCCTGCGGCGCCAAGCCAGCACAATTAGGGCGCTTTTGTTGCGCGGGCGCAAGCTTGGGCTTGCCTGGCTTCAGAGCGTGGCGAGGGCGACCTCAAGGGCGTCCATATCGGCGGGAAGCGGGGTCTCGAACCGCAGTGTCTCGCCGGTGATCGGGTGGACAAAGCCCAGCACCGCCGCATGCAGCGCCTGCCGCCGGAGACCCGCCGCCTCGATCCGCTCCCGGACGGCCGCCGCCGGCTGCGCGGCGCCATAGACGGGATCGCCAAGACAGGGTGAGCCCTTGCTGGCCATGTGAACGCGGATCTGGTGCGTACGGCCGGTTTCGAGCCGGCACGCCACGCGCGCGGCGAGCGGCCGATCCGCTGGGCCGAAGGCGGTCTCGACCCTGTAGTGGGTGATGGCCTCGCGGCCGCCCGCGCGCAGCACGGCCATCTTCTTGCGATCTCCGGGCGAGCGGCCGATCTGGGTCTGGATCGTGCCGGTCGGCGGGTTGGGCGCGCCGCGCGTCAGGGCCACGTAGAGCCGATCGATGTCGTGGGTGGCGAACAGGGCCGACAGACCCCGATGGGCCGCGTCGCTCTTGGCCGCCACCATCACGCCCGAGGTGTCCTTGTCGAGGCGATGGACGATGCCGGGCCGCGCGACGCCCCCGACGCCTGACAGGCTGGCGCCGCAGTGGTGCAGCAGCGCGTTGACCAGGGTGCCGTTATAGGTTCCCGGCGCCGGATGCACGGCCATGCCGGCGGCCTTGTCCACGACGATCAGGTGGGCGTCCTCGTAGAGGATCGACAGCGGCAGGGCCTCGGGCTCAGGATCGGCGGGGGCGGGCGGCGGGACGACCAGGCTGTAGACTCCCGCCCGAGCCTTGCGCGAGGCGTCGGCGACCGTCTCGCCGTCAAACGTCAGCCGACCCTCAGCGATCAGGGCCTGGAGCCTGGCGCGCGACAGGTCGGCGAACAGGGGCGCCAGCACCTTGTCCAGGCGCTGGCCGGCCAGATTTTCCGGAAGGTCTGCGGTGAGGCGCTCGCCCTGGCTGTCGTCGGGCGGGGCGACATCGTCGAGCAGGTCGTCGTCCGCGATGTCGTCCACGTCGTTCACTGGGGTTTCATGGCTCCGTCATCAGCTCGTCGCGCCGCCGACACGCTGGGCGCCTAGGTGCGTGCTCAAGTTTCGTATTTTGGGGATAGTCCATGCGCGCCTTCCGCACCACCACGCTGTTGTCCGCCAGCGCTCTGAGCCTGCTCGTCGCCGCTCCGGCCCTGGCCGCCGGTCAGGAGAGCGCTCCGGCCAGCAACAACGAACCCGCGCTGCTCGGAGAGCTCGTGGTGACCGCCCAGAAGCGCGCCCAGGATCCGGTGGACGTGCCGATCGCCGTGACCGCCTATTCGGGCAAGTTCCTGGAAGCGATCGGCGTGAAAGCGTTTGACGAGCTGTCGGCCTTCACGCCGGGCTTCCTGGTGCAGAACCAGTCGAACAACAACTCGGGCTTTGTGATGCGCGGCATCACCTCCGACTCCGGTTCGGCCACCGATGAAACCCGCGTCTCGATCTATCAGGACGGCGTGCCGATCTCGCGCTCGCGCGGGTCGTATGTCGAGCTCTTCGACATGGAGCGTGTCGAAGTCGCCAAGGGCCCGCAGTCGACGCTGTTTGGTCGCGGCGCCCTGATCGGCGCGGTGAACCTCGTTCAGAACAAGGCCAATCCGGGCGGGTTTGACTGGGCCTTGCGGGCTGAGGCCGGCACGCGCGGCTACCGCGTCGGCGAGGGCATGGTGAACTTCGCGGTCGGCGAAAGCTCCGCCCTGCGCATCGCCGCGCGCCTCCGCCAGACCGACGGCTATGTGAAGGACGCTGCGGGCGGCGACCCCTACGACTCCACCGACAGCCAGGCGGTGCGGGTGGGCTTCCACACCGAGGCGGGCGGGCTGAAGTTTGACCTGATCGGCAACTACCAGGTCGACGACACCACCGGCACCTCGTTCAAGAGCAACACGTTCAACCCCAGCAATCCGATCACCGGCCAGGCGCTGAGCGACACCTCGGTGGGTGGCTTCGCGACGCTGGCCCCTGGGGCGGGCTTCGAGGGCGGCGCGCCGCTTGGGCTGGACCGCAAGGTCTATGGCCTGACGGCGCTGGCGGACTACCGGATCAATGACAGCCTGACCCTGTCGTCGATCACGGCCACGCGGGCCTTCCACTCGACGGAGGTTTTCGATCCGGACGGTTCGTCCCTGCCGATCCTGACCTTCGCTGAGGATGCGCAGGGCCGCCAACAGAGCCAGGAACTGCGCCTGCGCTACGACGCCGGCGGCCGTTTCTCGGGCTTTGTCGGCGCCAACTATTTCCACGAGACCGGCTCCTGGCGCATCCCGGGCCAGATGGACGAGCGCCTGGTGCTGGCCCTGCTGGCGGGCGCCTCGCCGCTGGGCATCAGCCGTCCGACGCCGCAGCCGCAGGCTGTCCTGACCAACCCGGCCTATCTGGCGCAGGTGCTGCAGCTGGGCTTTGGCATCCCGTCCTCGCTGGCGACGGGCTTCGCGTCCAACCTGAAGCCGATCCATCGCGAAGAGTTCGCCAACTACAGCGAAAACACCACCTATGACGTCTATGCCGACGGTACGCTGCGCCTGACCGACAAGCTCGAACTGACGGCGGGCGTTCGCTACACCAGCGAAGACCGCGAAGCGTCCTATCGCTCGACCGTCCAGAACGGCCGCTCGATCCTGGGCGTCCTGCTGGCCGCGCCGACGCCGACCAACCTGTTCCTGGCCGCGCAGCCGAACGCGGTGAACAATGCGGCCCTGCCGATGCTGGGCCTGCTCAACCAGCCGACCGCCAACAACGGCGACACCTTCAGCAAGTCGATCTCCGACAGCGGCGTCACCTGGCGTCTGGTGGGCCGTTACGCCGCGTCCGAGGATCTGAGCCTCTACGCCTCGTTCGCGCGCGGGCGTCGCCCGGACGTGATTTCGACCAGCGCTCCGGCCGCGCCGCTGGGCCAGCCGCGCTTCGGCATCGTGAAGGCCGAGGTCGTCGACAGCTACGAAGCCGGCGCCAAGGGCAAGCTTATGGACGGCCGCCTGTACCTGTCGGGCGCGGTGTTCCGCTATGACTACGACAACTTCGCCACCACCTTCCGTCAGGGCGCGCAGATCGTGACGCTGAACGCCGGCAAGGCCAAAGCCTATGGCTTCGAGGGCGAGGCGCGTCTGCAGGCCGGTGACTTCTGGACCCTGTTCGGGACCTACGGCTACAACCACGCCCGCCTCGAAAGCGGCCTGCGCAAGGGCAACCAGTTCCGCCTGTCGCCCGACCACGCCGTGTCAGTGGGCGCGCTGTTCAGCCGCGAGGGCCTGGGCGGCAAGGTCACGTTCACGCCGACCTACACCTGGCGTTCGAAGATGTTCTTCGACGACAACAATGACCGCGCGGACCTGCAATCGGCCGGTCTCTTCCCCGACACCCGGCTGGACGAGTTCCAGGACGCCTACGGCCTGCTGAATGTCCGCCTGGGCTTTGGCGCCGTGGATGATCGCTGGAAGATCGAGGCGTTCGTCGAGAACCTGAACGACAAGCGCTATCTGAAGGACGCGGGCAATACCGGCGACAGCTTCGGCATCCCGACCTTCATCGCCGGCAAGCCGCGCTTTATGGGTATTGGGATCACCTTCCGCCACTAAGACGTACGCGCCCGGCTCGACGTGGCGCATGTCGGGCCGGGACGCCTAGAGCGCTCCCCGATCAGTGTGAAGTGGTGATCGGATCGAAAAAACGCTCTAAATTTTTGAAATAGAGCCCTTTTTATCCGATCTGATTGGTTCAGTCAGATCGGAAGGGGCTCTAGAAGGGCATCCGGGGAGAACATCATGACCATCGATCGTCGCAGACTGTTGGGCTTGCTGGGCGTTTCGGGCGCCGCCGCCGGTGAGGCCGCCGCTCAACCGATCAGCTACTTCAAGGGCCCCGTCGCCTTTGAGCACGGCGTGGCCAGCGGCGATCCGGGCCTTACCTATGTGATCTTCTGGACCCGTGTGACGCCAAAGCAGGCGACCACCGGCGACATCGACGTCGATCTTGAAGTCGCCGCCGACCCGGATTTCAAGACCCTGGTCACCGCCAGCCGCGGCCTTCGCGCCCGCGCCAGCCGCGACTGGACCGTCAAGCACGACCTGGATGGCCAGGGGCTCAAGCCGGGGACCGAGTACTGGTACCGCTTCAAGGCCAATGGGGTCACCTCGCCGGTCGGTCGGACCAAGACCCTTGTGAAGGGCGCGGCCAAGGACGCGGTGCTGGCGGTGGTCTCCTGCAGCCTCTATCCGAACGGCTACTTCAACGCCTACGACGCCATCGCCAAGCTGCCGCGCGTCGACGCCGTCGTGCATCTGGGCGACTACATCTACGAGTATGGCGGCGCGCCGCAGGACTACGGCATGAACTCGCCGGTGGCGAAGTCCCGCACGCCCGAGCCGCCGCACGAGATCGTCACCCTGGACGACTATCGTCGCCGCCACGCGCAGTACAAGACCGATCCGGCTCTGCAGGCCGCCCACGCGCGCGCGCCGTGGATCGTGGCTTGGGACGATCATGAGACCGCCAACGACAGCTGGGTCGGCGGCGCCGAGAACCATGATCCCGACAAGGGCGAGGGCGACTGGACGGCCCGCAAGGCCGCCGCCCTGAAGGCCTATTACGAGTGGATGCCCATCCGCGAAGCGGCCCTGCCGGAAGCGGCCTGGCGGTCGTTCCAGTTCGGCGACGTCGCGTCCTTGCTGATGGTCGAGACCCGGCTGACCGCCCGCACCCCCGAGCTGAGCTACGACCGGGACATGCCGATCGTCGATGGCAAGCCCGATGTCGCGGCCTTCGTGGCCAAGTGGAAGGATCCGTCGCGCCGGATGATGGGCGAGGGACAGGAACAGTGGCTGGCCGGCCAGGTCGGCGCCTCGGTCCAGGCCAAGACCGCCTGGCAGGTTCTCGGCAACCAGGTGGTGATGGCGCGCGTCGCCTCGGCCAACCTGAAGGCCACCATGGGCGAGGCGGCCTATGGCGACCTGCAGGCCAAGCTGCCGGAATACGCGCGTAAGCGGGTGGATCAGTCGGTGGCGATGTCGGCCTTCGACGTGCCGTCCAATCTGGACGCCTGGGACGGCTATCCGGCCGATCGCCAGCGGGTCTACGACATCTTTACGGCCGCCAAGGCGCGTCCGATCGTGCTGGCCGGCGACAGCCACATGTTCTGGGCCAATGAACTCTGGAACGACGCGGGCCAGAAGCGCGTGGCGGTCGAGTTCGGGACCACCTCGGTTACCTCGCCCGGCTATGGCGACTACCTGCCCGGCGTGCCGATCGGCGAGGCCTTCGTGCAGCGCAACAAGGAAGTGAAGTACGCCCACCCCAGCGCCAAGGGCTTCGTGCTGCTGACGCTCGAACACGGCAAGGCGACCAGCGAACTGATGGCGGTCTCGACCATCATGAAGCCGACTTACGAGCTGGCTGCGATGAAGCGCTTCGTGGTCACGCCCTCGGCTGACGGCGGGGTGGAGGCGCTGCGCGAGGCTTAGAGGGCGTTAGGTTTAAGTGTGAGCGGTTAAACCGCTCGAACGCGCTCTAAGTCTATGAATTAGAGCCTGTTTATCTGGTTTAGAGGTTTCCATCTAAACCAGACAGGCTCTAGCGCCGGTCCAGCGCCAGGCGCAGTCCGAACGCCACGAACACCAGGCCGGTGGTCCGGTCCAGCCAACGGACCACCCCCGGCAGTCGCAAAAGTCCTGCGATCGGGACGGTGGCCGCGATCAAGAGTGCGAACCACAACAGGCCCTCCACGACATGGATCGTCGTCAGCAGAAGGCCAAAGCGCGCCGGATCAACGCCGACCGGCATGAACTGGGGCAGAAACGAGACGTAGAAGATCCCGACCTTGGGATTGAGCAGGTTGGTCAACAGACCCCGGCGCAGCGCCGCCATCGGACCTGCGTCCACGGCCCTGGTCTCGCCGGGCTCAAACGCCTCGCGCGGCTTCAGGATCATCCGCAGGCCCGTCCAGGCCAGATAAAGCGCGCCGACCCATTTCAGCACCGTGTAGGCGGTTTGGGACGCGGTCAGCAGGGCGCCGACTCCGAACGAGGCGGCCGCGCCCCAGATCAGACATCCCAGTCCGATCCCGATCGCCGCGCCGGCGGCGCGACGCGGGCCTTCGGCGGCGGCCGTGCGGATCACCAGCGCGGTGTCCAGGCCCGGCGTCAGGGTCAAGAGACCTGCGGCCAGGGTGAAGGCGATCAGGGCCTCAGGCGTGGTCATGGAGCGGCGCTTCGCGTTCGACCAGCACCCCGTTCTCCAGCACACGATAGAAGCACGACCGGAAGCCCACATGGCAGGCCCCGCCGTCGCCGCGCGGTCGCACCTTGAGCAGCACCGCATCCTGGTCGCAGTCGACCCGCAGCTCGACCACGTCCTGCAGCTGGCCGCTGGTGTCGCCCTTCTTCCAGAGTTCGTTGCGCGAGCGACTGAAGTAGTGCGCGATCTGCGTTTCGACGGTCAGCTTCAGCGCCTCGGCGTTCATCCAGGCCAGCATCAGGATCTCACCAGTGTCGGCGTGCTGGGCCACCGCAACGACCAGGCCGTCGGCGTTGAAGCGCGGCGCGAGGGCAAAGCCCCGTTCCAGATCGTGCTTGCTGTGGGCTTGGGGGAACAGGTCGGTGCTCATGGCGCCACATATGGCGCAGGCCGCTGGTCTGCGCTAGTTTCCGCGCCGCTTCTGGGGGACGGAGCGCGGCGACGCGCTCCGTGGAACGCGATGAACCTGAAAGACCGCATCAAGGCCGGCGTGGCGACGCTGGATGAGCGGGCTAGGCCGTGGGCGCGGAAGTCGCGCTGGAACGGCTACGCCTACGAGTTTCTTCTGTTCGGCCTGAAGCAGGCCTGGGCCTGCCTGTTCGGCGGGCTGATGCTGGCCCTGCTGGTCGGCACCAAGCTTTTCTGGCCCGAGGCCGCCCCGATCGCCCGCTATGACTTTCTCGTCGTCGCCGCGATCGCCATCCAGGCTTCCCTGCTGGCGCTGAAGCTGGAGCGTTGGGACGAGGCGCTGGTGATCTTCATGTTCCATGTGGTCGGCACCATCATGGAGCTGTTCAAGACCGCGCACGGCTCGTGGATCTATCCGGAGGACAGCGTCCTGCGGATCGGCGGCGTGCCGCTGTTCACCGGCTTCATGTACGCCTGCGTCGGCAGCTATATCGCGCGGATCTGGCGACTGTTCGACATCACCTTCATCCGCTATCCGCCGTTCTGGACCACCCACATCCTGGCGGTGCTGATCTACGCCAACTTCTTCACCCACCACTACATGATCGACATCCGGGTGGGGCTTTTCGCGCTGTCGGTTCTGCTGTTCGGGCGCACCTGGTTCGTGTTCACGCCCGACCAGACCGCGCGTCGCATGCCCATGCTGATGGGGGCGGTGCTGGTGTCGCTGTTCATCTGGTTCGCCGAGAACCTGGGCACCTTCGCCGGGGCGTGGATCTATCCCAACCAGGCCGACGGCTGGCAGATGGTGCCGTTCGAGAAGATGGGCGCCTGGTACCTGCTGATGCTGATCAGCTTCGTCCTGGTGACGCTGGTGCATCCGCCGGTGCACGCTTGCGTGGCTAGGATCCGCGAGGGGATCTGGCGAGCGGCTTGAGGGGCGGCTATCGCCTGAGCAAGATCATCGCGTGTCATCCCGGCCGCAGCGTAGCGGAGAGCCGGGACCCAGGGGCAGTCGCACTGGATTTGGCCCCCGGGTCCCGGATCGGCCTGCGGCCGTCCGGGATGACACGGGTTTTTGCTGTTACTTCTTCACCAGATCCATGAAGCGCTGCTGCAGGACCTTGTCGGTCTTGAACACGCCGCGGAACTGGGTGGTGATGGTCGAGACGTCGTGGTGGTGGACGCCGCGGGTGCTCATGCACTGATGCTCGGCGTCGATCAGCACGGCGACGCCGGCGGCCGAGAGGTGATCCTCGATGGCGTCGGCGATCTGCATGGTCATGGTCTCCTGGGTCTGGAGACGCTTGGCGAAGATCTCGACCAGGCGCGCCAGCTTCGACAGGCCCACCACCTTGCCGGTCGGCATGTAGGCGATCCAGGCCTTGCCCAGAAACGGCGCCATGTGGTGCTCGCAGTGGCTCTGCACGTCGATGCCGCGCAGCATGACCATGTCGTCATAGCCCTGCACGTCCTCGAAGGTGCGCGACAGTTCCTTGGCCGGATCGCCGTGATAGCCGGCGAACCACTCGTCGAACGCCTCAACGACGCGCTTGGGCGTGTCGATCAGGCCTTCGCGCTCCGGATTGTCGCCGGCCCAGGCCAGCAACGTCCGCACGGCGGCCATGGCCTCGTCCTTGGAAGGGCGCTGAACGGGTTCAAGATCAAGACCGGTCGTGTCGTCAGAGCCGATCAGGGTTCGCTCGCGGGTCAGTGCGTCCATTTTGGAGGGTTTCTTTCCACGGGCTGAGTTGCGCCGAGACGCCGATCGCCTCGGAATGACGCGTGCCACCCGTTTCACATACGGCCGGGCCGGAAACTTAGACGCATCACGCCGTGGCCCTGGCCGTAACAGAAAGCTATATGGGGCCGATTACGGGGTGGGCAACACCCTTCCTCTACGTCAGAACCCAGAGTCATGACCCTGAAGATCCACGACACCCTGACGCGCGAGAAGCGCGACTTCGTTCCCGCCGATCCCCAGCGGGTGACGATGTATGTCTGCGGTCCGACGGTCTACAACTACGCACACATCGGCAACTTCCGGCCTGTGGTCGTGTTCGACGTGCTGTTCCGGGTGCTGCGTCACCTCTATGGCGAGGACGCGGTGGTCTATGCGCGCAACGTCACGGACGTAGACGACAAGATCAATCAGAAGGCCGCCAACGAGGGCGTGCCGATCAGTGTGATCACCGATCGCTACCTGGCCGCCTACCACCAGGACGCCGACGCCCTGGGCGCGCTGCGGCCGACCCTGGAGCCGAAGGCCACCGAGCATATCGGCGCCATCCTCGAGATGATCGGCCAGCTGGTCGAGAACGGCAGCGCCTACGCCGCCGAGGGCCATGTGCTGTTCGACACCCAGAGCTTCGCCGACTACGGCCAGCTGTCGGGCCGGCCGCTGGACGAGATGATCGCCGGCGCCCGCGTCGAGGTCGCGCCCTACAAGCGCCATCCGGCCGACTTCGTGCTGTGGAAGCCCTCTAAGGAAAACGAGCCCGAGTGGGAAAGCGCCTGGGGCGCGGGCCGTCCGGGCTGGCACATCGAGTGCTCGGCCATGATCGACAAGGCGCTGGGTCAGACGATCGACATCCACGCCGGCGGCATCGACCTGACCTTCCCGCACCACGAGAACGAGGTCGCCCAGAGCCGTTGCGCCCACAAGACCTCGGTGCTGGCCAACTACTGGATGCACAACGGCTTCCTCGACATGAGCGGGGAGAAGATGTCCAAGAGCCTGGGCAACGTCATCATCCCGCACGAACTGCTGGAGACGACGCCGGGCGAGGTCATCCGCTGGGCGCTGCTGTCGGCGCACTATCGCCAGCCGCTGGACTGGACGCCCGAGCTTCTGGAGCAGAGCAAGAAGTCGCTGGACCGCCTCTACGGCGCCCTGCGTCGCGCCAAGGATGTCGCGCCCGACCAGGCCATGGAGGCGCCCGCCGAGGTGATGTCCGCCCTGATGGACGACCTCAATACGCCGCTGGCCACCTCGGCCTTCTTCGAAGTGTCGAGCGCGATCGAGAAGGCCGTCACGGCCGGCGACACTGTCGCCATCGCGGCCAATAAGGCCCGCCTGCTCGAAGCCGGCGCCCTGCTGGGCTTCCTGCAGGCCGATCCGGACGCCTGGTTCGAAGGCGACGCTTCGGATGAGTTGAAGGCCCAGGTCGAAGACCTGCTGGCCAAGCGCGTCGCCGCCCGCGCCGCCAAGGACTGGTCCGCCGCCGACGCCATTCGCGGTGAGCTGGACGCCCTGGGCGTGGTGGTCATGGACGGCCCCGCCGGCGCCACCTGGCGGATGAAGGACTGACCATGCAGCGCGCTGTCGAGCATCGCATCGGGGTCCAGGCGCCGGCCGAGGTGATTTGGGAGGTCGTCTCCGACTTCGAGGGCTGGACCCATTGGAATCCGCTCTATCGCCGGGCCGAGGGCGTTATGAAGGTGGGCTCCACCCTGGTGCTGGAGCAGCATCTGCCGGGCCAAGCGCCGATGGTCATCCAGCCGGTGGTCCAGGACTGGGTGCCTTACGAGCAGCTGCACTGGCGCTCGAACCGGCTGGGCGGTTTCGTCACCGCGATCCGCTATCTCGAGATCGAGGCCATGGGGCCCGCGAACGCCACCTTCTCGAACGGTGAGCTGTTCATGGGCATGCTGCTGCGGTTCGTCAGCCGCGACGAGCGTCGCCGGCTGAAGGCGGCGTTCACCCAGATGGGCGAGGCGGTGCGCGATCGGGCCGAAGCTGTCTGGTCCGAACGCTCCAGCAACCCCACCTAGGCGACGATGATCGACGACCTCTACAGCGCCAAGATCCTGGGGCTCGTGGCCAACATGCCGCGTGCGGGGCGTCTGGCGGCGCCCGACGCCAGCGCCGAGAAGACCGCCAAGCTCTGCGGAAGCCGGATCACGGTCGATGTGATGGTCAAGGATGGCAAGGTCATCGACTACGCCCAGGACGTTTCGGCCTGCGCGCTGGGTCAGGCCGCAGCCGCGATCCTTGGCGCCCACGTGATCGGTGCGGAACTTTCGGACATCGAGTTGGCGCGCGACTCGCTTGCCGCTATGCTGAAGACGAACGGCTCGCCTCCCGCGGGCCGGTTTGCGGAGCTCGCCGTGCTGGAGCCGGTCAAGGACTATCCCGCTCGTCACGCTTCGACGCTTTTGGCGTTCGAGGCGACGGTCGAGGCTGTCCGTAAGGCCACAGGCGCCGGTGAAACGCGAACTAGCACCGCCGGCGCGGCTTGATCGCCACCCCCTTCGGGGTGTGTAACCGCATCGCAACAATTCGCGCGCCGGCATGACCTTCTACGAACGCACCGTCGACCTGGGCCTTAGAGCCTACAAGTTGACGCTCTCGCCCCTCATCGGGCGTCAGTGCCGCTTTACACCGAGCTGTTCGGAGTACACGGCCGCCGCTCTTAAGGATCATGGCCCGCTCAAGGGCTCCTGGCTGGGGTTGCGACGGATCTGCCGCTGCAATCCGTTTGGTGGATCGGGCTACGACCCGCCGCCGCCGCGACACCAGCCACGCAAGTGGAAATGTGAAGAATGATCGATCTGGTTTTCCCCGACGGCTCGTCGCGTCAGTATCCTGACGGCGCGACGGGGCGCGATGTCGCCGCCGCTATCTCCAAATCGCTGGAAAAGAAGGCGCTGCTGATCAAGCTGGACGGACAGGTTCTGGACCTGGACCGTCCGCTGACGCCTGACCTGCTGACGGGCGAGCGCAAGTTCGAGATCCTGACGCGCGAGGCGCCCGAGGCGCTAGACACCATCCGCCACGACACCGCCCACGTCCTGGCCGAGGCGGTGCAGGAGCTGTTCCCGGGCACCCAGGTCACGATCGGCCCGAACGTCGAGGACGGCTTCTACTACGACTTCGCCCGCGACGAGCCGTTCAGCCTGGACGATCTGGAAAAGATCGAAAAGCGCATGAAGGAGATCGTCGACCGCGACGAGAAGATCACGCGCGAAGTCTGGGATCGCAACGAGGCGATCGCCCACTTCGACGGGATCGGCGAGCAGTACAAGGCGCAGATCATCCGTGACCTGCCGGACACCGATACGATCACGGTCTATCGCCAGGGGAACTGGAAGGATCTCTGCCGGGGTCCCCACCTGCCGTCGACCAAGCATGTCGGCAAGGCCTTCAAGCTGACGAAGCTGGCCGGCGCCTACTGGCGCGGCGACCAGAACAACGCCCAGCTCCAGCGCATCTACGGCACGGCCTGGGCCTCGGAAGCCGATCTCGAAGCGCATCTGAAGCGCATCGAGGAGGCCGAGAAGCGCGATCACCGCAAGCTGGGCAAGACCATGGACCTCTTCCACATCCAGGAAGAGGGCAAGGGCATGGTGTTCTGGCATCCGAAGGGCTGGGCCCTCTATCGTGTGCTTGAGGACTATATGCGCCGCCGCCTCGACGCGGCCGGCTACAAGGAAGTGAAGACCCCGCAGATCCTGGATCGCAGCCTGTGGGAAAAGTCGGGCCACGCCGAAAAGTTCGGCCACGCCATGTTCATGTGCGAAAGCGCCGAGGGCGAGGTCCTGGCGGTCAAGCCGATGAACTGCCCCGGCCACATCCAGATCTTCAATGTCGGCCAGAAGTCCTATCGCGAGCTGCCGCTGCGCATGGCCGAGTTCGGCGCCTGCCACCGCTACGAGCCGTCGGGCGCCATGCACGGCATCATGCGGGTGCGGGCCTTCACCCAGGACGACGCCCATATCTTCTGCCGCGAGGAGCAAGTCACCGAGGAGAGCGCCCGGTTCATCGAACTGTTGCGCTCGGTCTATAACGACCTTGGCATGACGCTGGCGGACACCAAGTTCTCGACGCGCCCCGAGCTGCGCGCCGGCACGGACGAGACCTGGGACAAGGCGGAGGCTGCTCTGGCCGCCGCCGCCGAGGCCGCTGGTGAAACCCTGACCCTGCAGCCGGGCGAAGGCGCCTTCTATGGCCCCAAGCTGGAATTCTCGCTGAAGGACGCCATCGGCCGCGTCTGGCAGTGCGGCACGCTGCAACTTGATTTCGTGCTGCCGGAACGATTGGACGCCGAGTACGTTTCGGAGGATGGTTCGAAGAAGCGTCCGGTGATGCTTCACCGTGCGATCTTGGGGTCCTTCGAGCGTTTTATCGGCATTCTGTTGGAAAACTTCGCGGGCGCTCTGCCCGTGTGGTTGGCTCCGACGCAAATCGTCGTGGCCACGATTACCTCTGACGCCGATGACTATGCCCGTGAGGTCGTTGAGAAATTGACGAAACTGGGCATGCGTGCAGAGCTGGACCTGCGAAACGAGAAGATTAACTATAAGATTCGCGAGCACAGCCTCGCGAAGGTGCCAGTGATCGCCGTGGTGGGACGTAAAGAAGCGGAAACGGGGCAATTGGCCCTTCGTCGCCTCGGCGGCGAAGGTCAGAGCGTCCTGTCGCTTGAAGAGGCGCTGCGCGTGCTGAAGTCTGACGCCACGCCGCCTGACGTCGCGCGGGCCCTGGCCGTCCAGGAGGCCGTGACCGCCTGATGAACAGCATTCTCCCGTCCGTCTCGACCCTTGCCGTTGGTGCGCGTCCGGCTCGTCCGAACGTGTCTGTCGTCATGGTCGTCTATCGGACGGGCGAAGCGCTGGTCGAAAGCATCCGCCATGTGCTGGCCGAGCCGTTGGTCGATGAGTTCATCATCGTCGATAACGGCTCGTCCTCGCGCGATGAGGACATGCTGCGCTCGCTGGCGCTGACCGAGCCGCGCGTCGTGCTCAAACAGGGCCACGGCAATGTCGGCTTCGCGCGCGGCGCCAATCTGGGCGCGGTGACGGCCGGCGGCGAGTACATCGTCTTCCTCAATCCCGACGCCAACCTGCAGCCCAGCTGCGTGGCCTCGCTGGTGACGGCCTTCAAGGGCCAGCCCGTGCCCACGATCGTGGGGGCACGTGTGCTGAACACCGACGGCAGCGAACAGCGCGGCGGTCGTCGAGGTGACGTCACACCGATCAGCACCGTGCTGAGCTTTGGCCAGCTGACCCGCCGCTATCCCAAGCTGGCCGGGTTCGAGATCCACCGCGAGAACGAACCGCTGCCCGGCGCGCCCGTGCCGATGCCGACCATTTCGGGCGCCTGTTTCGCCATGCGCCGCGCCGACTTCGTCGCGCTGAACGGCTTTGACGAGGGCTACTTCCTGCATGTCGAGGACATCGACCTGTGCTGGCGTGCACGCCGCGCCGGCGGCCAGGTGCTGTTCCAGCCCAACGCCGAGGTCGTTCACCTGGGCCACACCAGCCTGGAACACCCGGTGAAGGTCGAGTTCCACAAGGGCGTGGGCCTGACCCGCTACTTCATCAAGCGCGCCGACAGCCTGCAGCTGTTCGCGGCGGCGGTGCTGCTGGCGCCGGCCATCATGCTGATGAGCGTGTGCCGCCCGCTGCTGTGGAAACTGACGGGCCGGCCGATCTAGAGGCAGGGCTGGGGGCGGCCAACGGCCCTGGACGGACATGTTCCCCTCTCCCCTTGCGGGAGAGGGTGGCCGCCAAAGGCGGTCGGGTGAGGGGTCGCGCTCGGCTATCCTGAGAGGCTTTTCAACCCCTCATCCGTCAGCTTCGCTGACACCTTCTCCCGCAAGGGGAGAAGGAAACCTTGGCCCGCAATCCACCCAAGACCGCCCGCAAACGTCCGCCTACATCGGCGCGATGGTCTCGAACCTCAGGCCATCCGGGCCCTCGATCGAGGTCGGCGCCTTAAGGTTCCTGGCCGGCAGCATCGCCCGGTAGCGCTCGTACATCGCCTTGACGTCGCGACCGGGCTTGGCCGTCAGGCATTGGTCGAACTCCCCCTCGCGGCCCCAGGGTTTGCGTTCGGAGCGCGCGATGTCGCGGTCGACCTGGATAGCGGCGGCGACCTTGTCGGCGAGAACATGGTCGATCCCTGCGCCATAGCTGCCGAACTTGATCGTCACGTCGCAGCGCGCGGGACCCGCGTCCGCGACGGGCGCGGCGACGCAGGCGGACAGGCCGAGGGCCAGCAGCAGGGCCAGGGATCTCATGCGGGGAAGCCTCCGGCGCGGGCCAGGGACGAGGCGGGAGCCTTGCCCAGGCGTTGGCTGATGTCGCGGCCGATCTGGATCAGCGCCGCCAGGTCGTAACCGGTCTCGAAGCCGGCGCGTTCCAGCATGTAAACCAGATCCTCGGTGCCGATATTGCCCGTGGCGTTCGGCGCGAACGGGCAGCCGCCAAGGCCGCCGACCGAAGCGTCCAGCACGTCCACCCCCGCCTCGACGCTGGCATAGGCGTTGGCCAGGCCCGTATTGCGGGTGTCGTGGAAGTGCATCCGCAGGCGCGTGTCCGGCGCGGCGGCGCGGACAGCCTCGATCCGCCGGCGGACGGTCCAGGGGTCGGCGACGCCGATGGTGTCGGCGATGGCGATCTCGGGCACGCCCAGGGCGGCGGCTTCGCGAACGATGGCGACGACCTGATCCTGCGAGACCTCGCCATCGAACGGACAGCCGAACGCCACCGAGATGGTGGCGGTGATCGGCGGGCCGCCTTCGGTCGCCTGGCGCTCGACGATGGCGGCGAGGGTTTCGACCTGCTGCCGTGTCGTCGAGCCCTGATTGCGGGTGGCGAAGCCGTCCGAGGCGCAGACCACGACATTGGCCTCGTCGCATCCCGTCGACACGCACCGCTCCCAGCCGCGCATGTTCAAGACAAGGCCTATGCGCGAGTGGACGAGATCGGCGGGCAGGGCGGCCATGATCTCCTCGGCGCCGGCCATCTGCGGTACGCGGCTCGGATTGACGAACGACACCACCTCGGTGCGCCGGGCGCCGGCCGCTTCCAGCTTGGCGATCAGGTCGAGCTTTTCCTCGACGGAGAGCACCGTCTTCTCGTTCTGCAGACCATCGCGCGGCCCGACCTCGACGATCTGGATGAAGCGGCTCATGGCTGGGCCTCCTGGGGGGCGATGGGTTCGCCGCGATAGATCGTCAGGCGCTCTTCGTCGCCGTCGGAATAGTTCAAGCCTTCGACCACGGCCGCAGGCTTGGCGGTCAAGCCGAGCTTGGCCAGGGCGGCCTGGAAGGGTTTTTCCTCCCGCGCCTCGACGATGGCAGGCCGGCCTTCGGCGACCGCCTGAGCCGCCCCGGCGCCGTCCGTCAGCTCCGTGGTCGTCCCCAGCTGGAAGATCATGCTGGGCTCGGCGTAGCCGGTGACCGCCACCGGACCGGGCGCGCCTGAACGGGGGGAGAGGCGGGCGGAGTCCAGCGCCTTGGCGAGGTCCTTGGACAGGAACAAGGGCTCCAGCCGCGGTATCAGGCCGGCGGTCAACGCGATATGCGCCCCAACGCCCAGCGCCCCGGCGAACACCAGGGCCCGCACCGACTGCCGCCGCAGCAGCAGCACAGCGCCGACGAGCCCGGCTCCGAAGGCCAGACCGGCGGCGATGATCGTCCAGACCAGATCGCCGGCGCCGCCGAACACCGTCTGGCCATAGATCGCCACGGCCGCCAGCACCGCGCCCATCAGGACTGACAGCGCGCCGCCGATCCAGCGCGACCGCGCGCCGATCGGTTCACGTACGGCGGCGGCCATCAGCATGGCCAGCGCTCCATAGGCCGGCAGTTCGTAGTGGACCAGCTTGGTCGGCAGCAGCTCGAACATCAGCCAGGTCGGGATCAGCCAGCAGAGGGCGAAGCGCACGCCCGGTTCGTTGCGTTGCGACCAGCCCACGACCAGAGCGGCCGGCAAGAGCAGGGTCGCGGGGAACGACAGCAGGGGGGCGAGCAGGGTGTGGTAGCCGAAGGGGCCCGAGTGGCCTTCCTGACCGCCGGCCAGCTTGGGCGCCAGGTCCGCGCCGACCGCCGCGCCCCAGAAGGCGCCGTCGGTGGCGACGGTGATCATCATCGCCCAGGGCAGGGTGATGGCGGCGAACAGGATCAGGCCCCAGGTCCAGCCCAGGTCCTTCATCCAGCCGGCCTTGCGGTCCCAGATCGCCAGGGACACCAGCGCGAAGAGAGCGACCAGCAGGCCGACCGGGCCCTTGATCAGGGCCGCCAGCGCCAGGCCCAGCCAGAAGGCGAGCTTGGTCCATTTGCTGGAGGGCTCGCCCTTGAGGTGGGCCATGTAGACCCGCGCCAGCGCCGCCATGGCCAGGGTGGTCGCGCCGCAGAGGGCGGCGTCGGTCTTGGCGATGAAGGCTTCGGACGACAGCAGGAAGGTCGCCCCTAGGATTGATCCCGCCAACAGGCCGGTGCGGGCGCCGAACAGGGCCGCCGCGCCCCAGGCGCAGGCCGCCGCCGCCAGCATGGCTCCCAGCAGGGAGGGAATGCGATAGGCCCAGATCTGGCGCGCCTCGGCGTCGGACAGCGCCGTGACGCTCAGCGCCTGCATCCAGTGGATGCCGACCGGCTTCTTGAAGCGCGGCTGGTCCTGGAACTTGATGACCACATAGTCGCCCGTCTCGAGCATCTGCGAGGTGGCCTGGGCGAAGCGCGACTCGTCGCGGTCCAGCGGTGGCATGGCGAACAGGCCGGGCAGGCCGGCGATCAGGGCGACCAGCGCGGCGAACAGCGGCGCGCGCCACCCCCGGCTCCAGGCGTCGAGGCGAGATTCAAGCGTCATACCGCCTGCTTTAGCACGATCCTTTCGTGGGGAAATTTTTCCGGTATTAGAGGGCGATGAACGCCGCCCGCGCCTCCGCTCCCGATTTTTCCGTCGTCGTGCCCGTCTTTGACGAGGGCGAGGCTGCGCCGAAGCTGGCCCGCGAGATCGCAGTCGCCTTCGCCGGCGAGAACTACGAGATGATTTTCGTCGACGACGCCAGCCGCGACGACACCAAGGCGCGGCTGATCGCCTTGAAGGCCGAGATCCCGCAGCTTCGCGTGTTGGGCCATCGCAAGAACTCCGGCCAGAGCCGCGCCGTGCGCAGCGGCATCCTGGCGGCGCGGGGCGGGATCATCGTGACCCTGGACGGCGATGGCCAGAACGATCCTGCCGACGCGCCGCGTCTGGCCAAGACCCTGGCGGCCGGCCCCGAGACCCTGGCCCTGGTCGGCGGCGAGCGGGTCAAGCGCCAGGACAGCAGCGCCAAGCGTTTCGCCTCGAAGGTCGGCAATGGCGTGCGCAAGCGGCTGTTGAAGGATACGGCGAAGGACACCGGCTGCGGCCTTAAGGCTTTCCGCCGTGAGGCGTTCCTGCGCCTGCCGTACTTTGATCACATCCACCGCTACATCCCGGCCCTGATGCTGCGCGAGGGCTACGAGGTCGCGTTCCAGCCGGTCAATCACCGTCACCGCGAGACCGGCGTGTCGAAGTACACCAACCTAGGCCGCCTGAAGGCGTCGATTTCCGACCTGCTGGGCGTGATGTGGCTGCAATCGCGGGCGCGCAATCCGCAGGGCGTCGACGAGGTCTAGGCGCGCGTCAGGCGAGCCGGCTTCACCGAAGCCGAATTTCCGGCTAGGCCTTAACCATGGCGACCACACCTCGCGTGGACGCCGGAGGGGGAAGCTCGATGTTCGCGGCCGTTCCGCTGCTGGCCTTGCCGGTGATTGTCTACAATCTCGTCGCCCTGACGCTGACCGGAGGCTTCAAGGCCACCGACGCGACGGCTCGGATGAACGAGGCGCTGTTCACCATCCATATGACCTCGCGCACCGACTGGGCGGTCAGCCTGGGCGATCTGCTGATGGCCGCCTCGCTGGTGGTGCTGTTCGTCGAGCTGCTGAAGTCGACGACCAGCCGCAAGATCGCGATCATCAACCACTCGCTGTCGATGGTGCTGTTCATCCTGTGCCTGGTCGAGTTTCTGCTCGCCCCGGCCTTCGCGACCTCGACCTTCTTCCTGATCACCCTGATGGTGCTGCTGGACGTGCTGGCCGGCTTTATCGTCACCATCGTGGCGGCGCGGCGGGACGTGGATTTCGGCGATAACTAACCCGCCTCGGGGAAGCCGCCCGTCTGGCGCAGGGCCTCGCCCAGCGCCATGGCGGCCGTCGTCGCCAGATTCATCGAGCGCGCCTCGGGGCGGATCGGAATGACGATTCGGCCGTGCGCCGCAGCGTGAACCTCTTCCGGCGCACCACGACTCTCATTGCCGAACAGCAGCGTATCTCCGGGTTCGAACGAAAACCGGTGGAACGGAGTCGCGCCCTTGGTCGTGAACAGCAGAAGTCGCCCGTCAACGCGTTCCGGCGCCTTAAGGAATGTCTCCCAACTGTCGTGGCGGGTCAGGTGCGACAAAGAGCCGTAGTCCAGGGCCGCACGCTTCAAACTCTTGTCGTTCAAAGGAAAACTGCAGGGCTCGATCACGTCTAACCCTAAGCCGAAACAGGCTGTCAGTCGGATGCAGGCCCCAACGTTTTGGGGAATGCCTGGTTGAAAAAGTGCGATGCGCATAATAAGCGAACCAACCACAAGGGCAGCAGGGGCTTTGCCACGAATCGAAAGGACTTGCGGACTTGGCCCGCGCGTCCGATAGACCGATTTGACCGCTGCCTTGTGGCGGAGATCCGCTTGCGGGTCGAGCAAGATATGGCGCCGCAAGGCGCGTCTCCAAGCCGGTCGCTCCCGCGGCCTGGCGGAACCAAAGGGTGACTTAAGGTGGCCGACACCGCCGTGGGCGCAACGACCGAGCCGGAACACGGGGGTGATCCCTCCCGGCGCGACTTCATTCATATCGCCGCGATCGCCGCCGCTGCTGGCGGCGCGGCGACTCTGGCGTGGCCGTTCATCGACCAGATGAACCCGTCGGCGGATACGCTGGCCATGGCTTCGACCGAGTTCGACCTGACCAAGGTGCCGGAAGGCCAGCAGGTCACGCTGAAGTGGCGCGGCAAGCCGCTCTTCGTGCGCAACCGCACCAAGGGCGAGATCGACAAGGCTGTCGCGGACGACACCGTGTCGATGAAGGACCCGCAGAAGGACGCCGACCGCGTGAAGCCTGGCAAGGCTCAGTGGCTGGTGCTGATCGGCTCGTGCACGCACCTGGGCTGCGTGCCGACGTTCGGCGGCGGCGACTTCGGCGGCTGGTTCTGCCCCTGCCACGGCTCGCACTACGACACCTCGGGTCGTATCCGTAAGGGCCCCGCGCCCACGAACCTGGTGGTTCCGGAATACGCCTTCCTCTCCGACACCAAGGTCAAGATCGGCTAACGGATATGAGCGGACATTCGACCTACCAACCCAAGACCGGTTTCGAGCGCTGGCTCGACGCCCGTCTGCCGATTATCCGCCTGGGCTACGACTCGTTCGTCGATTACCCCACCCCGCGGAACCTGAACTACTGGTGGACCTTCGGCGGCATCCTGTCGCTGTGCCTGGCCTCGCAGCTGATCACCGGCATCATCCTGGTGATGCACTACACGCCGAGCGCCGCCGGCGCCTTCGCGTCGGTCGAGCACATCATGCGCGACGTGAACTACGGCTGGCTGATCCGCTATATGCACTCCAACGGCGCGTCGATGTTCTTCATCGCCGTCTACATCCACATGATGCGCGGCCTCTACTACGGTTCCTACAAGGCGCCGCGTGAAGTGCTGTGGCTGCTGGGCTGCGTGATCTACCTCCTGATGATGGCCACGGCCTTCATGGGCTACGTCCTGCCCTGGGGTCAGATGTCGTTCCACGGCGCCGTCGTGATCACCAACCTGTTCGGCGCTCTGCCGATCGTCGGCGAGAGCATCACCACCTGGCTGTGGGGCGGCTTCGCGGTCGACAACGCCACGCTGAACCGCTTCTTCTCGCTGCACTACCTGCTGCCCTTCATGATCGCGGGCGTCGTGATCCTGCATATTTGGGCGCTGCACGTGGTGGGTCAGAACAACCCGACCGGCGTCGAGCCGAAGTCGAAGGCCGACACCGTGCCCTTCACGCCGTATGCGACGGTGAAGGACGGGTTCGCGATGAGCGTCTTCATGATCCTCTTCGCCTACTTCGTCTTCTTCATGCCCAACGCCCTGGGCCACCCCGACAACTACATCGAGGCCAACCCGCTGGTGACGCCGGCGCACATCGTTCCGGAATGGTACTTCCTGCCGTTCTACGCGATCCTGCGCGCCGTGCCGGACAAGCTGATGGGCGTGCTGGCCATGTTCGGCGCGATCGGCTGCTTGTTCGCCCTGCCGTGGCTGGACACCTCGAAGGTCCGCTCGATGCGGTACCGCCCGACCGCCAAGGTCTATTTCATGATCTTCGTCGTGGCGTGCTGCATCCTGGGCCTCTGCGGCGCCAAGCTGCCGGACGACAAGGTGATCCCGCACCTGACCACCTTCAAGCTGATCGACGCTGACCTGAACAGCTTCGTGTGGCTCAGCCGCGTCGCCTCGCTGTATTACTTCGCCTTCTTCCTGGTGATCCTCCCGATCCTGGGCCTGAAGGAAAAGCCGCTGCCCGTGCCGGAATCGATCGCGTCGCCGGCGCTGACCGAGAAGAAGGGCTGATCCTGATGCTGCGCAAACTCTCCATCATCGCAGCCGTCGCGGGTCTGGCCTTCGCCGGCCAGGCGCTCGCCGCCGGTCACCCGCTGCCGCCCAAGGACGTCAAGTGGTCGTTCGAAGGCCCGTTCGGCAAGTTCGATCAGGTCCAGCTGCAGCGGGGCTACAAGGTCTATCGCGAGGTCTGTGCGTCGTGCCACTCGATGAAGCTGGTCAGCTTCCGCAACCTGGGCGACAAGGGCGGTCCGTTCTATAACGAGAAGTACAAGAACTCGAACGACAACCCGTGGGTCAAGGCGATCGCCAAAGAGTACGAGGTCGCCGACATCGACTCCGAGACCGGCGATCCGATCAAGCGTCCGGCGACCAGCGCCGACCACTTCCCCGCGCCGTTCCCGAACGAGATCGCCGCGCGCGGCGCCAACGGCGGCGCTCTGCCGCCGGACATGTCGCTGCTGGCCAAGGCTCGTGCGAACGGTCCTGACTACATCTACTCGCTGCTAGTGGGTTACGTGAACCCGCCGGCCGGCCTGAAGATCGGTCCGGGGCAGCACTACAACCCCTATATGGCCGGCGATCTGACGGCCTACTGGTCGGGCTCGCACGAGAAGGTCCCGCCGGGCGGCTTCATCGCGATGGCCCAGCCGCTGAAGGACGGTCAGGTGACGTTTGACGACGGCACCAAGTCGACCCTCGATCAGCAGGCCAAGGACGTCTCGGCCTTCCTGATGTGGGCCGCCGAGCCCAAGCTGGAACAGCGCAAGCAAACCGGCTTTGCGGTGATCATCTACCTCCTGCTGCTGAGCGGTCTGCTGTACGCCAGCTACAAGCGGGTGTGGCGCAACGAGTCGCACTAAGCGGCTAGCGTCTTCCCAAGATTGGAAAGGCCCGGTGGCGACACCGGGCCTTTTCTTTTGGCGGGTCTCAGGGCGCGATCGACAGGGTCCGGGCGTCGGCTGACAGACGCAGGCGATGGCGGGCCCACAAGGCGGTTCCCAAGGTTCCGCTGACGCCCTCGGGCAGGTCTTCGGCGAGCGTCGCCGGGACGTTCTCGGCCAGCACGCCTGCAATCGACAGCGCGCGAAGCCGCGCGGGCGCCTTGTGACGAGCATTGACGTCCAGCTTGCCGGCGACCCGCCCCTCGCGCGTGGAGAGCCGTGCCATGGCGCGCGAGGCCGTGTCGATCGCGAAGGCCCCGCGACGCGCCGTGGGCCCGTCACTGACGGCCGCGGCGATGGTCGGAAGCCCGTCGATCACCTCGACCGGCAGCACCACCTGCCGCTGCGCACGCCA
Organism: Caulobacter vibrioides; assembly: GCF_002858865.1. Taxonomy (GTDB): domain Bacteria; phylum Pseudomonadota; class Alphaproteobacteria; order Caulobacterales; family Caulobacteraceae; genus Caulobacter; species Caulobacter vibrioides. The sequence continues at coordinate 292,694 of NZ_PJRR01000014.1, read as the reverse complement.
GGGCTGGTCGATGCGAACCTGGCAGGCTGAAAAATCGATCTCGATGCTGTGCCCGGCCAGGACGTCCATGCCGATGACACCGGCGATCGGGGTGACGAAGCCGGCCCCGCGATCATCGAGGTCGGCGATGGTCACCGTCACGGCCGACGCCTTGAGCCCGGCGATCTGGACCGGCAGGGTCACCGCCTCGGTCGTGATCCCGGCCATCTGGGCCTTGGTGTTGTGCAGAAGGGTGCGCGGCGCGGAAAGATCGACCACATAGTCGCCGGCCATGTCGCCGATGGCCGCCGGGGCGATCACTGCGCCGTTCTCGAACCAGCACCGTGTCTCGCCCGCGTGCGCGACGCCCAAGGTCGCCCAGGGCAGGGCGGCGAAGGCGATCAGGACGGAAACGCGGCTACGCATGATCCCAGCCTAGCTCAGCCCAGGCGTTCACGCGATGGCGCGCAGGCGTGCAGACGGGCGTCGCCTCAGTTGGTGGGACACGGCTGGGTCGGCGCCCCGTAACGGGCATGGAGCGTACGCGGCGTGGGCGCATCGAGACTGATGATCGTCATCTGATCATAGTCACAATCGGTGACGGGGCTCGGAGCGGCGTCACCCAGAGCGCGGGCGATCTCGCCGACTGTATTGCTGTGGCCGACGATGAGTACGGTGGCGTCCTTCGGGGCTTGTCGGGCGACTTCAGCCACGCGCTGGGCATGGGCGGGAACACCGCCATCCAGCGCGATCGTCCGGATCACCAGGCCGGCGGCGTCGGCGGTGGGCTGAGCGGTCTGTTGCGTGCGCTTGAGCGGCGTCGCCAGGACCGTCGAGACCCTGGCGCCGGCCAGCGCGGCCGCCAGGGCCTGCGCCCGCGCCTTGCCGGCGTCCGACAGGTCCGGATCGCCGTTGGGCGAGACCTTCTCGCCATGGCGCACGATGACGACGGTCTGCGCCAGGGCCGGGCCGCCGGCCAGCATCAGCGAGAGGGTCATAGCAGTCAGTCGACGGATCATGTTCAAGCCTCGGCGCGGGTTCCGCTGGACCGCTGGAACAGTTGCAGCGTGCGCAAGAGCGCCAGACGCGCGCTGTCGGGATGATGACCGCTGGGCGCGACGAAGGCGTGGCCGGCGTCGTACAGATACACCGGCAGGTCGGGGTGGTGATCCCGGACGGCGTCGACGTCAGACAAAGGGATCATCGTGTCGGTCTTGCCGAAGTGCAGGATGGTGGGGACCTTGGGCGTCTCGTCGCGATAGGCGGCGATATCCCCGCCGTAGAACGCCGAGACCGCCGACAGGCCTTCGCAGCGGCAGGCGGCCAGCCAGGCGGTCGTGCCGCCATAGCAGAAGCCCATGGCGTAGACCGGCCCGTTCAGGGCGTCGATGCAGGCCTGAACGCGGGGTAGGGTGCTCGCGCCCCAACCCGTCCGCTCCCCCATGGCCATGCGGGCGTCGAGGATCGAAGGCGTGGTGTCCTCGACCGGAAACGCTGCGTCCGCCGCATCCATCAGGCTGGGGAGCATCACCTCATAGCCCTGCTCGGCCAGGCTGTCGGAAAGCTGACGCAGATGCGGCGTGACGCCCCAGATCGCGTGCAGCATGACGATCCCGCCCCGCCGCGCCTCCAGGGGCGGCGCATGATAGGCGGCCAGGGGCGCGCCTTCGCGGGTTGCGAGCGCGATCCGCTCGCCCATCAGCCCGCCCCGTGCGCGGCGAAGAAGTCCACGGTCCGCTGACGGGCCAGTTCGGCGTCGGCGAGGTCGGAGTCGGGGCGGCCGTCATTGTTGAAGCCGTGGCCGCTGGCCTCATAGATATAGACGGGAACCTCGGGGTGGGCGGCCCGCACCGCCGCCTTGACCTCGTCGGCGGGGATATGCGGGTCCTTGCGCCCCAGATGGACGATCACCGGCGCCTTCAGCGCGAACTTGGCCATGCCGGCGACCTGACCGCCGTAGTAGCTGGAGCCCGCCGCGATCCCCTCGCAGCGTGAAGCCGCCAGCCAGGTCATGGTGCCGCCGTAGCAGTAGCCGACCACGAAGACGGGGCCCCGGGCCTTGAGAAAGTCGACACAGGCCTGGAGGTCGCCCATGGCGTTGTCGGGGCCGTTGGCCAGGGCGTGCTTGACGCCGTTCTCGAAGCCCGCCGGGTCGTGCAGGGCGGTAAAGCCCTTCTCCTGACGGTCGAACATCGAGGGGGCGATCACCTCAAAGCCGCGCGCGGTCCACCGGGCGACGTCCTGGTGGACGTATTGATCCAGGCCGAAGATCTCCTGGATGACGATGACGCCACCCTTGCGCGGGCCTTCCGGCTCGGCGTGCAGGGCGGTGAACGTAAAGCCGTCATGGGCGGCGGTCAGGGTGATGGTCTTGGCCACAAGCTTACTCCCCAATGAAAAACGGCCGGAGCGTTTCTGCTCCGGCCGCTGGTATTCTGGTTGCTTAGACGTTGAAGCGGAAGTGCATCACGTCGCCGTCCTTGACGACGTATTCCTTGCCTTCCGACCGCATCTTGCCGGCTTCCTTGGCGCCGTTCTCGCCGCCCAGCTTGACGTAGTCGTCGAAGGCGATCGTCTCGGCGCGGATGAAGCCCTTCTCGAAGTCGGTGTGGATCACGCCGGCGGCCTGCGGGCCGGTGGCGCCCACGGGGATCGTCCAGGCGCGCGCTTCCTTGGGGCCCACGGTGAAGTAGGTCTGCAGGCCCAGCAGGCTGTAGGCTTCGCGGATCAGGCGGTTCAGGCCCGGCTCGGCCAGGCCCAGGGTCTCGAGGAACTCGGTGCGCTCTTCCTCGTCCAGGAGAGCGATCTCGCTCTCGATCTGGGCTGAGATGACCACGCTCTTGGCGTTGTCGCGGGCGGCGCGCTCGGCCACCAGGTCCGAGAACTTGTTGCCCTTGTCGGCGCTGGCTTCCTCGACATTGCAGACATAGAGGGCCGGCAGCGAGGTCAGCAGCTGCAACATGGCCCAGGCCTTGGCGTCTTCCTTGTCGACCTGGGCGGCGCGGGCCGGACGACCGGCGCGCAGCTGCTCCAGCGCCAGGTTGATCAGGCGCAGGGTCTGGATCATGTCCTTGTCGCCGCCGCTCTTGGCGCGCTTCTCGACGTTGGGCAGACGCTTTTCCAGGCTCTCCAGGTCGGCCAGCATCAGCTCCATCTCGATGATCTCAAGATCGCTGATCGGGTCGATGCGGCCCTCGACGTGGGTGATGTCGCTGTCCTCGAAGCAGCGGGCCACGAAGGCCACGGCGTCGCAGTCGCGGATGTTGGCCAGGAACTGGTTGCCCAGGCCCTCGCCCTTGGACGCGCCGCGCACCAGGCCCGCAACGTCGACGAAGTTGATCCGCGCCGGGATGATCTCCTTGGAGCCGGCGATCTTGGCCAAGGCGTTCAGGCGCGGCTCGGGCACGGCGACATCGCCGGTGTTGGGCTCGATCGTGCAGAACGGATAGTTGGCGGCCTGGGCCGAGGCGGTCTGGGTCAGGGCGTTGAACAGGGTGGACTTGCCGACATTGGGCAGGCCGACGATGGCGACTTTCAGGGCCATGGAACTCTCGTGAATTTCGTTGGCGCGCGCTTAGCACGGATGGCGCCGAAAGGCGAACCGGCGCGCCGCCTCTTGCGCGAACCGCAACAAGATCTGATATCAATCGCCGAGCAAGGAGCCCGCCATGTCCGTCCGTCCGGTCCTGAAGATCGTCAAAGGCCAGCCCACGTCGGATGGCGCGGGCGTGCGGCTGACGCGGATGCTGGGCACCCCGGAAGCTCAGATGTTCGACCCGTTCCTGATGCTGGACTGTTTCGACAACGATCAGGCGTCCGACTACATGGGCGGCTTCCCCGACCACCCGCATCGCGGCTTCGAGACCGTGACTTACATGCTGGAAGGCCGGATGCGTCACAAGGACAACACCGGCCGCGAGGGCGTGATCGGTCCGGGCGGGATCCAGTGGATGCGGGCCGGCAAGGGCATCGTCCACTCCGAGATGCCCGAGCAGGCCGACGGCCGCATGCGCGGCTTCCAGCTGTGGGTGAACCTGCCCGCCCGCTTGAAGATGACCGCGCCGGGCTATCAGGAGTTCGAGACCGACAGCATCCCGGTCGAGGCCCGCGACGGCGGTGTGACGGTCAAGGTGATCTCGGGCGCCACCGACGCTGGGACCGCCGGCCCGATCGGCGGCGGCGCGGTGGACGCCCTCTATTTCGACGTCGTGCTGCCGGCGGGGACGGTATTCGAGGAGCCGGTCGGCGACGACCGTAACGCCATGCTGGCCGTCTATGAGGGCAAGGTCCGCGTCGCCCACGACACCGTCGAGTCGCTGTCGGGGGTGTTCCTGGGGCGTGGCGACACCGTCCGGGTCGAAGCCGTCACCGACGCCCGCGTCCTGCTGCTGGCCGGCCGCCCGATCGGCGAGCCGGTGTTCTGGCACGGGCCCTTTGTGATGGACACGCGCGAGGGGCTGATGCAGGCGTTCGATGATTTTCAGCGCGGACGGTTCTGATCCGTAGCGCCCCCAGGAAATCACATAAAGAAATCTTTATATCTAAATTGACGCCTTGGCCCTCGCGTGGTCTGTTGCCGCTGTCGTGGTCTGCGGACGTTCGCGTCCGGAGCTAAGAGGGAAGTCGGTGAGGGCGTGAAACCCTGAATCCGGCGCTGCCCCCGCAACTGTGAGCGGCGAGCCGCTGTCCGTTTCGTGTCACTGACGCGCCGAGCTGGTTCGGGGATGCGTCGGGAAGGCCAGGGCAGGGGCGATGACCCGTGAGCCAGGAGACCTGCCTCGACAGATAACGTCCTCCGGCGGGGTGTCCGGTCTGGCCGCTTGCTCAGCGTGACCGGACCATAGCGCCCGTGCGCGCTCGATCGCGCGCGTCCCGATCAGCCTCGCCACAACACCGGCAGAGGCTTTTCAACAATGACCGTCACCATCGCCACCCTGGGCTTTCCCCGCATCGGCCCCAAGCGCGAGCTGAAGTTCGCCCTAGAGGCCTATTGGGCCGGGAAGACCGACGCGGATGCGCTGCTCGACACGGCGCGCGACCTGCGGGCCAAGACCTGGACGCGCCAGGCCGCGCTGGGCGTCGCCCACGTGCCCAGCAATGACTTCTCGCTGTACGACCACGTGCTGGACACGGCGGTGATGGTCGGCGCGATCCCCGCCGCCTACGGCTGGTCGGGCGGGACGGTCGACCTGGCGACCTATTTCGCCATGGCGCGCGGCGACCAGGGGCGTCCGGCGGCCGAGGCGTGCGGCCCGGGCTGTGGCCACGCGCCCGGCGCGGACGGCGTTCCGGCGCTGGAAATGACCAAGTGGTTCGACACCAACTATCACTACCTGGCGCCCGAGCTGTCGCCGGGTCAGGCCTTCGCGCTGTCGTCCAGCAAGCCGGTCGACGAGTTCCTCGAGGCCAAGGCGCTGGGCGTCCACACGCGTCCGGTGCTGCTGGGCCCGGTGACGTTCCTCAAGCTGGCCAAGACCAAGGCTGAGGGCTTCTCGCCGCTGTCGCTGCTGTCGGCCCTGTTGCCGGTTTACGGCCAGGTGCTGCAAGGCCTGGCGGCGGCCGGGGCGGACTGGGTGCAGATCGACGAGCCCTGCCTGGCGTTGGACCTGACGGACTTCGAACGCGCCGAGCTGCGCCGCGCCTATGGGGCCCTGACCCACGCCGCGCCCGGCCTGCGTCTGATGCTGACCAGCTATTTCGGCGGCTATGGCGAGAACCTGGCGACGGCGGTCAATCTGCCGGTGGAGGGCCTCCACCTCGACCTGGTCCGCGCGCCGGGTGAGCTGGAAGCCGCCCTGGCCGCCAGCCGCGAGAGCCTGGTGCTGTCGCTGGGCGTGATCGACGGCCGCAATGTCTGGCGCGCCGACCTGCCGGCCCTGCTGGATCGCCTGGAGCCCGTGGTGGCGCGACGCGGAAGCGACCGGGTGGTGCTGGCGCCGTCGTGCTCGCTGCTGCACACGCCGATCGACCTGGACCTGGAAACGGCGCTGGATCCGGAGATCCGCCAGTGGCTGGCCTTCGCGGTCCAGAAGGTCGAGGCGCTGGCGGTGCTGGCCCAGGCGCTGAACGGAGGCCGAGCCTCGGTCGCCGCGGCGCTGGAAGCCAGCGCCCAGGCGGCGCGGGCGCGGGCGACCTCGCCGCGCATCCACGATCCGAAGGTCGCCGAACGCCTGGCCGCCGTGACGTTCGACATGACCCGCCGCCGCTCGCCCTACGACCAGCGTCGCGAGGCTCAGCGGGCGCGGCTGAACTTGCCGCCGCTGCCCACGACGACGATCGGGTCCTTCCCCCAGACGACCGAGGTACGCCAGGCGCGGGCGGCCTTCGCCAAGGGACAGATCAGCGACGCGACCTATGAGGCCTTCCTGCGCCAGGAGACCGCCCGCGCGGTGGCCTGGCAGGAGACGGTCGGCCTCGACGTGCTGGTCCATGGCGAGTTCGAGCGTAACGACATGGTCCAGTATTTCGGCGAGCAACTGGCGGGCTTCGCCTTCACCCAGAGCGGCTGGGTGCAGTCCTACGGTTCGCGCTGCGTGCGGCCGCCGATCCTGTTTGGCGACGTCTCGCGGCCGGCGCCGATGACGGTGGACTGGTGGCGCTACGCCCAGGGGCTGACGCGGCGACCGATGAAGGGGATGCTGACCGGACCGGTGACGATCCTCAACTGGTCGTTTGTCCGCGACGACCTTCCGCGCGAGACCGCCTGCCGGCAGATCGCCCTGGCCATTCGCGACGAGGTCGTCGACCTGGAGGCCACCGGGGCGGCGATCATCCAGATCGATGAGGCGGCGCTGCGCGAGGGCCTGCCGCTGCGACGCGGCGACTGGGGCGCCTATCTGGACTGGGCGGTCGAGAGCTTCCGGCTAGCGGCGTCCGGCGTGGCCGATGCGACCCAGATCCACACCCACATGTGCTACTCGGAGTTCAACGACATCATCGCCGCCATCGGGGCGATGGACGCCGACGTGATCTCGATCGAGACGGCGCGGTCGAAGATGGAGCTGCTGGACGCCTTCGTCGGCTACGCCTATCCGGCCCAGATCGGTCCGGGCGTCTATGACATCCACTCACCCCGTGTTCCGGCCGTCGAGGAGATGACCACCCTGCTGGCGGCCGCTCGTCAGCGGCTGGCCGGCGAGCAACTGTGGGTCAATCCCGACTGTGGCTTGAAGACCCGAAAGTGGCCGGAAACTCAGGCGGCGATCGCCAATATGGTCGAAGCCGCAAGGCGCGCGCGCGTGTCTTAAGGCGCACCCAGCGGGGCGGTCGGCGTCAGTTGACCGCCCCAGCCGCGAAATCGCGCCAGCCCTTGGCCTCCTTGCGGAAGTGGGCGTGGGTCTTGGCCAGGCGCTTGTCGATCTCGGCCAGCTGAGCGCGCGCCTCATCCTGGCGGCCCTGGCTGGCGAGGAAGACAGTATAGCGGGCCACGCCCTCGAAGCCTGGATAGTGGTCAGCCGCCCAGCGCAGGGCGGTCTCGGCCTGCTCTTCGCGACCCAGGGCATGATAGACCCTGCCCAGCGCCAGCATAGTGTGAGGGGTGCGGCCGGCGGTCGGGGTTTCTCCCAGCTTTTCGAGCAGTGGCAGGGCCTCGGCGGGGCGGTTCAGCTCGATCAGGGCGTTGGCGCGGCCCAGCAGCAGCTGCGGATCATCGGCGTAGAGGCCCGCGAGGCTTTCGGCGTAGAGCGCTTCGGCCTCAGCGTGCCTGCCCAATTCCGTAGCGGCGACGGCCAGGCGGACGCGGTTGGCCACCGTCGGCGCGTCTTCAACCGCCTTGGCGGCTTCGCGATACTCGCGCTGCGGATCCAGCGCCTGGCGGGCGGCCGCGCCCACCTTTTGCGCGGTCCGTCCGCGCAGCAGCTCAGGCAGGATCACCGCGACCAGATAGACCACGCCGCCGACCGGCTGGAACAGCAGGATGATCCACAGCCAGTACATCTCGCGATGGGTCCGAACGACGTGGACGCACAGGGCGATTGAGAACAGCAGCGACAGGCCCAGCAGCGGCAGGGGCAGCGAGAACATCGTCAGTCGTCCTTGGCGGGCTTGCGCGGGTCGGCCTTGGGCGCGGGGGCCAGGCGCATGACCTCGGCCTGGTAGCGCTCGTCGTCGCCGACGGCGGCGAAGGGCAGGGCGTCGGCGATGGCGTCCAGCATCGGGTCCAGCCACTGGTGCTCGACCTTGTGAAAGTCGCCCAGCACATAGTGCATCACCGCGTCCTTGTGGCCCGGATGGCCCACGCCGATGCGGCCTCGGCGGAAGGCGTCTCCAACCTGGCTGGTCACCGAGCGGATGCCGTTATTGCCCGCCGCTCCGCCACCCGACTTCATGCGGAAGCGGCCCGGCGCCATGTCGATCTCGTCGTGGAAGACGATGACGTCGGTGGGTTGCAGCTTGAAGAACTTCATGGCCTCGCCCACGGCGCGGCCGCTTTCGTTGTAGTAGGTCTTGGGCTTGAGCAGCAGCAGCTTGACCGGCCCGTCGGGGGTCGAGACTTGGCCTTCGCAGGCCAGGCCCTGGAAGCGCGCGCGCCACGGTGCCGTGCCCCACTTTCGCGCCAGGGCGTCCACGGCCATGAAGCCGACATTGTGGCGGTTCTTCTCGTACTTGGGCTCGGGATTGCCCAGGCCGGCGAGGATCAGCATCGCGAAGATCTCGGGTGTTCAAACAAAAACGGGCGGACCCGAAGGCCCGCCCGTCTGTAATGCGCTTCGATCCGAAGACCGAGAGACTTAAGCGGTCGTGTCGCCGGCGTCCGATTGAGCGGCCGACGAGGCCTTGACGTTGGCGATCACGAAGTCGCGGTCCATGGCCGGCTTCACGCCTTCCGGCAGCTTCACTTCCGAGATGCGGATGACGTCGCCGATGTCGTGACCGGCCAGATCGATGACCAGTTCCTCGGGGATCTTGTCGGCCGGGCAGGCCAGCTCGACGGTGTGACGGATGACTTCCAGCGTGCCGCCCTTCTTCAGGCCGACCGAGGTTTCGTGGTTCTTGAAGTGCACCGGCACTTCGATCTTGATCAGCTGGTGCTCGTCGACGCGGTACAGGTCGAAGTGGACCGGCTCGTCGGTGACGGGGTGGAACTGCACGGCCTTGGCGATGACCGATTGCTTCTCTTCGCCGTACTGCAGGGTGACCAGGTGACCCAGCAGCTTGCCGGTGTACAGCGACTTGCGGAATTCGTTGGCCTTCACGGCGATGTTCACCGGAGCCTTGCCGCCGCCGTACAGGACGCCCGGGACCTTGCCGGCGCGGCGGGTGGCGCGCGCATTGCCGGTGCCGGCGCCGTCGCGGACTTCAACGTTCAGAATGATCTCGGCCATGGTGGCGTTCTTTCTAGAGAGCCGGATGCTCTCTTCTGGGACCAGAGCGCCTATGGCTGGATCGCCACGCTCGCCCGGTCGTTTTGGGGTCGCGCTACATACACAAAAGGGCCAGGCGACGCAACGCCCGGCCCCTCGTGATGGAATGGGCGAAAGATCAGCCCTTCTTGGCCGGCTTCTTGGCGGGGGTCTTGGCCTTGCGCGAGTTGGAGCCCGCGCCCCTGGTCGCGATCGATTCCTTGACCGGCAGGACGCGCGGCGGTTCGGGCGGCACCGTAGCGCCGGCGGCTTTGATGACGCAGGCGCCGGTGTCGATCAGGATGTGCTGGCCCAGGCAGAAGATGTCCTCGTAGTGCGGCTTCGAGACGGCCAGGCACTGGTAGAGGTTCAACTTGGCCATGTTCAGGCAGCTGCCCGTGGCCGGATCGGCGCTGAGCGCGTCGATCGAGGTCAGGTTCTCGTCACCGGCGGCGCCGAGGGCCGCGAGAGCGGCGACGGCCAGGCCCCGGACCACCACAGGCGAGTAGGGCGCCTCGGCGGCGCGCGGGGTGAGGCCCAGCGATTGGCCGCCCGTAGAGGCTTGCTGCAGGACGGCGACGTCGGCGCTTTCCGCCAGCGCCGGGCTGGTCGACAGGGACTTGGTCGAGGCTAGGCGGCCGTCGCGGTCGACGACGGTCGCCTTCGACCAGGTGGATTTCTGAACGTCGTAGGCGGCCTGCTTGACGGCCTTGCCGGCCATGAACAGCTTCAGCCCATCGCCGCCGATGGTGTCGATGATCAGGCCCGCAGCGCTGTCGGCGCCCTTGAACATCGTGGCGTAGGAGGGGTTGGAGAAGATGTTGTTGACCATCTCCTGGCGCTGGGCCGGGTTGGCCGCGACCTCGCGCACCGAGGCGACGAAGGTGGGGTCCTGCAGGGCCAGAACGGCGGCGTAGGCCACAGCGCCGTTCATGAACGACTTGGTCTCGTAGGCCGCGCCGACTTTCAGCGAGGCCTGGATCTGCTCGCCATTCTGGAAGGTGGGCGAGACCTGGCTGGCGCGGGCCATGTAGCCGCGGAAGGCGCTGGCCCGTTCGACCACGCTGGCCGAGAGGGTGATCGGCGGCGGCGGCGGCGGCGCTTGCACCACGGGCGGCGGGGGCGGGGGAGGCGGAGAGCTACAGGCCGCGACCATAGCGGCCAGCGCCACGGCGGTCGTCGTCAGCACGACCCGCGTACGCGAGAAGGAACGCATTATCCGAATTTCCCCATCAAACTCTGGTGGCGCGCATAGCAGCTTGGGCAGGCGACATTGTGACTGTCGCCCTGTTAACCAAGCTTTTACAAGCGTGACCGTGCGTGAGGCGAATTCCTTACGGAACGCGCCGTTTCACGCGAAAAATAACCTTAACTTCGTCGTCGTGGTGTGCTCGGCGAGCGATATGCAGCCGCGCGATTAACCAAGACGCGCCAAGCCTGGGCTCGTTAGTCGAAGAGCTTGGACACAGACTCTTCGTTGGCGATGCGGCGGATGGCTTCGCCGATCAGCGGGGCGCACGAGACGTAGCGGATCTTCGGGCAGGCCTTGGCCGGGTCAGAGGCCTCGATCGAGTCGGTGACCACCAGCTCGGTCAACACCGAATTGGCGACGCGATCGGCCGCCGCGCCCGACAGCACCCCGTGGGTGATGTAGGCGCTGACCGACTTGGCGCCGTGGGCCATCAGGGCCTGGGCGGCGTTGCACAGGGTGCCGGCCGAGTCGGCGATGTCGTCGAACAGGATGCAGCGGCGATCCTTGACGTCGCCGATGATGTTCATCACCTCCGACTGGCCCGGACCCGAGCGACGCTTGTCGACGATGGCCAGGTCAGCGTCGTCCAGGCGCTTGGCCAGCGCGCGGGCCCGCACCACGCCGCCGACGTCCGGAGAGACGACCATCAGGTCATCGCCCATCGGATAGTGCCGACGGATATCCTCGGCCATCAGGCGCGAGGGCAACAGGTTGTCGGTCGGGATGTCGAAGAAGCCTTGGATCTGGCCGGCGTGCAGGTCCATCGTCAGGACCCGGTCGGCGCCCGAGCGGGTGATCAGATTGGCCACCAGCTTGGCCGAGATCGGCGTGCGGCCACCGGTCTTGCGGTCCTGGCGGGCGTAGCCGAAGTACGGGATGACGGCGGTGATCCGCTTGCCCGACGCACGCTTCAGGGCGTCGATGCAGATCAACAGCTCCATCAGGTTGTCGTTGGCCGGATAGCTGGTCGACTGGATGACGAAGACGTCCTCGCCCCGCACGTTCTCGTCGATGGTGACGAACACCTCGAGATCGGCGAACCGGCGCACCTGGGCGCGGGTCAGCGGCATGTCGAGATATTCCGCGATCGCCTGGGACAGCGGGCGGTTGGAGTTGCCGGACAGCAGCTTCATGGGATGGCTCGGGGCAGGGGGGTGCGCGTTGCGGGGCTTCTAGCAGCGATCGGCCCCGGGGCAAGACCTTAACGGCCGCCATGACGGATCGGTGACGTTTTGTGGCTTTCGGGTTGGGTTTGGGCCGACAGTTCCGGGCGATTGCGATCGCAGGGTCGGCTTGTTGCCAAGGCGCGCACGGTGAATTTCGACCCTGGGCGGACGGTTGGAAAATCCTCCCCCAGAGGGGGAGGAGGCCGAAGGCCGGAGGGGGAAGTTCTGCCGAGCCGGCTTCTTCCCCCTCCGTCGGCTTCGCCGACACCTCCCCCGCTGGGGGGAGGATTGGTCCGCTACCACCCTTCTCTGACTATCAGCATGTCCGCTATTGGCGCGAGAGTCCCCAGCGACGGCTTACTTCCGCTCGCTCATCTCGGGCGAGAACGGTGCTTTGCCCGCCCTCTCCGTCTCTGGCTCCAGGCGCATCGGCTTGAACTGTGAAAAGTCCAGATCCGACAGGTCCTGGGCGAGGAAGGCCTCGGCGTCCTCATCGGTGATGAGTTTGGGAACGCGCTTGGTCATGCCTCAGCACTCCAGAATGATCGCCGACAGCAGCCGTCCATAGTCGCCCTCGCCGTTCAGAAAGGCGCGGCTATTGGAGAACAGCAACGCTTCTTCGCCCGTCGGGATCGCAGATCTCGCCCCGTTCATACCCTGGGTCATCGGCCGCGAACGGCTGCTGCCAGAGATTGTCAGCAGCCTCGGGATAGGGTGTCGCAAACAACCGGAGCCACCATGTCCGACCTCGTCTTCTACACCAACCCCATGTCGCGCGGCCGCATCGTCCGCTGGATGCTTGAAGAGGTCGGTCAGCCCTATGAGACCAGAGTCCTGCGCTGGGAGACCGGAGACGCGAAGGCCGCCGAGTACCTCGCCATCAATCCCATGGGGAAGGTGCCGGCCATCGTTCACGACGGGGTCGTCGTTACCGAATGCGCCGCCATCTGCGCCTACCTCGCTGACGTCTTCCCAGAGGTCGGTCTGGCTCCCCCCGCGCACAGTCCGCTGCGCGGTCCCTACTATCGCTGGCTGTTCTTCGGAGCCGGCCCCATCGAGCAGGCCGTGGCCGCCAAGGCGGTGAACCTGGAGCCGACGACCGAGCAACGCCGCTCACTCGGTTTCGGCTGTATCGAGGACGTGCTGGGCGCCGTCGAGACGGCGATCAAAGACCGCCCCTATATCGTGGGCGACAGCTTCACGGCCGCCGACCTCTATCTCGCCTCTCATCTGTCCTGGGGGATGACCTTCGGCACGATCGAAAAGCGCCCGGCGTTCGAAACCTATGTGGCGCGCCACGTGCAGCGCCCCGCCGCTGAGCGCGCCAACGAGATCGACAACGCCCTCATTCCGACCGAGGCGCAGTCGATGTCCTGAACTAGGGTCAGCGACTTCCAAGGGATAGGACGTCTCGTCCAGGCCTTGCCGCCCTATCCCTCCAGCATGATCGCCGACAGCAGACGGCCGTAGTCGCCGTCGTTGTTGAGGAAGGCGCGGCGGTTGGAGAAGAACCATTCCTCCTCGGCGCGGGTGTCGCGGCCCACCCATTCGCGGCGCTCGACGCCGGCCGTCGCCAGACGGTCCAGTACGAAGGCGGGCAGGTCGAAGAAGCGCTTGTCCTCGCTGACGCCCGGCTTGAAGAACCGGCCCGAGCCTGGGCAGTCGGCCTCGAAGCGATGCAGGAACTCCAGCCCCACCTCGTAGGACTTCGGCCCGATGCAGGGACCGACGACGCCGGTGATGTTGGCGGGACTGGCGCCGAGCTCGACCATCCGGTCGACGGCTGATTGGACAACGCCATCCAGGGCCCCGCGCCAGCCGGCGTGGGCGGCGGCCACGATCCGCGCCTCGGGATCGACCAGCAGCACCGGCGCGCAGTCGGCCGCCATGGCGCCGCAGATCACGCCGGGGGTCTTGGACACCACCGCGTCGCCCTCGGGCCGCGCGTCGCCCCACGAGCCGTCGGCGACGATCGCGATGGTCGAGTGGATCTGGTAGCAGACGTTCAGATCCTCCGGGCCGCCGCCGAACCAGCGCGCGATGCGGGCGCGGTTCTCCTCGACATCGGCCGGCTCGTCCTGGCTGCCACGCCCGACGTTCAGGCTGTCATAGATGCCTTTCGAGACCCCGCCCTGGCGGGTGAAGAAGGCATGCTTGACGCCCGGCAGGCTGGACAGCAGCGGGGACTGGACGGTGGGCAGGGCGGGCGTCTTCATGTCGCGTCCTCGAAGAGGGGGGGCGAAAGGTCGGGGGCGCAGAGGCACGCAACCTTGAACAGATCGCCCATCTGCGCCTCTCCGATCAGGCGATCAAGCTGTCTTGCGATCTGGTCGCCGCGTTCGGGCTGGCGCGCGGCCAGGGCCTCGGCGCGTTGGATGATTCCCAGAGCGACCAAGAACGCCCCCTGGGTGAGGATCGGCCCCGCCTTCGCGCCGGTTTCCCGCGCCGCCGTTATCACCGACGGGAAGTCGGCCCAGACCGTCAGGTCGGCAAGGCCCGCCGTCTCCAGCGGATCGACCTTCCGGTGGTTTTGGATGGCCTGCAGCGTGTCGCCGGGCTCGAGCTCGGCGCGGCCATAGTCGATCAGCAGCGCCGCGCCGCCGTCGATGACCAGGCGATGGGCGATGTCCGAGGCCAGGGCGGCCTGGGCGGGGGAGGATTCGACGACGGCGCCCGCTTCCAGCTCTTCCCCCCAGCGGGGGAGGTGGTCCGAAGGTCCGGAGGGGGAAGGGGCGTGACCGACAGGGCTTCCCCCTCCGTCCGCTACGCGGACCCCTCCCCCTCTGGGGGGAGGATTGATGGCGCGAAGCCCGAACGCCAGCGCGCTATCCGCGCCCAGCCCGATCACCCGCTCGGCCCACCCGGTCCGGGTGCGGATGAACTGGCGCGCGGGCAGGCAGTCCAGGAGTTCATTGGCGACGAGGATCATCGGCGCGCCGCCGGGGACCTCGTCCAAGCGCGAGGCCCAGCGCGGCCCTTCGCCCAGCCGTGCAGCTTGCCGGGCCTTCAGGGGTTCGGAAACTTCGACCAGCCACACCTGCGCGGCCTCCAGGAACGCCGGATCCAGCCGCCCGGCCCGCAGCAGGTCGCTCATCAGCGTTCCGTCGCCCGGCCCCATCTCGACCAGACGAAACGGCGCGGGGCGGCCCATGCGGGTCCAGGTTTCCAGCACCCACAGGCCGATCAGCTCGCCGAACATCTGGCTGACCAGCGGCGCGGTGATGAAGTCGCCGCCGGCGCCCAGATCGGGCCGCGTGGCGTAGTAGCCGTCGCGCGGGTCATGCAGGCAGCGGGTGAAGAACTCCGGGACGCCGATCGGCCCGTCCTGGGCGATCTGGGCCTTCAGGCGATCAAGCAGGCTCATGCGCCTCGGCGTCGTCCCGGATCGGTTCCTTCAACGACTTCCACAGGAGCCAGCCGCCGGCCAGGATCATCGGGATCGACAGCATCATCCCCATGGTCAGGCCCAGCGGGAACTCGGGCATGCCGACGTCGGGATTGCGCACGTTTTCCAGCGCCAGCCGCGCCAGGCCATAACCCAGCAAGAAGGTCGCCACCAGCGCGCCGCGCCGGCGCAGCCACTTCAGTCGATAGATGGCGAAGGCCAGGATCAGGAACAGCACAAGACCTTCAAGCGCTGCTTCATAGAGCTGGCTGGGATGGCGGGGCAGAGGTCCCGCCGGACAGATGCGCTGAGGGTGATTGGCCTGGATCGTCTCGTTGCAGAAGATGATCCCGAAGGGGCCGTCCGTAACCCGGCCCCACAACTCGCCATTGATGAAGTTGGCGATCCGGCCAAAGAAGATCCCGATGGGCGCGACCGGCGCGATCAGGTCGCCCAGGCGCAACATGTCGATCTTCTGCTGACGTGCGAACAGGATGATGGCGGCGCAGACGCCCAGGAAGCCGCCGTGGAACGACATGCCGCCTTCCCAGATCTTGAAGACATCCATGGGATGGGCGGCGAGCCAGGCGCGCTGATCATCGTTCATCAGCATGTAGAAGACGATGTAGCCGAGACGCCCGCCGACAATGATGCCGAGCGTGATCCACAGCACCAGATCGTCGATCTGCAGAGCCGTAGCGGTGGGCGTGCGAGCGCCCCACACGCTGGCGGTGCGGGTCAGGCGCAGGGCGTAGCGCCAGCCCAGAAGGATACCGGCGACATAGGCCAGGGCGTACCAGCGCAGGGCCAGCGGGCCAAACTGCAGGGCCCAGGGGCCGATGTGAACCACGGGGTCGATGTTCGGAAAGATCACGCGCTCGGGCTCCGTGCGGGACAGATCGACGCAGTCCTATAGCGTTCGGGCTTCGCTTTCATCCACCGTTTCCCATATAAGATGCGCGCGCCCATTCGCGGGCATGGATTACCGATGCACAGCCAGAACCCTTTCCTCGACGAATTCGCCAAGCTGACCCAGGCGGCCATGGGCATCGCCCAGACGGCCGGCGAGGAGGCCAAGACCGCGATGCGGGCCCAGGCGGACCGTCTGGCGGCCGAGTTCGACCTGATCCGTCGCGACGATTTCGAGGCCCTGAAGGCCGAGGTCGCGGCGCTGCGCGAGGAAGTGGCGGCCTTGAAGGCGGCCAAGAAGGCGCCCGCCAAGAAAACCGCGAGTTCAGGCGAATAGCCGATCCGCCGCTCGCTTCCAGCGTGAAGCGAGTTGAGACGAACGCCGCGAAGCAGATTAGTGTCCCCGTACGTGAGCGATTCAGCGCGGGGCTAACCCCCGCCGTCGCCGGCGGGGACGTAGGTTTTTCATGGACACCCAACCGGAAGACGACGACGTCCTGATGGCTCTCGATCCCCTGGAGGTGGTCGAGCACGTGCTGTCGGCCGAGAACCTCACCTTTGATCGCACCGAGGACGGTGACCTGGCCTTCGCCCTGAAGGGCGACTGGAAGGACTACGAGCTGTGGTTCGCCTGGCGGCCCGAGGCCGACTGCCTGCAGCTGTGCCTGTCCCTGGATCTGCGCGCGCCCAAGTCCAAGCGCGCCAACGCCTATGAACTGCTGGCCCTGATCAACCAGCGCGTCTGGCTGGGCCATTTCGAGGTCTGGACCGAGGACGGCGAAGTTGTCTTCCGCCACGCCCTGGCCCTGCCCTCGGGCGAGCGTCCGACCATGGCCCAGGCCGCCTCGATGATCGATGCGGCGGTGGAGGCGGCCGACCGCTTCTTCCCGGCGTTCGAGTTCCTGCTGCAGGGCGCCAAGACCCCCGACCAGGCGATGGCCGCCTGCATGTTCGAGACGGTCGGCCAGGCCTAAGCACTGGACTTTCCTTCTCCCCTTGCGGGAGAAGGTGGCCTGCGAAGCAGGTCGGATGAGGGGTTTCTCTGCGTCCGGCGCTCGACAGGTCTGATGGTCGCCACCGTGCGACCCCTCATCCGTCGCTTCGCGACACCTTCTTCCGCAAGGGGAGAAGGGACAGGCTGAGAGGTAATCCGCATGACCCCCATCCTCCTTCTCGGCGCGGGCCGCATGGGCGGGGCCTTGATCCAGGGTTGGCAGGCGGCCGGCGCGTTTGACGCCGCCGATCTCATTATCCGCGACCCCCATGTCGACGCTGCGGCCTTCGCCGGCGCGGTGGTCAATCCGCCGCTCGAGACCCTGGGCGCCGCCAAGACCGTGTTGCTGGCGGTCAAGCCGCAGATCTGGCGCGAGGCGATTGCGGACGTGGTTCCGCACCTGGCGCCGGACGCGGTGATCGTGTCGATCGCCGCCGGCGTCCGCGCCGCGGACATCTCGCAGGCCTTCGGCGGCCGCCGCGTAGCGCGGGTCATGCCGACCACGGCCGTCGCCATCGGGCAGGGCGCGGCCAGTCTCTATGCGGACGATGTCGAGGCCCTTGATCGGGCCAAAGCCCTGTTCGCGCCGGTCGCCGCCGTGGCGGTGCTGCCGACCGAGGACCTGATGCACGCCGCTACCGCCGTGTCGGGCTCGGCCCCGGCCTATCTCTACGCCTTCATCGAGGCGCTGGAGGCGGCGGGCGCGGCCCAGGGCCTGGATCCTGCCGAGAGCGCGCGCCTCGCCCGGGCGACGATCATCGGCGCCGCCGCCCTGATGGCGCAGAGCGGCGAGGAACCGGCGGAGCTGCGCAAGCAGGTGACCTCGCCCGGCGGCACGACGGCGGCGGCGCTCTCGGTGCTGATGGGCGCCGGCGGTTTCGGTGACTTGCTGCCCAAGGCGCTGGACGCCGCCGTGGCGCGATCGAAGGAACTGGGGGGCTAGAGCGCTTCGACGTCCGAACGGGGGAGGTTTGTCTTGTCCGTGTCAAAGTCCGGGGCCATGTCTCTTCCATGACCGCCGATATTCTTGACCGCGCCGCCGCCGCCGCCCTGGCTCTCGCCGCCGACAAGCCCTGGCCTCAGGTCGCCCTGCGCGACATCGCCGTGAAGGCTGATGTTTCCTTCGCGGCGCTCTATGCGCTGGCCGACAGCAAGGCGGCGGTGCTCAACCACCTTTCGACCCGGTTCGACCAAGCGGCGCTGGGCGTCGATTATCCGGCGACCGCCGCCGTCCACGACCGGCTGTTCGACGCTGCGATGGCGCGGATCGAGGCGATGGAGCCCCATCGCGCGGCGCTGATCGCCATCGCCTCGGCCGAGGGCGTGCTGGCCTCGGCCGCCCGCTTCCCCCGCATCGCCCGCGCGATCCTCGAGGCGGCCGGGGTCGAGGCGACCGTCCCGCGCCTTGCGGCCATGGCGGCGGTCTGGGCGCGCGTGGTCCAGGTCTGGCGCGACGACGAGGGCGCGCTGAACCGCACCATGGCCGAGCTGGACAAGCGCCTGAAGCAGATGGCGGCGCAGCTCAGCAAGGTCGGCGCGGGCGTCTAGGCGGCTGTTCGCCTGGGGCCTGTTGAAATCTCCCCCGTCTTCGTCTATACGGCGCGCCTTCTCCGATGGACTCCGGTCCATTGGCGAACCTGTTTGAGAACAACGGGGCGTGGGGTCACCAACGCCATAACCGAGGAAGAGCCCTTCCTCGCCGTCGGGAGACAGGGATAGAGACGCCAAGTCTTCCTGCTCGTGACCCCCTTCCTCGTGTTGGGCCGGTCCGGGACCGGAACGCGGCCGACTTTCCTTGAAACAGGCACATGCGACTCGCACGCGGGAGCGATCCCGCTTGGGTTTCGCATCTGGCTGCCGGAATGGTCCGGCCGCTGTTATTGAGTAGGAGACCGCAATGGACCGCGCTCAAAAGCAGGAATCGATCGAGTCGCTGAAAAGCGTCTTCGCCGATGCCGGCGCTGTCGTCGTGACCCACTACATGGGTCTGACCGTTGCGGAAATGACCGACCTTCGTCTTCGCCTCCGCAAGGAAGGCGCCGCGATCAAGGTTGTGAAGAACACCCTGGCCCTCAAGGCTCTGGACGGCAAGCTCGGTGACAAGGGCGACAAGCTCTTCACCGGTCCGGTCGCCATCGCCTACGGCCCGGACGCCGTTTCGGCCGCGAAGATCGCGGTGCAGTTCGCCAAGGAAAACGACAAGCTCAAGCTCGTCGGTGGCGTTCTGGACCAGACCAACGTGCTGGACGAAGCCGGCGTGCGTGCTCTGGCGACGCTGCCGTCGCTGGACGAACTGCGTGGCAAGCTCATCGGCCTCATCCAGGCTCCGGCGACCAAGGTCGCTGGCGTCCTGCAGGCCCCGGCTGGCCAGCTGGCTCGCGTTTTCAACGCCTACGCGACCAAAGACGCCGCGTAACGGTCATCCCCGCAATCTATCCCAATCTCTCTAAGGAACTGACACATGTCGAAGCTCGAAAAGCTGGTCGAAGAACTGTCCACCCTGTCGGTGCTGGAAGCCGCTGAACTCTCGAAGCTGCTGGAAGAAAAGTGGGGCGTCTCGGCCGCCGCTCCGGTCGCCGTGGCCGTCGCCGGTGGCGCCGCTGCTGCTCCGGCTGAAGCCGCTGAAGAGCAAACCGAATTCACCGTCGTCCTCGTCGACGGCGGCGACAAGAAGATCAACGTGATCAAGGAAGTCCGCGGCGTCCGTCCGGACCTCGGCCTGAAGGAAGCCAAGGACCTGGTCGAAGGCGCTCCGCAGAACGTCGTCGAGAACGTCTCGAAGCAACAAGCCGAAGAGATCTCGAAGAAGCTCACGGAAGCCGGCGCCAAGATCCAAATCAAGTAATTCGGTCCCAGCGCTCGCTGGGAACCGGGTTCCTTTTGGACCTGCCGAAGCGGCCTCGGAGGGAAACCTCCGGGGCCGTTTTCTTTTGGCTGTTGATGGCGTCGGGGCGGCCGTCCTGGCCCTTCGACACGCTCAGGGTAAGGGCGACGGTCGGCCCCGGTTCGCCCAAGATCCTCATCCCCGGCGTATCGAAGGACCAAGATTTCCATCCGGACCCGCGCCGATCCGTGACGCGATCATAGCTTTTCCTTTCCGGCGCCTTCCCTCCGCGCATGAACCCGCACCCGTGGCGGGCGAACAGTTTCGGCCGCCAGAGGAGGCTCGCGTACAGGTAGCGGTCGGCCGGAGGGGGATCGCTTATGTTGAGCAGATATTGGGGATATCTTGGTCCGACGGGCGAGGGCGGACCTGTGTCCACGGACGAACTCGCCCTGTTCCTGCGAGAACGCCTGATCACCGTCGAGACGCCGGTGCGGCCGGCCGAGGGCATGCGATGGGAGCCTTTGGCCCACTGGCTTCCAGAGTTGGCGCCGTTCGCGGCGCGTCCTGATGATACGCGGGTGCGACCCGATCCTGGGCCGTCCAATAGCCCGCAGCCTTTCGCCGACCAACCCGTGGAGCCGCGCGCCCCCGCCGCGCTAGAAGAGCTTCCGTTTGTCCTTGCTCCCCCGCCGGGCCCCGCTGCGCCGTCCAGCCGGCGCGGCTGGACGGATCGCGCGCCCCACCCCTGGCGGCGCTACGGCGCGCGCCTGTTGGATGCGGCGGTGCTCGGATACCCGACGGCGCTCCTGCTGGGCGCGATCGGCGGCGTGGTGGCGCCGACGCAGACCCAAGGCGTGATCACGTTCCTGACGACCGACCTGTGGGGTCGGGTGGCCGACATCATGCTGAACGTCCTGCTGGTGATCCCCGCCCATGCGATCCTGCTGGGCCTGACGGGATCGACCCCGGGCAAGTGGCTGTTCGGGATTCGCATCGTCCGCCCGGACGGGCGGCCGATCGGCGTTTTCACGGCGTTCTGGCGGGAGCTGCGCGTCTGGTTCCAGGGCCTGGCGATGGGGATCCCGTTCGTGTCGCTCTTCACCCTATTCGCCGGCTTTTCCTGGCTGAAGGACGATGGCCATACGCCGTGGGACCCGCCCAAGCGTCGCGTGGCGTTGCATAGGCCTCAAGGCGCAGCGCAGGTCCTGTTGGCGCTGCTGGGCCTGGCTCTGCTGATTGCGGTCCGCGTCTGGGAAGCTCAGCCGTAAGGCGCCCGCCGGCTAGGACCCCTTAGCTCTGGGCGCGCTCGCCCCCGCCCGGCCGAAAGGGCATGGCCAGCTTGGTCACCGTCATCGAGAAGATCACCCAGCCCAGGTCGTTCTGGATCAGGGCGTCGGACTCGGTGAGGCTGTGCAGCGTGAAGATGGCCAGGAAGGGCAGGAAGAAATAGGCCGGGGCCGTCGCCAGACGGGACAGGCCCTTCAGCCAGGCGCCGACCAGCAGCATAAGCCAGGCGGTGACGCCGATGAGGCCAAGCTCCAGCCAGACGCCCAGAACCGTGTTGTGGGCCGAGAAGATCTTGAAGCCCTGGTCGTTGGAGATCCACGCGACGGGGCCCCAGCCCGAAAGGTCATCCCATACCGCGCCGTAGCCATAGCCTGTCAGAGGACGTTGTTCGATCTGGCGGCTGATGGCGTCCCAGATCAGGGTTCGGCCGGTGAAGGTCGCGTCGCGGCCGATCAGCTCGAAGACAAGCTCAGGCGCCAGCGCATAGACAGCGCCGACCAATGCTACGACACTGACGGCGGCGAGCAGCGCCGTGGTCCCGAGCGCGGGTCCGATCCGGCAAAGCGCGATCAGCGGCATGAACGCCAGGCCCGCCAGGCATGAGACCAAGGCGGTCTTGGACGTCGACAACACGATCAGCAGCAGCGCCGCGCCCGCAAAGCCCAGCCACAGGCGGCGGCGCTGGGGATTGGCGAGGGCGCAGGCCAGAAAGGTCGGGGTGGCCAGCGACATGGCCCAGCCCAGCTGGTTCTTGAAGCCATAGACGCCCCGCCAGGCGCCCGGGAAGTCGATCGACATCACCCCATAGGCCGGCATGAACAGGCCGAAGACGAAGGATAGGGTGACCACAACGGCGTAGGTGCTGGCCAGCACCTCGAGCGTCTTGGGCCATTCGAAGCGCTCGGCCAGAAGCACGCCGGTCAGGGTGGTGAAGACGACCGCCACCAGACGGCGGATGGTGACGTCGGGCTGCAAGCTCCAGAGCACCGAGCAGACGGCGATGCTCAGAAGCCCCAGCAGCAGCCAGGATCGCGTCAGCACCGCCAGGAAGCGCAATGGGCGCGCACAGATGACGAGCAGCACGATCAGGTAAACCGGTAGGAAGATCAGTCGGAGGAACGCGGACTGGCTGTTGGCCGCGCTGGACTGCGGACTGGCCCCTCCGGTGCCTGGGCCTGTGAGCAGCAGCAGATAGAACTGGCTGAAGATCAGCGTTGCGAAGACGCACGCCCAAAAGGTGATGTCGATGCGGGGCCGGTCGCCGCCGCCGACCAGGTCGAGCGGCACGGCCGTCGCCTGGTCGGGGTGGCGATAGGGCGTCGTCATGCCGAAGAGGCTCCGGTCCGATTTCGGCGCTATGGTTTATGGACGACTCATTAACGCCCCTTGAATTGCGCGGAGCGCTCTTTGCTCGCCAAGATTGAGAAGGCGCCGCAGTCGCAGCCTTATGGAGTGATCATGGCACTGTCCTCGACGACCCGCCGCGCTGTCCTAGTCGGCGGCTTCGCCGTGATCGCCACCCCGGCCGCCGCAGGCCTCATCATCCCGGCCTCGGTCACCGATAGCGAACTGCGCGGTCTGTCGCCGACGGGCGGCAAGACCTGGTGGGCGTCGGGCTCCAAAGGCTGGATCATCCGGGGCAGGGGCGCGCAGCAGGACGCGCTCCGCATCGTCGGCGCCGAGGCGCTGGACTTCCGGGGACTGCATGCTTTCCACGACCAGCATGTCCTGGCCATGAGCGCCGGGCCGGGCGAGGCCTCGCAGCTGTGGCGCACCCGAGACGGCGGCCAGTCCTGGGCGCGGATCGCGGCGAACCAGGATCCGGAGGGCTTCTGGGACTCGCTCACCTTCGTCGATGACAAGCGCGGCTACATCCTCGGGGACCCGACGCAAGGCCGGTTCACGGTGCTCTTCACCGATGACGCGGGCGAGACCTGGACCCGACTCGATCCCAAGGGCGTGCCGCTCGCCGCGCCGAACGAGGGCGCTTTTGCCGCCAGCAATGGCTGCGTCGCCATCGGCCCGCGAGGGCAGGTGGCGTTCTGCACGGGCGGTGCAGGCAAGGCGCGGGTCTATCTGTCGCGCGGCGGCGGGGCCTTCGTGGCGCTGGAGACGCCGATCCTGGCGGACGCCCCGTCGAAAGGGGCGTTCGCCGTCACCTTCGCCAATGACGGGACGCTGTGGGTTTGCGGCGGCGACTACAGGAGCCCTCAAGGCGAAGGCGTGAACCTAGCCCGACGGCCGCCAGGGAGCACGAGGTTCGAGCCCGTCGCCGCGCCGCCGGGTTATCTGTCGGGAATCTCGGCCAGAGGCGGCACGGTGATGGCCACCGGCCTTGCGGGAACCATCGTCAGCCGCGATGGCGGCGCGTTCGAGCGCGTCTCTGCAGCGCCGATGAACAGCGTGCGCCTGACCTCTGAGAAGGCGGCGGTGCTCTGCGGTCCGAAAGGATCCATCGGTCTCTGGAGGGGGTAGGGGCCGACGGGAACCCCCGTCCGTCGCCCGCGTTTATCCCCCATGCTTAAGCTCGCCGGCGTCCTTCTCGCGCTCATGATCCTGTTCGGGATCCTCGGCTTCGTCGTGGACGTGGCCGGGGCGATCACCAAGATCGCCTTCTTTGTCTGCCTGATCGGGCTGGGCGTCTCACTGGCCATGAAAGCTCTACGCAACGGCTGACTCCTCCGATCTCCCCGGCGAATGCCGGGGTCCAGATCAAAGCCACTGGGCCCATCGCTTGGGTGATGCTTTCGAGCGCGAACACCCCAGCCACTCCGGATGGATCTGGGCCCCGGCGTTCGCCGGGGAGGTCGGGTGAACGGGGCGGGAAACTGGGCTGAGGACAACCTGATCCCACGCATTTACGCCTGCGAAAGAATCCCCCTTTCCTTCCTCATCCTGTTCCCCTATATCTCCGCGTTCACGATGACATCGGCGGAGCGCCTACGCGCGTCCGTATTACGCCCCGAGGCGCGGTCAGCCGCCCTCCGACCAGCGCGAAGGGGCGCCCATCAGGCTTCCGGTCCCGGTCGCCCGACAGGGGAATTCCAGCGTCCGCAGCTCTCCGACCAGGGGAGCGGCGAGGGTGGACGCAGCGGATATTCGAATTCACGCGCGGACTCCGTCCGCGCCGCAGGGAAACAACATGGCGCAATCCTTCACCGGCAAGAAGCGGATCCGGAAGTCGTTCGGCCGCATTCCCGAGGCTGTGCAGATGCCGAACCTCATCGAGGTTCAGCGCTCCTCCTACGAGCAGTTCCTTCAGCGCGAGACCCGTCCGGGCCTGCGTCGCGACGAAGGCGTCGAGGCGGTCTTCAAGTCGGTGTTCCCGATCAAGGACTTCAACGAGCGCGCCGTGCTCGAGTACGTCTCGTACGAGTTCGAAGAGCCCAAGTACGACGTTGAAGAGTGCATTCAGCGCGACATGACCTTCGCCGCGCCGCTGAAGGTCAAGCTGCGCCTGATCGTGTTCGAAACCGAAGAAGAAACCGGCGCCCGCTCGGTCAAGGACATCAAGGAGCAGGACGTCTATATGGGCGACATCCCGCTCATGACGGACAAGGGCACCTTCATCGTCAACGGCACCGAGCGCGTCATCGTCTCGCAGATGCACCGCTCGCCCGGCGTGTTCTTCGACCACGACAAGGGCAAGACCCACGCCTCGGGCAAGCTCCTGTTCGCCGCCCGCGTGATCCCGTACCGCGGCTCGTGGCTGGACTTCGAGTTCGACGCCAAGGACATCGTCTACGTCCGTATCGACCGCCGCCGTAAACTGCCGGCCACGACCTTCCTCTATGCCCTGGGCATGGACGGCGAAGAGATCCTGACCACGTTCTACGACGTCGTTCCGTTCGAGAAGCGTTCGGGCGGCTGGGCCACCCCGTACAAGCCCGAGCGCTGGCGCGGCGTGAAGCCGGAGTTCCCGCTGGTCGACGCCGACACGGGCGAGGAAGTCGCTCCGGCCGGCACCAAGATCACGGCTCGCCAAGCCAAGAAGTTCGCCGATGGCGGTCTGAAGACCCTGCTGCTGGCGCCCGAAGCCCTGACCGGCCGCTATCTGGCCCGTGACGCCGTCAACATGGCGACCGGCGAGATCTACGCCGAAGCCGGCGACGAGCTGGACGTGACCTCGATCCAGGCCCTGGCCGATCAAGGCTTCTCGACCATCGACGTTCTGGACATCGACCACGTCACGGTCGGCGCCTACATGCGCAACACCCTGCGCGTGGACAAGAACGCCATCCGCGAGGACGCGCTGTTCGACATCTACCGCGTCATGCGTCCGGGCGAGCCGCCGACGGTGGAAGCCGCCGAGGCGATGTTCAAGTCGCTGTTCTTCGACGCCGAGCGCTACGACCTGTCGTCGGTGGGCCGCGTGAAGATGAACATGCGCCTGGAGCAGGACGTCTCGGACGAAGTCCGCATCCTGCGCAAGGAAGACGTCCTGGCCGTGCTGAAGGTCCTGGTGGGCCTGCGCGATGGTCGCGGCGAAATCGACGACATCGACAACCTGGGCAACCGCCGCGTCCGCTCGGTCGGTGAGCTGCTGGAAAACCAGTACCGCGTCGGCCTGCTGCGCATGGAACGCGCCATCAAGGAACGCATGTCGTCCGTCGACATCGACACCGTGATGCCGCACGACCTGATCAACGCCAAGCCGGCGGCCGCCGCTGTCCGTGAATTCTTCGGCTCCTCGCAGCTGTCGCAGTTCATGGACCAGACGAACCCGCTGTCGGAAATCACCCACAAGCGTCGTCTCTCGGCCCTCGGCCCGGGTGGTCTGACCCGCGAGCGCGCCGGCTTCGAAGTCCGCGACGTTCACCCGACCCACTACGGCCGGATCTGCCCGATTGAAACGCCGGAAGGCCCGAACATCGGTCTGATCAACTCGCTTGCGACCCACGCCCGCGTGAACAAGTACGGCTTCATCGAAAGCCCGTACCGTCGCGTGAAGGACGGCAAGCCGCAGGACGAAGTCGTCTACATGTCGGCGATGGAGGAATCCAAGCACGTCATCGCCCAGTCCAACATCAAGGTGGCTGAAGGCGAGATCGTCGAAGACCTGGTTCCGGGCCGCATCAACGGCGAACCGACCCTCCTGCAAAAGGAGACGGTGGACCTGATGGACGTGTCGCCGCGCCAGGTCGTGTCGGTGGCCGCCGCCCTGATCCCGTTCCTGGAAAACGATGACGCCAACCGCGCCCTCATGGGCTCGAACATGCAACGTCAGGCCGTGCCTCTGGTGCAGTCGGACGCCCCGCTGGTCGGCACCGGCATGGAAGCCGTCGTCGCCCGTGACTCGGGCGCCGTCGTGATCGCCAAGCGCACCGGCGTGGTCGAGCAGATCGACGGCACGCGTATCGTCATCCGCGCCACGGAAGAGACCGACCCCGCGCGTTCGGGCGTCGACATCTACCGCATGTCGAAGTTCCAGCGCTCGAACCAGTCGACCTGCATCAACCAGCGTCCGCTGGTGAAGGTGGGCGACCGGATCGTCGCCGGCGACATCATCGCCGACGGTCCGTCGACGGAGCTCGGCGAACTGGCCCTGGGCCGCAACGCGCTCGTCGCGTTCATGCCCTGGAACGGCTACAACTTCGAAGACTCGATCCTGATCTCCGAACGCATCGTCCGTGACGACGTCTTCACCTCGATCCACATCGAGGAATTCGAAGTCATGGCCCGCGACACGAAGCTGGGTCCGGAAGAAATCACCCGCGACATCCCGAACGTCGGCGAGGAAGCCCTGCGCAACCTCGACGAAGCCGGCATCGTGGCGATCGGCGCCGAAGTCCAGCCGGGCGACATCCTGGTGGGCAAGGTGACGCCGAAGGGCGAGAGCCCGATGACGCCGGAAGAAAAGCTGCTGCGCGCCATCTTCGGTGAAAAGGCTTCGGACGTCCGCGACACGTCCCTGCGTCTGCCCCCGGGCGTCGCCGGCACGATCGTCGACGTGCGCGTCTTCAACCGTCACGGCGTCGACAAGGACGAGCGCGCGCTCGCCATCGAACGCGCCGAGATCGACCGCCTGGGCAAGGACCGCGACGACGAGTTCGCGATCCTGAACCGCAACATCTCGGGCCGTCTGAAGGAACTGCTGATCGGCAAGGTCGCGCTGTCGGGCCCCAAGGGCCTGTCGCGCGGCGAGATCACGGCCGAAGGCCTGGCTCAGGTCGCTTCGGGCCTGTGGTGGCAGATCGCCCTGGAAGACGAAAAGGCGATGGGTGAGCTGGAAAGCCTGCGCCGCCTGTTCGACGAGAACCGCAAGCGCCTCGACCGTCGTTTCGAAGACAAGGTCGACAAGCTGCAGCGCGGCGACGAACTGCCTCCGGGCGTCATGAAGATGGTCAAGGTCTTCGTGGCCGTGAAGCGCAAGCTGCAGCCGGGCGACAAGATGGCCGGCCGTCACGGCAACAAGGGCGTCATCTCGCGCATCCTGCCGATCGAGGACATGCCGTTCCTCGCCGACGGCACGCACGTCGACGTCGTTCTGAACCCGCTGGGCGTGCCTTCGCGCATGAACGTCGGTCAGATCTTCGAAACCCACCTGGGCTGGGCCTGCGCCAACCTCGGCAAGCAGATCACCAACCTGCTGGAAGACTGGCAGCAAGGCGGTCAGAAGCAGGCCCTGGTCGAGCGTCTGACCGAGATCTACGGTCCGGACGAAGAGCTGCCGGACACCGAAGAGGGTCTGGTCGAACTGGCCCGCAACCTGGGCAAGGGCGTTCCGATCGCCACCCCGGTGTTCGACGGCGCGCGCATGGACGACATCGAGGGCCACCTCGAAATGGCCGGCGTCAACAAGTCGGGCCAGTCGATCCTGTTCGACGGTCTGACCGGCGAGCAGTTCAAGCGTCCGGTCACGGTCGGCTACATCTACATGCTGAAGCTGCACCACCTGGTCGACGACAAGATCCACGCCCGTTCGATCGGTCCGTACTCGCTCGTCACGCAACAGCCGCTGGGTGGTAAGGCCCAGTTCGGCGGTCAGCGCTTCGGGGAAATGGAAGTGTGGGCTCTGGAAGCCTACGGCGCGGCCTACACCCTGCAGGAAATGCTGACGGTGAAGTCCGACGACGTGGCCGGCCGGACCAAGGTCTACGAGTCGATCGTCCGCGGCGACGACACGTTCGAAGCCGGTATCCCGGAAAGCTTCAACGTGCTGGTCAAGGAAATGCGCTCGCTCGGCCTGAACGTCGAGCTGGAGAACAGCTGATCCGGACCTCCCTCCTCGCCTGCCCCTCTTAGGAAGGGTGGCCGGGGAGGGGCCTCCTTTCAGCCCGCTCTCCCTCAAGAATTTTCGCGGGAAACCCCGCAGAAGGAACCAAGATGAACCAGGAAGTCCTGAACATCTTCAATCCGGTCCAGGCCGCTCCGACCTTCGACCAGATCCGCATCTCGCTCGCTTCGCCGGAAAAGATCCGCTCGTGGTCGTTCGGCGAGATCAAGAAGCCCGAGACCATCAACTACCGTACGTTCAAGCCCGAGCGTGACGGCCTGTTCTGCGCCCGTATCTTTGGCCCGACCAAGGACTACGAATGCCTGTGCGGCAAGTACAAGCGCATGAAGTACAAGGGCATCATCTGCGAAAAGTGCGGTGTTGAAGTCACCCTGGCCCGCGTTCGTCGCGAGCGCATGGGCCACATCGAACTGGCCTCGCCGGTCGCCCACATCTGGTTCCTGAAGTCGCTGCCCTCGCGCATCGCCATGATGCTCGACATGCCGCTGAAGGACATCGAGCGCGTCCTCTACTTCGAATACTACATCGTCACCGAGCCGGGCCTGACGCCGCTGAAGCAGCACCAGCTGCTCAGCGAAGACGACTACATGCGCGCCCAGGAAGAATACGGCGACGACAGCTTCACCGCTGAAATCGGCGCGGAAGCCATCCAGAACCTGCTGAAGGCCATCGACCTCGAAAAAGAGGCCGAGCGTCTGCGCGAGGAGCTGTCCGGCACCGTTTCGGACATGAAGCAGAAGAAGTTTTCGAAGCGCCTGAAGATCCTGGAAGCCTTCCAGGAGTCTGGCAACCGTCCCGAGTGGATGGTGCTGACGGTCGTTCCGGTCATCCCGCCGGAACTGCGTCCGCTGGTGCCGCTGGACGGCGGCCGCTTCGCGACCTCGGACCTGAACGACCTGTATCGCCGGGTCATCAACCGTAACAACCGTCTGAAGCGCCTGATCGAGCTGCGCGCGCCCGACATCATCATCCGCAACGAAAAGCGGATGCTGCAGGAGTCGGTCGACGCCCTGTTCGACAACGGTCGTCGCGGCCGCGTGATCACGGGCGCCAACAAGCGCCCGCTGAAGTCGCTCGCCGACATGCTGAAGGGCAAGCAAGGTCGCTTCCGTCAGAACCTGCTGGGCAAGCGCGTCGACTACTCGGGCCGTTCGGTCATCGTGGTGGGTCCCGAGCTGAAGCTGCACGAGTGCGGCCTGCCCAAGAAGATGGCGCTGGAGCTGTTCAAGCCGTTCATCTATGCGCGCCTGGACGCCAAGGGCCTGTCGGGCACCGTCAAGCAGTCCAAGCGCATGGTCGAGCGCGAGCAGCCGCAGGTGTGGGACATCCTCGAAGAGGTGATCCGCGAGCATCCGGTTCTGCTGAACCGCGCCCCGACCCTGCACCGTCTGGGCATCCAGGCGTTCGAGCCGAAGCTGATCGAGGGCAAGGCCATCCAGCTGCACCCGCTGGTCTGCGCCGCGTTCAACGCCGACTTCGACGGCGACCAGATGGCCGTGCACGTCCCGCTGAGCCTGGAAGCTCAGCTGGAAGCGCGCGTCCTGATGATGTCGACCAACAACATCCTGTCGCCCGCCAACGGTCGCCCGATCATCGTGCCGTCGCAGGACATCGTCCTGGGCCTCTACTACCTGTCGGTCGCGCGTGACGGTGAGCCGGGCGAAGGCAAGATCTTCGCCGACCTCGGTGAAATCGAAGCCGCCATGGACGCCGGCGTCGTCTCGCTGCACGCCAAGATCAAGGCGCGCCACACCGAGATGACTCCGGAAGGCGTCCTGCTGCGCAAGGTGATCGACACCACGCCGGGCCGCATGAAGATCGCCGCCCTGCTGCCGCACCACCCCCAGATTGGCCACCGCCTGATCGAAAAGGCGCTGACCAAGAAGGAAATCGGCAATCTGATCGACATCGTCTACCGCCACTGCGGTCAGAAGGCGACGGTGATCTTCGCCGACAAGGTGATGGGCCTGGGCTTCAAGGAAGCCGCCAAGGCCGGCATCTCGTTCGGCAAGGACGACATCATCATCCCGGTCCGCAAGACCGCGATCGTGGAAGAAACCCGCAAGCTGGCTGAAGAATACGAGCAGCAGTACGCCGACGGCCTGATCACCAAGGGTGAGAAGTACAACAAGGTCGTTGACGCCTGGGCCAAGGCCACCGATCGCGTCGCCGACGAGATGATGGCCGAGCTTCAGATGAAGCATAAGGACGAGAACGGCCGCGAGAAGGAAATCAACGCCATCTACATGATGGCCCACTCCGGCGCCCGGGGTTCGCAAGCCCAGATGAAGCAGCTGGGCGGCATGCGCGGCCTGATGGCCAAGCCCTCCGGCGAGATCATCGAGACCCCGATCGTCTCGAACTTCAAGGAAGGCCTGACCGTTCAGGAGTACTTCAACTCCACCCACGGCGCCCGTAAGGGTCTGGCCGACACCGCGCTGAAGACCGCCAACTCGGGTTACCTGACCCGTCGTCTGGTCGACGTCGCGCAGGACTGCATCATCGTCGAGGAAGACTGCGGCACCACCAAGGGCATCACCCTGCGCGCCGTGGTCGAAGGCGGTGACGTGCTGGTCTCGCTGGGTTCGCGCGTCCTGGGCCGCTTCACGGCCGAGGACGTCAAGGATCCGGGCACCGGCGAACTGGTCGTTCCGGCCGACACCTATATCGACGAGAACATCGCCGACGCCATCGAGGCGGCGGTGGTTCAATCGGTGAAGGTCCGCTCGGTCCTGACCTGCGAAGCCAAGATCGGCGTCTGCGGCGCCTGCTATGGCCGCGACCTGGCCCGCGGCACCCCGGTGAACATCGGCGAAGCGGTCGGCGTCATCGCCGCCCAGTCGATCGGTGAGCCCGGCACGCAGCTGACCATGCGTACGTTCCACATCGGCGGCACGGCCCAGGTGGCCGAGCAGTCGTTCTTCGAAGCCTCGAACGAAGGTACGGTCCGCGTGATCGGCCCGACGGTCGTGGGTTCGGACGGCGCCCTGGTCATCATGAGCCGTAACACCTCGGTCAGCGTTCTGGTCGACGGCAAGGAGCGTGAAACCTACAAGCCGCCGTACGGCGCCCGCCTGCGGGTGAAGGACGGCGATCTGGTCAAGCGCGGCCAGCGCCTCGGCGATTGGGACCCCTACACCACCCCGATCATCACCGAAGTGGCCGGCAAGATCCGCGCCGAAGACCTGGTCGATGGCCTGTCGATCCGCGAGGAAGTCGACGAAGCCACCGGCATCGCCCAGCGCGTGGTCGCCGACTGGCGCACCTCGGCCCGCGGTTCGGACCTGCGTCCGGCCATGGGCGTGCTGTCGGAAGACGGTTCGTACAAGCGCCTGAGCAACGGCGGTGAAGCCCGCTATCTGCTGTCGGCCGGCGCCATTCTCTCCGTCGCCGACGGCGACGAAGTGAAGCCGGGCGAAGTGATCGCGCGTATCCCGACCGAAGGCGCCAAGACCCGGGACATCACCGGTGGTCTGCCGCGCGTCGCCGAACTGTTCGAAGCCCGTCGTCCGAAGGACTGCGCCGTCATCGCCGAGATGGATGGCCGTGTCGAATTCGGCAAGGACTACAAGAACAAGCGCCGCATCAAGATCACGCCGGACGTCGACGCCGACGGCAACCAGCCCGAGGCGGTCGAGTTCCTGATCCCGAAGGGCAAGCACATCGCCGTCCACGACGGCGACTACATCACCAAGGGCGAGTACATCATCGACGGCAACCCGGATCCGCACGACATCCTGCGCATCCTGGGCGTCGAAGCTCTGGCCAACTTCCTCGTCGACGAGATCCAGGAGGTCTATCGTCTGCAGGGCGTGCCGATCAACGACAAGCACATCGAGACGATCGTTCGTCAGATGCTGCAGAAGGTCGAGATCCTCGAGCCCGGCGACACCGGCCTGATCAAGGGTGACCACCTTGATAAGCCGGAGTTCGACAAGGAACAGGAAAAGGCGATCGCCCGCGGCGGCCGTCCGGCTGTGACCCAGCCGGTGCTGCTGGGCATCACCAAGGCCTCGCTGCAGACCAAGAGCTTCATCTCGGCCGCGTCGTTCCAAGAAACGACCCGCGTCCTGACCGAAGCCTCGGTGCACGGCAAGACCGACACCCTGGAAGGCCTGAAGGAAAACGTCATCGTGGGTCGTCTGATCCCCGCCGGTACGGGTTCCTACCTGCGCAGCCTGCAACGCGTCGCCGCCAAGCGCGACGAACAGCTGGCCCAGCAGCGCGAAGATGCGATGGAGCCGCTGCCGGCCGAGATCGCGCTTTCGGACGCCGAATAGGCGCCCGAAACAGTCGAAGACCCGGACGCCAAAAGTGTCCGGGGCGACGCCGAGCAAGGTTTTCGCCAATTGATTGAGGAAAGGCCCGGGAGAGATCCCGGGCCTTTCTTTTGGGTTGAGTAGATCGCCCACAGATTGGGTAACCGGTGGAACAACGTTTTCCTTGCGTTAAGAATCGACGCGCATCTTTCCTTAAGGGGAGAATGCAAACGATGTCATTGCGCATTTCGGGAACCTTGAACCTCTTCGCGATCGTCTTGATCGCGGCCTTCGCCTTGGCGACAGGCACGGCGACCTACGCCTTGATGACGCTGCGTGTCGGAGGGCCGCTGTCGAAGCAGCAGATGGAGGTCGACGCCCTGGTGGCGGACATCATGCCGCCGCCGCTCTTCATCGTAGAAGCGCTGCTCACGGCGCACCGTGGCCCGGACGAACTGGACATGGGCGCGGAGATCGACCGCGACCTGACCGCGCTCCATGCCAGCTATGAAGACCGGCATGCGCACTGGGCGACACGGCCGCTGACGCCCGAGGTCAAGGACGGCCTCGCGGCGTCGGACATCCAGGTCCGCAAGTTCTGGGATATCGCCGAAAAGCAGTTCAGACCCGCCCTTCGCGCCGGCGATGTCGCGGCCATGAACACCGCGCTTGACGCCATGACGATCGCCTACCGCGAGCACCGTCGGGTGATCACCGAACTGACGCCGCTGGTGGTGGGACTCTCGAAGGCCAAGGTCGAGGCCGCGGAGGCGCAATCCCAGCGTATCTTCATCGCGGTGGGGCTGGCCACGGCGCTGATGCTGATCGTGGCCGCCGGGGGCGTCTGGATCCTGCGCAGGAAGATGGTCAGGCCGCTGCTCGGCATGACCGGCTATATGGGCGCGCTCGCCGACGGTAACTATGACAAGGACGTCCCCTATCAGGGGCGGGCTGACGAACTGGGAGACATGGCCCGCTCTGTCGGTGTGTTCCGGACCGCCGTTCTGGAGCGCCGCGCCGCCCGCGAACAGCAGCTGGCGGCGGATGCGCGGGCCATGGACGCCCAGCAGCGTCAGGCCGCTCAGTCGCAGGCCGATGCTCTTGCGCGGGATCTGGTCGTGTCGGCCTTGGATCGCGGCTTGAACGGCCTGGCGCGCGGTGAGCTGCAACAACGGATCAATGAGCCGTTCCCGGCCGAGTTCGAAGACCTGCGGATCAACTTCAACGCCTCGGTTCAGATGCTGGAAGCGACCCTCGCCAAGGTGATCGCTCTGGCGGGCTCGGTCGGTGGCGGCGCGGGAGAGATCTCTTCGGCGGCCGACGATCTGTCCCGGCGCACGGAGCAGCAAGCCGCCAGTCTGGAAGAGACCGCTGCGGCCCTGCAGGAAGTCACCTCGACGATCCGTCAAAGCGCCGAGCGCGCCGCCATGGCTCAGCAAGCCACCTCGCGTAGCCGATCCTCCGTCACGCAGTCGGCCGACCTGGCCGGCGAGGCGATCGGGGCCATGGAGCGGATCGACACATCCTCGCGCCAGATCAACCAGATCATCGGCGTGATCGACGAGATCGCCTTCCAGACCAACCTCCTGGCCCTGAATGCGGGGGTCGAGGCCGCCCGCGCCGGTGAGGCGGGGCGTGGCTTCGCCGTGGTCGCCATGGAAGTCCGGGCCCTGGCCCAGCGTTCTGCCGACGCGGCCAAGGAGATCAAGGGCCTGATCGCGGAAGCCTCCTCCAGCGTGGACAGCGGCGTGGGTTTGGTCGGGCGGGTCGGGCAGGCGCTGGGCGCGGTCGTTGACGAGTTCTCCGGCATCGAGGCCTTGGTCAACGACATCGCGACGACGGCCAAGGAACAGGCCATCGGCCTTGGCCAGATCAACACCGCCGTCAGCCAGATGGATCAGGTCACCCAGCAGAACGCCGCCATGGTGGAAGAGACCACAGCGGCCAGCCACAGCCTCAAGCGGGAAGCTTCGGACCTGATGAACCTGGTCCGGGCCTTCTCGCTGAGCGAGGATGTGCGCCAGAAGGCGGCCTAGACAAGCTCCGAAACCGTCCGAAAGAGCGTCACGGCGCCGGGAGGAATGTCACAATCACGCGCCGGTACCGGGTCAGGGCCGGCGCGCCCTTGTCGCTGATCGCCACGATGAAGTGCGCGGTCTCGGGCTTGGTGACTGCGGGCGCTGTGAAGGACGCGCGATAGATGTTTTCGGCGCCGTTCGCGGGGATAGACGTCTTCCACGTCCCCGCCTCCGGATAGTTGAACCAGAGAAACGACAGGCTATCGCCATCGGGATCGTGGCTGCCGCGCGCGCTCAGGCTGAAGGTCTTCCCGGCGCGCACCGTCAGACGGTCGGCGTGATCAAGGACAGCGACGGGCGGATGATTGGCCTTGTCGCGGGGCAAGGTCGTCCATCCGATGCGCGCAGCGAGGTCGTTCTGGAAGGCGTCCCGCCAGCGCCAGACCGTGGCGCGATAGTCCTTGTGGACCCGGGCCGACACCTTCACAGCCCGGCCGAACGGGGCGGGTTCGTGCGGCGCCACCGTGTCGATCGCATTGGTCCAGATCGGGCGGGTCTCAGGTTCGATCGGCACCCCGCCGGTAAAGCCCTTCGGATCCGTATCGGCCAGGTTGGGCGTGTAGAGCGCATAGCGGCCGCCCCAGCCGCCCCAGTCGGGACGCTCAGGGTCGGCCAGGCCCGTGGGGATCAGGTTCAGAAAGGCGGGCGTGTCGCCCTCCATGCCGTAAGCCACGTCCGGATAGGCCGCGCCCAAAGGTCCGCGTCCCTGCTGGATGTTCTGCGCCAGCCACGCGTTCGAGACGGTGGTGTTGTCCAAGCCGTCCACGGCCTGGAACATGCCGCCCCAGGTCGCCGCGCCGTAGCCGCCGGGGCTCACGACGTAGAACAGCGACGGATAGGTCTTGCGGATCCAGGCGCCGGCGTCGTCCTGATCCGAGATCGTATAGACGCGAAGCTTGCCGATCAGGCGTTCGACCTCGGCGGCGGGGCGGGTGGCGCTCAGGGTCTTCAGGGCCTGGGCCAGGGTGTTGGCGCCGCCCCAGACCGAGACCCAGACCGGACGCGGGTCGGGGCTGTCCAGGGCCGCGATGATCGCCCGAGAGCCCTCGGTGTCCTTGCCGGGGCCTGTCGCCGCAAGGCCGTAGGCCGGCTGACCCGCGCGAACCCGGGCGGCGAGCGTCTCGGCGGTGGGATAGCCGTCGGCATGCAGCACAAGATTGGGCCGGACCTGGCCATAGAGCGACACCAGCCGCTTGATCGACTGCGGATAGATCTCGCCGCGCATGTGGGTCGAGGTCGTGGCGACCAGCGCCTCGATGTCGATCTCGTTGGCGTACAGCAGCAGGCGGACAAACGACTGCGTGTCGTCGGGCTCGTTCTCGATGTCGCTGAGCACGATCAACCGCACCTTGGCCGGGGCGGAGGCCTCAGGCGCGGCGTGCGCCGGCGCGATCCAGCCGAGCGCTATGGCCAAGACAAGGCCCGTCCAGGCTCGCATCGTTTCCACCCTCTAGAATGTTATCGCTACCATCGTAGGCGCGATCACATCGGAAGGAAACCGCAAGGCCGCCTTGGGGTGCAGGCCCGGCCCCTAGGGCCACTTCACCGCCGGCGGCATGGAGCTGAGGATCGACTCCACGTTACCGCCGGTCTTCAGGCCGAACATCGTGCCCCGGTCGTAGAGCAGGTTGAACTCGACATAGCGGCCGCGCTGGATCAGCTGCTGCTCGCGCTCGTCGGCGGTCCAGGCCTCGCCCATGCGGCGGCGGACCAGGGTGGGATAGATCTCCAGGAAGGCTCGGCCGACATCCTGGGTGAAGGCGAAATCCCGCGCCCAGTCGCCGCTGTCATGGTGGTCATAGAAGATGCCGCCGATGCCGCGCGGCTCGTTGCGGTGCGGCAGGAAGAAGTACTCGTCGCACCAGGCCTTGTACTTGGGGTGCCATTCCGGATCGTACTTGTCGCAAGTCCGCTTGTAGGCGGCGTGGAAGTCGATGGCGTCCGGGAAGTCCTGCTGGCGCTGGTAGCCGAGCAGGGGAGTGAGATCCCCGCCGCCGCCGAACCAGCTCTTGGTCGTGGCGATGAAGCGCGTGTTCATATGCACCGCAGGCACGCGCGGATTGGTCATGTGGGCGATCAGGCTGAGGCCTGTGGCGAAGAACCGGGGGTCTTCCGCCGCGCCCGGCATATTCTTGGCCATTTCGGGGGTGAAGGTTCCGAACACCGTCGAGACGTGGACGCCGACCTTCTCGAACAGACGACCATGCATCATGCCCATGACGCCGCCGCCGCCCGCCTGGCGATCCCAGGCCTTCTTCTCGAAGCGACCGGGCGCGCCGGGATAGAGATCGGCGGGGGCCTCGTCCTCAAGCTGCTCGAACGCGGCGCAGATCTGGTCGCGCAGGCTTTCGAACCACGCCCGGGCGGCGGCCTTCTGGGAGTCGAGGTCTTGATCGGTGCTCATACCCGCCGATTAAGCCCCTGCGCGCCCGCGTGCAAATGGGTCCGTGACGACAACGGGGATGCAGGCGTTCGACAGCGAACGTTCGGCGCGGCCATACTCGCCCCTTGGGCAGGCGTGACCGGCGTTCAGATCAGGTCAGGGCCGTGAAGATCAGGGCGACGACGACGATGTCGAAGATGCGGACGGCGATGGACATGGCGAGCTCACGGCGATCGAATTCACCTTCGATTAAGCAAGAACGGCGCCAGCCCGCGGCGGTTTGCTGATGGCGCTATTCTTCGACGCCGCCTGGTACGATCAGCGTCTGGCCGAGCGCGGGCTGACGCGCGGGATCCTGGCCGCGGTGGCGGGTATGAGCGAGGGCGATCTGGCCCTGGCCTTCAAGGATCAGCGTGAGCTTTCGATGCGGGAAATCAACGCCTTCGCCGAGCTATTGGGCGTTTCGGCGGCGGAAGCGGCGTCCCGCGCGGGTGTGCGTCCTGCGCCGCCCAGCGACCGAGACAGGATCGTGGCTCTGGAGGCCAGGGTCGCGGCGCTGGAGGCGGAGCTGGCGCGACTGACGCGCTAGATGTTGGTCTTTTTCAGCAGGCCCGTGGGCGGACGCCGGTCGGCGGGACCGGAGTATTCCGTGCCAAGATAGGTCGATCTGGCCGTGTCCAGCACTTCCTGCCCACCGCGCAGGCCGCGCTTCTGGCCCGACTGTCCCATGATATGGGCGGCGAAAGCGGCAAAGCCGTCGCGACGAGGGGGCGGCGGCGTCGGCTGGACGTCTTCCTCGACCACGAACACCACGTCCTCGTCGGCGTCGTTGCGAGCGGAATCACGCGGGCCCGGCAGGGCGCGTCGCGTGGAACCAGGGCGTCGAAGGGGATCGATCGGACCGCTCATGCCCAGACCCTAGGGCCAGGACGGTTAAGAACGGCTGGATCGGCTTGGTTAAGACTTGCTGGCCAGCTTGGCGATCTGTTCCTGCATCGCCTCCAGCTGGCGCTTGAGATCGGCCAGGGAGTCGTCGCTGGGCGGCGCGGGCGCCGGGGCCGGCGCGGGCTCGGCCGGCGCGGCGGCCGCATCCTCGGGACGGACATAGGCGAAGGGCGAGAACATCTTCATCGCCCGGTCGAACAGCGCCATGTTCTGGCGGATCTGCTCTTCGTAGACGCCCATGCCGGGCATCTTGCCCGGGGCCATGGTGCTGAGCTGCCCGCGCAGGCGCTCCTGCTGCTTGGCGAAGCTCTCGAGCGACATCTCCAGATACGACGGCAGGAAGGCCTGCATCGAGTTGCCGTAGAAGCCGATCAGCTGGCGGAGGAACTGTATCGGCAGCAGGTTCTGGCCGCCGCCGCGGTTTTCTTCCTCGAAGATGATCTGGGTCAGGACCGAACGGGTGATGTCGTCGTTGGTCTTGGCGTCATAGACCACGAAGTCGACGCCCTCCTTCACCATGTCCGACAGGTGTTCGAGGGTGACGTACGAAGAGGATGCCGTGTTGTAGAGGCGGCGGTTGGCGTATTTCTTGATGATCACGCGCTGACCGGACGATTTTTCGCCTCCGGCGGTCGTCTCGCCTTTTTCAGGGTTCTCGGACATTTCGTTCCCTAGAAGCGGTTACGTCCGCTTTTCGCATCGCACTATCGCGAATGCAAAGGCGTGACGCCAGTGTTCTGATGACTTGGAGGTGTCGCGAAGGCGTGAAAATGTGCGCGTGACGAACGCGGTCGTGGCGTGCATGCTGATGCTGCATTGCAAAAGAACGGGCGCCGCAACCGCGAAGCGTCACGTCAGAACGTCACGGGAGCTATCGCATGAGCGAGATTGTCATCGTTTCCGCCGCCCGCACGCCGGTAGGCTCGTTCAATGGGGCCTTGGCCAGCCTGCCGGCTTCGGAACTGGGCAAGGCCGTCATCGAAGCCGCCGTCTCGCGCGCGGGGATCGCGCCCTCCGACGTCGATGAAGTGATCCTGGGCCAGGTGCTGCAGGCCGCCGCCGGTCAGGGTCCGGCGCGCCAGGCCTCGGTGAAGGCCGGCATCCCGGTCGAAGCCCCGGCCTGGAGCCTGAACCAGCTGTGCGGCTCGGGTCTGCGCGCCGTGGCCCTGGCGGCCCAGCAGATCGCCGACGGCTCGGCCAAGGTTGTCGTCGCCGGCGGCCAGGAGAGCATGAGCCAGGCGCCGCACGCCCAGAACCTGCGGGGTGGCCAGAAGATGGGCGACCTGCAGTTTGTCGACACCATGATCAAGGACGGCCTGTGGGACGCCTTCCACGGCTACCACATGGGTCAGACCGCCGAGAACATCGCCAGCCGCTGGCAGATCACGCGCGAAGACCAGGACAAGTTCGCCGTCACCAGCCAGAATCGCGCCGAGGCCGCCCAGAAGGCCGGCAAGTTCGATGACGAGATCGTTCCGATTACCATCAAGGGCCGCAAGGGCGACACCATCGTCGACAAGGACGAGTTCATCCGCCACGGCGCGACGATCGAGAGCGTCCAGGGCCTGAAGCCGGTGTTCAACAAGGAAGGCTCGGTCACCGCCGCCAACGCCTCGGGCCTGAATGACGGCGCCGCCGCCCTCGTTTTGATGAGCGCCGAGGAAGCCGCTAAGCGCGGCCTCAAGCCCCTGGCCAGGATCGCCTCGTGGGCCAATGCCGGCGTCGAGCCCGAGGTCATGGGCACCGGCCCGATCCCGGCCTCGAAGAAGGCGCTGGAAAAGGCCGGCTGGTCCGTCTCCGACCTCGACCTGGTGGAGAGCAACGAAGCCTTCGCCGCCCAGGCCCTGTGCGTGGTGCGCGAGCTGGGCCTGGACCCGGCCAAGGTGAACGTCAACGGCGGCGCCATCGCCATCGGTCACCCGATCGGCGCTTCGGGTGCGCGCATCCTGACCACGCTGGTCCACGAGATGAAGCGCTCGGGCGCCAAGAAGGGCCTGGCCACGCTGTGCGTCGGCGGTGGCATGGGCGTGGCCATGTGCGTGGAAGCGGTCTGAGCCAACCTTTAGGCGGCCCGCCCATCGGCGGGTCGCCGCCAACCATAAGAAAAGCGATCGGGAGAGTTACATGACGAGAGTTGCGTTCGTGACCGGCGGCACCCGCGGCATCGGTCGAGCCATCTGCGAGCGGCTGATCGCTGACGGCCACAAGGTGGCGGCGGGGTATTCCGGCAATGAAGCCGCCGCCGAGGCCTGCGCCAAGGAACTGGGCGTGATGGTCGTGAAGGGCAATGTCGGCGTGTTCGAGGACTGCCAGGCGGCCGTGAAGAAGGTCGAGGCCGAGCTCGGCCCCATCGACATCCTGGTCAACAACGCCGGCATCACCCGCGACGGCATGCTGCACAAGATGACCTATGAGCAGTGGTCCGAAGTGATCCGGGTCAATATGGACTCGGCCTTCAACATGACCCGTCCGGTGATCGAGGGCATGCGCGACCGCAGCTGGGGCCGCATCATCAACATCAGCTCCATCAACGGCCAGAAGGGCCAGATGGGTCAGACCAACTATTCGGCGGCCAAGGCCGGCCTGATCGGCTTCACCAAGGCCCTGGCCCTGGAGAACGCCAAGAAGGGCGTGACCGTCAATGTGATCTGCCCCGGCTATATCGACACCGAAATGGTGGCGGCCGTTCCCGAGAACGTTCTGGCGCAGATCGTCGCCGGCATTCCGGTCGGTCGCCTGGGCCGCGGTGAGGAAATCGCCGACATGGTCTCGTTCCTCGCGGGCGAGCGCGCGGGCTTCGTGACCGGCGCCACCCTGACCCTGAACGGTGGCCAGTACATGGCCTAAGGACGCGTCCTCGAAGCCCGGACTTGACGGCCGCTGTTGCAGTTTGGCCTCATGTCCCGGGCTTCGGGTGATCGGCGTTCACGCGTCCAAGATTCGCCCCAGTCGACGGGCAGTACGGATCGCATGACATTCCACAAGGCGGAGTTTGGCGACTGGGGCGCCCGGGCGGCCCTGATGATCGCTGCTCTGATGCTCATGGGGGCGCCTGCGCACGCCCAACAGCTTCCGCACTCGCTGCGTGACGCCCTGCTGGGCCACAAGGGCCAGGGGGAGGCGCGCCGCGCGCCCGCGCCGCCTGTGGCGCGCTATGTTTCCGAAACCGGCGGCGCTTTCGTCTTCGACCAGGCTGCGCCGCGGCCGCTGATCAAGTTCGACAACAGCGCCGAAATATGGGTGCTTCAGGCCCAGCCCGCCTCGCGCGGCGACGTCATCTATCGCAACGATCTTGGCGAACCTGTCCTGCGGGTCACCAAGCTGGGCGGCATCATCCTCTTCACCGACGATGCGCCGATGGGCGCTGCGGTGGCCCTCTCTGGGCGAGCGCAGTCCATCCAGCCGCCGGCGATGCTGTCGTTCAACGTGTTCGTGCAGCGCGTCCGCATCGCCACGGCCCGCGCCAGCCGCGCTGCGCAACGCGACATCGAGTTCGCCACCGTGCAGGACGTGCGCCCCGAGACCTCGGTCCTGGCCGCCGACACGGCGACCATCGTCGCCGAAGCGTTCGAGCGCATGGCGCGGAAGGGCGACCGGTCGCTGATCTCGGGCATCGCCCGCGTTCTGCTGGCTGAGGGTCACAAGCCTTCGGCATCGCTGAAGGACGGGGCCCTGACCATCACCTACTCTCCGGAACAGGGTTTGGCGGGGCGCCCCTCCTCGAAACGGATCATCAAGGTGATCAATCGCTAGAGCCCTTTAGCTTTAGATGGAATCATCTAAAGCGTTTGAAAGGGCTCTAAGTGTTTGATTTTAGAGCCTGTTTATCTGGTTTAGATGGTTCCACCTAAACCAGACAGGCTCTAGGCGCGATTGGCGAACGCCGTTCTTTGAGTGTAACCATAAAGACTCAGCAGCGGTTTACTGGGCTTGAGTCGGGCGGTAGTCGATCCGTCCTCGAAGGTGTCGACACGCGAACTCAACCTTGCGTCATGCGACTCCAGCGGGCCTTTTCGCGCGATCGCAGGGTCTTATTGTCGTTTCATGGTGAACTCCGAGACTGCCCCGGCGCCCGATAGAGGCCGTCTGAAAATGGCCGACATCGCGCGCATGGCGGGCGTGTCGATCTCTACGGTGTCGCGCGCTCTGGCGGGCAACCCCCTGATCCCCAAGCCGTTGCGCGATCAGATCGTGGAGATCGCCCAGACGCACGGCTATGTGGTCAACCAGTCGGCGCGATCCCTGCGACTGCGCAAGACCGACACGATCGGGGTGATCATTCCTTTGGGCCACGAGACGGGTCAGCTGATCTCGGATCCGTTCTTTCTGGAGATGATCGGGCGACTGGCCGATGAGATCACGCGCAGAAACTACGCTGTGCTGCTGCACAAGGTGGTCGTGACCGAGACCGGCTGGCTGGAGCGGATCATCCAGGCCCATCGCGCCGATGGACTGCTTCTGATCGGGCAAAGCAACCAGCATGACGTGCTCAATGCCGTCGCCCAGACCTACAAGCCCCTCGTCGTATGGGGCGCTCAACTGCCGGGGCAGGCCTACTGCGCCGTCGGCAGCGACAATGTCGCCGGCGGTCGCCTGGCGGTCGCGCATCTGGCGCAGGCGGGGCGCAGGAAGATCGCCTTTCTGGGCGCCACCCATGCGCCGGAAGCCGCCCAGCGGTTCGAGGGCTATCGGCAGGGCCTTGCGGAGGCGGGGCTTGCCTTCGATCCCGCCCTGGTCGTGTCAGCCCACTACACGATGGACGAGGCCCGCGAGGCGATCGCCGACTTCATCGCCACGGGCGCCGACTTCGACGCGGTTTTCGCCTTCTCCGACGTCATCGCCCTGGCCGCGATCGCCGCGCTGACGGAAGCCGGCAGGAGCGTTCCGCGCGACGTGGCGGTGGTCGGATTCGACGACATCGTGCTGGCCCGCCACAGCGCGCCGCCGCTGACCACGGTGCGACAGGATCTGGAGTTCGCGGCGCGCCAGATGGTCGACCGGCTGTTCGCGCGCATGGCGGGCGAGCCGGCGGAGTCGACCCTGTCGCCCGTCGAATTGGTCGTACGCGGCAGCAGCGTCTAGAGCCTGTCTGGTTTAGATGGAACCATCTAAACCAGATAAACAGGCTCTAAAATCAAACATTTAGGGCTCTTTCCGATCTGACTGAATCAGTCAGATTGGATAAAAGAGTTTCTATTTCAGGCGGTTAGAGCGCTCTTCGACCCGATCGCCGTTTCACGCTGATCGGAAAACGCTCTCCCGCGCGTGAGGTCTGCAGCCGAGCAGGCTCTATGCCGCCTCGATGCCGATGCTCTTCAGGTCCTTGAGGAAGCGGGTCAGGCTCTGGTGCGATCGGCGCAGGCCCTGCAGAACTTCGGGCTTGGCCAGGGCGGACTGCGGAACGATGAAGCCTTCACGGCCCACGCGCTGGGCCATGCCCTTCTCCAGCATCTCGACGAAGCGGCGGCGCACCGTCTCGTAGGGAAGGCCCAGGGAATCGGCGACCTGCCGGACCGTCAGCGGTCGGCGCTCGTGATCGGGCGGCACCTCGTCGATCTCGGCATAGTGGCCACCGCGGATATGCGAGCAGTTGCCCGCCCAGAGCGTGGTGAACACGAGCGCGTAGAGAAGGTCCGAGCCGTGGACCTCGTTGGCGATCTCGACCCAGCGCAGAATGTAGTCGGTCGCGTAGCGCGATGCGGCGCGAGCGTTGGCGTACTCTTCAGACATAGGCGACTTGGTTCCCCCCAGCGTCGGCTCTTATCCAGAATCCAGAAAAGGATTGCATGGTCCCTGTAACGAGGCCACGTGACGGAGTTGCCCACAATGGGTACCCGCTTTGAGCGCCTGCGACACGCTGACGCAGGCGCGCGCGGCGGTTCAGCCCGGCATGCGGACCAACGCTCGGGCGCACGCTAGATTAGGCTGCAGGACGGCGTCGCGCCCTGATCTGGGACAAGGCGCGTGGCGATTGTCGCTGGGGAATCAGCCCGTCGACGGGGTCCAGTCCGGCGGCGCCATTTCGAAGCCCTCGAACCTGAACCCTGGCGCGACGGTGCAGCCGACCAGGGTCCATGCGCCCAGGCTGACCGCC
This sequence comes from Caulobacter vibrioides, assembly GCF_002858865.1. GTDB lineage: Bacteria > Pseudomonadota > Alphaproteobacteria > Caulobacterales > Caulobacteraceae > Caulobacter > Caulobacter vibrioides. The sequence continues at coordinate 248,558 of NZ_PJRR01000014.1, read as the reverse complement.
GTCTGCCACCACAAGGTCGGGACAATCACCTGCGGGCGACATCCGGCGCGCAGGTCAGGGCCCAGCACATAGGCGCTGGCCCCTTTGCCGTCAGGCGGTGAGAGCGTCAGCGAGATCGGCGCGCCGGCGTAATAGTGCCAGGTCTCGACGGCGTCGACGCGGTGCCAGGCCGACATCTGCTCGGCTTCCAGCAGGTAGTAGATGCAGGTCGAGGCGGCGCGGCCGTCAGGGCCGGGCGCGTCCTGAAAGGTCTGCCGGTACCAGCCGCCCTCAGGATGCGGCTGCAGGTCCAGCATCCGCACGATCTCCTGGGCGCCCAGATCGCCAGAGAGTCCCAGGCCTGGCTTGGTCATGTCGTTCATCCTTTGAAACTGTCCTTGGCCGCGCGGATTTCGGCGAAAGCTTGAGCCGGCGATGGCGCGTCCGGTCTCAGCAGCGGCGCGCGCAGAAAGGGATTGGTGGCTTTCTCGACCCCGATCGTGGTCGGAACGGTCGCCTCATCGCGCGCGCGCGCGGCGAACACGGCCTCGGCCCGCGCGGCGAGGGCGGCGGAGCTGTCCACTGACAAGGCGAAGCGGGCGTTCGAGGCGGTGTATTCGTGGGCGCAGTAGACGGTCGTTTCGTCCGGCAAGGCGATCAGTCGACCGAGCGAATCCCACATCTGTTCGGCCGTGCCTTCGAACAGTCGACCGCAGCCCAGGGCGAACAGGGTGTCGCCGACGAAGGCGATGGCGTCCTCGGCGTCGTAGTAGCTGACGTGCCCCAGCGTGTGCCCGCCGGTGTCGATGACCGTGAGGCGCGTGTCGCCCAGCATCACCTCCTCGCCGTCGCGGACCAGTCTATCGAGGGGCGCGATGCGCGTGACCTCGGCGGGCCCCACGATCGTCGCGCCGGTGGCCGTCTTGAGCGTCTCGTTGCCGCCGGCGTGATCCGGATGCCAATGGGTGTTGAGGATCAGGTCCAGCGACCACCCCAGCTTGGCCAGTTCGGCGAGGATGGCCTCGGCGTCGGGGGTGTCGATCGTGGCGACCTTGCCGCTGGCCTCGTCGCGAACGAGGAAGCCGTAGTTGTCGGACAGGCAGGGGAACTGGTGGACGGTCAGGGCCATAGGGGTGCTCTGGTGCGGTGACGCGGGGGAGCCTACAACGAAGGCCTCGTGGTTCGGGAGACTCAATGCGTCGCGACGTGCTCGATCTCAGGGCCTTCTACGCCTCGCCGCTGGGCCGTGTGGCGCGGACCATGCTGACGCGCAAGGTCGAGGAGGCCTGGGGTGACACCCGCGACCTCGACGTATTGGGCGTGGGCTATGCGACGCCCTTCCTGGACGCGGCCCGCGCCAAGGCCCGTCGCGTGGTCGCCGCGATGCCGGCCCAGCAGGGCGTCGAGGTCTGGCCGCAGGGCGGGCGCAATCAGGCGTGCCTTGTCGAAGATGCGGCGCTGCCGCTGCCCAATGCGCTGTTCGACCGCGTCCTGGCGGTCCATGCGCTGGAGGAAGCCGACGACCCGGCCGCCCTGCTGGCCGAGATCGGGCGGGTCATGGCGCCGACCGGGCGCCTGATCGTCGCCGTCTCGTCCCGCGACGGGGTGTGGGCAGGCGCCGAGCGCACGCCGTTCGGCCATGGTCGCCCCTACAGCCGCAGCCAGTTGGAAAGCCTGATCCGCGAGGCCGAGCTGGAGCCGGCGGGCTGGACAAGGGCGCTCTATGTCCCGCCGCTGGCCGCCATGTCGAGCTGGGCCGAGGGCTTCGAGCAGGTCGGCGCCACCCTGTGGCCGCGCTTTGCCGGCGTGATCCTGATGGAGGCGATCAAGCAGACCTTCGCGGTCAAGCCCAGGGGGCACCGGGCGCGGGCCCGCGTCTTCGCGCCGGGCGTGCTGCTGCCAAGTCCGGCGGGGCCGACGCCCGCCCGCCAGACCGGCGAGCGCCCTGTTCCGGTCAACACGGCGCCCGTTCATAAGGCGCCGAGCGGTCTTGATCGCTGAACGCACTTGGAGCGAAGCGTCTCGACGCCTAGCTTGGACTCGTAGAAACCGTTCGCTCGCTGGAGCCGCGCCATGAAGATGATCGTCGCCGTGATTAAGCCGAGCCGCCTGGATGCGGTGCTCGAAGCGGTCACCGAGGCGGGGGCGTCTGGCCTGACCGTCACCGAGGTGCGCGGCTATGGCCGTCAGAAGGGCAAGACCGAGGTCTATCGGGGCGCCGAATACGAGGTGAAGCTGCTGCCCAAGGTGAAGCTGGAGATCGCGGTGCCGACCGACGTGCTCGAGCCGGTGATCGAGGCCCTGCAGCGCACCGCCAACACCGGCAAGATCGGTGACGGCAAGGTCTTCGTCATGGACCTGGAACAGGCCCTGCGGATCCGCACCGGCGAGCGCGACGCCGCGGCGATCGCCGGCTGACCCAAACAAGAGTTCACAAGACGGCGCGCTCAAGCGGAGCCATAACACCTTCACGCGCGTTCCTGCTGGAGTTGCGGGTTTAGGGTGGACATGGTCGAGCGCGCTTCCGTCTTTCAACCGGGTTACAACTGTTGGCGGGTCGAGCCCGCAGACCGCGTCGCCCTGCTTATCGACAATGACGAAGCCTTCGATGCGCTGAAGCCGCTGTTGCTGGCGGCGCGCAAGTCGATCTGGATCCTGGCCTGGGTGTTCGATCCGCTGACCCGGCTCGACCCTGATCGGGTGCGCAAGAGCGGGGATCCCCGGTCGGCCGATCGCATCGGTTTGATTTTGCGTCGACAGGCCGCCCTCAATCCGGCTCTGGATGTGCGGGTGCTGACCTGGGACATGCCGTTCCCGATCGCCGCCGCGCAGATGTTCGGGCCACACCGGGGCGCGGCCTTTTTTGCCGGATCGCGGGTCAAGTACAGGCTGGACGCCACCCTGCCGGCCAGCGCCTGCCATCATCAGAAGGCGGTGATCATCGACGGCGTGACCGCGCTGGTCAGCGGCGGCGACATCGGCGTCGATCGCTGGGATGATACCCGGCACCTCGACGAAAACCCGCTAAGGCGCCTGCCGACCGGTCGACGCTATCCCGCGCGCCACGAGGTTTCGATGCTGGTCGACGGACGGGCGGGCGAGGCCATGGCGGATCTGTTTGTCGATCGCTGGCGCGCGTCGGGCGGTGACGCCATCGCGCGGCCTGTCCGCCCTGACCAGCCGCCATGGCCGGCGGGGCTGGTTCCGGATCTGCGGCGCGCGCCGGTGGCGGTGGCTCGCACCTCCGCCGCCTGGCGGGGGCGGCCGGAGATCACCGAGTGCATGCTGCTGCACCTGTCCGCCATCCGCCGCGCCAAGCGCCTCATCTATCTGGAAAACCAGTACGTCACCTCGCCGCTGCTCGTCGAAGCCCTGGCCGAGCGTCTGGCCGAGCCCGATGGTCCCGAGGTCGTGACGATCGGACCCGCGCGCAGCCCCAGCTATTTCGACCAGATCACCATGGACAGCGCCCGCACGGCCGCCATCAACAGGCTGCGCGAGGTCGATCTCCATCACCGGTTCACGGCGTTTTCGGCCCATACGCCCAAGGGTGGGCCGATCATCGTCCATTCCAAGGTCTCGATCATCGACGATGAGGTGTTGCGGATCGGGTCGGCCAATCTCAACAACCGCTCGATCGGTCTCGACAGCGAGTGTGACCTGGCGTTCGAGGCCCGCGATGATCTGGAGCGTGAGACGATCAGAGGCTTCCTCGGGCGCCTGATCGGCCATTTCATCGATCGCTCGGCGCTCGACGTGCTTGAAGCGATGGAGCGCGAGGGCGGGCTGGCGGCGGCGATCAATGCGCTGGACGCCCATGGCGGTCCGCCGCGGCGACTTCGGCCCGTCCCGACGCGAAGACTGACCCGCGTGCAGCAGTTCATCGCCGATTGGAACCTGGGCGACGCGATGACGCCCGATGACGCCTGGCGGCCATGGGGGCGTCGCAAGCGTCTGCGTGCCGACCTTGCCCGCCTTACCGCGCCGCCGCCTCTGCCGCCCGGTCACCTGCGTCCGTGATTTCCAGATCGATCACCAGGGGGAGGTGATCTGAGGCTATGCGCGCCCGGGCGTCATAGGGCGAACTGACCGCGCGGGTCTCCAGGCCCTTGGTCACGAACACATGATCGATCCGCATGAACGGAAAGCTTGAGGGAAAGGTCGCGGTGGCGGGCCGCAACCAGGCCGGACTCGGCGCCTGGGCGTCACGCAGCGCGGTCCTCAGCATGCGATAGGTCGCCGAGTAGGGCGTGGCGTTGAAGTCGCCGAGCAAGACGCCCGGCGCCCTCCAGGCTTCATCGCCGATCCATTCGGGGCCCAGCAGCGCGGCGGCCTGGCGCTTCTGTTCCTGGGGCACGAGGCCTAGGTGGGTATTGATGATCTGGACCTTGGCGCCGCCGACCTCGACCTCGATCCACAGGGCGCCGCGCGGCTCAAGGCCCGGCACCCGGCGATAGAGCGGCAGGCCCTGGGCCTTGATACGGCGCTCAGGCAGCGCGGTCAGGATCGCGTCGCCGTAGAGCTCTTCCTCGACGGCCATGGCCGGATGGAAGTGGAAGCTCATTTTCAGAAGCTCGGCCAGACGGTGGGCCTGATCGACACTTTGCGTGCGGGCGCGGCCGACATCCAGTTCCTGCAGCGCGACCACGTCCGGCCGTTCGGCCGCGATCACCTCGGCCACCCGCTCGACATCGAGCTTGCGGTCCGTGCCCACGCAGCGGTGGACATTGTAGGTCATCAGACGAAACGTCTTCATCCGTCGAAGAGATCGCCCGAGCTTGGCGGAAGTTCCCGGATCGGCGGCGCGCTGTTGCGGCTGAGCATGAACAGGCAGGTTTCGCTGCGCCAGTTCTCCCAGGCGCTGGTCGGGTTCATCGGCCGCGCCGCGCCCTTGCCGGCGAAGGCGGCGCTGGCGTCGACCCGCAGGTTCAGATCCTGGGTCAGGGCCATGAAGTCGGCCAGGGTGCACAGGTGGATATTCGGGGTCGACCACCAGGGCAGGGGCAGGGCCTTGGTCTCGGGCATCCGGCCACGGCTCAGCAGCGACCAGCGCACGCGCCAGTGGCCAAAGTTCGGGAACGAGACGATGGCCCGATCAGCGATGCGCAGCAGCTCGTCCAGCACGTGACGCGGATTGCGCGTCGCCTGCAGGGTCTGAGACAGCACCGCATAATCGAACGAGCGATCGGGGAAGTGGTCGAGATCCAGGTCAGCGTCGCCCTGCACGACCGACAGGCCACGCGCCATGCAGGCGGCTACGCCCGAGGCGCTGAGCTCCAGGCCGCGGGCGTCCACCTGCTTTTCATGGGCCAGGAGGTCCAGCAGAGCGCCTTCGCCGCAGCCGACGTCCAGCACGCGTGAGCCGGGGCGCACCAGGCGCAGGATTTCGCGGAAGTCCTCGCGGATAGAGGTCATCAAAATCCTCTCCCCGTGGGGGAGGCGGTCCGCAGGACCGGAGGGGGGAGAAACCCCGCCGGCAGGACTTCCCCCACCGTCGGCTGCGCCGACACCTCCCCCGCTGGGGGGAGGATTGCAAAATGCGCCTTCAAACCAGCCCCCGATCGCGTTCGGCCGAGGCCAGGAAGCCCTCCAGCGCGGCGTCCATCACCGGTTCGTCCAGCAGGAAGGCGTCATGGCCCTTGTCGCTCTCGATCTCGGCGAAGGCCGCGCGGGCCCCGGCGGCGGTCAGGGCGCGAACCAGGTGGCGGTTCTCGGCGGTCGGATAGAGCCAGTCGCTGGAGAAGCTCAGCACGCAGAAGCGCACATTCCGCGCTCGGGTGAACGCCTTGGCCAGCACCCCGCCATGGCTGGCGGCGATGTCGAAATAGTCCATGGCCCGGGTGATGTAGAGATAGCTGTTGGCGTCGAACCGGTCGACGAAGCTGGACCCCTGATGGCGCAGATAGCTCTCGACCTGGAAGTCGGCGTCAAAGCCCCAGGACAGGCCGTCGCGCTGCAGCTCGCGGCCGAACTTTCGCTGCAGGGCGGGCTCGGACAGATAGGTGATATGCGCGGCCATACGGGCCACGGCCAGGCCCTTTTCGGGGCGTACGCCGTGGTCGGCATAGGCGCCGCCGCGCCAGTCGGGATCAGCCATGATCGCCTGGCGGCCCACCTCGTGGAACGCGATGTTCTGGGCCGAGTGGCGCGAGGCCGAGGCCAGCACAACGGCGCTGAACATGCGCTCAGGATAGTCCACGGCCCATTGCTGGACCTGCATGCCGCCCATCGAGCCGCCCACCACGGCGAACAGGGTCTCGACCCCGAGCGCCGAGACCAGCATGGCCTGGGCCCGCACCATGTCGGCGATGGTGATGACCGGGAACGACAGGCCATAGGTCTTGCCCGTGGCCGGATTGATCGAGGCCGGGCCCGTCGAGCCCATGCAGCCGCCGATCACGTTCGAGCAGATGATGAAGTGCCGCGCGGGATCCAGCGGCTTACCGGGACCAACAAGGCGTTGCCACCAGCCGGGCTTGCCGGTGGTGGGGTGGGGCGAGGCCACATGCTGGTCGCCCGTGAGGGCGTGGCAGATCAGGACGGCGTTGGACTTGTCCGCGTTCAGCTGGCCGTAGGTCTGGTAGGCGATCTCCAGACCTTCGATGACGCCTCCGGAGTCCAGCCGCAGAGGTTCATTCGCAGGAAACCGCCAGGTTCCCCCGCCGGCGGGCGTGATCGGATCGAGCGCAGCCATGCCGCCTTGGAGCGCTTGGCGAAGAAGGTGTCAACCGCCGGCTTCCTGACAGGGCGAGGGACGGCTATGGAGGGCGCATGGAGCGACTGATCCTGATGCGCCACGGCAAGGCCGAACGGCACGCCCAGAGCGGCGGCGACTTCGAGCGCGCCCTGGCCGAGAGCGGGCGCGCTGATGCGTCCCTGATGGGGCGGGTGCTGGCGGGTCTGGCCTATGAGCCGGATCTTTTCCTGGTCTCGTCGGCGCGGCGCACCCGCGAGACCGCCGAGCAGGTGGCCGCGCATTTCTCCAAGGCGCGCGTGGAGCACCTGCGTGATCTCTATCACGCCGATCCGGAAGAGATTCTTCAGGCCGTCGAGGATGCGGTGGACGCCGCCGGCACGGTGATGGTGGTCGGCCACAATCCGGGCATGCACGAGCTGGCCCTGCGGCTGGCGGTGCAGGCGGGCGCCTCGCCGATCCAGAGCAACAAGCTGCGGAGCCGCTTTCCGACCTCGACGGTCGTGGTGCTGGCCTGGGACGGAACCCAGACCCCGCGCCTGGAGCATCTGCTTTACGTCAACGAGAACGGCGGGATGGGCGGCGAATGACCCTGATCTACAAGATCCTGTCCCACGCCGAATGGGACGCCGCCAAGGCCCAGGGGCGTTTCGAGGGCTCGGCCGTCGATCTGGCTGACGGCTTCATTCACCTGTCCGCCGGCGATCAGGCGCAAGAGACCGCCGCCAAATGGTTCAAGGGCCAGGCGAACCTCGTCCTGCTGGCCGTCGAGGCCGAGCCGCTGGGCGAGGATCTCAAGTGGGAAGCCTCGCGCGGCGGGGCGCTGTTCCCCCATCTCTATCGTCCGCTCCTCGTTTCCGAGGTGACGCGCGAAGCCGATCTCGACCTGGACGCCGACGGCGTGCCGCAACTGGGCGACCATCTCGCATGAGCCTTCACGACATCGCCGCCCGCGCGCTCCATGCCTTCGATCCCGAGGACGCTCACGGCTGGGCCATTCGAGGGCTCAAGTGGGGCCTTGGCCCGCGTGATGCGCAGCCGGATGATCCGATCCTGGCGGTCAAGATCGCCGGCCTGGAGCTGCCCAACTGCGTGGGTCTGGCCGCCGGCTTCGACAAGAACGCCGAGGTTCCCGACGCCATGCTGGCCGCCGGCTTCGGCTTTGTGGAGGCGGGCACGGTCACGCCGCTGGCCCAGGCCGGCAATCCGCGTCCCCGGCTTTTCCGGCTGACCGAGGATCAGGCGGTGATCAACCGCATGGGCTTCAACAACGGCGGCCTGGAGCCCTTCGCCCAGCGCCTGTCGGCGCGTCAGGGCCGCGGCGGCGTGGTCGGCGCCAATATCGGGGCCAACAAGGACGCGACTGATCGCATCCAGGACTATGTGACCGGCCTGACCCGGCTGTGGGGCCTGTCGGACTATTTCACCGCCAATATCTCCTCGCCCAACACGCCGGGCCTGCGCGCGCTGCAGACCAAGGCGGCGCTGGAGGAGCTGCTCGGTCGTCTGGCGGAAACCCGCGCGGCGCTGAAGGTCGCGTCCGGCGCCGACTATCCGATCTTCCTGAAGGTCGCCCCTGACCTGGAGGACGGCGAGGTCGAAGCCATCGTCGAAACCGTGGTCGGCGCGGGGCTCGACGCCATCATCGTCAGCAACACCACCATCGCCCGGCCCGAGACGCTGAGGTCGCGCTTCGCCGGCGAGAGTGGCGGCCTGTCGGGCGCGCCGCTGCTGGAGGCCTCGACCGCCGTTCTGGCGCGCTTCCATGCGGCCGCCGCCGGCCGGGTGGCGCTGATCGGCGCCGGCGGGGTGGCCGACGGGGCGGGCGCCTACGCCAAGATCCGGGCCGGCGCGCGAGCGGTGCAGCTCTACTCGGCGCTCGTCTATGGCGGGCCGGGCCTGGTCACCCGGATCAAGCGCGACCTCGCCGCTCGTCTTCGCGCCGATGGCTTCGCCGCCGTCGAGGACGCGATCGGCGCTGCATGAGCCGTGACGAGGTCCTGACGCGCGTGCGTCGCTTCGGGCCCCTTGCGGTGGTCGCGGTTCTCTGCGCGGCCGCCTTCGCCAGCGGCTTGGTCGAGCACATCTCTCTGGAAGAGCTGCGGCTTCGCGGGACCCAGCTGCAGGCCTTCGCACATGAAAATCCGCTGCTCTGCGCAGCGATCTATCTGGCGGTCTATGTGGGCACGGTGGCGATTTCGTTGCCGGGCGCGCTGATCCTGTCGCTGACCGGCGGCTTCCTGTTCGGGCCCATCGGCGGCGGCTTGGCGGCGGTCACCGGCGCGACGGGCGGCTCGACCGTGACCTTCCTGGTGTTCCGCACCGCCTTTGGCGAGGCCTTGCCCTTCAAGTCCAGCGCCTTCATCGCCCGGATCGCCGAGGGCCTTAAGGGCGACGCCTTCAACTATCTGCTCACCTTGCGCCTGATCCCGGCCTTTCCGCTGCTGGCGGTCAATGTCGCGGCCGGCGTGATGAACGTCAGGGTGCGCACCTTTCTGCTGGCCTCGGTGCTGGGCATGATCCCCAGTTCCTTCGTCTATGCCGGAATCGGTGCGGGCCTGGGTCATGTGTTCGCCAAGGGCGGTCCGGTGACCGTGGAAAGCCTCTTGTCGCCGCGCATCTATCTGCCGATCATTGGCATGGGCGTTCTGGCGTTTCTGCCGCCGTTGTGGCGCCATTGGCGCAATGGGCGCGACGTCGCGTCACTGGACGAGAAGTAACCGCCCCGGATGGTCGAACCCGGCTCGCCCTCGGAAGACAAAACCCAGAAGCCCCGGAAGCGCTTTCCGTGGCCTGGCGGTCTGTCGGCGCGCCTGCTGTTGTTCACCGCCGTGGTCGTCAACTTCGGCGGCCTGCTGATCCTGCCGCCGGCTCTGGCGGCCTATGAGGAGCAGTGGCTCCTGGACCGGGTCCGCGCTGGGGAACTGGCCTCGACCATCGCCGAGTCCGATCCGGAGCTGCGGGTCAGCGACGCGGTCGCCAACCAGATGTTCGATCAGGCCGGCGCCGTCACGGTGGCGGTTCAGGTCGACGGCGCGCGTCGTCTCGTCCTGCCGCCCAAGCAGCCGTTCGAGACGCCCTACCTCGTCGATCTTCGCCGCCAGAACCCCGGCTCATGGCTGGCCGCGCCGTTCTACACCCTGACCAGCCCCAAGGGCTCCATGGTCCGTGTTATGGCCGAGCCGCGCTTCCGCAAGGCCGAGTTCATCGAGGTGGTGCTGCCCGACGCGCCTCTGAAGGCCAGGCTCGTGGCCTATTTCTGGCAGCTGGCGGGCGTGACGATCTTCGTGGCCACCCTGGCCGGCGTGCTGGTCTACGCCTTCCTCAACATCTTCCTGGTACGGCCGATGCAGCGCATCACCCGCGCCATGGAGGCGTTCCGCAGCGATCCTGACGACCCGGCAGCGCGCATCGTCCTCTCCAACCGGCGTGACGAGATCGGCCGCGCCGAGCTCGAGCTCGACCGCATGCAGGCCGACCTGCTGGCGGCGCTGTCCTCCAAGGCGCGCCTGGCCGCGTTGGGCGAGGCGGTCGCCAAGATCAATCACGACCTGCGCAACATGCTGACCAGCGCCCAGATGGCTTCGGACCGTCTAGCGGCTCTGGGCGACCCCAAGGTGGCCCAGGCCCTGCCGCGCCTGGAACGCGCCCTCGATCGCGCCATCAACCTGGCCTCCGACGTCATGGCCTATGGCAAGTCCAAAGAGCCCGAGCCGGTCATTCGGGTCATCCCGCTGCGTCCGGCCCTCGACATGGCCGCCGAGGACGCGGGGCTGTCGGCGCAGGGCGTCAGCCTGGAGACGGTGATCGGTCCTCGCGAGCAGGTGCTGGCCGATCCGGACCAACTGCACCGCATCCTCACCAACCTGTTGCGCAACGCCCGCGAGGCCATCGAGGGCGCGCCCGACCGGGGCGGCAAGGGCAAGGTGTTCGTCGAGCTGCGACGGGCCGACGGCTCGAGCGTCCTGCGCCTGTCCGACGATGGGCCCGGCGTGCCCGAGCGCGCCCGCGCCAACCTCTTCCAGCCGTTCGTGGGCTCGGTGCGTCGCGGCGGCACCGGCCTTGGCCTGGCCATCGCCCGGGAGCTGGCCCAGGGTCATGGCGGCGATCTGGCGCTGGTGGAAACCGGGCCCGGGGGCTCGGTGTTCGACCTGACGCTGTCCGGCGCGCCCGATCCCCTGCCGGAAACGCCGTCCGAACCGGGCGATCGGGCCGCCGACGCTCCAGCCGGCTAGAGCCTGTCGGGTTCAGATGGAACCTCTAAACCCGATAAACGGGCTCTGAGATCAGATATCTAGAGCCCTTTCGCCACGCCCTCGCGACGCGGGTCAGCGCCGCCTTCCAGCACATTGCCCGGACGTACGATCACGCCCTGCAGGCCTGAGGTCTCCAGCTGGCCGACCTTGACGGTCACGCCGCGCGCGTTCAGGGCCGCCAGCATCTCTGGTCCGAACAGGTCCGCATCGCCGGAGAAGTTCTCGCCGCGGGCCACCAGGTTGGGCAGCGACACCGCCTGCTGCATGTTCAGGTTCCAGTAGAACAGCCCGACCATGGCTTTCAGGTTGTAGGACAGGATGGCGTTGCCGCCCGGCGAGCCGACGGCGGCCAGGAACTTGCCCTTCTTGTCCAGCACGATCAGCGGGGCCATCGACGAGCGAGGCCGCTTGCCCCCGGCGATGGCGTTGGCCGCCGGCGCGCCGTCCTTTTCGACCGGCGAGAACGAGAAGTCGGTCAGCTGGTTGTTGAGGAAGAACCCGCCCACCATCCGGCCGTTGCCGAAGATGCTCTCCACCGTGGTGGTCATCGAGACGACGTTGCCCTGCGTGTCCGCCACCACGAAGTGGGTCGTGCCGCCCGGCTCGTGGGTCGCATCGACCCCCACCTTGGGCGCGCCCTTGGGCTGGCCGAACGACGGCGCCGGGCCGGCCTTGTCGGTGATCAGCTTGGCGCGCTGGGCGACATATTTCGGTTCCAGCAGGCCCTCGACCGGCACGGTCACGAAGTCGGGATCGCCCACATAGCGGTCGCGGTCGGCGTACATCACCCGCTCGGCCTGGGCCAGCAGGGTCCAGGCCACGGGATCGGTGGGACCGCGCTTGCCGATGTCGGTGTGCTCCAGCATCTGCAGCGCCTGGATGATGGCCAGGCCGCTGGACTGCGGGTTGGGCACGCAGACGGTGTAGACCTTCCACGGACGGCACAGCGGCGCACCGGCGCGCGGCTTGTAGCGCTTGAGATCCTCCAGCGTCATGCTGCCGGGCAGCTCGCCCTCGCGCAGGCGCTCGACGATGGCCTGGGCGATCGGCCCCTCGTACAGCGCCGAGGGCCCCTCAGCGGCGATCCGGCGCACCGTCTCAGCATAGGCCGGGTTCTTGAGCACGTCGCCGGCCTTGTAGCGGGTCCCGTCCGGCTTGGTGAAATACTTGACCGCGTCGGGCTGCGAGGCCTGGGGCGCGCGCGGGCTGTTGATCATGCCCGCCAGGCGCGGGCTGACCACGAAGCCGTCGGCGGCCAGGGTCTCGGCGTCCTTGAAGAGCGTGCTCCAGGCGACCTTGCCGTGATCCTTCTGCGCCTGGGCCAGCATGGCCACCGCGCCCGGCACGCCCGACGAGCGGCCCGACAGCAGCACCTTCACGAAGGACAGGGGCTTGCCCTCCGGCCCCATGAACATATCGGGCGTCGCGGCGCTCGGCGCGGTCTCGCGGCCGTCATAGGCTGTGATCTTGCCGGTCTTGGCGTCATAGGCCATCAGGAACGCGCCGCCGCCCAGGCCCGAGCTCTGCGGTTCAACCAGGCTCAGCACCGCCTGGATCGCCACCGCCGCGTCGACCGCCGAGCCGCCGTCGCGCAGCACGCGCAGGCCCGCCTCGACGGCCAGCGGATTGGCCGCGGCCACCATGCCCTTGGCCGGGGTGGAGGTCGCCGCCGGGCGGGGCGTCGGCATCGCCAGCGGGATCGACTCGGCCAGCGCGGCGACCGGGGCCAGGGAGAGTTGCAGCGCGGCGGACAGGGCGAGCAGGGAAGCCAAACGACGCATACGGATCCTCATGACGGGCGCTAGGGACGGCCTGCCCGCCGTCCTGGATGTTTCCATGGACACCAAACCTGTGGCGCTGTCACGCCCCGATAGGCCGCCCGCGACCCCAAACGCCGTCCCTGAACCCCCGCTGCGCAAGGCTTTGCGCTTCCGCGAACATCGGTGCGCGAAACTTTTCGAAATTATCCTTCAAACCGGGCTTGCGTCCCCGGAATGGCTGGGCTATCTCCCCCGCCTCGCCGCAAGGCAGTGCGCGCCCGTAGCTCAGCTGGATAGAGCATCAGACTACGAATCTGAGGGTCGGACGTTCGAATCGTTCCGGGCGCGCCATTCTTCCCAAAGCTCGAAACCGGACGAGCCCGGAAGACTTGGCGCATTTCCACAATAGAGTTTGCTGCGCTTATCGCACCGGTCTTGGTGTCGTGCGCATGCTTCGCCAGCCGCGGGTCTGGCGGGTCTGGTCGTGCGTGGGCGTCCGCTGAGCCTGCGGGTCAGGACGCGCAAGGAAAGCCGCCGGAGCGCGGCAAGGCCGCGCCCCGGCCGACAGGGGGTTACCAGTTGAACATGGTGCCGTCTTCGAGACGGTTCACCGGCAGGTAGGCGCGCTTGTAGGGGTGCTTGGCGGCCAGGTCCTCGTCGATGTCGACGCCCAGGCCCGGCTTGTCGCCCGGATGCAGCATACCATCGCTGAAGGTGTAGGCGTGCGGGAAGACCGCGTCGGTCTCCGGCGTGTGGCGCATGTACTCCTGCAGGCCGAAATTGGTGATCGACATGTCGAAGTGCAGGGCCGCGGCCATGGTCACCGGCGACAGGTCGGTGGCGCCGTGGCAGCCGGTCTTGACGTGGTGCAGGTCGGCGAAGGCGGCGATCTTCTTCAGGTTGGTGATGCCGCCGGCGTGCAGGACGGTGGCGCGCAGATAGTCGATCAGCTGCTCTTCGATCAGCTGCTTGGCGTCCCAGACGTGGGCGAAGATCTCGCCGACGGCCAGGGGCGTGGTGGTGTGCTGGCGGATCAGGCGGAAGCCGGCCTGGTTCTCGGCCGGAACCGAGTCTTCCAGCCAGAACAGGCGATAGGGCTCCAGGTCCTTGCCCAGGCGCGCGGCCTCGATCGGCGTCAGGCGGTGGTGGACGTCGTGCAGCAGGTGGACGTCCCAGCCCAGGACCTCGCGGGCCCTTTCGAACAGCTTGGGAACGCTGTTGAGATACTTGGCGGTCGACCAGATGTTCTCGGTCGGCAGGTCGTTGTCGGCCGGCTCGTAGAACATCTTGTCCTTGGAGACGCCGTAGGTGCTGGCCAGGCCCGGCACGCCCGTCTGCAGGCGGATGGCCTTGTAGCCCATTGCCTTGTACTTCACGGCCTCGGCGATGGTGTCCTCGATGGTCTCACCGTTGGCATGGCCATAGACGGTGACGCCGGTGCGGCAGGCCCCGCCCAGCAGCTGGTAGACGGGCAGGCCGGCGACCTTGCCCTTGATGTCCCACAGCGCCATGTCGACAGCCGCCAGGGCGGTCATGGCCACCGGGCCGCCGCGCCAGTAGGACCCGCGATAGAAGAACTGCCAGATATCCTCGATCTGGTGGGCGTCGCGGCCGATCAGGCTGGGGACCATGTGGTCCTGCAGGAAGCTGACCACCGACAGCTCGCGGCCGTTCAGGGTGGCGTCGCCGACGCCGGTGATCCCGTCCTCGGTCGTGATCTTCAGGGTGACGAAGTTGCGGCCGGGGCAGGTGACGATGACCTTGGCGTCGATGATCTTGAGCATGGACCTGGCGTTGCTGAGTGCGGCCTTAAGTGGCCTGACCAATTATAACGAGTTGTCTGACAAATTTCTAGGGGCTTGCGGCGGCCCGGCGCGGCGTTCGCAGCGACCGGGCCATCGCGCCCTCAAAGCCCCTGAGGCGGTTTGGGAAGGCTCTTTCCCCAAGCTCCGGGCGCAGGGGCAAGGGTCAGTTCCAGCACGCCGCCCCGCGCGAGTTCGTCGTGCGAGATCCAGGCGCGCTCAAGCGGTTTGCCGTTGAGCTTGGCGCCGACGATGTAGCGGTTCTCATCAGACGTATTGGGCGCGGAGACCACGAAGGTCTTGCCGCCCTCGAGGCTGATCTGGCTGCGCGCGAAGATGGGCGCGGAGAGGTAGTAGAAGGGCTGTCCGGCGTTGGGATAGAGGCCCATCGCGTTCCAGACGTACCAGCTGGACATGGCGCCGGCGTCGTCATTGCCGGGCAGGCCGGTGCGGCTGAGGCGGTAGTGCTTGGCCATCAGTCCACGAACGATCTCGTGGGTGCGATCGGGCCGCCCCGCATGGATGTAGAGATAGGGCGCGAGCAGATCCGGCTCGTTGCTCTGCGAATAGTGACCGTCGAACAGGTGGTCGAGCCATTTGACGAAGCCGTCCGGACCGCCGGTCTTGGCCATCAGGCCGGCGACGTCCTGCGGCACGAAGCTCGAGTACTGCAGCGAGTTGCCTTCGTAGAACACCGCATCCCACCATGGACCCGAACGGTCGGGATAGTCGTAGGTGCAGCTGTAGTTCTCGACCCATTCGCCGTTCGGATAGCGGGGGCGAACGCAGCCGATCGCGTCGTCCCACAGGTTCTTCCAGTTTCCGGAGCGGGCCAGATAGCGCTTGGCGTCCTCGGTCTTGCCCAGGGACTTGGCGACCACGGCGATGGCGAAGTCGTTATAGGCGTATTCCAGGGTGCGCGAGGCCGAGCGGGTCTCGGTGAAGGGCACATAGCCCAGCTTCAGATAGTCCTTGAGCACGCGGCCCTGCATGAACGGCTTGTCGCTGTCGATCTCGCCGTTCTTGAGGATCGCCTCATAGGCCAGGTTCACGTCGAAGCCGCCCAGCTTCTTGCTGACGGCGTCGGCGATCAGGATGTCGCCGTTCGAGCCGCCCTGGGTCATGCCGTTGGCGCCGGCGATGCGCGAGTCGGGCATCCAGCCGGTGTGCTTGTAGGTGTCCAGCAGCGAGCGGATCATGTCCCGCTGACGCTGGGGCTGAATGATGGTCAGCAGCGGGTGCAGCGTGCGGAAGGTGTCCCACAGGGTGTAGAAGTCTTCGTAGTGGGGCTCGTCGGACGTCCACCACACATTCTCGCCCGTCAGGTCGTGCGGCATGGTGTGGGAGCGATAGAGCGCGGAGTAGAAGATGCGCTGCTGCTCTTCGCGGCCGCCCTCGACGCGGATCTTGGCAAGGGCGTCGGACCATTGCGCCTCGGTGGTGCGGTGTGTGGCGTCGAAGTCCCAGCCCGGCGCTTCCTCGTCCAGATTGGCGCGGGCCTTTTCGGCGCTGATGAAGGACACCGCCAGCTTCATCTGGACCTGGCGGTTGGCGGTGGTGTCGAAGGTCAGGTAGGCCCCGAGGCGATTGGAGAACTCGCGCTCGGTGTCGTATTCGATCATCAGGCCCAGGCGATTGGCGGCGCTCTTGACCTGGACGCCGCCCTCGGAGCGGCCGGGACCCGGCTTGGTCTCCATCCAGCCCTGGCCGGCCTTCCAGGCGCCGAAGGCCTTGGCCGGGCGGTCGGTGACCGCGTGGAAATAGAGCGTGTAGGGCGTGGGGTTCCAGCCGCCCTCGACCGTGACCTCGCCGGCCAGGGTGTGGTCGTTGATCAGCTCCACCTTGGCCAGGCGCACGCGCTGGCCTCGGCCGCGCATGGCGATCACCGAGCTGACGTCGAAGATCAGGTGGCTCTCGGCGCTCGCCGGATAGGTCAGACGCTGGAGGCCGACCCGCCGCGTGGCGGTCAGCTCGACCTTGATCCGTTCGGCGTCGGTGTTGCCCAGGCCCACCGTGTAATAGCCGGGCGAGGCGCGCTCGTCGGTCTTGCCGAAGTGCAGATGATTGACGCGCAACGGGCCGACCGTCGGCGTCACCCGGAAGTTGCCGTACTTGCCCGACCCGCCCGTGCCGCTGACATGGGTGTAGCTGAAGCCCATGATCGGGCTCCTGGAGTCGTAGCCGTTGGTGTCGGCGTTGGTGGTGTCGGGGCTGAGCGACACGAAGCCGAACGGCGCGCCGGCCCCGGGCACGGTGTTGCCGCCGGTGACGCCGCCGCCGTCGACGCCGACGAACGGATCGACCTTGGCCAGCAGGTCGGTCGCGGGCTGAGCCCACGCGGCCTGTCCGCAGCCGATCGCCAATGTAAGGGCCAGCGCCAGGGAGCGCTTAGACCAGCAGAGCCTCTTGTCGGGCATGTGTTTCCTTCCCGTCGATCCAGGTGCTCGTGACGTTCAGGGCGTCATCGAGTCGGCAGAAATCTGCGGCCAGTCCCGGCGCGATGGCGCCGCGCCGCTGTTGAAGGCCCAGCAGGGCCGCCGGGGCGGCCGAGGCCATCATGACCGCGTCCTCCAGCGTCAGGCCCAGCATCGAGACGGCGTTGCGGACAGCGGCGGCCATGTCCAGGTCCGAGCCGGCCAGGGTGCCGGCCTCATCGACGCAGACCCCGTCGCGAACCACGATCTCGCGGCCTTGCAGGTTGAACCGCTTGTTGGTCAAGCCGACCGTGGGCATCGCGTCGGTGACCAGCATGAAGCGGTCCAGCGGACGGGTCCGCAGAGCGATCTTAAGGGTCACCGGATCGACGTGACGCCCGTCGACAATGATCCCGGCCCAGGCGTTCTGGTTTTCCAGCACTGCGCCGACCACGCCGGGCTCGCGGCTCGTGAGGGGCGACATGGCGTTGAACAGGTGGGTTACGCCTGTCAGGCCATGATCCAGCGCCCGCCGCATGGTCTCGTAGTGCGCGTTGGTGTGGCCCGCCGCGACGATGACGCCGGCGGCGGCCAGGCGCGCAATGATGTCGGGCGTCGTGCGTTCCGGCGCCAGGGTCAACAGCAGCTTGCCGCGCTTGAGCGATGAGAGCAGCGCGATCGCGTCCTCATCGATCACCCGAAACTTGGCTTCGTCGTGGATCCCCTTGCGCTTGGGGTTCAGGAACGGCCCTTCGATGTGCACGCCCAGAACGCCCGGAACGCCCTGGGCGATCGCGTCCTCGGTGGCGCGTAGCGCGGCGTCCACCACCTCGAGATCGTCGCTGATCAAGGTCGGCAGGAACCCGGTCGTGCCATAGGCGCGATGAGCTTCGCCGATCGTGGCGATGGTCTGCGCCGTGGGGGCGTCGTTGAACAGCGCCCCGCCGCCGCCGTTGACCTGGGTGTCGATGAAGCCCGGGACAAGGCGGTCGCCGCCCAGGTCGTGGCGCTGGGCGTCGGCCGGAACGTCCCTGGCGTCGAGCAGCGCTACGACCACGCCGTTCTCCACGAGCACCGCCTTGCCGCTGACAAAGCCCGCCGGCGTCAGGACCCGACCATTGACGAGAGCGATCGGCATCAGAGCGTTTCGGTGACCTTGTTGAGGTGCGGCGGGCTGTCGGGATCGTAACCGCGCGCCACCGAAAGGGCGTTGGCCATGCGGTAGAAGCTCTGGACCATCAGGATCGGCTCCAGCACCGGATGCGACAGGGGCGTGGGCAGGCCTCCGGGGGCGTCGTCGCCCGGGGCGGCCATCAGCACGCTGGCGCCGCGCTGGCGCAGCCCCTGGGCCATCTCGACCACGCTCTCGCGGCTCTCGTCGTTCTGGGCGAAGACCAGGGCGGGGAAGCCCTCCTTCACCAGGGCCATCGGACCATGCAGGACCTCGGCGGCGCTGAAGGCCTCGGCGTGCAGGCCGCAGGTTTCCTTGAACTTCAGGGCCGCCTCCAGCGCGACGCCAAACCCGACGCCGCGCCCCAGCACATAGAGATTGATAGCGTGGCGCAGGCCCTCGACAGCGCTGGACCAGTCCAGATTCCAGGCCGCCTCCAGCTGCAGGGGCAGGCCTTCGAGCGCCGCCGTCAGCGCCTCGTCCTGCGTCCAGGCTGCGATGAGCTGGGTGATGGCGGCGAGGGCGGCGATGTAGGACTTGGTCGCGGCGACCGACAGCTCCGGACCGGCGTGCAGCGGGATCACCACATCGGCGAGGGCCGCCAGGGGGGAGTCCTCGACATTGACGAACGCCACCGCATAGGCGCCCGCCGCCTTGGCGGCCTTCACCGAAGCCAGGAGGTCAGGACTCTTGCCCGACTGCGAGACCGCCAGGCAGAGGGCCCCCTCCAGATTGGGCGAGGCGTCATAGACCGAGCTGACCGACAGGCCGGCCGATGAGGTCAGCACCCCGGCCTTGGTCTCGATCAGATAGCGGGCGAAGGTGGCCGCATGGTCGCTGCTGCCGCGCGCGCAGGTCACCACGACCCGGGGCGGGTGGGCGCGCAGCCGCTCGGCCAGGGCCGCGACGCGCTCGGCGTTGGCGGTCAGAAGCGTCCGGACGACGGCCGCGCCTTCCCCGGCTTCCTGGAACATGCGCGTGTCTTCAGGCGAAAGCCGCGCCGGCGCGGCGCCCTCGGGACGGGTCAAGACAGTCGCCTCCAAGCTCGTGGTCCTTTGGCAAGATGCGCGTCAGCGCCGTTCAGGTTGCGTCGTTCAGTTCGGCGACGAAGTCGTAGGCGTCGCCTCGATAGTAGGAATGCGAGATTTCGACGGCCCGCCCGTCCCGCAAGTAGCCGCGTCGCTCGACCAGCAGCCCGGCGTCCTTCGGCTTCACGCCCAGCAGCGAGGCGTGCTCGCGCGAGATCAGCACCCCGCGCAGGCGCTGCAAGGCGCGGGTTGGTCGATGGCCCGTCGCGGCCATGGCCTCGTAGAGGGAGTCCTTGACGGCGTCGGCCGAGGGCAGGGCGAAGCCGGCGATGGTCGTATACTCGACCGCCATCGGCGCGCCGTCGGCGATGCGAATGCGGTGAAAGCGATAGACCGGCGTGTTGGGCGAGACGCCCAGCATCAAGGCCTCTTCCGGGGTCACCGCGCCCTCGGCGCGGGTGATCCACTCGCTGGCGGGCGCACGGCCGCGTGAGCGCATGTCCTCGGTGAAGCAGGTCAGCTTCGAAAAGTTCTTCTCGACCCGGGCGGCCACGAAAGTGCCCGCGCCCTGGCGACGGGTCAGCAGGCCTTCGCTGACCAGGCCCTCCAGCGCCTTGCGGACCGTGATCCGCGACACGGCGAAGTCCTCGGCCATGTCGCGTTCCGGCGGAAGGGCGTCGTCGGGCGCAAGCATCTTGACTTCGATCGCCTCGCGCAGCGCGCGCTGCAGTTGCAGGTATAGAGGAGCGGGCACCGCGCCGTGGGCGAAGCCTATGCGCTTGGAAAGAGACACGTCGCGCCGACTCCTGCGTTCGGGGGCTTCCGAAAGGTGGCTTCGCGGGATGCCAATATGAGACCAATCGACCATCGGTAGATCAAGACGGCTGACCTCGAAGCCTCGCGAACATATGCCGTTATAGCAGCAAATTCGCGGGCCATGAAAGGGTGTCCTTGCCAAATTGCAAAAGTGGCCTTGCCAAATGGTATTAAAATGGAATGTAGTGCGTCCCGCCGGTTGGACGCTGGCGGAAAGGGGGATTCAGATGTCAGCTTTGGTGCTCACGGCCCCCTTGCAGGGCTGGGTTTCGGCGCTGGAGGAGGCGCCGGATGCGGTGTTCGCCGAGCGTATGCTGGGCGATGGGCTGGCGATTGATCCGCTGGGCTCGACGCTGCACGCGCCGTGCGACGGGTCGGTGGTGAGCGTGCACCGGGCGCGCCATGCGGTGACGCTGCGGGCGACGAACGGCGCAGAGATCCTGATGCATGTGGGCCTGGAGACCGTGGCGCTGAACGGCGAGGGCTTTGAGGTCTTTGTCGAGGAAGGCCAGACGGTGAAGGCGGGCGATCGGCTGATCGGCTTCGACCTCGACCTCCTGGCTCAGCGGGCCCGCAGCCTGATCACGCCGGTGGTGATCACCAACGGCGAGGCCTTCCAGATCGTGCGCCGCGACCAGGACCGCCAGATCGGCGTGGGCCAGTTCCTGATGGAGCTGTCGCCGATCGCGGGCGCATCGCTCGCCGCTGCGTCCGGAACCGCAGACCAGATCACCCGCCAGATCATCGTGCCCCTGGCCCACGGGATCCATGCCCGCCCGGCCGCGCGGATCGCGCAGATGGCCAAGACCTTCGCGTCGGACCTGACCCTGGTGACCGGCCCGCGCCGGGCCAACGCCAGGAGCCCGGTGGGGCTGATGTCCCTGGCCATCCGCCATGGCGACACGATCCAGCTGCTGGCCTCGGGACCGGACGCCCAGGCGGCGGTGGCGGCCCTGGCCGAGCTGATCGAAGGCGGCATGGGCGAGGGCGCGCCGGTGGCCGCCAAGACCTCCCCGACCAAGACAGAACCCTCCGAACCGCCCCCGCCCGCGCCACTGCCGCGCGACGGGGTGCTGAAGGGCGTGCCGGCCGCGCCGGGCCTGGCCATCGGCAAGGCCGTGCGGCTGTCGACCGCCGAGATCGTGGTGCGCGAGGCCGGCGAGGGCGTCGCCCACGAGGAAGCGGCCCTGGTCGCGGCCCTGGAGACGGTCCGCGCCCGGATCGGCAAGGCCGCCGAGACCGGCGACAAGGCCCGCAAGGCGATCCTGGCGGCCCACCAGGCGTTCCTCGACGATCCCGAACTCTATGCCGGCGCCCATCGCCTGATCGTGGACGGCAAGAGCGCAGGCTTTGCCTGGCGCCGGGCCGTGGGCGGCTATGTCCAGGCGCTGCAGGCGCTGGGCGATCGCCGCATGGCCGAACGGGTCGATGACCTGATCGACCTGGAACGCCAGGTCCTGCGCGCCCTCAGCGGCGAGGAAGAGACGGGCGCGGCGCTGGCGCCGGGCTCGATCCTGCTGGCCGACGAGCTGTTGCCCTCGCAGCTGATGGGCGCAGACCCCGCCGCCCTCGCCGGCTTCGCCACCGCGCGGGGCGGGCCCACCTCGCACGTGGCCATCCTGGCCGCGGCCATGGGCGTCCCGGCCCTGGTGGCCGTCGGCGGGGCGCTGTCGAAGGTCAAGGACGGGGCGACCCTGATCCTGGACGCCGATGCGGGAACCCTGCGCGTGGCCCCCGACGCCAAGGCCCTGGAGGCCGCGCAGACGGCGCTCGCCCAACGCCAGCAGCGCAAGGCCGCCGCCAAGGCCGCCGCCCATGAGCCGGCGGTGACGCGCGACGGGGTGCGTATCGAGGTCTTCGCCAACACCGGCTCGGTCGCCGACGCCCAGGCCGCCGTGGCCAACGGCGCCGAGGGCTCGGGCCTGTTGCGCACCGAGTTCCTGTTCCTGGACCGCGACACGCCGCCCGACGAGGACGAGCAGGCCCGCCAGTACCAGGCCATCGCCGAGGCCCTGGACGGCCGGCCCCTGATCATCCGAACGCTGGATGTCGGCGGCGACAAGGCCGCGCCCTACCTGCCGATCCCGGCCGAGGAGAACCCGGCCCTTGGCCTGCGCGGGGTGCGGGTCAGCCTGTGGCGGCCGCATCTGTTGAAGGCCCAGCTGCGCGCCATCCTGCGGGTCGAGCCGCGGGGCCAGTGCAAGATCATGGTCCCGATGGTGGCCAGCCTTGATGAGCTGCGCGCGGTGCGCGCGGTGCTGGAGGAGGCCAAGCGCGAGCTTGGGATCACCGATCGCGTCCAGCTGGGGGTGATGATCGAGACCCCGGCCGCCGCCGTCACCGCCGACCTGCTGGCGGCCGAGGCCGACTTCCTGTCGATCGGCACCAATGACCTGACCCAGTACGTGCTGGCCATGGACCGGGGTAACCCCGAACTGGCCGCCGGCATCGACGCCCTGCACCCGGCGGTGCTGCGGATGATCGACCAGACCTGCCAGGGCGCAGCCAGGCATCATCGCTGGGTGGGGGTGTGCGGCGGCCTGGCCTCGGACCTGGACGCCACCCCGATCCTGCTGGGCCTTGGGGTCGCCGAGCTGTCGACCACGGCCTCGATCGCGCCGGACGTGAAGGCCCGGGTGCGGGCGCTGTCGCTGGAGGCCTGCCGCGCCCTGGCGGCCCAGGCCCTGGAGCAGACCTCGCCGCAGGCGGTCCGCGCGCTCGTGCAAGGCCAGACCAACACCCCCCTCGGAGGCTTGAACCCATGAGGTCTCCGCTCGAGATCCTGCAGCCGCTGGGCCGGGCCCTGATGCTGCCGATCGCGGTGCTGCCGGTGGCGGCGCTGCTCCTGCGCATCGGCCAGCCGGACCTGCTGGGCGCGCCGGCCCTGGCGGCGGCCACCCACGGGATGTCGCTGTCGGTGGCCAACACCTTCGGCGCGGCCGGCGGGGCGATCTTCGCCAGCCTTGGCTTGATCTTCGCCATCGGCGTGGCGGTGGGCCTGGCCCGCGAGAACCACGGCGCCGCCGGCCTGGCGGGCGTGGTCTGCTATGTCATCGCCACCAAGGGGGTGGAGGCGCTGCTGGTCGCCCCGCCCGAGGTGGCGGCCAAGGCGGTCGAGGGAGCCAAGGATCTCGCCATAGCCGCCTGGAAGGCCAAGGAGATCGGCAAGCTGTCGATCCCGGTGGGCATCCTGTCGGGCGTGATCAGCGGCGCGCTGTACAACCGCTACAGCACCATCCAGCTGCCCGAGTACCTAGCCTTCTTCGGCGGCCGGCGGTTCGTGCCGATCGTGGCGGGCCTGGCCGGCGTCGTCCTGGCCCTGCTGTTCGGCGCGTTCTGGAGCACGCTGGAGGCCGGCGTCGACGGGCTCAGCGGCCTGGTCACCGCGTCGGGCGATCTGGGCCTGGTCGTCTATGGCCTGCTCAATCGCCTGCTGATCGTCACGGGCCTGCACCACATCCTCAACAATGTGGTCTGGTTCATCCTGGGCGACTTCAACGGGGTCACCGGCGACCTCAACCGGTTCGCGGCCGGGGACAAGACCGCCGGGGCGTTCATGAGCGGGTTCTTCCCGGTGATGATGTTCGGCCTGCCGGCCGCGTGCCTGGCCATGCTGCACACCGCGCGGCCCGAGCGTCGCAAGGCGGTGGCGGGGATGCTGGGCTCGCTGGCCCTGACCTCGTTCCTGACGGGCGTGACCGAGCCGATCGAGTTTACGTTCATGTTCCTGGCGCCGGTGCTGTTCGCCATCCACGCGCTGCTGACGGGCCTGTCGATGGCCCTGATGAACATGCTGGACGTCAAGCTGGGCTTTGGGTTCTCGGCGGGTCTGTTCGACTATGTGCTGAACTTCAACAAGGCCACGCGCCCGCTGCTGCTGATCCCGGTGGGGCTGGTCTATGGCGCGCTCTATTACGGGGTCTTCCGGTTCGCGATCCTGCGCTTTGACCTGAAGACCCCCGGCCGCGAGGACGAGGCGCCGCCCTCCGCCCAGGCGGTGACCACCGGCGGCGGGCGCGGGGCCGACATGCTGGCGGCGCTGGGCGGCGCGGCCAATCTGGTCAGCGTCGATGCGTGCACCACCCGTCTGCGGCTGATCGTGGTCGACCAGGGCCTGGTCAACGAGCCGGCCCTCAAGGCGCTGGGCGCCCGGGGCGTCGTCCGGCCCTCCGACAAGGCCCTGCAGGTGGTGCTGGGGCCCATCGCCGACACCGTCGCCGGCGAGATCCGGCACGCCATCAGCGCTCCGCCCGCGCCGATCACCGCGCCGGCTCCCGATGTCTCCCAGGCGGCCAAGGCCCTCCTGGCCGCCCTCGGCGGCGCCGACAACCTCCGCGACCTCTCCGTCCACGCCAGCCGACTGCGCGTCGTCCTCAACGACCCCCAACGCGTCGATCAAGCCGCCCTTCACACCGCAGGCGTGCGCGGCTTCGCCGCCGTCGCGCCCGGCGCCGTCCACATCATCATCGGCCCCCACGCCGAGCGGATCGCGGAGGTGCTTCGACCCTAGGATAAGCGCGCCGCAGCCCATCACGCGAGCCTCTGCGCCGCACGCGCGCGCAGGTCGCAAGCGCTGGACTTCAGGCTCCGGATGACTCTTAAAGTGGCATCATAATGGTATTATCCGGACAGGCGCTGATCGGCGCTTATGATGCGGATAAGTATCTGAATAAAATATATAATATGGAGGAAAAGATCGGCTCTCCGCTTCGAGCCGAAGTCAGGTGGCGCCCAATGTCTGGTCGCCTATCAAAAAGTGAAAAAAATAAGTGGCTTAAGGCTTTGCGGCGACAACGTCGCAGCCCTTATCGTTCGGCCAAGGGTTCTGAAAAAGGTACTCGAATGGTCTGCATCATGCTTGCAATGCGCGACGTCGCCGCAGTCCGTCTTCGCGCCGCTTAGTCAAGGGGGAATACAAAAGATGACCAATACCAAGACCACCGCGACCGCTGGTCGCCGCAAGGCTTTCGTGATCGCGCTGTTGAGCGGCGCCTGCTTCGCCGAGGCCGCGCTCGCCCAGTCGACGCCGGCGCCGGCCGCGGACCAAGCCGCCGTTGACGAAGTGGTCGTCACGGCCTTCCGCAAGAGCCTGGCGACCGCGCTGGAAGTGAAGCGCAAGGACGTCCGCGTCTCCGACGGCATCTCGTCCGAGGACATCGGCAAGTTCCCGTCGGAAAACATCGCCGAAGCCATTCAGCGCATTCCGGGCGTACAGATCTCGGCCATCAACGGCCGCGGGTCGACGATCAGCATCCGGGGCCTGGGCCCGCAGTACGCCCTGACCACCGTCAACGGCCAGGCCTTCAAGAGCTCCAACTTCACCGACGGCTTCCGCTACGACGTCATTCAGACCGAGCTGGCGTCCGGCATCCAGGTCTACAAGTCGCCGACGGCCGACATGGACGCGGGCGGCCTGGCCGGCACGGTGAACATCGACACCGTCCATCCGTTCGACGTGAAGGGCCGCCAGATCATCGTGGCGGGCAAGCTGCAGCAGCAGGAACTCATCGGCGGCAACCCGACCGGCAAGTACGGCCTGACCTATGTCGATCACTTCCTGGACGGCAAGCTGGGCGTGTTCCTGGGCGGCGGTTATCAGGAGCTGAAGGACCGCGGCGACTATCTGTGGATGGACCGCTGGACCGTCAGCAACAACGTCTACACCCCGGCACGCCTGCGCTATCGCCGTATCGACCGCGAAACCAAGCGCAGCATGATCAACGGCGCGGTCCAGTGGAAGCCGACCGAACACCTGCAGATGGACCTCATCGGCACCTACGCCGAGGACAAGACCACCCAGAACATTCACCAGCAGGTCTTCCTGTTCACCACGCCTTCGGCCTCGAACGTCGTGCCGATCACGGTGGCGAACGGCACCTCCACCAAGGTGCAGGTGAACAACTTCCGGCTGGAGAACAACCAACAGTACGAGAACCGTCCGCAGTCGACCAGCGCCCTGACGACGAAGCTCCACTACACCGGCCTCGAAAACTGGGACTTCAAGGCCGTCGCGCACTATTCGCGCGGCAACGCCAAGCATAACGAAGAAGCTGCGGTTCTGGGGATCAACATCCCGAGCGCCACGGTGGATATCGCCGATCCGAAGAACGTCATCTTCACGACGTCCACCGCGCTGACGAACACCGCGCAGTACGCCCCCACCACCCTGATCCGGAACACCTATCCGACCGGCGCCTTCCGCACGGTCGGCTCGCACGAGAGCGCCGCGCAGTTCGACGCCAAGCGTTATCTCGACTGGGGCATCCTGGAGTCGGTGCAGGTCGGCGCCAAGACGCGCAGCGAGGTGCTCAAGCGCTACGTGATCCGCAAGGACAACCAGGTCGTCCCGGCGTCGTTCTCGCCGACCATGGCCAACAGCGGCATCGCGGTGACCAACTTCCTGGACGGTCAGATGACCCTGCCGAACGCCTGGGTGTCGCCGAACCTCGACGCCTATCGTGAAGCGCTCAAGGCTCAGGGCATTTCGGTGTACGAGGGCTTCGACCCGCTGGGCAGCTATCGTGTCGAGCGCGACCTGACCTCGGTCTATGCGATGGCCAACCTGCGCGGCGAGGTGCTGTCCAAGTCGTACCGCGCCAATATCGGCGTGCGTAACGAAAGCACCGATCAGACGATCAAGGGCTACATCGGTAGCACGGCCAATCCTCAGAACACCGAGGTCCGGCTGGTGGCGGGCAACTACACCGCCAAGAAGTCCTACGACAACCTGCTGCCGTCGGCCAATCTGAGCGTCGACCTGACCGACAACCTGCTGCTGCGCGTCGCCGCCGCCAAGGTGCTGGTGCGTCCGATCATCGACTCCAGCAACCAGCTGGCCCGCACGATGACCAGCGCCACCGACACGACGGGTCGCCGCATCTTCACGATCTCGTCGGGCCAGGGGAACCTCAACCCGATGACCGCCAACCAGCTCGACCTGACGCTGGAGTGGTACTACGGCCAGGGCAATGGTCTGAGCGCCGGCTACTTCTCCAAGAAGGTCAAGAACGGCGTCTTCAGCCAGCTCACCTGCCCGACGAGCTATGAGTCCGTCGCTCTGTCGCGGGACTCCAGCGGCGTCTGCGTCGCGGCCAACGGTGACAACTACATGATCACCGAAAGCTTCAACGACTCGCGCGTCGTCGACATCCATGGCTACGAAGTGAACTGGCAGCAGTCGCTCGACGCTTGGCTGCCGATCGAAGGCTTTGGCCTGATCGCCAACTACACCCACGTCACCCCGGCCAAGTCGACCACCGGCTTCCGTCTGGCCAACCTGTCGGAACACACCGCCAACGGCACCGTCTACTGGGAAAACCAGAAGTTCAGCGCCCGTCTGTCGGCCAACTACCGCAGCGCCTATGACCAGACCTCGGTGGAGAGCTTCTTCGCCGGTCCGCTGGGCCACACGATCAAGGCGCGCACCCAGCTGGACCTGAACCTGGGCTACAACTTCAATGAGCGTCTGAGCTTCGCCTTCGCGGCGATGAACATCAACAACGCTCAGGAAGAAGCCTACCTGATCAACGCCAGCCGTTGGCAGGAGACCGCGGTCACCGGTCCCAGCTACTTCCTGTCGTTCCAATACAAGATGTAACGCGTTTGGCGCGGCGCTCGTCCTTCCTCCCCTGAGCGCTGCGTCTTTCCCTGCCTCGCCCGTCGAACGGGCGAGGCTCCTCCTGGCGCCCGCCGCACGCGATCTCCTAGGCGGCGGGCGCGCCTTTTCGTAGATCCTGATGCCGATGAACGCTCTTCTGAACCGACGTCAGGCGCTAAGCCTCGCTGCTGCGGCGCTCGTGGCGCCCCCCGCCCTGGCCGCAGGCTCCACTGACGGCGCCGCCGCTGCGCGCGCCAGCCTCAAGCGGCTCTTCGGACGCCGATTGGCCGGAGCCCATCTGACGGTCACGCCGGGCGCGGAGCGCTCTTGGTACGCCATCGCCGGCAAGGGCGGCTCTCTTTCCATTTCCGGCGACAGCCCCGTGGCTCTGGTCCGCGGCGCCTACGCCCATCTTCGCCAGGCGGGTCTGGCGCATGTCAGCTGGGAGGGCGACCGGGTCGTCCAGGCCGGCGCTGTTCCGGCGGGCGCGGGCGCGCGCGTCGAGACGCCGTTCCGCCACCGCGCCTATCTGAACACCTGCACCTATGGCTACACGACCCCCTGGTGGGGCTGGGGCCGCTGGACCCGCGAGATCGACTGGATGGCCGCGCATGGGATCGACATGCCGCTGGCCATGGAAGGTCAGGAGTATGTCTGGCGGGCGCTGTGGCGCGAGTTCGGCCTGAGCGAGGCCGAGCTGGCCGACTACTTCTCCGGACCCGCCTTCACGCCCTGGCACCGCATGGGCAATATCGAGGGCTACAAGGCGCCTCTGCCGACCGCCTGGATCGACAAGAAGAAGGACCTGCAGGTCAAGATTCTGGGCCGCATGCGGTCGCTGGGCATGACCCCGATCCTGCCGGCCTTCGGCGGCTATGTGCCCAAGGCCTTCGCCGAGAAGAACCCCAAGGCCCGCATCTACCGCATGCGGCCGTGGGAAGGCTTCCACGAGACCTACTGGCTGGATCCGGCCGACCCGCTGTTCGCCAAGATCGCCGCTCGCTTCCTGGCGCTCTATACCGAGACCTTCGGGGCCGGGACCTACTATCTGGCCGACTCGTTCAACGAGATGCTGCCGCCGATCAACGCCGATGGCGCGGACGCCCGTGACGCGGCCTATGGCGACGGAACCGCCAACACCGCAGTGACCAAAACCAAGGTCGAGGTCGACCCGGCGCTGAAGGCCCAGCGTCTGGCCGCCTATGGCAAGGCGATCTACGACTCGATCCGCCAGACCCGGCCCGACGCGGTCTGGGTGATGCAAGGCTGGCTGTTCGGCGCCGACAGTCACTTCTGGGACCCGGCGGCGATCTCGGCCTATCTGAGCCTGGTCCCCGACGACAAGCTGATGATCCTGGACATCGGCAACGACCGCTATCCCAACGTCTGGAAGAACGCCAAGGCGTTCGGCGGCAAGCCCTGGATCTACGGCTACGTTCACAACTACGGGGGCAGCAATCCCGTCTACGGGGATCTTGGCTTCTATCGCCAGGACATCCCGGCCATCGCGGCCAATCCCGAGGCCGGCAAGCTGGCCGGGTTCGGCATGTTCCCTGAGGGTCTGCACAACAACTCGATCGTCTATGAGGCGGTCTACGACCTTGCCTGGAGCGAGGGTCAGGCGTCGCCGGCCACCTGGCTGACGCGCTACGCGCGTGCGCGCTATGGCAAGACCTCGCCGGCGCTGGATGCGGCGCTGGGCCAACTGGTCGAGGCGGCGTTCTCGACCCGCTACTGGTCGCCGCGCTGGTGGAAGAGCAAGGCCGGCGCCTATCTCTTCTTCAAGCGCCCCACGGCGACGGTCGGCGATTTCCCGCAACATCCGGGCGACCGCGCCAAGCTGGAGGCGGCCGTCAAGGCGCTGACGGCCCTGGCGCCTACCTATGGCCAGGAGCCGCTGTTCGTCCTGGACCTGACCGACGCGACGCGCCACCTGGCGACGATGAAGATCGATGATCTGCTTCAGGTCGCCGTCGCCGCCTACCGCCGAGGTGATACCGCCGCCGGCGACGCTGCGCGGGTCGAGATCGAGGCGCTGGCGCTGTCGATCGACAAGCTGCTGGGCGTCCAGCCCGACACGCTGGCGACCTGGATCGACGAGGCCCGCGCCTATGGCGACACGCCCGCCGACGCCGCCGCCTATGTGGCCAACGCCAAGGCCCAAGTCACCATCTGGGGCGGGGAGGGTAACCTCAACGACTATGCGTCCAAGGCCTGGCAGGGGCTTTACAAGAGCTTCTATCTGCCGCGCTGGTCGCGCTTCCTCGACGCGCTGAAAGCCGCGGGGACCGGAGCGTTCGACGAGGTGACGGTGACCCGCGGCGGCGTGGCCTGGGAACGCGCCTGGGTCGCGGCCGAGGTCGCCTATCGCCGCGAAAAGCCCGCCGATCCCATCGGCGAGATCAAGACCCTGATCGCACGCATCGACCGGGGCGGGGAGAAGACGCCATGAGCCAGCCGGCCGCGCGCTTTCTGTCCCTGGACGTGTTCCGGGGGCTGACGGTCTTTCTGATGATCGTCGTCAATACGGCGGGGCCCGGGGCCAAGGCCTACACCCAGCTGGTCCACGCGCCGTGGTTCGGCTTCACGGCCGCCGACGCGGTGTTTCCGTCGTTCCTGTTCGCCGTCGGCTGCTCGATGGCCTTCGCCTTCTCCAAGCCGATCCCGCTGAACGACTTCACGGTGAAAGTGCTGCGCCGGGCCGCGCTGATCTTCCTGCTCGGCTTTTTGATGTACTGGTTCCCGTTCGTCCGGAAGGTCGACGGCGACTGGGCGCTGATCCCGTTCTCGGACACCCGGGTGATGGGTGTGCTGCAGCGGATCGCGCTGTGCTACCTGCTGGCCGCCTTCGCCGTGCGCTGGCTGTCGCCGCGCCTGATCGTGGCGCTCTGCGCGGTCCTGCTGCTGGGCTACTGGGCGATCCTGATGGCGTTCGGCGATCCGGCCGCGCCGCTGTCCAAGCTGGGCAACGCCGGCACCCGTCTGGACCTGCTCCTGATCGGTCAGAACCATCTCTATCGCAAGGACGGTGGCTTCGATCCGGAGGGGCTGCTGGGCACGCTGCCGTCGACGGTGAACGTGCTGGCCGGTTATCTCGCCGCGCGGTTCTTGAAGGAGAACCCCGGCTCGAGCCGAGCGATGGGCCAGATGGCGATCGCGGGCCTCGTGCTGATCCTTGCGGGTCTGATCTGGAGCCCGCTCTTCCCCATCGCCAAGAAGCTGTGGACCAGCAGCTTCGTGCTGCTGACGGTCGGTATCGACCTCATCCTGCTGGCGGGCCTGGCCAAGTTGCTGGAGGGCAAGGCGTCCAATCCGGGGACCTATTTCTTCCAGGTGTTTGGTCTCAATCCCTTGGTGCTCTACCTGTTCTCGGAGCTGTTCGTGGTCGTGCTGGGCATGATCGAGGTCGCGCCGGGCGTGGGGATCTACGAGTGGGTCGGCGTCAACCTGTTCCAGGCCGTGATGCCGGGAGCGTTCGGATCGCTGCTGTGCGCGCTCGCCTACACGCTGGTCTGCTGGCTGCTGGGCTATGTCATGGCGCGGCGCGGCGTCGTGGTGAAGCTCTAGGAGCCGGCATGCGCCTGTCCCTCCGCATCGCCGTTGTGGCCCTCGCCCTGGCGTCGGCCGGCGCCGCGTCGGCCGAGACGCTGGAAAAGGTCGTCATCCTCAGCCGTCACGGCGTCAGGTCGGCCATGTCCAGTCCCGAGCGGTTGGAGGAGGCCTCGGCCCGGCCCTGGCCCCGCTTCGAGGTTCCGGCCGGACACCTGACGGCGAGAGGCGAGACGCTGGTCGCGCGGATGGGCGACTATTACCGCCGGTACTACGCCGCCCAGGGGCTGTTGAAGCCGGGGGACTGCGCATCCGTCTACGCCTGGGCCAATGTCACCCAGCGCACCATCGCCACGGCCAAGGCCTATCGTGAGACCCTGGCGCCGGGGTGCGCGGCGGTCGTCAACACCGTGGGCGAGGGGAACATCGACCCGATGTTCGAGCCGGTAAAGGCCGGGATCGCCAAGGCCGATCACGCCCTGGCCCGCGCCGCCGTGGCGGGCCGCGTCGGCGGCGACCTCACCGCCTGGAGCGCCAGTCACAACCAGGAGGCCGAGCAACTCGATGCGCTCCTGATGCAGTGTGACAAGGGTCCGTGTCCGCCAGCGCCCGGCAAGCGCCGCGTGTTCGACGCCAAGCCCGGCTTTATCGACGGCGAGGAGCTGGCCGGCCTTTCGGGGCCGGAAGCCTTCGCCTCGGGCGTGACCGAGAGCCTGCTGATGGCCTGGGCCGATGGGCGGGACTTCGCGGGTCTGGGCTGGAAAGGGCTGGACGAAGAGGCGCTGACCCGGTCGTTCTTCCTGCATCAGGCCGAGTTCGATCTGCGTCTGCGCACGCCCTATGTCGCCCGGACCCTGGCCGGCCATCTGGCCGAGCGGCTGGCGGCCACCCTCCAGGACGGCGCGGCCGCGATCGGTCCCGCCGACGCCAGGTTGGTGATCATCGCCGGCCACGACGGCACCCTGGCGTCGCTGGGGGGGCTGCTGCGAATGGAGTGGACCCTGCCGGGCTATCGACCCAACCAGATCCAGCCGGGCGGGGCTCTCGTGTTCGAGCGCTGGCGGCGCGATGACGGTGTGCGCGTGGTCCGTGTTCGCTTCACCGGGCAAAGCCTTTCCCAGCTGCGGAACATGACTGCGCTGGACGCCAAGACCCCGCCGCTGTCCGCGCCCGTGTTCGTGCAGGGCTGCGGCACGGCGACCCCGGCCTTTGATTGCCGGCTGGAAGACTTCGAGACGGTCGTCCGGGGCGCGACGCGCGCGGACGGCTAAACAACGTCGCCCAGGACATGGGCGCGGCGGCGGCGCTGTTGGGTGTCGCCAATAGGGAGTGTGGTGATGAAGTGGATGCACGTCGCGGCGGTCTTCGCGCTCGCCTTGGCCTCCTCGGCCGTTCCAGCCCATGAGGTCTGGGCCGCCGGCGCCCCAAGCCGCGCCCCAAGCCGCGCCATCGCCGAAACCGCGCCGATCTTCGCGGACGCGCCTGCACGCGGCGGGTTCCAGCTGGTCGGCCCGGGCGTGGTCCCGACCCTCGTGGTCGATCCGGCCGATGCGGCCGTTGTGCGGCATGCCGCCCAGGACCTGTCCGACGACATCCAGACGGTCACCGGCCAGCGCTCGGCGGTCGCGGCCACGCCCGCCGGCAAGACGGCGATCTTCATCGGGACGCTGGGCCAGAGCCCGCTCATCGACCAGCTGGTCGCCGCCAAGCGCCTCGACGTCTCCAAGCTCAAGGGCGCCTGGGAAAGCTTCATCATCGCCTCTGTCGACCGTCCTGCGCCCGGTGTCGACAAGGCCCTGGTGGTGATCGGCAGCGACCGGCGCGGGGCGGCGTTCGGCGTTTATGAGGTGGCGCAAGCCATGGGCGTCTCGCCCTGGGCCTGGTGGGCGGACGTCACGCCCCAGCGCCGCGAGGCGCTGTTCGTGCGCGCGGGCGTCCATCGCTTCGGTCCGCCGTCGGTCCGCTATCGCGGGATCTTCGTCAATGACGAGGACTGGGGCCTCTATCCGTGGGCGGTGAAAACCTTCGATCCCGAGCGCGGCGACATCGGTCCCAAGACCTATCGCAAGATCTTCACCCTGCTGCTGCGCCTGAAGGCCAACACCCTGTGGCCGGCCATGCACCACACGACCGCGCCGTTCAATTCCGATCCGGCCAACGCCAAGCTGGCCGAGGAGTACGGCATCGTCATGGGCTCGTCCCACGCCGAGGCCATGCTGCGCAACAATGTCGGCGAGTGGAAGGACGACCCGGCCAAGTTCAACTACGCGACCAATCCCGAAGGCGTGAAGGCCTATTGGGAAGAGCGCGCCAAGACCAACGCCGGCTATGAGAGCCTGTGGACGGTCGGCATGCGCGGCATCCACGACACCGGCATGGTCGGCCCCAAGACCATCGAGGAGAAGGTCGCCCTGCTGGACAAGATCATCGCCGACCAGCGCGAGATCCTGGCTAAGAACGTGAACGCCGACGTGGCGAAGATCCCGCAGATCTTCGTGCCCTACAAGGAAGTGCTCGGCATCTACCGCGCGGGGGTGAAGGTTCCCGACGACGTCACCATCGTCTGGCCCGACGACAATTTCGGCTACATCCGTCAGTTCGCCAGCGCCGAGGAGGCCGCGCGCAAGGGCGGGGCGGGGGTCTATTATCACCTCTCGTATCTGGGCTATCCGCTGTCCTACATGTGGCTCTCAACGACGCCGCCGGCCCTGGTGCAGGAGGAGATGATCCACGCCTGGGACAAGGGCGCGCGCAACGTCTGGATCGCCAATGTCGGCGACATCAAGCCGGCCGAGATCGGGACCAGCCACTTCCTGGAGATGGCCTGGGACATCGATCGCTGGCGCGGCAAGAGTCAGAAGCAGTTCCTGAGCGACTGGACGGCCCGCAACCTGGGACCAGCGCTTGCGACCAAGACCGCCGATCTTCTGGACCGCTACTATCGCCTGAACTTCGAACGCCGGCCCGAGCACCTGGAATGGCCGCCCGTGGCCGAGAACCGGCATCTGTCCAGCTACACCCCCAAGGAGGTCAGTGCGCGCCTGCGGGCCTTCCGGACCCTGGTCGCCGAGACCAAGGCGACCAGCCGGCAGGTTCCGCCGACGCTGCAGGACGCCTGGTTCGAGCTGGTGGAGTTTCCGATCCGCATCTCGGCGGCCGCCAACATGCGGTTCTTCGCGGCCGAGCGGTACAACGCGCTGATCGACGGCCGGCAGGCCATGGCGCGTTCGGCCGGCGGCGCGGCGGTCGAGGCCCAGGCCGAGATCACCGCCCTGACCGATCGGTTCCACAACCAGGTCGCCGGCGGCAAGTGGCGCTGGTTCATGCCCGAGGAGCCGGCCGACAGCCAGTGGCGCATCTATCGCGCCCGACCCATCCCGCTGCCGGGCGCGGCGCTGACCGCCGATCCCGCCGCCTTCCTGGCCGAGGTCGACGGCACGCTCTTCGCCGGATCGCCCGTCTTCGAGGCCGAGGCCTTCAAGGCCAATCGCGGCTGGCGGTTTGTCGAGGGCGTCGGACGCGGCGACGGTGTGATGATTGCTGACGCCGCCGGCGCCGACCTGACCCTGGAGGTCGAGGCGAAGACGGAAGGCCGCAGTCTGCGGATCGGCGTGCTGCCGATCTTCCCCGACGGTCAGGGCGGCGAGATCGCCCTGGACGTCAGCATCAATGGCGAGGCTCCGCAGCGCGTGAGCTGGCCGCGCGCCGTGGGCTCGCCCGCCTGGGCCCAGGGTGTGCTGGACAACCAGCTGACCGCGACCGTCGGGGCCCCTCTGCCGCCCGGCAAGCATGTGGTCCGGGTGACCTCGCGCGCGGGCCGGGTCGCCGTCGACCAGCTGCGCCTGGTGACGCCCGAGGTCATCGCCGTCCACGAGAACCACTGACGCGACCTAGAGCGTTCTCCGATCAGTGTGAAGCGGTGATCGGATCGAAGAACGCTCTAAACTTTTGAAATAGAGCCCTTTTTATCCGATCTGATTGGTTCAATCAGATCGGAAAGGGCTCTAGCGAAGGGGGCCCACGCTGAGCGCCTGGGTCCCCTTCGCGATGCGCCGATCCGTCAGAGCACCAGATCGGCGGCGGTCTCCAGCGGCACGAACACCGGCTCGTCCTGGGCGATCGCTTCCGATCCCGCCTTGGTGGCGGCCAGGGGATCGTAGTTGCGCAGGTCGTGGAAGTTCATGCCGGTGGCGGCTTCCAGATCCCGGATCGCCACCTGGAAGGTGCGATAGGCGCCCAGGCGGAAGCCCTCCAACGCCTCGCTGCGCTGACGGTCCTCCAGCAACTTTCGGATCAGGTGCCCCTGGCTCAGCACATAGGCCGTGGCGTGCAGGGTGTCTTGGCCATCCTCGGTCTTGGCGGCCATCACCGCTACCTTCCAGAACTCGAGCGGAACGCGGACATCGCCCTCTTCGGGCAGATACTCGTAGTCGCCGTTCAGGATCGGCCCCGTGAAGACGCAGGCCTTGAAACCCTCGGTCCGGCTGTTGTCCAGGATGTAGTTCTCAAGGCCCTGCCAGAGGCTCTTGCCCTGGTTCAGCAGCGCGTGCTGCGGCGCGGCGTTGGTGTAGTGGAAGGTGTCGAAGTTGGCCTGGATCGCATTGTCGCCCCAGTTGGGATCCTCGCGACGGACCATGTGGCCGCGATCGATGGCCTGATCGCCGTAGTGCTTGGCGGTATACTGGCAGGCCGGGTCGATGCGCGCGTCCACGAACCACTTGTCGTCGCCGCGCTTGATGCGGACAGGCCGCTTGCCGTCGATATTGACCGCTGTGGCGGCCGGCAGCTTCAGGTCCTGCGAGAACAGCACGCCAAAATGGGTGTAGCGCAGCTCGTGAGGCCGGCCGGGCAGCGCATCGACCGGCTTGGCCAGCCCTGCGGCGATCTCGGGCGCCAGGGTCGGCCAGGGGACGGGCGGCGTCGTCTCGCCCAGGAAGCCGGGGACATAACCTTTGCGATCCTTCAGGTCGTCGGCCGTGTGCAGGCCGTCCTTGGCTTCGACAAAGGTCTCCTGCAACACCGCTCCGGCCACCGTCGTGCGTGAACCGAACACCAGGCGGCGCAGGGTGGCGGCCGAAACGGCGCTGTTGGCGATCCCGTACTGGCCCGCGAAGTGCAGGCCCACCGCCACGCGGCGCTCGAGGCTGAGCAGCACCGAGCCGGAATTGCCGCCCAGCGAGGTGCAATCGTGGCTGATGACGCCGCCCGAGTCCGCAGCGCGGGTCACACGCCCGGGCGCGAACCGCTTCACGTCGTAGAGGCCCCGGAAGTACCGCTCCATCGCCGTCACGTCGTTGCGCGTGTCGTAGGCGGGATAGCCGATCAGCGCCACCAGCTCGTCCAGGCCGGCCTCCTGGTCGGCCAGGGGGACGCTGTCGGGCCAAGCCCAGGCGGCGTTGAGCGGACGCTTGATGCGCAGCAGCGCGACATCGGCCCCGGTGTCGTCAGCCAGATACTCCACGGCCGTGGCCGAGGCGTTGCGCGCATCGGTGACCCGGGCGTCGACCTCCTCGTTGAAGTCGATGCTCGCGCCATAGCGAGCGCCGCTGTAGGGCGAGCGCAGGAACACGCCCCGGCCGTCGGCGCTGCGCTTGGCGACCAGCTTGGCGACGTGGCGGTTGGTGACGACCAGGGCGTCATCGGCGCCGCTGTCCACGACCCAGCCCGTTCCGCCCCAGGCCATCTCGTGGTTCACGAACTCGATCCGCCCCACCGAGGCGAGGGCGGGTTCCACCGCCTTGATCTGGCCGGTGATGGTGATGGGAAACTCTTCCAGCAGCGGCGGCTCGATGACGACCGCGTCGTTGCGCACGATCAGCGGCGGGCGGCCCGTCAGCCGGATGATCGCCTCCAGCGCCATGGGGTTCACGCCGACGCTTTCGAGCTTGCCGGGGCCGGCGTCCAAAGCGCGGGCCAGGGTCTCGGCGTCGAGAACAGGCGAGCGCAGGCCGAGCGCTCGCACGCTTTCCCCGCCATCCCTGGCCAGGCGTTCGGCGGCCTTGCCCAGACGCGGCAGCAGGCTTTCCAGCCGGCTGCGGCTCTCTTCCATCTTGTCGCTCATGATCGAAGCATCCCTTCGGGTTCGATAGCCAGGATCGCCAGGGGGGGGATGAAGGCGGCGGGGATCCAGCGCCGCATGAATTGCCAAGCCGCGCCCGAGGCCGCTTCGCGCGGCGCCGCCTCGGGCTGTTTCGCCAACTCGGCTCGCACCGCGTCGAGCTTGGCCGACCGGAGCACCCGCGCGACGCCGGCCTCGTCACCGGCCCAGCCGGCCAGCTGCGCGCGCGCGGCGTCGATGGGCGAAGGGGCTTCAAACAGGGCCGTCAGGCGGTCTTCGATCACGACATCCAGGCGCGTCGGCGCGCCGCGCCAGCCGGGGGAACGCCGCGCGTAGCGCCAGCGGCCGGCGGCGGCCGCGCGCCAGCGCTCGGCGCTGCGACCGATCAAGCGCAGGTCCGGATCGCGCAGCAACAGGCCGGCCGCCGAAAGCCATTCGGCGGTGAAGCCCAGCGCCGACAGGGCGCTTGCCGGATTGGCGCCGTCGAGACGCCCGGACGCAGCCTCGGGCAGCGCCGCCAGCTGATGTCGCAGCAGCCGCAAGAGCCCGCCCTCCCGGTCGCGCGGCAGCAGGCCTTCGGCAAGATCCCCGTAGGGCGAGAGGATGGCCAGGGTCCTGGCGTCGTCTGAGCGGGATGGGGCGGCGAGGGAGGATCCGCCGCCGCCGGCGATGCGCTGGCGTCGCTCGTGCGCGGTGGCCAGCGCACGGTTCAGGCCCTCCTGGGGCGCATCCGGCGTCCACATCGCCAGCACCGCCGCAGGCGGATTGGCGCGGTCGCCGAAGAGGCGGTCGGGGTCCAGCGCGAACGCCAGCGCGCCGAAGCCCAGATGGTTTCTGGAGGTGCGGATCAGCCGGGCCGCGCGCGCGGGCCGATCCTCGCCGTCTTGCCGGAACCAGCCCTGCAGATCGGCGAAGTTGAACTCGGCCTGCATTTCGAGGCGGACCAGGGTCGCTTCGGGCCAGGTGTCGAAAAGCGCGTGGTCCCAGGGCAAGGTCCAGGCGCGCTCGGCCGCCAGGCGCCGCGCCTCGGTCCAGCGACCGGTGCGCCAAAGCAGGGTCAGGGCCACGTCGGCGGTCGGGCTGGTCGGATCCAGCGCGGCGGGGCGGAAGACGCGCCCATAGAAATGGCTCGCCTCGGCCAAGTCGCCCTTGCTGATCAGCATGCGCAGTTCGTCGGCCGCAGCGGGCGAGACTTCGCCGCTGGGCGTGAGCGCGTCGCCGCGCCCCTCATAGCTGCGCTCGCCCCGCGCCCGTAGCAGAGCGTCGCGGGCCGCCTCGGGGAGCTCTTCGAGATCGGCGGATTGGAAGGCGACCCCCGCCGCCAGGTTCATCCCTTTCAGCGCGTCCGGTCCCGCCCAACGCGTAGCCTGCAGGCGGTGGTAGAGGCTCTCGGCGCCCGCCCACAGCTCGGGCCGTTCGGCGAACCAGCGCGCCGCGCGGCGATGCAACGCCCCAGTGCGGCGCGCGTGTTCATCATAGAGTTTGCCGGCCAGCCGCCGCCGAAGGTCGGGCTGGGGCGTGAGCCAGCCCTCCGTCTCTCCGGCGATCAGCCAGGTCTGGTCCTTGAGCTCGGCCCACAGCGCCGCAGCGGCGCCGGGGCTCAGGCGTTCGCCAAGGACGACCGGCGCCATCACCGCGCCAAGCAACTCGCTGTTGAAGCGGCGAAACAGGGGGATGAAGCGCGCCAGCTTGGCGTGGCGCCCACCCAGGCGCGCTTCCAGGCTGCGATAGAGGGTGATGGTCGCGCCGCCCTTGCCGGTGAGGCCGGCCTGGCCCTCGTCGCGGGCGAGCGTGGCCAACAGGCGGAGCTGCAGCGGATCGCCCTCGGCCAGCGCGATGACCTGGGTCCACAAGGCGGGCGGGACGTCGGCGGCGCTCAGCAGCCTTTCCGCCTCGGCGTCGGTCAGGCGATCCAGGTCCAGGGTTTCGGCCACCCGGTCAGCCACCGGCTCCAGCGCCCGCCCTCGGCCGGCGGCGACCACGACCAGCGGAACAAGAACCGCCCGCGCCAGCTGGTCCAGCCAGTCGAACAGTTGGCGAGGATGGGTTTCGCCTCGCCCGCGCAGCACCTCCAGGGTGTCCAGGACCATGACCAGCCGGCGCCCGGCGCTTTGCAGCTGGACCCCCAGCGCCTGGATCAGCGCATAGGGTATCCCGCTGCGGCCGCCGCCCTTCAACCGGATCTCCTGGGTGGTGGTGATCGCCTCCAGTCGCGCCTGGCGCAGATCGGCCGCAGCGCTGGGCAACTGGCTGGCGACCTGCCGCGCGACCTCCACGCTCAGGCCCAGCTGGTCCAGGACATCGAGACTGGCGCGATCAAAGTCCAGCCGCACCACGACGGTCTCGACGCCTTGCTGCGCCACCTGTCGCAAGACGTGCTCCAGCAGCGTCGATTTGCCGATCGCAGGCAGGCCGCTGACATACAGAGCCCGGACGCGGATAGGGTCCTGGTCCGGATTGCGGATCCAGTCGGTTAGGGTTTCCACCGCCTGCTCGCGGCCCTGGAAGCCGTCCGCCAGCAGCAGCTCGCCCCGGCGCGCCTGGTCAGTACGGTTCAGGGCGGCCTGGAGACGCGCCAGCAGGGCGGCCGCAGGCGCCAAGGCCCCGCTCCATTCCAGGGCGGTCGCCAGCCGTCGAAGTTCGGGTCCGGCGGCCGCCTCTTGGGCCTCGATCCTTTCAAGCATCCGCGCCATGGCCTTGGGCGAGAACGCGCCCTTGCCCAGCAGGGCATCCAGCAGGTCGGCGGTGGCCGGGTCCGCGCCCAGATCGCGCCGCCAGTCGATGGCCTTCCGCAGGCTCCCCTCATCGTTCAGGCGCTTGAGATCCCAGGCGCGTTCGCTGGCGCGCAGCAGCCATTGGCCGGTCGCGGAGACGTCGCAGACCGCGTCCAGGGCCGAGGAAACCGTGATCGCCAGGTCGATCGGCTCGACCGCGCCGGCGGCGCGCAACGCCTCGACCGGCGCGAACGGTCCCGATAGCGCGGCGTAGCGCCGGGCCAGCGTGATGAGGCCCTCAGCTTCGGCCTTCATCCCCGTCAATGACGGGGAGCCGACGTCCAGATCGGGCAGGGGCGTTTCGCTCATCGACCCGCCTCCTGCGTGTTACGCCAGTCGACCAGGCGCTCCGTCAGCCGGGCCGCGACCTCGACGCTGTGGGCGAGGTCGACATGGTCGTTCTGCGAGGGGATGCCGGCCAGCGCCGCATTGAGGATGAAGTCGACCCCAGTATCGCCCAGCGCCAGTCCCAGCGCCTCGTCCGCGCGCTGGATCAGCGTCTTGACCTCCTGTCGCGAGAAGTGGCCGACATATTCGATGACCAGACCCGGCGCGCCTGCGCCCGTGGCGGCCTCCGCATCGGA
This sequence comes from Caulobacter vibrioides, assembly GCF_002858865.1. GTDB lineage: Bacteria > Pseudomonadota > Alphaproteobacteria > Caulobacterales > Caulobacteraceae > Caulobacter > Caulobacter vibrioides. The sequence goes on along the minus strand of NZ_PJRR01000014.1, from coordinate 208,076 downwards.
GAACTCGTCGCCGCCGGGCGTGCTGATGGTCTCGAAGCCCGCGATCACCAACCGCAGCGCGGGCTGTTTCAGGGCCGCGCTGACGAAGGCCTCGAACGCCATCCGTTCGCTGTCGATCAATCCCGCCGCCGGGTTCTCGAAGAAGACCCACAAAAGCCGGTCGGGGCCGCTGGCCTGGATCGCCTGGTCCAGGGCCAGCGCCAGTCTCCGGGCCTGATCGCCCACCGCCGCCTCGGGCGTGGTGTCGCCGGCGCGCATGCCGAAGGGGACGTCCTCGGCGGGGAGTTGAAGGCCCGCGTCGAGGGCCTTCTGGCGGATCGCGCCCAGCAGGTCCTGTTGCGCCTGATCGAAGCCGATGCGGATCAAGACGTGTCGCGACCGATCGCGGTCCAGCATCGTCTTCAGCAGCGTCGCCGAGAACGACAGGCCCGTCGTGCCGGCCGACGGGTTCATGCGCAGCACCCGCAGGCCCCGGACCCGCGCGCCCGGGCGCGAAGCCTCGGCCAAGCCCTCGAAGAAGAGGTCACGACCAATGACCAGCGGGCCCCGCAGATCATCGGTGAGCGACCAAAGGAAACTCGGCGCGATATCGGCGCGCACCTGGGTCACGAGCGGTTCGTGAAAGCGGGCCAGCGGCACCAGCCGGCGAGCGGGCGGCCAACGTCCCTGGTGAATGCCGATCAGCTCGTAATGGGTGTTGAGGCAGGCCGCGCCCGAGGACCCGCCGTCGCTGTCGCTGTCATGCTGGACGCGGGCCTGAATGCCGTTGATGGGCGTCACATGGCCCATCCCCCAGCCTCTGGCGTGACCGTCCGGGAAGTCCAGCACGAACAGGCCGGCCCATCTGCGCAGAGGAGGCGGCGCGTCCGGCACGCGCAGGAACTTGAAGCGCATGCCTTCGGGGCGGCGGAGCTTCAGCAGGGCGACGTCATGCCGGTCGGCGAACGCCGCGTCATTGGCCGGAAAGTGGCTGGCGAACTCCTCGGACGTGCAGGGCGACAAATAGCGTTGCACGTCGCTGACGCTGTATCGGAAGCCGTCCGCCAGGATCACGCTGATCTTCTCGCGGACGGGATCCACCGTGTCGGGGGCCCCGCTGGCGATCACATGCCAGGCGGTGAGAACGAGGCTGGGCCCGATCAGGCAGCCCGACCCGCTGATGTGGTCGCCCCGCACGATGCGGCAGGCCGCCTTGCCGATGCGCTCCAGGGCGCCGGGGTTCTGGATCCGCTGATCCTCGGGCGCGGCTTCGGGTTCCAGAACCGGACCGCACGCGATTCCGCGCGCGGCGAGCGCCAGCGCATAGGCCTCCAGCAGTTGGCGGTTCTCGAGCTGCAAGGCCAGAACCCCTTCGACCGACATGCCATGGAGTTGCGCCACGGGCTTGGCGGCCTCCAGGGTCACGGGCGCCTGATCGCCGAACTGGAGGGCCAGCAGCGCCTCTTCCGCGCGCACGGGGTCGGCCCGAATGGCGGCCTCGATGTCCTGTTTGCTGACCATCGCGCCCCCCAAGTTCGAGATTGAGCTTTAAGTTTAGATGATGCAACTATGAATTGTTTGTGGCGGTCGGCGCGCGCGGGCCTGGCCAGATCAGCCCTCGGTGAGAACCGAAGCCCAGATCGAGGAGACAGGTGATGCCGTTCGTACCCCTCAGTCCGTCGTCCGCAGGAGGCGAAGAAGCCCTTTCGCCCATGATGCCGCTGCCGCTGGTGGTCGCTGTGCTGGACAGCGAGGACGAGAAGGAGGGGCGGACGTGCGCGATCGTGGCCTTTGGCTTTCGCTACATCCATCCCGCCTCGGGCGCTCAGGTCGATGTGCCGGAGGGCTATGTGACGGATTTCGCCTCGATCCCCGCCCCCGTGCGCGGCCTCTTCCCGCCGTTTGGCCGGCACGCCAAGGCCGCGGTCCTGCACGACTGGCTGTACCTGATCGGCGAGCCCGGACAGCGCGCCTTCGCCGACCGCATCTTCCTCGACGCGATGGATGATCTGCGCGTCAGCCTGGTTCGTCGCTCGATCATGCACCGGGCCGTTCGCCTGGCGGGCGGTGGGGCCTACGCCAAGGAGGCGTCGACCTGGGCGCGCGCGTTCGGAAACTGGCGCACGGGGGACCGGCATACGCCGCCGTTCACGGCGGAAAGCCGCTATCAGGCCCATTGGCCGGTTCCGCCGCGCCCGGATTTCCGGCCCTAGAACGGCGGCGGTGATCGCGCGGGTCTGGGGAGGGTGATCAACGCTGACGGGGCGGAGCATGGGCGCGCGCCGGGTCAGGGTCACAGCGTCACGGTGATATCGCCGCTGTCGGCCAGGGCCTTGATCATCAGCGCCGCGCCGCACTGCTTGGAGATCGCCTCGGGATCGTAGACGTGATCGCGGACGAACTTGCCCTTCAGGTAGTGCGTCGAGAAGCTCCACAGATAGGGCGTGTTGATGCCCTGACGGCGCGATCCGAAACCGTTGTAGCGCTCCAGGCGATACAGCGTGGCGGGAAGGCTCCAGTCCGCAAGACCGGTCAGCTGTTGGCGGGTCAGGGCGTCGAGCGCGCTCTGCTCCCACGTGAACGGCGGCGACCCTGTCGCGGGCCGTCCGGCGGGAACCCTCACCGTGCGCGCCGACAGCGGGTCGCCGTTGTGCAGATGGGTGGTGAAGTCGAAGCTGCCTTCCAGGGCGTGGATGGCGCCGATCACGAACCAGGGAATCCGAGTCTGCTGGGCCAGGGGCTCGTAGCGCGACTTGAACGCCAGCAACTTCTTGCGATGCCACGCCACCTGGCCCGCCCATTCGGGGCGCGTCTGGCAGGTCTGGAAGAGACGACGATACGCGTCGGCCAGCGCCTCGAGCGTGAAGGTCTCGGCCGCCGCCGGAGGCGTCTGGGGCTCCGGCGCGGGGCGGGTCAGGGTCAGATAGCGGCTCAACAGGATCGAGGCCTGGTCGGCCACCGCCTGATCGGGGCTGTCCTTCAGGTCGGTCAGCCTTTGCAGCAACGGGGTCAGCTGGGTCAGCTGGTCTGCGGCGGCCGCGATCGCGGCGATCTCCACCTCGGGCCCGGCGCTGGTCAGCGCCACGGGCGGCGGCAGCGCGGTGACGCTGGAGAGCGCCCAGGGCCTTGGATCATCGTAGAGGGCCTTGATCGGCTGGACCGAGATATGGACGTGATGATCGTGCGGATTCTTGCCGCCATAGGGACGCCACGCCCAGGCCGCCTGGCCATCGCGCGGTTCGCTCGCACAGATCCGCCGGTTCCAGATGATGTACTTGATCCGGCTGTCGCGGCTGGCCCTGAGGGCCTCGGCGATCACGCCGGCGTCGCAGCCGGTTTGGGGGCTATGCGTGAAGTCGCGCGCGGTGACGATTCCCTTGCCGCCGTCCGTGACCCAGGGATTGTGGTCGCTGGCGCGCGTGCGATGCGCCGCGTCGCCGATGCCGCCGTCGCTGGCGATGCTGCGGTTGGGCGCCAGGGCGTTGATCCGCCGCCGCAGAACCTCGAGCGCCTCGGCCACCCGCCACGGCGGCGCGACGCCCTCCAGCCCCGCTGACGCCAGAGACTCCTCCCTCGCATCGGCCGGTGTGGCGTCTGGATCGGCATGGACGTCTTCGCAGAGGTCGACCGCCTGGTGGATGTTGGCTTCGATGTCCGTCATGCGTCCCGCCCGTGAATGGCCGCAACCATGACAAGAATGTGTCTGGAATAATCGGCTTGATTTCATAGCCGCTGGCGCGCCAAAGTGAAATAGCAACGTTCTTTGAATTGGGGCCGCAATGACCAGTTTTCGCGTGTTGGGCGACAAGGTCGTCACGAAGTCGGAATATCTGGACGATCTGCGGGCCAACCCGGATCGGCCGTCCGTCTTCGAGGGCCAGTTCCTGGAGGAGACCGTCGCGCCTCCGCAGGTCACGCAGTTCAGGCCGATCGGCATGGGCCTGCCCCTGACCATCCTGATCCGCGAGGTCTATACCGGCAAACACCCCAAGAAGGGCGTGCTGGGCGGGGGCGGCAAGGCGATGCTGGTCACCTCGGCGCTGAAGGGCTACGCCAGCTACGCGCCGGCCAGCCGGGCGGTGAACTTCGCCGAGCCGTCGATCTCGCCGCGCAAGACGATGATGGCGCCGTCGGCCGCCAATGCGGGCACCAACGTGGTGGCCTATTCGCCGGCGGTTCTGACCGAGCAGATGTTCTTCACCGTGGAGATGGCGTTCGATCGCTATCCCGAGGGGCTGTTGAACACGGTCTCGTCCGCCTTCACGGGCGCGGCCAACATTCCGCTGCTGTTGCCGGCGCGCGAGTTCCTGCTGGCGGCGGGAGGACTGATCAAGATCACCAACGAGTGGGCCGAAGCCCTCATCGACGGCCGCGCCGCGTTCAGCATGACCGACACCATCGACTTCGACGTCCCGGGCGTCGCGCCGACCAAGGCCGATTTCCGCGTGTTCGGATCCGACGCCCACCGCGACCTGACCTACAAGCCGGGCGTCGGCCTGGTGAGCAGCACAGGCACGCGTTACGACGGCGATGAGCCCTATGTCGTGGTCAGCCTCGACGGCGCCGAGCGCAAGTCGCTGGAGTCCTTTGCGCCGACCCTGGCCACCGCCGAACAGCTCAAGAAATTCCTCAACGCCCGCGATGGAACCGAGGCGTCGATCGAGTTCTTGCTGGAAGGGATCAAGCTGGCCAACGACATCACCTACCGCAAGGAGGCCCAGGAGCTTGCCGAGCAGCTCAAGACCGAGCCCGACGGCCCGGCCAAGGAGGCCAAGACCAAGCGCTTGGAGGCGGTGAAGAAGAACATCCTGAGTAAGGAGCTGCAGCTGACCTGACAGCGGCTGCGCCGTGACCGACGGGAAGGTCGGGATCACCCGCCGCCGGTCGCCGTCTCCCCAGGAACAGGATCGGCCAGGGCTTCGCGTACGGCGGGCTGGCGCGAGCGGCTGACCGGCAGGGGCGGGCCCTCGTTCAGGTGCAGTCGCCAGCGATCGCCGTCCCGTTCCAGCCGCTGCGCGTGCGTCAGATTGGCGATGACCGACCGGTGCACCCGCAGGAAGCTGACCGGCAACTGGGTCGTCAGGGCGTCCAGACGGGCGGCGTGCAGCAGGCTGCGTCCTCCGACCAGCCGCAGCTCGACATAGTCGTCGGCCCCGACCACGGAGAGGATCTCCGCCAAGGGCACCAGTTCGACGCCGCGCGCCGAGGCCACGGTCAGACGGTCGGGGCGGCGGACGGCCTGGGTCAGGGCGGCTTCGCGGCCCCGGTCGTCACGGCCCAGCCGGACCACCTCGACCATCAGCAGCGGCAGAACCAGGCCGGCGGCGAGCAGGAAATAGGAGAGATCGGCGAGCCATTCGGGGAAGGCGAGCGCCAGGGTCAGGAACAGCGCCAGATAAGCCAAGGTCAGCCGCGCGCCCGGCCGCCTGTCGCGCACGCCGACCAGCGCCGGCAAGGCGGCCAGCGCCACGCCCACGATCAGAGCCGACACCGTCTTGATGTCGAAGCCGGGCGCGAAGGCGGTGGCTGTAACCGCGACCAAGGCCACGCCGACCATCCGCCGGCTCGCCCGCGGCATGAAGCGAGTGGCGACATAGCCGACCAGCAGCACCGCGAAGGCGGCGGCCAGTCCCCAGATGGCGCTCATCCGCCAGGCGTGCAGCGGATAGGGGTAGTTGAACAGCGGTCGCAGGCTCTCGACGATGGCCTGCAGGGCGGCGACGGCGGCCATGGCGGCGAGGGCCAGGCTGGAGCCGGTGCGGCGTAGGGCGTGGATGACGCCGAACCCGAACGCCGCCGCCAGCAGGGCGCCGGTCGCCACGAAGGTGACCGCCAGCAGCGTGGCGCGCTGCGGATAGGGGGAGGGCAGGACGACCATGGCGCTCATGGGGCCGGCGAACCTCAGCCCCCCGTGGAAGGATGACAGGCGCAGAACCACGACGTTGGCGCCGGGGCGCCAGGTCGTCTCGCGGATCGGAAACACCGCCTGATAGCGTCCGGGGATCTCGTCCCCCGCGGTCGCGCCAGGACGGCCATTGGCCCCGAGGCTCTGGCCGTTGAGCCAGACCTCGGAGGAGGCGACCCCGGCCACATAGTAGGCGTACGGCCGGTCGTCCTTGGGCGCGCTGATCGTCGAACGGATCCACAGCTCCCGACCCTGGGGATCGACCACGCCCTGGATCGCCCGGCAGTCGCTCAGCACGGGTCCATCCGGTCCGATGGCGCCCCGGCAGGCCTGCCACGGCGAATCTTGCGCACGGGCCAGGGTTGCGAAGGCCATCATCAGGCCGGTGAGAAGCAGGAGTCGCCACATGTCACCCCTTCTAGGGCGCCGTTCGCCGAGATGCGCCGTCATTCGCCGATGACAGGGCGCCATTGACCGAAGCGGCGTGGCGAAGGGCGCGGCCAGGGTCTTGGGTGTGGCCATGACCCACACATCGCTTCATCGCCGCGCCTTGCTCGCCGCCGCCGGTCTCGCCGTTCCGGCCCTGGCCCTTCCGACCCTGGCGTTCGCCCAGACCCCCGCGCCGACGCAGGCCGGTCCCTTCCGCTTCAAGGGCTTCCAGGGCCGCGACACCGACGCCGAGCGCGGCTTCTTCGAGGTCCCCGAGGACCGCCGCGATCCCAGGTCGCGGAAGATCCGGCTCAGCTATGTGCGGTTCGCCTCGACGGCGGCCAAGCCGGGACCGCCGATCGTCTATCTGGCTGGAGGGCCGGGCGGCTTGGCGACACGCGCGCTGGCCGGACCGCGTTTTCCGATCATGATGGCCCTGCGCGAGGTGGCCGACGTCATCGCCTTCGACCAGCGGGGCACGGGCCTGTCCAACCACATTCCCGAGCGGCCCGTCTCGAAGGGCCCGCCGCCGGCGTTCACCCAGGCGGGACTGACCGCCTATTTCCGCGAGGACTTCCAGAACGCCTGGGCCGACTGGACCAAGGCCGGCATCGCCATGACCGGCTACAACACCGAACAGAACGCCGACGACATCGACGATCTTCGACGCCATCTGGGCGCGGACAAGGTCGATCTCTGGGGCATCAGCTATGGCACGCACCTGGCGCTGAGCATGCTCAAGCGACACGGCGACCGGGTGAGCCGCGTGGCGCTGGCCAGCCTTGAGGGACAGGACCAGACGGTCAAGCGCCCGGCGGCGGTCGACACCCTCCTGCGCCAGGTGGATGGCCTTCTGGCGGCCGATCCCGCCGTCCGCGCGGCGATCCCCGACCTGCCCGCCCTCATGCGCCGGGTGCACGCCAAGCTGGAAGCTGCGCCCGTGGCGATCACCGCCACCCTGAACGGCGCGCCCGTGACGTTGCGGATCGGGGGCTTCGCCATCCAGCTGATGACGGGCGGCCTGATCGCCAATCCCCAGACGCTGGTCATGCTGCCAGGGCTCTATCTGGCGCTCGACGCCGGCAGGACCGAGGTGCTGACGCGGTTCGCGAACGAGTTCGCCAACCTGCTGGGGATCGCCGGCATGCCCGAAGCCATGGATCTGGCGTCGGGGATCTCGCCGCGCCGGTTGGCCCAGGTGCGGCGGGAGGCCAAAACCGCTGTGCTGGGCGAGGCGCTCAACTTCCCGATGCCGCAGTTGCTGGGCGCGGTGCCGGGCGTCGACCTGGGCGAGGATTTCCGCGCGCCGCTGCGCATCGACCATCCGGCCCTGCTGCTGGCCGGCACGCTGGACGGCCGCACGCCGATGTCGGAGCAGGACGAGGTGGCGGCGCAGTTCCGTCGCAAGTCCCGGGTGATCGTCGAGAACGCCGGCCACAACGTCTTTGAGGCCCACCCCGAGGTCCAGGACCTGCTGGTTCGCTTCTTCCGTGGCGAGGCCGTTTCCGACACCCGCCTCAGCCTGCCGCCGCCGCGGTTCAGTCTGGCGTAACGGACCTGGCGCGTGACGCCAGCCACGTCTTGCCCCGCCTGACGGGCGACCTCCTGCGGCGACCTTGGGACTGTAGCACCGCTTTTGGCGCCCTTGGGCTGACTGGGTGAGCGCGATGCGGGCTCAGATTGTGATGTTGGTCTCGGGCTCCGACTATATCGAGAACGGTCCCGTTGTTGTTTGTGGCGGCGATGGCCTACCAGGTCTTCATCGGCAAGATTCCGACCGCGTCCGGCTTGGACGACCTGGTCGCGCCGACCGGGCCCAACCCCAATAAACTCAACAGCGCCTACGATCAGTTCTTCAACCTGGAAAACCGCTACATCAATTTCGCGGTCAACCTAGGCAAGATGGGCGAGGGCCACGCGGCTGTCACAGCCGCTGACACCCGGCGAAGCAGACCGGATCGATAACGCTCTGTCAGGCGACCGCGACAGGCTCTCCCATGGCCATGGCGCCTTGGGAGGCGCACGGATCATTCATGTTGAGCATGTTGCCGGTGCTGTACCAGAAGGTGTCGCCCACCTGCAGCGGGACCGTTGCTGTGGCGATCCCCTGGAACTGCACCTGGTAGGACCCGGGCGCCAGGGGCGACGAACAGCCGATCGGCGTGCTGGGCGGCGGGAAGGTCACCAGCACTCCGGCTTTCAGCTGGGTCACTGACAGCCAGTTCGGCGCCTCCGGCAGGGTAAGCAGGTGCTGGAAGTCGGGATCGGCGGCGATGTAGTGGTCGAGGTGGGCCTGCTGGCCGTCGCCGAACAGAATGTAGCTGAGGTTATCCGGCCGCGGGATGTTCTGGTCGAAGGCGCGATAATACAGCACCCGCTCGACTGTCACCGTCGCGGACTGGACGATCGGATTCGAGGGCGTGCCGCCGCCGTCATTCGAGTAGTCGCGATAGATGATCGCCGGATAGGTGGTCACCGCGCCGGTCGCTAGGTCCGGCAGGGTGAACTGGCAGGTGTCCAGGTTGATCAGGTTGTAGGCCGAACCGGGGTTCCCGGCCTTGTCGGCCAGGTAGGTCGCCATGGAGGCGGCGTCCAGCGAGACCTGCAAGGTCATCTGGTAGTGGTGGTCCTCCTTGCAGAACATCGGCATGTGGCAAAGGTACAGGGTCGTCGTGCCGAGCATGAACATGCCATGGGTGTTGGGCGTGTCGACGATCGGCCAGGGTGTCGGGGCGTTCATGCGGAAACCTCCCAAAGGGTTCGAACGGCTGGTTGCGGCCGGCGGCGGCGAGCCCAGAAGGGGGCGTCCGGCCAACGCCCCTCCTGGCCGTAGAAATAATCGCGAAGGCTGAGATAGTCGGCGAAGCGGGCGTCGAGGCCCTCTTCGGCGTCCGGCATGTGGCGCACGATGTCCCGCGCTGCAGCCAAACCCTCGATCATGGCCTTGGTCACGCCCTGCGCCATGATCGGATCATAGACCGAGGCCGCGTCGCCGATCGCCCGCCAGCGCTGGTCGGCGGCCCGGCTGAGACGACTGGAGCGGGCCTGGCGGACCATGAGCTGCGATGGCGGCGCGGCCGTTCCCAACGCGGCGGCCACATGGCGCGTCGCCGCCAAATGTCCATACCAGGCGTCAGGGCGGTGCAGGCGGCGCGCGCGCAGCAAGTCAGCGTCGGTCGAGACGACGACGATGGCCTCATCAGGGCTTAGCCGCGCGGCATACCACCAGCCATAGTCCACGGCCTCCAGCAGCGAGCGCTGACCCAACAGACCGTCCGGATCAATGCGGATCAGAGCCGCAGCGCAGACTAGGCGATCGCTCTCGATGCGCTCGGCGCCCAGGGCCCGGGCCACGCGCGCCGCCCGTCCCGTCGCGTCGAGCACGAAGCCCGCCGTGATCGTCTCGTCGCCGCGCTCCCCACGCACGCGCAACCGCGCCGCGTCCCCCGTCATCACGACGCTGTCGAAGACGGTGTCGAAGCGCAACGCCGCCCCGGCCGCCAAGGCCGCGTCGCGCAGGAAGGCGTCGAAGCGAGCACGGTCGATGTGCCAGCCAAGGCCGTGCGGGTTGAAGAGGAAGTCATTGTAGCCCAGGCCGTCTTCGCCCCATGACGAAGCCGCCCCAACGCAGGGATCGAAACCGAGCGCCGCGAAAGCTTCGGCAAGGCCCAGCTGGGCCAGGATCAGACGAATGTCTGGCGGCAGGCTCTCGCCAAAGCGCGGGCGGGCCCCATCACCGGCCTCCAGAAGCAGGACCGAGGCGACGCCGAGGCGCTTGAGCGCAATGGCCGCCGCGCATCCCGCAGGGCCGGCGCCCACTACCGCGACATCGCACCGGGCGCCCACGATTCAGGAGCTCGGTGTCAGGGAGTTCATCGGCCAGGGCGTTATCTCCGGCGCGTCGAGCTGCCCCTGCACCTCAAGGAACATCTCGCGGTCGTAGTGCTCATCGCCGTCGATCGCCGTGCCCTGGACGATAAAACCGATACGGTGCCAATAACGGACGATGTCCACCAAATCCTGGAAACGGCCGGTCTCGCCCAGGTCGTCGGACGTGGTGCCGGGGCCGCGGACCGAGTAGCGCTGCGGGCCCAGCTTGCCGTTGTGGACGTCCGAGGCGACATGCACCTGCACCGGCCTCTGGGCCGGCCAAGACCAGTAGAGGGCGGTGCTGTTGGTCGGGTTGGGCGCGCTGTTGTGGGTCGCGCAGGCGTTGTAGTCGGTGTGCCAGGGCACAGCCATGAACTTGGTCACGTCACCCGGCTCCATGGGCGCAGGACGGATGCCGTCCGGCCCCGGATGCATGGGGATGTAGCCCACGGTCAGGAAGGGCTGGCTGGCCTGGACCTGGCTGTAGTCCAGCCGTCGGGCGCGCAGGCGGAAGGGGCCGCCGCCAGAGGTTTCCCAGTCGGCCTGGTAGATCGAGGGATCGCGCATGACGAAGGTCGCCTCGATCCCCGGGGCGAAGCGGCCGCCCAGGCAGTTCACCAGCACGATCCGGTCCAGCGCCTCGCCCGGTCCGAAGGTCAGGGTGGCGTCCGGCGTGAAGCGCCCCTGGTCCCACTGTTCCAGGAAGAAGTACTGGGTGCGGGTCACCGTCAGAAACGCCTTGCCGGCGTCGCCCATCGACAGCGGCATGAACGGGGCGCCGATATTGGTCTGCTCGGGGTTATTGGGATCCCGGACATAGGCCAGTCCCGTCATGATCGTGTCGCCCGGCTTGTCGCCGGCGGCGATGGCCGCGACCGCATCGTGCGCGGCGATGGCCCGCGACGGGAGGTTGGTGTTCCATCGCTGCAGCGCCGGGGCGCGGAAAATCGGCTTCAGATGGTCGTCGAACAGCGGCGCGAATTCGGTGTTGAACCGGTGGTCGAACAGGTCCGGCACGAGGTCTAGCTTACGCACCCAGGTGTCGTACATGTCGTCCCAGAGGCTGATCACGTTCAGGGTCTGGGGGGCGTAGGAGGGGTCGGTGGTGATCGCCCAGGCCTGGGCGGCTTCAACCACTGCGCCGTCGTCGAAGCAGATCCTGGCCGAGACCGGACCGTCGCCCGTGTCGTCGAACCAGCCGTCAGCGTTGACGTCGCCATATTCGCCCGGGGCGATAAGACCACCCACCAGCGGAAACGGCGTGCCGTCGGCCTGCAGCCAGCCGGCCGCGCGACCCCAGGCCGGCAGAACCAGCAGGCGGCCGTGCTGGTCGGTACGGAGTTCGCCCAACGTCTCGATGCCGCCGGTGGGCGTGTACATCCGTGCGAAGGAGTCGTCAGGGAAGGTCTTTGGATAGTGCGGCAAAGTCTCGATCGCCGCGTCCAAGGTGGCGTGGCTGGCGATCGTCGCCTTGTCGAAGCGGACGGCCTTGGCCTCGGCCCCGCGGATGGCGCGTGGGCCGGCGTCGATCACCAGTCGCCGCAGCCGGGCGGCGTTGTTGAGATCGTCGCCCTCGGCGGCGTTGCGCAGGTGCAGATCGCTGGCGTGGGCCTTGTCGTAGACCTGCATGCCCAGCATGTCGTTGAGCATGTAGGAATTGGCCTTCTTGTTGGCCAAGTGCACGGTCCAGACGATGTCGGTGACGGTCCGCCCGCCGACCACGCTGCCGATCACGATCTCTTCGCCCTGGCCGCAGGGATAGCGCTCCTTGCCGCCGGTCTGGTCGGGATAGTGGTAGATACGGAAGCGGGCGGCCTGGCGTTTCATGCGGCCGGCGCTGTCGCGCAGTTCGTCGCTGGAGATGATCGTCGATTCTGTGCCCGCCCGGATCGGCAAGCCGCCGTCGAGATCACGACCGCCTGTGTCGACGGAAGGCCCGACCGGCAGACCGGCCATGGTCTCTGGCCCGAGATAGAATTCCTCGCTGTTGCCGACGCGCGCGATGCCGATCGCGGGGTGTACTCGGAATACAGGGTTCGCCATCGCGATGCGCTCCTACGAGTAACGGGGAACGGCCCCGAGCTTCCAGCAGCTCAGGATGTCGCCGCCTAGCTTGGCCATCTGCACGCCAAACGCGGGCGGCGCCCCGCCGCCGCTGAACATGCCGTTGAGGATGTCGAGAAAGCCGGCGAAGTCGGCGATCAGCCGCGCTTGGGCCTCGGCGCCGGGGGAGCCGGCCGGCGGATCGGTCACGCCGGTGTAGACCTCGGGCCAGTTCGGCATCCGACGGATGAAATCGAACCGCTGGAAGTGCGGCCAAGCGTCCTGGAAGCCGTCGGCGGTGTTCTGGAACTCTGTCGGGATGGTCTCGACCGGCTGGGTCTGGCCCTCGCCCTGATCGACGATGATATCCACCAGGGTCAGGGCCTGGAGGAAGCCGGCGTCGCCGGACTCGGTGACCGTCAGCGGCGGGCCGTTCTGGTAGAACGGTCCGAACTCGTCCATCTGCTTCTGGTTGCCACGCACGTGGCCGCGCAGCTGCTCCATGCCCACGCGCAGAGCGTCATAGAACTCGCCGATCGAGCCATACTCCGTGACGTCATCGGCCAGATCCGGTTCGCGCTGGGTGCGCCACTCTGGGTACTCGATCAGGCACATGGTGTTGACGCGCGTGAGGTCCAGCGGCCCCAGCTCGGCGCTGTAGGGCGTGAAGATGCTGGTTGGGTTGGGCGTATCGAGGTCGAAGTCGATGTGCGGCACCGCCGTCCCAACATATTCCGGCGCTGAGAGGGTCGGCGAATAGCCGTAGGCATTGGCGATGTTGCTGACCAGTTGGGCGTGCAGCATCTCCTGGTACACGGCGGCCTGGATCAGGCGGTACGGGACCGTGGTCGGGTCTTTGATCGAGTAGAGAACCGTCAGGTAGTACGGAATGGTCCAGAGCTCGAGGTCGATCGCGCCCTGGAAATGCTGGTACAGCCTGGGCAGCGTCCAGACCGGCGGCATGGCTTCGAGTTTGGCCCGCATGATCGTTTCCCCAACCGCCGGGCCAGTGGCCCAGTTCTTAGCTAGCGCCATCTCGGTGCCGCTTCGCCCGATCGGCGCACCTTGCGACATCCGCACGGAAATACAAGTATAAAGATACTGATAACGGAAAACCCCTATAGATAGTGATTGCCCTGGCCCTAGCGCCTCGTCTCACTGACGAACACGAACGAGTAGTCCGAGGCGAGGCTGGCGCTGCCCTTGACCAGGTTTTTCGGCTGAACCTTCGTCGTGCCGCGTCCGGCGACTAGGGCCGTTCTGAGGGTCTTCGGCGTCGCGATCGGCGCGCTCTGGTGACAGTCCATGCAGGCGTTCTTGCTCTGCTGGTAGGTCTCCAAGGTGGTGTTGGCGACGATGCCGGACTTGCTGGAGGGGGTGATGTCACCATTGGGCAGCGGCACGGTGCTGCCCGCCTTCACGACGGTCGGGCTGTTGGGCCACTGGACGTTGATCAGCCGGTAGTAGTTGTAGACAGAGTTGGCCGGCAGCAGGCTCCAGACATAGCCCGTCACCGCGTTCGCAGTCGCGTCTACCGGGACGAGTCGGGTGATCTGCATCGGCGCCGAATAAGGATAGCAGCCGGCCGGCTGGCCCTTGGCGTCGCACGGGGGCCCCGGCAGGGCGTTGTGCTGGCACTTGTAGGTCGGATCGGTCGCCGTCGTGCAGTTCGGGTTGAAGTAGGTGTAACGACCCAGCGCCTTCTGGTGCGGATTGGCTGGAAGGGCGGGCGCGCTGAAACCCCCGCCGGCCTCATCGGGACTGTTGTCGATCTGCTCGAACGTGGCCCAAACGAACTGCGGCGCGCCCTGCACCTTGCGGATGATGTGCAGCCCCACCAGACCCACCGTGACCTGGGTGGTCTGGCCGGTATCGGGATTGGTGACCCGGGCGACAGCGGTCTTGTAACGGTAGTCGAGGGAATGGTCCGAGGGCAGCGGGACCCAGGCGGCCTTGATCTCAATCGCCCCGACATTGGCCCCGTACTTGGCCGGATTGCCCAGGCAGTCGGCGTCCAGGGTCGCCCCCGTGGCGCCGCCGCCGGCGGGCAGGATCAGGCCGCCCTTGCCGTTCTGGCCGGCGGCGCACGCGGCCTGGCCTGCATAGGTGGTCAGGTCCGAGCCCGAGAAGACATTGGTCGTGATGAACTGGTACTCATCCTGGTTCATCCGAACTTCGTAATAGGTGAGCTGTCCTGCCTGGCTGGTCAGCCACTTGCCGTCGCCGGCCTGCCTGATGCCGCTGAGCGACAGGTCGGTGGCGCCCTGCTTGGAGACCCGGACCAGCGACTTGATCGCCGGCCGCTCGGCCGCCCAAAGGGTCTTCGCCGAGCCTTGGGGGGCGCTGAACACCGCGGACGCTTCCAGATAGGTCTCCCAGACCTTGGGCGAGGTGTCGCCCGGGGCGCCGAAGCTGGAGGCCGGGACATTGGGGTCGGGTTGCCCCGGATTGTTCGGATCGGCCGCCCAGTTGAGGCTGATGAAGCTCTGCCAGGCCATGCAGTCGGCCCCGAGCTGGGCGGTGGCGGAGGCGAACGAGGTCGGCAGGGTCGGCGTCAGGGTCACCGGCTGCACGCCGAACACGTTGCAGGGGCTGGCCTGGGCCTGGGCGGCCGCCACCCGCGCCGGCGGTCTCTCCCCGATCACCATCAAGGCCACGGCCAGGACCAGAGCCAGGGCCCCGGCGCAGACGGTCACGGCGGAGCGGGGGAGGCCAAGCCGGCGCATGGATCTACTCCGCGTCCAGGATGTAGAGCGCCGCCGGCAGGCTGCTGCTGACGCCGGAGGGATCGGTCACCATGACCCCGCGCAGACCCGCCGCAGCCTTGGGGGAAATCGTGACCTGCAGCGCCAGCGCCGTGTAACTGCCGGGATAGGAGTTACCGGGCACGGCGTAGTCGGCTTGGCTGGTCCCCTCGACGCTCACGGTAATGTCCGGGTCCGGTCCTGAACCGTCCGCCAGGAGCACCGCCACCTTGGGCAGGGGCGAGGGCTGCGAGGGGTTGACCACCGTCAGGGTCAGGGCCTTGGCCTGCCCATCCGCCACCAGGCATGGCGCGATGAAGGTGGTGTTGCTGGCCAGCGACATGGTCTGGCCGGTCGGGGCGATCTCGACCTGGTTGTAGTAGGCGTCCCAGAGGCTGGTGAAGATCAGGCTCTGCAGCGGCTGCGACGGACTCTGCAGGCCGCTGGCGCATTGTTCGGTCGGCGGCGTTGAGCCGGCGGACAGCGGCCGGGCGTAGAGGCCGATATTGAACTGGGTGGCGACCTGGCCAGCCCAGGTGATCGGCGCGCCGCCGATCTGAATGTCGGCCAGGGTCATATCGGGATAGGCGGCCAGCCAGGCCGAAGGGATCTGACAGACGACGTGCAGGATCATGGCGCCGGGGAACGGCTGGCCGGTCACGGGATCGGTGACCGAAGCCGCGCCGCGCACGATCTGGAAGACGTCACTGGCCTGGGCTCCTCCGGGCAGATTGCCGGGGTTGATCGCCGGTCCGAAGGTGAACAGCAGGGGATTGTTCAGCGGCTGGATGTAGAGGCCCACGGGATCGGCCAGGCACAGCAACTGCGGCGCGCCGCCGGTCAGCGCCCCGGCCACTACGGCGTTGACCGACTGTCCGATATGAGGATCGCTGTGGCGATACTCCTGGCCAAACTGGCCGCAGCAGATCAGGGCCTGCTGGTCGCTGTTGCCGCTGGAGAACTGCACGGTCGAGGCGCCGGCCAGGCCAAGCTCGGTCTGCAGGGTGTTGGGCGTGCTGGTCAGATGGAGAGCGCCACCCGAGAAGCCGCTCGGCTCGCCGATGCGGACAGCAACCGGGCCGCTGTTCCACTTGTTGAGCGGATTGTAGGCGGGGCGCCCCGTTTCCGGATCTATGACGGCTTTGCCGCCCACACTCAGTTGCAGATCCTCCAGCGCGACGCTGACCTGGCGCTCGGCCGGCGCGTCCCAGTTGAGGATCGATTGATAGAGGCCGGCCACGGTCTCCGGGCTGACCTTCCACAGAGTGGTCCAGTATTCGGGGTTCTCGCAGGCAAAGTCGATCCGCACGAGGTTGCCATTGGCGTCACGCGCGGCGCTCCACTCGCAATACTCGTCCAGCCAGCCCCGCGGGCCATAGGGACCGAACGTCTTCAGGTCGCCGGTCCAGTCGGCCTCGGGGCACAGCGCCGCCGGGATGTTCTGGAAGGTCGCCTTGCCGCCGTCGCCGGTCAGGTAATAGCCGGTGTCGGCGAGGCTGTAGATCTGATCCTGGGGCAGTTTGTAGGGGTTGGCCGGCGTGTTCGGCGGACTGGCGCTGTAGAACTGTTGGAGGCGCCCTGGGAAGGCGTTCCAGGTCACAGGCGCGGAGCCCGTGCCGGTCGGAATGTCCGTAGTCGTGGGATCATAGAAATAGCACGGCGCGCCCGGCATGGCCTGGGCGATCCAGCCCGTAACATTGACGTTCCAGCGCCACTTCAGTTCAGCGTTCAGCGCCTTGTTCTCAGGGGTGTCGGTCGGGATGTCCTCGATAAAGGCGGGAAGCGAGAAGCTGGACAGGACAGGCATGGGACGACGTCCTTCTGGGTTGAAGTTCTAGGAACAGCAGGCGCGGATAGGGCGACGGGCGCCGCCTTGGCCAAGACGAGCGGGCCCCTGAAGCCTCGGAGACAATCTCAGCTGTCCCTGCCCCCATCGCTGCGCTCTGCGCGGGGGCAAGCCAGAAGGGCGCGGCGACGCCGTCGAGGTCCGTGCGCACGTCGGAAACGTCGCGTCTGATTGCGGTTCTTCAACCATCGCTCGCCCCCTCACCAAGAGGGAGCCACATTGCGAAATACACGTCAAGGTAGGATTCAACGTCTATACGCGATATAATGGCATGGTCAGGCGTCGCTAAACACCGAGCGCCCTTGCGATCAAGTCGCAAAGGCCGGCAGCCTTAATCAGTGGGCGGACAGTGTTTGCGGATCGCCACCGAACACCGCAGGGACCAGCTGACGCTGTCTTCGTGGGGCCTTCGATGGCGCCCCGACCGGTGTGGGATGGCAGATCCCGTAGCGCTAGGGCGCCGAGCGCCAAAGCCTCTTCCGATCCCCGCGAAACGGCGGTCGGATCGGAAAGAGCTCTATGGCCTTGAAAGCACGATGCGGTCGGGCTGCTCCCTCAATTCGAGATTATGCAGACTCGCCACCGCTCGCGCGAAGGTTCCCGTGTCCCGCGCCTCGAATACGCCGTCGACAGTCAGGTCGCCCAAAGCCGGCTCCGCCAGAGTCAGGGGTTTACGGGCGTAGCGGTTGATATGGGCGACCGCCGCGTCCAGCCGGGCCCTGGTCAAGGTCACGCGGCCCGCGCGCCAGTCGTTCACCGCCGCCCGATCGGCCGGCTGGCGAACCAGCGTGGCGCCGGACGCGCTGACCGTCACGGCCTGACCTGCTCCGAGGCGCAAGGCCTGCTCGGCGCCTCGACTCCGCACCTCGACATGGCCTTCCAGCAGGTCCACCCGGGTTTGGTCGCTGGTCTTGCGCACGTTGAACTGAGTGCCGGTCACCTTGATCCGCGCGGCGCCGGCGTCGATCGTGAAGGGCTGGTGGTCCGGGCGCGCCGCAACCATGAACAGCGCCTCGCCGTCCAGCATCCGCACGTGTCGCTCGCGGGATGAAATCCGAACCTCCAGATGCGAGCGCGTGTTCAACTCGAGCCGCGAGCCGTCCTTGAGCGCCACGATCCGCCGCTCGCCCGCGCCGGTGGCGAAGGTCTCGACGTCGCCTTGGCCATGGAGCCACACCGCTGCGGCCAGACATGCCGCCAGGGCGGTGAACCCGCCGATCTGAACCTCACGCCGCCGCCACAGAGGAGCCGGCGCCGGCGTGGATAGGCCGAAGTCTTCGGCATCGAGTGCGCCGAGAGCGTCCCAGACCGCTTCGGTTTCCCGTTCCGCAGAATCCGGCCGCTGAGCCACAGACGTGACTCGTCCCGCCTCCTCGGCCGCCCAGGACTCGACCAGCGACGAGGCGGCGGCCAGATCCGAAGGCGCGATCCGGGGCCGCTCCGGTCGTGAAGTGCGGAAGGATGTCACAGCTCGAACCATCCATCCTCCTTGAGCTTTCCGCGACACCGCGCCAAAGCCTGCGCCAGAAGCTGTTGCACCGTTCGCAGCGGAATCCGCTGGCTTTCGGCGATTTCGGTGAGTTTGCGCCCTTCGATCCGGTGCATCATCAACACGAGACGCTCCTGTCGGGGCAGGGTGAGGATCGCCGCACGCAGCCGGTCCAGATTCTGCCGCCAGCGCGCGGAGTCGAACGGCGTCGGCGTGTCCGATGGAATGTCGTCGGTCAGTTCCACGTGTCGATCCGCGTCCCGGACCCGCCGCCGGCGATGCAGGTCGCGCAGGACGCCATCAGCGGTCTTGAAGACATAGGTGCTGTTGAAACTGGGGGGCGGTATCCGCATCGTCTGGCGGGCCAGGCGCGCATAGATGTCATGCAGGGCGTCGTCGATGTCGGCCGGTTCCAGATACTTCGAGACATAGCGACGCAAGCGGCCGTCAAAGCGGCCGACCAGGTCCTGAAGCAAATCCGTTCCATCAATCACGTCGCGTCCGCGCCGCTGCGCGCCTGTCCTGGGCCCGGGATACCGCAACGGCGGGCCGCGCGATCAGGAGAACGCCGATGCGGCCAGCATAGAGCGGCGAGTGTCAGAAAGCCATTACACAGCGCCGCTAGAGGAGCGGCCTGGATGAACGGGACCGTATGACCTTGGCGGGCGGCGGCGGCGCATCGATGGGCGATTACCTTGGGCGCCTTTGCCTCGGGACGGTGCTGGCGCTGACGGTGGTCGAGGCGTCTGCGGCGCCGCAGCCCCGCGCTTCGCGCCCCGCGCCCCCAGACGTTGTTCTGCCCCTGGAGCAGGCCCTCAGGCGACTGGCCGACCAGGGGCGCCTGCAGATCCTGTTCTCGGCGGCGGACTTGCCGCAAGCCCGCGTGACGCTGCCGGCGGACGTCGGCGCGACCGCGCCGGCCGCCCTGGCGCGCCTTCTGGAAGGTCAGCCCCTGGCGGCGCGGCGCCTCGACGCCCGAACCTTCGTGATCTTTCGTCGCCCCAAGGCCGCCGCCGCCCCGGCCACGCCGGTGACCCGTCAAGCTCCGCCGCGCGACGATCCGCCGACCGCCGTGACCCCCGTTACGGTGCTGGGCGCGCGCTCGCCCCAGCGAGGGTCGCGCGCGGTGCGCGATGACTTCATCGACGCCATGGCCGCCCCCCTGGCTCTCAGTCTGCTGTCGCGGGATCGCTATGAGGGCCGGGCGATCAGCAACATGACCGATGCGATCGCCAGCCTGCCGGACACCACGGTGCTGACCACCGGACGGTCCTTTGTGTCCGGCGTCGATTCGGCCACCCGCGGGGAGGGCCTGTTCGTGGGGTTGCGCGGGCTCAATCCCGAATTCAGCGTCACCCTGATGCAAGGCGCGCCGGTGGCCCAGGGGCTGCCGCATTCGCGCGGCGTGCAGCTGAGCATGATCCCGCCGGAAGGCTTTTCCGAAGTGGTCATCCACCGAACCGGACGCCCGGATCTGGAGGGCGACCTGATCGCCGGAGCGATCGATTTCCGACCGTTTCGCGCGGGCGACTTCGCCAAGCGCCGCTGGCTGGAGATGACAGCCTGGACGCGCTCGGCTGACCTGGCTCGCCGCTACAACGCCTCGGGGCGGGGCGGCGGCCAGGGCGTGGTGATGGCCGGACGCTTTGGGGCTCAGGACCAGCTGGGGATCGCCGCCAGCTTGCGGCGCGCCACGCGGCGGCTGGTCAGCGCGGAGATGGCCGGCGTGATGTCGGCGCAGAACGACCAGGGCTGGGCCTGGGCCTGGTCGGCGACGCCCGGTCCGAACTTCTACGGCGCGCCCCGCGACCCGACCCGCCCCGAGGCGGACCTGGCGCTGACAGCGCTCAACACGGGCGTCTCCGAGGTGTTCGAACGCAGCCGTGCGGTGATGATCGCGGCGGACTGGCGGCCCGCCGATGACCGTTCCTTGAGCCTGACCCTCGTCGATCTGCGGTCCCGCACCGAGCAGAACTCGACCCTGACCCAACTGGTCGGCGGCGCGCGCCGTTGGACGCCGGATCCGGCCGGCGGCTACCGCCTGTCGCTGGGCGAGGTCTCCAGCCGCGTCTGGTACGAAACCAATCCCGACGATGTCGGGCTCACCGTCCTGACCCTGGCGGGGCGCGGCGTTGTTCCGGGCCATTGGGCGGGGCGAACGGGCGCGTGGCTGCTGACGCCGCGCCTGACCTTGAGCCGCGCCACCAGCGATCGTCCCGATCGCCTCGAGGCCTCGATCCGCGTCAACCAGAACGACGCCTTCAACCAGGGACAAACCGCTCGCCCCTATGCCGGATTGCTGATCGACAGCACGGGCGGCTTTCCCCGCCCCCGTCTGACGCCGGAGCTTCGGGCGGATCTGGACCAGGCCGACACCCGCCTGCTGGCCCGTCGCGCGGGTCAGCGGACCGAGCAGCACAGCGCCCAGGACAGGGTCCAGGCGGCGTTTGACGTCGAGTGGCTGGACGGCGGCCCGCTGACGGTCAAGGCGGGCGCCTCGGCCTCCGCCAGCCGGCGCGAGGTCACCAACCGCAACTGGACCAATCCGCCCTTCGCGGTGGTTCTGGGACAGGCCGGCCTGACCTGGCGCGATCTGGGGATCACGACCGGTGAAACCTGGCCGGCGGTATGGCCCGGCGTCTACGACTGGCGGGCGCCGCGCGTGGATCATCAGGCGCTGGCGGCCTGGTTCGACCGGGCTGTCGGTCCCGGCAGTCTGGACGGCTGCGGGAAGATCGAGATCAACAACCTCAACTGTCGGAGCCAGTTCGGCCGCGAGGTTGTCTTCGCCGCCTATGGCTTGGTGACCGCCCGCCTGGGCGCTGTCGAATTGATGGCCGGCGTGCGGCGCGAGGACACCGCCGTTCGCAGCCGCTACTGGCTGGTCAAGGCCCTGGCGTCCGGCGAACAGCCGGGCGAATGGCGCAGCGACCGCAGCCGGTTCGGCGAAACCCTGCCCTCGCTGTTCATGACCTGGCGTCCGGATCAAGGGCGCGTCCTGCGCGCCGGACTGTGGCGCTCCTACAGTCGACCAGCCCTTTACCAACTGGGCGGCGGCGCGGCCCTCACCACCGACGAGCAAGGCGCTCAGGTGCTGACCCAGGGCAATCCCGACCTTGAGGCCATCACCGCCGTCAATCTGGATCTGCAGTGGCTTCAGACCACGCGCGACGGCGGCTGGGGGCTCTCGGCCTGGGCCAAGCGCCTCGACAACATCCTGTTTGAGAGCGGCGGCATCTATACCGGCGCCGCGCCCCGGCCGAGGCCCGGCCTGGCGCGGCTGATCACGCCGCAGAACGGCGGTGTGGCCACGGTTCGGGGACTGCAGGCCGAATGGGTCCGCCGACTGCGACCCGCCTTCGATCCGGCGGCGAGCTTTGAGGTGTCGGGCAGCGTCAGCCGGCAATGGACGCAGGCGGACCTGGGAAGTGACGAGTTCGGCCGCGCGACGCCCATGCAGTCCGCGCCCGCCTGGCTGGCCAACCTTGCGGGAGTGTACGAACGCGGCCCCTGGCGCGTGCGTCTCAACGCCCGTTACACCGGGGCGCTGCTGTCGGAATACAATACGCTGGAAGCGCCGGGGGATTGGGACAATCTCTGGATCCGACCGGTGTTCGCCACCGATCTCAGTGTCCGCTACCGGATCAGCGAGCAGGCTCAGATCGAGACGGGCGTGGTCAATCTGGGCGACGCCCTGGCCTATGACGCCCATGTCGGCCGCCACAGTCGCGTGATCGCCAGCCGCGTCCATACGGGACGACAGCTCAACCTCGCCCTGCGCGCCCGGTTCTAGACCTTGACGCTGAAAGTGGGAGCCGGTTTCGGCGTCAGTCACGCTCTAACTCTATGATTTAGCGCCTTTTATCGCATCGAAACGATCCCGTTTCGATGCCAAAGGCCCTGGGGCGAACAAGCTGTTGTCCGCGAAAAAGCGAGGCCGGAGACCCGGAGGCTCCGGCCTCAAAGGTGGAGGCGCCGCGAGGGGGGAGGCGGCGCCTTAGGGGAGAGGAAGGATCAGAACGTCCAGGACGTGTTGATCATGTAGGTGCGGCCCGTCTCGACATAGCCGCCCTTGCGGTCGTGCGAGAGCAGGGTTTCGGCCTTGCCTTGGGTCGCCCAGTAGGACTGGTCGTTGAGGATGTTCTCGACCGCCATGCCGATCTGCCAGCCGTGCGGCAGCTGGTAGTTGGCGTTGAAGTTCAGGCGACGCATCGGCTGGACCCAGGTGTCGTCGTTGTCCGTGCGCACGTCCTTGTAGATCATCCCCACGCGGCTATAGGCCAGCTCGGCCCGCACGCCGTGCTTGTTGTAGAACAGCGAGGCGTTGACGATGCTGTCCGGGGCGTTGATCAGGCGCCGGCTGAGGTTCTTGCCCAGATTGCCGACGCGGATGTCAGCCTCGGTCTTCTGGAAGGTCACGTTGCCGCTGACGCCAAAGCCGTTCCAGAAGCCCGGCAGGGTCGTGAAGCGCTGGCGCAGGCCCAGTTCAATACCCAGCACCGAACCGTTCTTGGCGTTGTCGAGACGGCTGATCTCGGCGCCGCCGGCGTCCTTGATCACGTCGCCCGTCCAGACGTTGAAGTCCGAGCCGGTGTTGGTCGAACCCGAGACGAACATCACGTTCTTCAGGTCCTTGTAGTAGATCGAGGCCATCAGGTACTGGCCGTCTTCGCCGTACTTTTCGACGCTGAAGTCGTAGTTGATGCCGGTGACCGGCTGCAGGTCCGGGTTGGCGATGCTGATAGCGATGATCTTGCCGTCGGCGTCCTTGGAGATGCTGGTGGCGCCGATCATCTGGTCGAAGGCCGGGCGGGTATAGGCGCGGCGCACCGCACCACGCACCACGATCTCGTCGGTCGGCCGCCAGGTGGCGATCACGCTGGGCAGGACGATGCCCATGCCGCGATCCGACGAGGCTTGAACCCGCGCCGAGGTGGTCTTGCCGTCCGCGCCCTTGACGCTCTCCGGACGCCAGTAGGAGCCCTTGAAGTTGTTGTCCTCGTAACGCACGCCCGGCACCACGGTCAGGGTGTCACCGAAGGTCAGGGTGGACTGGACATAGGCCGAGGCGCGGGTCTCCTCGCCCGAAAGCAGGTTCCGCTTCAGAACTTCATCCGTCCACGGAATGGTGGCGGCGTATTTGTAGGCCTGGTTCTTCAGGTAGTCCGGATCGACAAGGCGCATCGGCACCTGCAACCCGCCCATCATGAAGCTGGTCAGGGTCTTGCCCGGCAGGTCGAACAGGAACTCGCCCTGGTTGGCCCAGCGATGGCTGCCGTTGCCCAGCAGGGCGCTGTTGGCCGTCCAGTTGCCGCTGGCGTCCTTCTTGTAGAAGTAGAAGCGGTTCTCATCGCCGGTGCCGACGTCGTTCGACTCACGATCCGCCGTCTCGTACTTCACGCCGCCCTTGATCGACTTGACGATCGGATGCTCGATGTCCCAGGCCAGATTGGCCTTGAGGTCGGTCTTGGACTCTTCGGCGTACTCATAGCCGTAGGTCACGTACCACTGGCGCGTGATGTCGGTGCGGCTGATATAGCGCAGGCCCTCCGGCGTGAGCACCGCGCGCGGATCCTTGGGGTTGGAGATGTCGGTGATCAGCGGAACCACGGCCTTGCCGCCCTGGTCGGGCGTACCGATGAACGGGAAGGCGTAGAAGCCGGCCTGCATCCGGAACGGATACTCGGTGCGCCCCTTCGAGTACGACACGGCGTAGTCCAGAGTGAACGCGTTGCGCTTGGTCTCGCCGCCGATGAGGGCGGTGGTCAGGGTCTGGGTCGAGTGCTCGGTGCGGCTGTACTGGCCGGGGATCGCGCCATACAGGCTGATGTTCTTGGGGTCGCTGTCGCCGGCCGTCTGCCAGGCCGAGGACGGCCGCACGGAGGTGAGGAAGTCGACCAGTTCCTTGGAGCCGCTGGGGGCGGTGGCCAGACCCAGGCGCGCCGACGACTGATCCATGCTGGTCAGCAGCTTGAACTCGCCGTGGGTGAAGCGGCCATACAGGCTCTGGGCGTCGGTCTTGTAGTCCAGCGACAGGGTGGCGCCCTGACGCTTCACGCTGTTGCGGTAGAAGTTCCACTGCGGGCCGCGGGCGTAGAGATTGGCGCCCTGGTCGCGGATCAGGCCCGGCGCCGTGGAGTCCTTCTTCACATAGTCCTGCTGGACCGCGCGCGACTCGCCGGCGTTGTCCTTGTCCTGATAGTAGAGGTTGCCATAGACGGCGAACTGCTCGGCGTCGCCGAACGTGCGGGCCATTTCCAGCTGGGTCGTGTAGCCCAGACCGTCAACGTCGCGCTGGATGGCGCGGTCGGCCAGCTGGCCCTGCAGGCGGAAACGGTTGTAGTTGGACGCGAAGTCGAAGCCCGTGGCGGTGCGGAAATCGACCGTGCCGGCCAGGGCGTCGCCGTCCATCTCGGCGGTCGGCGCCTTGTCGACCCGCACGAACGACAGGGCGAACGGCGACAGCAGGTTCATCGAGATGGTGCGGGCCTTGGAGTCGGTCTGAGCCAGGCGCACGCCGTTCATCGAATAGGCGTTCCAGGCGCTGTCCAGACCACGGATGGTCACGTACTGCGCCTCGCCGGTGCCGGCCTGGTTGCGCGACTGGTCCACTGCGGACGACAGGCCCGGCAAACGCGACAGCAGGTCGGCGAGGTTGGCGGTCGGTTGGGCTTGCAGTTCCTCGGCCGAGACGATGTTGGCGACGGTCAGGCTGTCGCGCTGCTCCTGAAGTGCGCGCGCCTGGCTGCGGCGCTGACCGGCGACGACGACTTCGCTGACGGTCGACGAGTCCGCCGTGGCGATGGGCGTGTCGGCGTCCGACGCCGCAAACGCTGGTGTAGCAAGCAGGCTCAGGCCTGCGGCCGTGAAGAGCAGCGCCTGCTTCAAGGAAGACGGTTGCATGTTCAAGCTATCCCCGATGATGGGCCGGAAAAATGGCCTCATCGGTAAGGGACGCAGCGCGACGGCAGACCCGCTGAAACTTTATAAATCTTTCATCTTTCGCCCGCCTGTCCGCGCCAAGGGGCGCCACCACCCAGCGCTGGGCGATCGGGTGCTTCCTGGCCGCCGGCGCGGACGTAAAGGGGCTTGTCACGCCCAAGGGTTGAGCGGATGATGTCTCTGTTGCGGGGGGCGTGGGGCCTTGATCGCGAGTCGAGGCGGTAAACGGGGGCGTGAGGGTTTCGGGGCAGACGGCCGATGACTCGGTCGCGTCGGCGCATGAGCGTCTGGCGCGCGAGGGCGGTTTTCAGTTCGAGCATGCTGTGTTCTCGCCGCCCAAGGTCCCCGGTTGGCTGGCTTGGGTGGGCGAGGTCCTGAAGGCCGCCGCGCCGATGCTCAAGGTCGTTTTCTGGATCGGCCTTGCGGCGCTGACCCTGCTGATCATCTTCGCGATCGTTCGGGAGATCATCCGGGCGAAGGCGCCGCCCGCTCGGGCGGAGGGGCCTAGGCTCGCGGCCGACCCCGCCTGGAGACCGGACGCCGCAGCGGCCCGCGACCTGCTCCTGGCCGCCGATCAACTGGCCGCAGACGGACGCTTCCTGGAGGCGGCCCACCTGCTTCTGCTGCGCAGCGTCGAGGACATCCAGAAGCATCGCCCCAAGGCTCTGCGGGTGTCCTACACCGCGCGGGAAATCGCCTTGCTGCCCGCCCTGCCGGAGGTCGCGCGGCCGGCCTTCGCCGGAATCGCCGGCGTCGTCGAGCGGGGTCTGTTCGGCGGCCGGCCCGTGGACGCCGAAGACTTCGCCGCCTGCCGCGCGGCCTACGAAGCCTTCGCCCTGCCCGAAGGGTGGGCGCGATGAGCCGGCGGGGCGCATCGGGCGCGTTCTCGCCGATGGCGATGATCGTCATCGTGCTGGTGGGGGTGGTCAGCTTCGCAGGTCTTGGCGTGCTGTCGGCCTATGCGCCCGAGCTGAAGAAGGGCGACGACGGGGGCGCGCACGCCCTGTCGCGTTCCTCGGTGGGCTATGCGGCGACGGTGCGTCTGCTGCAGGCGTCAGGACGCGGCGCGCTGGTCGGGCGGGGGCCGCTGCCGGCTTCGGCGGAGGACGGCCTGCTGGTGCTGACCCCGGCCCTGGGCGCCGGCGCGGTGAATCTCGACGACTTCGATCACCCCGGGCCGCGGCTGATCGTGTTGCCCAAATGGGCGACGATGCCGGATCCGAACCGCAAGGGTTGGGCGTTGGCCACACGGATCGTCAACGACAAGGCCAGTCTGGCGGTGCTCCCCGCCGACCTGCGCAAGGGCCTGACGCTTCGCGCGCCCCCGCCGGAGGTCGGACCCCTGCGCCTTTACCGTCCCAATGGACAGCTCTTCGGCCTCCAGCCCTCGGTCCGCGCGCCGCGCAGCCTGGAGGGAAAGGGCTGGACGCCGGTGCTGAAAGACCAGGACGGTCGCATGGTCCTGGCCATGCACACCGAAAGCCAGACCTATGTCCTGGCGGAGCCGGACCTTTTGAACACGACCGCGCTGAAGACGCTCGAAGGCGCGCGGACCGCCGTGGCGCTGCTGGACCTGATCCACGCCGAGGACACCCCGATGGTGTTCGATGCGACGCTGCACGGCTTCGCCCGCGCGCGCAGCCTGCTGCGCCTGCTGCTGGAGCCGCCGCTGGTCGGCGCGACCCTGGTGCTTGTCGCGCTGGCGGTGTTGGCGGGGCTGCAGGCCGGCGTGCGCTTTGGCCCCGCGCTCAAGCCGCGCCGCGCCGTGGCGCTGGGCAAGCTGGCGCTGGCCGACAACACCGCCGGTCTTATCCGCCTGGCGGGGCGCGAGGCGCGCATGACGCCGCTGTACGCCCAATTGATCCGGACCTCGGCCGCCCGCGCCATCGGCGCGCCGCGCGGCATGGATGATCCCGCCCTGGACGCGTTCCTCGACCGCGTCAGCGTCACTGTGGGCGCGTCCAGCACCTTCACCGCGCTCGCCGAGCGCGCCCGCGCCGCCACCGCCTCGGACATGATGCAGGTGGCGCGCGACCTACACCTTTGGAAGCAGGAGCTGATCCGTGGACGGCAATAGGATGAACGTCGGTGACGTGGGCGTGCTGGCCGGGCGGATCCGAGCCGAGATCGCCAAGGCCGTTGTCGGTCAGGACGAGGCGGTGAATCTGCTGCTGGTGGCCCTGTTCGCCGGCGGCCACGTTCTGCTGGAAGGCCCGCCCGGGACGGCCAAGACACTGCTGGCCCAGAGCTTCGCCCGCAGCGTCGCCCTCGACTATGGCCGCATCCAGTTCACCCCCGACCTGACGCCCGGCGACGTGATCGGGGCCAATCTGTTCAACTTCCAGACCTCGACCTTCACCCTGACGCGCGGTCCGGTGTTCTGCGAGCTGCTGCTGGCCGACGAGATCAACCGCACGCCGCCCAAGACCCAGGCGGCCCTGCTGGAGGCCATGCAGGAGCGGCAGGTGACGATCGACGGCGTCTCCCACCCGCTCAGCCGCCGCTTCACGGTGGTGGCGACCCAGAACCCCATCGAGCAGCAGGGCACCTATCCGCTGCCGGAGGCTCAGCTGGACCGCTTTCTGTTCAAGCACGTGCTGAACTATCCCAGCATCGAACAGGAGCGGGCGATCGTGGTGGGCCATGGTCAGCGCACCGGCCAGATGGACCCGGCCGCCTTCGGGGTGGAGCCGGTTCTGGATCGCGCGGCCATCGATGCGGCCGTCGCCACCGTCGCCGAGGCGCGGCTGACCGATGAGGTGGTCGGCTACATCGTCGATCTGGTGCGGGCGACCCGCGATTCCACCGACATCGAGAGCGGCGCCTCGCCGCGCGCCGGGGCCATGCTGGCCGTAGCCGCCCGCGCCGCCGCCGTGCTGGACGGCCGCGACTATGTGGTGCCCGACGATGTGAAGGCCCTGGCGGTTCCGGCCCTGCGCCATCGCCTGATCCTGTCGGCGGCCGCCGAGATCGAGGGCCGCAAGATCGATCAGGTTCTCAAGGGCCTGATCGAGCGGGTGGCGGCGCCCCGGTGATCTATCCCACCCGCCGCGCCGTCATCGCCATGGCCGCCGGTCTGCCGCCGGCGCTGCTGGTCGGCGTGCTGGCCCCGGCCGGCTGGCTGACGGGCTTGGCGTGGATCGGCCTTGTCGCGCTCTTCTTGGTGGTGGACGCCCTGTCGGCCGCCTCGCGCGGGGGGCTGACGCTGGAGCCGACCGAGACGCGGATCTTTTCCGTGGCGCGCGGCGGTCAGGCGCAGTTCGTCGCGAACTTCGCGCCGGCGCGCACGCCCCCGCGCGCGTTCGCGGCGCTGGAGGCCGACGAACGGCTCGGGCTGGAGACGGCCTTCGTCGATGTCGAGGTCGAGGCGGGCGTGGCGAGTTTCGCCTTTCCCCTGACGCCGGAGCGGCGTGGGAGCGGCAAGCTCGCCCGGCTCTGGGTGCGCTGGACCGGCCCCCTTGGTCTGGCCTGGAAGCAGAAGGCCTTCGACCTCGACGTCGAGGCGGTGGTCGGAACCGATCTGGCGGGCGTCCGCGAGGAGGCCGTGAAGATGCTGGCCCGCGACGCGGCGATCGGCGCCAAGACCCAGATCGAGCGCGGCGAGGGTTCGGAGTTCGAGGCGTTGCGCGAGTTCAGGCTCGGCATGGACCGGCGCGCGATCGACTGGAAACAGTCGGCCCGGCATATGCAGTTGCTGGCCAAGGAGTTCCGTACCGAGCGCAACCACCAGGTCGTGATGGCGATCGATTGCGGGCGGGCCATGTGCGAGCCCGTCGGCGGGGCGCCGCGCATCGATCGGGCGATCCACGCAGCCCTGCTGCTGGCGCTGGCCTGTCTGCGCTCGGGGGACCGGGCGGGTTTCTTCGCCTTCGACTCCGCGCCGCGCCTGCTGACGGGCGTGGTCGGCGGGGCCGACGCCTTTGGTCAGTTGCAGCAGGCCGCCGCGCGGATCGACTATTCGACCGAGGAGACCAA
The DNA here is from genome assembly GCF_002858865.1 of Caulobacter vibrioides. Lineage (GTDB taxonomy): Bacteria > Pseudomonadota > Alphaproteobacteria > Caulobacterales > Caulobacteraceae > Caulobacter > Caulobacter vibrioides. The sequence continues at coordinate 178,854 of NZ_PJRR01000014.1, read as the reverse complement.
CTACACCCTGGCGCTCAGCCATCTGGCCGCCAAACTGAGGCGGCGGTCGCTGGTGGTGGTGTTCACCGACTTCACTGATCCGACGGCCGCCGAGCTGATGATCGAAGCCTCGGCCAGGCTCCTGTCGCGGCATCTGGTGCTGTTCGTGGTCATGCAGGACGCGGAGCTCGAGGCCATGGTCGCCGCCGACCCGGTCGAACCGGCCGATGTCACCCGCGCGGTCGTCGCCGCCGGCCTGATGCGCGAGCGTGAGGTCGTGATCGCCCGCCTTCGTCGGCTGGGCGCCCATATCGTCGAGGCGCCGGCCGCCCGGATCGGTCCGGCGCTGATCAACGCCTATGTCGACCTGATGCGGAGGGAGCTGCTGTGATCGACATCAAGGTTGATCCGCGCCTCAAGAGCCAGCGCTTCCGCCAGGAGCGCGAGGCCGACTGGCGGCGCCTGGAACGGCTGATCGGCAAGGTCGAGAAGGGCTCGATCGCCGATCTGTCCGACGAAGACCTGCTGGCCGCGCCCGTCCTGTACCGCTCTGCGCTGTCGGCGCTGTCGGTCGCCCGCGCCACCTCGCTGGACCGGGCGCTGATCGCCTATCTGGAGACCCTGTGCGCGCGCGCCTATTTCTTCGTCTACGGCTCGCGCGAGACCCTGTGGGGTCAACTCAAAGGCTTTTTCGCGGGCGGCTGGCCGGCGGCCGTGCGGGGACTGTGGCGCGAAACCCTGGTCAGCGCGGCCCTCATGGCGCTGGGCGTGATGATCGCCGCCTGGCTCGTCGGGCACGATCCGGACTGGTTCTACGCCTTCGTGCCCCGCGAACTGGCGGGGGGACGCGATCCGGCCGCCACGACCGAGGCGCTGGCGGCCACCCTGGGCGGCAAGGACGCGAGCGGGCTGACCGTCTTCGCCACCTTCCTGTTCACCCACAACGCCCAGGTCGCGCTTCTGGCCTTCGCTCTGGGCTTTGCGCTCTGCGTTCCGACCGCAGGGTTGGTGCTCTACAACGGCGCGATGCTGGGGGCGTTCCTGGCTCTGTTCGCCAGCCGAGGCCTGGGAATCGAGCTCGGCGGCTGGCTGCTGATCCATGGCGTCACCGAGCTGTTCGCGGTGATCCTGGCCGGCGCGGCGGGGCTCAGGATCGGCTGGGCCGCGGCCTTTCCCGGCGAGCGGCGTCGCCTCGACGCCCTCGCCGAGGCGGGTCGCCACGCCGCCACGGTGATGGGCGGGGTGGTGGTGATGCTGTTCCTGGCCGGCCTGCTCGAAGGCTTCGGCCGGCAGCTGATCACCGACACGGCGGCGCGCTACGGCGTGGCGGCGGCGACCGCCCTGATGTGGGGTCTCTATTTCTATGGACCGCGCCGCCATGGCTGAGGGAAAACTGACCCGCGCCTTCGTCACGCCCGAGGGCGTCGATCTGCGGCTGGAGCTGGGCGAGGCCGGCCAGCGGGCCGGCGCCTTCCTGCTGGACGCGGCGATCATCATCGGCGTGCTGGTCGCCGCGACGCTGCTGCTGGGCCTGCTCGGGATCGGCGCGATCGGCGCGATGGGCCGCGGCGGCGCCGAGATGATGGCGGTGATCTGGCTGCTCGGCTTCTTCCTGCTGCGCAACTTCTACTTTGTCGGGTTTGAGCTGTCGGCGGCGGCGGCGACGCCGGGCAAGCGCGCCATGGGCCTGCGTGTGGCCGCCCGCGACGGCGGCCGCCTGCGTCCCGCCGCCATCTTCGCCCGCAACGCCATGCGCGAACTGGAGGTGTTCCTGCCGCTCAGCATCCTGCCCGCGCCCCAGGGCGACGGCGGCGTCGAGAGCTGGGCGATTCTGCTGGGCTTCATCTGGGCGGGGATCTTCGTGTTCTTCCCGCTGTTTAACGCCGATCGCCTGCGGGTGGGGGATCTGGTCGGTGGCACCTGGGTGGTGCGCACGCCCAAGCAGAGCCTTGTGCGCGACATGGCCGATGACGGCGCCGAGCGCTTGGCGCGCTACGACTTCACCCAGGCCCAGATCGACGCCTACGGCGCCAAGGAGCTGCACGTTCTGGAAGACGTGCTGCGTCAGCGCGACCGCAAGACCATGCGGGCCGTCGCCGCCCGCATCGCGCGCAAGATCGACTGGACCCACGGCGCGATCGACGACGATCACGACTTCCTCAGCGCCTACTACGCGGCCCTGCGCAAGCGGCTGGAGGCGCGGCTCTTGATGGGCGTGCGACGCCGCGACAAGCACGACGTCTGAGCTGGAGCGTCAGAGCATTTTTCGAGCGAAGTGGTTCCGGTTCGCGTGAAGAAAAATGCGCCAAAACAGAAGATTAGAGCTTGCGGCCTGACGCGGTCAGGTCGTGAGCTCTAATCGAACACCGCCGCCAGCTGGTCTGGCGCGGCGCCTTCCTTGCCGGTGCGCAGTTCATAATAGATCGCCGCCGCGCCGGCGGCCGAGATCACGCCCTGGACGGCGGTGCTCAAGGCGCTGACCAGGACGGCGGCCAGCGCCACGAGCGAGGGCGCCTGGGTGGTGGTCATGAAACCGCTCTGGGCCGTGGTCACGCCCGCCGCAGCCGCCAGGCCCTGCACGGCGGCGCTGATGATCATGGCCAGCACGAAATAGATCACCAGAAGCCCGAAAATACTCCAGCGGTGCCCGCGCGTCAGGTCGCCGCTGCGGCCGAAGCTGGCCTCGATGCTGCGCTTTTCCATCACCAGGACGGGCGCGGCGACGGACCAGGCCGTCATCAGCATCAGGCCCGGCACGATCAGAAGAAGGAACCCCAGCGCGAAGCCGAGACTCTGCAGAATGCCAAGGCCGAGCAAGGGCAGGGCCTTGCGCGCGCCCACCCCGAGGGCTTCGCCCAACCGGATCTTTCGGCCGTTGAGACCCGAGATGGCGCTGTGAACGACGACGCCCTGCATCATCAGGCTGCCGACAAAGGCCACGATCCCGCCCGCCACGCCGGCCAGGCCGATGACCCAGGGCTCCGGATAGAGGAAGCCGACTACGCTCGCCGCGAAGACGGGCAGGGCGATCAACGCCAGGCCGCTGATCGCGAACAGGCCAAGGTTGTCGCCGATGACCTTGAAGGTCCGCTGCATCACCCGGCCCAGCTCGAAGGCGCCGCCGGTGGCTTCCAGGGTCGTCATGTGGATCTCGCTCCTCGATTGAGCGACACTAGAATACGACCTTGACCTTTAGCAACGCTCAGCGCGACCGGCGGGACGCTTTAACGTCGTCGGGCGTCAATTGAGCGCGACGGCGCCGGGATAGCGTTCATCTCGCCCGGCGCGATCCACAAACCGTAGGGACCATCCAGCGCTGGCCCAGGGTCGACAGCGCCTGAACCTCTGAAGAAGTTGGCGAGTACAGGAAACGCCTCCTGTTTCGTTCAGGTGGTCGGCCGTCCAAGTCTGGCCAGCGCTTCGGCGACGCCTTCGCCGTAGGCTGGCCAGAGATGCGCGGGTCATGCGTCCTCCCAGGCCCTATTCAGGATCTTCGCGGCCGAGGCGGCCTTATCTTTCGGCAGGAAGCGGCCGTAGGGCTTGGCGACGGTGTCGGCGTCCCAGAGCGCTCCATACGGCTTGAAGGCGTCTAGCGGGTGTCATTGTGAACCGCCCCCCACACACAACCTTTTGGCCTGACCAATCGTGGGGGGCATCTGAGCAGGGTCGGAAACACCGATTCAGCGCCACTCCACGCACGGAGGGAACGGTCTCGACCTAGAGTGTATTGACAGGCCCGCAGGAGTTAACGTTAAAGAGGTCAGGCCAATAAGTCGCGCATGAATGCGACGGGCCATCGGGGGAGGAACAGATGAATTCCAAGATCGCTTCGTCGCGCGTCCTGAAGATCGCGCTGCTATCAGCCACCGTCATCGCGGGACTTCCGGCCGTGAGCCAGGCCCAAGAGGCCAAGTCGCCGGCCGCCGGCGACACCCTTGAGGCCGTGGTCGTCACGGGCTTCAAGCAGAGCTACGCCAACGCGGTTCGCGCCAAGAAGAACGCCATCGAGATCACCGACGGCATCTCTTCAGACGGCTTGGGGCGCTTCCCCGACCTGAACGTCGGCGAGGCCCTTCAGCGCGTGCCCGGCGTTCAAATCAATCGTGAAGCCGAGGGGCGCGACGCGACGATTAACCTGCGGGGCATGCCTGGCGAGTACGCTCGCATGACGCTCAATGGTCAGGCCTTCGCCGAGCCGCCGCTACTCCGCGACAATCAGGGCTCGCCGCTCGGCGCTTTCAACTCCGACATCTTTTCGGCGTTCGTGATCCAGAAGTCGCCCATGGCCAACGCCCAGACGGGCGGCCTCAGCGGCAATGTCGATTTGCAGATCGCACCGGCGCTTTCGCGTCGAGAGGGCGGCTCGATGAAGGCGGCCTATGAGTACAACACGCTCGGTGATCTAGGGGCGCCCGCCGTCACGGTCAGCTACAACAAGGTCTTCTCCTCAAGTTTGGCCGCCTTCGGGACGCTGGCCTACAGAAAGGAGAATTTCCGCCGCGATAGCATTCTGATCAACAACTACGCCGTCCTAACGCCGGCCTATACCGGCCTGAGCGCTGCGAACTTCGTGGCTAAATATGGAGAGTACTACTCGTCGACGCCCTGCACGACGGGCAGCTCGGCCTTCTGCAGCTATGTGGCCGGCGCGACGGGAACCAAGGGCACGAGCGGTCTGTATTTCAACTCGCAGACCCGCCAATATGCGCGGATGAACAAGGGCGAGACTTGGTCGGCCTCAGGCGGACTGGAGTGGAAGCCTAACGATCAGACCAAGATGGGCCTGATTGGCTACTATACCGATCGGGACCTGCCGAAGACGCGCCAGGACCTGATGATCAACGGTCTCAACGCCGGCTCGATCATCACGCCCGTCGGCACGCCGTTCAAGGTTTCCGACGGTCGCTACGTCTACGACCAGATCTCGTTCACGAACCCCGACGCGCTGATGTCGTCGCGCCTCAACTCCCAGCACCAGGCGTCGCGGGGCGTGATGGCCAATATCGACTGGAGCAACGAAAACTGGCGCTTGGCCGGTGTTCTGACGGCCTCGGGCGGCAAGAACTCGTCGGTCGAAACCCAGGTGGACGCCAACACCCTGATCACCGCCGGCGGCAATGGGATCAGCGGCACGCTGAGCACTGGTCGGGACGATATTGGCGACTATTCCTACACGATCACGCCGAGTCCGGTGACCGGTATCCCGGCGGGAACCTCTTGGTCTTGGTTGGGCGCCTCGGACCCGACCTCGCTCTACAATTCGCCCACCCGGGCGGCCGCGACCCGTCGCTTGCAGCTGACGGGCACGCAGAGCTACGCCGAGAACAGCCTCTACACGGCGCAGTTCGACGCCGAGCGTTTTGTCGAACTTGGCCCCATCAAGAGCATCCAAGGCGGTGCGCGCTTGGAACGCGCCAGCTACACCAGCGCCGGCTACCGCGTTTACGCCTTCGGCCTGCAGACCCAGAACATCACCAGCGCCATGGTCAAGCAGGCGCCTTATGTCGACGACTTCTTCGGCGGCAAGGGCGGCGCCTACACCAAGAACTGGCAGGTGATCGATCTCGACGCCTTCCTCGACGCCGTGCGCCCGGTCACCGAATACACCGCTTCGGGCGGCGGCCTGTCGCCGACGGGCTTCAACATCCGCTACCAGGACGACAACTACGCCCTGCGCAACTACACCAGCGACGACGACAACACCCAAGCCTACGTGATGGCCAAGTACGACACCGAACTGGCCGGTCACCGGGTGCGCGGCAATGTCGGGGTGCGCTACGAGAACACCGACAACACCCTCGAGGCGCTCGATCAGAAGACCCCGCCAGCCGATGGCATCGGTACGCGTAACAGCTTCAGCTGGGTCACCTACAAGAACAAGTACGACTTCTTCCTGCCGTCGGCGATCTTCGCGGCTGACGTTACGGACGACATCGTGCTGCGCGGGGCCTACTACAAGACCTACGTCAAGCCGCACCCGCGCCAGTTCTCGGCGATCACCAAGATCGGCTCCAGGACCCTGGACACCACGCTGACCTCGGCGGCCGTGGCGGTGAACTATGTGCCGATCACGATCGGCAACAACAAGCTCAAGCCCTACATGGCGACGTCGATGGACCTGTCGCTGGAGTGGTACAACCGTCCCAACGGCCTGATCTCGCTGGCCGTTTTCGAGAAGAGCATCACGGGCCGCATCGTCACCACCAGCGATCCGGCGATCCTTTGCCCGTCCGACGGCTCCACCTGGGGCCTGGGGACGCTGGCCTGGGATGGAACCTACTGCACGTCCAGCCAATCGACCTCCTCGAACGTGCTGCAGGTCCGGGCGACCGGCTCCTACAACCTGGACAAGGCGACCAAGGTTCGCGGCCTGGAGTTCAACATCCAGCAGAACCTCGACTTCCTGCCGGGCTTCTGGAAGGACTTCGGCGGCAGCTTCAACTACGCCTACACCACCTCCAAGAGCGCCGCGATCGCGCCGTTCCCCGGCATCTCCAAGCACAACGTCAACATGATCGGCTACTACGAGACGCCGAAGTATGGCGTGCGCCTCGTCTACAACTACCGCTCGGCCTACGATCTGAACTCGAACGGCACCTTCACGGGTGGTTCGCGCTCTGTGAGGCCCCGCGGTCAGTTGGACTTGGCCGCCTCCTACAATGTCTCGGACCGGTTCAGCCTGGGCCTCGATGTTTACAATCTGACCGACGCGATCCGCTTCGAGTACGAAAACGACGAGGATGTGGTGCGGACGGCCAATTACGACGGACGTACGATCACCCTCACCGCGCGCGCTGCGTTCTGATCTTCACCCCTCCTGTGAAGTTTGACGGCCGGTCTATCCGGATCGGCCGTCGCCTTTTTCATAGAGGAGGGCGATTTCTATAGAGGAGGGCGGTCGGCGCGCGCCGAGGCCCTCGGATCGTCGGAGGCTTCATGTTGCATTTGCCCCCCCATCGTCGCCAGTTGCTGGGCGGACTGCTGGCCCTCGGCGTGGGCGCCTCGGCGTCCCGCACGCACGCCGCGCCCACGGAGGCGGTCGCCAATGTTCGCGACTTCGGAGCCAAGGGCGACGGGGTCACCATCGACTCTCCGGCCATCGATCGCGCCATCGCCTACGCCGCCGAGCGGGGCGGGGGCACGGTGCTGGTCCCGGCGGGAACCTATGCCTGCTACACGATCCACCTGAAGAGCCGGATCAGGCTCTATCTCGATCAGGGCGCCACGATCCTCGCGGCCTCGACACCGATCGAAGGCATGGAAAGCGGTGGCTATGACCACGCCGAGCCGATGGATCCCGCCTACTCATCCTATCAGGATTTCGGTCACAGCCACTGGCGCAACAGCCTGATCCATGGCGAGGGCTTGAACGACATCGTCATCGAAGGGCCCGGCCTGATCTGGGGCAAGGGTCTGGGGCGCGGCCATGACTATGACAAGGACATGCCGATCTCGGGCAAGCCCGGCGTCGGGGACAAGTCGATCGCCCTCAAGAACTGCCGCAACGTCCTGTTGCGCGACTTCAAGGTGCTGCAGGGCGGGTGGTTCGCGCTGTTGGCCACCGGCGTCGATAACCTGACCATCGACAATCTGCTGATCGACACCAATCGCGACGGTCTGGACATCGACTGCTGCCGGAACGTGCGCATCACCCGCTGTACCATCAACTCGCCCTGGGACGATGCGATCTGCCCGAAGAGTTCCTACGCGCTGGGCTATCCGCGCGTTACTGAGAACCTCACGATTTCGGATTGCTACGTGGCTGGTCGCTATCGGATCGGATCCGTGCTCGACGGCACCTGGCAGGTCTTCATGCCCGCCCCGAAGGGGACGCATGGCCGCATCAAGCTCGGCACCGAGTCCAATGGGGGCTTCAAGAACTTCACTATCACCAACTGCGTGTTCGACAAATGTCGAGGCATCGCGCTTGAGACCGTCGACGGCGGCGCGCTTGAAGACATCACCATCACCAACATTACGATGCATGGCGGGACCACGGCCCCGATCTTCATGCGTCTGGGCAAGCGTATGCGCGGCCCCGAGGGGCGGCCCATCGGTACGCTGAAGCGCATCCTGATCAGCAACATCACCTCTTCAGCCGGTGACCGGATGCCTTCGATCATCGCGGGTCTCAATGGGCACCCGGTCGAGGACATCAAGATCAGCCAGTGTTTTCTTGAGCAAGTCGGCGGCGGCGATGCGGCCATGGCCGCCTTGCGCCCGCCCGAGAACGAGGCTGGTTATCCAGAGCCGAACATGTTCGGCGACCTCCCCGCGACGGGATTCTTCGTGCGCCACGCCCGCAACGTCGAGCTCGACGGGATCGAGGTGCGCACCCTGACGCCGGACGCGCGCCCGGCCGTGTGGATGCAGAATGTGGACGGCGCGCGCCTGTCGCGACTGCAACTGCCGCCCAGCAAGTCCAGCTTCCACTTGGAGGGAGTCCGCGATTTCGAACTCCGCACAAGCTCGCCGGTTCGGGACAAGCGCGTGCCTCATACCAAGTTGATGACGTTTTAGTGAGCCCCGATGGCGTTTCCGGACCTCCGCAGTGGCTCAATCGACGCTAGAACGGCCCGCTCCGCGCTGTTTCGGGAGCGACCGTGATCCAAAGCAAGAAAGCCCACGTCCGACTCATCGATATCGCCAAAAGGCTAGGCCTATCGAGCATGAGCGTCTCCAAAGCGCTCAGGGGCCATGCTGACATGGCGCCCGAGACGGTCGAGCGCGTCAAACGCGCCGCTGCGGAGATGGGTTACGTGCCCAATCACTTCGCCCGATCCCTTCAGGCCCAGGGGGGCAGCAAGCTCCTCGGTGTGGTTGTTCCCAAGATTCGCCACGCGTTCTTCGCGGAGTCGCTGGGTGCGATCCAAGAGGCGGCCGCCGAGCAGGGCTATGAGATTCTTTTCGGCGTCTCTCAGGAACAGCCCTCCGTGGAGCGTCGCCATGTGGAAACCTTTGTCTCCATGCGGGTGGAAGGTCTTCTGGTCTCTGTCAGCGAGCGACGCGACGAGCTTCTCAGCGACTATCGCTGGCTTGCCCCTCGAGGGGTGCCGCTGGTCTATTTCGACCGCGCGCCGTGTGACCTCCAATCGTTCGAGGCCGTGACCATGGACGACCGGGGCGGCGCGCATGACGCGGTATTGGCCGCTGCTGCGCTCGGACGCACCCGCATCGCCCATCTGGCGGGCTATGACGCGATCAACATCGGGCGTGAACGCCGGGCTGGCTATGAGGCCGGCATGCGGGCGGCAGGCCTGTCGATCAATCCCGACTGGGTCATCACCGGCGGGTTGGCCGAGGCCGACGGCTATCAGGCGTTCGAGCGCCTGTGGTCCCAAGCCGAGCGGCCTGACGCGATCTTTTGCGCCTCATTCCCACTGGCGGTCGGGGTGGCCGATGCAATGCGCGCCCTGGCGCCGGAGGCGATCGGCAAGGTGCTGCTGATGTTCTTCGGTGTGGCCGAGATGGCCCGCTTCTTCCCCGAGCCGTACATCTGCGTCGTCCAACCTGCAGCGGCCATGGGGCGTGTCGCCGTCGACAGGATCCTGCATCTGATTCAGGACCGGGAAATGGAACGCCATCCTCCCTTGCCGGTCCACCTGATGGCGTCGCCTGCGCTGAGCGCGCCGCTGACCTCAAGACACTGAACCAGAACAACCGTGAACCCGGGAAAGGGACCTGTCGTGCGTTTCCGAGTCCAACTCCTTGTCGTCGGCTTTGCTCTGGCTCTTGGGGCCGCTCACCAAGCCCAAGCCGCGCCCGGTCGTGCGCTCTACAAGCTTCCCGACCTTCGCGTCGGCTTGGGAGACGATAATCAAGGCGACACCATTCCCGGGCCGACCCGGCCAAACGGATCGATCCACCCGTCGCCGGACACGCTGAAGGCCAGTAACGCCGGCTACAACCCGGCCGAACCGATCAGCGGCTTTGCTCAGCTTCATTCGCAAGGATCCGGTGGCGTCACCACCTACGGGACCTTCCTGTTGTCGCCGCAGGTCGGCGAGCCTGTTTTCGACGAAGCCGCCCATCTGTCGCCCAAGGCCGATGAGACCCTGGCGGCCGACGCCTATTCAGTCCGGCTCACCCGCTACGACACCAAGGTGGAGATCACGCCGGCGCACTACGCGGCCATCTACCGGCTGACCTATCCCACGACCGACCAGGCGCAGGTCGTCCTGGACGTGACCCGCAAGGTCGGCGGGCTGGTGGCTTCGGAACAGGCCGATGTCCAACTGTTCCCCGAGCAGGGGCGTATCGTTGGCCACGTCAAGGCCAAGGGTTACTGGAACCCGGCCCTGATCGACATCTGGTTCGTGGCCGAGTTTGATCAGAACCCGACCGCCTGGGGTGTCTTCGACAAGGCTGAACGCAGGGACGGCGCCCTGTCGGGCCGCACAGGGTCGGATGAGCGGCTGGGCGCCTGGCTCACCTTCAAGACCACGCCCACCAAGCCCCTCCTGGTGAAGATCGCCGTCTCCTTTGTCAGCGCCGAGATGGCCAAGGCCTTGCTGGACCGCGAGATCCCTGACTGGGACTTCGAGCGGGTTCGCCGCGACACCCAAGCCGCCTGGAACGATCGTTTGGGTCAGGTGCGCGTGGAGGGAATGGCCGAAAGCCAACAGCGTCGCTTCTACAGCGCGCTGTACCACGCCTCGACGCACCCGCGTGACCGCTCGCTGGACCAGCCGGCCGCAAGACTTGGCCGTCCGAACTGGGACGAGCACTACACCCTCTGGGACACCTATCGGACGCTGTTCCCGCTGATATCGGTGCTCCGGCCCAGCCTCTACACAGCCAATGTCAATTCGCTGATCCACACCTTCGACAAGTTCGGGGCGGCGGATACGGCGATCATCGGCGGCCAGAACTATCATGTCGGGCAGGGCGGGGATGAAGTCGACAACGTCCTGGGCGAGGCCCTGCTGCGCGGGGCCGAGGGTGTGAACTGGCGCGACGCCTGGCGGGTCGCTCGTTTCAACGCTTTTGAGCGGCGCCGCCCGCGCTATCTGGAGAGCGGCTATTTCGCGGTCGGCGACCGTAGCCCCGAGCCGAACAACCAGAGGGCCAAGTCAGGCTCCTCGACCCTGGGCTTCGCGCTGAACGACTTCTATGCCGCCCAGGTCGCCGCCAAGGCCGGCCAGACCGACGAGGCCAAGATCCTGACCGAGCGCTCGGCCAACTGGCGCAAGATCTGGAACCCTGACGCGACCAGCGACGGCTTCTCAGGCTTTCTGATGCCGCGCTATGCCGACGGAAAGTTTCAGGACATCGACCCGAAGCTCGGCTGGGACGGCAAGGTCCACAACAACGTCGGCTACTATGAGGGCACGGCCTGGATCTATTCGTATGGGGTGCTGCACGACTTGCCGGGCCTGGTCGAGGCGATGGGCGGTCGCGTTCGGTTCAATGAGCGCCTGAACCACGCCCTCGATGCGGGCCTGATCGACATCACCAACGAGCCGTCGTTCGCCACGCCATGGTTGTTCCACGCGATCGGACGGGCGGATCTGTCGTCCCGTTGGGCGGGGGAGGTGGTCAAGCACTTCACCGCGGACGCCTATCCGGGCGATGAGGACGCCGGCGCGATGAGCTCCAACTTCGTCTTCAACAGCCTGGGGCTGTTCCCGAAGCTGGGCAGCGATCTCTACTACCTGCACGGGCCCCGCTATGGTCGCACCGTGATCCAGTTGGAGAACGGCAAGACGCTTGAGATCCTGGCGGCCAAAGCCGGAGCCAGCCGTCCCTACATCGCGAGCGCGAGCTTCAACGGCAAACCTTTGGCCGGGCCCTATGTCTCGCAGGCCCAGCTCTTGGGCGGCGGCGTTCTGTCCCTGTCGATGTCCGATCAGCCGGGACAGTGGATCTATGCGGGCGCGGTGCTGACGGCGCGCGCCGATCAGCCCAGCCTTGTCGACGGCAAGACCTCGACGGGTTGGCGCGCCGCGCCGGGCCAGTCGGTCACCCTCAGTCTCAAGGCGCCCGCCTGCATCGCCGCCTATTCTGTCAGCGTCGGCCCCGACCAAGCCGATCCCTCGCACTGGACCCTGCAGGCCCATGACGGGCGAGTCTGGGTGAGCGTCGACCAGCAGAGCAAGGTGGTGTTCGACCATCGCCACGCGACCCGGACCTTCCCGCTGGCGCCGGGACGATACGCCCGTCTGCGATGGGTGCTGGACGGTGGCAGTGAGGCGAGCGTCTCCGAGGTCGAGCTCATCGCGGGGGCGTCCTGTGCGGCGCCCACCTCGGGTGCGCCGCCGCTCTGAGGTTGAGGAGGTATCCGAAATCCGCGCCCTCTACCCCACTCACCACCGGTCGCGTCCGCGCCGAGGTGGAAGCGATCGGACGTAGCAAAGGCGACGTGAACACCTCCGCCGAATGTCGCCTTTCTAGAGGTTAGTCAACGGCAGCAAATGGCGCACTTCCCACGCCAAGAGAGAGGACTGTTTGCGCTTCTCGCGGTAGTGCTGGAAATCGAGCCGGCCGTTCGAACGCGGCCTGATGCCTTCCACCAAATGGCCTAGCAAATCCCCCAAGCGATCCTTATGGGGGGGTGAAACATGGCTGGAAGATTTCTATGATGCGGTTCTCGGGTGATGGCCTTCAGCGCCGCAGTTTTCTGGCCCTCGTATCCACGACACCTCTGCTGACTGCATGGGATGTCCGAGCGCAAACACGACCGGATCCTATCGACGCCCTGGTTGCAAAGATCGTCACAGAGCATCAGGCCGATGGCATCTCGGTGGCCGTCGTCCAGGATAACCGCACGCGACACTACAATGCCGGTCTGATGGCGCGCGACGGATCCCCGGTTAGCGAGCGATCTGTTTTTGAAATTGGCTCAATCTCCAAGACTTTCACCGGCCTTCTTTTGGCCCATGCCATAAAAGAGCGGCGGCTTGTCGCCTCAGACGACGTACGGCAACATCTGCCCGCAGGGTATGACAATCTCGTGCGCGACGGGCGTCCGGTTCGGCTGATCGACCTCGTCAACACAACATCGGCGCTGCCGGATAACATTCCTGACTGGCGCACTGCTGCTGCAAACGCCAAGCCATCCGAGGCCGCGTTGGTCGCAGCTCAGATGCTGGCAAACTACAGTACCGATCAGTTGATGATCGATCTTCGCAACGCCAGCTTGGTCGATGTCCCTGGTCGAACGCCTAGGCATTCCAATGTGGCGTCCGAGCTTCTTCGTGTCGTTCTCGAACGCGTTTACGGACAATCCTATCAGACCTTGCTGGCGCGCTACATCGAGCGGCCCTTTGGCATGGGGGCAGGCGTCGTCGAGCCGCCACGTAGTATTCTGGCGCGAGGCTATGATGGAACTGGGCTTGAGGCTCCGCCATCCATCGATGCGGTAAGCCTCGGCGCAGGAAACCTTCGCTATTCAGCGATCGACATGGCGCGTTACCTCAACGCCCATTTGGCGGCGTCGAGCCCGGCCATTGCGCTCACTCATGAGCCAACCTTCGGCACACCGGAGACCGGCGCGATTGGCTATCATTGGCTCGTCAACAAAACGGCCGACAGTCAACTCTATCTGAGCCACAGCGGGAGCACATACGGCTTTTCCAGCTACTGCGAATTCTATCCCGGTAAGGGGTATGGCTCCGTCATCCTGGCCAACCGCGTGGGCTTGGAATGGCGCCTAGGAGAGCTTGCACGGGCGGTGCATGAAGCCCTGTTTGGACCACCTGCAGGTTTGAAGGCGCTAGAGGCGATGCTTGAAGAAAGCGACTACGCGGATGTGGCCGCATCGGTGTCCCTTGTCCGCCAGCGCTACCCCGAACTTCACCTCACTGAGGACTATGTGAATGGCTGGGGCTATCGCCTAATTGAGGCAGGGCGGCCCGTCGCTGGACGCGCGATGTTCGCGTTCAACGTCGCCAGTTTCCCAGCTAGCGCCAATGCTTACGACAGTTACGGAGATGGCTTGGCGGCCACTGGCGACAAGGGGGCGGCGATTTCCAACTATCGCCGTTCCCTTGAGCTGAATCCCGGTAACGATCACGCTCGCGAAATGATCGCCAAGCTTGTGCAGCCCTGAAGGCCAAGATCCTAGGGGCGGGCGTCCATCGCTGGCAAACGTCGCCTTTCGGCAGGCGCCAGGCCAGGCGTCGCCGTTCGGCAATCGTCAGGCCCGGCAAGCGATGGTTGACTTTCGGAAGGTCCGCAAGCGGGCGGGGAGGGCAGATCGACGTGCCCAGCGGGAGCGCTCCGACCTTCAGATAGCCATACGAACACCTGAGCTATCGTAGCCGCTGCGCTGCAGGCTGAGACCGCTCGACTTATCCCCTGACGGGTGCGTAAGCGTCCAACCAAGAAAGCCGGAAATGTTCCTGTAGCGGCAGGTCATCCGGCCTCCCAGCGCCAGCGGCTGACATTGGCGCACCTCTAGGATGTTCGGGCAGAGGTGTCGCGCAATCGAAAACGACTAGAGATGGCGCCTAGAGGTCGGCCTGCTCGGATGTTTCCAGCGCGTCGTCGAGCTCGAGGCCACCGAATCTGTGAACGTCGCATTTGCCGCTAAACCACCGCTTGCGTGAGGCGCCCGCAGCCAGCCACCGCGCGCTTCAGGCCCGGTGAATTGAACTGGAAGCTCACACGGCCGCGCCGGTCCACGGCGATCAGGCCACCATCCCCGCCCAGTTCGCCGATCCGGGCTATGGCGCCCTGGCAGGCTTGGTCGAGGGATTGTCCCGCGTAGCGAAGGCGGGCGGCGACGTCATAGGCCGTCGCGCCGAGAATGAAGTACTCGCCGACCCCGGTGCAGGACACGGCGACTTCGCCGTCAGCCCATACGCCCGCGCCGGGCAGAGGGGTGTCGCCTACTCGTCCGGGCCGCTTTCCGAAGACACCGCCCGTCGACGTCGCCGCGGCCAGGGCTCCCCGCCGGTCGAGCGCCACGGCGCCCACCGTGCCGTGCGCCAAGGCGGCGGCCTCAGCGTCGATGTCGGCCTGAGTGAGGCCGACAGGCGTGCGGTAGAAGTTTGCGGGATCCCCGATCAGCGGCAGGCCGCGCGCGCGCGCGAACTGACTGGCGCCTTCTCCGGCCAGGAGAACGTGCGGCGTGGCCTCAAGCACCTGGCGCGCCGCGCCCACTGGACTGGCGACGCCCTGTATGGCGCAGACCGCCCCCGCGCGGTGGCGCGCGCCGTCCATGATCGAGGCATCCATTTCGACCACGCCCACAGCGTTCGGGGCCGAGCCGCGCCCAGCAACATAGAGGCCGCTGTCCTCCATTTCCGTCACGGCGATCTCGACCGCGTCGATCGCGTCGAGCCCGTCCGCGAGCTTGGATGACATCCGCGCCGCAAGATCGCGAAGATGGTCGAGCGCGCGACCATAGTCCCGTCCCGGGATCACGCCCGCCCCGCCATGCAGAGCGATTACATAGGGGACATCGGTCATGGTCGGCCCTGCGGTTCTTTGGATTGGATGTGCGACGTGATCGAAAGCTTCACGTCAATGAGCGTGACGCCCGATCGGTCAGGCTGATCGGGGCCAACGAAGACCCTGGCGCCTCGCGCCCGCGCGAAGCTGAAGTCGACGCGCGCATGGTCACCGATCGGCTGAGTCAGCCGGTGTGCGGCGCCAACGGGCAGCGCGAGAAGCTCAGAAGCCAGCCGCGCCTCGGGTCGTGATCGCGCGGACAATGGCGTCGCGACGAGCACTTTTCCGGAGGACGGCGTCACATGCAGTGACCGCAGATCGATCGCGTCGCCATCGGTGAGCATGGTGAGCGTCGCGTTCCGCAAGGCGTAGGGCTCACGCCGCAGGCGGCCCGGCTTACGGGCGTCCAGCACGGTCACCGCGCCGGCGCCGATCACGCGGGCTGCGTGTCGATCGACATCGACCACCATGGCGGTGTTCTCGTCGACGCCGAAGCCCAGCCGCTGGGTCGGCGATAGGGCGCCCAGCGCGCGCGCCAAGCGCCCCAGGCGTTTGCGACGGTCGAAATGTTGATCGACGAGCCCAAACGAAAAGAAGCCCAAGCCCTGGCCCATGGAGAGTGGTTCGCCCAGCGGCCCCGCTGCTGCGCCCACCGGCAACACGAGGGCGGCCGGACTATCGCCTGCGACGATCATCGGACCACTCATCATGGCAGCGCCAGCGCTGGTCCCGCCGATCGCCGCACCAGTCCGCCACCGCGCGCGCAGACGCGCCAGGAACGGCGTATCGCCGCCCTGGTGGGTCTTCAGCGTCGCGATGATCCGGGACTGATCGCCGCCGACGAACCAGATCCCGTCGGCGGTCGAGAGCTTGGCGATCTCGCTGGCCAAGCTGGCGCCGTCGCGCCATCGTGATTCGTCGACTGCGGGCGTCTCCGGATCGTCGACCATCGCGATCTCGGCGACGGCGATCACCTCACGCGCCACGCCCCGTCGGACAAGATGGCCGATCATCGCCTCGGCGGATCCGCTGGGTTCGGCGGAGCCCGCGGGCACGATCACGAAGCGGGGCGCGCGAGGATCGGCGGCGTGACGCGCCGCCTCGGCGATAAAGGCGCCGTAAAGCGCGTCGTTGGCCGGATCCACCGCGCCGCCGGCGATCACTAGGCGCCCGGTCTCCGCCAAGGCCGGCCCCGCCGCCAGCACGGCGAGACCAAGTCCCATCGTCAGCCGCTTCATTGGTAGCCCAGCCCCTGCGCGATCAGGATGAAGGCCGCCGCCAGCAGCAGGAGACCCGCGAGCGGACGCCAGACGAAGGTGATCCAGGTGGAGAAGCCGAGGCGCCCGGCCGCTAGGCATCCCATCAGGGCCGCAGAGGTCGGCGCGACAATATTGGTCAGCCCGTCGCCCAGTTGGAACGCCAACACGGCCGTTTGCCGAGACACGCCCGCTAGGTCAGCCAGCGGAGCCATCAGGGGCATGGTCAGGGCGGCCTGGCCGGAGCCCGACACGATGACGAGGTTGATCGCGCTCTGGAAGCCCAGCATGCCCAAGGCCGTCGCCCAGTCGGGCAGTAAGGCCGTCAGGCCGCCCATGGCGTGAAGCAGACTGTTGAGCAGACTCCAGTGGTCGGGCTTGTCGCCGCCGATCATCAGCAAGACGCCCTTGGCGATCCCGACGACGAGCGCCGCTGGCGCCAGCTGCGCGGCGCCTTCGCCGAACGCTCGAACCAGATCGTTCGCGCCGGACTGGCCCAGTTTCAGAACGTAGGCGATCAGACCAACGGCCAGACCCATCGCGAAGAACTGCGCCGCGATCTCGGCGAGATAATAGCCCTTGGCGATGACGCCCCACGCGACCCAGATGACGGTCGCCAGCAGCAAGGCCAACACCACGAGGTCGCCCTTCCGAAAGGCGGTTGAGTCGACGACCGAGGCGGTGTCGCGCCAGCGCGCGTCGGACTGGAAGGCGACCGAAAGCGTCGGATCGCGGCGCACGCGGCGGGCGTACCAGCCAAGATAGGCCACCCCGACCAAGGTGAAGACCACCCACATGACGAGGCGCAGGCTCATCCCCGACAGGGTGGGCAAACCCGAGATGCTTTGCGCGATCACCAAGCCGAACGGGTTCATCCAGGAGGTGGCGAAGCCGACCTGGGTCGCCACGTAGCAGGTCAGCATGCCGGTGATGGAGTCATAGCCGCTGCGCACCAGGATCGGCGTCAGGATGAGGCTGATGGCGATTGCTTCCTCGCTCATGCCGAAAACGGCGCCCGCCAGCGAGAAGGCGACGAACAGGCCCATCACCATGAGGTCGCCACGCACTGTCCCCAGCTTGTCTGGCGGACCGATCAGGGCGGTCAGCACCCGGTCGATCGAGCCGGTGCGCATCAGGACGCCGAACACGCCGCCGATCACGAGGATGAAGGCCATCAGCCCGACCGTCGTGGAGGATCGGTCGCCGGCGACCAGTCCCTCGAACGGAACGTTCAAAAAGCCCACGGCGCCGTCCTGGCCAAAGAGCGGCGCGCGTAGCGGCGCCGCGCCGGCCTCGAACGACGTCGGATCGATGCGTCCCTTAGCGCTCAAGGCGTAGCGACCGGGCGTGAAGATCCAGGTGCTCACGAAGGCCGCCAGGGCCAGAAACAGCAGAATCAGAAAGGTGTCGGGCAGCTTGCTCTTGCCCGGCGCACCCTTCGGCGGATCTGAGGTCGGGGACGACATGGGAAATCTCAAAAAGGCGCGCGTGGCTCCGCGCCGCGAAGCCACGCGCTGGGCCCAAGGGCTAGAAGCGATGTGTCAGGCGGAGTGTAGCAAACCGCCCGATGAGGTCATGATTGTAGAGGTCGACGTTCGCGCTTGAGCCCAGAACCCGAGGCGGCGCCTCGTCCAGCAGGTTGCGGACGTTCAGCTGAATGTAGCTGTGCTCCGAGAAGTCGTAGCTGACGCTGCCGTCCAGCGTGAACGAGGCGTCCACCTTGACCTTGGTATTGGCCGCGATACCGACCGCTGCCAGGGTGCGCGGGTCGGGCTGGTCGGTGTAACGACTAACATAGCGGGCGCCCAAGGAGGCTCGCAAGGCGTCCTTGCTCCAGCGGATCCGGGCGTTCGCCATGAATCGCGGATAGAGATAGTCGCCGGCCAGGCGCTCAATCAGCGCGTCGGCCGAGGCCTTGCGGTCGAAGGCGATCAGATAGGTCGCGTCGAACGTCGCGGTGAAGCGCCCCGCCGAGCTCTCGGGCAGGTGCTGGGTATAGGAGAAATCGACGCCGCGGGTCTTCTGGTAGCCAAGATTGCTGATCTGGAAGTGCGCGTCCGTAACGAAGCCGTTAGTGACCTCGACACCCGCCTGGCCCGTCGGAAGTTGGCCCGGCCCCTTCACCGGGAAAGCCCCGGCCAGGGCGCGACGGATGAAGTCGTCCTCCGCGACGCCCACCAGGTTGCGGTGTTCGATATTCCAGTAGTCCAGCTTGATCTCAATATCGTCGGTCGGCTCGAACAACAGACCACCGCCCCAAGTCTTGGCGTTCTCGGCCTTCAGTTCGGGGTTGCCGACGTCCTCCGACAGGAGCGCCTGTCCGTTTGCGGTCGCGCTGCCGCCGCAGGCCTGCGGGGTGATCCTGCAGTTCACGCGGTAGCTGGACAGCAGCACGCCGGCGCCGCTCTGGGCCAAGGATGGCGCGCGGAATGAGGTGGACCAGTTCGCCCGGAACGTCAGGGCGTCCGTCGCGCGGAACCGCGCGGAAACCTTCGGATTGAAGTCGCCGCCGAACGCGTCGTAGTGGTCGTACCGGGCCGCCAGCTGCAGATCCAGACGGTCCGATAGCGGGGCATAGACCTCGCCGTAGACGGCCCACTGGTCCCGTTCTGCCTTGGCGCTGGTCGATGAGAAACCCAGGATCGGTTCGGGGTTGGTCGCGGTGGCCACGGCGTCGCCGGACGGCGTGTCGCGCAGGGTCTCGCGGCGATACTCCGCCCCGAAGGCGCCCTTCACCTGACGACCAGCCAGGGTGAACAGGTCCCCCGACAGCGACCCGTCCAAGGCGTAGGCGCGAGAGCGACCCTCGCGGCGGGCCTTGGTTTCCAACCGGTCGGTCAAGCCGCCCGGTTGCTGGGTCTGGCCGCCGAACGGATTGTACCAAAGCGTCGTCTTGCCCGCCGCCTCACATGTGGCGCCGACATAGGTGGCGCTGGGCCGGCTTAGGTTGACGTTCCAGCGTCGGACAGCCGATCCGTCCGTACACAGATTTCCGAGATTGGCGTCATAGAAGGCCTTCGAGCGGTAGAGCCCCGAGAGGCCTTCCTGCGTCCGGTCGTTGCCGCCGATGGTCAGGCCTGCATCATAGGTCCAACCCGAGGCCAACCGACCCTTCAGGCCCGTCACGAAGCGGTAGGATTGCGACTCCACTTCCACGGCGCGGGAGTCGATCAGCTTGCCCCAGGCGAAGATCGGAAAGCCGTAATAGGAACTGAAGCGCCGCACCTTGCCCTCGGCGACGAGGTCGTCCTTCAGCGTGGTCGGCCAGTTGGGATTTTCCGGATCGATAGGCGCCCGTGAGAAGTTGGCCGGCGAGCTCGTGCCCTGCGCCTTGGAGGACTGGAACAGGAGTTCGTTGTACCAAGTCGCCCCGTCGCCGAAGCTGTAGCTGTGCGAGATCAGCCCGCCGACGCTTTCCTGCTCGTCCTGAGAGGAGACGTAGCGGTTGGCGTTGACCTGACAGTACTCGCCGAGGTTCCCGACCTTGAAGTCCGCGCTCGCGCAACCGCTTCCGCCAGGCCCTTCGGTCTGGTCGTTGGTCATGAAGAAGAGATCGTTGAAGCTGGGATGGAAGCCCTGCTGGCTGGGTCGGAAAGAGTCGCGGGAAGCGGCGCGGTCTCGCAGATAGAAGGCGTTGCGCTTGAAGTAGTCGACCACAGCCGTCACGTGGTGATCGCCGAACGCCTTGCCGGCGACAAGGTTGAAATTGACCCGGCCTTCGTCGCTCTTGGCCGTCGAGTCGCCGTAGGAGAGCGACGCTTCCAGGCCCTCGAAGTCCTTGCGCAGGACATAGTTAACGACACCGGCCACCGCGTCTGCGCCGTAGAGGGCCGAGGCGCCGTTAGGGAGGATCTCGACGCGCTCGAGCGCGGCCAATGGGATAGCGCTGGCGTCGATGAAGGATTCCTGGCCCCGAGCGAAGGCGCTGATCGACGCGCGTCGACCGTTGATCAGGGTCAAGGTGGCGCTGGTTCCCAGCCCCCGCAGCGAGACGCCTGACGCGCCGACGGGCGTGTCCCCGGAAAGCGCGCCGGCGCTGGCCGTCGAGAAGGTGCCGCCGCCGCCGGCGGCGATTGGCAGCTGGTTGAATAGGTCGATGACCGAAGTCGCCCCCGACTCGTCGATCAGTTCGCGGTCGATCTGATAGGCTTGCACCGCCCCCTTCAGATCCAGACCCTGGATCCGGGTGCCCGTTACGGTCACGGCTTCGAGCACCTGCGGCTCATCCTGGGCGGCGGGCGGTTTGGCTGGCTTGGTTTCCTGGGCGAAGGCGGTCTGCGTCAGGCCGAGCGCCAGTATCGCCCCGAGCACATGGCTCAGGTCGTTGCGATGGAAGTTCATGGAAAATGTCCCCCGGAGCCACGCGACGGGACCTTGCCCGCGAGCGGCGCTATGTCGATGGCGAAGAGCGGTGGAAGGCGGGACGCCGCAAGGGTTCCGACCATCGCGAGGCGCGACGGCTCAGGGCCTGTATGGGGATGTCCAAGGGCGCCCTAGGGGCGCACGCCTATGGCCGACCGCTGGGCGGCCGGGGGGCGTATCACTCGTTGAACCAGTCTTTCAGATGGTACTGAACAGACCGGCGCACGAGAACCTGATGCGGGGTGCGCATGGCTGAGCGTGTCCTCTCGACGCGATAACGCTACATAAAAGTCCGCATCTGGCAAGCCGCCTGCAAGATGATGCCGCCGAAGACCCACGTCACCGCTCAAAATTCAGGCGCCGCCACCGGGTCGCCTAGAGCGGATATCCGACGAAGGGCTTGGTCTCCTTCATCAGGATGTGGGTGGCGATTTTGTCGACGCCCAACTCGCTGCGAAGCAGACTGTCCGCCAGCTCCCGCCAGCTGAGCACGTCGCGGGCGCAGACCTTCAGGAAGTAGTCGAACGGACCGCTGACCTGAGCCGCCTCAATGACTTCCGGCAAGTCGGCGATGGCGGTTTCGAACACCAGAAAGTCATCCGGATGGTGCCGCTTGAGCGTCACCTCGGCGTACACGATCACAGTCGGCCGCAGGCGCTCCACGGCCAGACGGGCATGGTAGCTGAGCAGGTAACCCTCGGCCTCCAGGCGACGGGTTCGCACCAGGCAGGCGCTGGGCGAGAGGCCCACCTGTTCGGCCAGGGCCGCGTTGGTCAGGCGCGCATCGGCCTGCAGCGCCCGCAGAATCTTCTCGTCGATCCGATCCACCACAGCTTCTGTCGCTCCGCCCTTAGAGAACCGCATTTTCTTCGGCCTGAACGCCGAAGTTCAATCAGCAATGCCGTGAAACCTCGGCAAGACTGGAGACTAATCGGGAGGAGAAAATTCGGTGTCAAGGCCACCCACAACGCCATCCGCGCCCCAGACGGCCGATCTGGTTCGCCCTGCGCGCCGCGGCGACCTTGACGGACTGTTGGCTTTGGCGCGGGCGGCCGATGCGGGAATGACCAATCTCCCCGCCGACCGAGCCGCGCTCGACGACCGCTTGGCCGCGTCGGAACAGGCCTTGATCGACCCGGAAACCCGCAACGCCGGAGCGGCGGTCTATCTGGTCCTGGAGCGGCAAGGCCGCGTTATTGGCGCGGCCTGCGTGTTCGCCCGGATCGGGGTCGCTCAACCCTTCTACAGCTATCGCGTCACCCGCCTGACCCAACTGTCGCCGGACCTGGGCAAGCGCGTCGAAATGTCTGTGCTGACTCTGGTCAACGACCTTACCGACCAAGCCGAGGTCGGAGGGCTGTTCGTCGCGCCGGACGCGCGCAAGGGCCAGGCAGGGCGACTGATGGCCCGTAGCCGCTATCTGTTCATGGCCCGCCACCGGGACTGGTTCGGCGAGCAGGTGATTGCAGACCTTCGGGGCGTTCAGGACGCAGATGGTCGCTCGCCGGTCTGGGATGCGCTCGGCGCGCATTTTTACGCCATGGATTTCGCGGCGGCCGACCGCGCCTGCGCGCTGAGCGGCACCCGCTTCATCTCCGACCTCGGTCCCAAGTATCCGATCTACGTCGGGCTGCTGCCGCCCGCAGCCCAGGCGGCGCTGGGCAAGCCCCACCAGGACGGTGTCGGGGCCGAGCGCCTGCTGCGCGAAGAGGGCTTCGTCAGCGACGGCTATGTCGACATCTTCGACGGCGGTCCGACCTTGCGCGCGCGGATCGACGATCTGAAGGCCATTCGCGAGGCGCGTCGCGCGCCGTTAGCCGGTCTGACCGACACCCCCACCGACGACGCCCTGGTCTGCGCGGGGGCCGGCGCGGCGTTCCGTGTGGTGCGCGGCGGCCTGAGCGCGGGCGACGACGGCGTCCGCGCCGAAGCCTCGCTCATCAACGCCCTGGGCTTGGCGCCCGGCCAGGAGATCACCCATGTCCGCTTCTAGGCTCATCTCTCGTGACCCCTATACGGGCGAGGCGATCGCGGATTTCGCTGTGAACGATGCGCGCAGCATCGACGCGGCTTGCCATAGTGCTCGCGCCGCGTTCGCGGAATGGGCGATGACGCCGCTGGCCGAGCGCCGCGCGATCGCCCTGCGCTTCGCCGAGATCGTCCGTGCACGCCGGGAGGAGATCGCCACCCTGATCGCCCGCGAGACCGGCAAGCCGATGTGGGAGGCGCTTACCGAGGCCGACAGCGTCGCGGCCAAGGTCGCCATCTCGATCCGCGCCCAGGACGAGCGAGCGGGCGAGCGGTCCGAGTCCATGGCCGACGCTACTGCGCGGCTGGCGCACCGGCCTCACGGCGTCCTGGCTGTGATCGGCCCGTTCAATTTTCCCATGCACCTGGCCAATGGCCACATCGTTCCGGCCCTGTTGGCGGGTAACGCCGTGGTGTTCAAGCCCAGCGAAAAGACGCCCGCCTGCGGCCAGTTGATGGGCGAACTCTGGCGCGCGGCGGGACTGCCGGACCACGTCCTGACCATCGTGATCGGTGGCGGCGAGGCGGGCGAGGCGCTGGTTCGGCACGAGGCGGTGGACGGCGTTCTGTTCACCGGCGGAGTCCAGGCCGGGCGCGCCATCCATCGGGCGCTGGCTGACGCCCCGCACAAGATTCTGGCGTTGGAGCTGGGCGGCAACGCGCCCCTGGTCGTCTGGGACGTCGCGGACATTGAAGCGGCGGCGCACCTGATCGTCCAGTCCGCCTATGTGACCGCCGGCCAGCGCTGCACCTGCGCGCGGCGGCTGATTCTGCCCGAGGGCGCACGCGGCGATGCGCTGCTGGAGGCGCTGACGATGCTGATGGACCGCTTGGTGATCGGCGGCCCCTTCCAATCGCCCGCGCCCTTCATGGGCCCGGTGATCGACGCCCACGCGGCGGCTCAGGTTCTGGCGGCCCAGGACCGGATGACCGCCGACGGCGGGCGACCGTTGCGGCTGGCCGCGGTCCGCGAAGCGCGCTCGGCTCTACTCTCGCCTGGCCTGATCGAGCTCACCGACGCGCCGCTGCGCGACGAGGAGATCTTCGGACCGCTGCTTCAGGTTCGCCGCGCGGCGGATTTCGACGCCGCCCTGGCCCTGGCCAACGCCACAAGATTTGGTCTCGCCGCCGGTCTCATCAGCGATGACGAGGCGCTCTACCGGCGCTTCTGGGCCAGCGTGCGCGCCGGGATCGTCAACTGGAACCGTCCCACAACCGGCGCCTCGTCGGCCGCGCCCTTCGGCGGGGTTGGCGGGTCTGGCAACCACCGCCCCAGCGCCTACTACGCCGCCGACTACAGCGCCTATCCCGTCGCCGGGCTGGAAAGCCCCAGCCCCGTCTTCCGTCTGCCGATCGGCCTGACCCCATGACCTTGGAAATCAATTTCGACGGCCTGATCGGACCGACCCACAACTATGCGGGCCTGTCCTTGGGCAACATCGCCTCGCACAGCAACGCGGGCGCGGTCTCAAGCCCACGCGCGGCGGCCCTGCAGGGCCTGACCAAGATGCGCACGCTTCTGGATCTGGGCCTGACCCAGGGCTTTCTACCGCCGCCGCCGCGCCCAGCCGCGCATGTCCTTCGTCGGCTGGGCTTCAAGGGTTCGGACCAAGCGGTCCTGGCCCAGGTCGCCGACGAGGATCTAGACCTGTTGCGCGCGGCGTCCTCAGCGTCGTCGATGTGGACCGCCAACGCCGCCACGGTGCTCGCCGCGCCCGACACCGCCGACGGCCGCGTCCACCTGGTCACGGCCAATCTGGGCACGATGATTCATCGGTCGCTGGAGGCGGATGACACCTACGCCACGCTGCGGCGCGTCTTTTCCGGCGAGGCCTTCGCGGTCCATGCCCCTCTGCCGTTCGCGGCCCATCTGGGCGACGAGGGCGCGGCCAACCATATGCGGCTGGCGGCGAACCACGGCGCGCGCGGCGTCAATGTCTTTGTCCACGGCGCGCCGCGGGGCGGCCGCTTCCCCGAACGCCAGGCCCTGCGCGCGAGTCAGGCCGCGGCGCGGCTGGCGGGCGTTCAGCCCGCCGCGCTTTTCGCGATGCAGAGCGCCGAGGCGATCAAGGCCGGCGCCTTTCACAACGACGTCGTCGCGGTCGCCAACGCCAACGTCCTGCTGGCCCACCCTCAGGCTTTCGCCACGCGTCCCGACCTGCTGGCCGAACTCTCCGCGCGGCTGCCCGGGCTGGTGGTCATCGAGACGCGCGACCTGAGCCTCGAAGACGCAGTCGCTTCCTACCTGTTCAATTCGCAACTGGTGTCCTTGCCGGACGGCGACATGGCCCTGATCGTCCCAGTCGAGGCGCGCGATAACGCCGCCGCCTGGCGTGAGATTCAGACGATCCTGGCGGCGGACAATCCGGTCACAAAGGTTAAGGTCGTCGATCTTCGCCAGAGCATGAGCAACGGCGGCGGTCCGGCCTGCCTGCGCCTGCGCGTACCCGTTGCGGCCGCAGCGCGCGACCAGATCAACCCGGCCTTCCTGCTGGACCACGCACGCCTCGATCGGCTGACACGCCTGGTCGAAACCTGGTGGCCAAGAGCTATAGCGCCATCCGATCTGACCGATCCCGCGCTCTGGGAAGCCGCCATGGTCGCCCACGCCGCCCTCGAAACCTTCCTCACCGCCCCGACCGTCTAGGAGACCGCCGTGTCCGCCCTGATGAACACCTATGCGCGCGCCAACATCGACATCGTCCGCGGCGAAGGCTGCTGGCTCTACGACCAGGACGGCCGCGACTACCTGGATCTCGCCGCCGGCGTGGCGGTCAACACCCTGGGTCACGGCGATCCGCGTCTGGTCCAGGCGCTGAAGACACAGGCCGACATCCTGTGGCACGCCTCCAACCTCTACCGGCTGCCGGCCCAGGAAGCCCTGGCCACCAAGCTGACCGACGCGACCTTCGCCGACCGCGTGTTCTTCGCTAACTCCGGCGCCGAGGCGGTCGAGGCCGCCATCAAGACCGCGCGGCGCTGGCAAGGCGCGAAGGGCCGCCCTGAGCGTTACCGTGTGCTGACCTTCGGCAACGCCTTCCATGGCCGCACCCTGGCGACCATCTCGGCCACCGATCAGATGAAGGTTCGGGAAGGCTTTACGCCGCTCTACGACGCCTTCGACACCACACCGTTCAACGATATCGAGGGCGCAGCGCGCGCGATCACCCCACAGACCGCCGCGATTCTGGTCGAACCGATCCAGGGCGAAGGCGGCCTAACGCCGGCGACTCCCGGGTTCCTGGCCGGCCTTCGCGCCCTGTGCGACCAGCATGACCTGCTGCTGATCCTTGACGAGGTGCAGACCGGCATCGGTCGCACGGGCCACCTGTTCGCCCATGAGCTCTATGGCGTGCGGCCCGATATCATCGCTGTGGCCAAGGGGCTGGGCGGCGGCTTTCCAATCGGCGCTTGCCTTGCGACCGAGGACGCCGCCAGCGGCATGACGCCTGGGTCACACGGCAGCACCTACGGCGGCAATCCACTGGCCTGCGCTGTCGCCTCGGCGGTGCTGGACGCGGTGCTGGCGCCTGGCTTTCTGGAGACTGTTCGTGAACGGGCGGCGCTTGTGGACGCTCTGCTACAGCGCCTCTTGCGTCGACACAGCGACCTGTTCGTCCGAGCTCAGGGCCATGGTCTGATGCGAGGACTTCAGGTTCGTGCGTCGGCGCGGGACGTCGTCGCGCACTTGCGAGACTTTGGCGTCATGACCGTTGCGGCGGGCGCCGATGTCGTGCGCCTCCTGCCGCCGCTGACGATCAGCGAACTGGAGATCGCCGAAGCCGAAGCTCGACTACTGCGCGCTGCGGAAGCTTGGTTGCCTATCGCTGCGTGACATGCCGGCCCGGGCCTAGAGGCAGCGAGTGAGCCAGTTACCCATTTGCTTGAATTATCTGCTCATGCTGGCCGGCGACGGCGCGTCATCTTCAAAGGCCAAAGGGGCGTATCGGGTTGACGGTATGCGCGCCATCACGGGCGCTACTCTCAAACCCCGTTGGCCGAAGCGCCCCGGCCACAGCTGCCATTCTTGCAACTGAGTCGCAAAGGCTGACAGCCTTAAGTGGTCAAAGTGGACAGCGTTAGGTGGTCCGTACAATACCCCTGTGGGGACCATTTTACGCTGTCCGCGTAGCCCTTTGATTTTTCAGAACACTGCCAAATCGACCATTTGGGGTCACCACTCAACGCTGGCCACAAACGGCATGGTGACCACTTAAGGCTGTCCAGAGACGCGCGGGTCATGCGTCCTCCCAGGCCTTGTTCAGGATCTTCGCGGCCCATGCGGCAACGGGCCCTCGATGGCGCCCGCGCCCCGTATAGGGATTGAAAATGCCGTAGCGCTGAATCGCCAGTCGCCAAGCTTCATAGAACGTATTCTGATCATAGGCGGCGCTCTTGCTCGTCGCCTTCATGGTCTTCACGAAAAAGGTCCCGGGATCCGCCGCGCCCCCAAGGAGGCGCGGCCTGTGAACCTTCAGATAGGCGCCGATCTGATCGTAGAGGCCGCCGAGGTCCGGCAGCAGCAGGCGAAACGGCTGGCGACCGAAGTACGAAGATCCCGCGTTCTTGAACGCGACAGCAGGGATGAACGCCTCCCAGCCCCCTTCACGTTCGTTCCAGCGGAGCTCGCCGCATTTCAGTGTCTCTAGGCGGCGCTCAGACGAGGCGGGCGCGCCGCGCTGGCAGATCAAAAGCTGGCGCAGGTTCTTCTGGCGTAGGCCTAGATGCAGTCCAAAGCGCAGCATCAGAAAGGCCCTGGACACGACCGACGGCGAGGCCGAAGCTTGGGCCACCCTCGCTGAGGAAGCCGCCTTGGACGATCAGCCTGGAGGCGTCGTCATACGCTTCATCACCGAAGGTCAAGACGTCCCGTCCGATGAAGACATCGTGCAGCGGGAGTGTGCCGACAAGCTCCGCGCCTTCATCGCCTTGGCTGAGGACCTCTTGGCAGGCTTGTGGCGACAAATACTTCGACATTGGCCCCTAGACCGCTCCTGACCTGCGGCCAATAGTCTCAGCGACCGTGATCCTCTCCTGGATGGCGTGCTTGGGCCGACCGAGAAGAATAGATTGAACGACGTGCTGCGCGACCGGATAGCCTCGCGCTGTGTAGGCCCTCAGAGATTGCCCAGTTCATGACCTCAGAGCACATGGCAGGCTCGGTCCCTGATCATCCGGCGATACACGCCCTCCTGTCCCTATATCGGAGGCGGCTTGGTGTTGAGGCTCTGGAGCTGATCAGACGCGGGACGTCGCAGAACGCCCTCCCAGGCAAGGGTTTCGCGGTCGATGTCGGCGCGTCCGGCTCTGACTTGTGTCTGTGGGCGAGCGGCTCAGACGGAGAGGCGGCGCGGGAGCTCTTGACGGAACTGGCGTCGCTCGTGGCCGACCTTGTCGCCGATGCGTCGCCCTTTGCAATGCTCGAACAGGCGCCCGACGATCTGATCAGCCATTATGACCTCACCGGACGCCTGCTGCGGGTCTCGCCGGCCTGGTCGCGCATCATTGGCGGTTCGGTCGCAGAGGCCGCGGGCCGTCGCACCTGGGATTTCATCGCGCCCGAGGATCACGCCGCGGTCGCGGCCTACTATGCGGACCTGCTGCGCGAGGGCGCGGCTCCGTCCAGCCGCTTGCGGATGCGTGTGCGGCACGTCGCCGGTGACATTCGCGTGCTCGAGTCCCGCCCCATGCCGATCCGGAACGCCGAGGGCGTCGTCACCGGCTTTGTCGATATTGCGCGCGACATCACAGAACAGATCGAGACCGAACGCCGCTATCAACTGGCGCTGGCGCAGGCGCATGAAGCGCGCGAACGCGCCGAGGCCAGCGAATGGCGCTTAAGGCTGCTGGCGGAGTCGGCGCAGGATCTCACCGTGCAAGTCGATGCGTCCGGAAAGATCCTCTACGCGTCGTCCTCGGCTGACCGCCTTGGCTTGGCGAACCTTGCTCAGGAAGGCGCGTCGTTCATGTCCCTGGTTCACCCCGATGAGACCGAGCGCGCGGCGGCCTTCATCGCCGGCGCCTTCGAGAGCCGCGGCGACAAGCGGCCGTCCCTGGACACCGAACTGCGATTCCTGAGCGTCGACGGCGACTATCGCTGGATGGAGGGCAAGGGGTGGCTGGAGCGCGACGCGGACGGTGTCCCCGTAGCCCTGACCTCGACCTTTCGCGATATGACCGATCGACACTCGTTGGAGGAGAGCCTGATCGCGGCTCGGGTGCGCGCCGAGGCCGCCGTGCGGGCCAAATCCGCCTTTCTGGCCAATATGACGCACGAGTTGCGCACCCCCCTGACCAGCGTCATTGGTTTCGCCGAGCAGATCCAGGCCGAGCCCGCGCTGTCGCCGACCGTACGCCATGCGTCCGATCGCATTTCCGCGGGCGGCCGCGCCTTGCTGTCCACGATCAACGACATTCTCGATTTCTCGAAGCTTGAAAGCGGGGGCGTGCGCATCGTCACCGCGGCCACAGAGGTCAATGGTCTGATCGCCGAGACGGTCGCCTTGCTCAGCGTGCAGGCCGACCGCAAGGGGCTGAGCTTAAGCTACGATGGCTCGGCGGTCCTCGGTCTGTGCGCGGCGCTGGACAGCCAGCACGTGCGGCAGGTGTTGCTGAATCTGATCGGCAACGCCATCAAGTTCACCGAACAGGGCGGCGTTACGGTCACTGCTCAGCGCAATGACGACGGAATGCTCGAGATTGCGGTAGCCGACACGGGCATCGGCATCGCGGAGGATCACCTGGAGCGCTTATTCGGCCGCTTCTCGCAGGTGGATGACACTATTGCGCGGCGGTTTGGCGGCTCGGGGCTGGGCCTCGCCATCGGTCGATTCTTGGCGGAGGCGATGGGCGGTGAAATCCAGGTGAGCTCGACGGTGGGGCAGGGATCGACCTTCACGCTGACCTTGCCCATGCTGTCGCTGGACGCGGCTCCCGAGAGCGCCGCCGCCTCGCCCGTCTTGCCCGAAGGGGCGCCGATCCTGCTTGTTGGATCGGCGATCCAGAGCCTGTCAGCGGTCCTGGCCGATGCGGGCGCGCGCGTTGACGAGGCTACAACAGCCGAGGCGGCCCTCAGTCTCAGCGAGGCGCGGGGCTATGACTGTGTCGTGTTCCAACTGGACCTCGATCTTGACGGCCATTGCGACCTGGCGCGGCGGATGCGGCAAGCCGGCCAAAATCGCTACGCCCCCTATCTGGCCGTCGTGTCCCGCGAGGCGGCCGCCACGCCCCCGCCGCAGATCCTTGATGGACTTCTGGCGCAGGACGCGAGCCCCGCGACGGCGATCCGGTCGGTCGCGGCCATGATGGATGACGGGCTTCCGGAGGGCGTGGGGCCAGCCTAGAGCGCTTTAGCCTTAGACGGGATCAGCGAAAGCGAAAGGGCTCCAAACATCTGATCTCAAAGCCTCTAAGCGCCGAGAAACCTAAAGGCCGCGAGCGCCCGTTGTATCAGCCTGCGGCCAGTTTCCGCTGCGCTTGGCCTCGCGAAGATCGGCGTACCGCAGCATCGCGCCATCGAGCTTGGTCGTCAGGTCCCGCCCGGTTTCAAGTCCAAGGTTGCGCAGATCGGCTTCTCGAAGATCGGCTTGCGAGAGGTTGGCGCCGCGCAATGAGGCGCCGCGGAGGTCGGCGCCGCGGAGGTCCGCTCCACGCAGATCCGCCTCGTCCAGATCGGCGCCCTGTAGCATCGCGCCGGCCAGCACCATGCCCGCCAGGCACGCGCCGCGAGCTTTCAGCGCGGTCAGTTCGCTGTTGGCCAGCAGCGTGCCCAGCGGTCGAAGGTCGCGGCCCTCCAGGCGGGCGACCTGACCACTGGCGCCGCCGGTGGCGAACCACTGCCGGTGACTGTCGAGCGCCTGGCGCAGCGTAGGCGCGGCTTCAATCGCGGCGGGGGTCGGCGCCGTCAGCACCCCTTCGATGATCGCCCCCTCGATCCGCGCGCCCTTCATCGCGGTCCCGACAAGGATGGCGCGCGAGAGGTCGGCGTCGCGCAGGTCCGCCCCCGCGAGATTGGCGTTGCTGAAATCGGCGCCGCGCAGGCGGGCGTTCTTCAGGCGCACGCCCTGCATGGTGGCGCCCCGGAGCGAGCATTCGCTCAGGTCGGCTTCGCCCATCAGGACCTGGTCCATGCGCGCGCCGTCCAAGGTCGCTCCGGTGATCGAAGCGCTTTCCAGGCGGGCGGCCGAAACGTCCCGCCGGATCATGACGAACTGGCTGGCTTCGTCGGCTACCGCCAGTTTGCCGGAGCGAAAATCGACTTGCCGCAGGTCGGCGCCGTCGAGGATCGCGCCCCGCAGATTGGCGCCGCGCAAATCCGCGCGCTGCAGACGACCAAGGCTGAGGTTGGCCCTTTCCAGGAGCGCTCCGAACAGGATGGCCTCCTCCAGCATGACGCCTTCGAGCCGCGCATCGGAAAGATCCGAACCCGTCAGGTCTGCGCCGCGCAGATCGCGGTTGGACAGATCAAGGCCGCTAAGATCGTGAAAGCGCATGATCAGGCGCCGACCGCCTTCGCCCTGCCTGAACCGAGCGTGCGCCACAGCCGCTTGACTGAGCTGCCTTTGGTCCAAGCGGTCGGGCGTGCTCACGATTTGGCGCTCCCGTACTTCCGCGCAGCCAAGGGCACATCGGGAAGAAGCGCGCTTGATCTCGCACGCCTGATCATGAAGAACAGAGGGCGGATAGTCGGGTGGGCGCGATGCGAATCCTTCTTGTGGAAGACGACGAAGCGATCCGCGACCTCGTGACCGGGGTCCTGGAAGGCGCAGGTTACGAGGTCAGCACCGCAGCCGACGGACAGGCCGCTCTGGACATGCTGCCAGTGGTCGCGCCGCACGCCATGGTCGTGGACATCAACATGCCCGGGATGGATGGCCTGGCCTTGCTCAACGCGGTGCGTCGCGATCCGACGTTCGCGGAGATCCCGGCCTTGATGCTGACCGCCCAGACCTCGCCCGAGGATATCCGCCGATCGATGAATTTGGGCGCGGC
Organism: Caulobacter vibrioides; assembly: GCF_002858865.1. Lineage (GTDB taxonomy): Bacteria > Pseudomonadota > Alphaproteobacteria > Caulobacterales > Caulobacteraceae > Caulobacter > Caulobacter vibrioides. The sequence goes on along the minus strand of NZ_PJRR01000014.1, from coordinate 146,842 downwards.
CGACTTTATCGGTAAGCCTTTCGAGGCGCGGGTGCTGCTGCGCCGCCTTGAGCGGATGGTGCGTTCGGCGTCCTAGGCTGCGGCGCTGCGCGCGGCGTGAACGCCGCAGGGACGATGACGCGCCGTTCCTCATCCGAACAGACGATCGATTTCGTCGAGCGCCTCAATGGACGGCGGTTCGGCGCTGGCGTTCTGGCGGCCTTGCAGCGGCCCTTGGAAGCGCGAGATCGAGGTCGTCAGCGTGCTGGCCTCATCGGCCAGGGTTTGACTGGCGGCGGTCGCCTCGCTCACCATCGAAGAGTTGTCGCGCGTGATGGCGTCGATCACGTCAACCGCCCGCGTGATTGAACCGATGGTTCCAGCCTGGGCTTCGTTGGACGCGGAGATGCGTTCGACCAGGCCGTGGATTTCCAGGACGCGACTTACGATCGCGTTGAGGGCCGCGCCGGTGCTGCTAACCTCGCGCCCGCCTTGCGCGACGTCAGCGCGGGCTGAATTGACCAGCGCGGTGATCTCCCGGGCCGATTGAGCGGAGCGCTGGGCCAGCGAGCGAACTTCTTGCGCGACGACAGCGAAGCCGCGGCCGGACTCTCCTGCTCGCGCGGCCTCGACCCCCGCGTTCAGGGCCAGGAGATTGGTCTGGAAAGCGATCTCGCTGATCACCTCGCTGATCTTCTGAATGTCGGCCGATGAAGACTCGATCCGGCTCATGGCCTGCACGGTGCGCTCCATGGCGCTCAGCGTGGTGTCTGCGGAAGCCTTGGCGTCGCTGACGACGCCCAGGACGTCCCGGGCGGTCATGTTGTTGGCCGTGACCTCGTCCTTAAGGTTCGCCAAGGACTGCGCCGACTGCTGCACCGACGAGGCCTGTTCGCCGGTATGCGTCGCCATACGGTTGGCCGCGCGCGACAGTTCGGACGCGCCGAAGCTGACCGCCTCCGTCGCCTCGAGGATGGACTGCATGACCTTGCCCAGCGCTTCCATCGAGACGTTGAAGTCGATGCGCAGCTGGTCAAAACCCTCGGGGAACCGCTGGTCCAGCCTCACGCCCAGATCACCGACCGCCACGCGCTCCAAGGCTTCGCCCAAGTCGTTGAGGATGGCTGACCGCACCGTGTTCATGCGTTCGACGTCCGACGCGCTGCGCTCGAGTTCGAGCTGATAGAGCTCGACCTCGGCCTCATGCGCCTCGCGGGCCTTGCGACGTTCGAGGAGCGCGTCCTGAAGTCCAGCGATGGAGCGGGCCATGCAGCCGATCTCGTCATTGCGCTCGGCGAAGGGCGGCGCGATATCGTACTGGCCGGAAGTCATGCCCGACATATGTCTGGTGATCTGGCGCAGCGGCTTGAGGATGCGTCGCTGAAGGATCGCCAGGATCGCGCCGCCGATCAGCAGGCTCGCCCCGGCGATGACGATCGCGAAAGTGAAGTTCCGCTGGCTATCGTTCAGCAAGGCCGCCTCGGACGCGCGGCGCTGGTTGCCATGTCGCGCGGCCAGCGCGCCCACCGCCTGATCCAGTGCCTCGACGGCTTGGGTAAGCGTCTGAACGCGGGCGTCGAACGGACCGCGCAGCGGCGCGGCGGCGGCTGATCCGCCGGCTTCGATGGCCGCAGCCAGGACTTCGACCTCCGCGCTGAGCGGCTCAAGGCTGGTCTCTATGGCGGCGACTTGCGCGCCGAGACCTGGCAGTTCCGCACTCTTGACGAGGCGGCCAACCTCTCGGACGTCCCGTTGCAGTGTCTTGGCCTGGGCGCGGACGGACTCGATGCCGATCAGGGAGACGTCAGCGCCGGTCGCAGCGACCTTCAGGGCCAGAAGATCGTAGCGGATCACGCCCACGCGCCGGGTGAGCGCTTGCAGGCGGTCATCGTGGATCAGGTCGGTCTTGGTTTGCTGCTTCCGCAGCGCCATCTCGTTGGCCTCGACGCTGGCCCAGAAGAGGGCCGAGGCGGCCAGCAGGAGGGTCAGCAATCCGACCGCCAACATCAGAATGCGGCTGATCGAACCTGTTAGCGCCTTCGGCGAGAATGAATGGGGCGGCATGATCGCTGACCTTGAACCCAGGTTCGACTATCTGGCGGAAACGGTTAACAAGCCGACACGGCCACGCCGGGCCGATGGCTATTCGAAAAGACGGTCAGCGTCGGCCTGCGAGAGTCCTTCGGCGGGACGCGCGGGACCGTTGAGCCAGAGCTCCCGTTGACGGGCCTCGGAGGGAGACTCTGCCTCCGGAAGCGCGGTGAGCGCGGCGGCGCCGGCTAGGCGCGCCAGCCGCCGGTCAAGCTCGGCCAGCAACGCCTCGACCTTGGTGAGACGCTGGCCAACGATGTCATGAACGGCGCACGCCTCCATCACGGCGATAGCGCGTTCGACGGAGGTGTCGCCGTCGAGCATCGCCTCGGCCTCGGCGAGGATGCGCTCAACGGCCTTCTCCACGTCCTGGCGCGCCGCCTGCAATTCGACCAGCGCCCCGCCGATCCGCTCGCCTGCGAAGCGGGCCGGATTCAGGCTGCAAATCGCCGCTTGCAGGTCCGCCTCCGGAGCGCCGCCAGGATCGGACATGAGGTCGGGCCGCGCCGTCATCGCGGTCAGAAGTCCCCGAAGATGGACACAATTTTCTGCTTGAGGGCCTCGGCGCTGAAAGGCTTGACGATGTAGTTGTTGGCGCCGGCCTGTTTGGCGGCGACGACGTTCTCAACCTTGCTTTCCGCGGTGATCATAATGAAGGGCGTCGCGCGCAAGGCGCTGTCGGCGCGCACGGACCGCAGCAGTTCGATGCCGGTCATCGGCTCCATGTTCCAGTCCGAGATGACCAACTGATAGGATTGCGTGCGCAGTTTGCGCAGGGCTTCCTCTCCGTTCTCGGCCTCATCCAGGTTCGTGAACCCGAGCTGGCGCAAAAGTCCGTGTACGATCTTGATGGTCGTCTTGTAGTCGTCGACGACGAGGATGGGCATGTTCGCGGCTGGCATCTTTGTCTCTTGGCTCCGTCCGGATGACGACCTGATCCAGTCGATCAAAATCTCGGCTGAAGCATAAAGATTGCCTACTTCGGCCTCGTGACATTTGGCCGCACCCCGATATCGGGCCGATTTCACTCGCGAAAACTAATCCTGGATAGATCTTGTTTGCGATCGGTTTGAGGGCTTCCTATTCCGTGGCTAAGTGAATACATGAGCAAGTTTTGCTAGAATAATTCAGTTTTAAAATTTAGGCGCGTATTTTTGAGTATAAGGGAGCCATTTTGCTCATTTAGATAGGCGGTGTTTCTGATTTTGCGCCGCCGGAGCTCGCGGTGAGCGGCGTGGCGGAAGCCTAGTAGGTGCAGCTCGACGCTAAAAGGCTTCAGTATTACTCCAAATTTGCCGCACTCAAAATGAGTATAGATCGCACCTCTTAGAGTTAATCGGGGCCGGGGCTCGGGGCGGGTAACGCGCGGTTAATCGCGCGGATCAGAGATTGACGACCCATGCGATTTGCCCAGGCCGCCCCCATCCCCCGGATGAAGGCGAGGGGGCGGAGCGCGATGAAGGCGGGTTTTAAGACTCTGCGGCGTTGGGCCCGTGGCGCGCCGTGAAGATCGGGAAAAGGGACGGTCGATGTTCGAGCTACTCAACAGCAGGCTTTCCATCGGAAAGAAGCTGGGCCTGATGGCGCTGGTTCTTCTGGCGCCGCTGGCGCTGATGACCTTCATCTATGTTCAACAGGTGATGAAGGAGGTCTCGTTCGCCCAGAAGGAGCGCGCCGGCGTCGAATGGCTCCGGAAGGCCTGGCCGCAAGCGCTCTCGATCTACGCCTCGGCGGGTCAGACCGGCGGCGCGTCCCCGGCCGGCGCCGAGGATTTCTCGGCGGAAGCGGCGGCGCAGGCCTTGCAGGGCGCGACGCCCGACCAGCGCGGCGAGGCGATGAACAAGCTGATCGCGGCCGTGGCCGACGGCTCCAACCTGACCCTGGATCCTGATCTGGACAGCTACTACGCCATGGATGCGGCGGTCATCGGCTTGCCCAACCTGGCGCGGACCATCGGTGTTCGGCACAACCAGATCACCCTCGAAGACCGCGCGGTGAACTCCGCACAGATCAAGGACGCCCTGGACCGGACCAAGGCGTCGGTGGAAGCGGCGGTGGCGAACGACAAAAGCCGCGCCGTGGCCACGGGTTTGACCGCCTCGTTGCGCCAGCTGGAGACGGCGGTGAGCGCCGTCATGGCGGCCAGCGATCCGACGTCGCCCGAAGCGATCGCCGCCGAACGCGTCGCCTTGAACGCGATCGACGCGCTTTGGCGCGCCGACACGGTCGTGCTCGACACGATGCTGGAGAACCGCCAGCAGGCGGCCATGACCGATCTGTTCGTACGGCTCGGCGTCGTCGCCGCCTTCCTGGCCCTCGCGGTCTTGCTGGCCGTCCAGCTCGCGTTCGGCATCCAGCGCCGCATCGGCGGTCTGCTGGCGGTGATCGACAAGCTCCGCGCCGATGATCTGGACGTCCACACGCCGTTTACCCGCGATCAGAACGAGATGGGCCGCCTGGCGGTCGCGCTGGAGGACTTCAAGGGTAATCTCAAGGCCGCCCGCGAGACGACGGCGCAGTCCGAAATCGCCAAGCGCGAGGCTGTTCGCGCCATGGCGGATCAGTTCGAGGCGGATGTCGGCGCGGTCGTCGCCCTGGTCGCCGAGAAGGCCGACGAGTTGGAGCTCACGGCCCGCGCCTTGGCCGATACCGCCAGCCGCACCAGCGAGCAGTCGGCGACCGTGGCCGCCGCCGCCGAAGAAGCCACGACCAGCGTCGCCGTGGTGGCCTCCTCGACCGACGAGATGGGCAAGTCGGTCAACGAGATCGCCCATCAGGTCAATCACTCGACCTCGATCGCCGCCCAGGCCGTCGACCGCGCTCGCCGCACCAGCGAGACCATCGACCGGATGTCCGTCTCGGCGCAGAAGATCGGCGAGGTGGTCAACCTGATCAGCGAGATCGCCGGTCAGACCAATCTCCTGGCCCTGAACGCCACGATCGAAAGCGCGCGCGCCGGCGAGGCCGGCCGGGGCTTCGCCGTCGTGGCCGCCGAGGTCAAGGGTCTGGCCACCCAGACCGCCAAGGCCACCGAGGACATCGCCGCGCAGATCCACGAGATCCAGAACATCACCAGCGACTCGGTGTCGGCGATCTCCGAAATCCAGCGCATCATTGACGAGATGAACGCGGTGTCGACGGCCATCAACGCCGCGGTCGAAGAGCAATCGGCCGCGACCCGCGAGATCGCGCGCAACACCTCCGAAGCCGCCAACGGCGCTCAAGACGTGTCGCGGAACATTTCCGACGTCTTGCATGGCGCGCAACAGACCGGCTCGGCCTCGCACCAGGTGGTCAGCGCCTCGCAGGAGCTGGGGCGCCAGGCCGCAGCGCTGCGTGACCGCGTGGACACCTTCCTGAAGACGGTGCGGGCCGCCTAACCACGCTCCGGCGCGGTTAGGGCCTTCGGAGATAGCGATGGATGATCTGATCGCCGACTTCCTGGTCGAGGCCCACGAAGGGCTCGAGGTGATCGATGTCGAACTGGTGCGGTTTGAAGCGCGGCCCGAGGATCGCGCCGCTCTGGATAAGATCTTTCGCCTCGTCCACACGCTGAAGGGCGCCTGCGGCTTTCTGGGCCTGGGACGCCTGGAGGCCATCGCCCACGCCGGCGAAACGCTGCTGGGGCGGTTCCGCGACGGGCGTCTGCAGGTCTCTTCGCAAGCCGTGACGGCCGTGCTGAGCGCGATCGACCGTATCAAGATGATCCTTGACGGGCTCGGCGATCTGGGCCGGGAGCCCGAGGGTGACGACACGGCGCTGATCCGGGCGCTGGAGGCGTTTTCGGACGGCGCCGCCCCGTCGGAACAGTCGGCCGTGGCCGCCGAACCCGAACCGCTCGCAGCGGACGTGGCGGCTCCGGAGCGTACGCTGCGGCCGGGCGAGGTGTCTCTCGAAGAGCTTGAGGCGGCGTTCCTGGCCGCCGAAGGGCCGGTCTTCGGCGCGCCGGCGCCGCCCGTCGAGACGCCGGCGGCGGCCTCGCCGGCTGCAGCGTTCGAACCGGACCAAACCGACAGCGCGCCCGAAGCCCCGGTGAGCGAGAGCCTGGGTCCTCAGACCATCCGCGTCGGTGTCGACGTGCTGGAAGACATGATGACGCTGGTTTCGGAGCTGGTTCTGACCCGCAATCAGCTCCTGCAGCTCAATCGAGGGCGCGGGGACGAGACCTTCACGCCACCGCTGCAACGCCTGTCCTCCATCACCGGAGAGCTGCAGGACAGCGTCATGAAGACGCGGATGCAGCCCATCGGCCAGGCTTGGAAAAAGCTGCCGCGGCTGGTTCGCGACCTCTCCGGCGAGTTGGGCAAGCCCATCGAACTGGTCATGGAGGGCGAGGCGACGGAGCTGGATCGGCAGGTCCTGGAACAGATCCGCGACCCCTTGACCCATATGGTCCGCAACTCCGCCGACCACGGTCTGGAGGGGCCGGAGGCGCGTCGCGCGGCGGGCAAGCCCGAGGCCGGCTTGATCCACCTCTCAGCCTATCACGAGGGCGGCGCGATCGTGATCCGCCTGCGGGACGACGGCCGGGGGCTGGACACCGCGCGCATCCGCGAGAAGGCGATCGAAAAGGGCATTGTGGGCCGGGCCGAAGCCGAAACCATGACCGAGGCCCAGGTGCATCGGCTGATTTTCGCACCGGGCTTCTCGACTGCGGTGGTCGTCACCAATGTCTCGGGCCGCGGCGTCGGCATGGATGTGGTCCGCAGCAATATCGAACAGATCGGCGGCCAGATCGAGCTGCAGTCGACCCTGGGCCAGGGCTGCGTCGTTACGGTCAAGATCCCTCTGACGCTGGCGATCGTCTCGGCGCTGATCATCCGCGCAGCGGGCGAACGCTTCGCTGTCCCGCAGGCCTCGGTGCAGGAGCTGGTCAAGGTCAGCGCCGATTCCGACCACCGTTTCGAGGAGATCGAGCACGTCCGCATGCTGCGCCTGCGCGAGCAACTGATCCCGCTCATCGACCTTTCCGAGGAGCTGGGCCGCGAACGCCGGCACGAGGCCAAGTTTGTCTTGATCATGCGCGTGGGCGCGCACCGCTTCGGCGTTCTGGTCGAGGAGGTGATCGACACCGAAGAGATCGTGGTCAAACCCCTGGCCAGCGTCTTGCGCACCATTCCCGTATTCTCGGGCGCCACCCTGCTGGGCGATGGTTCGGTCGTGCTGATCATTGATCCCAACGGCTTGTCCGACCGCGCCGGCGACATGCCCGCGCGCGCCCAGAAGGCGATCGACGAAGCCGCGGTGTGGACGGAAGCGGAGGCGGCGGAGCTGGTCAGCCTGCTCATTGTCCGGGTCGGCGCAGGCGCGCTGAAAGCCGTGGAGCTCTCGCGCATCACACGCCTCGAGCAGGCGCCGGTCACCACCATTCAACGCATCGGCGATCGCGCTGCGGTCGATTATCGCGGCAAGTTGATGCCGGTGCTCACGATCGAAGACGGCCAGCGCTTTATGGAGAGCGGATCGCAGCCGCTGCTGGTGGTGCAGGGCATGCTCTACGCCATGGGCCTGGCGGTCGACCAGATCGTCGACGTGGTCGGGGCCAAGCTCGATATCGAGCTGACCGCAAGTCGACCGGGCGTCCGGGGCGTGGCGCTGATCAACGGGCGGGCGACCGAGCTGCTGGATCTCGACCACTTCATGCTGCTGGCCCTGGCCGAGCACGCCAAGGGCGCGACGGGCGGCGACGCCGATGGAAGGATCGCCGCATGAGCGCGCGGGACTATGTGACCCTCCGCGTCGGCGGCCATCTCTTCGGGTTGGACGCCTTGGTGGTGCATGACGTGTTTTACCCACGCAACATCACCCCGGTGCCGCTGGCGCCGCCGGAAATCATTGGCGTGTTGAATCTTCGAGGGCGGATCGTCACGGCGGTCTGCGCCCGGGCGCGCCTGGCCATGAAACCGCGCGACCCCACCGCCAGGCCTGCCAAGGCGGTCGGACTGGAGCTGGGCGGCGACCACTACGGTCTGGTCGTCGACGAGGTCGAGTCGGTGGTGAAGCTGGATCCGATCGATCTTATTCCGCCCCCGGACAATTTGCCGGTGCGGTGGGCCGAAATCATCCCCGGCGTGTTCCGCCTGCCCGAGGGGCTGCTGGTTGTGCTGGACGCCTCGAAACTGATCACCGGCGGGACCGGGCATTATGGAGCCGCAGCATGACCTGTGTTCTGGTCGTCGACGACAGCGCGGTGATCCGGAAGGTCGCGCGGCGCATGCTCGAGCGCATGGGCTATGCGGTCGAGGAGGCCGAAGACGGGCTTGATGCGCTCAACGCGTGCCAGGCCCGCATGCCGGACGCGGTGCTCCTGGACTGGAACATGCCGCGGATGGATGGCTTGACCTTCCTGAAGACGCTTCGCGCCGCGCCCGCCGGGCGGGACGCCAAGGTCGTGTTCTGTACGACCGAAAACGATCTGGACCACATCACCCAGGCGATGGCGGCGGGAGCCGACGAGTACATTTTCAAACCGTTCGATGAGCCCGCTCTCGAAGCCAAACTCGCCATGGCCGGTATCGCGCGATGAGCGCCGCCGTCGCGGCGACAGCCCATCCCGTGCGGGTCATGATTGTCGACGACTCCGCCGTGGTCCGCGGGATGGTCACGCGCTGGCTTGAGGAGGCGGGCTTCATCATTGCGGCCATCGCCGTCGATGGCGGTCAGGCGCTGCGCAAGCTGGCGGACACCTCGGTCGACGTCTGCCTGCTGGACATCGAGATGCCGGTGATGTCGGGCCTCGAGGCGCTGCCCAAGCTCTTGGCGGCCAAGCCCGACCTCAGGGTCATCATGGCCTCGACCCTGACCGAGCGTGGGGCCGAAGTCACGCTGCGGGCGCTTGATCTGGGGGCGGCCGACTACATCGCCAAGCCCTCGGCCAACAAGCTTGGCGGCGCTGATCTGTACCGGAAGGACCTGATCGAGAAGGTCCGTCACCTCGGCGCGCGCGCCGCGCGGCCCGCGCCGCCCCAAGCCGCGCCGCGTCCAACGCTAGCCCCGCCCTCGTCGGGCCCCGCCGGTCCGATCGAGGCCGTGGTCGTGGCGTCCTCCACAGGAGGCCCCCCCGCGCTCCGTCGCTTTATCGCCGGGCTCGGCGCGGACTGGACGTCTCCCATTCTGATCGCCCAACACATGCCGCCCGGCTTCACCCGCACCCTGGCGCAGATGTTGGACCCCATATCGCATCTGACGGCCCGCGAGGCTCAGAACGGCGAGCCCATCGTGCCCGGCGTGATCTATGTCGCGCCCGGCGACTACCACATGACCGTCCGTGCGGCCGGCGGCGGCGGTCCCAGTATCCATCTGGATCAAGGACCCGAGGTCAACTATTGCCGTCCTTCGGCTGACCCTCTGTTCGAGTCCGCCGCGCGGTTCTGGAAAGGCCGTGTGCTGGGGGTCGTGCTGACGGGCATGGGACGTGACGGGCGCGATGGCGCGGCCGTCCTGGCCAAGGTCGGCGGGACGATCATCGCTCAGGATGAGGCGACCAGCGTCGTCTGGGGCATGCCCGGGGCGGTCGCCAACGCCGGCCTCGCCGAAGCTGTTTTGCCGCTGGATCAGATCGGCCCCTATATAGCGTCAAGAGCCCGGAGCGTGGCGTGACCCCTCAGAACCTTCTGTTTTTCGCCGAGCTCCTGCACCGGCGCACGGGTATCCTGATCGACGAGACCAAAGACTATCTGGTCAAGACTCGACTGGCGCCGATCGCCGGCACTAGCGGCTACGCCGATATCGACGCGCTCATCGACGCGATCCGGGATAGACCGGAGGCCCGCGTGGTCGACGCCGCCCTGGACGCGATGACCACCAACGAGACCTTCTTCTTCCGCGACCAAACGCCCTTCGAGGTCCTGCGAACTCTGCTCTCCGATCCAGGGCGCCGAGGGGCCGGCCCCCTCCGAATCTGGAGCGCGGCCGCCTCCACCGGTCAGGAGGCCTATTCCATCGCGATGCTTTGCGATGAGCTGCCGCACCTTAGCGCCGAGAACGCCGTCGAGATCGTCGGCACCGACATTTCGCAGAGCTGCCTGACCAAGGCCGCAGCGGGCGTCTATTCGAGTTTCGAGATCCAGCGCGGCCTGCCTATTCAGAAGCTCACCCGCTATTTCGACAAGGACGGCGAATCCTGGCGCGCCAAGAATGAGCTTCGCAGCAGGGTCACTTGGAAACGCCACAACCTGATGGACTCGCCTTGGGCTTTGGGGCGTTTCGACATCGTTTTCTGTCGCAACGTGCTGATTTATTTTGATATTTCTACCCGACGCCGGATCTTGGATTTGGTCGCCGGACAGATGCAGAACGGCGGCCATCTGTTCCTCGGCGCTTCGGAAACCACGCTTGGGGTGACGAACGCCTTCGCGCAGACGAATCGAGCCGGATGCTGGATCAAGGCCGACGCCAGCGCCGCGCCGCACGCGCTCTCAGCCTGAGCGATTACTGGCGCCCCTGGCGGCCCGGGAGGGACTCGAACCCCCGACCTTCGCTTTAGGAAAGCGCTGCTCTATCCTGCTGAGCTACCGGGCCGCGCGGCGCGCGGGTCAGGGTCAATAGCGCAAGACGGGGGCGGTTAGAACCCCGTCCGCGCGGCGGGGGAAGAACGCGTGCGGCATTTGAAGTCCATCTATGTGCAGGTGCTGATCGCGATCGTCCTGGGGGTGCTGGTCGGGGCGATATGGCCGCAGATCGGGGTGGCGCTGAAGCCGCTGGGCGACGGGTTTATCAAGCTGATCAAGCTGGTCATCGCGCCGGTGATCTTCTGCACCGTGGCCGGCGGCATCGCGCGCATGGGTGACATGAAGGCGTTCGGCCGGGTGGGCGTGAAGGCGCTGATCTATTTCGAGGTGGTCTCGACCCTGGCCCTGGTGATTGGCCTGGTCGTCGGCCGCCTGATCCAGCCGGGCGCCGGCTTCAACATCGATCCGGCCACGCTCGATGCGTCGATCGCCGCCGGCTACGTCGAAAAGGCCCAGCACGGCGAGGGCATGGTCGCCTATCTGCTGCACCTGATCCCCGACACCTTCATCGGCGCCTTCGCCGACGGGAATCTGCTGCAGGTGCTGGTGATCGCGATCCTGACCGGGTTCGCCTGCGTGCGCATGGGCGACTTCGGCGAGAAGGTCGCCCATGTGCTGGACGAGACGTCCAAGCTGTTCTTCGGGATCATCCATATCGTCGTGCGCCTGGCCCCGATCGGCGCGTTCGGGGCCATGGGCTTCACCATCGGCAAGTACGGGGTGGAGGCGCTGGTGCAGCTGGGCGCGCTGGTGGCGACCTTCTATGTCACCTCGCTGCTGTTCGTGCTGGTGGTGCTGGGGGCCATCGCCTGGGTCAGCGGGTTCTCGATCTTCCGGTTCCTGGCCTATATCCGTGAGGAGCTCCTGATCGTGCTGGGCACCAGCTCCTCGGAATCGGTGCTGCCGCAGATGATGGAGAAGCTGGAGAACGCCGGGGCCCGCCGCTCGGTGGTCGGGCTGGTGATCCCCACGGGCTACAGCTTCAACCTCGATGGCACCAACATCTACATGACCCTGGCCACGCTGTTCCTGGCCCAGGCGACGAACACCCCGCTGTCGCTGGGCCAGGAGCTGGCGCTGCTGGGCGTGGCGATGCTGACCTCGAAGGGCGCTTCGGGCGTGACGGGGGCGGGCTTCATCACCCTGGCCGCCACCCTGGCCGTCGTGCCCGACATCCCGATCGCCGCGCTCGCCATCCTGGTGGGCGTCGACCGGTTCATGAGCGAGTGCCGGGCCCTGACCAACCTGGTCGGCAACGGCGTCGCCACCCTGGTGGTGGCGCGCTGGGAAGGGGCGCTGGACCGACAGCGGCTGGATCGGGTTCTGCGCGGGGCGCCTGCGACCGAGTGACGCCCCCGGGCGAAAGTTTGAGACTTATCAAGGCGCGAGGCCCCGTCTCGTGCGACTTTCCGCAGGTTCGCGCGGCGTGGCGTTCTGATTCGCGCATGGTGATCGTGCTTGTTCAGCGACGGCTACATGTTAGGGTTTCACGGCACAACCATCGTGCGACTGGAGCTATGCGGGAGCTCGACGTCAACCACAGCATCGGCGACGCCGAAACCGGCCTGACGACTCTGATCGAGATGATCGAGACGCTGTCGGCGACGCGCACGATCAACGAGGTCGCCGATGTGGTGCGCGGCGCCGCGCGGCGCATTCTGGACGCCGACGGCGTGGCCTTCGTCATGCGTGACAAGGACCTGTGCTGGTACGTCGACGAGGACGCGATCGGGCCGCTCTGGAAAGGCAAGCGTTTCCCGATGGACCAGTGCGTGGCCGGCCGCGTGATGAAGAGCGGTCGCGTTGTGGTCTGTCCCGATATCTACGCCGATCCCGACATGCCCCACGACGCCTATCGGCCCACCTTCGTGAAGAGCCTGGCGATCGCGCCCGTCCGGCCGCGTGATCCGATCGCCGCAATCGCCGTCTATTGGGCGCGACCCTATGATCCGCCGCCCGAGGTGCTGCGCAAGCTGCAGGTGGTCGCGCGCGCCACGGCCTCGGCCCTGGAGAGCGGTCGGCTCAATGACTACCTCGCCGCCTCGCTCGAGCACGGTCACTTCCTGCTGCGCGAGCTGGATCACCGCGTGAAGAACACCCTGGCGATCGTGCAGTCGATCACCCGCCAGACCCTGCGCACGACCCCGTCGCCCGAGGCCTTTGCCGACGTGTTCGAGAGCCGGATCCTGGCGCTCTCGCAGGCGCACGAACTGCTGACCCGCCGCGCCTGGGGACGTCCGCAACTGGAGGAGATCCTGCAACGCACCCTGGCGACCTTCGCCGACGACGTTGCGGGACGGTTCGAGGTCCAGGGCCCGGCCGTCGCCTTCAGCGCCGAGACGGCGGTGTCGGTGCACATGGCCATCCACGAGCTGATCGCCAACGCCGCGCGCCATGGCGCCCTCTCGACCCCCCAAGGCCGGGTCGCGATCGAATGGAACGTCGACAAGGCGACCGCTCCGGGGCTTCTGACCCTGATCTGGCGCGAACAGGGTGGGCCCGCCCTGTCGGGGCCGCCCACGCGCAACGGGTTCGGCTCCAAGATGGTGCATCAGGGCCTGGCGCGGGACCTCGGCGGCCAGGCGGTGCTCGACTTCGCGCCCACGGGCTTGGTCTTCACGCTGCGCGCGCCGCTCTCCGAACGCATGAGCCTGGCCGCATGAAGACCGCCCGGGTCATGATCGTCGAGGATGAGGCCCTGGTGGCCATGATGGTCGAGGACATGCTCGGCGACATGGGGTGCGAGGTGGCCGGCTCATTCGGCGCCGTCGACGCCGCCCTGGCCTGGCTGCGCGACCATCCCTCGCCCGACGGCGCGGTGCTGGACGTCAATATCGGCGGCGAGATGGTGTTTCCGGTCGCCGAACGCCTGCGCGAGCAGGGCGTGCCGTTCGTCTTCGCCACCGGCTATGGCGACCTGCCGCGCGCGGGCTTCGAGTCGGTGCAGGTGCTGGCCAAGCCGATCAACGCCGGCGCGCTGCGCCTGGCCGTCGAGCGCTTCCGGATCGGCTAGCACCCCTTGGCCTGGGATGGGATCATCCAGAGCGTTCAAAAGGGGCGCTGGATGTTGGATCTCTACAGCCTGAGTTCCGGCGTATCGGCGGGGAAGGGGGCGTCGTCCCAGCCCGCCATGGCCTTGCGCGCCTGGGCTCGGTCCACGGCGATCGCCAGCTTCTGGCGGAACTCCACGGGGTCGATGGTGAACGGCTGGTTGGCCTGGGGTTCGATTGAATAGAGCCGGGCCTGGCCGTCGGCGGGCAGGATGTAGCCGACGTCGTGGCGGCGGAAGTTGCCGATCCGCGACTGCACCTCCACCAGCCAGTTCAGCGACACCACCTGGCAGCCCTGCGGCGAGAGCAGGGCGTTGTGCAGGCCCGAGCCGAACTCGCCGGCCACCAGACGCGCGCGGGAGAAGAGACGCGCCTGCTGGTCCCAGCCCAGGGTCTCGGGGCGCACCAGGGTGAGGCCGGCCTCCTGGGCCAGGCCCTCGATCTCGGCCTCGTTCTCAAGCTCGCGGAAGGACTGGGCCGTGCGCACGCCGCCCCGGCTGACGAACAGCATGTCCGCGTCACCGCCCTTGGTGAAGCTCAAGGCCTCGCGCTCAAGGTTCCAGCGCAGGAAGTCGTGGAACACATAGTTGCGGTTCAGCATGTGCGGCAGCAGGGCCGCGCCGATCTCGACGGCTTCGTCGCGCGGGTCGTAGGTGACGATCTCCTGGTCGGGCAGCATCATCCGCACGATGCGCGCCACATAGCCGGGGGCCGTCCGGGGCAGCAGCAGCGGCGCGGTGATCCCCGCCGCGTTCAGGGCGCGGATCACGAACAGCTTGGGGTACATCTCGGTCAGCCAGTGACCCCAGACGAAGTTGAAGTGGGTGATCACGAAGGCCCGGTCGAGCCGGTGCGTCACCGGCGCGTCGAAATCCCAGGCCTGGCGCGCAATGTCGTGCTGGTACCAGTGCTGGACGTAATAGGGATAGGCGCCCTCGGCGTAGACGAGCTGGTCGTCCAGCTTCAGGTGCGCGCCGGAGCCGCCGGCCACCACGCGTTTGGCCACCAGCAGGTCGACATCGGGCGCGTGGAGATCGCCCAGGATGTGCAGGCCGTTCAGCATGTCGCCGGCGCAGGGCCACAGCATCGGGCGCGGCGGCACCAGGGCGCCGCCCTGGATCAGCAGGGCGCGCGCCACGCGGTCGGGGCCATGCAGGGCGCCCGACAGGGGCGAGAGGTCCGCGCTCGAAAGATCGATGAAGGAAGCCACGGGGTCGCCCTCAGCTCCGCTGCGCCAGGAACGCCAGCAGCGCGGCTGCGTCGGCGCGCCAGCCGAACGCCGAGGCGGGCGGCAAGGCCGGATCCAGCGGCGCGTCCGGAGCTTCCTTCTCGCCCGGTGCGTCGAAGCCATGCCAGGTCGCGCCGGCGAGCACCGCCAGGTCGCGCACCCACAGACCGTTCGCGCCCGGCGGTCGGATCTCGACGATCTGGGCGTCGGCCGCGCAGAACAGGGCGTTGGCCAGCACGGTTCCGGTCGGCGCCACAATGACCTTGGCCTCGCGGAAAAGGCCGATCAGCTCATGCGTCGAAGACGTCTCGGGACGGACGATCGTATAGCCCAGCGCCGCCAGTTCGATCTCGACGCCCGCCTCGTCGACCATCACCGCGTTCATCGCGTCGGCGCGGCTGACATAGA
This sequence comes from Caulobacter vibrioides, assembly GCF_002858865.1. Lineage (GTDB taxonomy): Bacteria > Pseudomonadota > Alphaproteobacteria > Caulobacterales > Caulobacteraceae > Caulobacter > Caulobacter vibrioides. The sequence goes on along the minus strand of NZ_PJRR01000014.1, from coordinate 131,576 downwards.
GTTTGGGGCGGGCGCCGCTTTCCGGGCCCAGCGTCGCCAGCACGCGCTCGCGCACCTCGGCGAGCATGGCATGGGTCGCGACCGGGGAGGGGGGCGGCGAGAGCACGGCCTCGTCCAGGACCACCCAGGGCGCCGCGTTGATCAGCGGCGGGGCCAGCCCGGCCAGCGTCAGGAGATCGGCTTGCCAGCGCGTCAGCGGCGGCGTCACCAGCGGGTGGTCGGCCAGGATGCCGGCCTTGGACGCCTCGACGAGCGCGGGCAGGGTGTTCAGGACGAAGCCGGCATAGTTGCGCAAGTCGCCCCAGCCCGCGACCACGGCGCCCCTGGCCAGGCGAGGCGCACCTTCAGGCAGGATCAGCCGGCTGCCGCCTTCACTGACACGGACGCCCGGCAGGGCGGCGAGATCGGGGCTGAAGCCCAGGGCCTGACGCGCGGCGCCGCCCAGGACCTGGCCGCCGGCGTCCACCACCACGCCGAAGGCGGGCGCGCACCAAGCCTCGCGCGCCGTCGTGAAGTCCGGGGCGACGGGGGCGTCCAGGATCAACGGCAGCGACGGCGGTTCGGGCGTCTTGGGCGTGGGGGTCAGGGCCTTCAGCTTGCGCCCGACCCGACGCGCGAGGCGAGCGAGCCGGCTCACAGCTCAAAACTCGCGCGATAGCCGGCGCGCTCGACGATGGCGGCCGTCAGGCGCTCGATCGCATGGGCGGTGGTGCCGTCGACGCGACCAAGCTCCGGTCCGAAGGCGATCTCGTCATCCGACAGGTCGGTCAGGGGGGCGAAGGCTTCCGTCCGCCCCCAGAACATCGAGCCGGCGGCGAACGGCGTCTCCGGGCGCGGCTTCAGGCCCATGCGCGCCGACAGCCGGTCGGCCTCGGCGCGGTTGTTGTCCATGACGTCGGGATCGCCGACCCGCATCCGCGCGCCGGCGGCGGCCAGCAGGCCCAGCTTCGGGTCCTGGGCGAAGGCGCGCAGCGCCAGGGCCGCGGCCTCGCCGCCCAGCAGGCCCTCGACCAGCTTGGCCCGCCACTGGTCGCCCTTGGCCTGATGCGGCGAGCGCTTGGAGTGCAGTTTGCAGAACACCGAATAGCCCAGCGCGCGGGCGCGGCGCAGCGTCTCGACGAACGGGCGGATGTCGCGGCCCCGGTTCTCGGCGATCGCCAGGTGTGCGGCCGGGAAGGCGGCGCGGGCGCGGGCCAGATCCGCCTCGCTCCAGGTCTCCGGCACGGTGATCATCAGATCCAGAACGTCGGCTGTGGCGGCCAGGCGCTCGGCGAACCAGTCGATCAGTTCGGGATAGAACAGGTGCAGCAAGGTCACCGCGTCGGCGCGCTTGGCGAACTGGCTCTGTGCCTCGGCGATGATCGGATGGGCGTTGGTCAGGCGCGGCAGCCAGGCGCTGAGCGCGGTGCGGGTGGCGTGCAGATAGCCGTGGCCAAACCAGCGGTCGGGCTCGAGATAGGCGCCTTCGCCCCACTCGTTCCAGGCGTTGACGAACACCAGCGCCTCGCCCTTGGGATGCCTGGCCTCGGCGTGCTTCAGCGCCCCCGACAGCCAGCCGAAATAGCTTTCCGGATCGGCGTTGTGGAACGCCACCCCGGCCCACGGCTTGCGGGCCTGGTTGTCCCAGCCGGGCATGACGCCGGGGACGAAGGCGGCCGGAACCTGCTCCAGCTCGTCCAGCTTGTGGCGGGCCACGGCGGGATAGTCATAGACCTTGCCGGTGAAGCCGGCGTGCAGCGGCGTGACCCGGTTGGTGATCTCGCCCTCGACAATGGCGTGCGGCGGGAAGTCGACGATCCCGTCGAAGCCGTGGCCGGCATAGTCCTGGAAACCGAAGGCGGTGGTGCACAACAGGTGCAGCTCGCCCAACCCCATGGTCCGCGCCTGCTCGCGCCATCGGTCGGTGGTGGCCTTGGCGTCAGGCAGGATCTCGGGGCGGTACAGCACCAGGAGCGGCTTGCCGCCCACCCGCAGATAGCGCGGGTCGCGGATGTAGCGCGCCAGGTCCTCGAACACGGCGCGGTCGTCCTGCGGCGAGTGCTCCTGGCCCATCAGGATGTCGCTCTCGTCGCCGTCCCAGCGCCGGGTCCAGTTCTCGTTGGCCCAGCAGAGGGCGAACGGCAGATCAAGGCTCGGATCGTTCAGGAACAGGTCCAGCGGCCGTTCCAGAAGGCGCTTTCCGGCGAACCAGTAATAGTGGAAGCAGAAGGCGTGGACGCCCGCGCCCTTGGCCAGATCCACCTGCTGGGCCAGCACCTCGCGCTGACGCAGGTCATAGAAGCCCAGATCCGCCGGCAGGCGCGGCTGGTAGTGACCCAGGAACTGCGGCTGGGCCTTGGAGACGTTGGTCCACTCGGTGAAGCCCTTGCCCCACCAGGCGTCATTCTCCGGGAACGGATGAAACTGCGGCAGGTAGAAGGCCACCACCTTGGGCGCTTCGGCCGGCAGGGTGATCGGGGCGGCGATCGGGGCGGCGTAGTGCGGGCTGCGCAGGTTGCGGGAGACCGCGATCGCGTGGGCGTAGGTCGCGCCCACCGCGCCCTCGTCGCGTCCCGCCGGACGCGCCACGCGGCCCTTGGCCAGCAGCGCCCGGCCTCGGCGCCAAGCCGCGCCGGCGGGGCCGCGCAGGGGGCCCAGCATCGGCTTCAGCGCCTGGATGACCGCGCCGCGCAGGCCGCGCGGATCGCGGCCGAGATCGCCGATGCGGGTGACCGTGAAGGCCTCGACCGTGAAAGCGCAGGCGCCCTCGGACGGGTCGAGCCGCACGCCGTTCAGCTGGAAACTGCGGGCCGGCAGCGAGGCGAACCAGCCGTCCGGACCGGCCTTCAGGCGGGCATAGGAGTCCTCGGAAAAGCCGTCGCCCCAGTCGGCGTAGAGCGCGGGGCCGACCAGCTTGCCGTCGACCGCCTCAAGCTTGACGTCGATCCGCACCGCCTTGGCCGCCCGCAGCGCCTTGCGCTCCTCGCGGGTGGGCGTCCAGACCATCTGCGGATCGCCGTCGCGGGCGGTCAGGACCGTGCGCCCGGCCGCATCGACGCCGGTGACCGACACGTCGCGGCCGGTCTTCAGGCCGGGCGGCAGGCGGCTCATGCGGCCTGGGTTTCGCGGTAGGCCAGCCAGTCCTCGGTCGAGCCGAGGAAGGCGATCTTTCCGCCCTGCAGTTCGCAGACGCGGTTGCAGACGCGCTGGACCAGGTCATGGTCGTGGGTGGCCATCACCATGATCTTGGCGTCCTCGACCATGCGGTGCATACGCTGGGCGGCCTTCTGCACGAAGGCGGCGTCGCCGGCGCTGAGCCACTCGTCCAGCACCAGGATGTCGGCCTCGAACTCGGTGGCCACCGTGAACATCAGGCGCGCCAGCATACCGGCCGAATAGGTGCGCACCGGCAGGTGCAGGAAGTCGCCCAGGCCCGAGAACTCGGCGATGGCGTCGACGCGGCTGTCGATGACCTTCCGCGAAAGCCGGCGCATCAGGCCCAGCTTGTGGATGTTGCGAAGGCCCGTGGCCTCCATGTCGAGACCGGCGTTGATGGCGATCATCGAGGTGATGTCGCCGTCGATCGACAGCTCGCCGCGCGTCGGCGAATAGATGCCGGCGATGACCTTCAGCAGGGTCGTCTTGCCCGAGCCGTTGTGGCCGACGAGGGCGATGCGGTCGCCCTCGTTGATCTCCAGATTGATGTCGTGCAGCGCCTTCACGGCCGCCACATCGCCCGCAGCCTTGTACATCCGGCCGCCGACCGCGAGGTTGAACACCGCGCTGCGCAGCGACTGCGAGCGCAGGCTGTAGACGAAGTAGTCTAGATCGACGTTGGTCAGCTTGATCTGGTGCGTCATCCCCGTCTCCTACAGCCAGAAGACCACGCGCTTGCGGAACATCGCCAGCAAGGTGATGGCGACGACGACGAGCACGCCCAGGGTTCCTAGCGTCCACCACCAGTGGATGGCGTCCGGCGCATGGCCGGTCAGCGGCGCGCGCAGCAGCTCGACCTGATGGGTGAAGGGGTTCAGCTCGACCACCCAGCGGTGCTTTTCGCTGACGTTCTCGGTCATCCAGAACACCGGCGTCACGTAGAACAGCAGTTGGACGACATAGCTCATCATGTAGGCCACATCGCGGAAGCGGGTGGACGGGATGGCGATGATGAAGCCCTGGAAGCAGACGATCAGCATCATCACGGCCAGCGCCGGGATCAGCGTCCAGTGTGGGAACGCGAAACGGTTCAGCACCAGCATCGTCGCCCAGAAGGCGATCGCCTGGAACAGGAAGTTGGTCGCCGACTTCTGGGCGTGCAGGAAGACGTAGAAGCTGAGCGGCAGGCGTTGGCTCTGCATCAGGCCGGCGTTGTAGAGAAAGATCGCCTGGGCCTCGGCGATGGTGGTGCCCACCAGCGACCAGGCCAAGAGGCCCGCCACCACCTGCGGATAGCTCTTCATCATGTCCACGCCCATCAGGGCGCTGACGACAAAGGCCAGGGCGAAGGCGATGACCAAGAGGTTGCAGGCCATCCAGAACGGCCCCAGCACCGAGCGCTGAAAGCGCGACGCCGTCTGATCCAGGCCCAGCCGCCACCACAGGGGCGCGAGACGAATCCCGTCTCCCACATCCTTCAGGGCCGCCATCAGGGGACTTGGCATTCGCAACCTTCCAAAGCGCCGCGCGGCGTTCAGCAAGGCGCTTGCTTATAGGGGCCAAAGCGTCGGGACAATGGCTTGAACCATCGCCGGGCGGCGCTGGATGACGCTTCCTTCGATGTGTTGCGTAAAAACTTTAGTTTGCGCGCTGGCGGCGGCGGAGCGCCTCGTCGACATAGACCTTGCCCAGCCAGAACAGCAGGATCGGAAGCGGCGCCAGGGCGGCGACGTAAAGCAGCGCCGAATCCTGCAGGGCCTTGGGAAACACCTGCTGTTGCCCCAGGAAGAACGACCCCGAGGCGATGAACAGGGAAAAGCACATCCGCCAGAGGTGCCGCGCGATCCGCGAGGTCCTGGACAGCTGCTTGCGCAGCAGCGCGTGCGCCTCGCCCGCCGCCGCGAAGACGCCGGCGATCGTGAACAACAGGAAGGCCTGCGGCGGCGAGCCGTCCACCGTCCCGCTGGGGCTGGCCGCGCCCATCTTCATGAACGTCACGCCGGCGGCGGTGATGCAGAGGGCGACGATCAGCCCGATGACCTCGGGCGCGCCGGCCTTCTTGTCGCGGAGACGAGCCGCCATCGTCCCGCTGATCAGCAGGTACAGCGCCATGACGCCGGCGACGAAGTTGGGGCGCTGCCCCGTCTGGAGAAACGGCGCCACGCCCGCACCGATGGCGTAGGCGGTGAACATCGCCAAAAAGAACACCGATCCCGCCGCGCGGTGGACGCGCTGACCCTTGCGCGCGGCCAGGGCGATGACGCCGGTGACCATCCCGATCGCTCCGCCGGCGATGTGCGCCCAAAGCAGGGCGTTGGCGCCCAGGTGCATCCAGGCCGGATCGCCGGGCCTGGCCTCGAGGTTTTCCGCCAGGGCGATCGACGGCGCCAGCGCGGCGAGGGCGAACAGGATGGAGGCGACAGAACGATACCGGGGTGTCATGGCCCATTACTTGTCGATGGGCGGGACGCGCGCCATGATCTTTCCCGCCGTGCGCATGATCGTTTGTAACACCTGGGGCCCGCGACGATGTCGAACCTGACCACGTCGGCGGGAGTCGTCGCCGGCTTGATCGCGTTCGCTGTCCAGCAGGGCGCGGATCGCGCGGCGCTGATGGACCGGGCCGACCTTGTCCCTGAAGACCTGCAGGACCACGACCAGCGCCTGCCGCTCGCAACCTATATGGCGCTGATGCGCGCGGCTCAGGACCTTTGCGACGACCCGGCGCTGGCGCTGCATTTCGGCGAGGCGGTCGATCTTGCGGAGATCTCGATCGTCGGCTTGATCATGAACGCCTCGGCCACCATGGGCGACGCCTTCGCCCAGATGCAGCGCTTCGGGCGGCTGACCCTGGAGACCGAAGGGCTCAGCGACGGGCCGCGTTTTGCGCTGAGCGTCCGCGACGGCCAGCTTTGGATGGTCGATACGCGCGCGGATCCCAACACCTTCCCCGAACTGACCGAAGGAGCCTTCGCCCGACTGGTCTGCGGTCCGCGCCGCTTCCTGCCCGAGCCGCATGTGCTGGAGGTGTGTTTCACCCATCCGGCCCCGGCCTGGCGCGCCGAGCATGACCGCATTTTCCAGTGCCCGGTGACCTTCTCCAGCCCCTGGAACGCCATGCGGCTCGACCCGCGCATCGCGACCTGGCCCGTGGCGCTGCAGCCGCGCTACGTGTTCGGCGTCCTCATCCAGCGGGCCGACGAGCTGCTGCGGGAGCTTGAGGACCAGAAGACCGTCCGCGGCCGGGTCGAGGCCGTGCTGCTGCCGCTTTTGCACACCGGCGAGGTGAGCGCCGAGGCCGTCGCCCGCGCCCTGGGCTTCAGCCGCCAGACCCTGTTTCGCAAGCTGAAGGCCGAGGACGTCACCTACAAGACGGTGCTGGACGCGCTACGCCACCGCATGGCGCTGCGCTACCTCACCGGCGCCAAGGCCTCGGTCAACGAGACCGCCTATCTCGTCGGCTTCTCCGAGCCCGCCGCCTTCTCCCGCGCCTTCAAGCGCTGGACCGGACGGAGCCCTTGTCACGTGCGAACCTAGCCCAGCCGCTCCAGCGCCGCCCGGCCGGCGGCGACGCCGGTGGCGAAGCAGGCCTGCAGGAGGTAGCCGCCGGTGGGGGCTTCCCAGTCCAGCATCTCGCCGGCCAGCAGCACGTCGGGACGCCCCTTCAGCGTCAGGCCGTCCAGGCTCTCGAAGCGCACGCCGCCGGCCGAGGAGATGGCGCGATCCAGCGGCTGGACCCCGGTCAGGCGGATCGGGGCGGCCTTGATCGCCGCCGCCAGGGCGGCCGGCTCCACGGGGAGATCCAGGCCATGGGCCTCGCGCAGCAGATTGACCTCGACCGGCGACAGCTTGACGGCCTTGCGCAGGAAGTTGGCCAGGCTCTGGCCGCCGCGCGGGGCGTGCAGGCGGCGCTCCAGGGTCTCGACGGGAATGTCGGGGCGAAGGTCCACGGTCAGGGTCGCGCCGCCCGCCAGGGCCGCATCGCGCGCCGCTCCGCCCAAGGCGTAGATCGCGCCGCCTTCCAGGCCGTAGCGGGCGATGACCGCATCGCCGCGCGCGCGCGCCTCGCCCAGGCGCAGGGCGATGTTCTTCAGCGGTTCGCCCGCGAAGCGGTCGCGGAAGACCTCGCTCCAAGCGACGTCGAAGCCGCAGTTGGCGGGGCGGAAGGGCGCGATCTCCGAACCGCCCACCCGCAGCAGCGGCGCCCAGGCCGCGTCGGAGCCGAGCTTGGGCCAACTGGCGCCGCCCAGCGCCAGGATGGTGACGCGGGCGCGCACCGTGTTGCGGCCGTTGGGGTCGTCGATCCGCAGGCCGCCCATGGCGTCCCAGCCCCTCCAGGTCGAGCGCGGCCGCAGCGACACGCCCAGGCCTTCCAGGCGCGAGAGCCAGGCGCGCAGCAGGGGCGAGGCCTTCATCGCCTGCGGAAACACCCGGCCGCTGGCCCCGACGAAGGTCTCCTGGCCCAGCCCCTCGGCCCAGGCGATGAGGTCCCGAGGCGGGAAGGCGTCCAGCATCGGGCGCAGCCTCGCGGATCGTTCGCCATAGCGCGTGGCGAAACGGTCGAAATCCTCGCTGTGCGTCAGGTTCAGGCCGCCGCGTCCGGCCATCAGGAACTTGCGTCCGAAGGTCGGCATCTTCTCGAACACGGCCACGGACCGGCCGGCCTTCGCGACCGTCTCGGCCGCCATCAGCCCGGCGGGCCCGCCACCGATCACGGCGACGTCGAGGAGGGTGTCGGGCATCAGGCCGCCTCGATGTCGGTCAGGGCGAAGTCCTCGCCCTTGTAGAGGAGGGGGACACCGTGAACCTTGGCGCAGGCGTAGGAAAAGCAGTCGCCCATGTTCAGCCGCGCGGGATGGACGCCCTTGCCGAAGCGGGCGTGGGCGTCGAGAGCGATGCGGCCCTCCTCGGCGCCGATCGCGACGATCCGCGCGTCGATACTCGCCAGAATCCCCATCAAGCGCGCACGGACCACATCAACCGGATCTTTGGTCTCGCGCGTTGCGGCCCGCACCGTCTCCCAGATCGCTAGCGGGGAGGTCAGGATCGCCTCGGCGTCGGCTATGGCCATACGAAACCGCTCGCGCTCCGGCTCTCGAAGAATGATGGCCACCCAGGCCGAGGCGTCGACGAACATCAGTCGTCGTTGAGGCTGTCGAAGAACGCCTTGTCCGCTTTTAGGCCGGTGCGAGGCGCGGCGTCGAACTCGGCGAGAATCGCATCCATCCGCGCCAGCTTTTCCGCCCGGGCCTTTTCGCGCGCGGCTAAGGCCTCGGTCGCGGCCAGCTTCACGGCCTCGGTGATGCCGAGCTTGGTCTTCTGCGCCAGCTCACGCACCAGCGCGTCGGTCTCCGGGTCGCGGACATGGAAGGGCATCGGAACCTCCGGCTAGACAGAAGGTAGCATCGGCTAGCCGGGGCGGCAATTGAGGGGCGAGGGGCCACGGATCTTCCTCACCCGTCATCCCGCGCTTTATGCGCGGGATGACGACGGGAGCAAACGCTCAAGCCATCCCCAGCCCCCAAACGCAGAACGGGCGCTGGATGGCTCCAGCGCCCGTGCCGCTACGCTTTACTGGTACGCTTACTAAAACTCAGGTGGCTCAGGCGCCGATCGAGCTGACGTCGATCTTGAAGCCCGGGCCCATCGTCGACGACAGGCCGACGCGCTTGATGAACACGCCCTTGGCGCCCGAGGGCTTAGCGCGGTTCAGGGCTTCGATCAGAGCCTTGACGTTGATCGCCAGGGCTTCGTCGGTGAACGAGGCCTTGCCGATGCCGGCGTGAACGATACCGGCCTTTTCGACGCGGAACTCAACGGCGCCGCCCTTGGCGTCCTTGACGGCCTGGCCGACGTTCGGGGTCACGGTGCCGACCTTCGGGTTCGGCATCAGGCCGCGCGGGCCCAGCACCTTACCGAGGCGACCGACCAGAGCCATCATGTCCGGGGTCGCGATGACGCGATCGAAGTCCATGAAGCCGCCGGCGATCTTTTCGTACAGGTCGTCAGCGCCGACGTGCTCGGCGCCGGCCGCGGTGGCTTCGGCCGCCTTGGCGTCCTTGGCGAACACGGCGACGCGGACGTCACGGCCGGTGCCCGAGGGCAGGTTGACGACGCCACGGACCTGTTGGTCGGCGTGACGCGGGTCAACGCCCAGGTTGACCGAGATTTCGATGGTCTCGTCGAACTTGGCCTTGGCGTTGGCCTTCACGAGGGCGATGGCGGCTTCGACCGAGTGGGCCGCGTCGCGGTCGCCGGTCCAGGCGGTGATGCGCTTGGGTTGCTTAGCCATTGGATTAGGCCTCCACGATCTTCAGGCCCATGGCCTTGGCGGAGCCTTCGATGATCTTGGCCGCAGCCTCGATGTCGTTGGCGTTCAGGTCCTTCATCTTCTTTTCGGCGATTTCGCGCAGCTGGGTGCGCGTCACTTCGCCGACGGTCTCACGACCGGTCAGCTTGGCGCCCGACTTCAGACCGGTGATCTGCTTCAGGTAGTGCGTCGCCGGGGGCGTCTTGGTGATGAAGGTGAACGACTTGTCTTGGTAGACGGTGATCACGGTCGGCAGGGGGGTGCCCTTTTCGACGTTCTCGGTGCGCGCGTTGAACTCCTTACAGAAGCCCATGATGTTGACGCCGCGCTGACCCAGAGCCGGGCCGATGGGGGGCGAAGGCGTGGCCGAGCCAGCCTTCACCTGGAGCTTGATGTAGCCCAGGATCTTCTTAGCCATAGTGTCCTCACTGGTGAGCCGTGGTGCGGGCTTGGCGTCCCTCCCACGGATTTGAACCCGCCATCACCCCGAACGGATAACGACGAGCACGCCCCAGGACGAGGTCCGGGAGCGAGGCGCGGCGTGTAGCAGGCGGGGGACGGGGAGTCTAGGGGGAGGGGGGCGGGTGGGCGAGATGGGGAGAAGCTGCCGTTGCGCTCGAGGCATCCAGAGGCCAAGCTTTGACATGGCTTCACGCACATTCCGGTTCACAGCACGCTGGAAGGAAGAGTTGGTCGTGATCGGACCAGGCGGCTCATTCATCCTTGAGCTGCCGATGGGCGTCCTGACCGCGTGTCTTCCGACTGAGCAGGCCTGGCCAGCGGTCGCTCCAGACTGGGCTCTCGATCTTTGGCCGGTGCTTAAGGCAGACCTTGAACAGTGGTGTCTAGCGAACGGGGCTGAGCTGCAGATCGATCCAAGCGCTACGGTCATCCCGTTTTACGAAGTAGCGACACCGCCCATCGGCCGAACGATCCATGTAGTCGCATGCCTCGCGGTCGCGGTGCTGCTTATAGCCGCTGCTTGGCTCGTTCTTGGCTAAACGTCCGCAAAGCTCGCCAAGCACCCTCTCCCATGGGGAGAGGGCCGGGGTGAGGGGGTACGGCGTCCGACGGAGCGCCGGCACGCCGTCAAACCTCGTAACCCCTCACCCTCCCGCCGCTTCGCGACGGGCCCCTCCCTCTCCCTTTGGAAGAGGGGGTCACGCCCCGACCTCCTAGGTCGGTGTTCTCCTTACATCTCTTGGAGGCTGACCCGCCCTGCGATCGTCTCGCCGTGAGATGTAAGGAGGGTTCCCTCTCTGGGGAGAGGTCGTTCCACACCAAACCCGACCTTCCCGGCGAACGCCGGGATCCAGATCGAACCCGGGGGCGTGGCCGCTTGTATCGTGCGGGGGAACGCGAACGCCCAAACCGCTTTGGATGAATCTGGGCCCCGGCGTTCGCCGGGGAGGTCGGGGGAGGGCGTCGGGCCGCAGAAGCGCCCCCTCCGTCTCGTCGCTTCGCGCCGAGCCACCTCCCCCGCAAGCGGGGCAGGAGGGAGGCGGTGTCCTCCTCACCCGCGACGCGGGGGAGGCGGCGCGCGGCGCAGCCGCGTGACGGAGGGGGCGCTTTGCTACCCCTTCGCCAACTCCGCCTCGACCTGCCCGAGCCGCTCCTTCCCGAAGAAGATCTCGTCCCCCACGAAGAAGGTCGGAATCCCGAACGTCCCGCGCGCCACGGCCGCCTCGGTGTTGGCCGCCAACTCAGCCTTCACCTCAGCGTCACCCGTGGCCGCCAGCAGCGCTGCGCCGTCCAGGCCGGCGGCGTTGGCGGTGGCGACGAACACCTCGGGATCGTCCAGCTTCAGCCCGTCCTCCCACATGCCTTTCAGCATCGCCTCCAGATAGGCCTCGGCCACGCCCAGGCGCTGGGCGGCGATCATGCCGCGCATCAGCAGCAGGGTGTTGACCGGGAAGTGCGGGTTGAAGCGGAAGGCGGTCAGGCCGTGGGCGGCGATGAAGCGCCGGGTCTCCAGCATCTCGTAGTCCATCTTCCCCTTGATCCCGCCGAAGGCGATCATCGGGGCCTGGTTGCCGGTGGCCTTGAAGATGCCGCCCAGGAGGCACGGGATCAGCCGGACGCCGGCGCCCTGGCGCGCGGCGATGTCGGGGAGCAGCTTCCATGAGAGGTAGGCGTTGGGGCTGCCGAAGTCGAAGATGAAGTCGATAGACTTGTTGGGGGTCTTGGTGGTCATGTCGGGGCTCCTCACCAGCTCTCGGACCAGGGACGCAGGTCAAGCTCGTGCGTCCAGGCCGAGCGCGGCTGGTTGTGCAGGTGGACGTAGTTCAGCGCGATATCGGCGGGCTTGAGGATCAGGTCCTGCTCCAGGAGGTCGCCGACCTCGCCGCGCACCGAGCGGATGAAGACCCCGTCGATGGCGCCGTCGACCACCACGTGGGCGACGTGGACGCCCTTGGGGCCCAGTTCCCGCGCCGCGCTCTGAGCCATCGCCCGCAGGCCCGCCTTGGCCGAGGCGAAGGCGGAAAAGCCCTCCTTGCCGCGCAGCGAGGCGCTGGCGCCGGTGAACAGGATCGTGCCCCGGCCGCGCGGAACCATGACGCGGGCCGCCTCGCGCGCGGTGAGGAACCCCGCGAAACAGGCCATCTCCCAGACCTTGCTGAACACCTGGGCGGTGGTTTCGGTAAGGTCAAAGCGCACGTTCGCGCCGATGTTGAAGACCACGACCTCCAGCGGGCCGATCTCGGCCTCGATGCGGTCGACGAGGGCGATCATGCCGGCCTCCTGGCGGGCGTCGACGCCGAAGGCGCGGGCGTCGTGTCCTGTGCTGCGGATCTCGGCCGCCAGGGCCTCCAGCTGGTCCAGGTGACGGGGGCGGCGGGTCATGCAGACCGTATAGCCCTGCGCCGCGAAGGCCTTGGCGATGGCGCTTCCCACGCCGTCGCCTACGCCCACCACCAGGCACGCGCCCTTGCTGGCCGCCATCGTCGCTTCCTCCGTCTTTGGCGATCAAGTTCGTATTGAATCTGTACGGAGTCAAATGCAGAATGGCGGGGACCTGAAACGGCTGTGATTCACCGATGAAGTGGGAAGACCTCTCCGCCCAGCCGTGCTCGATCTCGCGGGCTCTGGCCGTGATCGGCGATCGCTGGACGCTGATGATCCTGCGCGACTGCTTTCTGGGCGTGCGGCGGTTCGAGCTGTTCCAGAAACGCCTGGGCGTCTCGCGCACCATCGTCACTGATCGCCTGCGGACCCTGGTCGAGGCGGGCGTGCTGCGGCGGGTTCCGTACCAGGGCAATCCGGTGCGCCACGAGTATCGCCTGACCGAGAAGGGCCTCGACTTGCATCCGGTGGTCATGGCCATCGCCCACTTCGGCGACATCCACTATGCCGGCGCCGAGGGGCCGCCGGTGCTGCGCCGGCACAAGGGGTGCGGCTGCGACTTCCACCCCGTGCAGGTGTGCTCCGAATGCGGCGAACCGGTCAGCGCCCGCCAGGTCGAGGCGCGGGCGGGGGCGGGGTTCCCGGCGCCGTAACGCTGTGGTGTTTCTCCTCCCCCTCTGGGGGAGGGGGACCGCCGAACGGCGGTGGAGGGGCCAGCCGAGCGGGCTACGCCTCTGTCAGTCAGGCCACGCTTCTCCCGCCGCCCACAGGATGGAACCCCGCCGCACAAGGCCCCCTCCACCCGCGTTCGCGGGTCCCCCTCCCCCGATGGGGGAGGAGAGGGGCGCTGCTATTCGCTGACGCCCATCTTCACCCGCAACGCCCTGGCCTGCTTGCGGAACGCCTCGCGCTCGGCGTCCGGCATCTTCTCCAGGGTGCGCAGCGGCATCATCATGCGGCCGTTGCCGGCCAGTCGCTGGGCGTGGCGGTCGATGAAGTCCCAGTAGAGGGCGTTGAACGGGCAGGCGTCGTCGCCGAGCCGCTTTTTCACGTCGTAGCGACAGCCTTTGCAGTAGTCGCTCATGCGGTCGATATAGGCCCCGCTGGCCGCATAGGGCTTGGAGCCGACAATGCCGCCGTCGGCGAAGGTGGCCATGCCGCGGGTGTTGGGCATCTCGACCCACTCATAGGCGTCAGCGAACACCACCATGTACCAGTCGTCGACCGCGTCGGGATGCACGCCCAGCAGCATGGCCAGGTTCCCCGTCACCATCAGCCGCTGGATGTGGTGGGCGTAGGCGTGGTCGCGGACAGCGCGGACCGCGTCGGCCACGCAGGCCATGTCGGTCTGGCCGGTCCAGTAGAACCCCGGCAGCTGGCCCTGCGCGTCCAGGGCGTTGCGCTGGCCGTATTCGGGCATCTTCAGCCAGTAGATCCCGCGCACGAATTCGCGCCAGCCGATGATCTGGCGGATGAAGCCCTCGACCGCGTTCAGCGGCGCGCGGCCCTCGCGCCAGGCGGCCTCGGCGCGGCGGCAGATGTCCAGCGGGTCCAGAAGGCCGATGTTCAGGGCCGGCGAGATCAGGGAGTGCCACAGGAACGGCCGCCGCCAGCTCATCGCGTCCTGCCAGTCGCCGAAGCTGGGCAGCATGTCGGCGATGAAGTGGTCGAGGATCGCGGTCGCCTCGTCCGGATTGGTCGGCCAGCCAAAGCCCTCGACCTCGCCGAAATGGTCGTCGAAGCCGCGCGAGACCTGCTCCAGCATCGCCTGCGTCGTCGGATTGGGCGGGATGCGCAGGCGCTCGGGCGGACGCAGGCCCGGCGGGAGCTTGCGACGGTTCTCGGCGTCGAAGTTCCAGCGCCCGCCGGCCGGCTGGTCGCCGTCCATCAACAGGCCCGTCTTGCGCCGCATCTCGCGATAGAAGAACTCCATCCGCAGCTCGCGCCGGCCCTCGGCCCAGGCGGCGAACTGGGTGCGCGAACAGAGAAAGCGGTCGTCCTCGCGGGTTTCCACCGGCACGGGGAGATCAAGGCCCAGCAGGTGGCTCTCCAGCCCCCACTTGCCGCAGGCGGTGCGGATCACCCGGTCGAAGGCGCCGTCTTCCAGTGCGCGGCGCAGCTCGCCGCCGATCGAGCCGGTGTTGCCTGGATCTTCCAGCGTCACATAGCGCACATTGAGCCCGCGCGCGCGCAGGCGCTCGGCGAACTGGCGCATCGCCGACCAGACGAGAACGAGCTTCTGCTTGTGGTGCTTCCAGGCGGTGGCCTCGACCCGGCTTTCGACCATCAGCACCTGGTCGCGCGACAGGTCTGCGTCCGCCAGGGCCGACAGATTGTCCGACAGCTGATCGCCCAGCACCAGGCGCAGGGCGCCGGCCATGTCGAAAACGGCCTAGAGCTTGACGAACGGCGCGAGCAGCTTGCCCATGCGGCCCGGCAGCTGGATCTGGCCGTCCAGGGCCGCCACGCACAGGCAGGGCTTGCTGGAGACCACGCGCGGCTGGTGCAGCACGCTGGGATCGGCCTCCTCGAAGTCGCCTTCCTCGAACACGCCGCTCTCGGTGGCGTAGGCGCCCTCGATCACGCAGGTCAGCTCGACGCCGCCATGGGTGTGGCGCGGGGTGGACTGGCCCGGCGCGATCTTCAGCAGGATCACGCGGCAGTCGCCGTCGCGCGGCCCCAGGACGTCGCGCACCCGCACGCCCGGACCCAGCCAGCGCCAGGGACCCAGCTCGAAGCCGCGCAGCGGGGCGGGCAGGGTGGGGTCGGTCTTGTCCAGGCGCACAGTCGGTTCCTGGGGCTCGGGCAGGTCCAGAAGCGCCAGGGTCTTGTCGAGCGCGCCGGCGTCCAGGGCGCTGGGCTCAAGATCTTCCAGCACGCCGCCGCCGACGGCCTGGCCAAGGTCGGACCAGACGCGAGTTTCGGGACGCAGGGCCAGGTGCGTGGCCACGACCACGGCTTCAGGCGGGCTCAGGGTGCCGGCGGCATAGGCCAGCAGACGCTCTTCACTGGGCAGACGACGCAGGCTCACGACGCGACTCCCGCCTCGCGCTCGATAAAGGCGCGCAGCTTCATCATGCCAAAGCGGATCCGAGCCTTGACCGTACCCAGGGGCACGCCCAGCGCCTCGGAAATCTGACTGTGGGTCTGTTCCTGGAAGAAGGCCATTTCGATTGCTTGGGATTGATCGGGATTGAGGGTTTGCATGGCGGAGCGGACGATCTGGGCGTCCTGCATGCCGCTGAGAATGGCGTCGGGTTGCGGGGGCTCCTCGGCGCCGAGGTTCAGGTCCACCGCATAGAGGGCCGAAGACCCGCGCCGCAGGCTGTCGATGCGCAGATTGCGGGCGATGGTGAAGATCCAGGCCGCCGCCGAAGCGCGCTTGGGATCGAAATAATGGGCCTTGCGCCAGACGGCCAGCATGACCTCCTGGGCCAGCTCCTCGGCCGCCGACGGGGTCGAGCCGCTGCGGACCAAGAGGGTCTTCACGCGCGGCGCGTAGTGTTGAAACAGTTCTGCGAACGCGGCGCGGTCCTGCGTTTCCGCGATCCGCGTGATCAGCGCCCCGCCATCGCCTTGAGCGGCGTTCACTCGGGCGCCGCCCCTTGATCGAGCCTGTGCGTGTCCTGTCGCATACATGCCCCTTATACGCGGCCTCGGCGGGAACGGATGACTCAAGTTCCGCGTTCGCGAACTTTTTTCGTCAGAGCATGGTCGGGGCGCGCCTAGCGCTTGCGCTTGGCCTGGATCTCTTCGGTCGTCAGCTTGCGGACCTCGGTCACCGGATAGCGCCCCATGCCCGTCCTGTCGCCGGGCACGATGATCGTGGCGTCCAGGCCGGTGCAGATCCACGAGCCGCCGCGCGCCTCCACGCCCAGCTGCAGCGCGCTGTCGATGTCGCGCGACGGGGCGAACAGGGTCAGCCGATAGACCTGTCGCGGGCTGATCGAGACGTCGACGGTGCGATCGTCGATGACGTTGAAGCCATTGATGTCCGAAGCGTCAAAGCAGGCGCGCGCGGCCTTCGGCTCGGCCGCCAGGGCCGGGGCGGCGACCAGCAGCGCGCAGATCACGGTGGATGCGGTCAGGATACGCATAGGGTTTACTCCAGAAAGGCGCCCGCCGGAGGTATCTTCAGGCCAGAGCGTGTCCGGCTCAAGGCGCCATCCGCCCAAGCTGGGATTTAGCCAGCAAACGATGGGCGAAGAAGACGCCCACCAGGCCAAGGCCACAGGCCAGGTACGCCCCGTTGGCCAGGAACTGCCCCCAGGCGATGTCGAGCCTGGCGAACGACTTCACCAGCAAAAGCGAGATGCTGCCGATATAGCCGAACGAGTCGGCGACATAGATCAGGAAGCCGGCGGTGCCGACCTTGCCGGTGGCCGCGATCAGGCGGTCGAACAGCATGGCGTTGAACGGCGTGTAGCCCATGTAGAGGCCCGCCCCGGCCAGCACCATCCACCACACCGGCCCCAACAGATGCAGCTGGTAGGCCAGGGTCGAGGCGCCCAAGAGCGCAAAGCCCAAGGCCACGAAGCCGAGGTTGAACGCCACCGCGCGGCGATTGTCCTTCACGCCCATCAGGGCGGCCAGGCCGATCAGCACGATCGCCGCCACCGGCAGCTCCGACAGGGTGAAGATCGCCGCAGCGTTCTTGAAGCCGAGCTCGGCCCAGATCTCGGCCGAGAAGTTGTCGCGGAAATCGCGCAGGGCGGTGAGGATCATATAGACCGCGATCAGCAGGATCAGGGCCGGGGCGTGAGCGGCGAACAGGGCCGCGCGGTCCTTGGCGTTCATCGGCGCGCGCTTGACCCGCTCGGCCTCGTCGGCCGGCGTGGGCGGCGGCAACTGCGCCAGGGCCAGCACCGCCACCAGCATCAGGGGCGCGAAGATCAGGCCCGAGACGAACGGCATCCACCGCTCGTCGATATTGGCCAGCAGCAGCGTCTTGCCCACCGACTTGGCCACGCCCGACGACAGGATGAAGCTGGCGCACAGCATGGCGCTGAGCACCTCGGTCAGGCGGCGTCCCTCCAGGAAGCCGAACACCAGGCCCCAGATCATGCCCAGGCACAGACCGTTCAGATACATCGCCATCGGCCCGATCACCGTCGGCACGGTCCCGAACAGCAGCAGCGACATCTCGGCCCCGAAGATCAGGGTCAGGATGGTCATGGCCCGGCGGCCGGCCTGCATTTCGGAGATCACCTTGACCCCGATGAACTTGGCCGTGGCGTAGCCGGCGACCTGGGCGATCACCAGGGCGATCTTGAAGTCGAACTCGAACGGCCATCCGGCGGGCTGGGCGTAGGCCGCCGCCGTGAAGGGCTTGCGATAGCCGAACATCGCGAAATAGACCGCGAAGGACGCCAAGCCCCCATAGAGCGCGAACAGCCAGGGCGGCGCGGTGGTGAGAAAGCGGGTGACGGCGCCCGGGGCGGCGGGCGGATCGGTCGCTGGAGTCATGATGCGTCGCCCTCGTGCCTGCGCCTGTATTCAGCTAGCCCGCTTCGACGGGACGGAGCAAACAAACTCGCAGGGCGAGTGCCTGGACATGTAGAGGTTGAGTAAAGAAGAGGCCGTCGAGCCCACCTGAACCATCGCTGACGCGACCCATTGTCGCATCCCTAGAATATAACGATGTTGTTCAGGCTTCCGGGGCGATGAACACGTAATGCCGACGCCGTTTCCACAAGATATCGACGCCTTGAGGGCCAGCGAGGCCTTCTTCCGCCTCCTGACCGAACAGGCCGGAGACGTGATCAGTCGTCACCGCCTGTCCGGAACCGACCACTATGTTTCGCCCGCGGTCGAGCGGATGATGGGATGGACCGCCGAAGAGATGCTCGAGGCGGGGTTCAAGGCGTTCTATCACCCCGATGACACGCCGGCGGTCTACGACGTCTACAACCGAATGCGCGCAGGCGTCGAACACTGCAGCGTACGGTATCGCGGGCGTAGGAAGGACGGCCGTTATGTCTGGCTGGAGAGCCATCTCACCCTCGTAAGGGACGAGGCCGGCGCGCCGTCGGAGCTGATCGCCGTCACCCGCGACATCGACGAGCGCGTGCAGCTGGAGGACGAGGCGCGTCATACCCGCGAGGCCATGCGCGAGGCGTTGCAGCGCGCCATGCTGGCGGAACAGGTCGCCCAGGTCGCCTTTTGGCGGGTGGACCTGGTCACGAACGACGTTTTTCTGTCGCCGCGTTGCCGCGAGATCTACGGCTGGTCGGCGGACGATAAGGTTTCGCTGGGCGAGGTGCTGAGCCGCTTTCACCCCGAGGACCGCCCCGCCGCCCGCGCCCGCGTGGCCGAGCATCTGCGGAGCGGCGAGCCCTCGCGCAATCGCATGAACCGGATCATCCGCCTCGACGGCGCGGTGCGCCATATCGTCGGCAGCTTCGAGTTCGATTTCGACGACAACGGGCGTCCCATCGCCATGTCGGGCACCACGGTCGATGTGACGGACCTAGTCGACGCCCAACAGAGCCTGGCCAAGACCGAGTCTCGCTTCCAGGACCTAGCCAAGGCCACGCGCGATATCGTCATCGAGGTGGATCGGCGCGGGAACATTCTCTTTGTCAGCGCGGCCGTCGAGCCCGTTCTGGGCTATGCCGAGGGCGAGCTGTTGGGGCGCAAGGCCGCCAAGCTCACCCATCCCAACGATCTGCCCGGTCTGGTCCAGGCGTTCGGCGCCGTGCTGGCCGACCCCGAGGGCCTGCCGCCCATGCTTGAAGCGCGCGCCCTGCACAAGGACGGGCATTGGGTGTGGCTGCAGGGCCGCCCCGTTCTCAATCGGACGGCGGGGCGGATCGAAGGCGTCATGCGGGACATCACCGAGTACAAGCGGGCGCGGGACGAGCTGGCGGCCGAGCAGGCGCGCGCCGAACAGGCGCTGGAAGCGCGCTCGGCGTTCCTGGCCAATATGAGTCACGAACTGCGCACGCCGCTGACGGCGGTGATCGGGTTCGCCGCCCTAGTCGAAGGGCTGGACGATCTGCCCGAGACGGCGCGGGACTATGTCGGCCGCATCTCCACGGCGGGCAAGGCGCTGTTGTCGGTCATCAACGACGTCCTGGAGATGTCCAAGCTGGAAACCGGGCAGGTCCAGGCGCATCTGGCGCCGTGCGCCCTGGCGCCGCTGATCGACGACACCGTCCGGATGTTCGGCCTGCACGCGGCCGAGAAGAACCTTCAGATCGCCGTCCGCATGGTCGATCCGCCGCCGCGCGTGCTGATGATCGACCCTGACCGTGTCCGGCAGGTGCTGATCAACCTGATCGGCAACGCCATCCGCTACACCGACGCCGGCTCGATCACCCTCGAGGTGATCTGGCGTGGCGAGCTGGAAGAGCTGTTCGTGGCGGTCAAGGACACCGGCATCGGCATCGATCCCGCCGATCAGGCCCATCTGTTCAAGCGCTTCTCCCAGATCGAATCCGCGCGCGCCCGGTCTCGCGGCGGTTCGGGTCTGGGCCTGGTGATCAGCAAGGGGCTGGTCGAGGCCATGGGCGGACGGATCGGCGCCAGCAGCAAGCCGGGCGAGGGCAGCACCTTCTGGTTCGCGATCCCGGCCTCGGGGCCGCTGCGGGACGAGGACGCCGGGGCCGAAACCGAGCCGGTCTTCGAGCCCGTGCGCTCGGGCGGCCGCATCCTGCTGGCCGACGACAATGCGCTCAATCGCGAGATGACCCGCGCGATCCTGGGCGTGTTCGACGCCGAGGTGGTCGAGGCGCGTGATGGCCAGCAGGCGGTGGAGGCCGCGCGCGATCAGGCCTTCGACCTGATCCTGATGGATATCCGCATGCCGGTGCTGGACGGTCTGGACGCCACGCGCGCCATCCGCGCCGAGCCGGGGCCCAACCAGGGCGCGCCGATCCTGGCGTTCTCGGCCGACATGGACTTCCAGCTGTCCGAGATCTTCGATGGCCTGGTGCGCAAGCCGATCACCGCCGCCCAACTGATCCAGGCCGTGGCCGGCGCGCAGCGCGCCGTCGCGATCTGAGGGGCCGCCAAATAAAAAACGCCCCCCGCTGGGCGGAGGGCGTCTTCTAAATCTGTGGCGGAGCCTGGATTAGGCGGCCTTGACCAGCGACTTGGTCAGGATGCCGATGGCGGCTTCGCGGTCGATGCGCTCGATGGCGGCGACTTCGCGGGCCATGCGGTCCAGGGCCGACTCATAAAGCTGACGCTCCGAGTACGACTGTTCCGGCTGGTTCTCGGCGCGGTGCAGGTCGCGGACCACCTCGGCGATCGAGATCAGGTCGCCCGAATTGATCTTGGCTTCGTATTCCTGGGCGCGGCGCGACCACATGGTGCGCTTCACCCGGGCGCGGCCCTTCAGGGTGGTCAGCGCCTGGCTGACCGTGCCGCCTTCGGCCAGCGGACGCAGGCCGGCCGTCTTGGCCTTCTTGGTCGGGACGCGCAGGGTCATTTTTTCGTGGTCGAAGGTGATGACGTAAACCTCGAGCGACATGCCGGCCACTTCCTGGGTCTCGATCGCCTGAATGCTGCCCACGCCGTGCGCGGGATAAACGACGTGATCGCCGACCGAGAATTCCAGACCAGTCTTGCTCATGTTCGTCCTCTTCAATACGGACCCTCGGGGTCCGAACGCCGTCATCATTCCCAAACCAAAAGCGACAGGTTCCCGCTCCGCGGAATACGGAACGCGGGGCCACGCCTGTCAGGATTTGGAATAGACCTCTAAGACACCCTTCGCCTTCGATCGGGCGGGCCGGTTCAAATGGGTTTTCTGAAACGGCTTCTTCGACAAGACGGACCGTCGCGAACGAGCGCGGCTGTCACGTCGTCGAAGACAATAGCATAAAATTAAGCCCTATGAAAGGGTTGCGTCCTGGCGCGCAAAGAGACGCCGCCAAGCTTTCGCGAGGCGGTCACGCTCTGGGCTTGAGAAATCGTCGCGGGGATCAGGAGCCCTTGCCGGGCTTTTCGCTGAAGTACTTCTCGAACTTGCCGGTCTCGCGCTCGAAATCCTCGCGGTCGGCGGGCGGCTCGCCCTTGACCGTGATGTTCGGCCAGACCTTGGCGTAGTCGGCGTTGATCTTCAGCCACTTGCCGTCGGCCTCGTCCTCGGTGTCCGGCTTGATGGCGTCGACCGGGCACTCGGGTTCGCAGACGCCGCAGTCGATGCATTCGTCCGGATTGATGACGAGGAAGTTCTCGCCTTCGTAGAAGCAATCGACCGGACACACCTCCACGCAGTCCATGAACTTGCAGCGGACGCAGGCGTCGGTGACGATGTAGGTCATCGAAAACTCGGTTGAGATCGGGCGGAGTTCGGCGGGCGCGTTTTCGAAGTCTGGGGGCCGCTTGTCAATGCGGCTTACTCTCGTACTGGCTCAGGAATTCTGATCGCCGCGCCAGAGCACGCGCATTTCTGGGGCGGTGGCCCGGCGGCGCCATGCCGCCTCCGCGACAATCGGTTACCTCCGTGAAAACTATTTCTTATTGAACGAACGGAATTATGCCGCCGGGGGAACGCCCAATAAAAACAACGTCGGGAATCCGACTTTATGAAGACTCAAGCCTTGGCTGTCCGACAAGACATGGTGGCCGAAGACGGAAAACGCGCCCTGGCCAGGGCGCGCGCGCGTGCGTTCGGCGAGTTCATCAGAGAGATCCCGTTCGCCACGGCGCTGCTGGATCGCGACCTGTCGCTGATCGCCGTCAGCCGCGATTGGGGCGCGCAGGGGATCGCGCCGGGCCTCTTGATCGGGGGGGAGGCGGTCGCCGGCGGCCTGGTCGCGCGTGAGGACGCCGCCGCCCTGCTGGCCTGCGCCGAGGAAGGCCTGGCCTTCTCCCGCTATCTGCCGGTCACGGACGAGTCGGGCGCTCAGCGGGTCTGGCGCACCGAGTTCAGCGCCTGTCGTGACGATGACGAGCCCTACGCCGTGATGGTCACGGCTCGCGACGTCACCGGCTATGCCGAAAGCGTGCTGCGCGCCGAGCGCGACCGCCAGCGCCTGACCATGGCCCTGGAGCTCGATGACCTGCTGGTGCGCGAATACGACCTGCGCACCCGCCAGGTGTTCTTCTCCGGTCACGCCCCCGACCTGCAGAAGTACTGCACCTTCAAGGACGACCCGTTGGAGATCGTCCATCCCGAGGACCGCCAGCGCTGCGCCGACCTGGTGGCCAGCCGCAAGCTGGGCGAGGCGCGGGTGTTCGAATTCAAGCTCAGGCGCGACGACGGGGTCGAGACCTGGGTGCGCTCGGTGGGCAAGGTGTTCATCGGCCAGGACGGTCAGCCCGAGAAGCTGGTGAACCTGTTCAAGGACATCACTGACCGCCGGCGCCAGACCGAGGCGATCGAGACCCTGGCCTTCAAGGATCCGCTGACGGGCCTGCCCAACCGCACCCTGTTCCAGCACCGCTTCCAGGAGGCGGTCTCGGCGTCGGAGACGCTGGGCGAGATGTTCGGCCTGATCATGATCGACGTCGATCACTTCAAGGACATCAACGACACCCTGGGCCACGACGCCGGCGATGCGCTGCTCAAGCGCCTGGCGGGTATGCTGCAGCACGCCTTCCGGACCGGCGACACCGTCGCGCGCCTGGGCGGCGACGAGTTCGCGGTGATCCTGCGCGGCCTGCATGGCGAGGCTGACATGACCCGACCGATCGAGGCGCTGCAGGATCTGCTGCGGCGTCCGATCCAGCACGGGGGGCGCAGCTTCACCGCCAGCGCCAGCATCGGCGCGGCCCTGCACGGCGACCTCGACGCCGACCCCGCCCACATGATCAAGAACGCCGACATCGCCCTCTACCGGGCCAAGGAGGCGGGCCGCAATCGCAGCATCGTGTTCGAGCCGTCGATGCGCTCCGAGGTCGAGCGACGTCTGGAGCTGCTGCGCGACGTCCGGGCGGCCCTGACGGAGAACGAGTTCACCCTGTACTACCAGCCGGTGGTCGATATCCGCGAGAACAGGGTCGCCGGCTTCGAGGCCCTGATGCGCTGGGTGCACCCGGAGCAGGGCGTCCTGACGCCGGCCCGCTTCATGGCGGCCTTCGAGGATCAAGATCTCTCCCTGAAGCTGGGCGACGTGGCGTTCGAGACGGCGCTGAAACAGATGCGGGCCTGGCTGGACGAAGGCGTCGAGTTCGGCCGCGTCGCGGTCAACATCAGCTCGGCCCAGTTCCGCAGCGGACGTCTGGCCGAAGAGATCCAGGAGCGCCTGGCCCGCTGGAACGTGCCCTGTGAGCGCCTGACCATCGAGGTCACCGAGAACGTCTATATGGGCTGGGGCTCTGACCTGGTCAGCGAGACCGTGCGCCGTCTGCACGAGGCGGGGGTGATGATCGCGCTCGACGACTTCGGCACCGGCTATGCCAGCCTGGCCAATCTGCGCCAGTTCCCGATCGACCGTCTGAAGATCGACAAGTCCTTCGTCCAGAACGGCGAGGACGAGGCCATCGTGAAAGCGGTGATCACGCTGGGCACGTCGATGGGCATGAAGGTGGTGGCCGAGGGCGTCGAGGACGCCGAGCAACTGGAGGCCCTGGCGCGCTATGGCTGCGACCAGATCCAGGGCTACCACTTCGGCCGCCCGATGCCGGCCGGTGAGGTGGCGGAGTTCCTGAAGGGGTTTGGAGGCTGACGGCAATCCTCCCCCCAGAGCCTCGCGCGTCAAAACGGAATCGTTTTGACGCGATAACGAGGCTCTAAATCAAACACTTAGAGCGTGACTTGCGCCGAAACCGGTTCCCACTTTCGGCGTCACGCTCTAGAGGGGGAGGTGGCCGAAGGCCGGAGGGGGACGTTGTCCTGGCCCGGTCTCTTCCCTCTCCGTCGGCTGCGCCGACACCTCTCCCACGGGGAGAGGATTTGCGATCCTACTCCACCGCCTCGTACAGCCCTCGCGCCTCAGTCGCCGGGCCCCTTCGCTCGCCGCAGTCCAGCACCCGAACCGCGATCAGCCGGCCGGCGAGGCCAAACACCAGCACGTCGCCGGGCTTGACCGTCCGCGAGGGCTTGTCGATCCGGCTCTCGGTTCCGGCGCGTGTCAGGCGGATGCGGCCTTCGTCGACGAACTTGGCGGCCAGCGAGCGGGTCTTGAAGAATCGCGCCCGCCACAGCCAGACATCGGCGCGGACCGCATCGTTGATCGCATCGTCGTGGGCCGTCATGAGGCGGCCTGTTTGGGCGCCTTGGCCGCCGCCGGTTTGCGGCGACGCGGCTTCTTTCGGCGCGCGGGCGGAGGCGGCGGCTCGGTCAGCTTGGCCAGGGCCGCGAACGGCGAGTCGGGGCGGGCCTTGACCGGCTTCTGCTCCAGCTTGGCCGCGCCGCGTCGCTTCCAGACGATCGGCTGATCGGGCTTGGCGCGGATGGCGGGGGTGTAGTCCAGCGCGCGCAGCACGGCGGCGGCCTGTTTGTCGGTCCAGCCCAGATCGGCGAGCGCCGCCTCGGTCAACACCACGCCCCCCTGTTGCTGGGCGGTGCGCAGCAGCGCGTCCAGCTTTTCCAGTTGCTCGACGGGGATGCTGAAGCCGGCTACCGCGCGCAGGCCGCTGGCCGACAGCTCACGGGCGCTGGGCTCGGGCGAGGGCAGTTTCTCCAGCGTCGTCAGGGCCCCGCGCCAGCCGGCCGGGTTCAGCGCCCGCGCGCAGGCGATGGCCTCGGCGCGCAGCACGCCCGGGCAGAACAGGCTGAACGCGCCGATCCGCACGCCCAGGCCCTTGAGGGTGCGACGCTCCGCCTGGCTCAACGCCTTCAGCTCCGGATCGACCGGGCGCTTGTCCAGCACCCCGCCGGCCTCCAGCAGCCGGTGGGCGATGCCGCGCGGCAGGCCGCGAAGCTCCCCGCCGGCGAGCGCGCGCTCCAGCTTGCGCAGCGGGGCCAGATGGCGGTCGACCTCGCCGGCCAGGAACGCGTCGAGGCGCCGCTCGGCCCGCTCGCGCACGGCGGCGGGGCCAAGCTCGCCCAGCAGGCGGGCGCGGGGCGAGAGCAGGGGCAGGTCGCGGCGCACGGCCCCGGCCACCTCGCCGCGCCACAGGATCGCGCCGTCGGGCGTCAGGGCGAAGGCGTCGTCGGCCTCGCTGGCCAGCAGGCCCAGGCGCCGGGCGATCTCGGGGCCGACCGCGCGCTGAGCGGCGTTGCGCAGGGCCTTTTCCTCCAGCGGCGAAGCGCCCTTGGCCGGGGTGAAGGCCACGCCCGACAGGTGGCCGACCACGTGGCCCTCGACCGTCACCTCGCCGTCCTGGCCAACCCCGGCATAGAGCGTCTCGCGCTCGCCTAGCTGTTTCAGCAGCACGCTGGTGCGCCGGTCGATGAACCGGGCCATCAGCTTTTCATGCAGGGTGTCGCTGATCCGGTCTTCCAGCTGGCGGGTCAGGCCCTGCCAGTGGGCGGGATTGGCCACCCAGTCGGGCCGGTTGGCGATGTAGCTGAGCGTGCGCACGCCCGACAGCCGCGCGGCCAGGCTGTCGATCTCGCCGTCAGTGCGGTCCAGCGCCTTGAACTGGCCGCCCACCCAATCCTCGGGCAGGCGCTTGCGGCCTGTCGTCAGGTCGTCGAACAGGGTGCGCGCCATCCGCTGGTGGTCATCGTCGGTGGTCTTGCGGAAGTCCGGCGTCTGGCAGACCTCCCACAGGCGGATCAGGGCCGAGCGGTCGGCCTTGCAGCGCTTGATCACGTCTTCTTGTTGGGAGAGCGCCCGCAGGGTGCGCTCGTCCAGCGCCTCGTCCGACAGTTTGAGCGCGCCGCGCTGCGGCGTCTCGGACAGCGAGCGCAGCAGGCCCGGCAGCGAGCCGAAATCCAGGCGGGCGTTGCGCCACTCGGCCTGGGTGATCGGCTCGAAGGTGTGGCTCTCGACGGCCTCGACCAGGTCCTCGTCGATCTCCTCGCAGTCGCTGGTGACGCCGAACGTGCCGTCGCGGGTGTAGCGGCCGGCGCGGCCGGCGATCTGGCCGACCTCCTGCGGATAGAGCCAGCGGGTGCGCTTGCCGTCGAACTTGCGAAGCCCGGCGAAGGCCACATGGTCGACATCCATGTTCAGGCCCATGCCGATGGCGTCGGTGGCCACCAGGAAGTCGACCTCGCCGGATTGATACAGAGCCACCTGGGCGTTGCGGGTGCGGGGGCTCAAAGACCCCATGACCACGGCTGCGCCGCCGCGCTGACGCCGGATCAGCTCGGCGATCGCATAGACCGCGTCGGTGGAGAAGGCGACGATCGCCGTGCGCCGGGGCAGGCGCGTCAGCTTCTTGGAGCCGGCGTAGGACAGGTTGGAAAACCGCTCGCGGCTGACGATCTCGGCGTCGGGCAAGAGGCGGCGGACCAGCGGGGCCATGGTTCCCGCGCCCAGGAACATGGTCTCGAACTTGCCGCGCGCATGCAGCAGGCGGTGGGTGAAGATGTGGCCGCGCTCGGGATCGGCGCACAGCTGGATCTCGTCGACGGCCAGGAACTCGACTTCGCGGCCCAGCGGCATGGCCTCGACCGTGCAGACGAAATAGGCCGCGCGGGCCGGGACGATCTTTTCCTCGCCGGTGATCAGGGCGACGGCGGCTTTGCCGCGCAGCTTGACGATGCGGTCGTAGATCTCCCGCGCCAGGAGGCGCAGCGGCAGACCGATCATGCCCGAGGCGTGACCCAGCATCCGCTCGACGGCCAGGTGCGTCTTGCCAGTGTTGGTGGGCCCCAGCACCGCCGTGAGCTTGGAAGGGGCCAGGCCTGTCGAACGGTCGCTCATGGGCCGAAAGTGGGGCGGGAATCGGGGCGGGGCAAGGCGGGGGTTAGTGGTTCCAGATCCTCCCCCCGGCGGGGGAGGTGGCCGAAGGCCGGAGGGGGAAGTTCTCCTGGCCCGGCCTCTTCCCCCTCCGTCGTCTCTTCGAGTCGACACCTCCCCCGCTGGGGGGAGGGGTTTACCGGCTGAACACCACCTTCCCATCCACCACTGTCAGAACCGGATCGACGGTCAGGATCTCCTTGGGCGGGATGGTCATCAGGTCCTTGCTGAAGGCCGTCACATCCGCCTTCTTGCCGGCCTCCAGGGTGCCCAGCTCCTTTTCGCGGAACACGGCGTAGGCGGGGGCCAGGGTCAGCATCTTCAGCGCTTCGGCGCGGCTGACCGCCTGATCGAGATGCCAGTCGGCGTTGGCGAAGCCGTCCAGGCTGTGGCGATAGACGGCGGCGTAGAACTCGATGCGCGGGTCGCCGACCTCGACCGGCGCGTCCGAGCCCGCCGCCACCACCACGCCGGCCTTCAGGAAGTCGGCCCAGCGATAGCCCTCGTGCAGGCGGGCCTTGCCCAGGCGCGCCGGGGCGAAGAAGAGGTCGCCGATCGCGTGGCTGGGCTGCATCGAGGCGATGACCCCCAGCTTGGCGAAGCGCGGCACGTCGGTGTCGGCGACGATCTGCGAATGCTCGTTGCGCCAGCGCGCGGCCTTGGCCTCGGCGCCCAGGCTCTGCTCGAACCAGTCCAGCACCAGGCGGTTGCCGCGATCGCCGATGGCGTGCATGGCGACCTGGGCGCCGGCGGCCTTGGCGCGCTTCATCAGCGCCAGACCCTGCTCCGGCTGGGTCAGTTGCAGGCCCAGCGTGTCGGCGTCGCTATAGGGCTCCAGCAGGGCCGCGCCGCGCGAGCCCAGGGCGCCGTCCATATAGAGCTTGATGCCCTGCACCCGGATCAGGCCGGTGGCGTCGGTCTGCGGCCCCTTGGTCAGCACCTCCTCGGCGCCGCTGGGGTCCATGTAGTTGTCGATGCGGATGTGGAAGTTTCCCTTGGCGGCTTCATCGCGCAGCAGGGAAAGGTCCTCGGCCATGACGCTCATATTGGCCATGCCGGTCCAGCCGCGCGCGGCGTAGAGCTGGCCGG
The DNA here is from genome assembly GCF_002858865.1 of Caulobacter vibrioides. GTDB lineage: Bacteria > Pseudomonadota > Alphaproteobacteria > Caulobacterales > Caulobacteraceae > Caulobacter > Caulobacter vibrioides. The sequence goes on along the minus strand of NZ_PJRR01000014.1, from coordinate 103,448 downwards.
CCTTGCGCAGGGCCTCGCGCTTGAGGGCCTGGTTCGGCGGCGGAATGACGTTCCGCACCAGGGCCTGGGCGTGGTCGATCAGCATGCCGTCGGGCTGGCCGTCAGGGCCTTTGAGGATATCGCCGCCGGGGGGCGAGACCGTGGCGGCGGTGACGCCGGCCTTGGCCAGGGCGGCGCTGGACGCCACGCTGGCGTGACCGTCCGAGCGGCCCAGCACCACGATCCGCCCCGGCGCGGCGGCGTCGAGATCGGCCTTGGTGGGGAAGCGCTTTTCGGGCCAGTGGGTCTCGATCCAGCCCCGGCCATAGATCGCGCCCTCGGGATGGGCGGCGGCGTAGGCCTTGACCGTGGCTGTCAGCTCGGCGACCGATTTCACCTGATCCAGGTTCAAGGTCAGCTCGCGCAGGCCGATCCCGGTCAGGTGGGCGTGGGCGTCGACAAAGCCCGGATAGGCCGCCGCCCCCTTCAGGTCGATGGCGCGCACGTCCTTGGCGGCCTTGGCCTTGGCGGCGGCCAGCGGACCGACGAACAGGATCCTGTCGTCGCGGATCAGCACGGCCTCGGCGGTCGGCGCGGCCTCGACGCCGGTGTGGATCGGCCCGCCGTGGATCAGCAGGTCGCCGGCCTTGGCCGTGGTCAAGGAGGTGGCGGCCAGCAGGGCGGCGAGAACGAGGCGGCGCACGGGCGGTCTCCAAGCAGCAAGATCTGGAAAACGTACGGCGCGGTCCTGCCAAGTCGCAACAGGCCTGCTAGTTTTTAGGCATGACCACCCAGGGTTTCGCCCTTTTTGACACGGCGATTGGCCGCTGCGGCCTCGCCTGGAGCCAAAGCGGCCTGATCGGCGTGCAACTGCCCGAGGCCACGCCCGGCGCGGCCTGGGCGCGGCTGCGCAAGCGGTTCCCGGACGCTGTCGAGGCTGACCCGCCGCCTGAGCTCGAGGCCGTCATCGACCGCGTTCGCGACCTGCTGGCCGGCGACCGCGACGATCTGGCCGACATCGTCTTGGACGTGAAGGGCCAGAGCGCCTTCAACCTGCGGGTCTATGCCATCGCCCGGGCCATTCCACCGGGCGAGACCTCGACCTATGGCCAGGTGGCCCGCGCCCTGGGCGAACCGGGCGCGGCCCGCGCCGTCGGCAAGGCCCTGGGCGAGAACCCCTGGCCGATCGTGGTGCCGTGCCATCGGGTGCTGGGCTCGTCAGGCAGTATGGGCGGCTTCTCCGCCTCCGGCGGCTCGGCGACCAAGGCCCAACTGCTGACGATCGAGAAGGCGCGGACCAGCGGGGCGCCGACCTTGTTTGATCTGGAGTTTTCGGTGGCCCCGCCGCGGGGCGGGTAGGGGGGCTGAGAGCAAAGGGCTGGCTTCGACTCTGGGCGGACGTCGCGCAAAAGCCCTCTCTCTTAGAGAGAGGGAGGGGCCCAAGCGAAGCTTGGGAGGGTGAGTGGCTACGCCGTCAGCCGGCGTGCCGGCACATAGATCAGCACAGCGTCAGAATCGTCTACGGGCTTCGCCTACCCACTCACCCTCCCACGCCTGCGGCGCGGGCCCCTCCCTCTCTCCATGAGAGAGGGATTCCTTGTGGCCGATCCCGACCCGTTGCTGAGGTCGCCAGCGTCCGTTTGCAGCCCTGCTCCGCGCCGGCGACCGGTCTTGTCGGCCACAGCCCACCCGCGATCTGAAACTGAAATGTCGGGCGCCCGGGAAACACCGCTTAACGCCCGCTAACGTTTCCCCGAACAGGGGCGAAACGAATCAGGACCGAATCAGCGACGTTCGCCGATTCAGTGTTTGTTCCCTACTAGCTATTGTAGCTGAAAGCGCATTAACCACAAATCGGTTTCATGGGGCGGGCTATTTGGCCGCAGTCTGGTCGGGCGGGCAGTCGGCTGACAGGCGCTTGGCGGTCATGGTTCCGGCCAGCGGCAGGCCGTTGATCGTCTTCAGCTGGATGTTCAGCTTGAAGCGCTCGGGCGTGTAGCTGCCCTCGGCGGTCACCGGGGCGACGCGGTCCTTCTTGTCGGTCCACGACCCCTTCAGCCGGATCTTGCCGTTTTGGACCACATTGGTGGTGTAGTCGCAGCGATACTTGCGGGTGCAGATGCCGCGCGAGAACTGCTCGACATCGGCGGGCTTGAGGCAGCGGGTCTCGTTGCCGGCGGGGATCGGGCCGATCCGATAGTCGTACTCCCAGTGACCGGGGAGAATCGTCGTCTTGCTGGTTACGGGGGCCGCAACCGGGGTCGCGACGCGACTCGCCGCGCTGACCAGCGGCTGGGCCAGGCTGAATCCGGCCGTGGCGACGCCGACGGCGAGGGTCAGGGCGCAGGCGGCGAGGGTGGTCGAACGCATGGGGCGGGTCTCCTTCAGGCGACTTCTATATAAGGCGCCAGATGAACCGTGCTTGAAGGCGGCGCGGGTGGGGCGGGTTGCTTTGCGGCCGCGAAGTCGGCGCGCGCGCTCAAACCCAGACCAGCCTTGACTCAAGGGCGGGCCTTCGCCTATATCGCCCGCTCTCGCGCGGCCAGCTCGTCCGGCTCGCGTGTCCGAATTCATATCTTAGCGGGCCAGGCTCTTCTCAAGAGGGCGGGGCTTCGCCCAAGCCAAGGTAACCACCATGTCGCGCCGTTGCGAACTTACCGGTATCGGTCCGATGGTCGGCCACAATGTGAGCCACTCGAACATCAAGACCAAGCGCCGCTTCCTGCCGGCCCTGTCGCCCGCCACGCTCCAGTCGGAGTCGCTGGGCCAGAGCTTCAAGCTGCGCATCAGCAACGCGGCCTTGCGCACGCTCGACTTCAAGGGCGGCCTGGACACCTTCCTGCTGGGCGCCAAGGACGAGCAGCTGTCGCCGCGCGCCCTGAAGATCAAGGCCCAGGTGAAGGCCAAGGCCAAGGCCGCCGCTCAGGCCGCCTAAGGCTTCAAGCCTTTCAAGGCTGACGAATTCGAAAGCCCGCCGGGAGCGATCCTGGCGGGTTTTTCGTCGTGGTGAATCCCTCTCTCTTTGAGAGAGGGAGGGGCCCGCGCCGCAGGCGTGGGAGGGTGAGTGGTTACGACGTCAGCCGCATACCCTCGAACCATCTAGCCGCTTTCCGTCACTGCCCTGTCCGGCAAAAGCGTACCCACTCACCCTCCCACCGCTTCGCGGCGGGCCCCTCCCTCTCTCCATGAGAGAGGGATTTTCCTCAGAAATCCATCGTCAGGAACAGCGCCGCCGCGCGCGGGGCGTTGACGTCGTAGGTGGCGCTGCTGACCACGCGCCAGTCGAAGACGTCGGTTAGGTTGGTGACCTGCAGGCGCAGCAGGGCCGGGGTCTTGCCCATGTCGAAGCGGTAGCGGAAGCCTGCGTCCCAGATCGTCGCGGCCGGAGTCGAGACGCGGTTGAGCTGGTCGGCGGTGCGGCGGCCGTGATGGTTGGCGGCGAAGGTCAGGGCCAGGCCCTCGACCGGCGTGGCCCATGTGCCGCTGAGCGTCAGGGTGGCGGCGGTCTGACCCACGGGCTTGGGGCCAAGGCGGCCTTGCGCGACCGGGGCGCCGGTGACGCGCGGGCGCATCAGGACCGCGCCCGCGACAAGGTTCAGGCCCTCGATCGGCGCGCCCGTCACGCTGACCTCCAGGCCCCGGTGGCGCACCACGCCCATCTCGCGGAACACATTGACCTCGTCGGGCGCGAAATAGGGCTTACGGACGTCGAAGGCGCCGGCGACCAGCCGCAGGTCGCCCGGCATGACCCAGCGCACGCCCGCGTCCCACTGGTCGGTCATGATGGCCGGCAGGGCCTGGGTGCGGTTGGCGGCGCTGTCGGGCGCGACGCCGCTTTCCTCCAGGCCGCGCGTCACGCTGCCATAGAGGGCGAGCCGCCGCGTCAGGGTCCAGGAGGCGGCGGCGTTGTAGAGCCAGGCGCTGTCATGGGTGAGGGCGGGCGCGACGCCGGGGCGACGCACGGTCTTGTCGTAGTCGGTGCGCTGCAGGCCCAGCATCAGCGAGCCGCGACCGCGCCAGCGCAGGTCATAGGCCGCCCCGCCGGTCCACTGCTTGACCTTTTCGGCGGTGCGGGCCCCCAGCACGAAGGTCGGCGGCGGGGTGTTGATCGGATCCTCCAGCCGCACCGTCCCGAAGTTGTAGGCGCCGCCGCCGCCATAGAGGCTGTCGCGCACCCGGCCGCGCACCGAGGCGTGCAGGCCATGGGAGAAGTCGCCGCTTATGATGACGCGGCTGATCCGGGCCTCGCCGCTGGTGGAGACGATGCTCTGCGGAGGATCGCGGCTGATCCGGCGCGTCGCCAGGCCGTCGGCGGTGATTCCCGTCAGGACGTGGGCGTAGTTCTCGCGCGTGTCCTGCTCGGAGCGGAACAGGCCCAGCGACAGGCCAAGCTTGGCGGGCAGCGGCGCATGAACGATGAGGCCGCTGTTGGTGGCGACGTTGCGGTTGTCGGCCCAGCTGGGGCCGACATAGCGGCGGCGCGCGACCTCTTGCGGCAGCACGCCGGGCGCGGCCACGTAGATCGGCGCCATCTCGCGGTTCCAGGTGTCGACGCGGCTCCAGAACGGAAGAATCTGGACGCCGGGGGTCGGACGCCAGCGTGCGCCCAGGGCGTAGGAGGCATAGACCGCGTCCGCGCCGCTGCCGTACTCGTCGTCAAAGCCGGCCACCCCGCCGAACAGGCTGAGCGTGTCCGAGACCGGCAACTGGCCGTCCAGCTCCAGTCGGCCGCCGTTCAAGGCGCCATAGCCCGCCAGCACGCTCAGCACCGGCTCGTCGCCGGATGGGCGGATGCGGAAGTCGACCACGCCGGTCGGGGCGGGGAACAGGTAGTTCTGCGCCGCCAGGCCCACGCGCACGACATTGCTGGCCACCAGGCGGTCGGTGAAGCTGGCGGGGCGGTCGACATACAGCCCTTCCAGCCGGATGTTGCCGGCGGTGATCGGCGAAAAGCCGCGCACCTCGCTGGCGCTGTACAGGCCCACCCGCTCATTGCCGATGCTGGCGCCGAAGGCGTCCTCGGCCCCGGCGACGGCGTTGTCGCCCACGCGCTGGGCCAGGGCCGCGCCCGGCGCGACGACGGCGGAGGCGAAGAGAAGCGCCGTCAGGCGGCGGGAGGGGAAACGCATGTCGAACGCACTCGCAAGGGCCAGGGCGAGCGATTCCCGCGCGGGTTCAGCGCGCGATCCTGAGGGCTCCCCCTGTTATTCTGTAACAGGGGCAATGCGGCAAATGCGCGAGTTTGGCAAGGCGCGACGCCGGGCATTCCGTTGACCCGGAGCGTCGGGCGGGGCCCAGGCAAGGCGAACCCCGCCGCGACCTGCACCGCGGCGGGGTTTGAAAGCTTGGCGCCAGGGTCGATCGCTCACCGCGAGACGACAGCGCCCGTGGCCGGGTCGGCGGCGAAAAATCGCGCCGTCTTGGCGCTCAGTTTCGACCGCAAATACTGATATATTTCGCGCTGTTGAATGGAATGTCGCGGTAAAATTCGCGCCGAATTCGGCAAAAATACTTATCGAAAATTGGACCTGAAAATAGAACAATTGTGGAAAACCTATTTCTAGGTCATTATTGTTTTATTGAATATCGCACTGGCTCGGTCGCTCTCCACGCTTGCTCTTCGGATCGAGCTTCGGGCCTACCAAGAACCTCTCCGACAATTTGATCGTAGGGCCTGTTTGAGGCCTCGCGTCACCACATCTGAAAGATACAAACATGGCTACCGGCACCGTAAAGTGGTTCAACGCCGCCAAGGGCTTTGGCTTCATTCAACCCAGCGACGGCTCTGCGGACGCGTTCGTCCACATCTCGGCCGTCGAGCGCTCAGGCCTGGGTTCGATTGATGAAGGCCAGAAGCTCAACTACGAGCTCGAACGCGACCAACGCAGCGGCAAGATGTCCGCCGGGCAGTTGACCGCAGCGTAACGACAAGAAGGGGCCGGGCAGCACACGCTACCGGCCCTTTTTCTTACTCAGGCTCACGGGCGTCTTCGTCCGCCCGGGTGAGCGCCAGCCCAGGCTGGGCCTTCAGCAGATAGGCAAGCCTGTGCTCAAGTCTCCGAAGGTTTCATGATCTCGACCTACGATACGAAATTCTCCACGCGCCTCGAAACCGCCGCGGCCGCCAAGGCGCTGCTGATCGCCAAGCTGCGCCCCAAGGCGGCGGTCACCGACCCGCTGTTTGCGCAGCGTGAGGCCTTGCGGGCGATGGAGCTCAACGCGGTCCGGGCGGCGCGCCTGCAGACGCGCGCCGACGCCAAGCAGGCGATCGCCGAGGCGCAAGAGGCCGCCGTGCAAGCGCAGGCCGCCCTCGACGCCGAGGCTCTGGCCGCCAAGCGTGGCGCCCGCAAGGAGCGCAAGGTTCTCAGCGCCGCCGACGCCAAGGCCAAGCGTGACGCCAAGTACGCTGCGCGCCAAGCCCGCCGCTAACCCGACCGCTCACCCGGTCCAGGTCTCGGACGCGTCCTGACGCACAACCGGTGGCCACAACCGCGTTCCGGTCTTTTCGCTCGCTCGCATTCAAGGACATTCATGAACAAGTCTCTCGGCGAACGCATCGTCATCACGGTCTGCCGCAATGAGGGCCTTTGGGTCGCGGAGGAGGCCGGCGTCTACTTCGGCGCATCGGCGGACAAGGACATCGCCAAGGCGTCAGCCGCGAAACGCGCTCGAGAGCGCATGGTTCAGGGCCACGCCTGCCAGATTCGGATCTCGGGCGAACATGGCTTCGCGATCTGACCGGCTGATCCTGGCGGGTCCGGCGAACGTGGCGGCGGTTCTATGACGCTGCCGTCCGGTCAGATGAAGGCGCTGAGGAATCTCTCGCGCAAGCGGTCCGGCGAAGACGTCGATTGGATCAATATCGGCGACGCCCGTGCGCTCACCGATCTTGGTCTGGCCGAGCGCGGACGGGCGGGGTGGATGATCACGGACATGGGTGTCGATCTCGTCCAGCGCCTGGACCAGGCTCGCGACTGACCATCAACTTCGGCGGGGCGCCGCAAGGGAGGGGCTTGCGCAGCTCACCGCTGCTCCCGGCGCGAGTCTCCGACACGGTCCCAGGCAAAGCAAAACCCGCCGCGACCTGTGCCGCGGCGGGTTTTGAAAGCTTGGTACTTGAAGGTGTCGCTTAGCGCGAAACGACAGCCGGGTTGGCCGTGTTGTAGGCGGTCAGGGCCGGGCTGTTGAGCTTGGTGACGGCGTCGTTGACCGAGGCGCGGATGCAGGCCGGGTACAGGTAGCCGGCGAGGGCTTCGCCACGGACGTCCTTCCAGCAGACGGTCGAGGCCGCCTTGACGATGTCGGCGCGGACTTCGGCGGCCGGGCGACCGGCGACCTTGACGCGGACTTCTTGAGCCGAGGCCGGAACGGCGACCAGGGTGGCGATGGCCGAGGCGGCCAGAACGAGCGAGCGGATCATGTCGAAGTGTCCAAAAAGGAGGTTGTGATCAACCCCCTCCAGACGCGTTCCTCTGACGGCCGGTCCCCGGTCTGTCGCCTGTTGGGCCGTCACTGAGCGTATAGCGGCGCTTTTTTGAGTGATCAATGATTATGTTGCGGCGCACGCATGAAATTTTGCGGCGCCGTTATCAGCGCAGCTGGGGCTCGGCGCAGGCGCCTGGCGGGCCTGCGCGCACGAAAAGGCCCGCGAGCGGGGGGCTCGCGGGCCGATCTCAGGCGAGGGCGTGGCCCTTAGCGCGCCGCGAGGCGCAGATAGGCGGTGCGGCCCTTGGCCTTGTCGTAGGCGCGCAGTTCGGGGTTCTTGGCGCGGACCACGGCGTCGCGCGTGACTTCGCGGATGCAGTAGGGGGTCAGGTCCGAGGCCTTCGGATTGCCCGCCAGGTCTTCCTTGCAGAGTTGCTGGGCGGCGCTGACGATTTCAGCGTGGACGACCGGCGCGGCGCGGCCGCGAACCTTGACGGTGATTTCGCCGGCGTTGGCGGCGGAGGCGGAGACAGCCATCACGGCGGTGACGGCGATAGCAAGCATGCGGATCATTTTGGTAGTCCCGGAAAGGAGGTTGAGTGCAACCGCCTCCCGACGCGTTCCTCTGACGGCCCCCAGGATCTCGCCTCGTCGTCCGTCCCCACCATCAATGTATGACACCGGTGTCTATCGCAAGTGCGAAGCGCGCGATCTCACGAAAATGTTAGCGGTACCATTTCGTTGCCAACGAAACCAGTTTCGGCGCGCGGACCCGCCGGGTCAGGGCTTGCGGACGGGCTTCTTCTTGACGGGCTTGGGCGGCAAGGCCGGCGGGGGCGGCGGCGGGACCCAGTCGAAGGCCAGCAGCAGGGTGCGCTGGCTCTCGGTCGCGTTGTCGTCGGAGATCAGATAAACGCGCGTGCCGCCCGAGGGCGAGCGGGTCAGGGCCACGCCCTCGACATTGTCGCGCGTGGTCGAGCCCTCCAGGCGCAAGGTGGCCGAGATGCGCTGGCGGGCGACGGGCACGGTGGGGTCGGCGACGAAGCGGACCATGACGCGCCAGCCGCGCACCGGATCAAAGCCGCGATGCAGGGTGGCGATGGCCGGGCCGGCGAACGGCGCAAAGCCCGACAGACCCCAGGTGAAGTCCGGGCCCGATTGCGGCGGCAGCGCCTTGCAGTCGGCCGACAGCCGGCAAAGCCAGACCTCGCCCTCCTCGCCGCCGACGATATAGGCGTCAGGACCGGCGACCGAATAGGCGGCGATGGCCTCCAGGCCCTCGTTGTCGGGCAGCACGGTTGCGGGCTTCGGCGCGGGGCGGGGCGTTCCCCAGCCGCCGTCCGGCGTGACCGGATAGAGCCAGATGCGGTGATCGCGCTCGAAGCTGACCAGGCGATCGCCATTGGGCAGCACCGCCAGGCCTTCGGCGTCGGCCTGCTGCTTGCCCTGGATGGGTTGGCCGTCGAGCCCCCGCAGCGGGCGCAGCTTGCCGTCGGTGAGCCCGGTCAGGCGGCCGTTGGCGTCCAGCTGGATCTTGGCCTCGAACAGGTCGCCGTCGTCGGTCAGGGCCATCAGCTGGCCCTCGGCGCCGACCGCCAGGTCCGACAGGCCGTGCAGTCGCGTGGTCGTGGCGCTGGTCAGCACCAGCCCGCCGGCATAGGTGAAGCCACCGTCCAGGGTGGTCTTGGCCGCGTTGGTGGCGTCCAGCGGAACCGGCGTGGCGGTGACGGCGATCTCGGGTCCGACCTTGACCGGCGCGGGCGGGGCGACGGCGACCGGCGGTCGGCGCGGCGCGCACTGGGTGGCCATGCCGCCCAGACCCGCGACCACGCCCAGCACAAGCGCCGTACGTAGACCGATCACGCGGGGACCTTAGCCGCCGTCTTTGAGACCTGCGGCATGACGACCGGCGGCGGGGCCAGGAGGCCGCGCGTGCGGGCGATCTGTCGGGGCTCTTCCTCGAACAGGGCGGCCAGCTGCTCGACCAGCACCCCGCCCAGTTGCTCGACGTCGACGATGGTGACGGCGCGGCGATAGTAGCGGGTGACGTCGTGGCCGATGCCGATGGCGATCAGCTCGACGGGGCTCTTGCCCTCGATCTCGGTGATGACCTGGCGCAAGTGCCGCTCCAGATAGTGGCCCGAATTGACGCTCAGGGTGCTGTCATCCACCGGCGCGCCGTCGGAGATCACCATCAGAATGCGGCGCTGTTCGGGCCGGGCGATGATCCGCTGGTGGGCCCACATCAGGGCCTCGCCGTCGATGTTCTCCTTGAGGAGTCCCTCGCGCATCATCAGGCCGAGATTCTTGCGCGCGCGTCTCCAAGGCGCGTCGGCGGCCTTGTAGATGATGTGGCGCAGGTCGTTCAGACGGCCCGGCGCGGCGGGCTTGCCGGCCTTGATCCACTCGTCGCGGCTGGTGCCGCCCTTCCACGCGCGGGTGGTGAAGCCCAGGACCTCGGTCTTGACGCCGCAGCGCTCCAGGGTGCGGGCCAGGATGTCGGCGCAGATCGCCGCCACCATGATCGGGCGCCCGCGCATCGAGCCGGAATTGTCGATCAACAGGGTCACGACCGTGTCGCGGAACTCCTGGTCTTCCTCCTGCTTGAACGACAGCGGCGCGGTCGGGTCGATGATCACCCGCGTCAGGCGGGCGACGTCCAGCATCCCTTCCTCGAGGTCGAAGGTCCACGAGCGGTTCTGCTGGGCCAGGAGGCGGCGCTGCAGCTTGTTGGCCAGGCGCGAGACCACGCTGGAGAGCGCGGTCAGCTGCTGGTCGAGATAGGCGCGCAGCCGCGTCAGCTCCTCGGCGTCGCACAGGTCCTCGGCGTCGACGATCTCGTCGTGGGCCGTGGTGAAGATCTTGTACTGCGGCTCGCCGCCCTGGCCGGTGCTGGTGTCGGGACGGGCCGGCTTGGCGCCGTCGCCCATCTCGGGGCTTTCGTCGGACTCCTCGGGCTCGCCCTCCTGGTCCGACTGGACCATCTCCTCGTCGCCGGACTCGCTTTCGCGGTCGGTGGCCTCGCTCTCCTGGGGCGCGGAGCCTTCCTGCTGCTCGCCTTCGCCCTCGCCCTGGTCCTCGTCGGAATTCTCGGTCGGGGCGTCGTCCTCGCCGTCTTCCTCGTCGGCGCTGTCGGTGGCGTCGGCCATCTCTTCGGAGAGATCCAGGTCGCGCAGGATCTCGCGGGTCACCCGAGCGAAGGCGGCTTGGTCGTCGATGGCGGCGGCCAGACGGTCCAGATCCTTGCCGGCCCGGGCCTCGATGTCATTGCGCAGGATGTCGACCAGGGCCTTGGCGCCGTCGGGCGGCGCATCGCCGGTCAGGCGCTCGCGCACCATCAGGCCCAGGATCTCGGCCATCGGCGCGGACTGGCGATCGGTGGCGACGGCGCGGGTCAGGCCCTGCTTTTCCAGCCGGGCTTCCAGGGCGGCGGTCAGGTTGGCGCGCACGCCGCCCAGCGCGTTGGCGCCGATCGCCTCCAGCCGCGCCTGCTCGATCGACTCGAAGGCGGCCTGACCGTCCGGGGAGCTGGGCCGCGCGCGGGCGTGGGCCAGCGGGTCGTGGTGCGCCAGGCGCAGGGCCATCTGGTCGGCCAGACCCCGGATGCGGGCGGCTTCCCTGCTGCTGAGGTCGCGCGGCGGATGCGGCAGCACCGCCCGGTTGCCCAGGAGCTGGGGACCATCGCCCGAGAACACGACCTCCAGGTCCGGCGTCTCGGCGAGCGAGCGCGCGGCGTGCGCCAGGGCGCGCTTGAAGGGTTCGGTCGGGCTTTCGGGCTTGGAGGCCATGGCGTTCGAGTTAAAGGCGCCGGGCGGGGAAAACAAGGAACGCCGCGCGCTGTGGCGACGTTGATTTTGCAATCGCGCCCCGGGCGCGCTTCTGGAGGGAATTCGACATGCTCAAATGGGCCATTATCCTCGCCATCGTCGCCCTGATCGCCGGCGCTCTGGGCTTCAGCGGCCTGGCAGGTGCGGCGGCCGGCGTCGCCAAGATCCTGTTCTTCCTGTTCCTGGTCGGCTTCGTGCTGGTGCTGCTGCTGGGCGGCACGGTGTTCAAGGCCGCGACGGGACCGAAGTGAAATCCTCCCCCAGAAGGGGGAGGCGGCCGAAGGCCGGAGGGGGAGCGGCAAGGTCAGCAGAACTTCCCCCTCCGTCCGCTTCGCGGACACCTCCCCCGCTAGGGGGAGGATTTTCGGACCCTACTTCACCTCGTAGGCCTTGGCCTGACGATCGGCCAGGGCGACCAGGTCACCCATCTGCAGGTTCACGTCGATCAGATGCAGGCCCCAGTCCTTGAGGGTGATGGGACCGACGACGAGGTCGCCGCTGATGTCGTCGGTACGCGGATCGGCCGGGTCGGCGTTCACCTTGACCGACAGATAGGTGAAGTCACCCTGCGCCACGCACTTGGCCGACAACAGGTCCGGCATCGACACGAACGGCGTCGACACCGTCAGATCCTTGGCGAACGGCTTGGGCGTGGCGCCCGACACCGCGCCAAAGCCCTTGGCGCTGAGATAGGCGTTCAGCGGCGCGGACTCGGCTGAGGCCTTGCCCGCCAGCAGGCTGGCGGGGCTCACGCAGCCGGCGCGGCGGCCCTCGGCGTCGGTTCGGCCAAAGCGGCTGACGGGGGGCGGTGGGCTGGTTTCGCGGAACGAGACATAGGTCACCAGGCACCCGGTCTGATCGGCCTTGTCGCACAGCGGGATCGAGCCGTACTTGCCGTCGACGACCGGGGTGTTCATGCCGATGATATAGGCGGCGATCATCTGCTTCTGGACGGGCTTGCCGTCGACCTCGTTGGTCAGCAGCCCCTGCAGGACGCGGGCGCCCTGGCTGTGGCCCATCAGGATCACGGGCCGGCCCTTGTTCTCATTCTGCAGATACCAGGCCCAGGCGTCGCGCACGTCGCCATAGGCCAGGGCCGCATTGCCCGGCGCGCCCTGGCCCAGCATCACCGCGCGCAGGGCCGCCAGGGTCACCTGGCGGTACATCGGCGCGAACACGCGGCAGGTCGAGGCGAAGCGGGCCAGCTGCTGCTCGACCACCCGGCGCTCGGCCTCGTCGATGGTCATGTCGCTGTTGCCGCCCGGATCGGTCGACACCGTCGGATAGACATAGAAGCAGTCATAGGCCGGGGCGGCCGCGGCCTTGAAGGTCTCGACCGAGGTCTTGCCGTCCGCCTGGACGATCGTCGTGGTCTGGTCGACGGCGCAGGCGTCGGCGCGGCCGGGCAGGCACAGCCACGACTCGGGCTTGCTGTAGTCGTTGGGCGCAGGCGCTGCCGTCTGGGCGCTCGCCGCGCCCGCCAGCCCCAGGACCGCCATCGCCGCAAGGCCCGTCAAAGTCCGCTTCATCCCGATCTGCTCCCGCGCTCAAACGCTCGTTTGGGCGCGACAATGATCAAAAGAACGACGGTCGCCAAGGGGGCTTGGCCCGATCGTTGCGCGACGGCGAAGCCGCGTCCCGGTTCGGGACGGCCAGCAGGAGCGCGCGTCCGTGATCAGCTTCAAGACCCTTTGCCGACTGGGCGCCGCCACGCTCGCCGCGCTGTCGCTGAGCGCCGCGCCCGTCCTGGCCGACGGCTTCCCCGGGGCGCCGACGCGCAGCCCGGTCCCAAAACAGGCCACGCCCAAGCCGCGCACCAAGATCGTCTATGTCGATCGCCCGGTCGTCGTGGAAAAGCGCGTGCCCGTCTATATCGACCGCCCCACTACCCAGATCGTCGAGAAGGTGGTCGAAAAGCCGGTGATCATCGAGCGCCCGGTGGTCGTGGAAAAGCGCATCGAGGTTCCGGTCGAGAAGCTGGTCGAGGTGCCTGTCGAGAAGAAGGTCTACGTCGACCGACCGGTCGAGAAGAAGGTCTACGTCGACCGCACGGTCGAGAAGAAGGTCTACGTCGACCGCCCGGTCGAGAAAAAGATCTATGTCGACCGCGTCGTTGAGAAGGTGGTCGAGAAGCGGGTCGAAGTTCCCGTGCAGAAGATCGTCGAGAAGGTCGTGGAAAAGCCGGTCTATGTCGACCGCCCCGTGCCCAGCGACAAGCCCGCCGAGGTGGTCGAGAAGATCATCCAGGTGCCGATCTACGTCTATGTCGATCGCCCGGTTGCGACGCCGGCTCCGGGCTGCGCTCAGCCCTGCGGCTATGTCGAGCGCCCCGCGCCCTGCGTTGGTCCTTGCGGCTATCCGCAGCCCGCCCCTTGCGCCAGCCGTTGCGACATCCATTGGCGGCCCGCGCCGCCGCCCAGCTGCGGCCACCCTTGCGGACCGATCCCGGCGCCGACGCCCTGCGCCAGCCCTTGCGGCTATGGCGGGGTGATCGAACACCGCGAAGAGCGCTCGTCTTATGATGAGCGCCATGACGGCTACGCTGAGCTTCCGCCCTTGCCGATGGGCTATGTCGGGAGCGCCTCGGGCGGTCGCGGCGGCGGCTATGGCGGGGTTGGCCTGATCGGCGGCGGCGGCTGGCGCACCGGCGGCTATGCCGGCGCTTCGGCCTCGGCCCGCGCTTCGGCCACCGCGTCGGCGACGGCCTCGACCTCGATCCGGATCGGCGGCGGGGGCGGCGGCTGTTCGGGCTGCGGCGGCAAGCGCCACTGACGCCTTAGAGAGAGAGCCAGCGGCGCGGGTTCTTGTCGCCCAGGGCCCGCGCCTCGCCGGGCTTGAGGCCCAGGTCGCGCATCCGGTAGGCGACGATCTCGCGCAGCGCCTCGACCGGCTCGTGGCCGCCGACGGGGCTGGACGCCACTGGACCGGCGTTCATCGCCAGATCCACCGCCGTCCACTCGGCCTGGGCCCGGTCGGCCTTGCCGACGGCGAAGTAGTGTCGCACCGGCGCGCGCTCGCCGGGGACCTCGACCATCACGCCGATGACCCAGCCTTGAACGATCAGATCGGCGTCGGGGCGCTGGCGGAACATCCATTGGATGTAGCCTTGCCAGAGGGTGTCCGAAAGGGGCTAGCCGATCAGCCGGAACGCCGCCTGGCTGATCAGGCCCAGCACCAGCCAGACCGACAGGCCCAGGATCACCACCGACGGGCGGGGCAGCCGGCGGCGATGGTGTGAAGACTGCAAACGCACGAACGACATTGGGCGCCTCCATGCCTCAAGTTATGGCCAGGAGGTTAACGTCGAAAGGCGAGCCTGGCTCCGCGACCCATTGACCCGGCGGAGGGGAGGGGGAAGGCGCCAAGTCGCCCCGATCTACTCGGCGCTGGCCGGCTTAAGTCGCGCCGCCAACCAGTCGCCCGCCACCCTGACGCCCAGCCCATAGAACGGGACCATGACGAAGAAGAGCGTCAGCGTGACCCAACTGACGTTCTTGTCGATCAGCGCCAGGACGATGGCGATCGCATGCAGCGTGGTGAGGACGCTCTGAAACAGTTGGCGCATCGGTCACCTCCTTCTTCTGCGTCCGAGGTCTCGTCGACGTCCCGCCCAGCTCGTAGATCCCTATGGATCGCGCGGCGTCTTGCCCGGCCCGGCGAGGAAGAACCAGAGCACGCCCGCCCAAGCGAGCAGGGTCACGACGGCGCCGAAAGCGTAGGGTTGCTCAGGGAAAACGTCGCTCGACCGGCCCCAGGCCAGACCGATCAGCGCCGGCGCCAGGACCACAAAGGTCAGGTCTATGAGGAGTGGTCTGCGCCTGTTTCGCATCGGTTCCAGCCCTCGGCTCAAGTCTTGGGGAGCGTCGAGGCCGCCGCGACGAACGGACCGATGATCGCTGCAACAAGGATGAGGCAAACAGCTCCCGTGGCGGACGCGGCGGCGTGCAGCCGAAGACCCTTCAGGCCCATCGCCCGCCATTCATCGAGAGAGGAATAGCCGACCAGAAGGAGCGCCACGCCGTACAGGAAGAAGGGCGTTCGGGGATCGAGCGAAAAGCGCTCCAGAGACGACGCGAAACCGGATGCGATGAGAAGCCAGGCAGCCCATCGAATGGAGCGGCTCTGCAACACCATGGCCAGGGTCCTCCGCTTGCACGGACCTCTCACGGACATGTCCCGCAGACGCGATCGCCGCTTGAGGTGTTTTGAAGCAAAACTCGCCGCGAGGCTGTCGTTTCGAGAACTATCTCATTCTGTCGCGCAACACCGACCAAGCCATCGACGCCGCCAGAACCGCCGCCGCTCCGATCAGGATTGTGGTAACAGTGTCGTTCTCGGCAATGCCCGCTAGCATTAGGAGTAGGCATACAGTTATAGTTAGGGGGGGTGATCTTTTTTCCAAATTGTTTCTCCGACAAATAAGATTATAAAGGCTGTGATATATTATAATTCTGATGCCTATATCACAGCCTTCTCTAATCAATATTAGGATAGAGAACTAATCAGGGCTGCGTGTCCGCCAAGGCTAAGTGCGCCTGCGAAGGCTCCCACTGGCCCGCCCCACAGGAATCCGGCAGCGGCGCCCACAAGAGCGCCTGCGGCGGCATCTTCCAGAACACTTGTCAGCTTACCAGCCCCGGAGACTTCGTCGATGTCTTGCTCAGAAAGTTCGTACATCATGCGTCTACACCCCTAGTCCGCAAAAGTGACATACACGCCCACAGCGGCGCCGAGCAGAATGCCAACGGCAGCGCCTTGGAGGCCGCCGAAGCGACCTATCGACCCGCCGACGCCAGCGAACTTGAGAACATTTTGACCCAGTTCGCTCGCGCCCGAGACAGAGTCGACTTCCCCAATACTCAACTCACGCACGTCCATAGCCAAAGCCGTCATAGCTTTCTCCTGATGTTGAGAGTGCGATGCAATCCGGATTGCGGACACGACGATTGCGTGGGCTCCGCAAACCTGTCAAGGTTGTATATCGCCATTTTCTCGGTGAAGCTGTTTCTTGTCCGACCTGTTCCGAAAAGAGGCCGTTGTCCATGCCACGCGCCGGCTGGCTGGCGAGGTGGTGCTGGCGACCTCCGTCCCGTCCCGCGTCCTGGCGGGGCTTGTGTGTCTGGTTGTTCTGGCCGGAGCGACCTTTGCCGCTACCGCTTCCTACGCCCGCAAGGAGACCGTCGTCGGCTGGTTGACGCCGCAGGCCGGCATGATCCGGCTGGCTGCGCGGCAGGGTGGGATCGTCGCCAATGTGCATGTGCGCGAGGGAGACCGGGTCGTCGTCGGGCAGCCGATCGCTACCCTGACGCTATCGTCGGCTCTCGAGGGCGGTGACAGTTTTGCGGTCCTCTCGCGCAGCCTGGGCGCGCAGAGTTCGGCGGCCGGATCACGCGCCGCAGCGACCCAGGCCGCGCTCGCCGCCGAAAGCCGCCAACTGACCCAGCGTCGCGCCGCTCTGAACCGTGAACTGGCCGAGGCCAAACGCAGTCTCGCCTTGCAGACCGAGCGGCTGACCCTGGCGCGCGCCGAGGTCGCTCGCGCCGAAACGATCGCCGCCCAGGGCTTCCTGTCGCCGCGCGAGCTGCAGGCCCGCCGCTCGGCCGAACTGGCGGTCCAGCAGGAGGCCTCGACCCTGTCGTCCCAGGCGCTGAGCTATGAGCGGCAGATCGGCGAGGTGGACGCGCGTCTGGCCGCCATCCCCATCGACCTGCAGGCCGCTCGCGCCGAGGCCGCCTCGACCCTGGCTGGGCTGGAGCAACAGGCGACCCAGGTGGAGGCGCAGGGGCGCTATGTCGTCGTCGCCACCGTGGCGGGGCGCGTCGCGGCCCTGCCGGTCGAGGCGGGTCAAACCGTGGGGGTAGGGGCCGCCGTGGCCGTCCTGACCCCTGGAGACTCCGCGCTGGTCGCTGAGCTTTACGCCCCGTCGCGCGCTGCGGGTTTCGTGCGCCAGGGCCAGGAGGTGCGGCTGATGTACCAGGCCTTTCCGCACCAGAAATTCGGCGTCGGCGAGGGGGTCGTGACGGCGGTTTCGCGGACGGTCCTGGCCCCTTCGGAGGTCGCCATCCCGGGCCTTCAGGTGCAGGAGCCGGTGTTCCGCATCCGGGTGAAACTGGCCAGAGACAACGTCGCCGCCTATGGCGAAACCCTGCCGCTGCAACCGGGCATGTTGTTGAGCGCCGATGTCGTGATCGATCGACGGTCGCTGCTGGAATGGTTGCTCGATCCCCTCTACGCGGTCGGACGCCGTTGATGAACATTCCCGCCGAGTTGAACTTCGCCCGCCGGCGCCGGTTGCCGGTCATTGTGGGGGCGGAGGCCGCCGAATGCGGCCTGGCCTGCATGGCCATGGTCGCGCGCTACCACGGCCATGACGTCGATCTGAACGGTCTGCGCCAGCGGTTCACCCTGTCGATGTCGGGGGCGACCCTGCGCAGCATCATGGGTCTCGCCGATAGCCTGGGGTTCGCGCCGCGCGCCTTGAAGGTCGAGCTCTCGGCGCTGGACAAGGTCCGGCTGCCGGCGATCCTGCACTGGGATCTGAACCACTTCGTGGTCCTGAAGTCCGTCCAGGGCGGCCGCGCAGTGGTGCACGATCCGGCGCTGGGCGCGCGGACATATGCTCTGGAAGAGCTCTCGAAGCATTTCACGGGCGTGGCGCTTGAGCTCACGCCATCGGGGCGTTTCGAAAAGATCACCGCGCGCGCGCCGATCAAGCTGACCAGCCTTTGGTCCAGCATGGTCGGCTTCTGGCCGGCCTTCTTTCAGATCCTGGGTCTGTCGCTGGCGCTGCAGGTGGCCGTGTTCGCCATGCCGTTCCAGATGCAGCTGGTGGTGGACGAGGCGATCCTGCGCGCCGACCGAGACCTTCTTGCCGTCCTGGCGATCGGCTTCGGCGCGCTGGTGGTGCTCCAGTCGATGATCGAGGCCCTGCGCGCCTGGGCCTTGCAGGTGTTCGGGCAGATGCTGAGTTTCCAGGTCGTGGGCAATCTGGTTCGGCACATGATGCGGCTGCCCAGCGACTGGTACGAGAAGCGCCATGTCGGCGACATCCTGTCCCGCATCGGATCGGCCTCGGCCATCCAGGACGTGCTGACCCGAGGGGTGATCGCCGCGATCATCGATGGGCTGATGGCGGCGGTCGCGATCATCATCCTCCTCATCTACTCGCCGACCCTCGCCGCCGTGGTGGTGGGGGCGGTCGCGCTCAACCTTGGTCTGGCGCTCACGCTTTTCCCCGCGATGCGCGCACGAACAGAGGAGCAGATCCTGGAGAGCGCCCGGGAACAGTCCCATGTCATGGAGACCGTGCGGGCCGCGACCACGATCAAGCTCATGGGCCGCGAGGCCGAGCGTGAGAGCGTGTGGCGCAATCTCTACGCCAACGCCATCAACGCTGCGGTCTCGGTGGGCAAGTTCCAGATTTCGCTGAGCTTTACCCAGGCTCTGATCACCGGGCTTCAAACCGTGATCGTGATCTATCTCGGGGCCCGGACGATCCTGGCCGGGGATGGCTTCTCGGTCGGCATGCTGTTCGCTTTCCTGTCGTTCCGCCAAACCTTCACCGATCGCGCCAACGCCCTGATCAACCAGTTCATCCAGTTCAAGTTCTTGAATCTGCACCTAGAGCGTCTGGCTGATATCGTCACCGCAGAGACCGAAGCCGCCGACACCGCCGCGCCTCGGCTTGAGGTTGCTGGCGCCCTGCAGCTGAAGGACGTCTCCTTCCGCTACGGCGCGGCGGACCGTCCCGTCCTGCAGGGAGTGGACCTGGAGGTCGCGCCGGGCGAGTTCCTGGCCATCACTGGGGCGTCTGGCGGCGGAAAGACCACGCTTCTCAAGCTGATGCTGGGCCTGCGCGCGCCCACCGAAGGGACGATCACCCTCGACGGTCAACCGGCGTCGCCCCAGCTCTGGCGCGCCTGGCGCGAACAGGTCGGCGTCGTCGCTCAGGATGATCGACTTCTGTCCGGGACCATCGCCGACAACATCGCCTTCTTTGATCCCGATCTCGACATGGCGCGGGTTCAGCACGCCGCCATGGCGGCTCAGGTCCACGACGATATCGCGCGCATGCCCATGCAGTACCTGTCCCTGGTCGGCGATATGGGCTCGACGCTTTCCGGCGGACAAAAGCAGCGGGTTCTGCTGGCGCGCGCGCTCTACCGCCGGCCGCGCATCCTGGTGCTCGACGAGGGCACGGCCAACCTCGATGTGCAGACCGAGGAGTTGATCGCCGACCTGATCGCTCAGCTGCCGATCACGCGGATCGTTGTGGCCCACCGCCCGGCGTTATTGAAGCGGGCCAGCCGGATTCTCGTGGTCGAGGGCGGCGTGCTGTCCACCGCCCGCAGCGAGCTTTCGAGGGCGGAGCCTAAGAGCGCGGTCTTCTAACGACGGACTATCGTTCCCGGCCAAAGAAAAAGGGCGGAGCCTTGCGGCCCCGCCTTCCATTCATGAAACAGACTTAGAAAGTCGTTCGAAAGCGGTTAGCATTGACCCGGTGAGCTCATTCAAGAGGAGAGTAGGTAAATACACAAAGTATATATTTGTGATCGCTAAATACAAAGCCCAGCCAAAAATCAGCCGATTATTTGAAGCGAATGGAAATCTAGGAAGCGTATCCGCTATGATTGGGCCCTTCCATGCATATAATACGCTCCCAACTATCATTAGGGCCACAATAAATCCAGAATTATTAGTCATAATGGAAATAGTACTGGCGGCGAAAAACGAGATAATTACGATTATAGCCATCATAAATGCCCCGATTTTGGGGGATAGAGAGCATAAAACCAGATCGACATAGTGGTCTCTCAGCCCCAGAATCTCCCCGATCTTACTTGTTATCGGTGAAGCCCTCGATCATGCCCTTCGAGGAAGGGACTCCATAATGTCCAGCTGCGATCAGGAGTGCGCCGATGGCTATGGGCGCCCACCAGGGTCCGCCCGCCACAGGGCCGAGTTCTGCATCGTCGAGTTCACGCGCGTGCCTAGCAAAACCCGTCACGGCGTCCTCCATAAGCTAGAAGTTCATGGGCTCGATCCGGATCGCAGTCTTAGAATTGTAGCTTGAGCTCAACCCGGTCAAGACTGAAAAGCATCTTTTCGTTGCATTCGGTGCAACACAACCGTGTCCGAGCTCTTCCGCAGGGAGACCGTCAACCACGCCGTCCGACGCCTTGCGGGTGACGTGTTTCTGGCGAGGTCTGTCCCCTCCATCATCCTGGCCGGACGTCTGTGCCTGGCCATCACCGGAGCGCCGCGCGGAGCCGGAAGTCTCGCAGGCCTGACCGCGTGCCGGCCGGACCGCGCATAGAAAAAGGGCGGAGCCTTGCGGCCCCGCCCTTCGTCTTGTTCCGCAGAAGGCTGAGTGTCTGGACTAGAAGTCCATGTCGCCCAAGCTCCCGCGCTTATCTCCGGACCTTAAGGCGAGCCCGGGGCGAGTTTGAGGTTGGCGCTCATCTGACGCGCTAGATGGCCGAGCTCGACCTGTCCGCTGAAGCCCTTGGCCGAGCCGTAGAGCGCTTTGAGGTAAGCTCTGTCCCAGGCGGTGAGCTGCGACATTTCGGAGGGTTTTTCATTTGCAATATTCAATATAGAGGGAAATCCGGAAATCTTCGCGCTCGGATCTATACTGGAAAGCGCGACCACGCATAGATAAGAAGACAGTGTCGTAAGCTTCATTTCTCTGCGGGATATCAGGCTTTTATCCGCGATAATTGTGGCGCTCAGGATGCCGCTGGCGTGGGTCTGCCTGATCAAAGAGCCTGACGCTCCGTAGAACGCGGTGGTCCCGCCCTCGTCCTGGGACGTGGCGCCATAGCTTGGAACATCCTCGATCTGCCGCCAAATGCGGAAGGGTTCGGCGCTGTTCTGGATCCGCTCGATCGCCAGGGGCGAGGCCCCGGGGAAGGCGATCTTTCTTGCAGCGCGCGCCTTGACGATGAAGGCTGTCGGCTCGTCAGCAAAGATCACCGTCAGATTGGGTTTGCAGTCTTTGGTCGGCTGCGGGGTTCCTGCCTCGGAGGCGGCGGCCCGAAGGCGTCGCTCAACGGCCTTGTTCTGAGCCGCCGTCAATCCCGCCACCAAGGGGCACGGGGGGACGACCCAGCGGCTGACAAGCCCTGAGGCGCTGAGTTGAGTGATGCTGCGCGCAAAGCGCAGAGGCCCAGCGCCTGCGTCGGCCTCGACCAGAACGCTGCTGACCAAGTCCGAGGTTTGCGGTTCAGGCGACTGCGGCGGAGCCTGAGCCCAAGCGGGGCTGGCCAACAAGATCCAGCCGACGGCGAGATGCTTGAGGGGCGTCATGGGCGGCGCAACTTGCTTCCAACCGGCATGCGAGCGCCCCTTGGCCTATCGCAAGATTTGATAGACCGGCTCTCCCCCTGGCCTCGTACGCGTCGGGGACATTCGCCTGGGAGTCCGCCGGCAACTTGACGACCAACATGTAGCCAGACCCTAGGTCCAGATACAATCTTAAATGGTTATTGTCCTTCCCGTTATCGCGTCTGCGGCATGGCGCGCCCAGGGGCGGGGCTATCGGGCGCGCCAAAGAAAAAGGG
This sequence comes from Caulobacter vibrioides, assembly GCF_002858865.1. Classification (GTDB taxonomy): domain Bacteria; phylum Pseudomonadota; class Alphaproteobacteria; order Caulobacterales; family Caulobacteraceae; genus Caulobacter; species Caulobacter vibrioides. The sequence continues at coordinate 81,655 of NZ_PJRR01000014.1, read as the reverse complement.
CGGAGCCTTGCGGCCCCGCCCTCATCTTGTTCAGCGCTGTGCTGACAGGACTTCCTTAGAAGTCCATGTCGCCCATGCCGCCCGGCATGCCGCCGCCGGCCGGGGCGCCGCCGCCCTTCTTGGGGGCTTCGACGATCGCGGCTTCCGTGGTGATCAGCAGGCCGGCCACCGAGGCGGCGTTCTGCAGAGCCGTGCGGACAACCTTGGCCGGGTCGATGACGCCGTCGACGACCAGGTCGACATACTGCTCGGTCTGGGCGTTGAAGCCGAACGCGCTGTTGTCGTTTTCCAGGATCTTGCCGACCACGATCGAGCCTTCGACGCCGGCGTTTTCGGCGATCTGGCGGATCGGGGCCTGCAGGGCGCGGCGGACGATGGCGATGCCAGCGGTCTGGTCATCGTTGTCGCCAACGACGCCGGCCAGGGCCTTGGAGGCCTTCAGCAGGGCCGTGCCGCCGCCCGGGACGATGCCTTCGTCGGCGGCCGCGCGGGTCGCGTTCAGGGCGTCGTCAACGCGGTCCTTCTTTTCCTTCACTTCGACTTCGGTCGAGCCGCCGACGCGGATGACCGCAACGCCGCCGGCCAGCTTGGCCAGACGCTCTTGCAGCTTTTCCTTGTCGTAGTCCGAGGTGGTGTCTTCGATCTGGCGCTTGATCTGGGCGATACGGGCCTCGATGTCGGCCTTCTCACCAACGCCGTCCACGATCGTGGTGTCGTCCTTGGTGATCGAGACCTTCTTGGCGCGGCCCAGCATTTCCAGCGAGACGTTCTCGAGCTTGATGCCGATGTCTTCGCTGACGACTTGAGCGCCGGTCAGGATGGCGATGTCTTCCAGCATGGCCTTGCGGCGGTCGCCGAAGCCCGGAGCCTTGACGGCGGCGACGCGCAGGCCGCCACGCAGCTTGTTGACGACCAGCGTGGCCAGGGCCTCGCCTTCGACGTCTTCAGCGATGATCAGCAGCGGACGGCCCGACTGGACGACGGCTTCCAGCACCGGCAGCAGCGGCTGCAGCGACGACAGCTTCTTTTCGAACAGGAGGATCAGCGGCTCTTCCAGCTGAACTTCCATCTTGTCGGCGTTGGTGATGAAGTACGGCGACAGGTAGCCGCGGTCGAACTGCATGCCTTCGACGACGTCGAGTTCGGTCTCGGCGGTCTTGGCTTCTTCGACGGTGATGACGCCTTCGTTGCCGACCTTGTCCATGGCCTTGGCGATCATCTCGCCAACTTCCTTGTCGCCGTTGGCCGAGATGGTGCCGACCTGAGCGATTTCAGCGTTGGTGGTGACCTTCTTCGAGGACGTCTTGATGTCCTCGATGGCGATGGCGACGGCCTTGTCGATGCCGCGCTTCAGGTCCATCGGGTTCATGCCGGCGGCGACCGACTTGAGGCCTTCCTGGACGATGGCTTGGGCCAGGACCGTGGCGGTCGTGGTGCCGTCGCCGGCCTTGTCGTTGGTCTTGCTGGCGACTTCGCGGATCATCTGCGCGCCGAGGTTCTCGAACTTGTCAGCCAGTTCGATTTCCTTGGCGACCGAGACGCCGTCCTTGGTGGTGCGCGGGGCGCCGAACGACTTTTCGATGACGACGTTGCGGCCCTTCGGACCCAGCGTGACCTTCACCGCGTTGGCGAGGATGTTGACGCCGCGCAGCATCTTGTCGCGCGCGTCGGAGGAGAAATAGACGTCTTTAGCGGCCATTTTAGAGCCCTTCTAAAAGAGAAACGTTTGGAAAACGGGTGGAGAGCGGGAAGCCGATTAGGCTTCGACCACGCCCAGGACGTCGCTTTCCTTCATGATCAGGAGGTCCTGACCGTCGACCTTCACTTCGGTGCCCGACCACTTGCCGAACAGGATGCGGTCGCCGGCCTTGACGTCCAGGGCGACGACTTCGCCCTTGTCGTTGCGGGCGCCGGGGCCGACCGCGACGACTTCGCCTTCTTGCGGCTTTTCCTTGGCGGTGTCGGGGATGATGATCCCGCCCTTGGTCTTGGTTTCTTCTTCGACGCGCTTCACGAGGACGCGGTCGCCCAGGGGACGAAACTTCATGATCTTCTCCGTCGGAACGGTTTGAAATAAGAACGCGCTGGCGCGGGGGAGCGGGACTGTTAGCAGTCGCTCCGTTCGAGTGCCAACGACGCTGGTGAGTTAGGCGCCGGCCCTCGGGGAGTCAAGGACGCGCGCCGCGAAGTTTTTTCGGGCGCGGTTAAGGGGAGCGCTTCGATGATGGATCATATGGGCGTGACGGTGCGGGATCTCCAGGCCTCCCGGGCCTTCTATGGCGCGACTCTGGCGGCGGGCGGCCTCGACAACGGCGCGCCGGGGGTGCGGCCTCATTATCACCCCCACTATTATGGCGCCTTCGTTCTTGACCCGGACGGTCGGAACGTAGAGGCGGTCTGTCACGCGCCGGCCTGATCGCTGTTAGGAGCCCCGATGTCGAGCTACGTCCTGTCGCTGCTTCTGGCCGTCATCGCCTGCGTCATCGGCGGCACGCTGGGCGGCATGATCCTGGCGCGACCGGCTACGCTGCTGGAGGCCGCAGGGCTGTCGAACGACGACACGCCCAAGCCGCCGCTGTTCGCTGAAGGCCGCGCCCTGGGCGGGGTGCTGATCGCCTCGCACGGTGTGGCGGCGCTCTATCTCGGCTACCAGCCCCGGATCGGCGCGGCCATGGCCCTGGCCCTGGCCCTGGCCTGGCTGGGCGCGGCGGCGGGGCGGGCGGTATCGCTGGCGCTGGACGGCGACGCCGGACGCTACAATCGCGGCGCGATGCTGTTCAACGCCCTGATCGGCGTGACGCTGACGCTGCCCTGGTTCCAGATCGGCAAGGTCGTTCTGCGCGGGCCGCTGGGCCTGGCCTAAAGCGCCCCTTCGTGGGTCAGCAGCCAGCGCTTGCGCTCGATGCCGCCGGCATAGCCGGTGAGGGCGCCATGGGTCCCGATCACCCGGTGGCAGGGGACGACCAGGCTGAGCGGATTGGCGCCGTTGGCCGCGCCGGCGGCGCGGATGGCGGCGGGACGGTCCGCACGGCGGGCCAGCTCTGAATAGGTGATGGTCTGGCCGGTTGGGATGGCGCCCAGCGCGCGCCACACCGCCTGCTGGAACGGCGTGCCGTTGGTGGCCCAGTCGAGGGACGCGAGCGCGGCGAGATCTCCGGCGAAATAGCGGGCGAAGGCGGCTTTGACCGCGGCCGGCGCCGGGCCGGTCTCCAGGGCGAGGTCGCCATAGTACCGCCGCGCCAGCCATCGCAGGCGAGGTTCGAAATCGTGAAAGTCGATGGCGCGCAGCAGGCCGGTCTCGTCGGTGACGATCAGCAGCTCGCCGAGCGGCGAGGGGGCGCGGTCGAGGATGAGACGGGCGGGGCGGGGCATGGGGCGATGATCGCCGAGGCGCGCGCGGCTGTCCGCCCGATAATTGCGCCCTTCTCCCCTTGCGGGAGAAGGTGGCCCGGAGGGCCGGATGAGGGGTGGAAAGACAGGTCCGCCTTTCACAAAAAAGGGGCCGCCACAGCGACCCCTCATCCGTCGGCCTGAAGGCCGCCACCTTCTCCCGCAAGGGGAGAAGGAAGCTACTACCGGATCCCCGGCACGTGCAGGGCGGCTTCTTTCTCGGCCTTCTGCTTGTACATCAGGTCGCCGTACTTGCCGTATTCCATGCGGGCGATCGTGCGCTGGTGCACCTCGTCCGGGCCGTCGGCCAGGCGCAGGGTGCGGATACCGGCATAGGCCTTGGCCAGGCCAAAGTCGGTGGTCACGCCGCCGCCGCCGTGGGCCTGGATGGCGTCGTCGATGATCTTGAGGGCCAGGCGCGGGGCCGCGACCTTGATCATGGCGATCTCCAGACGGGCCGACTTGTTGCCGGCCTTGTCCATCATGTCGGCGGCCTTCAGGCACAGCAGGCGGCACATCTCGATGTCGATGCGGGCGTCGGCGACGCGCTCTTCCCACACCGAGTGGTCCGAGACGTACTTGCCGAAGGCCTTCCGGCTCATCAGGCGCTGGCACATCTTTTCCAGCGCGACTTCCGCCGTGCCGATGGTGCGCATGCAGTGGTGGATGCGGCCGGGGCCCAGGCGACCCTGGGCGATCTCGAAGCCGCGGCCTTCGCCCAGCAGCAGGGCGTCCTCGATCGGCACGCGCACGTTCTTGAGGATCACCTCGGCGTGGCCGTGCGGCGCGTCATCATAGCCGAACACCGGCAGCATGCGGACGATCTCGATGCCCGGCGCGTCCAGCGGCACCAGCACCTGGCTCTGCTGGGCGTGGCGGCTGGCGTTGTCGGGATCGGTCTTGCCCATGACGATGGCGACCTTGCAGCGCGGATCACCCACGCCCGAGGACCACCACTTGCGGCCGTTGATCACATAGTGGTCGCCGTCGCGCTCGATGCGGGTCTCGATATTGGTGGCGTCCGAGGAGGCCACCGCCGGCTCGGTCATCAGGAAGGCCGAACGGATCTCGCCGTTCATCAGCGGGCGCAGCCACTTTTCCTTCTGCGCCAGCGTGCCGTAACGCATCAGCACTTCCATGTTGCCGGTGTCGGGCGCCGAGCAGTTGAACACTTCCGAGGCGAAGCCGACCTTGCCCAGCTGTTCGGCGATCAGGCTGTATTCCAGGTTGGTCAGCTGCACGCCTTCGAACTGGAAGGTGTCGTCCACATGGGTCTGGCCGCTGTGCGGCGGCATGAAGAAGTTCCACAGGCCCGCGGCCTTGGCCTTCTTCTTCAGGTCCTCGACGACCTGAACGACCTTCCAGCGCTCGGCGCCCAGGACGTTCATCTCGGCCTCATAGGCCGGGATCGCCGGATAGACGTGCTCGTCCATGAACGCCGTGACGCGATCCAGGAACGCGCGTTGCTTGGGGGAAATGTCGAAGTCCATGGCCGTTCCCTCTACCCGCTCTTTCGATGTCAAACGCTTGTTTGAAGCTTTTGTAGACCGGCCTGACGCGCCGGGCAAGCGGGCAGGACGACCTACGTACAGGCCCGTGCGCGGCTTTCGGTTGTCTTGCCGCCGATCATCGTCGACAACGGCCCCATGCTGAACCTGACCGCCGACATCCTGCAGGGCCGCTACGTCCGGCTCGAGCCCGTCACCGTCGATCACCACGACGAACTGAAGGCCGCCATCGACTGTGATCCCGCAAGCTGGGAGATCATGTCGGTCAACGGCTGCGGCGAAGGCTTCGAGGACTTCTGGGGCGCGCTGCAGGGCGAGACCGACCGGGGCGAGCGCATCGGCTTTGCGATCCGCCGGCTCGCTGACGGCAAGGTGGTGGGCACCTCCAGCTATCTGAACATCCGGCGCCTGCATGGCGGTTTGGAGATCGGCGCGACCTTCCTCAATCCCGAGGCGCGCTCGGGTCCGGTCAACCCGGAGAGCAAGCGCCTGATGCTGGGCCACGCCTTCGACAAGGCCGGGGCCATCCGGGTGGAGCTGGTCACCGACGTGCGCAACGCGCGCAGCCAGGCGGCGATCCAGAAGCTGGGCGCCACCAAGGAAGGCGTGCTGCGCAATCACAAGGTCACCTGGACCGGCCATGTCCGCGACACCGCCGTGTTCTCGATCACCGACTACGACTGGCCGGCGATCCGTGAGCGCCTGGAATTCCGGCTCAGCGAGACGTTCGCCTGAGGGTGCGTCAATCCGACGCAGCGTCTCGCGTAACAACAATTTCTCAACAAACGTCTGGGCCAATCGCTGCCCATGGCAGGGATGGCGTGTCTACGCATTTGTATCGAACACGGCGCGCGCAGCGTCACGCTTGACGGCGTCACGCCGGCCAAGATCGACAAGGTCGCCTCCGGTTACATTGATGTGAACTGGCGGGCGCCGCGTCGGCACGGGCGCGTGGGTCCCGGCGCCTATGTGCTGATCGACCCCAGCGCCGAGACCCTCAACGGCGAAGAGCTTCGCCAGATGGCGGCGGAGCTGCAGGTCCACCTGTTCGGGACGCAGGGGCAGCAGGACCTGTGCATGCTGACCTTCGAGGGCGACGAGGAACAGGTCCTGAAGTTCACCACCCTGCCCGAGGAGGAGTTGCTGGCGATGCGCGGTGGCGCGGAGCCGCCCCCGCCCGAAGGCCGCACTCGGATCGTCAGCCAGGACGGGATTCGTGAGTTGGCGCCCTGGGGATCGACGCCCCGGGTCGCCGCCGAGCAGGAAAAGGTCGAGGCGCCGCCGGTCCGCCTGGGCTGGCGCGGGGTCTACAGCCTGCCCAGCCAAAGGTTCGAGGCCGCCCAGGTCCAGTCCTTCCTCAAGCCCGGCGAGGCCGAGCCGCAGAGCGACGCCGATTTCATGGACCGGGACCTGCAGGCGCTGGACCGCGCGGTGGCGGCCCTGGAGGGCGACCCGCGGCTGAAGGCCTGGGTCGGGGTCCGGCTCTGGACGGTGGCGCGTGGCGGGTTGCGCGACACGTGCCGCGAGCGCTTCGCGGCCATTCCGCCGTCGGTGCGCGAGCGCCTGGGGGCGATGGTCTATGACGCGCCCCGCGACCTGCCGTTCTCGGCGATCGGGCCGCTGCGTGATCTGGTCCAGCCCTATTTCGCGCGGGTCGGGTTATGCGTGAACGACCCGGGCTTCTACGTCCAGGCCCTGCCGGACGCCCTGGTCCATTGCGTCGTCTTCCAGCTGCCCGAAGAAGATGAGAAGGCGCGCGTTCTCAAGGCCCACCGCTTCCTGTCGGCGCGGGGCCAGTATGTGACGCGAAGCCTGCGCATGGGGCTGGCCGGCGTCAAAACCCCCCGCGAGCTGGAGCTGGCGCGCAAGATGGGGGCCCATATGGTCAAGGGGCCGATGATCAGCGCGCTGTTCGCAACGCCGGTCTCCGACCAGGTTGTCCCGGTGACCGAGCTGCCGCTGCGCACCTGATCGCGCCCGCCGCCCGAGGCGTTTGGCCGCAGGCTGCACGAAATCCATCACGGCCCTAACGAATTGGCGAGGAATGGTGGCGCATGCTGCGGGCATGACGGCTATCGCCTGCCTTCGCATCCTGTTCACCGCCGACGCCGACATGCGCGCGGGCGATATGCCCAAGCACAAGGCTCAGGGCGTAGCGGACGCGTTTCTGAAGGCCAAATGGCGCAAGCCCCGCAAGTGCGGCGCCGTCGCCCCGCTGGCCTTCGTGCTGGCCGACCACAACGCCACGGAGCTGGATCCCACCGAGGTGCAGGGTCTGGCGGTCGAGCTGGAAAAGGTTCTGTTCCCCAATCGCCCGATCGGCCAGATCGCCCTGATGACCTTCGAGGGCGACGAGACGGCGGTGCTGCATTTCTCGGCGCTCTCCCAGAAGGAACTGGCCAGCCTGATGGCCGGCGAAGGCTACGGCGGCGAGCCGGGCCGGGTGCATGTGGTCACCGCCGACGCGGTCAAGCCGATGCCGGTCACGCGCGAGGAAGCCAAGGTCTATGCGGCCGAAAAGGCCAAGGCCGCTGAAGCCGAGAAGCCGGCCGCCGCCGCTCCGGCCGCCGCCGCGCCTGCGCCGGTCCAGGCCCCGGCGCCCAGCCCCGCCAAGTCCGCGCCGGTTCCAGCGCCGGCTCCGGCCCCGGTCGCCGCCAAGGTGGTCACCCCGCAGAGACCCGCCGATACGGGCTGGTGGGGCGTTTATGACCTGTCTCAGGGCGCCTTTGTCGGCTCGACGGTGGCCATGCGCGCCGACCTCGTTGAGCCTCCGCCCGAGGACGACGCCAAGCTGCTCAAGCGCGACCTCGTGGCCCTGACCGACGTCCAGGCCGCGCTGAAGACCGCGTCCTTCGGGGAAATCCAGGCCTCGTTCGGCTTCTGGAACCTGATCACGCCCGCCTCGCAGGAATCGTACAAGGCCCGCCTGTCGCGCTATCCGCTCGACGCCCGTCCCCGGCTGACCGCCTCGATCTATGGCGCGCCGCGCGAGGCCTCGATCGGCATGCTGCAGCAGATGCGCGCGCAGCTGTCCGGCGCCTTCGCGGCCATGGACCTGCGGATCACCGACCCGACCTTCCCGGTCCAGGGGCTGCCGCCCGAACTGCTGGAGAGCGTCACCCTGGTGCTGTCGGGCGAGACCGAGCATGAGCGCCTCAAGCAGATCCTCAAGTTCGTCGAGCGCAAGCCCGCCTACGCCGCCAAGGGCGTGATGCAGTGCGTGGCTAATGTCGCCTCGGCCGTGGAGCTGGAAGCCTGCAAGGTCGCCGGCGTCGTCCGCGTGCAGGGACCGGCCGTCACCGACTTCATGGACACCCCCGTCGCAGCGGCCGACGGTGCGCCGCTAGCCCTGGCCAAGAGCGCCGCCTGATCGCTTAGAACGCGCCGCTTGACCCTCACGCCACGTCAGACCTGATGGCTCTCGTCATCGAGAGGGAAGGTTGATTTGAGCGTCTACACGGTCAAGCAGATGGCCAGGCTGTCGGGTGTCTCGGTGCGTGCTCTGCACCACTACGACGCCATCGGCCTGCTGAAGCCCCGCGCCGTCGGGGCCAACGGCTATCGCTACTACGATCGCCAGGACCTGTTGCGCCTGCAGCAGATCCTGTTCCATCGCGCCCTGGAAACGCCGCTGAAGGACATCCAGGCCGCCTTGGACCAGCCGGGGTTCGACCTGGCCGCCGCCTTGCGCGCCCAAAGGGTTCGCCTTGCGGCGGAGGCCGAGCGCTACGCCCGGCTGGTGGACGTCGTCGACCGCACTCTCGCCGACCTCGAAGGAGACGAGACGATGGATGACAAACACCTTTTTGAAGGCTTCGACCCGGAGAAGCAGGCCCGACATGAGGCCTGGCTGGTCGAACACTATGGCGACGAGGCCACCCGGCGGATCGCCGACGCCAAGGCCGGGATGAAGAGCTGGGGCAAGAAGGACTGGTCCCAGTTCCAGGAAGAGGCCAAGGCCATCGAGCACGATCTGGCCAAGGCCCTGACCCAGGGTCTGCCGGTCGACAGCGCGCCGGTGACGGCGATCATGCGCCGCCACTGGGCGTGGATCGCCAAATCCTGGAACCGCGAACCGACGCCGGACGCCTTTGCGGGGCTGGCGCATCTCTACCAGGACAACCCCGAGTTCACCGCCCGCTACGAGGCGATCGCGCCGGGCCTGACCGAATACTTCGCCGAGGCCATGCGGGCGTTCGCGCGCGGGCGGTAGACGCCTGCCTCAGCATCAAAACGCGTGTCATCCCGGAAGCCTCGCAGAGGCTATCCGGGACCCAGGGGCGGCGCGCGCCGAGCTTCGTCACCCCCTGGGTCCCGGCTCTCCGCTACGCTTCGGCCGGGATGACACGGGATGGTATGCAACGGACAGGGGGCGCTCTGGCCTCACCGCCGCCCGAACAGCTTCTCGATATCGGCCAGCTTCAGCTCCACATAGGTCGGCCGGCCGTGGTTGCACTGGCCCGAGTGGGGCGTAGCCTCCATCTCGCGGAGCAGGGCGTTCATCTCGGCGCCGTTGAGCCTGCGGCCGGCGCGGACGCTGCCGTGGCAGGCCATGGTCGAGCAGACCTCCTCCAGGCGCTCCTTCAGGGCCAGGGCCTGGCCGTTCTCGGCCAGATCATCGGCGATGTCGCGCACCAGGGCGGCGGCGTCGGTCTTGCCGAGAAGGGCGGGGGTCTCGCGCACCAGCACCGCGCCGGGCCCGAAACTTTCGAGGACAAGGCCAAGGCCGGCCAGCTCTTCGGCGCGGGCGACGACGCGCTCGGCCTCGGCGGGGTCCAGGTCCACCACCTCGGGCAGCAGCAGGGTCTGGCGGGTCACGCCGCCGGACGCCATCTCGCCCTTCATCCGCTCATAGACGAGGCGCTCATGGGCCGCATGCTGGTCGACAATGACCATGCCGTCGCGGGTCTGGGCGACGATATAGGTCTCGTGAACCTGGGCCCGCGCCGCGCCGAGGGGGTAGTCGACCGGGTCGAACGGGGCGGTTGCGCCAGGGTAATCCGTAGACGGACGATCCTCGAAAGCCGCCGACGCATAGGCCTCTCGCACCACCCCGGCCAGATCGCCGCCATAGCTGGGCTCGACCCGCGCCGACACCTCGTTCAGCCCCGGCAAGTCCATCGGTCTTTGCGTCGGCGGCGTCCAGCCGCCCTCGCGCCAGGCCGAGAAGCCGGCGGGGGAGGGGCCCGGCTGATACTGGGGCTGATAGCCCGGGAAAGGGCTCTGCTGGGCGCGGATGCTGTCCAGCGCCTGGGCCGCCACGGTGGTCGAGGCGCGGTGGCCGGCGCCGGCCAGGGCGTGGCGCAGGGCGCCGACGATGAGACCGCGCACCAGGGCCGGATCGCGAAACCGCACCTCGGCCTTGGCCGGGTGGACGTTGACGTCGACCTCGGTCGGTTCCAGCGTCACATAGAGCGCCGCCGTCGGGTGGCGGTCCCGCGCCAGAAAGTCGGCATAGGCCGCGCGCAGGGCGCCTTGCAGCAGCCGGTCGCGCACCGGCCTGCCATTGACGAACAGATACTGGTGGGCGGCGTTGCCCCGGTTGTAGGTCGGCAGGCCCGCAAAGCCCGACAGCCGCACGCCGTCGCGGGTCTGGTCGATCTCCAGGGCGTTCTCCTGGAACTCGCGGCCGAGCACGGCGGCGAGGCGCGCCAGACGCCCCTGCGGCCCCGGATGCTCGGGCGGCAGGCGCAGCACCCGGCGGCCGTCGATGTCCAGCGAGAAGCCGACGCTCTCATTGGCCATGGCCTGGCGCTTGATTTCTTCGGTGATCGCCAGCGCCTCGGCGCGCTCGGACTTCATGAACTTCAGGCGCGCAGGCGTGGCGTAGAACAGATCCCGCACCTCGATCCGCGCGCCGTGCGGACCTGGGAAGGCGGCGGGGGCGACCTCGCCGACCTGGCCGCCCTCGACCAGGATCGAGAAGGCGTCCTTGGCCCCCTTGGCGCGCGAGGAAATCTGCAGCCGCGCCACCGAGCCGATCGAGGGCAGGGCCTCGCCCCGAAAGCCCATGGTGTGGATGCGCAGCAAGTCCCACAGGCCGTCCTCGTCGGGCGCCAGCTTGGAGGTGGCGTGGCGCTCGATCGCGACCGGTAGTTCCTCGGGTGACAGGCCGCAGCCGTCGTCGGCCACGAGAATCCGCGTTAGGCCGCCGCCGTGCGCCTCGACCTCGATCCGCGTCGCGCCCGCGTCGATGGCGTTGTCGACCAGCTCCTTGATGGCGCTCGCGGGCCGCTCGACCACCTCGCCGGCGGCGATGCGGTTGACGGTCTCGGGCGGCAGGCGGCGGATGGGCATCAAGCGGACTTTCACGGGGCGCGCCGGGGTCCGCAGGTGGGGCGGGGCCGCCGACATTGCAACTCCTTAAGTTGACCAGGCGAACGCCGATCGGCCAACCAAGCAGGGAGGGATGATATTAGTGCGATTCCGCGCGCCTTCGAGGAACCGAAAGATCGTGACCCTGACCCGTTTCGCCGCCGCCGGCCTGGCGCTTTCGTTGCTCTGTGGCGGCTCCGCCTTGGCCCAGGTTCAGGGCAAGAACGAGGTGTCGATCCATCAGACCAAGCCTGTGGATCTCACGCCCGTCGACAGTCAGGCCAACCTCGTCGAGGAGCTGATCGTCAACGCCCGCCTGCCGGGCCCGGCCTGGTGGAAGGTCAGCGACGGTGACACCAATGTCTATGTGATGGGCGTGCCGGCCTTCGCGCCGCAGAAGCTGGACTTCGACGACTCGGTGCTGCGTCGGCGCCTCGACGGAGCCAATGTGCTGATCATCGGCCAGGAGCCCGAGGTTCGGATTCTGAGCCTGCTGGCCCTGATCCCCGGGCGCGGCAAGCAGTTCATCATGGACAAGCCGATGCGCGACACCCTGCCGCCCGAGCTGCGGGCGCGGCTGGAGAAGCATTTGACCGCGCGCAGCAAGCCGGTCAGCGAGCACGACCAGCTCAAGCCGGCCCTGGCGGGCTTCATCATCGCCAACGACAAGGGCGGCGGCGTCTCGATCACCATCGGCGACCTGACCGACCGCATCCAGAAACTGGCCAAGAGCAAGGACATCGCCGTCCAGCCGCGCGTCAAGAAGCTGGACGACTACGACCTGATCGGCATGGTCAAGTCGCTGGGCGAAGCGCCCCAGCCGCTGCAGGAGCTGTGCCTGGACGCGGGCCTGAAGGAGACCGAGAACGGTCTGGCGGGCGTGCGCGAAACCGCCGACCAGTGGGCCGAGGGGCAGGTCAAGGCGGTGGTCGCCGCCGAGCGCGGCTATCAGCGGTGCCTGGCCTCCACGCCCTGGATCGCCCGCCAGTTCAAGGACGGCCAGGACGAGGCGGTCGGCGCGATCACCCAGGCCCTCAAGAAGCCCGGCAAGGCCGTGGCGGTGATCGAGCTGCGCTCGCTGCTGACCGAAGGCGGCGTGCTGGATCGCCTGCGGGCCAAGGGTTTCACCGTCACGGCGCCCGAATAAGGTCAAGCTTCCGCCACGCCGCGCGTCCAGGATCGCGCGGCGTTCACAGGGGGATCAACATGCGCGCGATCTGGGCTGCTCTGGCCATGAGCCTCACCGTCGCCGGCGGGGCCGCCGCCCAGGTGATGGATGATCCGGAGGCCAATCTCGTCGAGGCCCTGGTGGTCAGCGCCAAGCTGCCGGGTCCGGCCTGGTGGCGGATCTCCGACGCCGACACCACGGTCTATATCCTGGGCACGCCCGGCTCGACGCCCAAGGGCATGGCCTGGGACAGCTCGGTGGTCGACCGCCGGCTGAAGGGGGCGTTCACCCTGCTGACCCCGCCGACCTTAAGCGCCGGCGTCACCGACATCCCGGCGCTGCTGCTTCTGCGGCGCAAGCTGAAGGGCGACGAGGCCTGGGCCGCAGCCGATCCGGCCCTGGCCGCCCGCGTCCAGCGCGCCTGGACGGCGGTGGAGCCCAAGGACCCCGATGGCTGGCGCGACTGGAAACCTCTGGCGCTGGGCCCGCTGATCGCCAGCAAGACCAACCGCAAGGCCGGGCTGGAGTATGGCCAGGTCAGCCGCCGCATCGAGAAGCTGGCGCGCAAAAATCGGGTCAAGGTCCAGGTCGTCGAACGCTACAAGGCCATGCCCCTGCTCAAGACCGTCGCGCGCAAGACCGATGACGCGGCCGGGCTGGCCTGTCTGACCGAGACGCTGGACACCGTCGAACAGGGTCAGGACCGCTATCGCATCGCGGCCCAGGCCTGGGCCGAGGGCCAGGTTCGCGCGGCCCTGGCCGCGCCGCGCAGCACCGATCGCTGCCAGTACCTGCTGCCCGGCGTCGCCGAGATGGGCCAGCGCCTGAAGGCCGCCGAGGTCGAGGCCCTGGCCGACCTCCTCAAGACCCCCGGCCACGCGGTGGCGATCTATCCGATCCGCGGCCTCGTCGCGCAGGACGGCGTGCTGGACGAGCTGCGCGCGCGCGGGATCACGGTGAAGACGCCGGGGGATTGACGCCGCGACGCTGGTGCTCTGAAGTTATAATCTCAGGTTGAAGCGGAGGGCTCGTGAAGGCTGTTCTGATCGCTTTGGCGCTGACCCTCGGCGCCTCCTCCGCGTGGGCCCAGGACGGTAACCAGCCCGCGTTGGTCGATGCGCTGGTCGTCAACGCCCGCACCCCGGGTCCCGCCTGGTGGAGCGTTTCCAAGGGCGACAAGAAGGTCTGGGTGCTTGGGATCGGGGCGCCCGTACCGGCCGACGCCAAGTGGGACGGCCGAGCTTTTGAGCGGCGGGTCAAGGCCTCGCGACAGCTCATTCTCGTGCCGCCCAGCAAGACCAGGTTCGAGAAAAATACGATCAAAGCTGACCGGAAGTGGCTGGACGAACTGACGGAGGCCGAACGCGCGCGGCTGGCGGAAGTCGCGACACAGACCGGGCGAAAGCTAGAATTCTACACCCTGTTTCGCCCGAATTTCGCTGGCCTGCTGATCAATTCCGAGCTGCAGGCCCGTGCGAAGCCCAAGATGGGCAAGCTCCTGGATCTCAGCGTCAGGGCGCGGCGCCTCGGCGCCCGTCTGGTCCCCGCGGGAGGGCTTGATGCTCAGGGAATGAAGGCCAGTTTTCAGGTCGGCGGCAAAGACAGCCTGATCTGCTTGCGCTGGGCGATGAGGTCGCGTGACGCCGCCGCCCTTCGCGACCAGCGGGCCCAGGCGTGGATGCGCGGTGACGTGCGGACCCTGCTGGTCGGACCGGCTGCCTATGATCCCTGCGTCCAGGCGATGGCGGCCATGCAGGCGTCTCTGGAGAATAATGAAGGCGCGCTGGCCAACACCATCGCTGCGACTCTGGATCGGGGTGACGGCGCCGTGGCCCTGGTTGGACTGGTCCCGCTGCTTCGCGAGGGCGGGGTCCTGGATCAACTGCGCAAGCGCGGCTACCTGATCGAGACGCCAGCCCAGATGGACGACGAAGACTGAAACGAAAACGGCCCGGAACCGCGAGGTTCCGGGCCGTTTCGATTCGGTAGGCGTCCGGCCCTTACAGGCCCGGGAGCTTGATGCCGGTCTTCTTGTCGCGGCTGATCACCACGCCGCCCTTGCCGACCAGGGTCTTGAGGCGGGCCTCTTCGGCGGCGGCGTCGATTTCCAGCGGCGCGTTGGCGCCGGCCTCGGCGGCCGCGGCGACGTTGGTCTTGGCCTCGCCCTTCTTCCAGAACATCACCTTGCTGGCGAAGCTCTCGTCCTTGTGGGCCAGGTCGCCGTTTTCGTCGTCGACGACGAAGCGGATCAGCGGGTCAGCCTTGTCGCTGCCGGCGCGGGCGACCAGCAGGCGCTCGCCTTCCGAACGGCCGGACGCGGCGTTCTGGCCGATCAGCGCGGCGCGGGCGGCGCTTTCGGGCTGCAGTTCCTGCGGGCGCGGCTCGCCGGGCGCCGGCGGGCGCAGGGCGTAGTCCGGCGGAACCACCAGCGGGGCCTTGCTGACCACGCGGAATTCGTCGGGGACGACCTTGTCCATCCCCAGGGCCTTCTTGGTCGAGGTGCAGCCGGCCAGGCCGATCGCGGCCACGGCGGTCAGGGCGCTAATCGCGGCGACCCGGTTGAAACTCATCAAACCATGCTCCAGCAGGCCGACCCCCGGCCCAAAAATTCGGACGCTCTCGATACGACATCCTCGCGCGGGCGCCAATGTCCCACGCGATTGCGGCGGCAATCGGCCAAAACTACTCGGTCTGATGCGACAGTTTGTTCTCTTCCGACAGGAAGCTGTCGAGCAGCAGCAGGGCCACGCCCACCGAGATCCCCGAGTCGGCGATGTTGAACACCCAGGGGAAATACAGGCGCGAGACGTCGATGAAGTCGACGACATAGCCGTAGATCACCCGGTCGATCAGGTTGTTGCCGATGGCCCCGCCGATGATCAGCCCGATCCCCACCGCCAGCAGCGGCCTCGTCGCCTTGTGGACCCAGACGGCGAGGCCGATCACCACCAGGATCGAAAAGCCGATCAACAGCCAGCGGCCCCAGTCGCTGTCGCGCAGCAGGCCAAAGCTCATGCCGTAGTTATGGACCATGGTCAGGTGGATCGGCCCCAGCAGCGGCAGGCTCGCGCCCGGCTCACGGCCCAACAGGCCCAGGATCCACAGCTTGGAGATCTGGTCCAGCACCACCGTGACGGCGGCGATGGCGTAGGCGATCCAGCCTTGGCGGGTGATGGAGAGTGACGGCAAGCTATCTTTCCCACGGTTCCTTCTCCCCTTGCGGGAGAAGGTGGCCTGCGAAGCAGGTCGGATGAGGGGTCTCTCCGGGGGCACCGTACAACCCCTCATCCGTCGCTGCGCGACACCTTCTCCCGCAAGGGGAGAAGGGTAAAGAGCTAGCCGCGCCCCGCGTCCCAGTAGGCCACGGCGTCGGCGTCGCGAAGGCTCAGTTCCGGATAGCGCGGATCGGTTCCGACCTCCGGCAGGATGCGCCACGAGCGGGCGCACTTCTTGCCTTCGGCCTTGTTGGGATCGACCGACACGCCCTTGACCTCGTCGACGCGGAAGGCGCCGGCGTCGCCGGCCACGAGCGTGGCCGAAGACGTGCGGAACACCTCGGCGGCGTCCAGGCCCTCGAAGGCGGCCAGCAGGTCCTCGTCGGCGACGTGCACCACCGGCGCAGCCTCCAGGGCCGAGCCGATCCGCTTTTCGCGGCGCTCGACTTCCAGGGCGCCGGTCACGACGCTGGTGACTTTCTCGACCTTGGCCCAGCGGGCGGCCTCGGCGTCGTTGCGCCAGGCGTCGACGCGCTCCGGCATCACCCGATAGGCCACCGGGCCAGCCTCGGGGAAGCGGGTGGTCCAGGCCTCTTCCATCGTGAAGCTGGCCAGCGGGGCCAGCCAGATGGTCAGGCGGTCGAAGACATAGTCCAGCACGGTGCGATAGGCCCGGCGCTTCAGGGCGTCAGGGCGGTCGCAATAGAGGCTGTCGCGGCGCACGTCGAAATAGAGGGCCGACAGGTCGCCCTGGCAGAACTCGATCAGCGGGCGGATCACGTCCGAGAAGCGGTAGCTCTCATAGGCCTCGCGGACCTGGCCATCCAGTTCCCAAAGGCGGTGCAGGATGTACTTCTCCAGCGCCGGGAACTGGTCGTAGTCGGTGACGCGCTCTTCCTCGTCGAAGCCGGCCAGAGCGCCCAACAGGTAGCGCATGGTGTTGCGCAGCTTGCGATAGGCGTCGGTGGTGGTGGCCAGGATCGTTTTGCCGATCCGCTGGTCTTCCTGGTAGTCGACCATGGCGGTCCACAGACGCAGGATCTCGGCGCCGGACTCCTTGGTGATCGTCTGCGGCTCGATGGTGTTGCCGCGCGACTTGCTCATCTTTTCGCCGTTCTCGTCCATGGTGAAACCATGCGTGACGACGGCCTTGTAGGGCGCGCGGCCGCGGGTGCCGCAGCCTTCGAGCAAGCTGGACTGGAACCAGCCGCGGTGCTGATCCGAGCCTTCGAGATAGAGGTCGGCCGGCCAGGCGCTGTCCGCGCGGCCCTCGATCGTGAAGGCGTGGGTGCAGCCGCTATCGAACCAGACATCGAGGATGTCGGTGATCTTCTCGTACTGGGCCGGGTCGTACGCGCCCAGGAAGTCCGCGTCGGGACGGGTGAACCAGGCGTCGGCGCCGCCCTCGCGGATGGCGGCAAGAATCCGGGCGTTGACCTCGGGGTCGTTCAGCGGGTGGCCGGTGTGCTTGTCGACGAACATCGCCAGGGGCGTGCCCCAGTTGCGCTGACGGCTGATCAGCCAGTCGGGACGCGTTTCGACCATGGCGCCGATACGGTTGCGGCCGCCGTCCGGATAGAAGGCGGTGTCGGCGATGGCCTGCACGGCCACCTCGCGCAGGGTCTTGCCGCCCAGCGAGTCCACCGCGTGGTCCATGCGGATGAACCACTGCGGGGTGTTGCGGAAGATCACCGGGGCCTTCGAGCGCCAGCTGTGCGGATAGCTGTGCTCGACGCGGCCGCGCGCCAGCAGGTTTCCGGCCTCGATCAGCTTTTCCATGACCGCGCCGTTGGCGGGCCCGAACTTGCCGACCTTCTTGCCTTCGGTCTCCAGCACCTTGAGACCCGCGAACAGGGGCACGTGCGGATAGTAAGCGCCGTCGGCGTCGACGGTGTCGGGGATAGATGTGTCGATATTCGCTGAAATCAATTGGGTGTGGCTCTTAAGCCAAACTAGGTAGTCATCTGCACCGTGTCCTGGCGCGGTGTGGACGAAACCAGTGCCGGCGTCGTCGTTCACGTGATCACCGGCCAGCAGCGGCACATCAAAGCCAAAACCGAGGCCGTAGTTAGGTTCTGGCGCAAACTTGGCTAGCGGGTGCGCGCACACAAGACCTGTTGGATCGACGGGCTCAACCCGTCGCCAAGTCGCGACCTTGGCGGCTTTGCGGACGTCTTCGGCCAGCTTGTCGGCGATGATCAGGCGGTCGCCGGCCTTGGACCACGGGGCAAACTCGAGGTTCTGCTCCATGGCTTCCACCTCATACAGGCCATACTCGACCTTGGGGTTGAAGCTGATGGCGCGGTTGGCTGGGATGGTCCACGGGGTGGTGGTCCAGATCACGACGCTGGCGTTGGTCAGCGACGAAGAACCTTCCGGGATTGTGTCGAACTCACCGACAGCGGTCAAACCCTCTGGTTCATTCTGCTCCCTGACCGGGAACTTCACCCAGATCGTGGGCGAGACGTGGTCGTGGTACTCGATCTCGGCGTCGGCCAGGGCCGTGCGCTCGACGGGGCTCCACATCACGGGCTTGGAGCCACGATAGAGCTGGCCGGTGCTCAGGAACTTGTGGAACTCCTCGACGATCTTGGCTTCGGAGGTGAAGTCCATGGTGGCGTAGCGGTTCCACCAGTCGCCCAGCACGCCCAGGCGCTGGAACTCGGTCTTCTGGGCCTCGATCCAGCCGCCGGCATAGGCGCGGCACTCGCGGCGGAACTCCTCGGCCGGGACCTCGTCCTTGCGGCGGCCCTTGGCGCGGAACTGCTCCTCGATCTTCCACTCGATCGGCAGGCCGTGGCAGTCCCAGCCCGGCACGTAGTCGACGTCATAGCCCAGCGCAAAGCGCGAGCGGACCACGAAGTCCTTGAGGATCTTGTTCAGCGCGTGGCCGATGTGGATCGCGCCGTTGGCGTAGGGCGGGCCGTCGTGGAACACGAACAGCGGGGCGCCGGCGGCCTGACGCTTCTGGCGCACCGCGCCGTACAGGCCCTTCTCGGAGAGGGCCGCCCAGCCCTCGAGGATTTCCGGCTCCTTCTTGGGCAAGCCCGCGCGCATCGGGAACGGGGTGTCGGGAAGGAAGACGGTTTCGCGATAGTCGCGGGCGGTCGTGGCGTCGTCGGCCATGGGAATGGAATCCGGCTCTGGAAATTTCGGAAGAAGGCGGGAGGAACCCGGCGCGCGCTGGAGGATCGTCCGGCGGCGTCACGCCGGGCGGATAATTCGCGACATCTTCCGAACGGAACTCATGGGGTGGGGGATAGCAGACGGGGGGCGGCAAGGCCAGTGCGTCAAAGATCCTCCCCCCAGCGGGGGAGGTGGTCGCGAAGCGACCGGAGGGGGAAGGGCTTGAGCGCCTGCCTCTTCCCCCTCCGTCGTCTCTTCGAGCCGACACCTCCCCCGCTGGGGGGAGGATTTTAAGCCCCCTAAGCCCCCGGCTTCCGTAGCTTCGGCGTCACGGTCACCTGCATCAGCCGCGCATGGCGGATCAGGGTGAACACCGTCGGCTTGCCGATGCTGTGGTTGTCCAGCGCGCGCAAGAGGTCGTCGAGGCCGGTCAGCAGCATCTCGCCGGCGGCGATCAGGAGGTCGCCTTCCTTGATCCCGGCCTTGGCCGCCGGGCCGCCGGCGTCGACATGGGCCACATAGACCGCATAGGGCTGGTGCACGCCGGTGGCGCGGGCCAGGGCCGGCGGGATCGGGGCCTGCTGGGCGACGAGGCCGATCGAGCCGCGCCGTACGTGGCCATGGGCCAGAAGCTCGCCGATCACGAACTTGGCGGTGTTGGCCGCGACCGCGAAACACAGGCCCTGATAGCCGGCGATGATCGCCGTGGCGATGCCGACCACCTCGCCGGTCGAGCTGACCAGCGGGCCGCCGCTGTTGCCCGGATTGAGCGCCGCGTCGGTCTGGATCAGGTCCTCGATCAGGCGGCCGCGCTCGGCGCGCAAGGACCGGCCCAGGGCCGAGACCACGCCGGTGGTCACGGTGGCCTCGAAGCCCAGCGGCGCGCCGATGGCGATGACCAGCTGACCGCGCCGCAGCTTCTTGGAGTCGCCCAGCCGCGCGGTGGGGATCTCGACGGCCTGGTCGACCTTGATCAGCGCCAGGTCGGTGTCGGGATCATCGCCCACGCAGCGCGCGGTCAGGCTGCGGCCCTCGGCGGTGATGACGATGAAGCGGTTGGCGCCCTGGACCACGTGGCTGTTGGTCAGGATCAGCCCGCCCTCAGCGATGGCGAAGCCCGAGCCCACCCCCGACATGCGCGGGTCCGCCAGCATCGGATGGATGCGCACGACGCTGGGGCCCACATGCTCGACGGCGCGGACCACGGCGTTGGAATAGGCGTCCAGCAAGTCGCCGTCGGGCAGGGCGCAATAGCCGCCCTCGACCTCGACCGCCTTGCCGGTGTCGAACACGAACTGCGCCCCGTCCGGATAGGCCAGGATCTCGTGCCGACGCGGCGCGACCGGCCGCCTGGCGCGCGCGAAATGATGATACTTCCGGCCCTTGAGCATCCGGCCCCCACCTAGACGTTCATCAAGGTTAACGGCTGGCGCGGCGGGAGGAAAGGATTTCTCCGACGGCGGGAGCGGGGTTCTGTGCGTCTTTCTCCTCCCCCTCTGGGGGAGGGGAACCGCCGAACGGCGGTGGAGGGGCCAGCCGAGCCGGCTACGCCTCTGTCAGATCAGTATCCGCTTCTCCCGCCGACCACGGGATGGAACCCCGCCACACGAGGCCCCCTCCACCCGCGTTCGCGGGTCCCCCTCCCCCGATGGGGGAGGAGAGAGCGACCTTTGCCCGCCCCCTAAAACCCCGGCGCGACGATCGCCCGCGCGGCCTGCTCATCGCGGCGGATCTGTTCGATCATCAGCTCCAGGCTGTCGAACTTCAGCTCCGGGCGCAGGAAGGCCACCAGGTCGGTTTCGATGATCTGGCCGTAGAGGTCCTCGTCGAAGTCGAACAGCCAGGTTTCCAGCCGGGTCTCGACCAGGCCCGTGGTCGGGTTGTTGCCGAGATTGGCCACGCCGGGCACCTCGCGCCCGTCGGGCAGGCGGGTGCGGGTGGCGTAGACGCCGAGTTTCGGGACCACATAGTCCTCGACCTCGACATTGGCGGTGGGAAAGCCCAGCTGACGGCCCAGTTGCTGGCCGCGCCGCACCACGCCCTCGATGGCGAACGGGCGGCCCAGGATGGCCGCCGCCTGCTCGGGCTGGCCGCCGCGCAGGGCGTCGCGCACGCCGGTCGACGAGAACTTCTCGCCATCGCCGCCGGCCACGGGCTCGGCGATCGAGACGGTGAAGCCGTACTCCTGGCCATAGGTCCGCAGCAGTTCCGGGCTGCCGGTGCGGCCGCGCCCGAACGAGATGTCGAAGCCGGCGGCCACGTGGGTGACGCCCAGCCCCTCGACCAGCACCTTCTCGACGAACTCGCGGTCGCCGTAGCTGGCCATCTCGAAGTCGAACGGCAGCAGGTAGAAGGTGTCGACCCCCAGTCCGGCCAGCGCCCGGGCCTGCTGGCCCTGGGTCATCAGCTTGAAGGCCGGCTCGCTCGGCCGGAACAGGCGGCGCGGATGCGGGTCGAAGCTGATCACGCCCAGCGGGGTCTTGCCGGTCAGGGCGGCCTTCGCGGCCTGGGCGATCACCTGCTGGTGGCCGCGATGCACGCCATCGAAATTGCCGAGCGCGACGGACGCGCCACGGTGTTCCGGGGGCAGGTTCTTCCAGGCGTGAACAGTCTTCAGGGGCATCAGGCGGCCTTGCGGGGGACCATGATCACAGCCTCGCCCTCGACCACCGGCTTGCCGTTGACTAGGCAGACCGTGGCGAAGGTGACGCGGGCCTTGGCCTCGTCGATTTCAGTGATGGTGGCGCGGGCGGTGACGCCGTCGCCGATCTTGACCGGGCGCTTGAAGCGCAGGGTCTGGGACAGATAGATCGCGCCGGGACCGGGCAGGGTCGTGCCCAGCACCGCCGAGATATAGCCGGCCGACAGCATGCCGTGGGCGATGCGCTCGCCAAAGCTGGTCTGGGCGGCGTAGTCGGCGTCCAGGTGGACGGGATTGTTGTCGCCGGTCACTTCGGCGAAGGCCACGATGTCGGCCTCGCCCACGGTGCGGACCAGTTCGGCCGATTGGCCGACGCTCAGCTCTTCCAGGAACTTGCCCTGCATCACGCGCTTCCCTGCGGTTCTTATTGTGCGTTGCACAGAGTGTAGCGGCTCAAAACGCCGTCACCACACCAGATCGCCGATCGCGTGAGTCGCGCCCACGGCTTCGGCGTCCAGCAGGGCGTGGACGGCGTCTGGAACCAGCTGGCCGTCGGGACCCACGGCCTTGTCGCCATGGATGCCCTTGGCCACGAACAGGCAGGCCAGCTTCTGGTCGTGGGCGCCCTTGACGTCGGTGATGACGCCGTCGCCGACGCAGAGGATGCGCGCGCGATCGACCGGGCGGCCCAGCAGGCGCGCAGCCTCGGCCACGGCCAGGTCGTAGATCTGGCCAAAGGGCTTGCCGGCCATCACCACCTTGCCGCCCAGGCTCTCATAGAGATCGGCCAGGGCGCCGGCGCAGTAGATCAGCCGATCGCCGCGCTGCACCACGCGGTCGGGATTGGCGCAGATGAACAGCAGGCCCCGTTCGGCGGCGACCTTCAGGCGGTCGCGATAGTCCTCGGGAACCTCGACCTCATCCTCGTAGAGGCCGGTGCACGAGATGAAGTCCGCGTCCTCGCAGCCGGCGGCGACCAGGTCGATGCCCTCATAGAGCACCTCATCGCGGGCGGGGCCGATCTTCCAGACCTTGCCCGGCGCATTGGCCTTCAGCAGCGCGCGCGTCGCGTCGCCCGAGGTGACGAAGCCCTGCCAGGCCGAGCGCGGCACGCCCAGCGCATCCAGCTGCGCGACCACGTCGTGCGACGGGCGCGGCGAGTTGGAGATCAGCACCACCGGGCCCTTAGTCTGCGCCCACTTGGTCAGCGCGTCGCAGGCCTCGGGGAAGCTGGCGACACCGTTGTGGATCACGCCCCAGACGTCGCTCAGCACCACGTCATAGCGGTCGGAAAGGGCGGAGAGGCCGGGGGGGAAGTCCATCATGGCTCGGCGGTAGCGGTCTAGGAACGGGGCGTCAATGCGGCCCGGCCTCATAGCTGAGCCCTGGGCGGCGGGATTCAAGGTCCAGGCGGCCACGCTATCGAAGACCCGCGTTCCGTGACTATCCTGCGCGCCTACGGGAGAGCGTCATGACGATTCTGGTTCTTGGCCTTGTGCTGTTTTTAGGGATCCACTCGGTGCGGATCCTGGCCGCGCCGCTGCGCGACGCCCAGGTCGCCGCCAACCCCAAGCGCTGGCGCGGGCTCTATTCGCTGGTCGCCGCCGCCGGGCTTGGCCTGATCATCTGGGGCTGGATCGTCTATCGCCCCGCCGCGCCGCAGCTCTACGACCCGCCCGCCTGGGGGCGTCACGCGGCCATGCTGCTGGTGTGGCTCGCCTTCATCCTGCTGCCCACGGCCAATGCGCCGGCCGGACGGATCAAGGCCACCGTGCGCCACCCGATGCTGCTGGGCGTGATCCTGTGGTCGGCCGGCCACCTGATGGCCAATGGCGACCAGGCCTCGGTGATGCTGTTCGGCGCGTTCCTGGCCTGGGCGGTGGTGGATCTGTTCTCCGCCATCGGCCGCAAGGAGCCGGCCCCGGTGGTGGTCAAGCCGCGCTCGGACCTGATCGGCGTGCTGGGCGGGACGGTGCTGTATCTGGTGTTCGTGTTCGTGCTGCACCGGCTGCTGTTTGGCGTTTCGCCGATGGGGTGAGGTTCGGAAGCGTCGTGGTTTCCTCTCCTCCCCATTAGGGGGAGGTGTCGCGGCGCGAATACGCGACGAGACGGAGGGGGTCCGCGAAGCGGTGGTGCGCTCGCCGTCCCACAGGGCCCCTCCACCGGCGTTCGCCGGTCCCCCTCCCCCTATGGGGGAGGAGAGCGGTTTCACGCCTCACGTCGCATCATGAAAGATCACCCCCAGCGTCCGCCGTCTCCCTGACCGCACTTCGCTCACCCCGTGCCGCAGCATCCGCCGATGCACGCCGCGCGTCCCGTCGGCCGGGCGCTCCCGCACCGCGAAGATCACGCCTTCGCCCTGTCTTAGCGGCACCACCTGCGGAGCCGATTGCTGGCGCGGACGCTGCTCGACGATGACGAACTCGCCGCCCGTAAAATCGCGGCCGGGCTCGTCCAGCAGGAAGGCGGCCTGCAGCGGAAAGATGTGCTCGCCATAGAGGTCCTGGTGCAGGCAGTTGTAGTCGCCGGGGCCGTAGGTCAGCAGCAGGGGCGTCGGCCGCGCCTGGCCCGCGTCGTGGCAGCGATCCAGCATCCCCTCCAGCGTCTGCGGAAAGCGGCGGTCTTCGCCCAGCCGCTCCGCCCAACGGTTGGCGATCCCCGATAGCGGGCCATAGAGACCCTCCCGCAGCCGCTGGACGACGTCGGGCAACGGATAGCTGAAATACTTGTACTCGCCGCGCCCAAAGCCGTGGCGGGCCATGATCACGCGGCTGCGGAAGCCCTCGTCGCGGGGATAGAGGTCGGCCACGCCCGCGCAGGTTTCGGGCTTGAGCAGGGGGCCGGTCAGGGCCCAGCCGCGCGCGTCCAGCTCGGCGGCGATGCGGGTCCAGTCGAGAGTCACGCGGCCTCGCGCGCCAGCAGCGCACGCTTGCGCGCCACGCCCCAGCGATAGCCGGAGAGGCCGCCGTCCGACCGCACCACCCGGTGGCAGGGCGTGATCACCGCGAGCGGATTGGCCCCGCAAGCCTGAGCCACCGCGCGGAACGCCTTAGGCTGGCCGATGGCGTGGGCGATGTCGGCATAGGACACGGTGCGTCCGGCCGGGATCCGCCGCAGCGCGGCCCAGACGGCCTTCTGCAGGTCGGTGCCCAAGGCGTCGAGCGGCAGGTCGGGGCGCTGCTCGGGATGGTCCACCAGGGTTGCGACCGCCGCGAGGTCGGCGGCCAGGCCCGCGGTGTCGGGGATCAGGCGGGCTTGTTTGAAGCGGGTCTCGAGGTCGCCGCGCAGGCTCTCGACATCGTCGCCCAGGGTCACGAGGCGAAGCCCGGCGTCCGAGCGGGCGATGAGCGCCAGGCCAAGGCTGGTCTCGACGACGCCCCAGCGCAGAGTCTCGCGATCGAGGTCGGGCTTGCAGCGCAGACAGGCGCGCAACCCCGCAGCCCTGGCCGCTTCGCGCGTGGCGTGGAAGTCGACGTTCTTGCGCAGCGGCCGTCCGCCACAGCTGGCCACGCAGTAGATGCCGGTGGTGCGCACGCCGATATAGAACGCGCCCTGGGCGGCGCGGTCCTTGGCGCGCAGGGCGTTCCAGCGGGCGTCGTCGTCGGGATAGGTCGGAGCAGTCATCGGAAGGTCTCCTTTCGTGAGGAGACCATGCGCCAGGCCGCGCCCGTGATCATTCCGAACCTTGCGGCCCGCTACCCGGACGTGTCAGCAGTCGCGTCCTACCAGCCCACGGCGCGGCGACGCATCGGCGCGCGGATGAAGTCGGCGGGCGGATCGGCCTCGGCCAGCACCGCATCGCGGATGGCGCGCGGCTCGCCGAACAGGTGGCCCTGGCCATAGCCGATGTCGAGATCCAGCACCTCGGCGACCTGCTTCTCGGCCTCGACCTTCTCGACGATCACCTCGATGCCGTAGCGGCGGGTCAGGGCGGCGAAGTCGCTGGCGTTCAGGTCGGGCAGCGAGGTGATGACCAGCTTGCCGTCCTGCTCTTCCAGCTGGTCCAGCATCATCTGGGCGCCGACCTTGAGGAACTTCACGTCGGCGCGAGCCAGGTCCTGGAAGTCGACGTCCAGGTCGCTGACCTTGTCGAGGCTGAAGCTGAAGCCGAGGCTGGCCAGACGGGCCATGTGGCGGGCCTCGACCGGGCCGCGACGCTCGAACGCCGCCTGGCCCAGTTCAAAGAACACCGCCCCGGCCAGGTCCTTGTTGCCCTGCATGAACTCCAGGAACTGTGGGAAGAAGCTCTCGTCGCCCAGGCTGGCCAGCGAGATGTTGCAGAAGATCCCGACCTTGCGGTCCTGCTTGGCCAAGCGGCGGACGATCTGCACGCAGCGGAACAGCAACAGGTTGTCGATGGCCGTCATCAGGCCCTCGGGCTCGGCCACGGCCAGATATTCGGCCGGCATCATCACACGGCCGGTCTCATCGCGCAGGCGCGAGAAGCTCTCGTAGAACACCGTGCGGCGCTGGGGCAGGCTGACGATCGGCTGCAGGTAGAGGTCGACCCGGTTCTCGGCCAGGGCGTCCTGCACCACCTGCAGCATGTGGCTGGCCTGCGGGGCGCGGTCGCGGGCGCTGGTGCGGGCCGAGGCGGCGGCCACCTGGTGGGTCAGCTGGTGCTCCAGCCGGTCGTTCATCTGCTGGATCAGGTCTTCCAACTGGTGGACTTCGCTGGACAGCTCCTCGGAGCGGCGCTGGGCGTCGGCGGCGACGGTGTCGACGAGGTCGGTGACGCGGGCGTCGACCTTCTCGATCTGGTCCAGCAGGATGGCGTGGGCTTCGCGGATGGTGTCGATGTCGACGCGCAGTGCCGCGCCCATCAGCGCTTGGGCGATCAGGCCGTGGAACGCAAAGCACAGGCCCAACGTGCCGATGAACGCCGAGACGCCCACGGACGGAGTCGCTCCCGTTCTCAAGAGGAACAGGGAGACAAGCAAAGCCAGACAGAGATAAGCGCCCGTCAGGAGCGCCAGCATCAGCCTACGCATAAACCGTCCACACGAATCGTTACACGCAATCAGACCGGTCCCGGCCTGAAGAGTCGAATAGATTAACGGGACTGCGCCATTCGGTCCCAACAAACCTTAAGGGCGCAGCATAACCCAGAACGGCGGGATCCCTGAATCGACATTGGTCGCTTCGACTGATAATCGTTCGCATTCCCATCGGAGCCATGATGTCCGAAGCGTTCGTTTTGTCGCCTGATTTCAACCCCGCCGAGAGCGCGTCCGGCGTGCGGACCCTGGCCAGCGCCGGCCTGGGCGAGCGCGGCGTGATCGTCCGTGTCACCGGCCATAGCGGCGCGGCCGAAGCGGTGGAGGCCGAAGAGCTGGAGCGTCGTCTGCTGGAGATGGGCTTCGTCGAGGGCGCCGCGATCGAGGTGCTGCACGAGGGCCTGTTCGGCCGCGATCCGATCGCCGTGCGGGTGGACGACACCCGCGTGGCCCTGCGCCGCCGCGAGGCCGGTGCGATCAGCGTGAAATTCGACGGACGTTAAGACCTTGGCTCCCGATTCCGGCGCGGCCGCGCCCCCCGTCATCGACACCGCCCGCATCGCCCTGGTCGGCAATCCCAATTCCGGCAAGACCGCGCTGTTCAACGCCCTGACCGGCAGCCGCCAGAAGGTGGCCAACTACGCCGGCGTCACCGTTGAGCGCAAAGAGGGCGTGCTGACCGCGCCCAGCGGCCGCCAGATCCGCGTTCTGGACCTGCCCGGCACCTACTCCTTGCGCGCCCGCAGCCCCGACGAGGTGGTGACCCGCGACGCGGTGCTGGGCAAGCTGGCCGGCGAAGACGCCCCCCAGGCCCTGGTCTGCGTGGCCGACGCCACCAATCTGCGCCTGGTTTTGCGTCTGGCCCTGGAGCTGAAGCAGGTGGGCCGCCCGTTCGTGCTGGCCCTCAACATGTTCGACATCGCCCAGCGCCAGGGTCTGCGCATCGATGTCGAGCGCCTGCAGGCCGAGATCGGCGCGCCGATCGTCACCACGGTGGCCACCCGCAAGCGCGGCCTGCCCGAGCTGCTGGAAAAGGTCGAGGCCCTGGTCGACCGCGAGGCCCTGTCCGGCGACAATGTCTGGCACGAGCCCAGCCCCGCCGAGATCCGCGCCGCCCACGCCGAGGCCCAGCGCATCTTCAAGCTCTGCGTCAAGCCGCCCGAGCGGCCCGACACCATGACCGGCAAGATCGACGACGTGCTGCTGCACCCGGCGGCGGGTCTGGTGATCCTGCTGGGCCTGCTGTTCGTGATGTTCCAGGCGGTGTTCACCTGGGCCACCCCCGCGATGGATATCATCGACGGCGGCTTCGCGGCCCTGATCGAACTGACCAACACCCGTCTGCCGCAGGGGCTTTTGACCAGCTTCATCGCCGACGGTCTGATCGCCGGCGTCGGCAGCGTCTTGGTGTTCCTGCCGCAGATCCTGATCCTGTTCTTCTTCATCCTGCTCCTGGAAGACAGCGGCTACATGGCCCGCGCGGCCTTCCTGATGGACAAGATCATGGGGGGCGCGGGCCTGCACGGCCGGGCGTTCATCCCGCTGCTCAGCAGTTTCGCCTGCGCTATTCCCGGCATCATGTCGACGCGGGTGATCGACAACCGCCAGGACCGCCTGACCACGATCCTGGTCGCGCCGCTGATGACCTGCTCGGCGCGGATTCCCGTCTACACCCTGATCATCGGCGCCTTCATTCCCAACCAGACGGTCTGGGGCGTACTGTCGCTGCAGGGCCTGGTGATGTTCGGCCTCTACGCCGGCGGCATCGTCAGCGCGCTGCTCGTGTCGTTCGTGATCCGGCGCGTGTTCTGGCGCGGCGCGGTCGAGCCGTTCATGATGGAGCTGCCGACCTATCGCTGGCCGGAGCCCCGCAACGTCCTGATGAACCTGTGGGCCCGAGCCCGCATCTTCATCAGCCGGGCCGGCCGGATCATCATGCCGCTGATGGTTCTGGTCTGGGTGCTGTCGACCTTCCCCTATCCGCCGGAAGGCGCGACGGGGCCGGCCATCGACTATTCCATCGCCGGACAGCTGGGCCAGTTCCTGGCGCCGCTGATGGCCCCGATCGGCTTCAACTGGCAGATGACCGTGGCCCTGATCCCCGGCATGGCCGCCCGCGAAGTGGCCGTGGCCGTACTGGGCACCGTCTATGCCGTAGGCGGCGAGGACGGCGAGACCGGCGCCCTGTCGACCTTGCTGAAGAACCAGTGGTCGCTGGCCAGCGCCCTGTCGTTCCTGGCCTGGTACGTCTTCGCCCCGCAGTGCCTGCCCACCCTGGGCGTGGTCAAGCGCGAGACCAACAGCTGGGTCTGGCCGACGGTGATGTTCGTCTACATGGTGGGCTTGGCCTATATCGCGGCCTTCATCACCTACCACGTCGCCGTGGCGCTGGGGGCTGGGTAGGGCCAGAGCGCCCCCTCCGTCACGTCGCGTATCCGCGCCGCGCCACCTCCCCCGTGTTACGGGGGAGGAGGACTTGGACACCCTCCTGCCCCGCTTGCGGGGGAGGTGGCGCGCGGCGTAGCCGCGTGACGGAGGGGGCGTCCTTGCGTCCTTCGAGGGGCGCTCAGGAGCGCGCACCTCAGGATGAGGTGTTCAGCAGCAGTGTTCCTCATCCTGAGGTGCGAGCCGAAGGCGAGCCTCG
Source organism: Caulobacter vibrioides (assembly GCF_002858865.1). GTDB lineage: Bacteria > Pseudomonadota > Alphaproteobacteria > Caulobacterales > Caulobacteraceae > Caulobacter > Caulobacter vibrioides. Next base: position 52,651 of record NZ_PJRR01000014.1, on the reverse strand, counting down.
AAGGACGCAAAGACGTTCGGCCTCCTCCGCCCTGCGTGCAAGAGCGCCTACAACAAGCTCCCGATCCACACGAACACGTCGTCCGGCCGCTCCAGGGCTGACAGGCCCTCCTGACGCGCCGAGGCGCCCAGGCGGCGCAGGCGGCCCGGTGTCACGCCGAAACGGGCGCGGAACACGCGGCTGAAGTGGGCGTCGGAGCGGAAGCCCAGGCCATAGCCGATCTCGGCCAGGGTCTTGCGCTCGCTCTGATCGCGGATGATCTCGTCGAAAGCCTGATCGAGGCGTCGCGCCTGGATGAAGGCGCTGACGCCGCCGGCGGGCTCGAACACCCGGTAGAGCAGGCTGCGCGAGACCCCCAGGTGCTGGCGCACCGCCTCGGGCGACAGCTCCGGGTCGGCCAGCCGGCCGATGACAAAGTCGCGGGCCGAGGCCAGCAGCATCTTTTCGATCGGCCGGGCGTCGGCGCCGGCGACTTCGCCGTGGGCCAGGATCGCCGCGCTGAACAGCGTCGCCGCCGCCTTGGCCGCCAGCGCCGCCTCGGCGGTGGTGATCGTCTCGATGCTGTCCCAGACCGCCCGCATATGGGCGCCCAGAATCCGCCCGGTGGCGGTATTCTCCGACACCACGCGGCCATGAAAGTCGATGTGGTCGACCTGTTCGTCCAGCGTCGCGCGGGGGATGGCCAGGTTCAGGGTCTCGAAGGCGGCGGTGGTCATGTCGAACGGCCGCGACATGTCGACGAGACGGATCGCGCCCATGCCGCTGTCGGCCGGTCGCCCGTCATAGATCCCGCTCCAGCCGCCCGAGCTCAGCTCCAGCACGGCCAGCACCGAGTCGGCGGTGTCGGCGATGATGTGGGCGTAGCGACGATCAAAGCGCTGGGGCACGCCCTTGCAGCGGGCCAGGACGACGCCGCCCAGATTGTAGCCGTCCATCCGATTGTGGAACGCGGTGTCGGGCTCCAGCAGGGTGACGTCGAACAACTGGGCGCAGGCTTGCCGGTAGCGCTCGGCGGCGTCGGCCTGCTCGCGGGCGTCCAGGATCCATAAGTCTCTAGGCGGAGTTTCAGCGTCCATGGGTCCTCGACAGTTCGAGGAGCCTCTCGCCGATTCCGGACGGCGAGACAATAGAACGTGGACGTGCGGGCAATGACAGACCGGCGCCGCACCGCCAAAAGGAGCGGGCTTTTTCGGGCGCGCCGGTGGGGTAGTTGGCGCGCTCGAGGGAGCGGTCGTCGACTCCTCCGCCGGGGTTCGGCGGTCTAGCCGGCGCGATTCCCCTATCGCGTCGGCCTCGGGGGGGCTCGATCTCCAGGCCTTGCGACAAGGCCTGATACCGGCGGAAAAGGAGGCGCGCCCCGGGGGGGAGCGCGCCTCGACATCCTTCAAGTCAAAGAGCTGCTCAGCCGTCCTCGCCCTTCGACAGGCTCAGGGTGAGGACGACAGGTCGCTGCGGTTCGCACAAAATCCTCATCCTGAGCTTGTCGAAGGACGAGGATTTCCATCCGCGTGAGCGCCCACACTCAACGCGGATGCCGCCAAGCCAGAGGGCTCTTGCGATTTCAGGCCCCGCGCGCGAGCCCCTTGCCGTAGGCGAGGCGGCGCCAGATCCACTCCATCGGCCCCATCGAGAAGCGCGACAGCCACAGCGGCGACCAGATCAGCTGCAGCGCCCAGATGGCGACGACGCAGCCCCACAGTTCAACGCGGTTGAACTCGCCGAACAGGCCAAGGCCCCGCCCGCTCCAGAAGATCGTCGTCATGATCAGCGACTGGGTCAGATAGTTGGTGAAGGCCATCTGGCCCAGGCGCGCTACGGGGTTCAGCAGGCCCGCGATGGCGCGCGAGCGGATCAGCAGGATCGCCAGCGACGCATAGCCGAGCGTGATGGGCAGGCTGGCGAACTCATAGGCCATGTTGAAGCGGCCCAGGGCCTGCGGCTTGGCGAAGTCGGTGGCCAGTTTCATGCTGCTCTCCCAGCCGGTCCAGGCCAGGCCCGCGCCGCCCAGAGCGATCAGCAGCAGATAGACCCAGGTCTTGGCCTTGCCGGTCAGGAAGCCGGTCTTGAACAGGGCCATGCCCAGCAGCATCAGGGCGCCCGTGCGCCAGATGAACACGATGACGCTCATGGGCTGAAGGATCATCCAGCTCTTGAAGTTTTCGCCCAGGGCCGCGACCAGCCCCCCGCGCATCGCCGCCGTCGCAGCCGCCACGTCCACCCCCGACCCGGGCTGGTTCATCTCCGCGATGATCTTTTGCTGCAGCTCGGCCGGCGCGCTTTCCAGCAGGAACAGCGGCGCGATCGCCAGGGCCGAGCCCAGGAGCAGGATGGTCAGGCTGACCGTGAACAGCCGCCTGGGCGTCCAGGACCGCGCCAGCAGGGCGACAAAGCCCGTGCAGGCGTAGAGCAGCAGAATGTCGCCGAACCAGATCAGGAGACCGTGCAGCAGGCCGATCACCAGCAGCCAGCCCAGACGGCGGCGCAGCAGGGCGCCGCGCGCCTTGTCCGAGCGCTCGCCGCCGACCAGCAGGATCGACACCCCGAACAGGATCGAGAACAGGGTGATGAACTTGTAGTGGAAGAAGGTCTGGACCACCCACCAGGCCGAGGCCTCGGCGCCCGCCATCCCGAAGGGCGACAGCTCCGGCGACATGTAGACCGGCATGGGCAGGCCGAAGGCCACGGCGTTGACCGCCAGGATACCCATCACCCCCAGGCCCCGCAGGACGTCGAGGCTCAGGTGGCGGTCAGCCTTGGCGACGGGGCGCAGGGCCTCCGTCAACGGCGCGGTGGTGTCGGTCATGGCGTCCCCTTTTCGGAGACGCCGCCCGCTCGCTTAGCGCGTGGGAACCGGCGTCTCGCCCCGGTAGTCATAGAACCCGCGTCCGGTCTTTTTGCCAAGCCAGCCGGCCTCGACATATTTCACCAGCAGCGGGCAGGGGCGGTATTTGCTGTCGGCCAGGCCCTCGTGCAGCACGTTCATGATGCTGAGCACGGTATCCAGACCGATGAAGTCGCCCAGCTCCAGCGGGCCCATCGGGTGGTTGGCGCCCAGCTTCATCGCCGTGTCGATGGCGTCGACCGTGCCGACCCCTTCGTACAGCGTGTAGATCGCCTCGTTGATCATCGGCACCAGCACGCGGTTGACGATGAAGGCGGGGAAGTCTTCGGCGTTGCTGGTGATCTTGCCCAGCGACTGGGCGAAGGTCACCGCGCGCTCGTAGGTCGGGACGTCCGTGGCGATGCCGCGGATGATCTCCACCAGCTTCATCAGCGGCACGGGGTTCATGAAGTGCAGGCCGATGAAGCGCTCGGGGCGGTCGGTGGCCGACGCCAAGCGCGTGATCGAGATCGACGAGGTGTTCGAGGCCAGCAGCGTCTCGGGCTTCAGGTGCGGCTGCAGACTGCGGAAGATCGACTTCTTGACCTCCTCGTTCTCGGTGGCCGCCTCGATGGCGAGGTCGGTGGCGCCGATCGCCTCCAGGCCCTCGGCGGGCTGGATGCGGGCCAGGGCCGCCTTCATGGCCGCGTCATCGATGATCCCACGGCCGACCTGGCGGGCCATGTTCTTCTCGATCACGGCGATGCCGGCGTCGATCCGCTCGCGCGAAACGTCGTGAAGCCGTACGTCATAGCCGCCCAGGGCGACGACATGCGCGATGCCCGACCCCATCTGGCCGGCGCCGATCACGCCGACCGTCTTGATTTCACTCATAAAAGCCAAGCCTTCGCTTGATTTCGCGCCGAACGCACAGTCCGGGCCATCTGTTGTGACAACTTTTCTAGCACGAGAAACCCTGACCTCGCCAAGGCTTTGCTGCGTCGCAACGGGGCGCGTGGGCGCTGCGGCGATCAAGCCGTCGGCGGATAGGGGCGAACCGCGCCGTCCGGGTCCTCGACCGCGCCGTCGGACAGGTAGTTGGGGCCGACCGGAACCTTGCCGTGGCCGCCGGGGATATCCAGCACATAGGTGGGCTGAGCCAGGCCCGACAGCGTCCCGCGCAGGGCCCGCATGATCGCCTGCCCCTCGGCGACCGTGGTCCGCAGATGGGCGGTGCCGGGGGCCAGATCGCCGTGATGCAGATAGTAGGGCCGGATCCGCGTCTCGACGAAGGCCCGCATCAGCTCGACCAGGGTTTCGGGGTTGTCGTTCACCCCGCGCAGCAGCACGGTCTGGCTGACCATCGGAACGCCGGCGTCGACGATCTGCGCGCAGGCCGCGCGGGCGGCGGGGGTCAGCTCGCGCGCGTGGTTGGCGTGCAGTGCGACATAGACGGTCTTGGACGAGCGTTTCAGCGCCGCCACCAGCTCGGGCGTCACCGCGCCGGGATCGACGGCCGGCACGCGGGTGTGGAAGCGCACGATCTTGACATGGTCGATCGCCTCCAGCCGGTCCATCAGGTCGGCCAGGCGACGCGGCGACAGCACCAGCGGATCGCCGCCGGTGACGATCACCTCCCAGATCTGCGGGCGCTGCGCGATATAGGCGAAGGCCGCGTCCAGCTGGGCGGGGGTCAGGTTTGACAGCCCCTCGGGCCCGACCATCTCGCGCCGGAAGCAGAACCGGCAATAGACCGCGCAGGTGTGGGTCGGCTTCAGCAGCACCCGGTCGGGATAGCGATGGACGATCCCCTCGACCGGACTATGGGCGGCGTCGCCGATCGGGTCGCCGTCTTCGCCCGGACTGGACACCAGCTCTTGCGGGGAGGGGACGAACTGCCGCGCGATCGGGTCATCGTCGCGGTCTGGATCGATCAGTTCGGCCATGGCCGGGGTGATCGCCACCGCATAGCGCGCCGCCACCGCCTCCAGCGCGGGCAGGCGCTCGGACGGGACCAATCCGGCCTCGGTCAGGGACCGGGCGTCGCGAAGGGTCTGGGCGGGGGACATGAGGCGCGGGGATATGCGGGATTTTCCGCCCCAACGCAAACAGCGCCCCCGAGAGCCTCGCGCGCCAAAACGGAATCGTTTTGACGCGCGAGGCTCTCAATCAAACACTTAGAGCGTGACTTGCGCCGAAACCGGTTCCCACTTTCGGCGTCACGCCCTAGACCACGGCCCCGAACAGCTTGCCGATCACGGCGGTGACCAGCAGGGCCAGAGCGCCCCAGAAGGTGACGCGCAGCATCGGCTTCCAGGGGCTGGCCCCGCCGGTCCGGGCGCCCAGCCAGCCCAGCACCGCCAGGAACACCAGGGTGGCCACCGTGATGGTCGGGATGATCACCGGCAGCGGGGCCAGCAGCGAGACCACCAGCGGCATCGCCGCGCCCACCGCGAAGGTCGCCGCCGAGGTCAGGGCCGCCTGCACGGGGCGTGCGGTGACGTGCTCGGAAATGCCCAGTTCGTCGCGGGTGTGAGCGGCCAGGGCGTCGCCGGCGTTCAGCTGTTCGGCCACCTGCCGGGCCAGGTCGGGCGTGAGGCCGCGCGCCACATAGATCGCGGTCATCTCCTCCAGCTCTTCCTCGGGCTGGGTCGCCAGTTCGGCGCGCTCGCGGGCCAGGTCGGCGGCCTCGCTGTCGGCCTGGGAGGCCACCGAGACATACTCCCCGGCCGCCATCGACATCGCGCCGGCCACCAGGCCCGCGCCGGCCGCCAGCAGGATCGGACCGCGCGTGGCCTCGGCCGCCGCCACCCCGACCACCAGCGAGGCGGTCGAGACGATGCCGTCATTGGCGCCCAGCACCGCCGCGCGCAGCCAGCCGATCCGCGACACCGCGTGCCGTTCGACATGGACCTTCAGACGGGTCATGCGTCGCTCCCTGTTTGCAACCACTCTGGGTCAACGCAGGGCGCGCGGCCTTGATCCGCGTCAAGCGCTCATAGGGTTAGGGACGCCTTCAAGGGCGGAAGCCAAAGCCTCCGGCGCTGCAAAGACCAAACCGTTCGTCATCCCGGCCGCAGCGAAGCGGAGAGCCGGGACCCAGGGGCAAGCGATCGTGCGGTGGCCCCTGGGTCCCGGCGCTACAGCCCGCTACGCGGTCTTGCGGCCGGGATGACGAGAGAAAACAATCTCAGCGGACCGCATAAGGCCCCTAGGGCAGAACCCGCACCGGGCTCACGCCTAGCCAGCCGCAGATGTCGAGCACCGCGGCGCGCTCCTCGGCCTCCAGTCCGCCGTCGATTGACACCGCCACGGCGGCCGAGGCCACGCCTTCCGCCTCGGCGCTGCCCTTCAGGCGGCGGATCATCAGCTCGGCCTCGACCCAGGTCTCTTCGGGGCGGGCGTCGAAGCGCGCGTCCAGCGCCTCGAAGGCCCGCAGGGCGGCCTCCAGGTCAGCGCCTTCCAGTCCGGCGTGCAGTTTCAGGCGTTCGACCATCCGGCCGCGCTCGTCGGGCGTCACGGCGCCGTCGACCTGGGCGATCAGCACGCAGGCGGCGACCAGGGCGTCCAGCTGTTCGCGATGATGCTCGTGAGGGTCCCTGGGCGGGATCACCGCCACCGCGCGGCTGTGGCGTTCGTCTCCTGCGACCACAGCTGCTCCTTGAGCCGCTCGCGGCGCAGATCCCACAGCCGCATCAGGCCGCGATCGGGCGTCGGCTTGCGGGCTTCTTCATGCAGGGCGGTCGTCAGCCGCGCGATCTCGGCGCGCAGTTGTCGGGCGTTCAATAGGGTCAATGGGCGCTCCTCTGGTGTCGAGGGGCGCGCCCGACGCCGGGCGAGGGGTATGGCGAGAGGGGGTAAGCCGCCAGGACCCAACATCGAGCGCACCCGATGCGGTCCGACATCACGTTCGACATGGGGGTGTCGACTACGTCAGAGGGGCCCGGCCCGCTTTCTCTATCTTGTGCGAACGCGTGCAGTTCGCAAGAGGGGTCGTGCATTTTTTATATGCGGCGAGGATTTTCACCCCGCGACCGGCGTCCAGACCACGTCCTCGATCCGCCGCGCGCCGGTGGCCAGCAGCACCAGCCGATCAAAGCCCAGGGCCGAGCCCGACGCCGGCGGCATGTGCGCCAGGGCGGCCAGGAAGTCCTCGTCGATCGGATAGCGCTCGCCATAGATCCGCGCCTTCTCGTCCATCTCGATCAGGAACCGGCGGCGCTGCTCGGCCGGGTCGGTGAGTTCCCCGAACGCATTGGCCAGCTCCACCCCGCAGGCATAGAGCTCGAACCGCTCGGCCACGCGCGGGTCGGCGTCCTTGGGACGGGCCAGGGCCGCCTCGCTGATCGGATATTCGCAGAGGATGGTGGCCCGGCCCTCGCCCAGGCGTGGCTCGACCTTCTCGACGATGATCCGGCTGAAGATGTCGGCCCAGCCGTCGTCCTCGGCCACCCGGATCCCGGCGCTGCGCGCCTGCGCGGCCAGGGCGTCGCGGTCGGTCGAACCGTCCGCCGCCACGCTGGCCAGGAGGTCGACACCCGCGTGGCGCGCAAAAGCCTCGGCCACCGACAGGCGCTCGGGCGCCGTGAAGGGATCACAGGTCATGCCCCGGAAGGCAAAGCGCGTGGTCCCCGCCGTCTCGGCGGCCAGGGCCAGCAGGACGGCGCAGTCGTCCATCAGGGTCTGGTAGGGGGCGGCGGCCCGGTACCACTCCAGCATGGTGAACTCGGGATGATGCAGCGGCCCGCGCTCGCGGTTGCGCCACACCTTGCCCAGGCTGAAGATCTTGTTCTCGCCTGCCGCCAGGAGCTTCTTGCAGGCGAACTCGGGCGAGGTGTGCAGGTAGAGCGGACTGGCCTCGCCGGCGATCGTCAGGGCCTGGGTGGCGAAGGCGTGCAGATGCGCCTCGTTGCCGGGCGAGACTTGCAGGGCCGCAGCCTCGACCTCCTCGAAACCCTGATCCTCGAACCAGGCGCGGAACGCCTTGGTGATCCGGTTGCGGGCCAAGAGGAACGGCCGGCGGTCGGCGTGGACGCCGGCGCGCCACCAGGAGGAGGAAGCTAGGGACAAGGCTGCAAAACCGAAGAGGCTGGAGATTTCGCCCCTTTCGCTATACGAGGGCGCTCACGGATCAATAGCACGAACGCGCCCGCGGCCTCGCGCGCGCTTTCATCCAAGGAACGTAACTACGTGAAGGTCGCAGCCAGCTCGCTCCGCAAAGGCTCCGTCGTCGATATGGACGGCAAGCTCTATGTCGTCCTGAGCGCCGAAAACATCCACCCCGGTAAGGGCACCCCGGTGACCCAGCTGAACATGCGCCGCATCTCGGATGGCGTGAAGGTGTCGGAGCGCTATCGCACGACCGAGCAGGTCGAGCGCGCCTTCGTGGACGACCGCAACCACACCTTCCTGTACAGCGACGGTGACGGCTATCACTTCATGAACCCGGAAAGCTACGACCAGCTCGTGGCCACCGAGGACGTGATCGGCGACGCCGCCCCCTATCTGCAGGAAGGCATGACCGTCATCCTGTCGACCCACAACGACGTGCCGATCGCCATCGACCTGCCGCGCACCGTGGTCCTTGAGATCGTCGACACCGAACCGTCGGTGAAGGGCCAGACCGCGTCGTCGTCCTACAAGCCGGCCGTGCTCAGCAACGGCGTCAAGACCACCGTGCCGCCGTACATCACCGCGGGCACCAAGGTCGTCATCCTGACCGAAGACGGCTCCTACGTGGAACGCGCCAAGGACTAAGGTTTCGACCTGTCCGAACAGACAAAGGCCCGGCGGATCGCTCCGCCGGGCCTTTTTCTTTGGCTCAGTATCGTGTCATCCCGGATAGCCTCTGCGAGGCTTCCGGGATGACACAGGTTTGTGGTCCTAGAACTCCGCCGACACCGTCACGAAGCCCATGCGCGGCGGCTGCGGGAAGGCGACATAGCCGCCCGAGTTGCTGGTCACGCCGGCCGTCGAGACGCCCTTCTTGTCGAAGAGGTTGGTGACGTTGGCGGTCAGGCGCAGGCCCTTCAGCATGCCGCCGTCGGCGATGTCGAAGCTGTAGCCGGCCTGCAGGTCGACCAGCATCATCGCCTTGACCGACAGGTCGTTCAGATAGGTGACGGGACGCTTGCCGATGTAGTCGCCGCTGATCTGGGCGTCGAACTTGCCCAGATTCACGCGGGCGATGGTCTTGTTCATCCAGCGCGGGGTCAGCGGCACGAACTTGCCGCCGGTGGCCACGGAGACCGGCGTGGAGACGCCGTTCACCAGGGTGGTGCCGCTCTGGTAGTCGCTGTCGTACTTCGACTCGTTGAACGAGACGGCGTTGTAGATCTGGAAGCGCGGACCAAACTTGATCGTGCCGGCCAGGTCGACGCCCTTGGTGGTCACGCCGCCGACATTGGCCAGGATGGCCGGCGCCGGGTTGATGAAGTTGAACGGCGCGATGTTCAGCAGGCGGTTGCTGAACTTGACGCTATAGGCGTTGATCTGACCCTCGATACCCGTGATCGGGCCCCAGGCCACCTCGCGACGCGAGCGCAGGCCCGCCTCATAGGTCCACGAGGTTTCCGGCTTCACCGTCGTCTTGAACAGCTCGAAGGCGGCTTGAGTGCCCAGGCTCCAGGCCGAGAAGCCGTAGAAGCCGCTGCCCGCGCCGTACGGGATGAACTGGCGCATGTTCTGCTGGACGTTGACGAACACCTGGTCGTTCTCGGTGGCGTCCCACAGCAGGCCCGCCTGCGGCAGGAACCACTTGTTCGACTCGATGCTGCCGGTCGGGAACTGGACCGGCACGGCCACGGTCGGCAGGTTCTTCTGGTTGACCGGGAACTTGCCCGTCGCGTCCTGGAGGCTGGACTTGAAGCCGGCCTGCACCAGGAGCTTGGGCGTCACGCGCCATTGGTCTTGCAGGTGCAGCTGGAGGTTGTTGATGAAGAAGGCGTTGGCGTACTGGGTCAGCACCTTGTTCCCGCGCGGCACGTCGTACGGCGAGAGGTTGTTGTTCGCCTTGGTCATCGGATACCAGGCGCGCTGCTGGGCCGGCTCGTTGTGTTCGAACCACAGGCCGCCCTTGATCTGGTGATCGCCCAGCGTCCACTCGACCGTCGAGATCAGGCCCGGACGGTTGATGCGGTACTCGGTGGTGCGCACCGCATAGCCGCTGCCGCCGAACAGGTTGACGATGTTGGTCAGGGTGGTGGGGCTGGTCGTGGTGCCGACCACGAGGTTCGGATAGTAGGTCGCGAACAGGCCCGGCAGGCCGGCCGTGTTGACCGGACCCGACACGATGCCGCGGCCGAAGTTGTAGTGATAATAGGCCTGGTTGGTCCAGGTCAGGGTCTCGGTCGGCTTCCAGGCGTAGCTGATGTAGGTGAGGATGTCCTCACGCTGGGCGGCGCTGAAGCAGTTGGAGAAGTTGTTGCCCTGGGCCGGGGGCGGGGTGCCCGGACCGCCGGTGAGGTTGGCCGTGCAGCCGGCCAGGTCCGGATAGATGAAGGCGCGGGTATAGGGCGTGAAGTTCCGCGCCGCAGCGGTCTGCTGGTTGCCGAAGGCCGTGGCGTCTTCGTTCGGCTCCACCTTCATCTGCCAGTTGGCGTAGAAGGTCAGGTCGCCCTTTTCGCCTTCGCGGACCAGCTTCAGGTTCACCTGGTGGCCGCGCTGGTTGCCGTCAAAGTCCCAGGCCTTGGCGTCCTGGCGCAGGTACGACAGATAGCCCTTGAAGCCGCCGGCCATCTCGCCCGACTCCGCGCGCAGGAAGGTGCGCGAGGCTTCATAGCTGCCGAAGGTCTGGTTGACGGTCAGGCTGCGCTCGGCGCCCGGATCGCGGCTGAAGGTTTCGATCGCGCCGCCCAGGTTGCTGGTCGAGGGCACGCCCAGCGAACCGGCGCCCGACGACAGGGTCACGCGCGAGACGTTCTCGCTGGTCACGGCGCGCGACACCGACAGGCCGTTGTAGTTGCCGTACTGCTGGTCGCCCAGCGGCACGCCGTCCATCGTGTAGCCCAGCTGCTGGGTCGAGAAGCCGTGGACGAAGAGCGACAGGTTCTGCTCGTTATTGCCCCACGGATCGGCGGTCCGATAGATCACGCCGGGCAGGAACTGGATGGCCTTCAGCGGGCTGGCGCCCGGCAGCACGCGTTGGATCTGCTGGGCTTCCATGGCCACGGCCGAGCGCGTTTCGCGGGTGCTGGTGATGATCACCTGCTCGACGCTGTTCGGGTCGGTATCCGGCGACGCCGCCGGGGTTGCGGTCGCCGGCGTTTCAGCCGCCTGAGCGGCCGTCGCCAGCAAGGCGCACAACGCGGCGCCGCACAGCAGGGCCGCATGGCCCGTCATCTTGGTCTTGGTTCGCATGACTCTGCCCCATACTCATTTCACGATTGCGAAGATGGAGGCGGGGATAGGCAGGCCAGGCGACGCTGGCGCGACGCTTTGATAATGGTGCGATGACGCTGACGTAATGGTTGTGTGACGGTCGGCCGCCTAACTCAACGTCGAGCGACGCGGGCGAGGGTCGAGACCAGGGTCGACATCTCGATCGGCTTCTCGATGAAGCCGTCCATGCCCGCCGTCGCGGCGGCGGCGCGTTCGTCGTCCATGACGCCGGCGGTCAGGCAGACGATGGGCAGCTTGCGCCAGCGCGGGTCGGCGCGCAGGCGACGGGTGGTCTCCAGCCCGCCCATCACCGGCATGTTGAAGTCCAGCAGCACGGCGTCGACCTCGCGCTCGGCCAGCAGGTCGAGGGCGCGCTGGCCATTGTCGGCCTCGACGATCTCGCAGCCCAGCGGGGCCAGCATCATGGCGATGACCTTGCGGTTCACCGCATAGTCGTCGACGACCAGCAGGCGCAGGGGGTGTTCGCCGCTCAGCGGTCCGCCGGTCTCGGCGGCGCCGGCGCTCGGCAGCCTGCAGCCGAAGGTCAGGGTGAAGGTCGAGCCCTTGCCCTCGGTGCTGCGCACGCTGACCGAGCCGCCCATCATCTGCGCCAGGCGCCGGGTGATGTTGAGGCCAAGGCCCGTCCCGCCCGTGCGGCGGGCGATGGTCGGATCGGCCTGCTCGAACGGCGTGAAGATCCTGGCCAGGACGGCGGGGCCCATGCCCACGCCGGTGTCGGAGACGATGATCTTGGCCAGCATCCGGTCAGGCTGGTCGCCGGCCTCGCAGGTCACCCGCACCCGGATCTGGCCGGCGGGGGTGAACTTCACGGCGTTGGAAACCAGATTCCCCAGGCACTGGCGCACCCGCAGCGGATCGAACAGCAGGGCGCGCGGCGTGGCCGGGTCGATCTCCAGCGTGATCTCCGTGCCCTTCTCGCGCGCCTGGGCCTGGTTGATCCGCACCACCCGTTCGGCCAGGCGCGAGAGGTCCTCCTGGGTGGGGGCGATATCGAGCTTGCCCGCCTCGATCTTGGCCATGTCGAGCACGTCGTTGAGCAGGGCCAAGAGGGTGCGGCCCGACTCTTCCAGCAGTTCGACCTGTTCGCGCTCGCCCGGCTCCAGCGGCTCCAGCTTCAGGGCCTGCGACAGGCCCAGCATGCCGTTCAGCGGCGTGCGCAGCTCGTGGCTCATCAGGGCCAGGAACTCGGACTTGGCCTGGCTGGCGGCCTCGGCCTGGCTCTTGGCCAACTCCAGGGCGCGGCCCTGCTGGCCGTTGGTCTGGGCGGCCTTGGCCGTATAGATGATCAGGATGATCGCCGCCGCGCACAGCGCCAGACGCTCGCTGGGCGGAAAGTCGTTCAGCACCCCGCACAACACCAGCAGCAACGTCGCGCTGCCGCCGCCGACGATCAGCAACAGGGTCTTGGACCGGGCCGTGAAGGCTTGCGCATGCACCAGAAAGGCGCAGACCACGCACAGGGCCGCCATCCGCAGGGCAGGGTGGTCCTGGCGCCACAGCATGATCGCCAGCGACCACCAGACGATGTTCATCCAGGCGACGGCGGCCACATAGGCCAGGCGCTGGGCGTGGCTGATCTTGCGGTCGGCGCGCTGGGGACTGCTGCAGATGAACACCGCCGCCTCGGCGCTGGCCACGGCCAGGCCCCAGAGCAGGCCGCCCTGCAGATCGACCGCCAGGGCGTAGATCAGCGCGGTCGCCGCGCAGATCGCCAGACGCACGCCCAGGGTCGGCAGGCTGCGCGCCGTCACCGAGGTGACGTCCTGGTCCAGCCATTCGGCGAATCTGGGCAAGGCGGCCGATGTCCTGGGAAACGAGACTAGGGATCGAGTCCTAGCTGCGCCTTTGCAGGTTGCAAAGGGACGCAAGATCGTAGGCGAGGCAAAAGCGGCGGACGAGTGTCTTCTTCCCTTGCGGGAGAAGGGGGAGGGCTTCGACTACGCCGCCTTGGCGCGCCGGTGGATCTTCAAGAGCTCTTCGGGCTTGAAGGTTTCGAGGCAGAAGGTGTGGCCATCGTCATCGACGAACTCGACCTCGAAAGCCTCGTGCGCGCCATGGACGTAGACGACCGCGCCGATCAGGCCCTTCTCCAGGCCCAGCGCCGGCTTGTCGATCAGCAGCGCCACCGTGTCGAGTTCTTCAATCATCCTGGGTCTCGCGCGATGAAGACCGAAGTCAAACGAACGGCCGATCCGTCAGCGGGGACGATCCAGCCGCTGGTGATCATCGCAGACAACGCGCCGAACTGAAACATGAAGTCGATCTGCCAGCGCTGGCCCCAGGCGTCCGACTTGATCAAGGTGGCGTCCTGCGAAGCGGCGGCGATGCGCAACGCGGCTTCGAGGGCAGGCGCATCGGCCTGGGTCAGGCCCAGGCGGGAGGCGAAGAGGCGGGCCTTGTGCTTGCCCACCGGGTGGGTCGGCGAGAGCGCATAATCGACAAGCTTTCGCGGATCGATCTGGACGCTCTCGCCGCCCGGGAGTTTCAAACGCTTACTTACCGGCCGCCGCCAGGGCGTCCATCAGTTCCGGCACGGCCGACTTGTAGTCCGCCACCAGGCCGAAATCGGCGACCTGGAAGATCGGCGCGTCGGCGTCCTTGTTGATCGCGACGATCACCTTGGAGTCCTTCATGCCGGCCAGGTGCTGGATGGCGCCCGAGATGCCGATGGCGACATAGAGTTGCGGCGCCACGACCTTGCCCGTCTGACCGACTTGGTAGTCGTTGGGGGCGTAGCCGGCGTCGACGGCCGCGCGGCTGGCGCCGACGGCGGCGCCCAGCTTGTCGGCCAGGGGCTCGATGACGCGCTGGAACTCTTCGGCCGAACCCATGGCGCGACCGCCCGAGACGACGATCTTGGCCGCCGCCAGTTCCGGACGGTCGGACTTGACCATCTCTTCGCTGACGAAGCGGGTCTTGGCCGCGTCGGCGCCGCCGACGGTCTCCACCGAGGCCGAGCCGCCTTCAGCGGCGGCGGCGAAGGCGGTCGGACGCACGGTGATCACCTTCTTGGAGTCGCTCGACTGAACGGTCTCCAGGGCGTTGCCGGCGTAGATCGGACGCGTGAAGGTGTCGGCGGCGACGACTTCGACGATTTCCGAGATCGGAGCCACGTCCAGCTTGGCCGCGACGCGGGGGGCGAAGTTCTTGCCGCCCGAGGTGGCCGGAACCAGGATCGCGTCGTAATTGCCGGCCAGGGCCAGCACGGCGTCGGCCTGAGCCTCGGCCACGCCGTGACCAAGCGCGTCGGACTCAGCCAGCAGAACCTTGCGGACGCCGGCGATCTTGGCGGCGGCGTCGGCGACGGCCTTGGCGCCCTTGCCCAGCACCAGCACGTCCACGTCGCCCGAGATCTTCAGGGCGGCGGTGACGGTCTTGTGGGTGGCGTCGCGCAGCAGCGCGTTGTCGTTATCAGCGACGACGAGAACAGCCATTACAGCACCCCCGCGGTGTTGAGCTTGGACACGAGGTCAGAAGCCGTCTCGACCTTGATGCCGGCCGAGCGCTTGGCGGGCTCGGTGACCTTCAGGACCTTCAGGCGCGGCGCGATGTCGACGCCGTAGTCGGCGACCGTCTTGCTGACGATCTCCTTCTTCTTGGCCTTCATGATGTTGGGCAGAGACGCATAGCGCGGCTCGTTCAGGCGCAGGTCGGCGGTGATCACGGCCGGCAGGTCGACATCGACCGTCTGCAGGCCGCCGTCGACTTCGCGGGTGACCTTGGCGCTGGTGGCCGAGACCTCGATCGCCGAGGCGTAGGTGGCCTGCGGCCAGCCCAGCAGGGCCGACAGCATCTGGCCCACGGCGTTGTTGTCGCCGTCGATGGCCTGCTTGCCCATCAGGACGAGGTTCGGATTTTCTTCGGCCACCACGGCGGCCAGCAGCTTGGCCACGGCCAGCGGCTCGGGATCGGCGTCGGTGGTGATCAGCACCCCGCGGTCGCCGCCCATGGCCAGCGCCGTGCGGATGGTTTCCTGGGCCTGCGCCGGACCGATGCTGACGATGACGACCTCGGTCGCCACACCCTTTTCCTTGAGACGCACGGCTTCTTCGACCGCGATCTCACAGAAGGGGTTCATGGACATCTTGACGTTCGCCAGGTCGACGCCCGTCTGGTCCGCCTTTACGCGGGCCTTCACGTTATAATCGATCACCCGTTTAACCGGGACTAGGACCTTCATCGGTTTCCACCGCCTCCAGGCTTGCGTTTCTCCTGCTTGGGCACCGACTTAGCGCTTCGACGCCGCAATGCAAGTTTCCCTTCGCGTAAGCGTAAGGCTGAAAACGCTCCGGGCTTCAAACGGTTGTACGATTTTCGCGGTCGCGTGTCGCCGTAAGGCCTCCCCACGGCAATTCCCTAAGGGGCCGAAAAGCGTTATGGGGCCGGCATGAACAAGACTATCAACCGTCTGAAATACATCTTCATCGGCATATTCCTGCTGAGCAGCGCCAGCGTGCTGGTCTACCACGCCACGTGGGTGTGGCCGAAGGACCGCTGCGAGAAGAGCGGCGGCGCCTGGGCGGGCAAGTGGATGAAGTGCGCCACGGTCTATCCGATCGAGACCTGGACCCGCCGTCCGCGCGGCACCCCGCCGCTGAACGGCCAGAGCGCCGACGGCCCCACCGCCGACGCCCCGGCCAAGGCCGCGCCGGCTGAGGCTGACGAAGCGGCTCCGGCGGCCGCACCGCCGACGGCGGCGGCTCCCGCGGCGTCCGAGAAGAAATAAACCCAACCGTCGTCATCCCGCGCTTCATGCGCGGGACCCATGGTTCAGCGTCTACGTGAGAGCGTAGGCCCGCACTTCACCTGCGGCGGAGAGATGGGTCCCGTGCATAAAGCACGGGATGACGGGGTGAGGTCTTGGGTGGGCGCCCGCTCAGCGCCCTAGCGCGTCGCGCCCGGCTTCCACAGCACGTCGGCCTGGCCCTTGTCGTTGGCCCAGCGGGCGGCGACGAACAGAAGGTCCGACAGGCGGTTCAGATACTTGATCGCCGGCGTCCCGACGATTTCCCCATCCATCTCCGACAGGGCCACGACCCCGCGCTCGGCGCGGCGGCAGACCGTGCGGGCCACGTGCAGGGCGGCGGCGGCGGGCGAGCCGCCGGGCAGGACGAACGAGGTCAGGGCCGACATCTCGCCGTTCAGCTGGTCGATCTCGCGCTCCAGCCGTTCGACCTGGCTTTCAACGACGCGCAGGGGCTCCCACTCGGGCTTGCCGTGCTGCTCGGGCGTGGCCAGATCCGCGCCCAGGTCAAAGAGGTCGTTCTGGATCCGCTCCAGAATCGCGTCCAGCACCGGGTCGGCGGCCGTGTGCTGGCGGGCCTGGCCGATCGCGGCGTTGGTCTCGTCGACCCCGCCATAGGAATCGACCCGCAGCGAGGCCTTGCTGACAGGCGCGCCGGTGGCCAGGCGTGTCGTGCCGCCATCGCCGGTGCGCGTATAGATGCGGTTGAGCGTGACCATCGGTCGCGGACTCTCGTTCTGCGAATAAGGCTAAGGATTATGCGCCCTTCCGCCACCAGAAGGCGGCGGCGACCAGGACGATGACGGCGATGAACTGCAAAAGCACGCGCAGCCGCATCAGCTTGTTCGACCAGGACCGGCCGAAATCGCCCCCGCGAAACAGGGCGTAGAGGCCGGCCGCCAGGGCGATCAGAACCGCCAGAAGCGCGGCCGGGACGAGAAAGTCGAACAGCTGTGACATGCGCCAAGAATAGGGCGTGGCGGCGCCCCGCGCCATAGACACCGTCGCCATAAGGGGGCGGGCGCTTTGATCCGCCCTGATCGACCATCAGCGACCGCTGTCCGCTGAGTGAATTCGTCGAACTCGTTCGGTGAGGGCTTTTGTCGCAGTGACGCGCTTGCGGCCTTCAGATAACGATTGCGTAAGTCCAGCGTTCAGTGATTGCGGTTCTTTTATGGGTTGCGTTAGCGTTCCCATGCCGTTAGAGCCGCCGCTTTCCATTTCTCAGTGCGCGTTCGTTGAACATGATCATCCTCCCCCACCACGATCTGTTCGGCGCTTTTCTCA
Source organism: Caulobacter vibrioides (assembly GCF_002858865.1). Taxonomy (GTDB): domain Bacteria; phylum Pseudomonadota; class Alphaproteobacteria; order Caulobacterales; family Caulobacteraceae; genus Caulobacter; species Caulobacter vibrioides. The sequence goes on along the minus strand of NZ_PJRR01000014.1, from coordinate 35,399 downwards.
CCCAAACGGGGGACAGGAGACCACCGCATGAGCGCTCGCCTAGCGACCGCCGCCGCGCTCTCCGCGTCCGATCGCGAAGAAGCCATGGCTGAAGTTCGTCAACTGATTACCGACCTGCGCGACGCCGCGCAGGATGGCCGCCAGTTGGCCCGCCGCTACGCCGACGTCCTTCAGAACGTCGTCGATGAATACTGTGTTGAGTTCGAAAAGCGCGCCGAAGCCGCGCTCGCCCGTCTGGAGGCCGCCGCATGAGCTTTGTGTCCGTCAATATCGAACAGGGCGCTGAGACCCCGGTGAAGCTGACCCGCCGCGCGCTGGCCAAGCAGCGCACGCGCGAACGCGTGCTGGCCGCCGCCCGCCGCCTGTTCAGCGAGCGCGGCTATGAGGGCGCCACCATCCGCGACATCGCCCAGGCCGCCGGCATGTCGACGGGCGCCGTCTTCGCCAGCTTCGCTGACAAGTCGGAGCTGTTCGAGGAAATCCTGACCGCCGACTACGAAGTCATCTACGCCCAGATGACCCAGGCCGCCCGCACCGCCAAGACGGTGGACGAGGCGCTGCTGGGCCTGTTCGGCGTGGCCTACAGCTTCCATGTCGAGCAACTGCCGCTGCTGCGCGCCAGCATCTCGGTGTCGTGGACCCGTTCGGAAGCCGCCGAGCGTCGCGCCCGCAACGACCTGAAGCACATCTTCAAGCTGATCGGCGTGGCCCTGCAGCGGGCCGTCGACGAAGGCCAGCTGAAGAAAGATATCGACGCCAAGCTCTTGGCTGAAATCGTTTGGGACGTGTATGTCGCCAACTACCGCCGCGCCGTCTACGACGGATGGTCGGTTGAGGCTCTGCTGGCGCGGCTTTCGGATCAACTGAAAGTCATCTTCGCGGGCGCACGCGCTTAAGACCGGAGGGGGCGCTCCGTTCGGGGGAGCGGAGCGCCTTCGACCTTATCAATTGACGCTGGCGTGTTCGGGAGGGGGCGGGCTTGGGCGTAAGAGACGAGCAGAAGGCGGCGACGCGCGAGAAGGTTCTCGTAGCCGCCCGGGACCTGTTCAACGATGTCGGCTACGAGGAGACCACCATCCGCGCCATCGCGGAGCGGGCGGGCGTTTCGGTCGGCAGCGTGTTCACCACCTTCGCCTCCAAGGCGGAGGTGCTCAGTCATGTCATGACGCACCGCCTGGACGAGCTCTACGCCGAGTTCGACCGGGTGATCCCGGTCCTGCGCGGCAGCACCACGGATCGTCTGTGCTCGATCTTCGCGATCCACTACGCGTTCGAGACCCGGCGGGTGAAGCTGTTCCTGGCCCACATCGCCGCCTCCTATAATCCCAGCAACGAAGCGGGCGTCACGCCCTATGGCCGCAATCCGCGCCTCAGCCAGATGCTGGTCGACGTGCTGGCGGAAGGCGTGCGCAAGGGCGAGGTGCGGGCCGATCTGGACCTCAACCTGCTGGTCGACACCCTGAAGGCCGCCTACGCCTGGAACTACCGCATGGCCGCCGCCGCGGGCGGCGACCTGCCGGCCGCCGAAATGTCGGCCGCCATGGACCGCCAGATCGCCGTCATCGCCGAGGGCTGGAAGCCGCGGTAGGGGGGCGGGACGCCCCCTCCGTCTCGCTGCGTATCCGCAGCGATCCACCTCCCCCGCAAGCGGGGCAGGAGGGCGGCGGCTTCCTCCTCACCCGTGAAACGGGGGAGGTGGCGCGGCGCCGATAGGCGACGTGACGGAGGGGGCGCTCTTCGGTGCGCCCAGGGTCGTGAACAGCCTCCAACATCCCTCCAGAAACCCGACCTTCCCGGCGAACGCCGGGATCCAGATCGAACCCACGGGCGCTTGAAGCGGCGCCGTCGCGCGATGTCGCATCATCCCCAGCCGCCCCGGATGAATCTGGGCCTCGGCGTTCGCCGGGGAGGTCGGGCTTCTACCGCCCTGCGTCCTTCGAGGCTCACCTACGGCTCGCACCTCAGGATGAGGAAAGCTTTTGCTGAACACCTCATCCTGAGGTGCGCGCTCCTGAGCGCGCCTCGAAGGACGCAGGGAGCCAAAAGTCCGGTTCGGGGCGGGACCAGTCTCCTGCATCCCTCCAGAAACCCGACCTCTCCAGCCTTCGCCGTCTCGCCGGGGCTCTTGCCCTACAATCGCCCGCGTCCGCCGCCCCTCAACCGATCCAGGCCCCGAACAGAGCCAGAATCCGACCCCGGCGCGGCCGTCGCGACGGCGGAGAGCGCCGCGTCCGGCGCCGATCCCCCCGGCGTGCGGGGCGCGGGCTTCCTCTGACCGCTCATCGCCGCGATCTTGCGGACATTGGCGGCCATCTCGCCGCATGCCTTGACCCGGTCGCGGGCCTTGCGCAGCACGGCGGGGTCGTCGCTGGCCTCGATCATGGCCCAGGCGGCGTCGATCGCCGCCATCAGCTTGGCCTGTATCCGGGCGCACCAGGTTTCGGAGGTCGTCTGGGTCATGGCGCCAGCATGGGGCCGAACGGGAGGGCGGGGATAAGAAACCTGTGTTTTCCTATAAGGTGTTGAATTTCCTGGCCTCGGTTCGGAAAAGAACGGGGATTGAGCGCCACAGCGCGCCGCCCCTGTGGATAACTTTCGCTCCTTCACCGCCCCAACGGCAGGATTGCCAGCGCCGCTCCCCGGTCGCACAGTCTCCTCAAAGCTTAGGGGAGAGCGTCATGGGTATCGGGGGTAAGGTCGCGCTGACGGCCGTGGGGCTGGTGCTGGCCGTATCGGCGGTGGTGGCGGTGCGCACCGCGACGTTCGAGGCCCCGGCCCAGGCCGATCCCGCCGCCGCCAGGCTGGCGCCGGCCCGGCCGGTGGACGTGGCCAAGGCCGCCGAGCATCTGGCGGAGGCCATCCGCTTCCAGACCATCAGCCACCAGAACCGCGCCGACGACCAGCCGGCCGAGTGGGACAAGCTGCACGCCTGGCTGCAGACCACCTATCCGCAGGCCCACAAGGCCATGACCCGCGAGGTCGTGGCCGGCCATGGCCTCGTCTACACCTGGACCGGCTCGAACCCCGCCCTGGCGCCGATCGTGCTGATGGCCCACCAGGACGTGGTGCCGGTCACGCCTGGCAGCGAGGGCCAGTGGACCCACCCGCCCTTCGCCGGCGTCGTCGCGGACGGCAAGGTCTGGGGCCGCGGGGCGATCGACGACAAGGGCTCGCTGGTCACCATCTTCGAGGCGCTGGAAAGCGTGGCGGCCGGCGGCTTCAAGCCGGTGCGCACCGTGATCATCGTCAGCGGTCATGACGAGGAGGTGCGCGGCGAGGGCGCCCAGGCCGCCGCCGCGCTCCTGAAGTCGCGCAACATCAAGGCCCAGTTCGTCCTGGACGAGGGCATGGCGGTGGTCGCCGACCATCCCGTCACAAATGAGCCGGCCGCCATTATCGGCGTGGCCGAGAAGGGCTATGCGACCCTGAAGGTCACCGCCCCGGCCGTGGGCGGCCACTCCTCGGCCCCGCCCAAGGACGGCGGCGGCGTCGTCACCCTGTCCAAGGCCGTGCAGGCCATCCACGACAATCCCTTCCCGATGAAGTTCCAGGGGCCGGGGGCGGACATGCTCAAGGCGATCTCGCCCCACGCCTCGCCGGTGGTGAAGGTCTTTGCGGCCAACACCTGGCTGTTCTCGTCGCTGCTGGTGAAGGTCACGGCCAAGAGCCCGGCGGGCGCGGCCATGCTGCACACCACCATCGCGCCGACCATGCTCAAGGGCTCGCCGAAGGAAAACGTCCTGCCGCAGGACGCCACCGCCTGGATCAACTACCGCATCGCGCCCGGCGACAGCTCCGACAAGGTGATGGCCAAGGCCAAGGAAGCGGTCGGCGACCTGCCCGTCGAACTGGCCTTCGAAGGCCATCGCAACGAGCCCTCGGCGGTGTCGTCCACGACGTCGGACGCCTGGAAGACCCTGGCTGGCCTCGCCGCCGACGAGAGCCAGGCCCCGGTCGTGCCGGGCCTGGTCACCGCCGGCACCGACAGCCGCTACATGGGCGGGGTCTCAAGCGACGTCTATCGCTTCCAGCCGCTCGTTTTGACCGTCGACGGCACCAAGGTGATCCACGGCACCGACGAGCATATCAGCCTCGATAACGTCGAGCGCATGGTCCGCTTCTACCAGCGCCTGGTCGAGACGGCGGGGTCGCGGTAGGGGCGGGCTTTAGCGCCCCCTCCGTCACGCGGCTTTCGCCGCGCGCCACCTCCCCCGCAAGCGGGGCAGGAGGGTTGTGGCATCCTCCTCACCCGTAACACGGGGGAGGTGTCGCGGCGCCGATAGGCGACGTGACGGAGGGGGCGCTGCTAAGCTAAGAACGCTGTTGTTCCCACCTCCCAGCGTCGTGAAACCGCAATCAACTTGATGCACAGCCAGACCATGCCCGACGATGCGTCAAAGCCGATCAAACCCGCCGCCGCCGACAAGTTCGGCGAGGGCTTTGTCTGGGACGCCTGGTACGTGGCGGCCCTGTCGCCCGATCTGAAACCGGGGACCAAATCCAAGCGCGAATATCTGGGCGAGCCGGTGCTCTTGGGCCGCACGCGGGCCGGTCAGGTCTATGCGATCCGCGACATCTGTCCCCACCGCGCCGCAGCCCTGTCGGCCGGCCGCCTGCACCGCGAGGCTGACGGGACCGACAGCGTCGAGTGCCCCTATCACGGCTGGCGGTTCGGACCGGACGGCGCCTGCACGGCGATCCCGTCCCTGACCGCCGACAGCGACTTCGACATCGCCAAGGTGCGGGTGCGCCGCTATCCGACGGTCGAGGCGCAGGGCCTGGTGTGGATCTGGATGTCGTCGGACCCGCGCTTTGACGGCCAGCCGCCCGAGCCGCCGCCGGTGATCCCGGGCGTGGTGGGCGGCAAGCCGAAGCTCGTCGACCACCTGGACTACGACATCCATATCGACCACGCGGTGCTGGGCCTGATCGACCCGGCCCACGGGCCTTACGTGCATCAGCAGTGGTGGTGGCGCACCAAAACGAGCCAGCACGAGAAGAACAAACGCTTCGCCCCCAGCGAGGCCGGTTTCACCATGGTGCGGCACGAGCCGTCCAAGAACTCCAAGGCCTACGCCATCCTGGGCGGCGAGCCCCTGACCGAGATCACCTTCCGCCTGCCGGGCCTGCGCTGGGAGCATGTGACGGTGGGCAAGAAGCAGGTGCTGGCCCTGTCGGCCATGACCCCGATCAATGCCCACAAGACCCGGATGAACCAGATCATGTGGTCGGATCACTGGGCGTTCACGGCGCTCTATCCGATCATCCGCATCGCCGCCCGCGCCTTCCTGCGCCAGGACGGCAGGATCGTCGAGAACCAGACGCCGGGCCTCAAGTGCAATCCGCCCCTGATGTGGGTGGGCGACGCCGACCAGCAGGCCCGCTGGTACCACCAGTGCAAGCGCGAATGGAACGCCAGCCGCCGCGAGGGCCGGCCGTTCGTCAACCCGGTGCGGGACCAGACGCTGCGCTGGCGGACTTAAGGCGGGGCCCTACAGCGCCGCCTTCGCCGCCGCCAGGCGCCTGACCGCCTCGTCCAGGGTCGCGTCGGCCTTGGCGAAGCACAGGCGGACCACGGTGGTCACCGGATCCTCCGCGAAGAAGGCCGAGACCGGAATGGCCGCGACGCCGTGCTCGGTCACGCAGCGCTCGCAGAAGGTCACGTCGTCCAGCGCGATCCCCGAGGCGGCCAGATCGACATTGAGGAAGTAGGTGCCCTGGCTCTCCAGCACGACATAGCCGGCGTCGCGAAGACCGGCGGTCAGGCGATCGCGTGAGCGCTGCAGGTTCGCCGGCATGTCGTCGAACCAGGCGCGGTGGTTGTCGAGACCCCAGGCCACGCCCGCCTGCAGGTTGGGCGGGGTGGTGAAGGTCAGGAACTGGTGGGCGGCCGCCAGGGCGCGGGCCAGGGGCGGGGCGGCGCACAGGAAGCCGACCTTCCAGCCGGTCATGCCGAACAGCTTGCCGGCCGAGCCGATCTTCACCGTCCGCTGGCGCATGCCGGGGAAGCTCATCAGCGGCCGGTGGCGCCGACCGTCGAACACCACGGCCTCCCAGACCTCGTCGCAGACGGCGACGACGTCGTGGCGCACGCAGACCTCAGCCAGCAGCGCCAGGTCCTCGTCCGGGGCCACCACGCCCGCCGGGTTCAGCGGGCTGTTCAGCACCACCATCCGTGTGCGGTCGCTGAACGCCGCCTCCAGCATCGCGCGGTCGAACCGCCAGTGCGGCGGCGACAGCTTGACCAGCCGGGGCACGCCGCCCGCCCGGCGGACCAGCGGCAGGTAGGCGTCATACAGCGGCTGGAACAGCACCACCTCGTCGCCGGGCGAGATCAGCGACGTGAACGCCGCCGCCAGGGCCTCGGTGGCGCCGGAGGTGACGACGATCTCGCTCTCGGGGTCCAGGGCCAGGTCCTGGGTCCGTGCATAGTGGCCGGCCACGGCGGCGCGCAGCTCAGGCAGGCCCCGCATCGGCGGATACTGGTTCGAACCCTCGATCAGCGCCCGCGCGGCGGCTTCGCGCACGGGCAGGGGCCCCTGATCGTCGGGAAAGCCCTGACCCAGATTGATCGCGCCATACTGACGGGCCAGGCCGCTCATGCGCTCGAAGATCGTGGTGGGCAGGTTGTCGAAGACGGGATGAACCATGGCCGAGGCGTAGCATTCCGCCCGGCGGATCGACCATGAAAAAGGGCGCGGCCGAAGCCGCGCCCTTCGCCAGTCTTTCAGAAGGCCTGTCTTTAGAAGCGGTACTTCAGGCCCATGCCCACCGACCACAGGCTGGCGGCCTGGTCGACCGTCGGGGTGGCCAGGGTGGCCGGCGAGGCCGTGGTGTAGCTGTAGCGATAGGCCGCGCAGGTCGGGTCCGCCGAACCGGCGGCCGTGCCGTCGGCGCGGGCGCACTGGGCGTTGACCACCACGCCGCCCGAACGGCTGTTGGTGTACTCCTTCACCACACCCCACTTCTTGTCGAGCAGGTTGCCCAGGTTCTGGACGTCCACCGTGAACAGCAGGCTGTGGCCGCGGATCGGCGAGGGGATTTCCTGGGCGTACTGGAAGTCGATGCGATCCACGCTCGGGTTCTTGCCGAAGCCACGCGGCACGATCTTGCCCATCGGCAGGCCGAACTGGTTGACCAGGGCCTTGAGGCGGTCGACCGAGAGCTGGCTGTCGAAGAACACCGTCGTGCCCGACGCGCTGACGAACTTCAGCGGGTTGGCCGCATCCGGGCTGTTCAGGTTCGGGATATAGGCCAGGGCGTCGTCGCGCGACACGCCGAAGGTCGGGTTGCGACCGCCGGCCGGATCGGTCATCAGGAAGCTGATCGGACGACCGTCGCGACGCTCGCCGAACAGGGTGAAGCGCGACACCCAGCCCGGACGCGGCTCGAACTTGTAGCTGAGGTTCACCTTCAGCGAGTTGCGCAGCAGGTTGTTGGACTTGCCCTCGGCGGCGCCGTTCGGATCCAGGTCAAAGCCCTGGTCGGCATAGTAGTTGCCGCCCGTGGAGTTGCCGCCGGCGGTGGTGCCGAACTCCGAGATGCCGCCGTACTGGCGACCGTCCTGCCAGGTGTAGGCGGCCCAGGTGTCGACGCCGAAGATGTTGCGGCGGGCCGACAGGGCGACCGTCCGGGTCCAGTTCTTGGTCGAGGGGTTATAGGCCTGGATGTCGCCGAACAGGCCCAGGTTGGCCAGGTCGGCGTTGGCGACGACCGGCAGGCCCAGGGCCGTGCGGCTGGCGTTGATCGCCGCGGCGTTGGCGCCCGGGATCACCAGACCATCGTAACGGGCGCGACCGTCGGGCGTCAGCTGCTGGACGCCGTTGACCGTCAGGCGACGGGCGCGGGCGTCGCGGAAGGCCACATTGACCTCCGACCAGCTGGCCACCGCGTCGATGCCCCAGTCGATGCCGAACTGGGTGGTCTTGAACGAGAGGTTGGTCTTCCAGTCGGCCGCCATCTTGAAGCCGGGGGCCAGCGAGTTGGTGTAGGCGTTGCGACGGCTGGCGCTGTCGGCGGTCAGCAGGGTCTGGGCGACGGCCGCCGGATTGGTGATGAACGAGGGCGAGGCCTTGTTGATCGTCAAGAGGGCGTTGCCGGTCGCCGCGTCGATGGCCTGGTTGGTGGCGGTGTCGACGAAGGTGTCGTCGGCCGTCGAGAGCGTGCCGTTGGTGGCGCGGCGGATCGCGAAGCTGTTGGTCAGGGCGCCGGTGGTGCCGCCATAGCTGTTGCCCAGGAACACGTCCGGCAGACCGCCCGACACCAGGCCAAAGCCGCCCGAGAGCTCGAACCAGTCGCTGTTGTACTTGGCCGAGACGCGCGGCATCACCACGTCGATGCCGTCATAGGTGGTCTGGTTGGAATAGCCGTAGCGGTTGACGAAGTTGGTGTTCAGCGTCGGCTTCTTGTCGGCGGCGTAGTGATCCCAGCGGACCCCGAAGTTCACGGTCAGGGCGTCGGTGACGTCCCAGGTGTCCTGGGCCAGCAGCGAGTGGACCTTGTAGTCCAGCACCGCGGCGGCGTCGGTCGCCGTGCCGGTCAACGAGTTGCCGTACGACAGTTGGTTGGCCTGCCCCGCCTGGAACTCGGCGACGCTGTCGAAGTAGTAGACCCCGCGCGCGGCCTGCAGGAACAGGTTGTAGATCTCCATCCCGCGATACTGGTAGCCGAGCTTGATCTGGTGGTTGTCGAAGCCGGTGTAGTTGGCGACGAACGAGCCCGAGGTGTCCTTGGTCTTCAGGACGTTGGCCTGACGGAACTGGTCGGGGCCGAAGTTGATCGACGGCACGCCCGACGAGCACGAGAAGGCCGCGCCGGCGCCGAAGGCCGGGTCGGTGCAGATCGAGACGTTGGCGAAGCCCTGGCCCACGGGGGGTAGCTGGCCGCGCTGATAGCCGCGGAACGCCACGCGCGCTTCGGTCGCCAGGTCCGGGCTCCAGCGCGAGTTCAGCTGCAGGGCGTAGTTGTCCTCGTTCTCAGGCTGGACGTACCAGTTGGTGTCCAGGCTGATGGAGTTGGCCGACGGGCTGCGCTTCCAGACCGAGCTGAACGCGTGGCGATAGGTGGCCGAGAGGCGGTGCTTGTCGGTGATGTTGTAGTCGATCTTGATCGACGACTTCTCGTCGAGGATCGGCTCGACCAGGGCCACCGAGCCCGGCTTCAGCAGCGACGAGGCCGCATAGCCGTTCCAGTTGGCCAGCACCGCGTCGATGTCGGCCTGGCTGGCGCCGGTTCCGGTCGAGACGCCCGGAATGCGGTTGAAGGTGTTGGCGAAGCCCGCGCCGATCGGGCCGACGCCCGTGGTGTCGGAGCTGGAGAACTTCTCGTAGGAGGCCGCGAAGAACAGGCGGTCCTTGATGATCGGACCCGACAGGAAGACGCCGTAGTTGGTCTCGGCGATCTGGTTCTTGACCTTCCGGAAGCCGCTCAGCGGCGCCTGGAGCACGTCGTTGTTGGTGAAGCCGACGATCGGCAGCTGGTTGCCGACTAGGCGGGTGGTGCGCTCGTTGGAGAACAGCGAGCCGTGGAAGTCGTTGCCGCCCGAGCGCATGATCAGGTTCAGCGCGCCGCCGGTGAAGTCGCCGTCCTCGACGTCGAAGGGCACGGCCTGGATCGCGACCTGCTCGAGGGCCTCGAACGAGACCGGGCCGCGGTTGGTCGACAGGCCGCCGGTGTTCAGGCCGTAGCTGTCGGCCGAGCGCACGCCGTCGATGGTGATGCGGTTGGCGCGCGGCGCCGAGCCGGCGATGTAGAGACCGCCCGACGGACCGGTGCCGCGGGCCACGAAGTCCAGATTGGCCAGCGGGTCGCGGCGGCCGATGTCACGGATGTCGCGCTTGACCGACACGACGGCGTCGATCTCGTCGCGGCCCAGGGTCGTGCGCGAGCCGACATTGGCCAGTTGGCTGGTCGTCGCCTTCTTCGCGGCGGTGATGACCACTTCCGACAGTTCGGTGGCGGGCACCAGGGCCAGGCGGACGCGCTGGGCGTCGCCGACGTTCAGGAAGAGATCGCCGAGGGTCTGCGAGGCGAAGCCCTGACCCGTGGCGGTGATCTTGTAGGGGCCGCCGACGCGCAGGCCGCGCGCGTCGAAGGCGCCCGCCTCGTTGGTGACGACCACCTGGTCGGTGCCGCTGGGCACGTGGGTGACGGTGACGGTGGCGCCGGCGATCGGCGCGCCCTTGTCATCGACGGTGACGCCGCGCACCGCGGCCGTGGTTTGCTGGGCGTGAACCGCCGGCGCTGCGAATGCAAAGGCCAGCGCGCCGAACGCCGCTCCGGCGGCGAGCTTGCGAGCGAAAGACATGGAAACCCCCTCAGGTCGGCCGTCCCTGAGAGTCGGGACGCCTGCCTCGCCCCTACTGCGCCAAGTATGCAGTTTGTTACTCTATTGATGACAGTTTCAAAGCAGACTTGGCTTTAGCGGGTCTGGCTGACCGCCGCGTGCACGCCGTCGTCGTCGACGCCGGTCTCGCCCCGCATCCGGCGCGCCGTGGCGGCCATCAGGAAGCTGGGGATGTCGCCGACCGGCATCGGGCGGCCGAACAGGAAGCCCTGGAACTGGTCACAGCGCATCTCGGCCAGTAGCCTGGCCTGGGCCTGGGTCTCGACGCCCTCGGCGGTGACCTCCAGGTTCAGGGTCTGGCCCAACAGGGCGATGGTGCGCAGGCCTAGCCGACTTCAGGCCTTCTGACCCCTCATCCGTCAGCTTCGCTGACACCTTCTCCCGCAAGGGGAGAAGGAAACCTAGATTCGCAACTCGCCCTAGTCGGACCACACGGGTTCATTGACGAGCCAGGATTGCTTTCGCTGCGACACAGATCGACACGCATTCGCTTCAAAGCTTAAGGTCCTGATTGGAACGATCCTTCTTGCAATCTGCTTGAGTGCTTATGCCTGACTTTCCTGCAGCGCCCTGCTTCGTCCACACGCCGGGCACGCATGAATTCTGGCTTAAAGAGGCGCCTCTCGATCAGGAATTGACCAATCCTTTTGCGCTTTCAAATGGCTGGTCTGAGAACAACATAGTGTTCGACGCTGAGGGAGCTGCGTGGCGAATGATCGTCCCGGGCGCTTCGCGTTACAGGAAGTGGTATTGGCGATTACTTTCGCACCTCTATAGCCCGACCTTCCCGATCGAAATTTCCTGGAAACCTCTCAGACCTTATCGGCTGTCAGAGCTTCTGGCCGTGTTTAAGGAGCAAGTGACCATCGATGATGATCTTTTGACTCAGTTCTATGAGGTCGAGGAAATTTATCACCTACTTGATGGGTGCCGGAATTTTGATGATGTTCTTTCAGTCTGGCACAAGGTAGAGCGCGGACCGGACTAGGCGAGAAAGCCATCCTCGCTCCTTTGACGGCGACTACCCCGCCACAACCTCGGCGTCCTGGCCGTCCGCGTCGTCGACGCCGGTCTCGCCCCGCATCCGGCGCGCCGTGGCGGCCATCAGGAAGCTGGGGATGTCGCCGACCGGCATCGGGCGGCCGAACAGGAAGCCCTGGAACTGGTCGCAGCGCATCTCGGCCAGCAGCCTGGCCTGGGCCTGGGTCTCGACGCCCTCGGCGGTGACCTCAAGGTTCAGGGTCTGGCCCAACAAGGCGATGGTGCGCAGGATGTCTGCGATGGCCACATTGTCCTGCATCTCGGCCACGAACGAGCGGTCGATCTTGATCTTGTCGAACGGGAACCGCCACAGATAGGCGAGGCTGGAATAGCCGGTGCCGAAGTCGTCCATGGCGATCTTGACGCCGAGCGCCTTCAGGGCGGCCAGCTGCTCCAGGGTCTTGGCGCTGTCGTGCAGCAGCAGGCCCTCGGTGATCTCCAGCTCCAGTCGGGCGGGCGCCAGGCCCGAGGCCTTCAGGGCCGCGCGGACCTGCTCGACCAGATCGCCCGAGGCGAACTGGTTGGGCGACAGATTGACCGCGACCGTGAGGTGCGAGGGCCAGGTGGCGGCCGTGCGGCAGGCCTCGTTCAGCACCCACTCGCCGATGCGGCCGATCAGGCCCCACTGCTCGGCGCACTCGATGAAGTCGGAGGGCGGCACCAGGCCCCGCGTCGGATGCTGCCAGCGCAGCAGGGCCTCAAAGCCCGTGGTTTCGTTGTCGCGCCGGCCGATCAGCGGCTGGAAGAACAGCTTCAGCTCGTCGCGGGCCAGGGCCTCGCGCAGGTCCATCTCGAGCGCGCGCCGCTCCTGGGCCCAGACGTCCATGGCGGTCTCGAAGAAGCGATAGGCGCCCCGGCCGTCGCCCTTGGCGCGGTAGAGGGCCAGATCGGCGTTCTTCAGCAGGCCGTCGGGGTCGTCGGCGTCGAAGGGGGCGACCGCGAGGCCGACGCTGGCGCCGATCAGCACGTTGTGGCCGAGGATGTCGTAGGGGGCCGAGAGCGTCTCGACGATCGACTGCGACAGGGCCGACAGCGCCTCGTGGCCGGGGGAGGGGGCGCAGACCACGGCGAACTCGTCGCCGCCCAGCCGCGCGACCATACCGGTCTCGCCGACGCAGGACCGCAGGCGGCTGGCTACCTGCATCAGCAGGGCGTCGCCTACGGGGTGTCCCAGGCTGTCATTGACGCCCTTGAAGTGGTCGAGGTCGAGGCACAGGACGGCGCAGCCCGAGGTCTTGTCGCGGCCGTGATCCATCCAGGCCTTGCCCAGATTCTGCAGCAGCGACAGGCGGTTGGGCAGCTGGGTCAGCACGTCGTAGTGCGCCAGGTGCGAGATCCGCTCCTGGTCCTCGCGCGCCTGGGTGATGTCGGCGCCCACGCCGCGGAAGCCGACGAACAGGCCGTCCAGATCGTGCACCGGCTTGGCCGACAGCGCCCACCAGTGGGTGGCGGGCCGGCCCGCGTCATCCGCAACGGCGATGGAGACGACGACGTCGCGGAAGGTCTTTTGCTCGGCGAACAGGGCCGACAGCGCCGCGACGGGGCCGCCGGGCGCTTCGGCCGCGCCGCAGAGGTCCGACATCGGCTGGCCCAGCAAGGCGTCCTTGTCGACGCCGGCGGCGGCGGCCATGCGGTCGGAGACGTAGGTCAGGCGACCCGCCGCGTCGACCTCCCACAGCCAGTCGCTGGCCCCTTCCTCGAAGTCCGACAGCAGCAGGCTGACCACCTGCTTCTGCTTTTCCAGCTCGTCGGCGGCCACCAGGCGCTCGGCGAAGATCCGGGCGTGCGACAGGCATGAGACGATGACGACCGCGTAGCAGAACACCAGCAGGCCGCCCAAGGCGTACAGGATCGGATCGCCGCTGGTGCCCAGCATGTAGAGCGAGCCCAGGACCATCGGGGTCGAATAGGCCAGGGCGGCGGCCGGCAGGGTCAGCATGGCGAAGCCGCCGCAGCCGATCATGCCGGCGATCACCGAGGCGACCATCATCGGCATGGCGCTGGTGTCGCCCAGGCGGAAGGTCAGCACAGGAAGCACGCCCCATAGCAGCCCCAGCAGGGCGGCCTGCAGCACGACCCGACGCACGCCGCGCGCCGACACGGCCGCCTTGCCGGTCTTGCGGCGCTGGGCTGACACCCAGCCGCGCAGGCCGAGCAACGCGTAGCTGATGACCAGGGCGGCCCAGATCCCGATCCCGACGCGGTGCGGATGGCTCATGCCCGCCAGAGACACCAGGAAGGCGATGGCGATGTTGGCGCTCATCATCACCGGCGTCATGCGCAGGATGCTCTGCACCTGCTCCATGCGCACGCGGCCCGCCAGGGACTCGGGGGCGTCGGCCAGCACCTGGGACGGAAGGACCGCGACAAAGCGGTCAAGCAACGAGCTGGCGATAACGCGCACGCGCGATCCTATGGTCTTCCGGAGCGGAGATCCCCCGGAAACCATCGTTCTCTTGGGTAAACCCGAGGTTAAGCATGTCCCTGGCGGTCAAGATGACGCGGCCATGAAAAAGGCCGCCGTTCTGTTGAACGGCGGCCCTTCAGATCGGGGGGTTAAGCCCTAGTCTTCCTTCGTGCGCTTCTTGCGGAACGAGGGGTTCAGGACCTGCTTGCGCAGGCGGATGTTCTTCGGGGTCACCTCGACCAGCTCATCGTCTTCGATATAGGCGATGGCCTGTTCCAGGGTCATGCGGCGCGGCGGGGTCAGGCGGATCGACTCGTCCTTGCCCGAGGCGCGGACGTTGGTCAGCTGCTTGGCCTTCATCGGGTTGACGTCCAGGTCGTCCGAGCGGCTGTTCTCGCCGATGATCATGCCCTGGTAGGTCTTCTCGCCGGCGCCGACGAACATCACGCCGCGCTCTTCCAGGTTCCACAGGGCGTAGGCCGCCGTTTCACCGTCCGAGTTCGACACCAGCACGCCCTTGCGCTGCTGGTCGATCGGGCCCTTGTGCGGCTCGTAGTGGCTGAACACGCGGTTCAGCACGCCCGAACCGCGCGTGTCGGTCAGGAACTCGCCCTGATAGCCGATCAGCGAGCGCGACGGCGACAGCAGGGTGATGCGGGTCTTGCCCGCGCCCGACGGACCCATGTCCTTCAGCTCGGCCTTACGGGCCGACAGCTTTTCGATGACGATGCCGGTGAACTCGTCGTCCACGTCGATCATCACGTCTTCCATCGGCTCCAGGCGCTCGCCGTTCTCGCCGGTCTGATAGACCACGCGCGGACGGCTGATCGACACTTCGAAGCCTTCGCGGCGCATGTTCTCGATCAGCACGCCCAGCTGCAGTTCGCCGCGGCCGGCCACTTCGTAGGCGTCGCGTTCCGAGGTCTCGGTGACGCGGATAGCCACGTTGCTCTCGGCTTCCTTCAAGAGGCGATCGCGGATGACGCGCGACTGCACCTTGTCGCCTTCGCGGCCGGCCAGCGGGCTGTCATTGACCGAGACGGTCATCGAGATGGTCGGCGGGTCGATCGGCTGGGCCGGCAGGGCTTCGTTGACGTCCAGGGCGCAGAGCGTGTCGGCCACGGTGGCCTTGCTCAGGCCGGCGATGGCGACGATGTCGCCGGCTTCGGCGCCGTCATCGATCGGCTGACGCTTCAGGCCGCGGAAGGCCAGCACCTTGGTGATGCGGCCGCGCTCGATTTCCTTGCCGTCGCGGTCCAGGGCCTTGATGGCCATGCCGGGGACGGCCTTGCCGCTTTCGATGCGGCCGGTCAGCAGGCGGCCCAGGAACGGGTCGCTTTCGATCAGCACCGACAGGATCTGGAACGGCTCGTCCTTCTTGGCGATCTGCTTGGGCTCGGGCACGTGGCGCACGATCAGGTCGAACAGCGGGGCCAGGTTGTCGCTGGGCTGGTTCAGGTCCAGCGTGGCCCAGCCGGCGCGGCCCGAGGCGTAGATGTGCGGGAAGTCCAGCTGCTCGTCCGTGGCGCCGATGGCGGCGAACAGGTCGAAGGCGGCGTTGTGGACGCGGTCCGGATCGGCGTGGGCGCGGTCGACCTTGTTGATGCAGAGGATCGGGCGCAGGCCCATCTTCAGCGCCTTGGTCAGCACGAACTTGGTCTGCGGCATGACGCCTTCCTCGGCGTCGACCAGCAGGACGCAGCCGTCCACCATGCCCAGGATCCGCTCGACCTCACCGCCGAAGTCGGCGTGGCCGGGGGTGTCGATGATGTTGATGCGGGTTTCGCCCGCTTCACCGTTCCAGAGCACCGAGGTGCACTTGGCCAGAATCGTGATGCCGCGCTCGCGCTCCTGGTCGTTGGAGTCCATCGCCCGTTCGGTCGTGGCTTCGTTGGCGCGGAACACGCCGGACTGAGCCAGCAGCTGGTCGACGAGGGTGGTCTTGCCATGATCGACGTGCGCGATGATGGCGATATTTCGCATGGACATGGGGGCGGACGGACTTTCGGGAGGAATAGGAGATGACGCTGCGGGCGTCAGGCGCGCGGCTTTTACGCGAATGCGTTCAATTTATCCACCCCCGACCGTCAGGAACACTTGTCGCACGACACCGGTGTCAACGCGAAAGTCTTGTCTGGCTTGGGTTTGCGCCTCGATCTCATACGAGACGGTTTCAAACGCAACAAATTGTGCAGTGCAATATGCCTATAATTTGGGCGCTTTGAGAGAGCGTTGTTCTCCTTCCCCTTTAGGTAAAGGGTTTTTGCGAGGGTGAGCTTCAAAAAAATGACGTCGAACGTTTGTTTTCCGCTTGCCTAATTTTGCGCCGCACTCTAAAAACAATCCTGTGAGGCGGCGCTGCCGCTTCTGCCCTTCCTGGGCGTTTCCTCCCTAATGAACTGGCCCGGCGGTTTCGCCGGGCTTTTTTTTGGATTCGGCCCCGGGGCCCAGTCCCCATAGCGGGGCGGCGCGCTCCACGCCGGCCTGGAGTCCGTTTGACACCGGCGGCGCCATCGGCGCTACTCGCGGTCACGAAGCCCACCGGGGGGAGAGCTTTGGGTCGAAAACGCGGAATCACCGCCGTCGTTCTGGCGGCCCTGGCGCTGTACGGCGCGCCCGTCGGCGCCCAGGCGCCGAAGGCGGGCCTACCGCCGCTGAAAATCCTCAAGGCCCCCAGTCCCGAGCTGCTGGCGCGTCTGTTCCCGGCCACCGCGCGCCGGGCGGGCGTCGAGGGCGCGGCGACGGTGCAATGCACGATCCGCCGGGACGGAACCCTGGGCGACTGCGTGGTCACCGGGGAAAACCCGCAAGGCCTTGGCTTTGGCGGCGCGGCCCTGATCGCCATGACCTACTATCAAGTCGATGTCAGCGGGACCAACGCCGTCCAGGTCTCGCGGCGCCTGTCGGGAATCACCATTCGATTCGCCCTGCCGCCCGTCGAGACGCGGTCGCCCTAGTTTTTGTTTTTCTTCAGCGCAGGGCGCTCAGCTCCATCCCAGCCAGCGCCCGCGTCAGGGTTTCGGCGTCGGCGATCAGCCGCGCCAGGCCGTCGGTCGGCGCGCGCGTCGTCTCATCCATATAGAGCGCGCGGTTGATCTCGATCTGCAGGGCGTGGGTGCGCTTGGCGGGGCGGCCATAGTGTTCGGTGGTGTAGCCGCCGGCATAGGGCGCGTTGCGGGCGACATTGTAGCCCAGCGCCTCCAGCTCGCGCTCGACCAGGGCCGTCAGCTTGGGCGAGCAGGCCGCGCCGAAGCGGTCGCCCAGCACGATGTCGCAGGTCCCGCCGGACCTGGTCCGCTGGCCCCGCGCGGCGGCGGCCGGCATCGAGTGCCAGTCGATCAGGATCGCCGCCCCGTGCGCCGCGCGCGCCGCCGCCAGCTGCCGGTCCAGGGCGTCGTGATAGGGGCGGTGGGCCAGCTCGACCCGGGTCCTGGCCTCGTCGAACGACAGCTTGCGGCCATAGATCGGCCGACCCTCGCCGGCGACGCGGGGAATCGTTCCCAGCCCCGCCGCCACCCGCGCCGTGCGGCCCTGGGCGTAGTCGGGCAGGTCGCCATCGAACATCGCCGGGTCCAGCTCCCAGGGCTCACGGTTCAGATCCACATAGGCGCGGGCGAAGCGGGCGCGCACCACGGCGGCCCCCAGGGCGGGCGCGCCGCCGATGATGCGGTCGACAAACGCGTCCTCGGACGCGCGCAGGGTCTCGAGCGGCAGGCGGACCGCGGCGACCATGTCCTCGGGATAGAGGTCGCCCGAGTGGGGCGAGGCGAACACCAAGGCGGTCGGCGGCGGCGCCCCGGCCGGGACCGCGCGCAGCACCTCGAACGCTGGCCCGCCAAAGGTCTCCAGCGGCGGGGACGAAAGCTCTTCGCTCGAAAGGGGCCGCCACGCGCTCATGCCGCATCATCGAAGCGTCGCGGCGCGGGGTCAAATCTCAATCGCCGCTGTCGAAACATCCCCAGCCGCGACGTTTAGGTTCATCCCCGATTTACGGACGGGGCGATAAGGTGGATCCTCTATCGACGATCTTAATCGGACACGTGACCCCATGGCCCGCATCCTCCTCGCCGAAGACGATGATTCCCTGCGCGGCTTCCTGGCCCGCGCGCTGGAACGCGCCGGCTTCGAAGTCCAGGCCTGCGCCGACGGCGAGGAAGCCGTTCAGCATCTGGACCATCCCTGGGACCTGCTGCTGACCGACATCGTCATGCCCGGCATGGACGGCATCGAGGTGGCCCGCCAGGCCGCCGCCCGCGACCCGTCCCTGCGCATCATGTTCATCACCGGCTTCGCCGCCGTGGCCCTCTCGGCCCAGGACCGCGCGCCCGCCGGCGCCAAGGTGCTGTCCAAGCCCGTGCACCTGCGCGACCTCGTCGCCGAGGTCGAAAAGATGATGGCGGCCTGATCCCACAAAAAGTTTCGACAGGCGGCTTGCGCAGTCCGCGAGCCGCCGCTATACCCCCACACCTTCCCGGCCGGGACGTCTTCACGAAGACGCTTCGGATCGCTTCGGCGGACGCGTAGCTCAGCGGGAGAGCACTACGTTGACATCGTAGGGGTCACAGGTTCAATCCCTGTCGCGTCCACCATCCTTCTCCTTTCTTTTCAATGATTTAGCCACGGTCGGCTCGCTCCGCTCGACGACCGGATTGCGACCCGGCATCAAATCGGCATCAAATCGCCGACGTCAAGGTAGGGTGATCGGCGGCCTACCCACCCCCACCCCGGTGCTTGATTTTACTCGGTGACGACCCGCCGAGCCCCCCCCGGGGGGGGGAGGGGGCAACCCGGTGTGGGTCCCATCAGGCGCTCGTAACGTCTCTGGGCGGCCGCGTGCAGCGAGCAAATTTCAAAACGTCGGCGGCTTAACCTTGAGCGCGATTGGTGCGAGAGCTCTGCGCTACTCGCGCTTGGCCGCTGAAGTCTTTTTTGGCCTAGGCGGCGTCGCGGCTTTGATGCTGCTCGCCTTCTCAGGCAGCACGTATATTTGCCAGAGCATGTTCTCGAGCGCGTCCATAATGTGCGAGAAGACATCGTTATCGGGCTCAAACGCCCGATGCGCCGATGCGCTACCGGCGTCCAATATAATCTCAAACGCTTCCCTTAGGCCGGCGGGCAGATGGCCGGCGCTCACGAAAGCGGCGAGATTTGAGTGGAATGACCCTTGGTC
Source organism: Caulobacter vibrioides (assembly GCF_002858865.1). Taxonomy (GTDB): domain Bacteria; phylum Pseudomonadota; class Alphaproteobacteria; order Caulobacterales; family Caulobacteraceae; genus Caulobacter; species Caulobacter vibrioides. The sequence continues at coordinate 16,436 of NZ_PJRR01000014.1, read as the reverse complement.
GCCAACATGATTAACCATGGTCCGCTCAAGGACCGTACGAACTCCTGTGGTGCTAAGTCGAAATGCTCCACTTTGAAGAGCTACGTAAACCTCACGAAGAAGCTGTTGCACTTCATGATCGGAGATTTTGCCGATCCAATCAGGTACTGGCCGGGCCAGGCGGGGAGGATAAATCTGGTCTGTGGGGGTGCACTCTACGTCCCACTCTCCGTTCGGCTTGCGGACATTGGTCGTATCTTCGGAGAAGTAGCTGCGGTGTAGGAACGACACCTCCTTGCATCCGCCGCAACGCAACACTTGGTAGTGGTCGTCTGACCAAAACTCATCGTCGGCGCTGTAGGAGCGTTCGTAGTACGTTGTCTTTACGTCGTGAAATGTATCACGCATGCAGACGTTACACCTGACCCGAACCTGTTCAGAGGTACTCATGCGACCATAGCTAGCTTGACCAAGCGGCTAAGCGATAGAGATATGTCTATCATCCAGCCCATTTTCCAAGCTCTACAACCGGTTGCGCTGGTCCAACGTTTCGTCTCAATTGCTCCGGTTATCGGCCGGGGACCGGATGCAGCCTAAGAGCGCCAACTTCGAGTTTCTTCGCGCGCATGGGCCCCAGCTCTTCCGTCTGGCGGCTCAGGCCGACCACTATTTCCGCACCGACCCCAACACGACCCTGCTTAAGCTCCGGCAATTCGCTGAATTGCTGGCCAAGGAGATCGCCGCCCGAACCGGGTCGTTGCGTTCGTACGACGAGCGGTTCGTCGATATCCTAGGCGAGCTGGGGCGGGCGTCGTTCGTTCCCCCGACACCCCTAGCCCTGTTCCACAATCTGCGCGTGGCGGGGAACAAGGCCAACCACGGGGACCTCGACGATTTCGCGGTCGCGCTCACGGCGCTGAAGAACGCCAGGCAGTTGGCGGTGTGGTTCGTCCGAAGCTACGGCGGCCAGCCAGAGTTCGCTCCCGGACCCTTCGCGCCGCCGCCGGCGCCAGAGGATCCGACCGCCGAGCTACGAGCTCAACTCGATGCCCTGCGCGCCGAGGCGGATGCGCATCGTTCCGCCGCCGAGACCGCCGCCGCTAGGGCCGAAGCGCTCGAACGCGAGAACATGGCGACCTCTGAGCGGCTGAACGCCGAGGCCGAGGAAAAACGCGTCTGGCAATCGCTGGCCGAGGAGGCTGAAGCCGCCGCCGAGGCGGTAAAGGCCAAGCTGCTCGCCACGCAGCAGCAAGCCCAGAAGGCCACCGCGCCAGAGCTGGCCGCCATGGAAGCTGCGGCGACGAAGGCGGAAGGCGGGATCGTCCTCGACGAGGCCGCGACGCGCGCCATTATCGATCTGCAGCTCCGCGACGCGAAGTGGGAAGCGGACACTGTAAGGCTCCGCTACGCCAGAGGCGCGCGCCCGGTGAAGGGGCAAAACCTGGCCATTGCCGAGTGGCCAACCGACAGCGGCCCGGCGGACTATGCGCTATTCGCCGGCCTAAAGCTGGTCGGCGTCGTCGAAGCCAAGCGGCGCAACGCCAATGTCATGAGCGTGCTTCCCCAGGCCGAACGCTATGCAGCCGGGATCCGCGTTGAGCCCGAGCTTTTGGTTGAAGGCGCTCCGTGGGGCCAGATGAAGGCTCCCTTCGTCTTCTCGACGAACGGCCGTCCTTATCTAAAGCAGCTCGAAACGGCGTCTGGGATCTGGCGCCGGGATGTCCGGCGACCGACCAATCCAGCCGGCGCCCTGCCAGCCTGGCCGACGCCGGAAGGGCTGCTGGAGCGCCTGCGCTTGGATCAGGCGGCGGCGGAGGAAAAGCTCAAGACCAAGGGCTTCGACTTCGGCTTCCCGCTGCGTCCGTATCAGCGCAAGGCGATCGAAGCGGTCGAGAGGGGGCTCGCTGAGAACCGCACCAACATGCTGATCGGCATGGCGACGGGGACGGGCAAGACCAAGCTGGCCATCGCCATGCTTTACCGGCTTATCGCGTCGCAGCGCTTCGGCCGGGTCTGCTTCGTCGTCGATCGCAGCGCTCTAGGCGAACAGACCGAGCGCGAGTTCAGCACGACTAAGGTCGAAGCGGGAAAGGCGTTCGCCGAGATCTTTGGGCTCAAGGGCCTGGAAGACATCCAGCCCGAAGCCGACACCCGCGTCCATATTTGCACGATCCAGGGCCTGGTGAAGCGGGTGCTATACGCGAACGACCCTAAGAAGGCCCCGTATGTCGATCAGTACGATCTGATGATCGTGGACGAGTGCCATCGCGGCTATCTGCTCGACCGCGAGATGTCCGACGCCGAACTGACCTTCCGCGACCAGGACGATTACGTCTCCAAGTACCGCCAGGTTCTGGACTATTTCGACGCCACCAAGATTGGTCTGACGGCGACGCCCGCCCTGCACACGACCCAAATCTTCGGCGCTCCGATCTTCACCTATGGCTATCGCGAGGCGGTGGTTGACGACTTCCTGATCGATCACGAACCGCCCGTCCGGATCACGACCGCTCTGGCGCAGGGCGGCATCCATTTCATGGCCGAAGAGGATGTGGACTTCATCCACGCTCCCACGGGCGAGCTGCAGAGCGTCACTCTGCCGGACCAGCTCGACTTCGAGGTCGAGGCGTTCAACCGCACCGTCATCACCGAGAACTTCAATCGCGCCGTCGCCGTCGAGCTGACCAAGCACATCGATCTGGCCGATCCCGGCAAGACGCTGGTTTTCGCCGTCTCGGACGCCCACGCCGACATGGTCGTGAAGGCCCTGAAGGATGCCTTCCGCGACGCCTATGGCGAGATCGAGGACGCGGCGATCCAGAAGCTGACGGGCAAGGTCGATCAGGTCTCGAAGAAGATCCTGAGTTTCCGTAACGACGCGCTGCCCAAGATCGCCGTCACGGTCGATCTGCTGACCACCGGCGTCGATATTCCGAAGATCACCAACCTGGTCTTCCTGCGCCGCGTGAACAGCCGGATCCTGTATGACCAGATGCTGGGCCGCGCGACGCGAACCTGTCCTGAGATCGGCAAAGAGACCTTCCGCGTCTTCGACGCCGTGGACCTCTACAGCCACCTGCAGAACCTGACCGAGATGCGGCCCGTCGTGGCCGATCCCAAGATCACCCTCGGGCAACTGCTCGAAGAGCTGGGGCGCATCGAGGACGCCCGGATCCGCGCCGACCTGCGCGACCAGATCATCGTCATGCTGAGCCGGCGCCTGAAGCGTCTGACCGACGAGGCGCGCGCGAAGGTTCAGTTGGCGTCGGGCGAGACGCCGGAAGACATCCTGGATCGGTTCCGCCACGGGGCGTTGGAAGACCTGACGGCCTGGGCGCGCGAGCGGCCGGGGCTGGGTCCGGCGCTCGACTACCAGACCCAGGGCGGGACGCCGTTCCTGGTGGCGATCTCGCAACACGACGACGCGGTAATCGACGTCTCGCACGGCTATGGAAACGCGGAGCGGCCGGAGGATTACCTGTCCGCCTTCGAGCGCTTCATCCGCGACAACGTCAACCAGATCGCCGCCCTGGCCACCGTCGTACAGCGTCCGCGCGAACTCACCCGCGAGGCGCTGCGAGAGCTAAAGCTCCAACTCGACGCCCAGGGCTTCACTGACCTTAGCCTTCAGCGCGCCTGGGCCGAGGCGCGAAACGAGGACATCGCCGCCTCGATCATCGGCTTCATCCGCCAGGTAGCGTTGGGCGATCCCCTGGTCCCGTATGCCGATCGGGTCCGTCGAGCGGTTGACGCCATCATTCGGAAAGGCGACTGGACGCCGGTTCAGGTGCGCTGGCTGCGTCGGATCGGCCAGCAGCTCGAGAAGATGGTGGTCGTCGATCGCCAGGCCTTGGACGAGGAGCCGTTCAGCGCCGACGGCGGCTTCCGCGTCATCGACCGGTTGTTCGGCGGCAAGATGGAACAGGTCCTGGCGGACCTTAGCGAGGAAGTATGGCGTACGGCGAGCTGACGCGCGGCAAGGTCACGACCCAGGACATCGTCGCCAAGCTCTGGAACCTCTGCAACGTCCTGCGCGACGACGGCGTCACCTACCAGGACTACGTCACCGAGCTGACCTTCTTGCTCTTCCTGAAGATGATGTCTGAGGTTACCGACCGCGAGGGCCAGTTGCGCGAAGAGCGGCTGCCGGCCGCCTATCGCTGGAGCGAGATCGCGCGGCGTGACGGCGTTGATCAGCTCGATCACTACAAGCGGACCTTGCTGGAGCTGGGCAAGTCCTCGGACCGCACGGTCCAGGCGATCTTCACCGACGCCCAGACCAAGCTTCGCAAGCCCGCCAATCTGAAGGCCCTGACGACAGCGATCGACGGCCTCGACTGGTTCTCGGCCCGCGAGGAAGGGCTGGGCGAGCTGTACGAAGGCCTGCTGGAAAAGAACGCGGCGGAGAAAAAGTCCGGCGCGGGCCAGTACTTCACGCCCCGCCCGCTGATCGATTGCATCATCCGCCTAATGAAGCCCAAGGCGGGCGAGGTGATCCAGGACCCGGCCGCCGGCACCGGCGGCTTCCTCGTCGCCGCCGACCACGCCATCAAGGCGGCGACGGACCAGCTCTACGACCTCACCGCGCCCCAGGCTTATTTCCAGCGCCACAACGCCTTCCTGGGCGTGGAGCTGGTTCCTGACACTCAGCGCCTGGCGCTGATGAACCTGATGCTGCATGGCATCGAGGGCACGGTGGTCTTGGGGGACACCCTGACGTCGGAGGGGGAGGGGCTGGAAAAGGCCAACCTGATCCTGACCAACCCGCCGTTCGGGACCAAGAAGGGCGGCGGTCGACCCAACCGCGCCGACTTCTCGGTGACGGCCGAGACCTCGAACAAGCAGTTGGCCTTCGTCGAACACATCATCCGGGCGCTCAAGCCTGGCGGTCGCGCGGCGGTGGTGCTGCCGGACAACGTGCTGTTCGAGGACAATACCGGTAAGCGCCTGCGCCAGTGGGCGATGGAGCTGGCCAATCTGCACACCATCCTGCGCCTACCCACTGGGATCTTCTACGCGCAGGGCGTGAAGACGAACGTGCTGTTCCTCCAGCGCGGCCATACGGACCGGGGCAACACCAAGGGCGTCTGGATCTACGACCTGCGGGCCAACATGCCGGCTTTCGGCAAGACCCGTCCGCTGCGAGCCGAGGACTTCGCAGCCTTCGAGTCGGCCTATGGAGAGGATCCGAACGGCGGCTCGCCGCGCCAGGACGAAGGTCCCGAGGGACGCTTCCGCTACTTCAGCCGCGCCGACATCGTCGCCCGCAACGACAACCTCGACATCGCCTGGCTGCGCGACGACAGCAACGTCGTCGAAGACGATCTCAGCGATCCGGAGGACATAGCGGCGGCGATCCTTGGCCACTTGCGGGCGGCCCTATCTGAGGTTGAGGCGGTGGAGGCCGAGCTTGCCGGTGAGGAGGCCGTGCTGGCGGAGGTTGAGGCGTGAGCGGTCGGGCCGCTACTACAACTCTGATCAGGGGCAGAGCAGCACTTAGTGTCGGTTCACCGGAGGAGGATGCTCCGACTGGATGGGTATGGACATCTTTGTATGACGTCTCTGAGTTGGGGACTGGTCATACGCCCAGCCGCTCCGTGCCTTCGTATTGGGATGGAGATGTGCCGTGGATCGGTATCCGCGACGCCGCTCAGCATCACGGTGGCCTGATCAGGACGACCCAGCAGACGATCACTGAAGCCGGACTAGAGAACTCGTCCGCGCGACTTTTGCCAGCGGGTACGGTGTGCCTTTCGCGCACTGCATCTGTGGGTTACGTGGTCCAGATGGATCGCCCAATGGCGACCAGCCAGGACTTTGTAACCTGGACCTGCTTCGAAGAGGGCTTGGAGCCCCGATTTCTCATGTACGCGCTGTTGGCCGAGGGCGATGACATCCGTCGTTTCGGCAAGGGCACGACGCACACCACGATCTACTTTCCGGAGGTCAAGGCTTTCCATATCTGCCTTCCGCCTCTCGCCGAACAACGGCGGATCGTGGAGAAGCTCGACGACCTGACCGCTTGCACGGCGCGTGCTCGCGCCGACCTCGATCGCATCTCTGACCTCGCCGCCCGCTACAAGCAGGCGGTGCTGGCTAAGGCGTTCAGCGGGGAGCTGACGGCGGAGTGGCGCGCGTCCCATAGCCAGGCGGCCGCAACAGTCCGCGAACAGGATCAAGCCCGGCGATTGGCCTGGGAAAGCTTGCCCAAGCGCCGTGGAAAATATGAGGCCGCCGAGACTGCGGATTGGGTGCCAGAGCAGCTTGAACTGCCTGGAACGTGGCGCTGGGCCTCGGTTGATGAACTGACGTCGCTACTACAGTATGGTAGCTCCGCCAAAACATCCGATGAGCCCGCTGTCCCGGTCCTGCGGATGGGCAATATCGTCGAGGGGCAGCTCGATTACGGGAAGCTCAAGTATCTGCCGGAAGATCACGAGGAGTTTCCCGACCTCCTACTCCAAGATGGCGATCTGCTTTTCAACCGCACCAACAGTCCGGAACTCGTGGGAAAGACAGCGGTCTTTAGGGGGGGCGGCGGTTCAATGTCCTTTGCCTCCTACCTGATCCGCCTCAAATCAGTGTCTTATCTGCCGGAACTCCTCTCGGCCTACATCAACTCGTCGTTCGGGCGTAGCTGGGTGGCTACGGCCACAAGCCAACAGGTCGGCCAAGCCAACGTGAACGGCACGAAGCTGCGTGGTTTAGGCGTTCCGCTTATGCCGTTCGATGAGCAACTGTTGATCTGGAAGCGGATACGAGCGGCGTTTGTCGAGATCGACCGCCTCGTCGCCGAAGCCGCCGCCGCCCGCCGCCTACTCGACCGCCTTGATCAAGCGATCCTCGCGAAGGCCTTCCGGGGTGAGCTTGTCCCTCAGGACCCCGCCGACGAGCCTGCCAGCGTACTGCTTGACCGCATCCGCGCCGAACGCGCCGCCGCGCCCAAGGCTAGGCGGGGGCGAAAGGCCGTCGCTGCATGAGGGTCTTCATCGCCAACTTCGGCCAGGAAAACTACCTGTGGCCCAAGTGTCTGGCGAAGAGCACGGTCGCGACCATCAACAACGAGGACGCGCAGCCTTATTGGGAGCGCGGCGATCGCCATGGCTACATCGCCCACGCCCTGGCCAATCTGAAGACCGCGCGCGGCCAGGTCCCGACCAAGCCGGTCGCCTCGCGCTGGTACAGCCTGATGGAGATCATCAGCGAGACGTCTGGCGATCTCTGGATCCACCGCGCCAAGGACGAGCTGTGGTGGACCATCACCCATCCCGAGCCGATGACGGTGACGCTAGAGGCCGCGTTCACGCCCGAGCGCGACGGTCCGCGCATCTACGAACTGCATAAGCCCGCCGATCCCTGGTCGGACCGCACCCGCAAGGGCGCGCGTCTGAGCTGGAACGGCCTGCACCCCAAGGCCAGGGACTTCCTGTTCACCGAGGGCACGCTTCAACAGCTCTCGCCCGACTACGCCGCCTATGCGCTGGCCCTGGTCAACGGCGACGATCTGAGCGAGTGGGAAGACCGGCCGATATGGCGCACAAAGGTCGCCAACGCGGGCCGGGGCGGCGCAGTCGTCTACGATGCGGTAGAAAAGTCGATCTGGGATATGGTCGATACGGTCAAGAAGACGGTTGCTCAGGCGAACGGCCAGCAGGTTTTGAAGACCGTCAAGTTGAAGCTGAATGGCTTCGAGGATGAAGACGAATTCAAGGCCTACATCCGAAACTTGATCAAGGACCAAGAAGGTGTTTGCGCTCTTACTGGACTGAAGCTTCAGTACGCCGGGGACTGCGAGGATCCTCAGATGCTCTGCTCGCTCGATCGCATCGATAGCAGTGGGCACTATGATCGCGGCAATTTGCAAGTCGTATGCCGCTTCGCGAACTTCTGGAAAGGCAACAGCAACGACGAGGAATTCAGGCGGCTTCTCGCGTTGGTCCGGTCGGTCAGGCTGTAGCTGGATGGGCGCAGCGAGCAGCGCAAAGCTGCTCGCTCGCATGTCCGTGATGGTGTTCTTGGAGATCGGCGATCACACCGATCACAGTGATCACACTTCCTCTAGAGCCTCGACCGCTTCGTCGATCCACTCATCCGCCCAGCCAGTGTGATCGGTGTGAGTAGTGTGATCGCAGGCGGCATACTTGCCGTACTTCTGCTTCGCCACCTGGCCGTCCCTGACCATGCTGGCGAGGAGCTTGCGGACATTGGCGTCCGGCGCGCCCACGGCTTCCGCGATTTCCCGAGGGCCCATGGGCTCGGCTCCTTCGCGCAGCGCGCGGAGGATCGACGTTCGCTCGTCCGACCGAAATACGCTGTCGCCGTCGCCGAGAAGGATCCAGCGACCGGTCTTGGGATCGTGGCGGACGGCGCTGTTGAACTCTTCAACATCCCGCCCCCGACCAACCAGCGCAACGCCGGCGCTGGACCGATCCAGCACCATGATGCAGTCGGCCGCACCGGTGAGCCCGTTCGTGCCGCTGAGCGTTTCCAGCGGATCGTCGGCCGGCATTTTCCGCGTGTGGTGGATCAGGACCACGCAGATGTCGTGCTTGTCGGCTAGGTCCTTCCACGGCGCGATCGCGGCGTAGTCGGCGGCGTAGGAATTATCGCTGCGGGTCAAGGCGGGCCGGACCTTCTGAAGAACGTCTACGATGATCAGGCGCGGGTTGGGCTTGGCCGCCAGCCACTGGTCTGTGGTCTTGGCCGCCATTGCATCCTCGTCAGGAAGCCGCGTGATGATGTCCAACCTGGCGATGTCGGCAGGCCCCGCCATCTTGGTTAGACGGTCCTTGAGCCGGCGCTCGGTGTCCTCCAGCGCGAGATAGAGGACGTCGCCAGCCTCGCACGTTGCGCCGAGGAATTCCGAGCCCGTGGCCACCGCGACAGCAAGGTTGAGCACCATGAACGACTTCCCGAGTTTGGGCTTGCCGCCCAGCACGACGAGGCCTTGAGGGAAGAAGCCTGGGGCGATCCATTTCACCGGCGGGAAGGACTCGGCCATCAGCGTGGTTGCTGATTTCCAGGGCGTGGACGGTGGCGGTGGCGGCTTGCTTCGAAAGGTTAAAGGATAAATTGAAAGCTGCTCGGATAGCCATCCGGCTAGATCACGCAGCCGAGGTCGCTGTCTTTTGTAGGCGTTTGAGATCAATTCAAGCGCGCGGAGTGGTGGAATTACGGGGCCAATGTGGCTCGCTGGATCAGTTACATTCGTAGCAACCTCGATCTCTTTTCGGTCGAGGAAGTTGGAGATCCAGTTGGCACGCGCGTCACCTTCCAGGTTCATCATATCGATCGCGCGAAGCATGCCTTTGATTTCCGCGCCGCTCATTGACCTACCTCCGACGTCGAATGGCGGCGGCCGTGCCGCAGCCACGCCTCAAGGTCAGCGGCACGGTACAGGACGCGTCGGCCGAGTTTGACGAAGGCGGGTCCTTCGCCGGTCACGCGCCATTTGTTCAGGGTCGAGGTCGACAGTCGAAGGCGTTTGGCGGCCTCGTCGACGGTCAACAGTTCAGCGGCTGGGCCGCAGTTGGGGAGGGGGAACATCGCCACTTTCTCAATCGAGGCCAGGAAGACCCCTGGCAGTGGCCATCCAGATATCGCGTGGGCTTCGACCCGGTCGTCCTGGTTGATTTCAGGTTTCCCGCTTTTTCCGTCCTCACTGACGGTCACTTTGCTCGGGACTAAGTGCTTGGATCTGCTCGCAGACGACCTGCTAGGCCATGTTGCGAGTAAATCGCGTTAGCGATCGCTGAGATATTTATCCACAGGAAAGGGAGGGCGGGATTTCCCGCCCTCCTGCCCGACTCACGCCGCGTTCGCCGGCTGAGTCGCGTTGAACACCAGGTCCGCCACCTGAGCGGCGGCGGCCTGGATGGGGTCATCGCCAAGGTGCGCGTAGCGCTCGGTCGCGCGTGTCCCGGAGTGGCCAAGCGCCTTAGCGATAATCGGCAAACTCACGCCGTTGGAGGCGAGAGCGCTTGCGTAGCTGTGACGGAGATCGTGGATACGCACGCCACTAAGACCTGCCGCTTTGCAGACCCGCTTGAACGGACGTAGGACGCCAGTGGCGTGCTGGCCGCCCTTCAATCCGGGAAACACTTGGTCGCCGTCAGAACTATGATCGCGACGCGCCAGGATGTTGGCCGCCTCGGCGGAGAGGCGGATCCGGCGCTCGCCGGTCTTTCCGCCGGCCTTGGTGCGCTCTGGCGGGAGCGTGAGCATTCGGCGTCCGAGGTCGACCTCAGACCAACGCAGTCCCAGGATCTCGGACTTTCTAGCGCCCGTTAACATCAGCAGTCGGATGCCGTCTGCGAAGGTAGGGTTGATCCTGTGCTCGGCCTCGTGGACGGCGAGGGTTTCCCAAATCGCCCGAAGTTCAGCCGGAGAGAGATCGCGCTCCTTCAACGGCGCAGCGGCCAGCTTGATCGCGGCGAACGGATTGGTCTTGATCAGTTCGTGTTCGATGCCCCAAGCGAACATCGCCGCCGCCGTGATCCGCGTGCGTCTGGCCGTCCCTGCGCCCCCCGAGATCCGCGCAACGCCTCTTGGCCCAGTCTTCACCGTTCTGGCCGTCTTGCCGTCCGTGATCGCCTGGATGGCCTTTGCGGCGTCTGCTTTGCTGACTTCATCAGCCAATCGGGAGCCGAGGATAGGGCACAGATGGCGCTCAAGATTGCTTTTGTCCGCTTTCCAAGTGGAAGCGCGCTTCGCCGGCTTGGTTGCGGGGCCATCAGCTAGGTAGGCGTCGATCAGTTTGCCGACTGTCATAGCTTGGCGTTCGGCCTTCTTGTCAGACGCAGGATCGCCGCCGGTGATGATCTCAGCGAGAAGGACTTGCGCCTTCGTCCTGGCCTGCTCGGGCGTCCATGGTGACCCATGGGTCCCGATCGTTAGGGTTCGCTGCTGCTGGCCGCGCCGGTAACGCAGGATGTAGACCTTACGCCCCGTCGCATAGACGCGGACGCCGAAGCCCTTGATCTCTGTGTCCCAGAGAACGGTCTCGCCGGCTTGAGGAATGGGGAATGCGTCGACGACGCGCTTGCTGATCTTCGCGGTGTGCGGTTGCACGATCTTGCTCCACATAACGAGCCGCCGCCCGGCATCAAATCGGCATCAGGCGTGAGGCAGCTCAGGGAATGTCGGGATACGAGGGTGCGTCGGGACGGTCGTCCCGGTCCCTTATTTTTCAATGGCTTGGGTAATTCTGGGCAACGGTGGGCAAGCCGGGAAAACACCCTGGGACCGCGTTGACATCGTAGGGGTCACAGGTTCAATCCCTGTCGCGTCCACCATTCCTTCCCTGAAAACTCAGACTTCCACGGCGATCGCGCACGCGATGCCCGCGTTTGCGCGCCCGATTCCCCGAGGCGCGGGGTGCGCGCCTCGGGGTTCGTGGACTTGCCTACTTCAGCAGCCCGCCCGGCGGGGTGTAGTGGACCTGGGCGGCTGGGCCCAGCGGCCAGTCGAAGGCCACCCAGGCCAGGGTCATCGCCACGCCGGCGACCATGAAGGCCAGGGCGTAGGGCAGCATCAGGGCCAGCAGCGAGCCCACGCCCATGCTGGGGTCCCAGCGGCGGGTCATGGCCAGCACCAGCGGGAAATAGCTCATCAGCGGCGTCATCAGGTTGGTGAAGCTGTCGCCCATGCGGTAGGCGGCGGTGGTCATCTCGGGCGAGATGCCCAGCAGCATGAACATCGGCACCACCACGGGGGCCAGGGCGCTCCACTTGGCCGAGGCCGAGCCGATGAAGAGGTCCAGCACCGAGGAGAAGCCCAGCACGCTGACCAGCAGCAGGGGCGCGGGCAGGTTCATCGCCTTCAGCGTCTCGGCGCCGTGGATGGCGGCGATGGGGCCCAGGCGCGACCAGTTGAACATCGCCACGAAGTGGGCGGCGAAGAAGGCGAAGACGATATAGGGGGCCACCGAGCGCACGCCGTCGGCCATCATGTTCACGACATCGCCCTCGGTTTTCACCGTGCCGACGCCGACGCCATAGGCGACGCCGCCCGCCAGGAACAACATCATGAATCCGGCGATCAGCGCGCCGTAGAACGGGGTCAGCTGGGCGGGGCCGGTCTTGGTCTCGTCGATCAGCGGGGTGAAGCCGGGGATGAGGCTCAGCGCCGCGAACAGGGCGACGATGGCCAGGGCCGCCAGGCCCGCAAACTTCAGGCCGCGCTTTTCGTCAGCCGTCACGGCCGATTTGGCGAGCTCGGCCTTCAAGGCGTCATCGGCCTGGCCGCCCCAGGGGCCCAGACGCGGCTCGACCACCTTGTCGGTCAGGAACCAGGCGATGGGGGTGAAGACCACCACGATGGCCAGGATGTACCACCAGTTGCCCAGGGGGTTCATGGTCCAGGTCGGGTCGATGATCCGGGCGGCTTCCTGGGTGAAGCCGAACAGCACCACGTCGAACTGGCCCGGCGTCAGATTGCCGGCGAAACCGCCGGACACAGCCGCGAAGCCTGCCGCGATGCCCGCCAGCGGATGGCGCCCCACCGCCGCATAGAGCAGACCGGCCAGCGGGATGAACACCACATAGGCCGCGTCGGACGCATGGTGCGAGACCATGCCGATGATCACCACCAGGGGGGTGAGAATGCGCTTGGGCGCCTCGCGAAGGCTGGCGCGGATCAGGGCGCTGAACAGGCCCGAGCGTTCGGCGACGGCGGCGCCCAGGATCACCACCAGCACCAGGCCCAGCGGCGCGAAGCTGGTCAGGGTCTTGGGCATCTCGGTGAACAGGCGGGCCAGGTTCGCCTCGGAGAACAGGCTGCTGGCCGCATAGGTCAGGACGCCGTTCTCAAGCTCGCCGAACTGCGGGGCCTCGTCGCCGGCATAGGTGATCGAGGCCGACCAGCCCAGGGCCTGACCGATGGCCGACAGGACCATCAGGCCCAGGATCAGCCAGACGAAGATCATCACGGGCTCGGGAAGGAGATTACCTAGTCGCTCGACGACGCCGAGCAAGCCCTTCTGACGGGGGGGCGGAGACGAGACGGGGGGCGCAGCGTCGCTCATTCGGCGTCCTGAACAGTTTTTCTTGGAGCCCCCTCCGCAGACATCGCTAGCGGGCGCTGCAGCCAAGGTAAAGCTGCACGTTCGTCGAGAGCGCCTTGTTTTGTCCCCTGCGCGGCGAATGGGCTACTGGGCGCTGCACGTGACGTTGTATTTGCGTCACATTCAACCGCATTATGGGTATTTTGGGCTTGCTAGTCGCGGTCGGCTGCGGCTAGCTCTGCGTCCCCTTCACCACCCCACCGGTGAAGCAACTCGGGCGGCGACCTTTTCGGGGGAGGGCCGCCCGCCCTTGCTCCCTCAAATCGCTGTCTGGACCTTTGTCGCCGCGCCCTTCGCACGGTCAGATGAGGTTGTATTCCGGCTTGGCGTAGACGCCGATCAGATCCACGCCATAGACATTCTTGGTGGCCTGGTCGGCGAAGAAGGCCCCCGCCGACTTGGCGTAGACGCCGATGTCGGCCTTGCCCGCCTCGGCCATCAGCCAGCCCACCATGGCCGCCTTGGTTCCCTGGCCGTTTGGCCCGTCCTGGCCATAGGCGGCGAAGTAGTCGGTGCGGCCGTCGATCAGGGCGCGCACCTTGTCGTCGGTGGGCGTCAGGCCAAAGATGGTCGCATAGGCCTTGCGCGTGGCGTCAAACAGGCTGAGCCCGCCATAGTCGGCCAGGAACTTGGTGGCTCCCTCGCCGATCTTGCCCAGATTGACCGCGAAGTTGATGTAGCGGTTCTCGAGATTGAACGACTGATAGTAGGCGCTGTTGAGGTTGTTGGCGTTCACGCCGTCCGGATTGACCAGATAATCCATGCCGGCCGCCGTGGGCGTCTTGCCGGTGAAGAACTGATAGGCCAGCACCGCCACCCCGCTGGTCGACAGCGCGGTCTTGGACACCTGGCCGATGGCGTCGCTATGGCTGGCGCCGGCGGCCATCGAGGCCGCCAGGCTCTTGGACAGCGGTTCGGCCGAGGCGCTGAAGGTCTGCAGGCGCAGGATATTGCTGATCGCGGTCGCGACGCGGCTGTCGACGAGCGTCACGGTCCGATCGGTAAAGGCCAGGAACTCGATGTTCGCCAGGGTATCGGTGGCGTCCGTCCCCACCCGGTCGAGCACCGACCAGGCGCCGTTCGTGGCGGCGGTCAGGGTGTAGTTGCCGTAGGCGCCGGAGAAGACGGCGGTGTCGACGCCCCGGCCGCCGTCCAGGATGTCGGCGCCCGCGCCGCCGGTCAGCCGGTTGTCGACAGCGTTTCCGTTGATGGTGTCGGCCGCCGAGCCGCCGATGGCGTTCTCGATCACCGCGTTCATGGCGATGGTGACATTGCCCTTCAGGCCGCCGACGCTGGAGAAATAGCCTGCTCGCAGGTCGATGGTCTGGGCCACGCGATAGCCGGAGAAGTCCAGGGTGTCGACGCCGCCGGCGTCCCAGACCGCGAACACCAGCCGGGTCGAGGACGAGGTCGCCGCGAACCACTCGCGGCCGGCGGTCGAGTTGAAGCCGTACACCGTGTCGCCGGTGCGCGTGGTCATGTTGGCGCCATAGGCCAACTGGGCGGCGGCGATGTCATCGAGCAGGGGCGAGGAGGCGTAGGCGCCGCCGAACGAGCCGCCGGTGTTGGCCTCGCTGAAATAGGACATCACCGTGTACTGGCGGCTGTCCTGGTAGTAGGTCGCGTTGGCCGCATAGGTCAGGGTGTCGTCGGCGCTGGCGTTGTACTCGCTGGGGTGGGCGATGCCGATGGCGTGCCCCAGCTCATGAACCAGCACCATGCCGCCATAGTTGGAGCCGGTCGGGTTGGTGTTGTAGCCGGCCGTCGACTTGATCCAGACGTCGCCGGACCGGCTGCTGGCCGCAGGGTTGCCCGGATAGTAGGCGAAGCCCGCCGAGCCCTCGCTGCCGGTGCTGAAATTGGCGAACAGGATCGAGGCGTTGTCGCTGTAGGCGGCCTCGCCCGACGTGCCCTGGCCCACGCGGACAAAGGTGATGTTGGCGACGTCGGACCAGGCCTGCAGCGCCTTCTCGGCCTGGAGGATCTGGGCGGCGTTGAACTGCGAAAAGCCGCCCGTATCGCTGGGCATGCTCGCCGGTGCGGTCGCGCGGAACGCATAGGTCACGGTCGCGGGGACCAGGAACTGGTTCGACCAGCCCGGCTCGCTGCGCAGCAGTTGCAGGGCGGCTTCTGGAACCGTGAGGCTCTTTTTCCCGTCGACGGTTCCCACGCGCGAGTCGGCGTCGACAAACGCGTAGGGACCCTCGCCACCCGAGACGGCCGGGGCGACATCATCCCCGTGGAGGTTCAGTCCATACCGCTCGCACTGACTACACACCGACGCGCTCCACTCACCTGAAAGGAGTATGGAGAAGCAGAATTTCTTCTGCAATCTTGGCTATTTGCGACAAGTTCGCACAGCGCTCGCTCGGGCGGAGCCAGACCTTGGCGGGGCGGCCTTCGTCACCTTTTTCAGCTTCCAACTCACTTTGTTGCCCAGGCGCCACAGCTAAATCCTCGCATGGCGCGTTTGTGCTGCAGGTCCCAGGCAAGATGTCGGGTCCGCGACTTTCGTAGAAAAAGGGTTTTCAAATGAACATGCGGTTGCTGGTCTGCGTCGCGGCGGTTGCGCTGTGCGCCGCCTCTGGCGCTTCGGCCCAAAGCGCCTTGAGCGGCTGGTACGTCGCGGGCGACGCCGGCTATCACGAGCCCCAGGACGTCAAGGCGACGTCCTCGAAGGGCTATCAGTGGAACTTCAACGCCGACAAGGATTGGGCTGCGTTCGGCCGCCTCGGCTACCGGTTCTCGCCCAACTGGCGCGTCGAGGCCGAGTATGGCTATCGCCCCAGCGACCTGCAGGGCGTGCGCGGCGCGGGTCTGAGCGGGGCCCAGCCCATCGGTCTTTGCACCGCGGGCGTCGGTCGCACCTCGGCCTCTCCAGGATGCGGTGAGCCGAACGGAGAGCTGAAGGCCTCGACCCTGATGGCCAACCTCATCTTCGACATGGGCGGCGACTCCCGCCTCAGCCCGTTCATCGGCGTCGGCGCCGGTACGGCCTGGGTGCACAACAAGGTCTATGGCCAGCTGTCGGGCGTTCCGGCGGGCGCGGCCATCTATCAGAACACCGGCTTCGACGACGTCGACCAGGCCTTCGCCATGCAGGGCCTTCTGGGTGTGGCCTGGAACTTCGCCGACAACTGGTCGATGGACCTGACCGGTCGCTACCTGCGCAGCTCAAAGCTCGACTGGGGTTCGGTAACGCAGAACGCCGGGCCGGCCGGGGGTTCGATCACCGATGTCGGCACGTTCTCGGGTCGCTACAAGGACACCTCGGTGACCCTGGGCCTGCGCTACACCTTCGGCGCCCCGCCGCCGCCGCTCCCGCCGCCTCCGCCGCCTCCGCCCCCGCCTCCGCCGCCGCCGCCGCCTCCGCCCGAGCCGGCTCCCCCGCCGC
>NZ_PJRR01000013.1 GCF_002858865.1 Caulobacter vibrioides | reverse complement strand
TCCGATCCCACGCCGCGTCGCTCAGCACTAGCCGATCCATCACACCCAAGACCGCCTCCAAAAGACAGCCTTGAATCACGCATCAGCGATCCTGGGAATCCTTAGAGTCCACACCACCTAGAGCGTTCTGCGATCCGTTTGCACGCGCGCGAGGTCGCTGGGCCGGTCCACGTCGAGATGCACGCCAGGGTCGTCGACGGGAACCAGGACCAGGCTCTCGCCCGCCTTATCGACGATAGCGCGGGCGCCTTCGTCTCCGGAAAGCGCGCCGAGGACAGGCGCCCATCGCGCGCCGAACAGAACTGGATGGCCACGACGCCCAAGATAGGTGGGCGCGACGATGTCACCGGGATCTCGCAGCGCTGCCGCCAGATGTCTCGGCGTCGCCGGATCGATGCGGGGCATGTCGCCCAGAAAGACGAAAACGCCGTCGGTATCGCCTGGGAGGCTTCTGGCTGCCGCCGCCAGCGACGCGCCCATGCCGGCCGAAGGGTCGTCGATCGGTACAAGAACCAGACGCTCGCGGGCCAGCAGACGCGTGGCCGTCGCTTCCACGGCCTGACGGACATCCGGTTCCGGGCCCACCGCCACCACAACACGCCGCGCCGGCGCCAGGAACGCCGTCAGCAGAGCGGCAGCAACCAGCGGGTCGCCGTCCAGAAGCGCGGTCAGCTTGCCGCCGCCAAAGCGGACGCCGCGCCCCGCCGCCAGGACGATGGCGTCGAGACGGCCGGTATCTCTTTGCGTCATGGGTCCCAGCGCCTATTCTAATAGCTCGACATGACGCCCTATGATGACAGTCCCGCGCAAGCGGTCTCGACCGCCCCCCGAACGACTGGACCGTCCCTGATCGACGGTTTTGGGCGCGCGGTCACCTATCTGCGGGTCTCCGTCACTGATCGCTGCGATCTGCGCTGTGTTTATTGCATGGCCGAGCACATGACCTTTCTGCCCAAGGCGGAGGTGCTGACGCTCGAGGAGCTGGATCGCCTGGCCTCGACCTTCGTTGGCCTGGGTGTCCGCAAGCTGCGCTTGACGGGTGGCGAGCCGCTGGTGCGAAAGGGCTTCATCGATCTGGTGGCCCGCCTGTCCCGGCACCTGAGCTCAGGCGCGCTGGACGAGCTGACCCTGACGACCAATGGATCGCAGCTTGAGCGCTACGCCTCAGATCTGGCGCGCCATGGCGTCAAGCGGATCAATGTCTCACTCGATACGCTCAAGCCCGCGCTGTTCCGCGCCCTGACCCGGGGCGGCGACGTCACGCGGGTCATCGCCGGGATCGACGCGGCGCAGGCGGCGGGGATGACCGTCAAGATCAACGCCGTAGCGCTCAAGCATGACAATGCCGGCGAGATCCCCGCGCTGATCCAGTGGGCCCATGGGCGCGGCTGCGACATCACCCTGATCGAGACCATGCCCCTGGGCGAGGTTGATCAGGACCGTACCGACCAGTTCCTGTCCTTGCAGGACGTGCGCCGCGATCTGTCGTCCTTCTGGACGCTGACGGATATCCCCGACTCCACCGGCGGGCCGGCGCGCTATGTCCACGTGGCGGAGACCGGCGGTCGCCTGGGCCTGATCACCCCGCTGAGCAACCATTTCTGCGACACCTGCAACCGGGTGCGCCTGACCTGCACCGGCACGCTGCACACCTGCCTTGGCCGCGACGACGCCAGCGATCTGCGTGCGGTGATCCGCAGGGGCGCCAGCGACGCCGAACTCGTTGACGCCATTCACTTGGCGATCGGGGCCAAGCCCAAGGGCCACGACTTCCAGATCGCCGCCGCCCAGCCCGCCGTGGCCCGTCACATGTCGACGACGGGGGGCTAGGGGATGGCGCGGGTGCTTCTGTTCGGGCGCCTGGCCGATCAGGCCGGCTGGCGCGAGCGCGAGATCGAGGCGGCCGACCTTTCGACCTTGCGCGCCAGCCTTTCGCAGGCCGATCCTGTTCTGGGCGAGGCGCTGGCCGGACCGGGCGTTCAGGTCGCCGTCGACAAGACCATCGTCCGTGGCGAGGCGGCGCTGTCCGCCGCCAGCGAGGTCGCTTTCCTGCCGCCGATGAGCGGCGGATGATCGTCACCCTGACCGATCAGCCGTTCGAGCCCGGCGTTCTGGTTTCCGCCTTTTGCGCCGGCCGGGAAGAGACGGGCGCGGTGGCGACCTTCATCGGACTCGCCCGCGCCGAGCAAGGCGCCGCCCGCGCGTTGGAGCTTGAGGCCTATCCGGGTTTCACGGACGCCGCGATCACAGAGATCGCGCAAGGCGCGGTGACGCGCTTCGCCCTGCAGGATGTCCACATCGTGCATCGTGTCGGCGTCATAACGCCGGGCGAGGCGATTGTGTTCGTGGCCACCGCCGCCGCCCATCGCCGAGAGGCCTTCGAGGCCTGCGACTACCTGATGGACTACCTCAAGAGCCGTGCGCCCTTCTGGAAGAAGGAGCATGGCCCCGAGGGTCCGCGCTGGATCGAACCCACGGCGCGCGATAGGACCGACGCGCAACGCTGGGATCAGGAGGCCTGAATGTCCGAAACGCTCAAGCCCGGCGGCGGGATCAAGCCTGAACTGCCCTTCACGCCCGTCCGCGTGGCGGTGCTCACCATCTCCGACACCCGCGATGAGGCCAGCGATACCTCGGGCCAGATCCTGGTCGAGCGGATCAAGGCCGCCGGCCAAGAACTGGGCGGCCG
This sequence comes from Caulobacter vibrioides, assembly GCF_002858865.1. Taxonomy (GTDB): domain Bacteria; phylum Pseudomonadota; class Alphaproteobacteria; order Caulobacterales; family Caulobacteraceae; genus Caulobacter; species Caulobacter vibrioides. Next base: position 305,479 of record NZ_PJRR01000013.1, on the reverse strand, counting down.
CGTGGTGGTCCGCGACGACATCGAGCAGATCCGGGCCCAGGTGCGCTCTTGGATCGACAGCAAGACGGTCGATGCGGTCGTAACCACCGGCGGGACCGGCCTGACGGGTCGTGACGTCACTGTCGAGGCGCTGGAGCCCCTGTTCGACAAGAAGATCGACGGTTTCTCGGTCGTCTTCCATCTGGTCAGCTACGCCTCGGTCGGCCTTTCCACCCTGCAGTCGCGAGCGACGGCGGGCCTGATCGACGGCGTCTTCGTCTTCTGCCTGCCCGGCAGCAACGGCGCGGTGAAGGATGGATGGGACAAGGTCATCGCCGCCCAGTTGGACAGCCGCCACAAGCCCTGCAACATGGTCGAACTGATGCCGAGGCTGCTGGAACGTTGAGCAAGCTCACCCACATCGACGACCAGGGGCGCGCGCGCATGGTCGATGTCTCTGAGAAGCCGGCGACCGCCCGCGAGGCTGTCGCGACAGGCTTTGTGCGCATGAGCCCCGAAACCCTGGCGTTGGCGATCTCGGGCTCGGGCCGCAAGGGCGACGTCCGCGCCGTAGCCGAACTGGCCGGTGTGATGGCGGCCAAGAAGACGTCCGACCTGATCCCGCTTTGCCATCCCCTGGCGTTGTCCAAGGTCGAGGTCGCCGTGGAAGCGACCGACAGCGGCTTGGCGGTGACCGCGTGGGTCAAGACCACCGGTCCGACAGGCGTCGAGATGGAAGCGCTGACGGCCGCCTCTGTGGCCTGCCTGACGATCTACGACATGCTCAAGGCCGCCGAGAAAGGCATGGTCATCGAGGCCGTGCGCCTTCTGGAAAAGACGGGCGGCAAGTCAGGCGACTGGAAGGCGGACCAACCCTAACGCGCGACGCTGGCCCGGGCCCGTCTCAAGCCTGGGCGCGCCGCCGGGGCGCTGGCTTCGTTCTGCTCCAGCGCCGCCAGCAGATCAGCCTTCAGAGCATTGAGCTTGCGCGTATCGGTGACCTTCCCGCCCTCGGTCGTCTGGACGTAGAAGGCGTCGACCGCCCGCTCGCCATAACCGTCGATATGGGCCGACTGGATGGACAAGGCGCTGTCGGCCAGGGTCTTGGCCAGGGCGTGCAGCAGGCCTGGGCGGTCGCGTCCCGAGGCTTCGACCACCGTCGCGTCATTGGAGGCGTCGTTGTCGATCGTGACCGACGGTGCGATCGCGAAGGCTGCGGCGCGGGTCTGCTCAGAGCCCCGGCGAGGCTCGACGGCCAGGGCGTCGCCCTTGCCTGCGGCCTCCAGGGCGTCGGCCAGGCGGCGCAGCGCGCGGGGATTCTCACAGCCGAACGGCGCGCCCGTGACATCCTGGACATAGAAGACGTCCAGCGCCTGGCCCTGACGGGACGTGAACACCCGTGCGCCAACCACATTGCCGCCCAGCGACGAGATCGCCAGGGCGAGATCGGCGAACAGACCGCGACGATCCTTGGCGGCGATAACCACCTCGGCGGCGTTGCTTCCCGGACGTACCTGCCCCTCGGCGGCGGCCCCGCCCTGGATCGCCGCACGACGCGCCAGTTCGGCGTGATGGAACAGGTCATCCTGCGAGAAGGCGCTGAAATAGGCGTTCTCCATCGCCGCCACCCAGCCCTTGGCGGCGGGATCGGTCTCGAGCAGCGCCGCCCGCGCGGCTTCGGCCGTGCTTTCCTGGTGGCGCTGGACATTGGCGGCGGCGTCGCTGCCGCGCCCGCCCCGGAACACCGCTTCGGTCGCGTTATAGAGTTCGCGCAGCAGCTGGCCCTTCCAGCCGTTCCAGACCCCAGGTCCGACAGCCCGGATGTCGGCGACGGTGATGACCAGCAGAAGGCGTAGCCGCTCGGGGTTCTCGACGATCCGGGCGAAGGCAGCGACCGTGCCAGGATCGGAGACGTCGCGCTTCTGGGCGAAGTCGCTCATGACAAGGTGGTTCTCGACCAGCCAGGCGACCAGCTCGACCTTGCTGCGCTCGACGCCCAGGCGCTCGCAAGCGCTGCGGGCCGAGCGCGCGCCGGCCTTCTCCTGACCGCCTACGCCGCCCTTGCCGGTGTCGTGCAACAGCATGGCCAGGAACAGGGCCTCGCGGTCCTCGATCAAAGGCATGATCGACACCGCCAGAGGGTGATCGTCCACCAGGCGCCCAGCGGCGATGTCGCCGATGACGCCGACCGCCCGCAGGGTGTGCTCGTCCACCGTGTACGAGTGGTACATGTTGAACTGCATCTGGGCGACGACGCGGCCGAACTCCGGAATGAAGCGACCCAGCACCCCGGCGTCGTTCATCAGGGTCAGGGTCCGATAGCTGCGCTTGCCGCGCGCCAGCAAGTCCAGGAACGCCCGACAGGCGTCGGGGTCGCGGCGCACCCGCGAGGTGATCAGCGGCAGGGCGCGCGTCACGGCGGTAAAGGCGTCGGGATGCAGATCAAGGTCGCGCTCGTCAGCGATCTTGAACAGGCGGATCAGGTTGACCGGATCGGCCTCGAAGATCTCCTGACCTTCGATGTTCAGGCGACCGCCATCTTCGTAGAAGCCTTCAACATCGAGCGCCTTGCGCTTGGGGCGCGCGCCCGGGAGGAAACGCGAGATGCCCTTGGGCTCGTTCTTGAAGTGCTCGGCCTCCAGCTTGGCCGAGAAGGCGCGGGTCAGGGTCCCGACCTCCTTGGCGATCAGGAAGTAGCGGCGCATGAACCGCTCGACCGCCGGGGCGTCACCCCGGTCGCCATAGCCCATGCGGCGAGCGATCTCGGGCTGCAGGTCGAAGGTCAGGCGCTCTTCGGGCCGGCCGGTGGTGAAATGCAGATGCGCCCGCACCGCATGCAGAAAGTCGAAGGCCCGGATGAAGGCCTTGGTCTCGCGGATCGAGAACACCTCCATCTTGAAGACGTCCTCGGGCCGATCGACCGGATGCAGGTACTCGGCGATCCACATCAGGGTGTGAAGGTCGCGCAGACCCCCCTTCCCTTCCTTGACGTTGGGCTCGACCATGTAGCGGCTGGCGCCGGCCCGGGCCTGGCGGTCGTCGCGCTCCTTGAGCTTGGCGGCGACGAACTGGGCGCCGGTGGCCTTCATGACCTCGTCGCGGAAGCGCTTCTTCAGATCCTCGGCCAGACGCTCGTCGCCGGTCAGGCGTCGCGCCTCCAGGATCGAGGTGCGGATCGTGAAGTCTTCCTTCGAAAGCCGCACACATTCCTCGATGGTCCGCGAGGCGTGGCCGACCTTGAAACCCAGATCCCACAACGCATACAGCATGTACTCGATCACGCTCTCGGCGTGCGGCGTCTGCTTGTAGGGCCGCAGGAACAGAAGATCGATGTCGCTGAACGGCGCCAGGGTTCCCCGGCCATAGCCGCCGACGGCCAGAAGGCAGAGGCGTTCGCCTTCCGTCGGGTTGCGGGCCCGGAAGACGTGCACGGTCGTGAAATCGTAGAGGGCGGTGATCACCTCGTCGGTGACCCCGCTGAGCAGGCGACTGGTCTCGACGCCGCTCGCGCCGTTCTCCAAGCGCTCCTTGGCGATCATCCGACCGCGAAACAGAGCCTGTTTGAGGATGTCGATGGCGCGGGCCCGCTGCTCGGCCTCATTGCCGATCGAGTCGAGGGCGGCGGCCGAAAGCCTCGCCCGAAGGGCGTGACCGTCGACGACGTGTTCCAGGCGGGTGGGGCGAAGGCGACGGGGCATGTTGTCTATATGGGTACCCGCTAGGCCGTGAGCAGACCCTTAAGGCGGTAAAGCGCCTCGAGGGCCTCGCGCGGGCTCATGCCGTCCACGTCGAGGTCGGCGAGGCTGGTCTCGACGGCGCTAGGCGCGGCCTTGGCGGGCGCGGAGGTGACGGCCACCGCCTGACTGACCGCAAACAGCGGCAGATCGTCCAGCTTGGCCGGCGACTGGTCCTTGCTCTCCAGCCGATCCAGCACCTCGCGGGCGCGCACCACCACGGGCGCCGGCACGCCGGCCAGTTTAGCCACCTGCACGCCGTACGAACGATCGGCCGGCCCTGGCGCGGCTTCGTGCAGGAAAACAAGGTCGCCGTTCCACTCCTTGGCCCTCAGGCTGAGGTTGGAGACGAAGGCCATCCGCGTCTCCAGGGTCGCCAGCTCGTGATAGTGCGTGGCGAACAGGGCGCGGCTCTTGTTGGTGTCGTGCAGGGCCTCGGCGCAGGCCCAGGCGATGGCCAGACCATCATAGGTGGCCGTGCCCCGGCCGATCTCGTCCAGGATCACCAGGCTGCGCGGCCCGGCCTGGGTCAGGATGGCGGCGGTCTCGACCATTTCCATCATGAAGGTCGAGCGGCCGCGGGCCAGGTCATCGCCGGCGCCGACACGGCTGAACAGGCGATCGACCACGCCCAGCCGGAAGCTGGCGGCCGGCACGTAGCAACCCGACTGAGCCAGGATCGCCAGCAGGGCGTTCTGGCGCAGGAAGGTCGACTTACCGGCCATGTTCGGACCGGTAACGATCGACAGGCGGGCCGCCGTTTCGCCCGAGGCGTCCAGGCGGCAGTCATTGGGGGTGTAGGGCTCTCCCGCCCGCTTCACGGCGGCCTCGACCACCGGGTGGCGGGCGGCCTTGGCGTCGAAGGCGTAGGAGGCGTCGACGACCGGGCGCACCGCGCCCGCGTCCTCGGCCCATTCGGCCAGGCTGGAGGCCACGTCGATGCGGGCCAGGGCTTCCGAGGCGATCTGGATGGCGTCGGCCAGCAGGCGGGCCTGCTCGCGCCAGTCCTCGAAGGCGGCGACCTCCATGGCCAGCGCCCGCTCGGCGGCCTGGGCGATGCGGGCGTCGAGATCGGCCAGCTCCACCGTGGTGAAGCGCACCTGATTGGCCAGGGTCTGGCGGTGGATGAAGGTGGCGTTCAGCGGCGGCTGAAAGAGGGGGTCGGCCTTGCCCGCCGTCGCCTCGACGAAATAGCCCAGCACGCCGTTGTGGCGGATCTTCAGCGGCACGCCGCTTTCCAGGGCCAGCTGGGATTCCAGGGCGGCGATCACCTTGCGGCTGTCGTCGCGCAGGCCCCTGGCCTGATCCAGCTCGGGCCGCACGCCCGCCGCCACGAAACCGCCGTCACGGGCGAGCGCCGGCAGGTCGGGACCCAGGCCATGTTCGAGCGTGGTCAGAAATTGCGACAGCCCCTCATGCAGCGCAGGCGTCAGGGCCTTGAAGGCGTGCTCCAGCTCGAACGGCGGCGGCGACAGCGGATCGGGCGCGCCGCCCGCCATGCCGGCCAGCCGCTCACCGACCTTCAGGGTGTCGCGAATACAGCCGAGGTCCCTCGGACCGCCTCGGCCCAGCGCCAGGCGCGACAGGGCGCGGGCCATGTCGCCGGCGCCTTTCAGCACCTCGCGCAGGCGCTGACGCAGCTGGCGGTGCTCGACGAACCATTCCACCGCGTCCAGGCGCTGGTCGATGGCGGCCACATCCAGCAGCGGACGGGCCAGGCGCGAGGCCAGCATCCGCGCGCCCCCCGCCGTCACCGTGCGGTCGATGGCGGCCAGCAGCGAGCCGTTGCGATCACCGCTCTGGGTACGGTCAATTTCCAGGCTGGACCGGGTGGCCGGATCGATCGCCATGACATCGGCGTCAGCGGCCCGGCGTGGCGCGCGCAGGGCCGGCAGTCGGCCGGCCTGGGTCATTTCCAGATGGGCGGCGATCAGGCCCAGGGCCCCGATCTCGGCCGGCGACAGACCGCCAAAGCCGTCCAGGGTCTCGACGCCATAGAGGCGCTTTACGCGGGTCTCCGAGGCCTGGGGCTCGGACAGGGCCGAGGGCATGGGCTGTACGAGGCCGCCGCAGATCTTCAGGGTCTGGGAAAGGCTGTCATCGGACAGCAGGCGATCGGCGACCAGGGTCTCGGACGGAGCCAGGGCCGCCAGGATCGGGGCGACCCCCTCCTTGGCCACGGCGAAGACCTCGACCTCGCCGGTGGACAGCTCGACCGACGCCACGGCCGCCTGGCCCGCGCGCAGGGCCACTGCGGCCAGGCGATTGGCCCCGCGGGCGTCCAGCAGGCCATCCTCGGTCAGGGTACCCGGCGTCACCACGCGGACGATGTCTCGACGGACCACCGCCTTGGAGCCGCGCTTCTTAGCTTCGGCGGGGTCTTCCATCTGCTCGCAGACGGCGACCTTGAAGCCCAGGCGGATCAGCTTGGAGAGATAGGCCTCGGCCGCATGCTGCGGCACGCCCGCCATTGGGATCGGCTGACCGTTATGCGTGCCCCGGAACGTCTGGCTGATGCCCAGAGCAGCGGCCGCCTTGTAGGCGTCGTCGAAGAACAGCTCGTAGAAATCGCCCATGCGGAAGAAGATCAGCGCATCAGGCTGCCGCGCCTTCATCTCGAAGAACTGCGCCATCACCGGCGTGGCGCCGGTGGGGTCGATCTCGTGGGCAGGGGTCGGCGTGGCGTGGGCGTTCATGACGCCCGGAAACTACAGAGCGTCGCGACTCCCGTTAAGGGGCGGCGTTAAGGAATTACACGAAACAGGCGCTGGAACGGGAAGCCCTAGCTCCCCGTGACCTCTTCCCAGAACCTCTTCGCCTTGCCGACGAAGTTGGCGGACTTGGGGTTCTGCTTTTCGCCGCATAGGCCCGCCAGTTCGCGCATCAGTTCCTTCTGGCGCGCCGACAGGTGGGTCGGAGTCTCGACGAACAGTTCGACCACCAGGTCGCCGCGCTGGCGGCTGCGCAGGGACGGCATACCCTTGCCCTTGAGGCGGACGGTCTTGCCGGTCTGAGCGCCTTCGGGCACATGGACCTTGACCTTGCACTCGCCGTCGCAGCTCTCGCCACCCAAGAGGCAAGGCGCGTCGATCTCGCCGCCCAGGGCCGCCGTGGTCATTGGCACCGGCACGGTGCAGAGAAGGTCCAGACCATCACGCTCGAACAGCTCGTGCGGGGTCACTGACAGGAAGATGTAGAGATCGCCACGCGGACCGCCGCGCGCGCCGGCGTCGCCTTCGCCGGCCAGGCGGATCCGGGCGCCGTCGTCGACGCCCGCCGGGATGCGGACCGACAGGATGCGCTCGCGACGCACCTGGCCATGGCCATGGCAGTTGGAGCACGGGTCCAGAACCAGACGGCCGGATCCGCCGCAGCGCGGGCAACCGCGCTCGACGGCGAAGAAGCCCTGGGTCGCTCGGACACGGCCCGCGCCACCGCAGGTGCCGCAGACAGAGGGGCTGGTGCCGGGCTTGGCGCCCGAGCCTTCGCACACCTCGCAGGTCATGGCGGCGGGGACGGTGATCTCGACCTCAGCGCCCGCGTAGGCCTGCTCGAGGGTGATCTCCAGGTCATAACGCAAGTCCTGGCCGCGCTGGGGGCCGTTGGACTGGCGACGACCGCCGCCGAACATCTCGCCGAACACATCGCCAAAGACGTCGTTGAAGATGTCGCTGGCGTCGAAGCCCTGGCCGCCGAACCCGCCCGGACCGCCTTGCGGCCCGTTGACGCCGGCATGGCCGAAGCGGTCATAGGCCGCACGCTTCTGGGGATCGGAGAGGACCGAATAGGCCTCGTTGATTTCCTTGAACCGCCCGGCCGCGTTCTCGCAGCCACCATTGCGGTCAGGGTGGTGTTCCATCGCCAGCTTGCGGAACGCGGACTTCAGACCAGCTTCATCGATGGTCCGGGTCACGCCGAGAATTTCGTAATAGTCGCGCATTGTCAGCGTCTGGCGCCCAAAAGGCCCACGAAAGTGGCGTTTACAACGGGAGAAGTGGGATAGCTCCAAGCCCAGCGCAAGGCGCTCATGGGCCGGGAGGCAGAAGGTCGCGGCCGCGGAACGATCCTGTGGCGAATGTTCCGCGGCGCGCGCATGGCTTGCTTAAGCCGCCGGCTTGTTGTCGTCGACTTCCTCGAACTCGGCGTCGACCACGCCGTCGTCAGCCTTGGCGTCGCCGCCCTCGGCCGAGCCTTGCTGGGCGGCGTACATGGCCTCGCCCAGCTTCATCGAAGCCTGGATAAGGGCCTGGGTCTTGGCCTGGATGGCCTCGACGTCCTCGCCTTCCAGGGCGGTCTTCAGCTCGGTGATCCCGGTTTCGATCGCGGTCTTCTCGGCCGCGCCGACCTTGTCGCCGTGCTCGGCCAGAGCCTTTTCGGTCGAGTGCAGGATCGCCTCGCCCTGGTTCTTGGCCTCGACCAGCTGCTTCTTCTTTTCGTCCGCAGCCTTATTGGCCTCGGCTTCCTTGACCATGCGCTCGATGTCGCTATCCGAAAGGCCGCCATTGGCCTGGATGCGGATCGAGTGCTCCTTGTTGGTCGCCTTGTCCTTGGCGTGCACCTGGACGATGCCGTTGGCGTCGATGTCGAAGGTGACCTCGATCTGCGGCACGCCGCGCGGCGCCGGGGGGATGCCGACCAGGTCGAACTGGCCCAGCATCTTGTTGTCCTGCGCCATCGGGCGTTCGCCCTGGAACACGCGGATCGTCACGGCCGATTGGTTGTCGTCGGCGGTCGAGAAGGTCTGCGAGCGCTTGGTCGGGATGGTGGTGTTGCGTTCGATCAGCGGGGTGAACACACCGCCCAGGGTCTCGATGCCCAGGGTCAGCGGGGTCACGTCCAGCAGCAGCACGTCCTTGACGTCGCCTTGCAGCACGCCGGCCTGAACGGCCGCGCCCAGAGCCACGACTTCGTCAGGGTTCACGCCCTTGTGCGGCTCGCGGCCGAAGAAGTCCTGCACCGCCTGCTGGACCTTGGGCATGCGGCTCATGCCGCCGACCAGGATCACTTCGTCGATGTCGCTCTTCTTCAGGCCGGCGTCCTTGAGGGCCTGTTCGCAGGGACCGATGGTGCGGGCGATCAGGTCGTCGACCAGGGCTTCCAGCTTGGCGCGCGACAGCTTGATGTTCAGGTGCAGCGGGCCCGAGGCGTTCATGCTGATGAACGGCAGGTTGACCTCGTACTGAGCCGTCGACGACAGCTCCTTCTTGGCCTTTTCGGCTTCCTCGCGCAGACGCTGCAGGGCCAGCTTGTCCTTGCGCAGGTCGACGCCCTGCTCCTTCTTGAACTCGTCGGCCAGGTAGTCGACGATCCGCAGGTCGAAGTCTTCACCGCCCAGGAAGGTGTCGCCGTTGGTCGACTTCACCTCGAAGACGCCATCGCCGATTTCCAGGATCGACACGTCGAAGGTGCCGCCGCCCAGGTCGTAGACGGCGATCTTCTTGCCGTCGTTCTTGTCCAGGCCGTAGGCCAGGGCCGCCGCGGTCGGCTCGTTGATGATCCGCAGGACTTCCAGGCCCGCGATCTTGCCGGCGTCCTTGGTGGCCTGACGCTGGGCGTCGTTGAAATAGGCCGGAACCGTGATGACCGCCTTGGTCACCGGCTCGCCGAGGTGGGCTTCGGCGGCTTCCTTCATCTTCTGCAGGATGAAGGCCGAGACTTCCTGCGGGCTGTAGTCCTTGCCGTGGGCCTTGACCCAGGCGTCGCCGGTCGGGCCCTTGACGATCTCATAGGGCACCATGCCCTTGTCCTTCTCGACCACCGGATCGCTGGCGGTGCGGCCGATCAGGCGCTTGATCGCGAACAGCGTGTTGGTCGGGTTGGTGACGGCCTGGCGCTTGGCGGGCTGGCCGATCAGGCGCTCACCGTCCTCGAGGAAGGCGACCACCGACGGCGTCGTGCGAGCGCCTTCGGCGTTCTCGATCACCTTGGGGGTTTTGCCGTCCATGATGGCGACGCACGAGTTCGTGGTGCCAAGGTCGATACCGATAATCTTGCTCATCTTCGTACCTGTCGCTCCTTTAGGCGGACGGCGGTGACAAGGGCCTTCTCAGAAGCGCCCCGGTTTTTCTCGCTCCGTCCCCAGTGGCTTCGCACTCATTACGGTTCAAGTTCCGCGCTCCGCGCCGTCGACGAAAATCGAACGGGCGGAATGCGTTGTGCGAAGTTGACGAGCCCGTCAACCCCGCTTTGAAGCCGATATGGGGGATGGGCGCCGCCACGCAAGGCCATAACCCCTGGCGGCGAGGGGAATCTGGCCTTGGGACGAAGAAAAGTGGCCGTATGCGAGGCGCCGGGCGCGGTGCGCCCGTCGCACTCTGACAGGACCCGGAAAATGGCGGCGCCAGATGATGCATGGGGGGCGACTTTGTGGAACACAACCGAGGCTCGCCGGTCTGTGGCGGCCCGTGAGTCGCCGATGTTCGCCCAGCCCCTCGCCGTCATGCCCGGCTTTGACGTTTGGCCCGGTTTCCTGGACGTCGCGGCTCAGCGCGACCTGGTCCAGGCGGTTTTCGCCGCGGCGGAGCAGACGCCGTTCGCGCACTATCGGACGGCCTCTGGCAAGGCGATGAGCGTCGCCATGACTGCGCTCGGCCCGTTGGGCTGGACCAGCGACGCCGCCGGCTATCGCTATGCCGACCGTCATCCCGGCACGGACCGGCCATGGCCGCCGATGCCGGCTTCGCTCATGGATCTCTGGCGCCGGCTTGGTGACGCCGACACGGCGCCGGACTCCTGCCTGGTCAATCTTTACTGCGGCGCGGCGCGGATGGGCCTGCACCAGGACCGCGACGAGGCCGATCCGCGCTTTCCGGTGCTGTCGGTCTCGCTGGGCGACACCGCCGTGTTCCGGATCGGCGGCGTGAACCGCAAGGACCCGACCCGTAGCCTGAAACTGACCTCCGGCGACGTCCTCCGCCTGTCCGGCCCGGCCCGGATGGCCTTCCACGGGGTCGACCGGGTAATCGCCGGCTCCTCCAGCCTGGTCCCCGGCGGCGGCCGGATCAACCTGACCCTGCGGCGGGCGGGGGCGGGGTGAAGAGGCGAGTCCGGTCCGGAAGGGTCAGGAGGCCAGGAGTCGCGAAACTGCTGCGCGGTCGGTGGCGCTGAGGTCCATGCCGGCTGCGGCACGCCAGCGGTCCCGGGCCTTGCCCTCCTGGCCCAAGACGGCCAGGGCCTGGCCCCAGGCCAGATGCAGGGCGCCCCATTGCGGGGCCCGGCGGGCCGCTGCCTGGTACTGACGGATAGCGTCCTTGTGGCGGCCCTCAGCAGCCAGGGCATCGCCCCAGACTTTCAGGGGATCGGCCCAGCGCGGCGCGCGCTCGGCGGCGATCTTCAGGACGGCGATCGCGCCCGCTGCATCCCCCCGCTCCAGCCGCGCCTGACCCCAGGCGAAATGGGCGTCGGCCAGGCTGGGAGCCAGTTCGGTCGCTGCAACGAAGAGGCGCTCCGAGCCCGCGACGTCACCGCTGAGGGCCGCCACCTGGGCCCTGGCGATGGTGATCGGATAGCTGTCGCGGCGTCCCTGGGCCAGCAGCGCCCGGGCCCCGTCAAGGTCCCCCAGCCGGGCCATGGCATAGGCCGTGGGGCCTTCATCGTTAAAGTAGCGACCGGAAACGCTGAAACGCTGTTCCGGATGGGCTTCCTGGATCGAGCGATACCGTGCGACCGCACCCGCCCAGTCTTGCCGCTCCAGTCGCTCAGCGAGCGACAGGCGCATTTCGTCAAGCGCCTCGGCGGGACTGCCGAGCGACCCCGCCACCTCGGTCATCGCCTCGCTGGGACGGTGAAGGGCGATCTTCTGACCCGCAGCCAGCCAGATGTGATTGAGATTGCGCGGGACATCCTTTTTCCCGAAGCGCTGAAGGATCTCGAGGGCGCGGTTGTGGTCATGCCGGAAGCGCGCATCGAGAGCGAGGTGCTCGACCTTGAAGTTCTCCAGTCGATCGCGATCAAACTCGTCTGCCCCTTGGGCGAGCGACGCGACCCGGGCATTGGTCTGATAGCTGGTCTCCCAGTGACCGGCGAAATAGCGACTGCGCGCGAAGACGGATACGCCGAGCGTAAACCGGCTGTCCGCGGCGACAGCTGCCCCCGCCGATTTCAGGGCCTGGTCCAGATTGCCCTGTCGCAAATGGACGTTGGTGAGCCCAACCAGGGCCCATTTCCGCTCGACCCTGTCATCGTCCAGGGCCAGTCGCTGGAAAACCGCCTGGGCCTCCTCAAGCCGCCGGCCTTCAAACATCAGATAGACGCCGTAGCGATAGGCCTGAGTCTCGGCGAACAGGGCTTCCGCGGCCCGGTCCAGCAGACCTTCAAGATCGGCTTCCTGGCCCCGGATCAGGGGCGCGGACGTCCGGTCGGCCCGAACGCTCAACTGGACCTCGGTCCCGGCCTTGACGATGTCGCCGGAGACCTCGATCTCCTGGCCGAGCCATCCACGCAGGAACTTCCACAGCTCGGTGGCCGAAACGCCGGTCTGGGGGATGGTGACCTCGACCTCGCCCCAACCGCTGGAATAGCGGGCTCCGGCCCGCGTCGACCCCGTGGCGGCCTGCAGCCGCGCCAGGCGGTCGATAACCCGCTCGGCCACCACCGCGCCGGTCAGGCCCCGGGCCTCCATCTCAGGGGGCACGGAAAAGGGCTTGATGGTCACGCCGCGATACTGGCTGGCGCTCCAGACCAGCGCCAGAACCGCGACCAGCGCGATCAGGCCAGCCAGGCCGGTCAGGACCTTCAGGGCAAAGCCGGCACGTTCAGAGGCAATCTGCCAGCCGATCAGCCGGTTCTGGCTCAGAAGTAACTGCTCGGCAGAACCCACGGGATCGCGGCCTGAGGCCTTGGCCTCCATGGCGATCTCGATCGGGTCCGGAGTGGTCGGCGCAGGGGCGCGGGGGGACTTGCGGGTCCGCAACGGCCTTGTCTCGTCAGTCAATGCAGCGCCCCTCATGCCCCCGGGACGAGTTTCGCCAAATCGGGGCAGGTGGTCAAACACCGGTCTCCGGGTAACAGCACCGCCATTGCCCTGACGGCAGGGTCGCCCAAAGAAAAAGGGGCCGCCCCGGCCAGGCGACCCCTTTTCAATCTGATGCCGGACTCAAGGCTGACGCAACGGAAACAGGTGTCGGCCTCCGGGGCGACCTAGCCCCGCAGCTTGCGCGTCAGCGTCTCCAGATCGTGGCTGAGCGCGCTGTCCTCGGCGCGAAGCGCCTCGATCCGGCGCACGGCGTGCAGCACCGTGGTGTGGTCACGACCCCCGAAGCGGCGACCGATGTCCGGCAGCGAACGGGTGGTCAGCTGCTTGGCCAGCCACATGGCGGCCTGACGCGGCCGGGCCACGGCGCGGTTGCGGCGTTCGCTAAGCAGATCGGCCTGCTTCATGCCGTAATGCTCGGCGGTGGCCTTCTGAATATCGTCGATGGTGATGCGCTTCTCGCCCGACCGCAGGTGGGGACGCAGGATCGCCTGCACCTCATCCAGGGTCATGCGCGAGAGGCCTTCGCCGGCGCGGGCCGACAAGGTGTTCAGCGCGCCTTCCAGCTCGCGGACGCTGTCGGTGAAACGGTCGGCGAGGAACTGCATGACCTCGGGGCGCATGCTGGGCTCAAAGCCGTGGGCCGCGCCCAGGGTCTGGATCTTGCGCTCCAGGATGCCGAGACGGAGGTTGCGATCCGCCGGCTCGAGACCGCAGACCAGACCCGCCGACAGATGTGAGCGCAGATGGGCGTCCATCTCGGTCATGGCCGACGGCGGACGGTCGGCCGAGAACACGACACGGCCGCCCTCCCCGACCAGCGCGGTCAGGGTGTGGAACAGCTCTTCCTGGGTCGACTGCTTGCCGGCGATGAAATGCACGTCGTCGATGATCAGAAGATCAGCGGCGCGCAGCTCTTCCTTGAAGGCCGCCGTCTGGCGATCCATCACGGCGCGCACGAAGGTCGACAGGAAACGCTCGGCGGTCAGATAGACCACGCGCTTTTCCGGGGCGTTGCGCATGGCCTCCCAGGCCAGGGCGTTCAGCAAGTGCGTTTTGCCAAAACCGTACGGGCCGTGGAACAGCACAGGATTGAAGTGACCGTCCGCCCAGTTGGCGATCCGACGCGCCACAGCGTGCGCGAACTCGTTGGCGGGACCCGGGACGAAGGTCTCGAAGGTAAAGCGCTCCTGCAAGCCTTGGGTGCGGGGCGACTTGGCGCTGGGAGCGACGACCGTCGGCGCGTCAGTGGAGACGGGCAGGACAATCTCGATCGGTTCGGCGGCGACAGCCTTGGGGGTCGCCTCGACATAGGCGCCGGCCGCCGCTTCGAACTCGAGGCGCGACTTCAGGTCTATGCGACGACCTGTCGCATCATGGGCGGCCCAGAGTTCACCGATCCGGCGCCACGCGCTGCGGCGAATCCAGTCGCGGGCGATGCCCGTCGACGTCACCAGGACGACATCGCCGGTGGCGGCTTCGCGCAGCATGGCGGGCGCGATCCACGACCCGAAGGCCGCGTCACCCAGCTCACGCTTCAAAGCCACGCAAACCTTCGACCAGACGCTCGCCGCCGGCTCACAAGCCGTCGCGATCGCCGCCGAGAAGTCCTGGCTGGCAACCCCGCCCTTCATGGTCATTCGTCCACCGCCTTGCACAAAAACAATCGCCGCATCCCTCAGCCGCCGCCCCCCATGGCGCGCGACCGTTTTTCTCAACGCACACAGGTTCTTACTCGGCGAACACGATGGGTCCGCCGCCGCCTTGTTTTATCCAAGACTGGAAGAGCGTTGAGACCCTTAAACTAGCCAGCGGAGGGGGCCGGTCAAACGGAAAACTTGCGTCCGATCGCGGATATTTCTGTTGACTCGCGAGAGGCCCTCGCCCCGCAAGGGAATAGCGTGACCGACTACTCAGATCACAGATTGCAACACTAGAAATAGAGCGTTGGATTCAAAGCAAAAGCCGACCAGGTTGCCCTGATCGGCCTTTGTAAATATTTGAAAAGATTAGACGAACGCGGTTCGTCTAGAATCTTGACTAGGCTGCGGCCTTGTCCAGCTTCTTCAGACGGGCGGCCAGGCGCGAGACCTTGCGCGAGCCCGTGTTGGGGTGAACCACGCCCTTGGAGACAGCGCGCATCAGCTCGGATTGAGCTTCCACGAAAGCCGCCTTGGCGACGGCGACATCGCCCTTGGCGATCGCGTCTTCGAACTTGCGCAGGAAGGTGCGCACGCGCGAGCGGCGAGCGGTGTTGACTTCGGTGCGGCGGGCGATCTTGCGGATCGCCTTCTTGGCGCCGGGATTATTGGCCATTGGTCGGACCTTCAAACGGACAGCCGCGCGGGCGGCCGCGAAGCAGGTGGAAATGTGAGCGCGCGGATATACGGGAAGCGCTGGCTGGGGTCAACGGTCCACAGGCAGGATTCCCGAGGCCGCTTCGCCGTCATCGCTTCCGATCCGGATCACGCGCCCTTGAACAGGGGTTTACGCTTCTCGACGAAGGCTGTCATGCCTTCCTTCTGATCCTCGAACGCAAACAGCGAATGGAACAGCCGGCGCTCCAGCGCGACGCCGGTCGTCAGGGTCGTCTCATAGGCGGCTTCGACCAGTTCCTTGTTCATCGCCACGGCCAGCGGCGATTGGCCGGCGATCTTGGCGGCGATCGCCAGGGTCTCGTCGACCAGGCTGTCGGCGGGGAAGATCCGCGACACCAGACCGGAGCGCTCGGCTTCCTCCGCGCCCATCATCCGGCCGGTCAGGATCATGTCCATGGCCTTGGACTTGCCGACAAAGCGGGTCAGGCGCTGGGTGCCGCCGATGCCGGGCGCCACGCCCAGATTGATCTCGGGCTGGCCGAACTTGGCGGTGTCGGCGGCCAGGATGAAGTCGCACATCATCGCCAGCTCGCAGCCGCCGCCCAGGGCGTAGCCCGCGACGGCGGCGATGATCGGCTTGCGGCACTGTTCGATCGCCCGGGCGCCCGCCGTGAAAAAGTCGGCCTTGAACATCTGCGCATAGGTCT
This sequence comes from Caulobacter vibrioides, assembly GCF_002858865.1. Taxonomy (GTDB): domain Bacteria; phylum Pseudomonadota; class Alphaproteobacteria; order Caulobacterales; family Caulobacteraceae; genus Caulobacter; species Caulobacter vibrioides. The sequence continues at coordinate 289,770 of NZ_PJRR01000013.1, read as the reverse complement.
TGTCAGACATCTCTTTGATGTCGGCGCCGGCGGCGAAGGCCTTGGCCGAACCGGTCAGCACGATGCAGCCCACGCCATCGTCGGCCTGCGCCGCCGCCAGGGCCTGGGCAAGTTCGCCCAGCAGGGCGGTGTTGAGCGCGTTGAGCGCCTCGGGCCGGTTCAGGCGGATCAGGGTGACGCCCGGCGCGCTTTCCGGCGCCTCGACGATCAGGGTCTGGAACTGGGCCATTACATTCTCCTGCTTGAGCCGGCGCAGTTATAGAGAGGGCTGTCGCGTTGGGGAGTCCCTCTGACTTCTACAGACCAGCCGGGCCGGAGCCATCGTCGGCGCCAGGCGGCGAGGGCGCCTAGGCTTCGGCAGCGACCACGCCGAACTGGATCCAGAGCGCCTTGTCCTTGAGGTTCTTGCGAACCCAGGCGGCGTGGATCTCGCGCTCGGCGTCCGTAGAGCGCGGCGCCAGGGGACGTGACCGAGCGGCATAGACGCCCTGGATCGCGGTGGAGACCGCCATGGCCCCTGTCGAATGGGTCAGTTCAAGGGCGCGTTCCTTGCCGCCCTGCAGTTCCAGATAGACCTCGGCCAGCAGGTGGGCGTCAATCAGGGCGCCGTGCTTGTCGCGGCTCTCCAGGCTGATCTTGAACCGCTTACAGAGCGCGTCCAGCGAGTTGTACATGCCCGGGAAGCGCTTCTTGGCCATGGCCAGGGTATCGACCCAGCGCTCCTCGTGGATCGGGGCCTTGCCGCATTTCTCCAGCTCGAAATTGACGAACTGACGGTCGAAGGCGGCGTTGTGGGCCACCACGACGCTGTCGCCGACAAAATCCAGGAAGCGATCGGCGATCTCGTGGAATTTCGGCTTGCCGGTCAGGAAGGCGCTGGACAGGCCATGAACCTTCTCGGCCTCGGCGGGCATGTCGCGCAGCGGGTCGCAGTACTCGTGGAACGAGCGGCCGGTCGGCATGAAATCGACCACTTCGATGCAGCCGATTTCAACCAGGCGGTCACCGGTCTTTGGGTCAAAGCCGGTGGTTTCGGTATCGAGGATGATCTCGCGGGCCATGGCCCTTCCATGAAGCCGTTCGCGGTCGGCTTCAAGCCGAGCGGGCGGTTCTCAACAGAGTCAGAAGGTCGCGGACCTGGCGACGCGCGTTGTCTAGGCCTTGCCCGGTATCGATCACGAAATCGGCGCGGGCGCGCTTGTCGGCGTCCGGCGTCTGCCGGGCCAGGATGGCCTCGAACTTCTCCGGGGTCATCTCCGGGCGGGCCAGGACCCGCTCACGCTGCACCTCGGCGGGGGCAGACACCACCACCACCTTGTCGACCCGCTTTTCGCCGCCCGTTTCGAACAGCAGCGGGATGTCGAGCACGACAATTTCATGCCCCTCGGCCTTGGCCTGCTCGAAGAAACCAATGCGGTGGGCGCCGACCAGGGGATGGACGATCGCCTCCAGCTTGGCGAGAGCCTCGGAGTTTCCAACGACCTGGGCGCTGAGCTTGGCCCGGTCGATCGCCCCGTTCACAACGACGCCGGGAAAGGCGGCCTCAACCGGCCCCACGGCGGCTCCGCCCGTCGCGTAGAGAGCGTGGACGGCGGCGTCGGCGTCATAGACGGGCACGCCTTCGTCCTGGAACATCTTGGAGGTCGTCGACTTGCCCATGCCGATCGAACCGGTCAGCCCAAGGATCAACATTTCAGACCTCGCCCAAGAGCTTGAGCGCCAGGACCCGAACGTCGATCGTGGGGGAGGGTGCCTGGCCATAGATGGCCTCAAAGGTGGGGATCGCCTGACGCAGCAGCATCTCCAGCCCGTCCACCGTACGGCGACCGGCGGCCTCGGCCCGGCGCAGGAACTCGGTCCGCAGCGGCTTGTAGACCATGTCCATCACGACGGCGGTCTTGGGGGTCAGGGTCAGGTCGGCTGACGGCCCAGCGCCGCCGCCCAGACCCAGCGAGGTCGCGTTGATGATCAATCCCGCTTCCGGCAGCAGAGAGGTGAGGGCGTCTTCGCCCTTGGCTACGACCTTCTCCCCGAACGTGTCGGCCAGGTCCTGGGCGCGCGCGACAGTGCGGTTGACGACAGCTATGCGCGGCGCGCCGGCCAGCAGCAGGGCCGCGACCGCTCCCCGGGCCGCGCCACCGGCGCCGAGAATGACCACAGGTGCGGCCGTGACGTCGAAGCCAGGCGCCTGGATCGCGATGGCGCCCAGCAGGCCCGGACCGTCGGTATTGTCAGCATGGACGCTGCCGTCCTCATTGAACACCAACAGATTCGCCGCCCCGGCCATCCGCGCCAGATCGCTGGCGGTGTCGGCGACGGCCAGCGCCCGTTCCTTGAAGGGAATGGTGACGTTGAGCCCGCGCACCGCGCCGCCACGCAAACCGTCGACAAAGGCCTCGAACCGATCCGCCGCGGGGGCGAACGGCACATAGGCCGCGTCGAGGCCGGCCGCTGCGATCCAGGCGTTGTGGATCACCGGGCTCATCGAATGCTTGATCGGCTGACCGCAGACCCCGCCGACAATGGCCGCGCCCGTGATGGCGTTGGTCATACGGTCAGGGCTCCATGAAGACGCAGGAAATCCAGCAGCCCGACCAGAGGCAGGCCCAGGATGGTGAAATAGTCGCCCTCGATCTTGTCGAACAGCTGGACGCCCTCGCTCTCCAGCTCATAACAGCCGACCGACCAGAGCAGGGCCTCGCCGCGACGCTCTATATAGCGGTCGAGCCAGGCGTCGCTGAAGGGACGCACCGACAGCTTGGCGCTCTCGACGATCCGCCAGATCGGCCGGCCGTCCCGCGCCACGACCACCGCCGAGTGCAGTTTGTGGGTCGTTCCGCGCAGCTCAAGGAGGCGGGCGCGGGCTTCGTCCAGCGAACCGGCCTTGTCGATCAGGCGCCCCTTCAGGTCGAGGGTTTGATCAGCACCGATCACCAGGCCGGGCCGCTTGGTCGAGACCTTGACGGCTTTCATCTCGGCCAGGGCGTCGGCGATGTCGCGCGGCGTGACGTCTTCGGCCAGGAGTCCGGCCTTGGCGGCGTCTTCATCGACCCCGGGGCTGACGGCCTCGAAGGCGACACCGGCGTTCTTCAGGATCATCTGACGCGCCGAGCTCTGGGACGCGAGCGTAACAGGGGTGAGGCTCATCCCAGGACCTCGACCTTGCCCCGTCCTCCGGACAGCAGATTGATCACCGCCGCCGCCGTCTCCTCGACCGAGCGACGGGTGATGTCGATGACCGGCCAGTTCTGGCGCTCGAACAGGCGGCGCGCAGCGATGATCTCCTGACGCACCGCGTCGGCGTCGACATAGTCGCTCTCGCGGTTCTCTTTCAGAGAGAGCAGGCGATTGCGGCGGATCTGGATCAACCGATCCGGCGAGGTGATCAGGCCGACGATCAAGGTGTTCTTCAGCTCGAACAGCTCAGGGGGCGGCGGGCGGCCTGGGACCAACGGTACATTGGCGGCGCGCACGCCCCGATGCGCCAGATAGATGCAGGTCGGGGTTTTGGAGGTCCGCGACACGCCCACCAGGATGACGTCGGCCTGGGTCAGATCCTGTCCGCCCTGGCCGTCATCGTGGGCGATGGCGTAGTCCAGGGCTTCGATACGATCGAAATAGTCATTGGTCAGGGCGTGCTGGGCGCCGACGCGGGTCGATATCCGCGCGCCGAGATAGCGGGACATGGCGCTGATCACCGGATCGAGCGCGGCGATGCACGGCATCTCCAACTTGCGACAGCCTTCCTCGAGGGCTGCGCGGAGGCCGGGGTCAACGATCGTGTGCATCACCACGCCCGGCGCACCGGCGATCTCTTCCAACGCGCGATCCAACTGCCGGGTCGACCGCACCAGCGCATAGATGTGCTCGATCGGCAGAATGTCGGTGAACCGCGCGCACACCGCCCGCGCCATCGCGTTCAGCGTCTCGCCTGTGGAGTCTGAAACCAAGTGGATATGGAAGTAGGTGGCGAAGCGTGGCGGCAGCCTTTCGCTCTCGCCCTGCGCCAGACTCTCCTGTGGATCATCCGTTAACGGTTGCTTAACCACTTGCCCTGCCTCTGGGGACGCCCGGGCGCCGAACGGCCCCAAGAGCGTCGTGACACGGCGCCGCTGTGATCAACGGTCGCATTGCTCGCCTATCATCCCCAAGCCTGCGCCGCATCCCCCGAAGTCTGAATCCCGATTGTCCAAAGACGCGGAACGAGTCCGGTCAGAGGTCGCTGTCGCGTCTCAGGAGGTTAAGAATTCATTAAGGTGTTCAAGGCGCTGTCCATTCATCCCCATGATTAACAGAGCGTTAACCCCATGTGGGAAGGCCTGGGGGAAAGCCGGGACGGGCTGTGCGAGTCACTCGCCTCACAGGGGTTTTCCCCACTTTGCAGTTGCCCTTCCGCTCCCTCCTTCAATCTTAATTTCTTATTAAGATATGTTAGAAAGATCTTAAGGGACGTCCGGGCTTGAGCCGGAGCCCGCGCCGGGCTTTAACCCGGTCCATGACGTCTTCCTCTCCGATCCTAAAGCAGACACCGAAGTTTCTCTCCGCGCTGGAAGGCCAGTCGCATGCGAACCCTCCGGTGTGGTTCATGCGCCAGGCAGGCCGGTATCTGCCGGAGTATCGCGCGGTGCGTGCGACAGCGCCGGACTTCATCAGCTTCTGCTTTGATCCCGAGAAGGCCGCAGAGGTTACGCTGCAGCCCATGCGGCGGTTTCCGTTCGACGCCTCGATCGTCTTTGCAGACATCCTGCTGATCCCGGGGGCTCTGGGCCAGAAGGTCTGGTTCGAAGCCGGCGAGGGTCCCAAGCTCGGCGACATGCCGTCCGTGGAGTCCATGGCTGAGAAGGCCGGGGAAGCGGGCAAGGCCCTTTCGCTTGTCGGGGAAACGCTGACCCGGGTTCGTTCGGCGCTTGATCCGGACAAGGCCCTGATCGGCTTTGCCGGCGCGCCCTGGACCGTCGCGACCTATATGATCGAGAAGGGCTCCAGCGACCGCAGCGGCGCGCGGACCTTCGCCTATCAGAACCCAGAGACGCTGGACGCCCTGATCCAGGTTCTGGTCGATGCGACGATCGACTATCTGGCCATGCAGGTCGACGCCGGCGCTCAGGCGCTGAAACTGTTCGAGAGCTGGGCCGAGGGTCTGTCGGAGCCGTTGTTCGACCGGCTGGTCACCCAGCCGCACATTCGGATCATCGAAGGCCTGCGTGCGCGGGGCGTCACCGTGCCGATCATCGGCTTCCCGCGCGGCGCCGGGACCCTCGTCGAGGACTACGCCGCCAGAACCCCCGTGCAGGGCGTGGCGCTGGACACCTCGGCCTCGGCCAAGCTTGGCCAGACGATCCAGAAGACCAAAACCATTCAGGGCGCGCTGGATCCGCTGTTGCTCCGCGCCGGCGGCGATGCGCTGTTGAAGCGCGTCGATGAGATGCTCGAGCAGTGGAACCAGGGTCCCTATATCTTCAACCTGGGTCACGGCATCCTGCCTGACACGCCGATCGCCCATGTCGAGGCGGTGCTCGAACGCGTGACCGGTCAGAAGGTGGGCCAATGACCCAGAAGCTCGCCGTCGTTCTCTTCAATCTCGGCGGGCCAGATGGTCCGGACGCGGTTCGGCCGTTTCTGTTCAACCTGTTCCGCGATCCCGCGATCATCGGCGCCCCGGCGCTGATCCGCTATCCGCTGGCGGCGCTGATCTCGACCACGCGCGAGAAGTCGGCCAAGGCCAACTATGCGATCATGGGCGGCGGCTCGCCCTTGTTGCCGGAAACAGAAAAGCAGGCTCGCGCGCTAGAGGCCGCCTTGGCCCTGGCCATGCCGGGCGTCGAAGCCAAGTGCTTCATCGCCATGCGCTACTGGCATCCGTTGACGGACGAGACGGCGCGCCAGGTCGCGGCCTTCGCGCCAGACCAGGTGGTGCTGCTGCCGCTCTATCCGCAGTTTTCCACCACCACGACGGGCTCGTCGTTGAAGGCCTGGAAGAAGACCTACAAGGGCTCGGGTGTGCAGACGACGGTCGGCTGCTACCCCACTGAAGGCGGGCTCATCGAAGCTCACGCCCGGATGATCCGCGAGTCCTGGGAGAAAGCCGGCTCGCCGACGAACATCCGCTTGCTGTTCTCGGCCCATGGTCTGCCGGAGAAGGTGATCCTGGCCGGCGACCCCTATCAGAAGCAGGTCGAGGCCACGGCCGCCGCCGTCGCCGCGCATCTGCCGGCGCAGATCGAATGGACCGTCTGTTATCAGAGCCGGGTCGGACCGCTGAAGTGGATCGGACCGTCGACCGATGACGAGATCCGCCGCGCCGGCGGCGAAGGCAAGGGGGTGATGATCACCCCGATCGCCTTTGTCTCAGAACACGTCGAGACCCTGGTCGAGCTGGACCACGAATATGCCGAGCTGGCCGAAGAGGTCGGCGCCGCGCCCTATCTGCGTGTGTCGGCCCTGGGCACAGCGCCGGAGTTCATCGACGGCCTCGCCAAGGCGGTGCGCGACTCAGTGGGCAAGACGCCGGGGACGGTGTCTTCCGCCTGCGGCTGGCGGTGTGGCGCGGATTGGTCCAAGTGCCCGTGCCGCGAAGGAGCCTCCGCGTGATGGACTTCCTGGTGGCGCACTTCAATCTGGTGCGCGGTTTGCACATCCTGGCGGTGATCGCCTTCATGGCCGGCATGCTCTATCTGCCGCGGCTGTTCGTCTATCACACCCAGGCGACGCCGGGCTCCCAGATGGACGAGACCTTCAAGGTCATGGAGCGCCGACTTCTGCGCGGTATCATCAATCCCGCCTCGATCGCGACGGCGGTGTTTGGTCTGGGTCTGATCCTGGCCGATGCCCAGATCCGGGGCTGGGACTTCCTGCTGCAGCCCTGGATGATCGCCAAGCTCGTCGCCCTCGTGGGGCTTTACGGCTTCCATGGCTTCCTCTCGGCCTCACGCAAGAAGTTCGAGCGGGGGGAGAATGTCCGGTCGGAGAAGTTCTGGCGGATGGTCAACGAGATCCCGTTCGTCCTGGCGATCGTCATCGTGATGTCGGTGACCACGAAGTACCTCAACCACTGAGCTTGCGGCGGCGGCGCTTGACCCGCCGCCGTCCGCGTGGTTTGCATCCACAGTCGGTTCGGCGTTTGCCGGACCCTCTCTCTTCACGGACTGGCGCCCGTCCTGGCGCGCCCCGCGAGCGAACCCGCCGCAAGTCCGTTCCCCGAACGATCCGCGTCATCGTCAACAGACGCGCATGTCCGGTTTTCCGGATGTGATTATCGCCATTCTATCGGCCGGGCTCCGTCGTGGGGACCGCGCCCCTTCTTGAGTCTTGCCATGACCGAAGACACCGAAAACCAGGTTCCGGCCGCCGACGAGGCGACCATCGAGAACACCGTCGCCGATACGGCCGACATCACCACCGAAGCGGCCGTCGAGGCGGGCGTGGAAGGCGAGGGCGAGGACGAAGGGTCCGACATCGCCGCCGCCGTCGCAGCGCTGGGCCTCAAGTCCATGTCCCTGCAGGAGCTGAAGGAGAAATCCCCGGCCGATCTGCTGGCCTTCGCCGAGACCTTCGAGGTCGAGAACGCCAACTCCATGCGCAAGCAGGACATGATGTTCGCGATCCTGAAGACCCTCGCCGAGGAAGGCGTGGAGATCTCGGGCTCGGGCACCATGGAAGTCCTGCAGGACGGCTTCGGCTTCCTGCGCTCGCCGGAAGCCAACTACCTGCCGGGTCCGGACGACATCTATGTCTCGCCGTCGCAGATCCGGAAGTATGGCCTGCGCACCGGTGACAGCGTCGAAGGCGCGATCCGATCGCCGCGCGAAGGCGAGCGCTACTTCGCCCTGACCAGCGTCACCAAGATCAATTTCGAGAGCCCCGACAACGTGCGCCACAAGGTGCACTTCGACAACCTGACGCCGCTCTATCCCGAAGAGCGCCTGAACATGGAGCTGCCCGATCCGACCGTGAAGGATCGCTCGGGCCGCGTGATCGATATCGTTGCGCCGCTCGGCAAGGGCCAGCGCTGCCTGATCGTCGCCCCGCCGCGCGTGGGTAAGACGGTGATGCTGCAGAACATCGCCAAGTCGATCGAGACCAACCACCCCGAGTGCTACTTGATCGTCCTCTTGATCGACGAGCGCCCGGAAGAAGTCACCGACATGCAGCGCACGGTGAAGGGCGAGGTCATCGCCTCGACCTTCGACGAGCCGGCGACCCGCCACGTCCAGGTGGCCGAGATGGTCATCGAGAAGGCCAAGCGTCTGGTCGAGCACAAGCGCGACGTCGTCATCCTGCTGGACTCGGTCACCCGTCTGGGCCGCGCCTACAACACCACCGTCCCGTCCTCGGGCAAGGTGCTGACCGGCGGTGTCGACGCCAACGCCCTGCAACGCCCCAAGCGCTTCTTCGGCGCGGCGCGGAATGTGGAGGAGGGCGGCTCGCTGTCGATCATCGCCACCGCCCTGATCGACACCGGCAGCCGCATGGACGAAGTCATCTTCGAAGAGTTCAAGGGCACCGGTAACTCGGAAATCGTCCTGGACCGCAAGGTGGCCGACAAGCGCATCTTCCCGGCCATCGACGTGCTCAAGTCGGGCACCCGCAAGGAAGAGCTCATCACCCCGCGCGACCAGCTGCAGAAGACCTACGTCCTGCGTCGGATCCTCAACCCGATGGGCGCGTCGGACGCGATCGAGTTCCTGCTGGACAAGCTGCGCCAGTCGAAGACGAACGGCGACTTCTTCCAGTCGATGAACACCTGAGTCCAAACAGACTCATACCGAAACGAGAAAGGCGCCGGTGCTACCCGGCGCCTTTTTTGTTCGGTCGTACCCGGTCAGGCCCTACGGAAGGAGCAGGGTGGCGCCGGTGGTGCGACGGCCTTCCAGGGCCTCGTGCGCCGCGCGGGCCTCGGCGAGGGGGAAGGTCTGGCCGATGTCGATCTTGATGGCGCCCGAGGCGATCACCGCGAACAGCGCCTGGGCGCTTTCGTCCAGTTCCTCGGTCGTGACGATGTAGTCGAACAGCTTGGGCCGGGTGACGAAGGCGGACTTGGGCGCCAGCGCCAGCGGCGGGAAGGCGGGCGCCGGACCCGAGGCGTTGCCGAACGTCACCAGCATGCCGCGCCGGGCGAGGCTGGCGAGACTGGCCTCCCAGGTATCCTTGCCGACACCGTCATAGACGACCGCGACGCCCCGGCCGCCCGTGAGTTCGGCGACCCGAGCCGCGACATCCTCGTGGCTGTAGTCGATGACATGGTCGGCGCCGAGATCGCGGGCGATCGCGGCCTTCGCCGTCGATCCGACTGTGGCCACCACCGTGGCGCCAAGGGCCTTGCACCATTGGACCAGGATCTGACCGACGCCGCCGGCCGCCGCATGGACCAGAACCCAGTCGCCTTGTTTCACGTGGAAACATCGACGCACCAGAAACTCCGCGGTCATGCCCTTCAACAGAGCGGCCGCCGCGATCTCCAGGCTGACACCGTCGGGCACCAGGACCGCGCGCTCCGCCGGTACGACGGCGGCTTGGGCATAGGCGCCCATGGTTCCGTTATAGGCTACCCGGTCACCGACCTTGAACCGTGTGACCGCCTCGCCGACGGACCCGACCACGCCGGCCGCTTCCAGCCCGATCACCAGCGGTGTTTTCACGGGATACAGGCCGGACCGATGATAGGTGTCGATATAGTTCAGACCCACCGCCTGGTGGCGGACGAGGATCTGACCCGGACCCGGCGAGGGCAGGGGAAGATCGACGACCTCCAGAACCTCGGGGCCGCCGGTCCTGACCGCTTGGACCGCCAGCATCAGGCCAGGGCCTGCTGGAAGAAGGTCAGGCTGCGGCCGTTGGCCTTGGCGGCGTCGGCCGCGTCGTAGTGCGCGCCACCCTCGCGGGCGAAGGCGTGGTCGCGGCCTTCGTAGGTATGGATCTCGATCTGGGGATGATCCTTGAGCGCGCTGAGGATCAGCTGCTGCGCCTCAGGCGGCACGAACTGGTCCTTCTCGGCAATATGCATCAGCAACGGATGGTTCAGCTTCTCGGCCTCGCCGACATGCTTCTCGATCCCCACGCCGTAGTAGGAGACCGCCGCGTCGATGTCGGTGCGGGTCGCGGTGAGGAAGGCCAGCAGGCCGCCGAGGCAGTAGCCGACCGCGCCGACCTTGCCGTTGACGCCGTCCAGCTTACGGGCGGCGGCGATGGTCGCGGCGATGTCCGTGACCCCCGCGTCCACGTTAAACGCGTTGAACAGCTCGAACGCTTTCTTCCATTCGGCTTCGCTCTGGTCGGTGATGTCGATGCCGGGCTCGATCCGCCAGAAGAGATCGGGGCATATGGCGACGAAGCCCTGGGCGGCCAGGCCGTCACAGATGTCGCGCATCACCTTGTTCACGCCGAAGATCTCTTGGATCACGACAATGGCCGGGGCGCTTGCCGCCTTCGGGCGCGCCACATAGGCCGAGAAGGCGCCATCCGGGGTGTTGATCGTGAGGGTCTCGCTCATCGGGGCTCTCCGTCGCTTTCGGGTCCTTGTCTACAGGACCAATGTGACTTTCGACCGAAGCGCTCTACCCTGACCCGGCGGGCTTGCCCCATAACAAAATCGTGCCCTGACCGAAGGGAACCTCTGATGAAGATGACGATCGAGATTGACTGCACCCCGGTGGAGGCGCGCGCCTTTCTGGGCCTGCCAGATGTGAGCGCCTTGAACGACCACCTGGTCAAGGAGATGCAGAACCGCATGGACGCCAACATGGCGATGTTGGCGCCCGAGGAGCTGATGAAGAACTGGATGGCCTTTGGGGCTGGGGCCCAGGAGTCTTTCCGCAAGTTGATGACGGCCGCCGCCGGCGCTGCGGTCGGTGGCGCGGGCGTCAAGCGCGACTGATCGCATGACGGACACGATCTTCGCCCTGGCGACGGCGGCCGGACGCTCGGCCGTTGCGGTGGTGCGCGTATCCGGTCCCCGGTCGTCGGAGATCGCCGCTGCGCTTTGCGGTCGCCTGCCATCGCCCCGCTTGGCGTCGGTCCGGACGCTGAAGCACAATGGGGTGGCCTTGGACGCGGCGCTGCTCCTGCGCTTCGAAAAGCCGGCCAGTTATACCGGCGAAGACAGTGTCGAGTTTCACGTGCACGGCGGCCGCGCCGTGGTCGAGGCCTTGCTTGCGGCGCTGTCGGAACTTGGGGCTCGCCTGGCCGAGGCGGGCGAGTTCACGCGGCGGGCGTTCGAGAACGGCAAGCTTGATCTCGCCCAGGCCGAGGGCGTGGCCGACCTGATCGACGCCGAGACCGAGGCTCAGAGGCGTCAGGCCCTGGGCCAGGTGGGCGGCGCCTTGAGCCAGCGCTACGACCGCTGGCGTGATCTGCTGGTCCAGGCCTTGGCCATGCTGGAGGCGGCCGTCGACTTTCCTGATGAGGATTTGCCCGAGGAAGTGGCCGAGCGCGCCCGTCCTGGACTGCGCCAGCTCAGCGCCGAACTGAACGCGGCGCTGGCGGACGTTTCACGGGGGCGGCGGGTGCGAGACGGCTTCCGCATTGCGCTCATTGGTGCGCCAAACGCCGGGAAGAGCACCTTACTCAATGGCCTCGCCGAGCGGGACGCGGCGATCGTGACCGATGTGGCCGGGACCACACGTGACGTGATTGAGGTCCCCCTGGTGCTGGGCGGCTACAAGGTGCTGGTCGCGGATACGGCCGGGATACGCGAGACTGCGGATGTGATCGAGGCCGAGGGTGTTCGTCGCGCCAAGGCGTGGGCCGAAGCGGCGGATCTTCGTCTTTGGGTCGTCGATGGTTTTCACGTGAAACAAGCCGACGCGCGGCCTGAATCGATCCGCGTTGGCGACTGGCTGATCCTCAACAAGACGGATATCGCCGATGCCGACGCCTTGGCGCATGTGGCGGAGCGCTGGGCGAGGGAGGGGCTTACCGTTCTGCATGCTGCTGGGACGTCTTCTGAGGGCCCCGAAGCCCTCCGCGCCGCACTCGCGTCTCACGTGGCGGACGCTTTGTCGGGCGCGGAGTTCCCGGCCGCTACGCGCTTGAGACATGCCGAGCGCCTGTCAGAGGCCCGGTCCTATCTGGAACGCGCGCTGTCGGATGTCGGGCTAGAGGTCGAGTTGGCCGCTGAAGATGTGCGGCTGGCGGCAAGAGCCTTGGAGCGCATCTCCGGCCGTATCGATCCTGAGGACGTTCTTGGACGGGTCTTTTCGACCTTCTGTATCGGCAAGTGATGTTTCACGTGGAACATCCCCTATATTGTCCACAGGCCGCTCACAGCTGCGGTGGGGGTGTTTCACGTGAAACGCCGATGAGTCACATCGACCCGCTCGCCTGATTGGCGTATAGATCGAGTCCAGCGCCCCCGCTCGACCCCGGGGGCGTTCGCATTGAGGCGAGCGTCTTGTCCAAGTCTTGGGATGTCATTGTCATCGGCGGCGGTCACGCCGGCTGCGAGGCGGCGGCCGCCTCGGCGCGCGCCGGCGCGCTCACCCTGCTGCTGACCCATAAGCTGGAAACCATCGGCGAGATGTCGTGCAACCCGGCCATCGGCGGCCTGGGCAAGGGGCATCTGGTCCGCGAGATAGACGCTCTGGACGGCGTCATGGGTCGGATGGCTGACAAGGCCGGTATCCAGTTCCGGATGTTGAACCGTTCCAAGGGCCCGGCCGTCCGTGGCCCGCGGTCGCAGATCGATCGTCGCCTGTATCGTGAGGCGATGCAGGCCGAACTGTTTTCCACGGGAAACCTAGACATCATCGCTGCCGCCGCTGAGGACCTGATCGTCGAGGACGGCAAGGTCGCCGGCGCCGTGGACGCGGCCGGCCAGGCCTATCGCGCGCCGCGCGTGATCCTGACGACCGGCACCTTCCTGAAAGGCGTCATCCATCGTGGCGAGGATCGCATCCCCGCCGGGCGGGTAGGGGACCGGCCCGCGATCGGCCTGTCGGACCGTCTCTATGGCCTGGGTTTCCAGATGGGACGCCTTAAGACCGGCACGCCTGCGCGTCTCGACGGCAAGACCATCGCCTGGGAGCGCCTGGAGAGCCAGGCGGCCGACGACACGCCTGTGCCGTTCTCGTATCTGAACGACCGCATCGACGTGCCGCAGATCGCTTGCGGGGTCACCTACACGACCGAAGAAACCCACCGGATTATCGCCGAGCGCATCGGCGAGTCTTTGGTCTACAGCGGTCGCGCCACGGGTGTCGGTCCGCGCTATTGCCCGTCGATCGAGGACAAGGTCGTCCGTTTCGCCGACAAGACCAGCCACCAGATCTTCCTGGAGCCCGAGGGTCTGGACGACGATACGGTCTATCCGAATGGAATCTCGACCTCGGTTTCGGAAGAGACCCAACTGCTGTTCCTGCGGACCATTCCTGGCCTCGAGCAGGTGGAAGTGATCCGCTACGGCTATGCGATCGAGTACGACTATGTCGATCCGCGTGAGCTGTTTCCGACTCTGGAGACCAAGCGCCTGTCGGGTCTGTACCTGGCCGGACAGATCAACGGCACCACGGGCTATGAAGAGGCCGGCGCCCAGGGTCTGGTCGCGGGCCTCAACGCGGCCTTGGCTGCGCAGGGCCGAGAGCCGGCGATCTTCGCGCGCGATGAGGCCTATATCGGGGTGATGATCGACGACCTCGTCACCCGGGGTGTCACCGAGCCCTATCGGATGTTCACCAGCCGGGCCGAGTTCCGCCTGACCCTGCGCGCCGACAACGCCGACCAACGCCTGACCGATCGTGGGATCTCCCTGGGCGTGGTTGGTCCGGTTCGCGCCGCGGCCTGGACCGAGAAGAAGGCGCGCCTCGATGCCGCGCGCGCCTTTGCGCGATCGGTGAGCCTGACGCCGAACGAGGCGGTGAAGGCGGGATTCAAGGTCAATAGCGACGGCGTCCGGCGCGACGTCTTCGCCATGTTGGCCTATCCGGATGTGACGTTGGACGACCTCGGCCGGATCTGGCCTGAGGTTTTCACGTGGAACAGCGATGTCCGCGAGCAGATCGAGATCGAGGCCGCCTATGCCGGCTATCTGGATCGCCAGCGCGCCGACGCGGAATCCCTCCGCAAGGACGAGGACCTCCGCCTGCCGGCCGATCTCGACTATGCCGAGATCGGCAGTCTTTCAAACGAGGTGCGGGAGAAGCTGGCGCGGGTGCGTCCCCTGACCCTGGGCCAGGCGGCGCGGATCGAGGGTGTCACCCCCGGCGCCCTGACGGCTCTGCTGGCCCACGTGAGGCGCGGCCGTGCAGCCTGATCTCGCTCTTGCTCCCGAGGCCGTGCTGGACGCTGCCGGCTTTCAGGCCTTGGTCGGCGCCACGGACGCTCAGATCGAAGACCTGACGCGCTTCCAGACGCTGCTGGCCGAATGGAACGAGGTCATGAACCTCGTGGGCCCGCTCACCATTGCGACCTACTGGACCCGCCATGCCTTGGACAGCGCCCAGCTGATCCCCTTGGCGCCGGAGGCGACCGCCTGGGCCGATCTGGGCGCCGGCGCTGGCCTGCCCGGCGTCGTCCTGGCCATACTTCTGAAGGGTAGGGCCGGGGCCAAGGTGCATCTGGTCGAGTCGATGACCAAGCGGTGCCGCTTCCTGGAGGTGGTGGCCAAGGATCTCGACCTTCCCGTCCAGATCCACAATGCCCGGGCCGAAGATCTGAAGCTGAAGGTCGACATCGTCACCGCGCGGGCCTGCGCGCCGATGACCAAGCTTCTCGGCTTCGCCGAACCCTATCTGCGCAATGGGGCGGTCGGACTGTTCCTCAAGGGGCAGGATGTCGAGACCGAGCTCTCCGAGGCCCGAAAGGCCTGGACGTTCGAGAGTGAACTGCGCACCAGTCAAAGCGACCCTCGGGGCCGCATCGTTCAAGTGAAGAGGCTTTCCCGTGTCCGCTAATCCTCTCCGCGTACTGGCCATCGCCAATCAAAAGGGTGGGGTGGGGAAGACCACGACCGCGATCAATCTGGGCACGGCCCTGGCCGCTTGCGGCGAACGCGTGCTGCTGATCGACGCCGATCCTCAGGGCAACTGTTCCACGGGGCTTGGCATTGGCCGCACCCAGCGCCGGACCACGCTCTATGACGTGCTGATGGGCGAGGCCCCCGTGGTCGACGCAGCCGTGAAGACCGAGTTGCCGGGCCTGGACGTCATACCGGCCGATGCGGATCTCTCGGGTGTGGAGATCGAACTGGGTCAGACCGCCCGCCGGTCCTACCGCCTGCGCGACGCCCTGGAGGCGATCCGCGCCAACGGCCCCTATACCTATGTGTTGATCGACTGCCCGCCGTCGCTGAACGTGCTGACGGTCAACGCCATGACGGCCGCCGATGCGGTGTTCGTGCCCCTGCAGTGCGAGTTCTTCGCTCTGGAGGGTCTGACGCAGCTGATGCGGACGATCGAGCGGGTGCGCGGCAGCCTCAATCCGCGCCTCGAGATCCAAGGGGTTGTGCTGACCATGTACGATCGCCGCAACAGCTTGTCAGAACAGGTGGCCAAGGACGTCCGCGCCCACTTCGGTGACAAGGTCTATGACGCGGTGATCCCGCGGAACGTCCGGGTCTCCGAAGCGCCGTCGTTCGGCAAGCCCGTGCTGCTCTACGACCTGAAATGCGCGGGTAGCCAGGCCTATCTTAAGCTGGCGCGCGAGGTGATCAGCCGCGAACGCGATCGCCAAGCCAAGGCCGCCTAAGTCCGCCGCCTAAGTCCAAAGAACAAGAACCGTAGCTTGACTGAGATTGTGATGGAGTCCGTCGTGGTGGGAGAGCCCGGTATGTCCGAAGGGCGTCGTGGTCTGGGTCGAGGGCTTTCGGCCCTGCTGGGCGAGGTCGACGCCGCGCCGGCTCAGGCGCCGGGCGAGCAGCTTGGCGGTTCCCGTGAAGCGCCGATCGAAATCCTGCAGCGCAATCCCGACCAGCCCCGTCGGACCTTCCGCGAAGAAGACCTCGAGGATCTGTCAAACTCGATCCGTGAGAAGGGCGTTCTGCAGCCGATCCTGGTGCGGCCATCGCCGGATACGGCTGGCGAGTACCAGATCGTCGCCGGCGAGCGCCGTTGGCGCGCAGCCCAGCGGGCGGGTCTCAAGACCGTGCCGATCATGGTGCGCGAGCTCGACGACCTGGCGGTGCTGGAGATCGGCATCATCGAGAACGTCCAGCGGGCTGATCTGAACGTCCTGGAAGAAGCGCTCTCCTACAAGGTGCTGATGGAGAAGTTCGAGCGCACCCAGGAGAACATCGCCCAGACCATCGGCAAAAGCCGCAGCCACGTGGCCAACACGATGCGCTTGCTGGCCCTACCGGACGAGGTTCAGTCGTACCTGGTCAGTGGTGAGCTGACGGCCGGCCACGCCCGCGCCATCGCTGCAGCGGCTGACCCGGTGGCCCTCGCCAAGCAAATCATCGAGGGCGGCTTGTCGGTGCGCGAGACCGAGGCCCTGGCCCGTAAGGCGCCCAACCTGTCTGCGGGCAAGAGCAAGGGGGGCCGCCCCCCACGCGTGAAGGACACCGACACCCAGGCGCTGGAGTCTGACCTGTCCTCGGTTCTGGGTCTGGATGTCTCGATCGACCATCGCGGGTCTACCGGCACGCTGACCATCACCTACGCCACGCTCGAGCAGCTCGACGACCTCTGCAACCGACTGACGCGCGGGATCTGATCAGGCGCACGTAAAAGGGTGCGATCGCCCGGTTTCGGGTGCAAAATCACCCTTTGAAAATCGCCTCTGTCGCGCACGAAGCGGCGCCTTTCCGTACTCGGGGAGGCGCCGTTTTCGTGAGGCGAGGGCGCGTTCTCGAGATATCCGCCGCAAGCGATTGTGGAATAAGGCTTTCCTGAAAAGCATCCACAGCGCCGCAAAGCCCCTGATTTCCCCCGTCTGGAGGGCGAGCGGCGACTACAGGCCCAGTCGGCGGGCGCGGCCGGCGATCATCAGGGCCAGACGCTCGGCGATCAGTTGATCGGGGGAGCCTGACGTCTTGCAGGCTCGGTCGGCGGTCAGGATCTCGCCCTGGATCTCGAGAATGGCCTCCAGGTTCCAGGCTCGCGCCTGACGGAGGAATTCTCGCTCCTGCTTCCAGAACACGCCGGCGGCCTTGGCGGCGGCTTGCAGGTCGACGCCGTTCTTGTGCAGGGTCAGGACGCGACGCAGGCGACCCAGATAGTAGCCCATCGCCCTGACGGCGGCCGGTCCGCCTTCCCCCTCGGCGGCGGCGCGGCGAAGCGCCTGCTGGGCCGCGCCCACCTTTCCGCCGAACGCATCGGCGGCGGCGTCACTGAGGGAGGCCTCGGGTTCGACGCCCAGGAAGTCGGTCAGGTCTGCGGCGGTGGCGTTGATACCACTGCCCGGGCCGAGGTAGAGGGCCAGCCGTTCGATCTCGGCGCGGGCCACGCCCCGTTCCTTGGGTAGGCGTGAAACGAAGAGTTCCAGCGCCTCGCTGTTCAGGCTGACCTTGTCGTTGGCCAGGGTGTCGCGCGTCAGGCGGGCTAGGTCCCCGGCCTCGTCCTCGTAACAGGGGATGACGGCGCAGCCGTTGGCCTTCTCGCCGACCTTGCGAAGCTGTGAGTCTCTGCCCAGCGCGCCGGCCTCGACCAGAAAGAAGGCGTCCGGATTGAGTTGACCCTCGACATGGCGGGTCAGGGCTTCGGCGGCCTGCTTGTCGGGGCCAGCCTTGTCGCTGGACAGTCGCAGGCGCACCAGGCGCCGCCCCCCCATCAGCGACATCGCCGACAGTTCGTCCTCAAGCTTGGCCGGGTCGGCGTCGAGATCGCCGTCGGTCAGTTGCGCCGTATCGAAGGGATCATCCGGGCGCTCGACCACGCGCCGGGCCAGCGCATTGGCCCGGTCCCGCACGACGCCCCGGTCCTTGCCGTAGATCACTACGGCCCGGATGTCCGGGGTCGGCTCCTTGAGGAAGCGTTCGACGTCCGGACGCTTGGACAGGATCATCTAGGTCAGGCCGGCTTCTTGCCCGCCAGCCAGGTGGCGAGGTCCAGCTGAATCTTGCGCGCGGCCTCTGCGGCGGCGCGTTCTTGACCATCCTGCTGCGCGGCGATGGCGGCGTAGGGCTGGTCGGCGGAGTCGTAGGTCACCGAGACGTCGGTCCGCCCCTTGTGGACCTCGGCCCCGTTCTTGGCGCCCAGAAGCCGCCAGTCGACGCTCATCCGCAGTTCAAAGCGGTTGGCGACGTTGTCGAGGCGGACGCCCCGGGCGAAGCGCTGTTCGTTGACCGACAGATAGAGCTTGTAGGCGGCGGGCGAGCCTTGGCGATGCGCCAAGGCGTCGTCGAGCTGCTCGCGAAGCAGGTAGCCGCCACGCCCCTCGGCGGCGACGGTCTCGATGCTCGAGAGGCCGCTCTCCACCCCCGCACGGCCGTACAGGGGCGTGAAACCCGCGCATGCCGTGAGCGTGATCGTCGAAAAGGCCAGGACGGCGGCCGCCAGGGTGCGCTTCATCGCTTGGGGTCTCAGTTGGCCACGATGTTGACGATACGGTCCTTGACCACGATCACCTTGCGGACCGTCAGGCCCTCAAGGTGAGCCATCACGTTCGGATCCGCCAGAGCGATTTTGGTGACCTCGTCATCCGGTGCGCCCGCCTTGACCTTGATCTCGCCGCGGCGCTTGCCGTTGATCTGGATCGGCAGGACGCGCTCGTCGTCGGCGGCCAGGGCAGGGGCGGCCTTGGGCCAGGGGGCGTCGACGACCATGCCTTCCCCGCCCATGCGCGCCCAGGCTTCCTCGGCCAGGTGCGGCGTGAACGGGGCGACCAGGCGGGCCAGGATGTTCAGGGCTTCGGCGCGGGCGGCCAGCACGGCTTGCGACGCGCCTTCGGCCGGCGCGGCCTTCAGGGCGTTCAGGAACTCGTACAGGCGCGCCACGCCGCTGTTGAAGCGGAAGCCCTCGATGCTGTCGGTGACGAAGCCGATCAGCTTGTGGGCGGCCTTGCGCAGGGCCAGGGCGGCCTCGTCGCTGTCGTCGTGGGCGAAGTCGCCGGCCGGCTGGCTGTCGAACTCGTTCCACAGACGGTGCGTAAAGCGCCAGCTGCCCTCGACGCCAGAGTTCGTCCATTGGACGTCGCGTTCGGGCGGGCTGTCGCTCATCACGAACAGACGGGCGCTGTCGACGCCGTAGGCCTCGAAGATGTCCTCGGGCGCGACGACGTTCTTCTTGGACTTCGACATCTTTTCGATGTCGCCGATGATGATCGGCGCGCCGGTCTTGGCGTGCTTGGCGGTGCGGGTGCTGCCCTCGGTGGTGATCACCACGTCCGAGGGCTCGACC
Source organism: Caulobacter vibrioides (assembly GCF_002858865.1). Taxonomy (GTDB): domain Bacteria; phylum Pseudomonadota; class Alphaproteobacteria; order Caulobacterales; family Caulobacteraceae; genus Caulobacter; species Caulobacter vibrioides. The sequence goes on along the minus strand of NZ_PJRR01000013.1, from coordinate 270,502 downwards.
CACTCGCCGGCCTCGTTCTTGTAGGCCTCGTGGGTGACCATGCCCTGGGTGAACAGGCCCGCGAACGGCTCCTCGACCGACAGCAGGCCCTCATCCTTCAGGGCGCGGGTGATGAAGCGCGCATACAGCAGGTGCAGGATCGCGTGCTCGACACCGCCGATATACTGGTCGACGGGCAGCCAGTGATCGGCGGCGTCCTTCCCCACCGGCTCGGCGGCCTGGGTGTCAGCGAAGCGGGCGAAGTACCAGCTGGAGTCAATGAAGGTGTCCAGCGTGTCGGTTTCGCGCTCGGCCGCGCCGCCGCAGGAGGGGCAGGTCGTGTGACGCCAGGTCGGGTGACGCAGCAGCGGGTTGCCCGGCTTGTCGAAGGTGACGTCGTCGGGCAGGGCGACCGGCAGCTGGTCTTCCGGCACCGGTACGACGCCGCAAGCCTCGCAGTGGATCACCGGGATCGGGCAGCCCCAATAGCGCTGGCGCGAGACGCCCCAGTCGCGCAGGCGATAGACCGTCGCGCCCTGGCCCTGATTAGCGGCCTCGATGCGAGCGATGGCCTCGGCCTTGGCCGCCTCGACATCCAGCCCGTCCAGGAACTTCGAATTGAAGATCTTGCCGGGGCCGACATAGGCCTCCTTGCCGACCGTGAAGGTCGCCGGATCCTCACCATTGGGCAGCACCACCGGCAGCACCGGCAGATCGTACTTGCGGGCGAAATCCAGGTCGCGCTGGTCGTGGGCCGGGCAGGCGAAGATCGCGCCGGTGCCGTAGTCCATCAGGATGAAGTTGGCGATCCAGACGGGCAGGGTGATCGACGGGTCGAGAGGGTGTTTAACCCGCAGGCCGGTGTCGTAGCCCAGCTTCTCGGCGCTCTCGATCTCGGCTTCCGAGGTTCCGCCCTTGCGGCAGTCGGCGATGAACGTCTGGATCTGCGGGTTCGCGGCCGCCAGCTGTTCAGCCAGCGGGTGCTCGGGCGCGATGCCGACGAAGCTGGCGCCGAACAGGGTGTCGGGACGGGTGGTGTAGACTTCCAGCCCCTCGGCCATGCCGTCAGGCGCTTCGCCGTCGAACTGGAACTTGAAGCGCAGGCCCTTGGAACGGCCGATCCAGTTCTCCTGCATCAGGCGAACCTTGTCGGGCCAGCGGTCCAGGGTCTTCAGACCGTCGATCAGGGCGTCGGCGTAGTCCGTAATCCGCAGGAACCACTGGGTCAGCTTGCGCTTCTCGACGACCGCGCCCGAGCGCCAGCCCTTACCGTCGATGACCTGCTCATTGGCCAGGACGGTCATGTCGACCGGGTCCCAGTTGACCGAGGCTTCCTTGCGATAGACCAGACCGCGCTTCAGCAGGCGCAGGAACCAGGCCTGCTGCTTGCCGTAGTATTCCGGGTCGCAGGTGGCGAACTCGCGCGACCAGTCGACCGAAATGCCCAGCGACTTCAGCTGCTCGCGCATGGCGGCGATGTTGTCGTAGGTCCAACCCTTGGGGTGGACGCCGCGCTCCATGGCCGCGTTCTCGGCGGGCATGCCAAAGGCGTCCCAGCCCATCGGGTGCAGGACGTTGAAGCCTTGCGCGCGCTTGTAGCGGGCCACGACGTCGCCCATGGCGTAGTTGCGGACGTGGCCCATGTGGATGCGGCCCGACGGATACGGGAACATCTCGAGGACGTAGTATTTCGGCCGGCCGTCGTTGATCTCGCCGGTCTTGAAGACGTCGGCCTTCGCCCAGGCTTCACGCCACTTGGGTTCGGTGTCTTTGGGATTGTAGCGGGCCATCGGAAACCAGATCTTGATCGGCGGAGAGCGCTCCCGGGAAGAGCGTCCGCGATGTCATAAGCGGTTTCGCGGCCCAGGCGCGGGTAAAAAGCGGAATTTGGAACAGGCCCCCGCCCGTGACGGGGGCCCGACCGGGCGTTTAGCCCTTGATGTTCGAAAGTCGAAGCTGGCGCGCGCGCGTCAGGATCGCGTTCTCGATATCGGCGGCGGTCTGGTCAGACACCGGGGCGTCGACCCAGGCGCCGTTGATATCCTTGGACTGCTTGAACACGGCGACATTCAGGCCATCGGCGCGCAGGCGGGTGTCCAGGATATAGACCGTGGCCTTGAACCGCTCGGCCGGGGTCTCCGGATTCACATACCAGTCGGTGACGATCACGCCGCCATAGGGATCAGCCGAGGCCAGAGGCATGAACGCCAGGGTGTCCAGGCTGGCGCGCCACAGATAGCCGTTCACGCCGATCGAGCCTTCGGTGGCCGGCGCCTTTTCGCCGCCGCCCAGACGCTTAAACGGATTGAAGCCCGCTTTCTCGTCCTGTGCGGAGAAGGTTTTGGGGGCCTTGTTGCTGGCGCACGCCGTCACGCCCAGCATCGACAGAGCCAGGACGCCCGCGGCGACGCCGCGCATCACAGACCCACGCTCAAACGCCATAGTACCTCGCTCCAATGTCTCGCCGACGCGTGTCGCGCGTCCAGGCGCGCCCCCGCGGCCGGGAGCCGGTCTATAGCATGGCTGCGTCGCCTCAAAACAGGAATCGCGTGACCTCACCGCCACAGGAGTCGATTGAATCGCCGATTGAGCGGGCCCGTGCGACCAAACGCCGGTTGACCGCGTTCCGGGCAAGCCTTTAATCGCTTCTCAAGGGGCTCGTTCCTATATGGGACGGGTGGGGACAACCGAGTATAGGCGGCGAGTAGCGATGGTCGCGACGCGTTTCATCTTGGCGGGGACTGCCGCACTGATCCTGACGGGATCGGCCGCGACGGCGTTCGCTCAGGCCAAGCCCCACGCGGTTGCTCCCGATTTCACCGTCAAGAACGACTTCACCAGCGCCGCCGCGGGCGTTCAGTATCCGCGCGATGACAAGCGCACCCTGCGCTGGGACGCCAAGAAGGGCCGTTGGGGCCTGAAGCTGGACCTCGACCAGCCCTCCAGCCGCGAAATGGAACTGCAGGACGTCAAGGCGGGCGCCTATTTCAAGGTTACGCCTTCGATCCGCGTTGGCGGCGCCATCAGCCTGGGCGAAACAAACCCCGCTCTGGCCGCTCGCAAGGCTCAGCAGGCTGATCCCGCGCCGCGCGTGCGCCTGGAAACCGCCTTCAAGTTCTAAGCGGTTTTAGCGCGCCAAGGCCTCCACCGCCGCGATTCCGGCCACGCCGCTGTCAAAAAGCTGGTCGACGGTGTGCGCTCTGACGCCGCCCAAGGCATAGACGGGCAGCGCCGTCGCCTCGACCAGCCGCATCAAGCCCTCCAGGCCCAAGGGCTCCCCGGCTGACGGGCTGTTGCTGGGAAAGACCGGAGAGACCACAACGGCATCGGCGCCCGAACGTTCGGCTGCCTGGACGGCGGCCAGATCGTGGGCGGCGACGGTGACCAGATAGCGCGGATGTTCAGCCCGCAGGCGCGGCAGGTTTGCCGCCATTCGCTCGGGTAGGTGGACGCCGTCCGCCCCGACGCCCTCGGCGAGGCCGGCATGTGCGCCGACGAGCAGCATCAGGTCCCGCGCCGTGGCGATCGCCCGCAGGCGTCGACCCTGCTCGACAGCGTCCGTCGCGCCGAAAGCGCGAAACACGATCGCCGAACCGGGGGGCAGACGCTCAGCGACAGCCTCGGGGTCTGTAATGCGGGCGGGATCCGTAAAGAACAGCAAGCGGGGCAGCGCCATTCCGCGCACGGTTCTTGGCGGGAAGGCCGAGGCCGCTCTAGAGAGGACTTCCAGTTCGTTCTCACCGTCCAAGGCAGGCCCTCCATGTCGCAAGCGCTCGTCGAGATCCGCGCCCGCATCGCCGCCGCCGAGGCCCGCGCCGAACGACCGGCGGGGAGCGTGACCTTGGTGGCGGTGTCCAAGACCCAGCCCTGGGACCATATCGCGCCCGTGCTCGACGCGGGACAGAAAGTATTCGGGGAAAACAGGGTCCAGGAGGCGATGGAACGCTGGGGCCCGCATCGTCAGGGGCTGGAACTCAGGCTGATCGGACCCTTGCAAACCAACAAGGCGCGTGAGGCGGTCGGCTTTTTCGATGTGATCGAAACCCTGGACCGGGAAAAGCTGGCGCGCGTGTTGGCGGAAGAAGTTCAGCGGGCGGGCAAGGCGCCTCGCCTCTATGTCCAGGTCAATGTCGGCCAAGAAACGCAGAAGGCCGGCGTCGCGCCGGGCGACGCCGACAGCTTTATCGGCGCCTGCCGGACGATCTACGGCCTGACGATCGAGGGCCTGATGTGCATTCCGCCGTTCGACCAGGAGCCGGCGCCGCACTTTGCGCAACTGGCGTCCATCGCCGAGCGCAATGGTCTCGACAAGCTCTCCATGGGCATGAGCGATGATTTCGAGATCGCCATCGCACAAGGGGCGACCTCGGTGCGGGTGGGATCGGCGCTGTTCGGCAGTCGCATCTACGGCTAGTCCGCGAGAATCTGGACCGCGTCGCCGGGCCCGGCCGTCGCCAGCACCGCTTCGAGATCCGCGCGGGCCAGCGCCACGCAGCCCTCGGTGCCCGGATAACCGTCGCGCGCCAGATGCATGAAAATGGCCGATCCCATGCCCGGCGTCGGGGGATCGTCATTATGGCCGAGGATCACCACGAGGTCGTACACGGCGTCGTCGCGCCACATCCGCTCGGCGCTGGCCGGATAGGGGAGGGTGACCGGCCGGTTGTAGTTCGGATCGTTGGGCGCATCGCACCAGCCGTCTTCCGGTCGCGTGACGCGCAGGGGCAGGGCGGTCCTCGGGCCTTGGGGATAGACATCCGGTCGATACCAGACCTCGCGCATCACCCAGACGCCGAGCGGACTTTTGTTGTCGCCCTCCCGCTTGTCCGGGGCGGGGATCGCGCCGGCCTTGCCGACAGCGCAGCGCACAATCCGTCCCGCAAGCTCGAAGCGGCCGTCAGCATGGGCTCGAAACAGCATAAGCGGCGACTCCTCGACTTAAGGCCGCGCGCGGGGTTGTCCCCGGGGGGCGCAGCGGTGCATGTTCCGGCTTATGGCGCAACGCAAGACGCTTCTTCTGATCGACGACGATGACGACCTGCGCGGCGCGCTGGCGGAGCAGTTGGCCCTGCATGAAGAGTTCGCGGTCAACGAGGCCTCGAGCGCGGGTGAGGGCGTGAAGCTGTCGCGCGAGCTCAAGCCCGACCTGATCTTGCTGGACGTAGATCTGCCCGACATGGACGGCCGCGAGGCCTGCCGCCTGATGCGCAAGAACGGCGTCACCGCGCCGGTGATCATGCTGACGGCGGCCGCCAGCGACAGCGATACGATCCTGGGCCTGGAATCCGGCGCCAACGACTATGTAACCAAGCCGTTCCGCTTCGGCGTGCTGCTGGCCCGCATCCGCGCCCAGCTGCGCAGCTACGAGGCGTCGGAAGATGCGCTATTCCGGATCGGCCCCTACGAATTCCGCCCGTCGGCCAAGCTCCTGGTCGATGAGAAGCAGAAGAAGGTGCGGTTGACCGAAAAGGAAACCAATATCCTCAAGTACCTCTACCGCGCCGGCTCCAAGCCTGTGTCGCGCGAGGAACTGCTGACCGAGGTCTGGGGCTACAACGCCGGCGTCACCACCCACACGCTGGAAACCCACGTCTATCGCCTACGTCAGAAGATTGAGCCTGATCCCACCGTTGCGCGGATCTTGATCACCGAGATGGGCGGCTATCGGCTGCAGCCCTGATCAACAAAAAGGCCCGGTCATCGCTGACCGGGCCTCTTTCGTTTCAGCGTCTCCGCGTCACTTACGCGTTGCCGACCTGCTGGCCTTCGGCCTGGGCCTTGCGCGCGGCGTAGACGCCCGCGAAGTCGATCGGATCGATCAGGAACGGCGGGAAACCACCTTCGGCCGTCACGTCCGAGATCAGGCGACGAGCGTAGGGGAACAGGAAGCGCGGGCACTCGATCAGCAGAACGGGCTCCAGATCCTCTTCGGCAATGCCGGCGATGTGGAAGAGGCCGCCATAGACCACTTCGACGTGGAACACGGCCTGGCCTTCGCGCTCGGCGCGCGCCGACAGCTTCAGGTCCACTTCGAACAGACCGTCAGCGCGGCCCCGGGCGTTCATTTCCACGCCCATGTCGATGGCGGGTTGGGCGGCGCCCGCGCGCAGCGCGTCGGGAGCCAGCGGATTCTCGAACGAGAAATCGCGGACGAACTGGGCCAGGATGCGGATGCCCGCTTGGCCGGCCTCGGCGCCTTCCGGGGTCGCCTCGGGGGCGATGGTGTCGGTCATTAGGATAAAATCCGTAATCGGCGGCTAGAACGCCAAAAGAAAGGTGGGCGCTGCTACCATGAGGGCTGATCTGGCGCAACGCCAGGCGCCTGACGGGCGAACCTGTCTCACCTATATAAGAGTCAAACCCTGGGCCCAAAGCCCGCTGCCGGACCCCGACGTGTTCCAGATCCTATTCCTCGCCGCCGTGGCCGCCCTGGTCCTCTACCAGCTGTACTCGACCCTTGGGCGCCGTGTCGGCCGCCAACCGGAGGACGCCGCCGTCACCGCTATGCCAGGCGCCGCGCCCGCGCCTGTTGATCCTGTCTTGCAAGCCGAGGGCGTCGCCACGCTGAGGGCGCGCCAGCCGGACTTCGACCCGGCTCGGTTCCTGATGGGTGCCCGCGCGGCCTACGAACAGATCGTCAAGGCCTATGCCGAGGGCGATCGCGAGACGCTGACGCCGCTTCTGGCGCCCGATGTGATGGACAACTTCGAGCGCGCCATGGTCGCCCGAGAGACCGCCGGTCGCACCGAGAAGGTCGAGTTCCTGACGCCGCCGCGCGTTGATCTCGAGCGTGTCGATGTCGTCGGCGACACCGCCAAGGCGGTGGTCCGGATCCTGGCCGAGGTGCGCACGCGCACCAAGGACGAGCGGGGCGAGGGCGTCGACGATCGTCGCACCGCCGAACTCTGGACCTTCGAGCGGGAGGTCAAGAGCACCGATCCCAACTGGCATCTGACGTTCGTGGCCGCCGCCGAGGCCTGATGACCCGCCTGGCCTACACCTCGCTGGCGCCGCTGGCCTTGGCGGCGGTCCTGAGCGCGTGCGCCAGCACTCCGGCCACCACACCACCGCCGGCGGCCGTATCCGCGCCTACGCCCGCGCCTGCGCCGCCTTCCGTTCAAGCGCCCGTCGCAAGCGCGCCGCAAAGCGCGATGCCTGCGGCGTTGTCCTTTGCGGGTCTGGCGGGGTGGGCTGAAGAAGACCATCTGGCGGCGCTGAACGCGTTCCGGGCGGGCTGCGGGGTCTCCAAGGACCCGGCCGCAGCGCGGGTTTGCGGTCTGGCCAAGGCGACCAAGGATCTGGACGTCTCCGGCGCCAAGGCCTTCATCGAGGCGAATTTCAGGGTCGAGGCTGTCGACGGCGGTGGGGATGGACTGCTGACGGCCTATTTCGCGCCCCAGTATGAGGCGCGCATGTCGCGCAACGCCGAATTCAGCGCGCCGCTGCGCGGCCTGCCCGCCGATCTGGTGGTCCTGGACCTTGGCCCCTTCGAGCCGGCCCTGGTCGGCAAGAAGATCACCGGCCATGTCGAGGGCTCGACCTTCGTCCCCTATCCGGACCGCGCCGAGATCGAGGCGACCCCGTCTGACAAGCCCCTGGCCTGGATGCGGCCAGAGGAGCTGTTTTTCCTGCAGATCCAGGGCTCGGGTGTCCTGGTGCTGCCGGACGGCCGTAGGGTGCGCGCGGTCTTCGCCGGCACGAACGGCAAACCGTTCGTCGGCATCGCCATCGCCATGCGGGACAAGGGGCTGCTGCCCGACAACAACACTTCGGCCGAGGCGATCCGGACCTGGCTGGCCGAGCATCGTGGGCCCGAGGCCGATGCGATCATGCGGCTGAACCCGCGCTATGTGTTCTTCCGCACGGTTCCTGACGACGGCAAGGAGCCCGCTGGCGCAGCGGGCGTGGCCCTGCCGCCGGGCCGGGCGATCGCGGTTGATCCTGGCTATCACGCCTATGGCGGCTTCTATTGGCTGGACGCGGCGGCGCCGAAGCTGGTCGGGGCCTTCCCGGTCTATCGTCGCGCGGTCACGGCGCTCGATACCGGCGGCGCGATCAAGGGCGAGGTGCGGGCCGATCTCTATATGGGCTCGGGCGCGGTGGCCGGCGTCGAGGCCGGCCGGGTGCGCCACACCCTGCGTCTTTATCGGCTGACGCCGAACCCCTGACGTGGCCAAGAAGCCGCCGCCCGGACCCGAAGATGACAAGCGCCTCTGGCGGCTGGTCGCCTCAACCGTGACGCCGCGCGCGCCGGTGAAGCCTGAAAAGATGCGCAGCAAGGCGCGGATCCGGCCGTCGCTGAAGTCGGACGCGGCCCTGCCGGCCGAGCCGCCGACGCGCCTGGCCTCGATCGCGCCGCTGCGGCTGCATCCCGAGGACCTGAAGCCCGCCGCGCCCAAGCCGCTCAAGGGCCCCGCGGGCCACATCGAGCCCAATCGCAAGCTGCGGATCGTCAAGGAGCGCGATCCGATCGGCGCGCGGCTGGACATGCACGGCCTGGATCAGGACCAGGCCAGGGCCACGCTGGAGGCCTTCATCCGCCGCTCGTTCAGCCAGGGCCACCGGGCGGTGCTGGTCATCACCGGCAAGGGCAAGGTGGGGCAGGGGGTTTTGAGGTCTCGCACGCCCGAGTGGCTGACCGACCCGTCCCTGCGCGAGATGGTCGCCGGCGTCTCCACCGCCGACCGCCGCCACGGCGGCGAGGGGGCGCTGTATGTGGCGCTGAAGCGGCGGGTTTAGGCGTCGGCGGACTACGAGCGCGCTTTCGCTACCTTTATGATTTCGACTCGGATGTTCTCTGGCACATCTCGCCACTTGGTCCGCGGGCCAATAACCAAATCGGCTCCCTGCTCCAGCGCCGCTGAGCAAATTTGCTGGAACCAGTCCAGATGGGACCATTCTCGAGGTGGGGGGCTATAAAGATACCCTAAGGCAGGATCCCAGCTGACCTGCATTGCTTCTCGATAGATGTACGGAAATGTCTTGTTGGCGGGCCTAATGAAAAGCTCGCCCTGGCTGCTGATGCCAATTTCGGAGATCAGCTCTTCAGCCACGGTTGTCCTCATCGCAAAGACTACCCCTTCCGCGAAGCCTTCTCGGCGATCCCCGAAGTCCCCTCGCGGGCTTCCAGCTTCTCGGCCACGGCGTCCAGCGAGACGCCGGAAGCGGCCATCAGGGCCAGCCAGTGGTAGAGCAGGTCGGCGCTTTCGGCGGCCAACGCATCCGGACCCTGCGCCACGGCGGCGATCACCGTCTCGATAGCTTCTTCGCCGAGCTTCTTGGCCGCCAAAGCCGGATCGTTCAGGAGCTTCGCCGTATACGACACCGACGGGTCGCCGCCCTTGCGGGCTTCGATGGTCGCGGCCAGCCGCTGCAGGACATCGGTCAGGCGCTGGCTCATGCGGCTCCCTTCAGCGCGTCTAGGCGTACCGGGATGCCGGCGTCGGCCATGGCCTGTTTTGCTTCGCCGATGCTGATCTCGCCGAAGTGGAAGATCGAGGCGGCCAGCACGGCGGCGGCGTGGCCTTCGCGGGCGGCTTCCACCAGGTGTTCGCTCTTGCCGGCCCCGCCCGAGGCGATCACCGGCACGTTTACCGCGCCCGTCACCGCCTTCAGCAGCGGGATATCGTAGCCGATCTTGGCGCCGTCGCGGTCCATCGAGGTCAGCAGGATCTCGCCCGCGCCGCGTTCCACGACCTTGGCGGCCCATTCGACCACGTCGATCCCGGTGTCCTTGCGGCCGCCATAGGTCCAGACGTTCCAGCCCGAGCCGTCCTCGCGCGCCTTAGCGTCGATGGCCACGACCACGCACTGGGACCCGAAGGCGTCGGCGCCGCCGGTGATCAGGTCGGGGTTCTCGACGGCGGCGGTGTTGACCGAGACCTTGTCGGCGCCGGCCAGCAACAGGCGGCGCATGTCGGCGACCTGCCGCACGCCGCCGCCCACCGAGACGGGCATGAAGCAGACCTCGGCGGTGCGCGAGATGACGTCCAGGATCAGCCCCCGCCCCTCGCTGGAGGCGGTGATGTCCAGGAACATCAGCTCGTCGGCGCCGGCGGCGTCATAGGCGCGGGCCTGCTCCACCGGATCGCCGGCGTCGCGCAGGGAGACGAAATTGACCCCCTTGACCACCCGCCCGTCCTTCACGTCGAGGCAGGGAATGATCCGGGTCTTCAGCATCAGGCGGCCGCCGCGATCAGGGCTTCGGAGGGCTTGATGGTGCCCGCGTAGAGCGAACGGCCGAGGATCGCGCCGGCGATCTCGACGCCCTGACGGGCCTTCAGGCGCTCGATATCGGCCACGGCGGCCACACCGCCCGAGGCGATGACGGGGATCGAGACGGCGTCGGCCAGCTCGCCCACGCCCTCGACATTGACGCCCGTCAGGGCGCCGTCGCGGCTGATGTCGGTGATAATCAGGGCTGCGACGCCGGCGTCCTCGAAGCGGCGCGAAAGGTCGATCGCCGACAGGTCCGACAGGCCTGTCCAGCCGTCGACCGCGACCTTGCCGTCGCGCACGTCGACCGCCACGGCGATCTGCTCGGGCCACAGGCGCGCGGCCTTCTTGACCAGTTCGGGATCGTGCACGGCCACGGTGCCGAGGATCACGCGCGACACGCCCGCCTCGATCCAGGCCTCGACGCCTTCCAGGGTGCGGATGCCGCCGCCCAGCTGCACCGGGATCGAGATCGACTCCAGGATCTGTTCGACAGCGGCAGTATTGACCGACTTGCCCTCGATGGCGCCGTTCAGGTCAACGACGTGCAGCCACGAGAAGCCGTCCTGGACGAAGCGCTGCGCCTGGTCGGCGGGCGAGTTGTTGAAGACCGTGGCCTTGTCCATGTCGCCATGCAGCAGGCGCACGCACTGGCCGTCCTTCAGGTCGATGGCGGGATAGAGGATCATGGGCGCCATTCCAGGAAGTTGGCGAGCAGGGCGAGCCCTGATGCTTGTGATTTTTCAGGGTGGAACTGTACGCCCGCGACATTGTCCTTGGCCACAGCGGCCGTGAACGGTCCGCCGTGGTCGGCGGTCGCGACGACATCTTCCATATGGGAAGGGGTCAGGGCGAACGAGTTGGCGAAATACATATGGGCGCCGTCGTCGATGCCCGCGAACAGGGCATGAAGACGCACGAGGCTGATCGCGTTCCAGCCCATGTGCGGGATGGTCAGCGTCGGATCGTTGGGCTCGAGCTTCTTCACCTGGCCCTGAATCCAGTTCAGGCCGGGGGTGACGCCGAACTCCAGCCCTTCGGTGGCAAGGAGCTGGTGGCCGACGCAGATCCCCATGAAGGGCACGCCGCGTCCGTGTACGGCCTGGTTCATCGCCTCATAGACGCCGGTGGCGTCAAGCCCGGCGCGGCACGAGGCGAAGGCCCCGACGCCGGGCAGGAAGACACGATCGGCCTTGGCGACAAGGTCAGGGTCGGCGGTGACAACGATGTCGGCGTCCAGCGCGCGGCGTCGGGCCGCCTCACGCAGGGCCTTCTCGGCCGAACGCAGGTTGCCCGACCCGTAATCGATCAGGGCGACGGTCTGCATGAAATCAGGTTCCTACAGCACGCCCTTGGTGGACGGAGCCTGGCCGCCGGTCTTGGGGTCGATCTCGACCGCCTGACGCAGCGCCCGGGCCAGGGCCTTGAAGCCGCTTTCGGCGACGTGGTGGGTGTTGTCGCCGTAGAGCGTTTCCAGATGGATGCACGCCCCGCTGTTCATCGCGAACGCGTGGTGGAACTCCTTGAAGAGCTCGGTGTCCATCTCGCCGACCTTGGGCCGCTTGAACTCGACCTTCCAGATCAGATACGGCCGGTTCGACAGGTCGATGGCGCAGCGCGTCAGGGTCTCGTCCATCGGGATATAGGCCGAGCCGAAGCGTCGGATGCCCTTGAAGCCGTCCAGCGCTTTGTGGATCGCCTGGCCCAGCACGATGCCGGTGTCCTCGACCGTATGGTGCATGTCGATGTGCAGATCGCCCTTGGTCTCGACCTTCAGGTCGAAGCCGCCATGGCGCGCGAAGCTCTCCAGCATGTGGTCGTAGAAACCAATGCCGGTGGAGATCGTCGAGACGCCGGTCCCGTCGAGATCGATCCAGACCCGGATCTGGGTCTCTTTCGTCTCGCGGACCACTTCAGCGGTGCGGGCCATTTGAGCTCTAAAGTCCGTTCTTTTCAGCCAGCTCACGCAGGGAAACCTGCGGACGCGGACCGTAGTGGTCGATCACCTCGGCGGCCGCCAGGCTGCCCAGCTGGCCACAGATAGGCAGCGGGCGGCCCTGGGAAAGGCCAAAGAGGAAACCCGCCGCGTATTGGTCGCCCGCGCCGGTCGTGTCCACGACTTTTTCCACGGGGTAGGCCGAGATTTCGTGCAACTGCCCGTTTGCTGCGACCACCGAGCCCTTTTCGCTGCGGGTCACGGCGGCGATCTCGCAGCGTTCGGCCAGGGCCTTCACCGCCGCGTCGAAATCGTCGGTCTCGAACAGGGCGCAGACCTCGGCGGCGTTGGCGAAGACGATGTCGCACTGGGTCTCGACGAAGCCCAGCAGGGCGCCGCGGTGGCGATCGACGACGAAGCTGTCGGACAGGGTCAGGGCGATCTTGCGGCCCGAGCCGTGGGCCAGGGCGGCGGCCTTGGCGAAGGCGCGGCGCGCTTCGGGCGGGTCGAACAGATAGCCTTCCAGATACGAGATCTGCGCGGCCTCGATGATGTCGGGGTCGACGTCGGCGGGGTTCAGTTCGACGCAGGCGCCCAGATAGGTCGACATGGTGCGCTGAGCGTCGGGCGTGACGTTGATCAGGCTCTGGGCCGTCGCCGGGCCTTCGGCCAGCGGCGGGGTCGTGAACACGCAGCCGATCGCGTTCATGTCGTGGCGGAAGACGCGGCCCAGCTGGTCGTCCGCGACCTTGCCCAGAAACGCCGCCTTGCCGCCGAAGCTGGCGACGCCCGCCACCGTGTTGGCGGCGCTGCCGCCCGAGGCTTCGATCGCGGCAGACATCACGTCGTACAGGCTGGCGGCGCGCGCCGGATCGATCAGGGCCATCGAGCCCTTGACCAGGCCCTCGCGCTCGAGGAAGGCGTCGTCGCACTGGGCGATGACGTCGACGATGGCGTTGCCGATGGCGGCGACGTCGTAGAGCGCGGTCATGAGACGGAAAAACCTTTGAAAGAACAGGACCGAAGGTCCAAGCAGCGTTGCGATTAAAGGATGTGACCGGCCATGGCAACGCGAGGGTTGCCCATCGACCTGCGACATCCTAGCTGCGCTGTTCTAGCAAGCATGGGTAAACCGATGGTCGACGTTCTGCTCCTGGTCCCGGCTCGTGACGAGCATCGCTATGGCGACAGCTGGTTGACCCTGTTCGAGCGCCTGGCGGCGCCACTGCGCGCTCACGGCCTGACCGTCGAGGCTCAGCCGTGGACCGATCCTGTCGCACCAAGCCAGGCGCGCTTGGTCATGCCGTCCCTGGCCTGGGGCTACCATGGAAGGCAGGCGGACTGGTTCGCCCAGCTCGACGCCTTCGAGGCGAGCGGGGTGCGCATGGTGAACGCGCCCTCCGTGCTGCGCTGGAATTCGACCAAGACCTACCTGGTCGAGCTGGCGGGAAAGGGCGCGCCCGTCGTGCCGACCCACGCGCACGATCGCTTGACCGCTGACGCGGTCGAGGCCGCGTTTGAGGCCTTCGGAGTCGACGAGGTGGTGGTCAAGCCGCAGGTCTCGGCGGGTTCGCACGAGACGATCCGGGTCAAGCGGCGTGCCGCGTTGGACGGTGGCCCGACGGGTCCGGCCCTGATCCAGCCTTTCCTGCCGGCGGTGGGCGAGGAGGGCGAGCTTTCTCTGTTTTTCTTCGACGGCCAGTTCAGCCACGCCGTCGCCAAGGTCGCGGTCGACGGCGATTTCCGCGTTCAGCCGCAGTTCGGTGGCCGTGTCAGCGAGATCGCGCCCGAACCTGAAGCCCTGCGCGCGGCCGCCATGGTGCTGGAAGCCGCCGGGCCACCCCTGACCTATGCGCGCGTTGATTTGATCCGGGGCCTCGACCACACGCCCCAGCTGATGGAGCTGGAGGTCATTGAACCCGACCTCTTCCTGGAGCACGCCCATGACAAGGGCGCCGCCTTCGCGGCGGCTGTGATGCGGGCGATGGGCTAGCGCCAAAATCCTCCCCCCAGCGGAGGAGGTGGCGCGAAGCGCCGGAGGGGGAAGTCGCTTGGCGCGGCCTCTCCCCTCTCCGTCGGCTGCGCCGACACCTCTCCCACAGGGAGAGGATTTTTGGGCTCACGCCCCCAAGAAGAGCTCCCGCGACGGACACAGGTCGCTGATCTTGCAGATCTCGCATTTGGGCTTTCGCGCCACGCAGACATAGCGGCCGTGCAGGATCAGCCAGTGGTGGGCGCGCGTCTGGTAGGGCGGCGGGACCACCCGCATCAGGTCCTGCTCGACCGCGTCCGGTGTCTTGCCGCTCGACAGCTTCAGGCGATGCGAGACCCGGAACACGTGGGTGTCGACGGCGATGGCCGGCTCGATATCCAGCTCGTTCAACACCACGCTGGCGGTCTTGCGGCCAACGCCGGGCAGGGCTTCCAGGTCTTCGCGGTTGAGCGGAACCTCGCCCCCATGCTGGTTCATGATGATGTGGGCGGCGGCGATGACATTCTTGGCCTTGCTGCGGAACAGGCCGATCGAGGCGATGTACTTGGTCAGCCCCTCTTCCCCGAGCGCCAGCATCGCCTCGGCGCTGTTGGCGACCTGGAACAGCGGGCCGGTGGCCTTGTTGACCTGGACGTCGGTGGCCTGGGCCGACAGGGCGACGGCCGTGACCAGCTCATAGGGGTTGGAATAGTTGAGCTCGGTCTTGGGATGCAGGTCCAGGCCCTCGAACCGGTCGAACAGGACGGCGACGCGCTCGCGCTGGGCCGGCGAGAGGCGTTTGACGGGCTTCCTGGCGGCCTTGCGGACCGGCGTCTTGCTGACCAAAGCGGCTTTACGGGGAGTCTTGACCATGGGGCGACCATGCCGTGGGGGACTCCGCTCGCCAAGAGCGCGGCTGACACCTAAATTCGCGCCATGGCCAAGCCGATCTACATGGACCGGGTGATCGCCCCCCACCGCTCGCTGAGCCCGCAGGGCGCCGCGGTGTTGCTGGCCGTGGTCATGGCGTTCAACGTGCTGGTGGCGATCTTTCTGATCGTGATCCGCGCCCCACCGGTTCTGCCTTTTCTCGGTCTCGACGTCCTGGCGCTGTGGATCGCCTTGCGCGCCAGCGCGCGAGCGGCCCGCCGGGTCGAGCGCATCCAGGTCACGGCCGAGGCGGTGACGGTCAGCCGCGAGGACGAAAAGGGCGCGCGCACGGTCTGGACCTCGCCGACGGCCTTCACGCGGGTCGGCGTGGAGCAGCCGGGCGAGCACGAGGTTCGGGTTCGGCTGATGATCCATCGAAAACGCCTGACCCTGGCGCGCGCCCTGGGACCGGACCAGCGCGTGGAGCTCGCCGACGCCCTGAAGGATGCGATCCGCGCGGCTCGCAACGAGCGCTGGTCGTGATCAGCGCAAGAACCGGGCGGACGGCGCTGGCCCGGGGGCCTAGCCTATGACCATGGCTTACGACGCATCCCCCCTTTCCGACGCCATTTCTGAGGCCGCGCGCCAGGAGTTGGCCCGCTTGGCCGAGCGCTCGGTCGACTACCACCGCATGGCCAAGGCGCTCGACTGGCTGGCCGAGCGGTGGTCAGATCATCCGTCGCTGGACGACGCCGCCCAGGCGGTGGGCCTTTCGCCGTTCCATTTCCAGCGCATCTTCACCCGCTGGGCGGGCGTGAGCCCGAAGACCTTTGTCTTGGCCATCGCCCACGCCGAGGCGCGACGCTCGCTGGAGGCCGGCGGCACGGTGCTGGACGCGGCCTTCGACGCTGGGCTTTCGGGACCCTCGCGCCTGCATGATCTGTTCATCGCGCAAGAAGCCGCCACGCCGGGAGAGGTGCGCCGACGCGGTGCGGGCATGCGCCTGCGCTGGGGCTGGGCGCCGACGCCGTTCGGTAAGGGCCTGTTCGTGATGGCTGATCGCGGCTTGGCGGGCCTGGCCTTTTCGGACGGCGACGACGAGGCGAGTTTCGCTGACATGCATCGGCGCTTCCCGGCCGCCGACTGGAGCCGCGACGACCTTGCGGCCCAGGCCACCGCCCTGCACGCCTTCGCCGGCGGGGAGGGGCCCTTGCCGGTCGTCCTGATCGGCTCACCGTTTCACGTCCAGGTCTGGAAGGCGCTGTTACGGATCCCGACCGGCGAGACGGCCACCTACGGACAGGTCGCCGCCTGGGCGGGCAAGCCCAAGGCCTTCCAAGCGACCGGCGGCGCCATTGGGGCCAACCCCATCTCGCTGCTGATCCCCTGTCACCGCGCCATCGCCAAGGACGGGCGGCTGACGGGCTATCACTGGGGTCTGGCCCGCAAGGCGGCGATGCTGGGCATGGAGGCGGTCGCGGCGGCGGGGTGATACTTGCCCCCACCTGACCTGCTGCGCAGGTCGTCCGCCCACGGAAGGGGGCGGAAGGTGCGCGCCATTCCTTCTTCCCCCTCTGGGGGAGGAGCGCGCAGCGCGGAGGGGGTGAGTCAGAGCTACAAAATAAACCGGCTCAGATCCGCATTAGCCGCCAGCGCGCCCACCCGCTCCTGAACATAGGCCGCATCGATCGTCACGGTCTCGCCGCCACGATCGGCGGCGGTGAAGCTGATCTCCTCGACCACCTTTTCCATGACCGTCTGCAGCCGGCGGGCGCCGATGTTCTCGACCGAGCCGTTCACGGCCACCGCCGCGTCGGCCAGGGCGTCGATCGCCTCGTCAGTGAAGACCAGCGTGACCTCTTCGGTCGCCATCAGCGCCTGGTGCTGGCGGATGAGGTTGGCTTCCGGCTCGGTGAGGATGCGGCGCATGTCATCGCGCGACAGGCCCTTCAGCTCCACGCGGATCGGCAGGCGGCCCTGCAGTTCCGGCAAAAGGTCCGAGGGCTTGGCGACGTGGAAGGCGCCCGAGGCGATGAACAGGATGTGGTCGGTCTTGACCGGCCCGTACTTGGTCGAGACCGTCGTGCCCTCGATCAGCGGCAAGAGATCCCGCTGCACGCCCTCGCGGCTGACATCGGCCCCCGAACGCTGCGAGGAGCTGGCGACCTTGTCGATTTCGTCCAGG
The DNA here is from genome assembly GCF_002858865.1 of Caulobacter vibrioides. GTDB lineage: Bacteria > Pseudomonadota > Alphaproteobacteria > Caulobacterales > Caulobacteraceae > Caulobacter > Caulobacter vibrioides. Next base: position 253,345 of record NZ_PJRR01000013.1, on the reverse strand, counting down.
AACACGATGCCGTGGTTCTCGGCCAGTTCCAGCGCCTCCTGGGTCAGGGCCTCCTGGTCCAGCAGCTTGTCGCTTTCCTCGGCGATCAGGGGCGCCCAGGCGCCCGAGACGGTGGTCTTGTGGGTCTTGGTGCGGCCACCGCCCAGAGACTTCATCATGTCCGACAGGTTGAACACCGCCGCGCCGGGCTGGCCGGGGATGTCGAAGCTGGGACCGCCGGTGTCGGCCAGTTGCAGTTCGACCTCCTTGTCGTCCAGCTCGCCGGCGCGCAGCTTCTTGCGGAACGACTCTCGGGCGGCGGTCGAGCCCGGACCGGTGAGTGCGTCGAGGATCCGCTCCTCGGCGGCGCCCTCGGCCTTGGCCTTCACGGCGGCGCGGCGCTTTTCCCGCACCATGGCCAGGGCGCTTTCGACGAGGTCACGCACGATCTGGTCGACGTCGCGGCCGACATAGCCGACCTCGGTGAACTTGGTGGCTTCCACCTTCAGGAACGGCGCCTGGGCCAGCTTGGCCAGACGGCGGGCGATCTCGGTCTTGCCGACGCCGGTGGGGCCGATCAGGAGGATGTTCTTCGGGGTGACCTCATCGCGCAGGTCGGCGGGGACCCGGCGACGGCGCCAGCGGTTGCGCAGCGCCACGGCGACGGCCTTCTTGGCCTCGGCGTGACCGACGATGTAGCGGTCCAGTTCGGAAACGATCTCGCGGGGCGAAAACTCGGTCATTACAGGCTTTCGACGGTCAGGTTGCCGTTGGTGTAGACGCAGATCTCGGCGGCGATGCCCATGGCCTTGCGGGCGATGTCCTCGGCCGAGAGGTCCAGATCGATCAGGGCCTTGCCGGCTGCCAGGGCGTAGTTGCCGCCCGAGCCGATCGCCGCGACCGCGCCGCCGCCGAGGCTCTCGCCGGGCTCCAGAACATCGCCGACGCCGGTGACCGTGTAGATGGCGGTCTTGTCGGCCACCAGCAGCATGGCTTCCAGCCGGCGCAGGTAGCGGTCGGTCCGCCAGTCCTTGGCCAGATCGACGCAGGCGCGGGCCAGTTGGTCGGGATACTGCTCCAGCTTGGCTTCCAGCCGTTCAATCAGGGTGAAGGCGTCGGCCGTGGCGCCGGCGAAGCCCGCGACCACCTTGCCGCCGGCCAGGCGACGCACCTTGCGGGCGTTGCCCTTGACGACGGTTGGGCCCATGGAGACCTGTCCGTCGCCGGCGATCACGGTCGAGCCGTTCTTGCGCACCGCCAGAATGGTCGTGCCGTGCCAGTCGGGGAAGGAAGAGCTGTTGCTTTGCATGGCTTCGCATGTGGCGAGGCCGGGGCGGAGGGTCAAGCGCCATGAGTTTTTCCGACGGCGAGGTCGAGCGGTACGCCCGCCATCTGGTGCTGCGCGAAGTGGGCGGCCCGGGCCAGCAAAAGCTCAAGGCCGCGCGGGTTCTGGTGGTGGGGGCGGGCGGTCTTGGCGCGCCGGCCGCGCTATATCTGGCCGCCGCCGGGGTCGGGACGATCGGGCTGGTCGACCCGGACATCGTCTCGCTCTCGAACCTGCAGCGCCAGGTGCTGTACGCCACTGGCGATGTGGGCCGGCCCAAGGTGGAGGCGGCGAGCGAGCATCTGCGCACGCTCAATCCGAACACAAGCGTCGAAACCCACCCGGTATGGCTGGACGCCTCCAACGCCCAGGCGGTGGTTTCCGGGTATGACCTGGTTCTGGACGGCACAGACGATTTCGCGACCCGCTTTGCTGTGAGCGATGCTTGCGTTGTGCAGGGCAAAGCCCTCGTCAGCGGCGCGTTGGGGCGCTGGACGGGCCAGGTCGGCGTGTTCCACGGCCAGCCCTGCTATCGATGTCTGGTGCCGGACATCCCGCCCGACGCGGAGACCTGCGCCCTGGTGGGCGTGGTCGGGGCGCTCGCCGGCGTGATCGGCTCCATGATGGCCTTGGAGGCGGTGAAGCTGATCACCGGCGCGGGTGAGCCCCTTTCGGGGCGCTTGCTGATCTATGACGGTTTGGCCGGCGAAACGCGCACGGTCCGGATCGGGCGCGACCCGCAGTGCCCGTCCTGCGGCGCTTGACCTCCCTAGCGTAACGCCGTTCGCTATAGGCTGACTGTCTGCGGGAGTTTTGGGATGAAAACCTGGGCGCGGGGCCTGGCGATCGCGCTGGGTGTGTTGATCGCTGTCGCCGTGGGAGCCTGGTTTCTGTTGCAGAGGCCAGACATTCCCTATGCGACGCTGGAAGCCAAGTATGGCTATGCGGACTCCCGCTACATGGCGCTTCCGGGCGGCGTGCGGGCGCATTATCGCGACCTTGGACCGCGTGACGCCCCGGCGATCGTGCTGGTGCACGGCTACTCGGCCTCGACCCACGCCTGGGACGCCTGGGCCGCGCGGCTGTCCAAGACCTATCGTGTGATCGTTCTGGATCTACCGGGTCATGGCCTGACGCGGACGTCGGGCCCCTATGTCGCGGGGCGCCAAGGGTTCGTCGCGGTGGTCGATGCTCTGACGGCGCGGCTGGGCCTGACCCGCTTCACCCTGGCCGGCAATTCGATGGGCGGCGCGGTGGCCTGGACCTATGCGGTCGATCATCCCGACAAGGTTCAGCGGCTTGTGCTGGTCGATGCGGCGGGATGGCCGTCCGAGAATTCGGGCGGAGCTTTGATCTTCACCATACTTCGCCATCCGATCGGCCGCGCTGTGCTGAAGGACGTCGACACCCGGCCTCTGGTCGCGCAGGGGCTACGCTCGGGCTACTGGGATCAGAGCCTGGTCACACCAGCCTTGATCGATCGCTATGTCGAACTGTCCCGCGGGCCGGGTCATCGCGACATTCTGCTGTCTCTGCAGAGCGGGCCCCGCCGTGACGCCACCGTCGCCGAGCTTTCGACGATCCATGCCCCGACCCTGATCATGTTCGGCCAGGAAGACAGGATCATTCCCGCCGCCGACGGCGAGAAGTTCCACAAGGCCATACCGGGGGCGACCCTGATCCTCTATCCGGGCGTGGGCCACGTGCCGATGGAGCAGATCCCCGACCGCTCGGCGGCGGATCTTGAGGCCTGGCTGGCGGCCCACCCCGTCAACTAGCGCCGCCTGCGGGTTCGTACGGACCTGACAGCGCAGCGCCAGACCCGCCATATGCGGGTGAAGCAAGCGCGTGGGGCGAGCATGAGCGGATCACGGATCGGGCTGGACGCGCTGAAGGCCAAGGTGATGTCGCCCGAGGACGCGGCGGCGCTGATCGGTCCAGGCGAGACCGTCGGCATGAGCGGCTTCACCGGATCGGGCTATCCCAAGGCCGTTCCCACGGCGCTGGCGCGCCGCATCGAGGCCGAGCACGCCGCTGGGCGTCCCTTCAAGCTGCGCGTCTGGACCGGCGCCTCGACGGGACCCGAGCTGGACGGGGCCCTGGCCAAGGCCAACGGCATCGAGTTCCGCCTACCCTACAATTCCGACCCTATCGCCCGGGAAATGATCAATCGCGGCGAAATGGACTATTTCGACATGCACCTGTCGCAGGTCGCCCCGATGGCCTGGCAGGGGTTCCTCGGACCGCTCGACACCGCCCTGATCGAGGTCACCGGGATCCGGCCGGACGGTTCGCTGATCCCGTCCTCGTCCGTGGGCAACAACAAGACCTGGATCGACCGGGCCTCGAAAGTGATCCTCGAGGTGAACCGTTGGCAGAACCCCGCTCTGGAGGGGATGCACGACATCTACTACGGCACGGCCTTGCCGCCAGACCGGCGGCCTATTCCGTTGACGCGACCGGACCAGCGGATCGGCGAGGCCTATTTCCGGTGCGACCCGGCGAAGGTCGTGGCGGTGGTCGAAACCGACACCCCCGATCGCAATCTGCCGTTCGATGCGCCGGGCGAGGATCACCGCGCCATCGCCGGCCACCTTCTGGAGTTCTTCCGCCACGAGGTGGCGCGGGGTCGCCTGCCGGCCAACCTGCTGCCGCTGCAGTCGGGCGTCGGCAACATCGCCAATGCGGTGATGTTCGGCCTGGTCGATGGGCCGTTCGAGGGTATGACCGCCTATACCGAGGTCCTGCAGGACGGGATGCTGGCGCTGCTGGAGTCGGGCAGGCTGCTCAGCGCCTCGGCCACGGCCTTCTCTCTCAGCCCCGAGGCCGCCCATACGCTGAACGCCGACCTCGACAGACTCCGCGACCGCCTGGTCCTGCGACCGCAGGAGATCAGCAATCACCCCGAGCTGATCCGACGCCTGGGCTGCCTCGCCATGAACGGCATGATCGAGGCCGACATCCACGGGGCGGTGAACTCGACCCACCTGATGGGCTCGCGCATCCAGAACGGCATCGGCGGCAGCGGCGACTTCGCCCGCAACGCCTATGTCTCGATTTTCATGGCCCCCTCGACGGCCAAGGGCGGCAAGATCTCGACCATTGTCCCCAAGACCCCGCACGTCGATCACATCAACCAGGACGTCCAGGTCCTGGTCACCGAGCAGGGCCTGGCCGATCTGCGGGCCCTGTCGCCCCGGCAGCGGGCCGAGGTGATCATCGAGAACTGCGCCCATCCAGACTATCGACCGGCCTTGAAGGACTATCTGACCCGCGCCCGGCGCGACTCTTACGGTCAGCAGTCGCCGACCCTGCTGATGGAGGCCTTCGCCTGGCACCAGCGGTTTATCGAGACGGGGGACATGCGGGGGTGAGGCGTCAGGCTAAGGCCTTGGCGATGTGTTTGACGGTTCGCGAGTAGACGAGATTCCAATGCTCCTCACGCAAATCGCGGTGGCCCACGTCCTTCAACTCGATCAGTTCGACCGACTTTCCCGCCGATTTCAGAGCGCTCTGCATGATTCGTGATTGTTTGGGCGCAACGATCACGTCCTCCAGACCGTGGATCAACAGCACCGGCGCTCGCACCTTTTCGGCGTGCAAGGCCGGCGAAGCGGCTCTCAGCATGTCGCGATCCTTGGCGGGGTCTCCGATTGTCTCCAACCAATAGAGATAGGAGGGTGAATCGGGCCCGTCCTGCATCCTGGAAAAGGCGATCGACTCCACCAGATCGCAGTCACCCGCGATGGACACCACGGCCTTGTAGAGATCTGGATTGCGGACGGCGCCCTGCAGCGCCGCATAGCCGCCGTAACTCGCGCCGGCGATGGCCACACGCTTTGGATCAGCGCGTCCGCTGGCTAGGACATGCGCCACGGCGTCCTCGAGGTCTTCCTGCATCCGGTCGCCCCAGCGCTTGCGACCGGCGTCGGCGAACGCCTTCCCGTAGCCGCCTGAGCCCCTGAAATTGGGCTGCAACACCAACCAGCCCTGCGCGGCCAGAACCTGGACAAAGGTCTGATAATCGTAGTGGTCGCGCAGTTCCGGTCCACCGTGCGGAAACACGACCAGGGGCCGGGGGCCAGGCGCCAGCGGAATGGTCAGATAGGCGGTGATCGTCGCACCGTCGCGGGTGCGGACGCTGAGGGTCTCCATGGGCGCCAGGCGCTCGGGCGTCAGCGTCGGATAGGCTTGGCCGATCCCGTCGAAGCGCTTTGTCACACGGTCATAGAAATAGAGCGTTCCAGGTTCACGGGGACCGGTGACGCGCGCCAGGAAGCGCATGCCGTCGTCGCTGATATCGAAAATGCGAATGTTGCAGACATCGCCGAGGTAACGGTTGAGGCCGCGATAGACCGACTCCATGCGCGGATCGGTGAATTTGTAGGTCAGGCGATCCTCGATGAAGGCCACGCCCATAAGCTCGCCCTTGCGGCTTCGCAAAACCCATTCGGCGTCGCGATTGGGTTTGCTGGCCAGGGTCTTGCCCAGGGCCAGGGTGCGCAGATCAAACTCGCGTAGCGCCAGCGCCCCATCGTCGCCCTGGGGCGCGAGCGCCAGCATCACGCCGGGCTGCGGCGCTGCGCCTATGAACTCGAACTCGGCCTTCGATTGCTGATCGCCGCGTAGCTTGCGGAAGAACCGCCACGCCGCCTCTCCCGGCGCCCGGACATAAATCGTCTGAACGGTGCCGCGATCATTGTAGTCATAGCGGACAACCGGAACGCCGGCTTGGGTCAACCAGCGCCGGGTCTTTAGCGTGCCGCGCTCGAAGAGCTCCGGTTCACCGGTCAGGATGTTGACCTTGTAGAGGCAATAGATCCCAGCGCTGAAGTTGGCGGCCTTGACCAGGATGTGGTCGGGATCATCGGGCAAAAGGTCAACGATGTCCCCCAGGTCCGGCACCTCGCGCAGCATCTGATCGTTACCGAAGAGCATGACACTGTTCTTGCCGTCCATGTCGATGGCCAGAACCCGGCGCGCCTTCGGCCGCTCGTCCGGATCTGATGTCGAGGCGAGGCGAGTCCCGATGGACGGCCCGCCGCGTCGCAGGGGGATCACCAGGGTGATGAGCAGGCGGCGGTCACTGGCCCAGGTGACGTTTGCGATATCTCGATCGCCGAGCGGCAGCACCGTCAGGGTCTTCTCGGGATTGTCGGCCGGGATGATCGTGATGCTGGAGTCATCCTTGTTCTCGTCGATCCGACGCGTTGACGCCAAGGCGATGAACTTGCCGTTCGGAGACAGCGCCGCATCGCGGTCGACCGGCGGCGCGCTGAGTTCCTCGATGGTGTGAGGTGAGGCCTGAGCCCTAGCGATCGAAAAGCTGGCCAGCGCGGGCGCGAAAACGCCCGACGCGACAATGGCGCGACGGCTAAGCATGGCTCTGTCCCCCTCAACTCAGGCGAGCGTATTGAGGGAAGTCGCCACAAGCAAGTGTCTCGATCGTCGGCGGCGCGAAGGCGCTAAGGCCGCGTCTACAGCATCGCCGGGATGACCCGATCCGGCGGCCTGTGCCCGTCCATGAAGGTCTTCACGTTGACGATGACCTTCTCGCCCATGTCGATGCGGCCCTCGACCGTGGCCGAGCCCATGTGGGGCAGCAGCACGACATTGGGCAGCTTCAGGAGCTTGGGATTGATAGCCGGTTCGTGCTCGTAGACGTCGAGACCGGCCCCGGCGATCTCGCCCTTGGCCAGCATGTTGGCCAGGGCGCCTTCGTCGATCACCTCGCCCCGCGCGGTGTTGACCACCACGGCGTGCGGGCGCAGCAGCTTCAGGCGGCGGGCCGACAGCAGGTGGTAGGTGGCCGGGGTGTGCGGGCAGTTGACCGACACGAAGTCCATCCGGGCCAGCATCTGGTCGAGGCTTTCCCAGTAGGTGCAGCCCAGTTCCTCGGCGATGCGCGGGCTGACCGGCTTGCGGTTATGGTAGTGGACCTGCATGCCGAACGCCTTGGCGCGGCGGGCCACGGCTTGGCCAATGCGACCCATGCCGATGATGCCCAGGCGCTTGCCCCAAAGACGGCGGCCCATCATCCAGGTCGGCGACCAGCCGTGGAAACCGCCGGCCTTGACGACTTCCGCGCCCTCTACGATCCGACGCGAAGCGGCCATGATCAGGGTCATGGTCAGGTCGGCGGTGTCTTCGGTCAGCACGCCGGGGGTGTTGGTGACGATGATGCCGCGGGCATTGGCCGTCGCGACGTCGATATTGTCCACGCCGGCGCCAAAATTGGCGATCAGCTTGAGGCGGTCGCCGGATCGCGACAAAAGGCGGGAATCGATACGATCCGTGATCGTCGGCACCAGCACGTCGGCGCGGCTCATCGCGTCAACCAACTCGTCCGCCGTCATGGGCTTGTCGGAGACGTTCAGTTCGGTGTCGAACAGTTCGCACATCCGCGTCTCCACCGGATCGGGGAGTTTGCGGGTGACGATGACTTTGAGCTTGCGGGCGGCCATGGGCGGTTTGAAAAGCTCTCTCTGACAGGCGTTTGAAAGCTGTAGCAAAGGGGCCGGTGGGGGCCAAGCAACATGCGGTCAAAAACAGAACAAGGTTCGTCTCGAATGGGTTTGACGCGTGTCATGGTCGGAATTGCGGCGGGAGCGGCTTTGCTGGCGGGGCCGGTGGCCGCCCAGGGGCCCAGGGTCACGCCCTCCGGCCTGGAGGTGCCGCGCTACGTTTCGCTGAAGTACGCCGAGGTCAACGCGCGAAACGGTCCGGATGAAGCCCACCAACTGCTCTGGGTCTATCACGCCAAGGGCCTGCCGGTGCAAGTGGTGGCCGAAACCCGCGAGTGGCGCCGGATCTGCGACCCGGAGGGCGGTCTGGCCTGGGTCCATAAGCGCACCACCGACGGCCGGCGTTCGGCGATGCGCGTCCAGCCGACCAATCTGGCTCTGCTCAGCGCGCCCAAGGACGGCGCCAAGGTCAACGCCTATCTGAAGGCGCGGGCGGTGGCCTCGCTGGACAAGTGCGAGAACGGCTGGTGCAGGCTTCGCGCCGACGGATCGTCGGGTTGGGCGCGCGAGGGCGAGATCTGGGGCGCGGATCCGGCCGTTCAGTGTCGCAAACGATAGGTCGGCTTGGGATCGGGTTCGCGTAGGGAAACGTTGAGGCCTCACCCACCGTCGTGCTAGGGCGTGCGCCATGCAGAAGAACGCCTACACCTTCGAAGAACTCCTGGCCTGCGGTCGCGGCGAGATGTTCGGTCCTGGCAACGCCCAACTGCCGGCGCCGCCGATGCTGATGTTTGACCGGATCGTCCGGATCGAGGCCGAGGGCGGCAAGTACGGCAAGGGCTATGTCGAGGCTGAGTTCGACATCCGTCCCGACCTCTGGTTTTTCGACTGCCACTTCATCGGCGACCCCGTCATGCCCGGCTGCCTGGGTCTGGACGCCATGTGGCAACTGGTCGGCTTCTTCCTGGGCTGGTCGGGCGGTCCCGGCCGCGGCCGCGCCCTGGGCGTCGGCGAAGTGAAATTCACGGGTCAGGTCACGCCTGATATCAAGAAGGTCGTCTACAAGATCGATCTGAAGCGTGTGATCATGCGCAAGCTGGTCATGGGCATCGCTGACGGCGTCCTGGAAGCCGACGGCAAGGTGATCTACGAAACCAGTGACCTGAAGGTTGGCCTGTTCACGCCCGAACAAATGGCTTGATCCGTTAGACGAGACCGGCCCTAGAGAGCTGGCCCCTGACGGATCGTAGGGGGAGAAGAGGATTTAGAATATGCGTCGCGTCGTCGTCACAGGACTGGGGATCGTCTCGTCCATCGGCAACAACGCCCATGAGGTATTGGCCTCGCTGCGGGAAGCCAAATCCGGCGTGATCGCCGCGCCGGAGTACGCCGAGCTCGGCTTCCGCTGCCAGGTCCACGCCGCGCCCCAGATCGACTGGGAGGCGATGGTCGACCGCCGCGCCGCGCGTTTCTTGGCGCCCGGCACGGCCTACGCCCACATCGCCATGGAACAGGCGATCGCCGATTCCGGCCTCTCGGAGACCGAGATCTCCCACGAGCGCACCGGCCTGATCGTCGGTTCGGGCGGTCCCTCGACCCGCGTCATCATCGATGCGGCGGCGATCACCCGGGAAAAGGGCCCCAAGCGGATCGGCCCGTTCGCGGTGCCTAAGGCCATGAGCTCGGGCCCGTCTGCAGTGCTGTCGACCTGGTTCAAGATCCGCGGGATCAACTATTCGATCAGCTCGGCCTGCGCGACCAGCGCCCACTGCATCGGCGCGGCCGCCGAACAGATCCAGATGGGCAAGCAGGATGTGATCTTCGCGGGCGGCTGCGAGGAGCTGGACTGGAGCCTGTCGAACCTGTTCGACGCCATGGGCGCCATGAGCAGCAACTTCAACGACCGCCCGGCCGTGGCCAGCCGCGCCTATGACAAGAACCGTGACGGCTTCGTGATCGCCGGCGGCGCCGGCATCGTGGTTCTGGAAGAGTACGAACGCGCCAAGGCCCGCGGGGCCAAGATCTATGGGGAAGTTGTCGGCTACGCCGCCAATTCCGACGGCTACGACATGGTGGCCCCGTCGGGCGAAGGCGCGGCGCGCTGCATGCGCCTGGCCATGGCCGAGGCGGGCAACCGCGCTATCGACTATCTGAACCCGCACGGCACCTCGACGCCGGTCGGCGACAGCAAGGAGATGGGCGCGGTGCGCGAGGTGTTCGGCGACAAGGCGCCGATGATCTCGTCGACCAAGTCGCTCACTGGGCACAGCCTGGGCGCCGCCGGCGCGCAGGAAGCGATCTACTCGATCCTGATGCTCAACAACGACTTCGCGGCCGAGAGCGCCAATATCGAGGAGCTCGACCCCGAGTTCGCCGACCTGCCGATCCTGCGCCAGCGCGTCGACAAGCCGCTTGAGACGGTGATGTCCAACAGCTTCGGCTTTGGCGGCACCAACGGCACGCTGATCTTCAGCCGCGTCTAGAGCCGGCGGGCGTTGACCAGCGCCCGCGAGGCCTTCGACCTCTATCGCGCCGGCCGGACGGCCGAAGCCGCCGCCTTGTGCGAACGGCTGGTCGCCGCTGCGCCGAGCGTCGAGGCCTGGCACCTGCTGGGCGTGGCCCGGCTTGAGCTGGGTGCGGCGCAAGCGGCGCTGACGGCCCTGGACGCGGGCCTGGCGTTAGACCCTGTCCGTCCAGGCTTGCTGTCGGCCAGAACCCTGGCCCTGACGAGCCTGCACAGAGACGATGAGGCGGTGGTCGCGGCGCGCGCGGCCTTGGCGGTCGACCCTGACAATCCGCCAGTCTTCAACGCTCTGGCGGTTTCGCTTCAGCGGCTGGGTGGATTTTCCGAAGCGCTGGCGGCGATCGACCACGCAGTCGCGGCCGCCCCGCGCGAAGCGGCCTATCGGGCGCATCGCGCGGCGTTGCTGGTCTTGCTCAACCGTCCAGCCGAGGCCGCGCGCGACCTGGAGGCCGTGCTGGAGGTGAACCCCAGCCATCCACGCGTCGCTGGAGACCTGATGTGGGCTCGCCGTCAGACCTGTGACTGGCGGGAGGACGCGGCGCTGGACATGCTGGTCAAGGCGGACCTGAAGCTGGGCCGTGCGGGCGTCGCGCCCTTCGCCGCCCTGGCCTTGTTCGACCTCCCCGTTCTTCACCGCCGCTGCGCTACGCTTTCCGCTCCGCCAAGCGTTCCGGCGCCGGTATGGCCGGTCAGGCCGCCTGGCGAGAGGCTGCGCGTGGCCTATCTGTCCTCCGACCTGCACGAACACGCCACGGCGCGGCTTCTGGCGGGGGTTCTCGAGGCTCATGACCGATCGCGCTTCGAGATCTTCGCGGTTTCCTACGGGCCCGAGACCGGCGGGGCCATGCAAGAACGGCTACGGGTCGCCTGCGAACACTGGATCGAGGCCCGACGCCTCTCCGACGCCGAGATCGCTCTGAAGTGTCGCCGGCAAGGCGTTGATATCGCCGTAGATCTCAAGGGTTATACGCAGGACGGGCGTCCCGGGATTCTGGTCCATCGCGCCGCGCCCGTGCAGGTGAGCTGGCTGGGCTATCCCGGCACCTTGGGGGCGCACGCCGACGTTGTTCTGGCTGACGCCGTCACTCTTCCGCCGGGCGCGGAGATGAACTGGTCCGAAGCGGTGGTCCGTTTGCCGTGCTACCAGCCAAACGACGGTCTGACCTCGGTCATACCCGCCCCGAGCCGGGCCGATATGGGCCTGCCGGAGCGTGTGCGTGTGTTCTGCTGCTTCAACAACCCGGCGAAGATCACGCCCGAGGTGTTCGCGACCTGGATGGCGATCCTGCGCGCCGCGCCCAATAGTGTCCTCTGGCTGTACGCCGGCGCGCCGGGCGCGGCCGACAATCTTCGTGGCCATGCGCGGGCGGCGGGCGTCGCGCCTGAACGCCTGGTTTTCGCCGAACCGGCGCCGCACGACGAGCATCTGGCTCGCCACGCCCTGGCCGATCTGGTTCTCGACACCTGGCCCTATGGCGCGCACACCACCGCCAGCGACGCTTTGCGGATGGGCGTTCCGGTGTTGACCCTGCCGGGCGAGAGCTTCGCCAGCCGGGTCGGGGCCAGTCTGGCGACCGCCATCGGCATGACCGAACTGATCGCCACCTCCAGGGCCGACTATGTCGCCAAGGCCCTGGCGATGGCCGCCGACGGCGCCCTCAAGCCCCGGGTTGCGGAGGCCGTCCGGCGCTCGACCCTGTTTGATCCGGTCGCCTTCGCCCGCTCGCTGGAAACTGCCTACGCCGGCCTTGTCCGTCGCTGAGGGTTCCGCCGGGCGACGGCGCCTGCTAACCAGCGGTCAACGATTTGCGAAAGAGGGCCCCACACATGGCCGACGATTACGCGTTCCCCAAGGGCGAGCTGATGCGAGGCAAGAAGGGCCTCGTCATGGGCGTGGCCAACCACAACTCGATCGCCTGGGGCATCGCCAGCCAGCTGGCCGCCCAGGGCGCCGAGATGGCCTTCACCTACCAGGGTGAGGAACTGGAGCGCCGCGTGCGCCCGCTGGCCGAAAGCATCGGCGTCAAGACCATGATCCCCTGCGACGTCACTGACGACGCCTCGATGGATGCGGCCTTCGCCGAGATCGAGAAGGCGTTCGGGACGATCGACTTCGTGGTGCACTCGGTGGCCTTCGCCAACAAGAACGAGCTCAAGGGCTCGTTCGTCGACAACACCACGCGGGAAGGCTTCCTGCTGGCCATGAACATCTCGGCCTTCAGCTTCGTGGACGTCGCCAAGCGCGCTTCCAAGCTGATGCCGAACGGCGGCTCGCTGATCACCATGACCTATCTGGGTTCGGAGCGGACCATCCCGAACTACAACACCATGGGCGTGGCCAAGGCCGCCCTGGAAGCCTCGACCCGCTACATCGCCCGGGATCTGGGTCCCAAGGGCATTCGCTGCAACGCCATTTCGGCGGGCGCGATGCGCACTTTGGCCCTGGCGGGCATCGCCGGCGGTCGCGGCATGATCGCCCAGGGCCGTGCGTTCTCGGCGATGAAGGAAGACACCTCGATGGAAGGCGTCGCCGGCTGCGCCCTGTGGCTGGCCTCGGATCTTGGCAAGTCGACCACTGGCGAAGTCGTTCACGTCGACGCCGGCTTCCACATGATGGGCATGCCTGACGCCGAGGAGGCTTAAGCCTCCTCTGTCCAGGCTTACGGCGCGTAGGCGCGCATGAATCGTTCGGCCGCTTCCCGTGCGAGGCGGCCGAACTGTTCCTGGCTCTTTTCAGAGGGCAGGCGCAGAAGCGCGCGCAGTTGGCTGTGGCCCATGACCATGCCGGAGAAGAACTCCGCCGCCTGGTCGAAGTCTTCCACCTTCATCCGCCCCAGGCGCGTTTCGGTCTCCAGGAACGCGGCCAGCTGGCGACGCGCGTTCTGTGGTCCGGCTTCGAAGACTTCCTGGGCGATGTCGGGCATTTCGCCCGAACCCAGGATGATCACCCGCATCATCGAATAGCTCTTAGTGGTGATCATCGTCTCCAGCACCGAACGGGCATAGGCCTCCAGCGCTTCTGTCGGATTGTCGACCGCGCCGGGTTCGCGCAGGGAAGCGGTGATGCTCTCGACGCGGCGCTGCATCAGGGCCCGCATCAGTTCGGCCTTGGAGCCGTAGTGATTATAGACCGTCTGCTTGGAGACGCCTGCATGGCGGGCGATCGCCGACATCGGCGCGGCCAGACCGCGCTCGCCGATGACCTCGACGGCCGCGTCGAGGATCGCCTCGGTCTTGGCGACATCGATCTGTCCTGGGACGCGGGGCATCAGAAGACTCCAGACATCAGTGGGCGTCAGACGGCGGGGGCGGCGCGTTCTTGACGGGCGCGGCCAACAGGGAAACAGCCGCTGCGATAAAGCAGCCGATCGCCAGCAGGGTGAAACTGTCGCCGAAGGCCATCACGGTCGCCTGCTGCTGCATCATGCCGCCGACGGCCTTGCGCGCCGCGCCGGCCGGATCGGCGACACCCAGCTGCATCATGCGCTCGGTGAGGCCCGCGATCATGCCGGCCGCAGCGCTGCCCTGGGTCACCTTCGAGGTCAGGTCGTCGTAGTAGAGCGCCGTCTGTTGTGTGATCGAGGTGGCCAACAAGGCGAGGCCGATCGCGCCGCCGGTGTTACGCGACAGGTTCACGAGCCCCGAAGCGTTCTTGACCATGTGAGGCGGCAGGGTGCTCATCGTGATCTGCTGGGTGGCGATCATGGCGATCATCACGCCGACACCCCGGCAAGCCTGAACGCCGGCGAACTCCCAGAAGCCCCAGTCCTTGGTCACGCCGTGGGCCATGTACATGCCAAAGCCGGCCAGCAAGAAACCCACGCACATCGGCAGGCGTGGATCGGTCTTGCGGACGAGGCGCCCGGCGATCGGACCGGTCAGGAACATCGACAGGCCCGATATGACCATGGTCGTGCCCACCTCGGACGCCGAATAGTGTCGCACGCGCCCCAGGAACTGCGGCAGCAGGAAGGTGCCGCCAAACAGGCTGGCCCCGGACACCGCGGTCATCAGGACGCCGACCGTGAAATTGCGATTGGCGAAGGCGCGCAGCTCGACGATCGGGTTGCGATAGGTCAGCTGGCGCCACACGAAGACGACCCCGCCGAAGACCGCGACGACGGTCAACCACAGGATCAGGCTGTCGGATAACCAGTCCTCCTTGGCGCCTTCCTCCAGAACATACTGCATGCTCATCAGGAAAACGGCCATCACCGCGAGGCCGAACCAGTCGAAGCCCTTGGCCAGGCTGGGATCGCCCTTGTCGAAGTCGCCCCAGCGCGCCACGCCGAACAGCACGATCAGGCCGGTGGGCACATTGATGAAGAACAGCCATCGCCAGCTCAGCCACTCGGTCAGGTGACCGCCCAGGGTCGGGCCGACCGTCGGGGCCAGGGTGACGATCAGGCCCATGATCACGCTGGCCGTCACCCGACGCTCAGGCGGAAAGGCCGTGAAGGCGACGGCGAACACCGTCGGGATCATCGCCCCGCCGATGAAGCCCTGCAGGGCCCGGGTGATGATCATCATGTCGATCGAGGTCGACAGCCCCGTCAGGATGCTCATGACGATGAAGCCGGCGCAGGACGCCAGATAGAGCCTCTGCGTGCCCCATAGGCGCGAAAGGTATCCCGATAGCGGGATCATCACGACTTCGGGGATCAGATAGGCGGTCTGGATCCAGCTGACCTGGTCGGTGCTGGCGCCGACCCCGGCCTGGATCTGCGGCAGGGACGCCGCCACGATCTGAATGTCGAGAATGGCCATGAACTGGCCGATGACCATGGCCCCAAAGCCCAGAAACAGCTTTGTCCAATCGACCTGCGCTGTCGCGCCGGGCGTTGCGGGCGCGCTGGGGCTATCGGCGGGGAGGGCGGCGTCGGCCATGACGGGCGGGCCGACTAGCGGGCCGCGCCCTGTCGGGCCACCTGCGGCGTCATTTGCGCCGCCTCTGCGAACGAGGGGCCCGAGCGATCGCGGACATCCACCTTGATCTCGACCGACAGACCGGGCCGCAGGGCTGCGCCCAGCTGGCTGCGGTCGACGGCGATCTTCACCGGGAGGCGCTGGGTGATCTTGGTGAAGTTGCCGACGGCGTTCTCAACCGGGATCAGCGCGAACTCTTGGCCCGTAGCGGGTGCGAAGCTGTCGACCTTGCCGACGATCTTTTCCTTGCCGAAGGCGTCTGCCTTGATTTCGACGGGCTGGCCGATGCGCAGGCGGGCGACCTGGGTCTCCTTGAAGTTGGCGACGACATAGGCCTGGCCCAGCGGCACCACCGACATCAGGGCGACGCCCGGCTGAACCAGTTGGCCCGGGCGGACAGCGCGGGCGCCGACCACGCCGCTGACCGGCGCGCGGATCACGGTGCGTTCAAGGTCCAGCTTGGCCTGTTCGACAGCGGCATGGGCGGCGGCGGCCTGGGCGATTGCCTGGGCCTTGGCCGAGCCCAGCGATTGGGCGGCGCGCTTCTCGGCTTCCAGCGCGGCCTGGGCGCTGGCGACGCCGGCGGCGGACTGGGTCGCGGCCGCGCGTGTGGTCTGCACCTTCTGCTGCGACACCCAGCCCTGGTCGGCCAGGGCGTTGTAGCGGTCAAGGTCGGCCTTGGCGCGGCTGGCGTCGGCCTGGGCGCTGGTCACGCCGGCCGCCCTCTGGGCGATCACGGCCTGCTCCAGGCTGTTCTTGTCATCGATCGCCCTAACGGCGGCGTCCGCCGCTGCGGCGTTGGCGATCGCCTGGTCCACCCGCGCCTGGAAGGTCGACGGATCGATCTTGGCCAGCACCTGACCGGGCTCGACGCGCTGGTTATCCGCGACAAGCACCTCGGCGACATAGCCGGAGACTTGCGGGCTGACCTGCACGGTGTCGGCCTGGACGAAGGCGTTGTCGGTGCTCTCGAAGTGCTGCTTGTCCAGGAACCAAAGGGTTCCGCCGACCAGAACCGCAGCGATCGCCACGCCACCGACGATCAGGGGAACCAGCTTCTTCTTCTCTGACGCCGCCATGGCCAAGCCCTTGTCGAATGACAACAAGCGCGCCGGATAGTCAGGTCCGGCGCAACATACAAGGGATAAATGGACGCAGTCGTCCAAAAATCAACAGAGGCGCTCGATCAACGCCTCTATCCGCAGCAGGACGGAGGGGGCGGGCCATGGGGCTGCGACACCGCGCCGCAATTTCCGCTTGCATTGGAATCGCGCCATCCTAAAAGCCGCTCCCCATCGCAGCCAAGGCTTCGGGAGTGCGTATCTCCGCCGGCGTGTGTTCGTCGGTTCCGCCTATTGGCCGCAGGAGGTTACCGTGAAGTCCCAGTCCCCGACCGGCCAGACGCCGCTCGACATGATCCGCCCGGTTCTGTGGATGGCCGCCGCCGCCTTCGCCGCAGGGTTTGGCGGCTACCTGGTCCTGGGCCTGCGGGCCATCCAGCCTGTGGCCAACTAGACTCCGGTCGATCCGAAACCGCCCGCGCCTCGCTCTGTCGCGTCCAGGTCCTCGACCTCGACCAGGGGCCATTGGGGCGCGGCGGCGATGACGCCCTGGGCGATGCGGTCGCCACGGCGGATCGTGAAGTCCTCTTCGCCCAGATTGATCAGCAGCACGCAGACCTGGCCGCGATAGTCGCTGTCGACGGTGCCCGGCGCGTTGACGACCGTGACGCCGTTCTTGAGCGCAAGTCCCGAGCGCGGACGCACCTGCATCTCGTAGCCGTCGGGGATCGCAACCGAAAAGCCCGTCGGGGCCATGCAACGGGCGCCCGGCTTCAGGACGATCGGCGCCTCATCCGGCACATGGGCCCGCAGGTCGAAACCCGCCGCGCCGGCCGTGGCGTAGGCGGGGACCGGCAGGTCGGCGTTGCCCTCCCAGCGCTTGAAACGAATGGCGAGACCAGCGGGGATGGCGGACATGCGGAGCTCCTCGGACGCGTTGGCTCCGGCTGTAGCTGATTTGCCCGGCGCTCTGAAGGCTAACCCAAGGCCTCTGCGATCCGTTGGGCGATCTGAGCGGCGACCCGATCCTTGGCGGCGCGGTCCCAGCGCTCGGTTCCGGTTTTGGTCACCAGCAGCACGGCGTTCTCGCCGCCGCCCATGACGCCGGGCTCGGTGACATCGTTGGCGATGATCCAGTCGCAACCCTTGCGCGCCAGCTTGGCGCGGGCGTGCTCCTCGACATGGTCGGTCTCCGCCGCGAAACCGACGACAAGGCGCGGGCGATGGGGTCCGCTGGCCGACAAGGTCGCCAGGATGTCGGGATTCTCGACGAAGGTCAGGGCCGGCGGTCCGCCCTTCTCCTTCTTCAGCTTGCTGCCAAACGCCTCGTCGACCCGCCAGTCGGCCACAGCCGCGACAAAGACGCCGACGTCGGCGGGCAGAGCGGCCTGGCTGGCCGCCAGCATCTGTCGGGCGGTCTCGACATCGATCCGGCGGACGCCGGGTGGGGTCGGAAGCGCGACGGGGCCTGCGATCAAGGTCACCTCTGCGCCGAGCTTGGCCAGAGCCTCAGCGATCGCGAAGCCCTGTTTGCCGCTGGACCGGTTTGTAATGCCGCGCACGGGATCGATGGGTTCGAACGTCGGTCCAGCGGTGACCAGCGCCCGCTTGCCCTCCAGCGGTCGGGCGGCGGGACCTTCCAGCGCCGCCATGATCGCGGCGAAGATCGCCTCGGGTTCGGCCAGGCGACCGGGGCCGAATTCACCGCATGCCATGGCGCCCTCCTCAGGGCCGACGAAGCGCACGCCGTCGGCCTTGAGAGTCGCGATATTGCGTTGGGTGGCTGGATGCAGCCACATGCGCACGTTCATGGCTGGGGCCATCAGGACAGGCTTGTCGGTGGCCAGCAGCGTGGTGGAGGCCAGGTCTCCGGCCAGACCCTGGGCCGCCTTGGCGATCAGGTCAGCGGTCGCCGGCGCCACCACCACGAGATCAGCCGAGCGCGACAGCTCGATATGGCCCATCTCATGCTCGTCGGTCAGCGAGAAGAGATCCTCGTAGACCTTGTCCTCGGCCAGCGCGGCCAGAGACAAGGGCGTGACGAACGCGGCGCCGGCCTTGGTCAGGATCGGTCGCACGGCCACGCCGGCCTTTCTTAGAAGGCGCGTCAGCAGCAGCGCCTTGTAGGCCGCCACACCGCCGCCGACGATCAGAAGAACCCGCTTCTCGCCCACGTCCCGCTCCACGCTCCGGTCGTTCCCCCAGCACATGCCCATCCGCGCGCCAAAGCGCCAGAGCCAATCGGAGGGCGAAAAAGGGACTCGACTCGCGTTCCGCTTTCGTTCATCAATCGTCTAGGTAGAGCAATTGGGTTATTACGATCATGAAGATTGTACAACGTCTGCCCGCCTGCGCCCTGACGATCTTGATCATGGTTGGACTTGCGGGCTGCGATAGCGGGGCTTCTGCGGTGAAGGCTCCGACGGGGAGCGACCGGATCGCGGCGAGTGAGGGCGTCGCCGTATCCCCCAGCGGTGAGGGCCGTCGAGACGATCCGCGCGATGCGCCCGTCAAGCTGATCGCGGGCAAGCCTTACTGGGCCGCCAATCGTACACGCTCGGCCGATGAGAACGCCCAGCGATCCTTCGAGCGAAATGGGGCCAGTTTCTCGGCGAAGTCAGTGGATGACTATGTCTCCAAGGTCCACGCCTTCGTCAGTGATCCGCCAAGGGGCGCCGAGACGCTCAAGCGGCCGAATGGCGATCTTCTCATCTACGATCCCAAGGACAACGTCTTCGCGGTGGTTTCGCGCGAGGGCGCGCCGCGCACGATGTTCCGACCAGAGGAGGGCGGAGCCTACTGGGATGAACAGAAGGCTCGCGAAGCACGCCGAGCGTCGGCGGCGAAGGCGCGCGGTCGAGATCAGGCGGAAGGATGAGGGGGCGTGTTCACGCTCGGTCTGGCATGCCGGAGGAAGTCGTCATGGATGCCCTTACTGTGCCCGCCGCCGCCCTTCGCGACACCAGCGCCGTTGAGCTGGCGCGCGTCTGGATCGCTGAGCGCGGCCTTCATTGCTCGCTGAAATTTGGCCTCTACGCTGAGGAAAGCGTGGTCATGGAAACCACCGCCTGGGGCATTATCCTGGCCGATCTGGCAGGACACGTCGCCGATGCCCTCAGCGCCGAGGGCATGGGTCCACGGTCGGCGCTTTATGAGGCGATTGTCGGGAGTTTCAACGTCGAGGCCACGAGCCCAACCGCTCAACGAACGGGAGGTGCGCCGGCTGCCTCTGGATGATTGATCCTAGCGGGCCAGGAGCACACCGGTCACAAAGGCCGCTCCCGCCGTGGCCGCGCCGACCAGAAACCAGAGCAGGGGCCAGGTGTGAAGGCGTTCGGCGGCGACGGGCGGGGGTGCGGTGGGGGTCTCCGCCAGCCGCGCGAGAGCCTTGATCGCCCGTATCGCCTCTTCGGCGAAGTCTCGCGCCTTGGCGGCGGGGGAGAGCTCACGGCCGATCCACCGCCGTACGACCGGATCTGCGGCCGCCCAAAGATCGTGGGTGGGATCAATCCGGCGAGCGACGCCTTCAACGGTGACCATGGTCTTCTGAAGCAGAACGAGCTCAGGGCGCAGCGCCATATCGAACAGGGCGGTAATCTCGAACAGCTGCGCCAGCAGTCGGCCCATCGAGACCTCGCGCGCTTTACGGCCAAACACCGGCTCGCCGACAGCGCGCAGGGCTTGGGCGAAGGCGTCCATATCCTGGTGGGCGGGCACATAACCGGCGTCGAAATGGATCTTGGCCACGCGCGCATAGTCACGATTGAGAAAGCCGTAGAGGATCTCGGCGAGGTAGCGGCGCTCGCCGGGCCCCAGGCGACCGACAATGCCATAGTCCACCGCCGTGATCGCGGCCGGCGCGGCGATGAACAGATTGCCCTCGTGGAGGTCGGCGTGGAACAGGCCGTGATCCAGCGCTTGGGCGAGGAAACCGCGCGTGACGTTCTCGGCCAGCGCCTTGCGGTCCAGGCCTGGCAGATCCAGTGCGGCGGGGCCAGATAAGGGTGCGCCTTCCGCCCAGCTCAGGGTCAGGACGCGTTTGCCGACGCCCTCCCAGCAGACGGCGGGCGCGCGCATATAGGGGTCTTTGGCCATGGCCTCGCCCAGCTCGGCGCAGCCGGCGGCCTCGAAGCGCAGGTCCATCTCAAGCTCGAGTGCGCGGATCACGACCTCGACGAACTCGGTCGGACGCAGACGTCGCGAGGCTGGGACGAGGGTCTCGGCGAGACGCGCGGCCAGGCGCAGGACGGCGGTGTCTCGGGCGACCTGCCGCTCGACGCCCGGGCGCAGGACCTTGACCGCGACCTTTTGGCCGTCGACCAGCGTTGCGGGGTGGGCCTGGGCCAGAGAGGCGGCGGCCACCGGTTCACCGATCTCGGCGAAGATCTCATCCAGCGGCTTGCCGAGGTTGCGGGCGATCTCGGCCCTGGCGACGCTCAGTGGAAAGGCCGGCAGCCGGTCCTTCAGGCGCGACAGGTCATCGGCGAAGGCCGCGCCGAAGATATCGGCGCGGGTCGACAGGAACTGGCCCATCTTGATTGCGGCCGGCCCTTGACGTTCGAGCACCGCCGCCAGGCGTTCCCCCGGCCGTCCCTTGCGGGCGGCCGGGCCTGCGAAGAGGCGCAGGACGCGCCCAGCCAGCTTCGCGCTGGGGGGAAGCAGGGGTTCCAGTTCACGCGGGATCAGAGCGTCGGCCCGGACCAAGGCCCAGCCCGCGCCGGTCAGGCGCCAGAAGGCTTCGAGCGTGGCCACGGTCCTAGATCGCCCAGCCCTGGTGCAGGGCCGCGACGCCGCCGGTGAAGTTGGTGAAGGTCACGCGCTTGAAGCCGGCCGTTTCGATCATGCCCGCGAAGGTCCGCTGATCGGGGAAGCGTCGGATGCTCTCCACCAGGTACTGGTAGGCCTCGCGGTCCTTGGCGACCCACTCGCCGACCTGCGGAATGACCTTGAAGCTGTAGGCGTCATAGGCCTTGGCCAAAGGCTCGGTGACCGGCCGCGAGAATTCCAGGCACAGGAACCGGCCGCCCGGCTTGAGCACGCGCCGAGCTTCGCGCAGGGCCGCGTTGATGTCGGTCACGTTACGGATGCCGAACGAGATCACATAGGCGTCGGCATAGGCGTCCGGCAGCGGCAGGCGCTGGGCGTCGCCGACGGTCCAGGTGATCTCCGGCTCGCCGCCCCGCTCGATTCCGGCCATGATCATTTCGGCGTTGTAGTCGACGATGTTGATCGTCGCGTCGGGGCCGCCTCGGCGTTCCTGGGCCTTTCGCGCCATCTTGGCGAAGCGGCGCGCCATATCGCCGGTGCCGCCGGCGCAGTCGATGATCACCTCGCCGGGCTGCGGATTGAGACGCGCGGCCACCGCGTCTTTCCACAGCCGGTGGACGCCGCCGCTCATCAGATCGTTCATGATGTCGTAGTTCTTGGCGACGCGGTCGAAGACCCCGCGCACCAGGCCCGCCTTCAGCGAGGCGTCGACATCCTTGAAACCGAAGCTGGCGGAGGTGTTGCTCATGACGTCTTTGGGCCGGGCTTTCTATATCTTAAGTCCGCTATTAGCCCGCGACACGCCCGCCGTCATCCGCCGAAGGTTCCCTGTGCCCGAATTGCCCGAAGTCGAGACCGTCCGCCGGGGCCTGGAGCCCGTCTTGTCCGGGGCGCGTCTTTCCAGCGTCCGCGCCAACCGGCCCGACCTGCGCTTCCCGCTCCCCGACGGTTTCGTTCAGCGGCTGAGCGGCGCGCGGATCCTGCGCCTGGATCGGCGCGCCAAGTACATCCTGGCCCCGCTCGACCGGGGCGACACCTTGGTGATGCACCTGGGCATGACCGGCCGCTTCGAGATCGCCGCGCCGACGGGGACGGTTCGCCCCGGTGACTTCGCCCGAGAAGTGACGCCCGACGACAAGCACGCCCACGTCGTTTTCGAGACCGAGGACGGGGCGACGATCACCTATTACGACCCGCGCCGGTTCGGCTTCATGGACCTGATCCCGACCGATAGGGTGAGTCATCACCCGTGGTTCGCCACCATGGGCCCCGAGCCGCTCGGCGAAGGGTTCGACGTCTGCACGTTGGAAAAGGCCTTCGCCAATCGCAAGCAGGGCCCCAAGACGCTGCTGCTGGACCAGCGCACGGTCGCGGGCCTGGGCAATATCTATGTCTGCGAGGCGCTGCACAGATCGGGGATCTCGCCTTTCAAGCCGTCAGGCGGCATCACCCGCAAGCGCCTTGGTCCGCTGACCGTCGCCATCAAGGAGGTCCTAGCCGAGGCGGTCGAGGTGGGCGGCTCAACGCTGAAGGATTTCGCGGCCGCCGACGGCGCGCTGGGCTATTTCCAGCACCGCTTCCGGGTCTACGACCGCGAGGGCGAGCCGTGCCCGACGCCGGCGTGCAAGGGCGTGATCGCCCGGGAGGTCCAGGCGGGACGTTCAACCTTCTTCTGTCCGGTCTGTCAGGTCTGAGCGTCCATCGCCTCAGACCTTCAGGTCGGCCGTGACCGGCGCGTGGTCGCTAGGGCGCTCCCATTCGCGCACGTCGTCGTGGACTCGCGAGGAGACCTTGCCGTCCAGGATCGCGGCGTCGCGCAGGCCAGGGCTGGCCAGGATGTGGTCCAGGCGCAGGCCGCGGTTGGACTTGCGGAAATCAGCGGCGCGATAGCTCCACCAGGAAAACAGCTTCTGCGGCTCCGGCGTCGCCAGGCGCGGTAGGTCCAAGAGGTCCATCGACTTGATCAATGCGTCGAAGGCTTCCAGCTCCGGCGGCGTATGGCTGACCACTTTCAGCATCTGGCGGTGGCTCCAGACGTCGTTCTCGCCCGGCGCGATATTGAGGTCGCCGGTGACGATCAGCGGGGCCTTGGGGTCACGCTTCTTCAGGGCGGCGGTCAGGGTCTCGTAGAAATCGAGCTTGTGGTCGAACTTCGGATTGCCGATCCGATCGGGCGTGTCCCCGCCGGCCGGAATGTAGAAGTTCTGGATCTCGACCCCGGCCACCTTGACCGCCACACAGCGGGCGTGGCCCTCGCGGCAGGTCATCAGGGTGGGAACGTCTTCGATCGGCAGGCGCGAGGCGATGGCCACCCCATGCCAGCCCTTCTGACCGGCGATCTTCAGGTGCGGCAGGCCCATGGCCTCGAACGCTTCCCGCGGAAACTCGCCCTCCTGGCACTTGATCTCCTGCATGCAGAGGACGTCCGGAGCTTGCTCGTCGACGAAGCGTGCGGCCTGTTCGGCGCGGAGGCGGACGGAATTGACGTTCCAGGTGGCGATACGGAGGCGCATGGCCCCGCTCTATCGCGGTTTTTGGAGACCGGAAAGAAAAACGCCCAGATGCGTCGAGCATCTGGGCGAAAGTCTAGTCTCTCATGCCGCCGCCGGGAGGGGATAGGTTCCGGCACGGTTTGCGAGGAGCGGGTCGGTCGCCCATCGCCATGCGTGTTAAATATGCCACGTCCTAATTTTTAGTCAAGCAAGCCGGATGTTGATTCTTGCCTGTTGTGAGAATGTCACAAATCCGCCGACCTACGGTTTACCAACCTTGCGACGAGGATCGGTCAGGACAAACAGCTTGGGGTCGAGATCCGCCGTCTCGGCGAAGTCGCTGAGGCGCACGCGGATCTGGCCGCCCTTGATGTCGGTGACCGTCCAGCCCATCAGGCCGACGGGGCCGTTCGAGAAGTCCATCGAGATGCGGCCCAGCGCCTGGCGCTTGGCGTCTTGCGCCACGATCGTGAAGCCGTCGGCCAGCGGCCGGACATCGGTGATGACCACGCCGCGATCCAGGCGAACCTCGCGCGCCAGCAGCAGGTTCAGCGGCGTCTTGCTGAGCGGATAGCTCTCATAGGTCTTCAGGCGGCTGTCGAAGATGTTGACGTTGTTGCCGTTGCTGACGACCAGCAGGCCCGCCGGCGGATCATAGGCGAACCGCGCCTTGCCGGGGCGCTGCAGATAGAAGGTCCCTTGGGTCTGGGTTCCGCGCTGATCGGTCTGCACAAAGCGACCCTTGGCCGAGGACAGCCCCTGGATATAGGTGGTGGCCTTGTCCAACAGCGCCTTCTGCTCGGCGGACAGCTGGGCCGGAACCGGCGCGGTCGAGCCCTGGGCCCAGGCGGGGGTGAGCAGGGCGGGCGAGGCGAGGGCGGCGGCGAGGCCGGCCGCCAGAAGGATACGGCGCGTGGTCATCTGGACTCCTTAGCCTCAACCTTGGCCGCCGCGAAGGCCGTCGCAAGGCCATTTTCCGGCGGCGCGATGAAGCCGCGTTCAGGTTGGGAGCGTCCGAAACGCCGCAGCATCGCTCGAGGCCGCCTAGAGCGGTGGCGGCGGCGGGGCCAATATCTCGCGCTTGCCGGCGTGATTGGCGGCGCCGACGACGCCCTCCTTCTCCATCCGTTCCATCAGCGAGGCGGCGCGGTTGTAGCCGATCTGCAGGCGGCGCTGGATGTAGCTGGTCGAGGCCTTGCGGTCGCGGGTGACCACGGCCACGGCGTGGTCGTAGAGGTCGTTGGCGCCGCCCTCGCCCGAGAAGGCGCCTTCGATCGCCTCTTCCTGTTCCTCGTCGCCGCCGGCGGTGACCTCCTCGAGGTACTGCGGAATGCCCTGGTCGCGCAGGAACCTGGCCACGGCCTCGACTTCACCGTCCGACACGAACGGACCGTGCAGGCGGGTGATGCGGCCGCCACCGGCCATGTAGAGCATGTCGCCCTGGCCCAGCAGCTGCTCGGCGCCCTGCTCGCCCAGGATGGTGCGGGCGTCGATCTTGCTGGTGACCTGGAAGCTGATCCGCGTCGGGAAGTTGGCCTTGATGGTGCCGGTGATGACGTCGACCGACGGGCGCTGGGTGGCCATGATCAGGTGGATGCCGGCGGCGCGGGCCATCTGGGCCAGGCGCTGCACGGCGCCTTCGATATCCTTGCCGGCCACCATCATCAGGTCGGCCACCTCGTCGATGACCACGACGAGATAGGGCATGGGCTCGGGGCGGATCTGCTCGGTCTCATAGATCGGACGGCCGGCGTCGTCGAAGCCCGTCTGGACCGTGCGCTCGAAGTGCTCGCCCTTGGCGGCCGCCTCGTTGGCCTTCTCGTTGTAGCCGCCGATGTTGCGCACGCCGATCTTGGACATCCGCCGATAGCGGTCCTCCATCTCGCGGACGGTCCACTTCAGGGCCACGACGGCCTTCTTCGGATCGGTCACGACGGGGGCCAGAAGGTGCGGGATGCCGTCATAGACGCTCAGTTCCAGCATCTTGGGATCGACCATGATGAAGCGGCACTTCTCGGGCGGCAGCTTGTACAGGATCGACAGGATCATGGCGTTGACGCCGACCGACTTGCCCGAGCCGGTGGTGCCGGCGATCAGCAAGTGGGGCATCTTGGCGAGGTCGGCGATATACGGCTCGCCGCCGATGGTCTCGCCCAGCGCCATGGGCAGGATCTGGCTGGCCTTCTCATAGTCGGCGCTGGACAGCAGGTCGCGCAGATAGACGGTCTCGCGCCGCTGGTTCGGCATTTCGATGCCGATGGCGTTGCGGCCCTGGGCCACGGCCACGCGGCACGAGATCACGCTCATCGAGCGGGCGATGTCATCGGCGAGCGCAACGACGCGCGCGGTCTTGACGCCCGGGGCGGGCACCAGCTCGTACATGGTGACCACCGGGCCGGGGCGGATCTGGTCGATCTGACCCTTGACGCCGAACTCGGCCAGCACGCTTTCCAGCAGGCGGGCGTTCTGGCGCAGGGCCGCGGCGTCCACCTCGGACGAACGCGGCTTGGACTTGGCCAGCATGGCCAGTTCGGGCAGCTGGAAGCCGGCGTCTTCCTCGAAGTCGAAGGCCTTCTGCTGCTCGCGCGCCTCACGGCCGGACTCCTTCACGGGCGTCTTGGGCTTGGCGATGGCCATGGGCCGGGCGTCCAGGCTGTCCTCGAACGCGTCCTCGTCGTCCTGGACCGGCGGCGGGGTATAGGCGCGCTGCGCAGCGGCCGGCTGCGAGGCCGCGATCGGGGTTTCGTCGTCGTCGGCTTCCAGCGGGGGGAGGCGACCGGCGCGCGGGGCCGCGGGCTCGGCCTTCTCGCGCCTGGCGCGGACGGGCTTGGCCACGGGCGCGGGTTCAGGTTCCGGCTCGGGGCGCGCGCGGGGTTGCAGGGCGTTGCTGACGGCGGCGTGGATGGCGTCGGGGTCGACCTCACGCACGCCGATGGCGAAGCCGAGCGCCGCGATGGCGGCGATCCCGAACAGGATGGCGGCGATGATGGTCGCGCCGGGGATGTGGGCGAAGCTGAGGACAGCGGCGACCATGTGCAGCAGGGAGTCGCCCCAGAAGCCGCCCAGACCCTTTTCTAGCTGCCAGATGGCGGGTGGCGGCGGCGCGGCCAGCACGGCCGACAGCGCCAAGAGGCCCAGGGCCCCGACCAGCGCCCGCTGGCGCAGGTCCTTGCGCTCGGCGTCGGGGTCGGCCTGGGCCACGCGGGTGACGCCGAACACCAGCATCAGCAGCGCAATGCCCCAGGCCGACAGGCCCAGCGACTGCATCAGAATATCGGAAATCGCCGCGCCCAGGCCGCCCAGCGCATTGCTAGCCGGCTCGCCCGTCACGGCGTTGAAGCTGGGATCGGTGGCGTTGTAGGTGGCGATAGCGAGCAGCAGCACCGCCCCGACGACGGTGACGATCCCGCCCCGGAACCGGGCCGTCCAGGGCTGGGCCCAGCCATAACGGATCGCATCCCAAAGGAGCTCCGTCGTGGATCGCCGCGCGGCTCGCGCCATGAAAGTCTCCGAACTCAACCGTCGTCTCTTTGGACCCGCGCAAGACGGGT
The DNA here is from genome assembly GCF_002858865.1 of Caulobacter vibrioides. Lineage (GTDB taxonomy): Bacteria > Pseudomonadota > Alphaproteobacteria > Caulobacterales > Caulobacteraceae > Caulobacter > Caulobacter vibrioides. Next base: position 226,257 of record NZ_PJRR01000013.1, on the reverse strand, counting down.
CGAACCGCGATGTTGTGCCTGAAGAGCGTTAAGGGCTGTTTACGACGTCCGTTAGGATGCTGGTTATGACGCATCTCCCTTCCGCTTGATGGGGAACCGCCGGGGAAAAATCCTCCCCCCAGCGGGGGAGGTGTCCGCGTAGCGGACGGAGGGGGAAGTCCTGTTGAGCTTGCCCCTTCCCCCTCCGTCGTCTCTTCGAGCCGACACCTCCCCCGCTAGGGGGAGGATTTTGGGCGCGTTTCATCGGCTTCACGCGACTGATCGCTGAAGGTCTGGAAAGGGCTGCGGAGCGCCGGACGTTCGTCCGGAATGTGAGTTTGTAGATACCGTTTCGACGAAGCCCGACGCTCCGCGCGGCCGTTATCCGCCAGCGTCCCGTCAGGTGGCCCTGTTCAGGCCTTACCGGGACCCGAGCCCCGGGTTTCCCAGGCGCTCGACGGTCGAAGAGGACGAGCCACTACAGGCTAAGACACATCCCTTTGCCTCCAACCACGCCGACGGCGGGCGGGTGAGCCCAGCAAGCTCATCCCCGGACCGTTCGAGTATCCCCCTCGAACCTAGCCCCGCTCGACCGCCCCCCGCCGCCGCAAATGGTCGCTGGCCATGCGCCCTTTCCTCGCGACGAGGTGGGATCATTGTGCAGGCGGTTTTGCGGGGGATGCGTCGATTTTGGATAGGCCCACTGTGTTGAGGGCTAAGGCGTTGATTACGTTGGTCCTGGGGAGCGGATACGCCCGTGCGACACCGGGGACTGGGGCGCTTGGGGAAGATATTCGGAGCGGGCGATCTGATGAGCGGACGTTCGCGATGTCGGTGGAGGGTGGAAGGCGGACCATGCTCCCTCTCCCAAAGGGAGAGGGTTGGGGAGAGGGGTTACGGCGCCCGACGGAGCGCCGGCACGCCGTCTAACCTCGTAACCCCTCTCCCTCCCACCGCTTCGCGGCGGGCCCCTCCCTCTCCCTTTGGAAGAGGGATTCTGTTTGGCGCCAAGGTCCGCAACGGGTCGAAACCCGTCTCCGCCATAGCCGCCGAAAGCGACCCGCCGCCTTCGCCCTAAGCCGCCTCGAACGCCAGCGGGGCGCCCCAGAAGCTCTGGACCAGGCCGTTTTGCGGACCCGGCGTTCCGGTGGTCAGGAACACACGCCCGCCGCCCGTTCCCACGTCATATTCGGGGTGACGCTCCAGATAGAGCGCCAGGCCCTCGGCGGTGGCCGCCGGCTGCTGGATCAGCGGGGTGCCCGCCGGTAGGGCGGCGCGGAAGATGTCGGCGATGATCTCATAGTGGGTGCAGCCCAGCACGACCCGGTCGGGATAGCGGCCGATGCGGGTCTTCAGCGCCTGGACGTGGCCCTCCACCGCCTTGGCGATCTCGACGACGCTGGCGTCGCCCTCGATCAGCGGGACCAGCTCTGGGCAGGCCTCGGAGAACACCGCCAGATCCTGTTTGCGCTTGTCGATCTCGATCTCATAGACCCGCGAGCGCACCGTGGCCTGGGTGGCGAAGACCCCCAGGATGTCCAGGGCCTGGACCATCTCGCCGCGGCGCTCGGCCTCGTGCTCCCAGGGCAGGCCCGTGGCCTTTTCGATGGTCGGCACGATGATGCCGAGGATGTTGACCGGGCGGCCGATGTCTTTGCGATAGCCCGGCAGCCAGGTCTGCTGCAGGCGGCGCAGGGCGATGGCCGAGGCGGTGTTGCAGGCCAGAACGACCAGGCTGGCGCCGCGCTCGAACAGACGGATGCAGCCGGCCTTGGTCAGCTCGACGATGTCCTCGCCGGTCCGCACGCCATAGGGCGCGTTGGCCTGGTCAGCCAGATAGGTGAAGTCCGCCTGGGGCAGACGTTGCACGAGGGCGCGGTGGACCGAGAGGCCGCCCACGCCAGAGTCAAAGACGCCGATCATGGGCCAAGCTGTAGCCGCCAAAGCGGGGCGCGTCCACGCACTGGGGAAGGTTACGGCCCTGTCATGTGACAGGTCGGCCGCCCATATCCTAGGGTCACGGCCAACACTTTCACCGGAGATCCTCCGTGCAACGTCGCACCTTTCTCGCCACGGCCGCCGTCACCGGCGCCATGGCCGCCCTTCAACCCGGCCTCGCCCTTGCGGAGACCCCAAATCCTATGACCCAGAAGTGGGCCGGGCGCTTCGGCGGCGTGCCCGCCTTCGACAAGGTCAAGGTCGCTGACTTCAAGTCGGCCCTGGAAGCGGCCATGGCCAAGAACCTGGCCGAGATCGACGCCATCACCGCCGGCAAGGCCGCGCCGACCTTCGAGAACACGATCGCGGCGCTGGAAGACGCCGGTCGCATGCTCAATGACGTCCAGACCTACTACTACATCTGGGGCTCGAACATGAGCACGCCGGAGTTCCAGAAGGTCGAGGAGGAGATGGATCCCAAGCTCTCGGCCCACTACGACAAGATCAACCAGAACGCCGCGCTCTTCGCCCGTATCGAGGCGGTCTACAACGCACCGGACAAGGCCAAGCTGACGCCCGAGCAGCAGCGGGTGCTGTGGATCTACTACACCAACTTCGTGCGGTCGGGTGCGAAGCTGTCGCCCGAGGCCAAGGCCCGGGTCGGCGCGATCAACACCGAGCTGGCCGGCCTCTACACCAAGTTCAGCCAGAACCAGCTGGCCGACGAGAACACCTGGATCGAACTGTCCGAGGCTGATCTGGCCGGCCTGCCCGAGGGCCTCAAGGCCGCCGCCGCCTCGAACGCCGCGACGCGCAAGCTTCCGGGCAAGCATGTGATCGTCAACACCCGCTCCAGCGTCGATCCGTTCCTGACCGGGTCGCCGGTGCGCGCGGCGCGCGAGAAGGTCTGGCGCGCCTTCGTCAATCGCGGCGACAACGGCGGGGCGACCGACAACAACGCCATCATCAGCAAGATCCTGAAGCTGCGCGTCGAGCGGGCCAAGCTCTTGGGCTACAAGACCCACGCCCACTGGCGCCTCGAGAACGCCATGGCCAAGACGCCTGAAAACGCCATGGCGCTGATGGAGGCCGTCTGGAAGCCGGCCATCGCCCAGGTGGCCATCGACGTCGCCGACATGCAGGCGATCATCGACAAGGAGGGCGGCGGCTTCAAACTGGAGCCCTGGGACTATCGCTTCTACGCCGAGAAGGTGCGCAAGGCGAAGTACGACCTCGATATGAACGAGGTGAAGCCGTACCTGCAGCTGGATAAGCTGCGCGAGGGCATGTTCTGGGCCTCGGGCCAGCTCTACGGCTTTGAGTTCAAGAAGCTGGAAGGCATCCCTGTCTTCCACGAGGATGTCACGGTTTACGAGGTGACGCGCGGCGGCAAGCATGTGGGCCTGTGGTACTTCGACCCCTATGCGCGTCCCGGCAAGCGTTCGGGCGCGTGGATGAACGCCTACCGCACCCAGGAGCGGTTCAAGCGCGAGACCACCACGATCGTCTCGAACAACTCCAACTTCATCAAGGGCAAGCCCGGCGAGCCGGTGCTGATCTCGTGGGATGACGCGGTCACGCTGTTCCACGAGTTCGGCCACGCCATCCACGGCCTGAACGCCAATGCGACCTATCCGTCGGTGTCGGGCACGGCCGTGGCGCGTGACTATGTCGAGTTCCCCAGCCAGCTGAACGAGCACTGGCTGTCGACCCCGCAGGTGCTGAACCAGTTCGCTCTGCACTATCAGACCGGCAAGCCTATCCCGGCCGAGCTGGTCAAGAAGATCGAGGCCGCCGGCAAGTTCGGTCAGGGCTTCGGCACGACCGAGTATCTGGCCAGCGCCCTGATCGACATGAAGCTGCACCTGGCCGGCGACGTGGACATCGATCCGGACAAGTTCGAGCGCGAGGAACTGGCCAAGCTGAACATGCCCAAGGAGATCGTGATGCGGCACCGCACGCCGCAGTTCGGCCACGTGTTCTCGGGCGATGGCTATTCGGCCGGCTACTACAGCTATCTGTGGTCCGACACCCTGACCGCCGACGCCGCCGAGGCCTTCGCCGACGCGCCGGGCGGCTTCTATGACAAGGCCGTCGCCAAGCGGCTCTACGAGGACATCATGTCGGCGGGCAACACGATCGATCCGGTCGAGCAGTTCCGCGCCTTTCGGGGCCGGGACGTCAAGATCGGCGCCCTGATGCGCAAGCGCGGCTTCCCGGTTCCGCCGGGGGCCTGAGGCAGATCCCCTAACCCTCCTCCCGCAGGAGGAAGGGTTAGGGGCTTCGGGGGCTGAAGGAGTTTTGATGATCGCGTCCGCCGCTCTGGCTCTTTCCCTGGCGCTTTCCGGACAAGCCGCCCCGCCGCCCGTCGCGCTCGACGCTGCGCCGGGGCAGGACGAAAGCGCCGTCGTCGCTGAACTGACGATCATGGCCAAGCCGCAGGGGCCGGCGGTTTGGCTGGTCGAGAAGGACGGGGCCAAGCTCTACATCCTGGGCTCGGCCCCGCCGCTGCCGCATCAGCTGAAATGGCAAAGCCCGCGCCTCAACAAGGCGCTGGACAAGGCGAGCCTTGTCCTCGTGCCCCCCGAGGCGGCCGTGGGGGTCACCCAGGTGGCCGGTTTCGTCCTGAAGCTGGGCGGCGGCCTGCGCCAGCCGCTGGGCAAGGCGCTCGAGGACCAGCTCCCGCCGGATCTGAAGGCGCGCTTTGTCGAGTCCCGCACCCAGGCCCGAAAAGGCGCGGGCGAGTACAAGAACTGGAAGCCGGCGGTGGCCGGGTTTCTGCTGCTGTCGGATTTCCGTCAGGCCGCCGGCCTGTCCGAGGCCAAGCCCGTCAGCACGATCGAGCGCATGGCCAAGGCGCGCAAGCTGAAGGTCAAGGCGGTGGGGCAGTACCGGATGAGCGCGGTCACCGCCATCGCGGGCAAGCTCTCGCCGGAAGACCAGCTCTATTGTCTGCGCGTGGCCCTGGACGAGGTGGCCTATGACGGCGCCCATTCCACCACGATCGGGCGCGACTGGGCCGAAGGCGATCTGGCCTCGGTGCGCGCCCGTTACCGCGCCAGCGCCGCGCAGCGGTGCCTGACCCACGTTCCGGGCGGGGCAGCGTTGCTGGAAAAGGGACTGGTCCAGACCGCCGACGCCATGACCGAGGCGCTAAAGCGGCCGGGGGTCACGGTCGCGGTGGTCGATCTTGGCTTCCTGTTGCCGGCCGACGGGGTCCTGGACCGCCTGAAGGCGCGGGGCGCGACGATCACCTCGCCCGTCGAATAGGGCGGTGAGTTGACGCGCCAGGCTCGCGCCGACCAAGGTCTTGTCGGGAGGACGAACCGATGAAGACGATGATCGCCGCGAGCGTTCTGGCGCTGCTGGTGGCGGGCGCCGCGCGGGCCGAGGTGACGGACGCTCAGCCGAGCGGGTTTCAGGTCCGCCATCAGGTCGTGATCGCCGCGCCGGCGACCACCGTGTGGAGCGTCCTGGTTCAGCCGTCGAAATGGTGGGCCTCGGCGCACACCTGGTCGGGGTCGGCCGCCAACCTGTCGCTCGGCGCGGCCTCGGGCGGCTGCTTCTGCGAGCGCCTGCCCAATGGCGGCTCGGTGCTGCACATGACGACGGTCCATGCTGCGCCCGGCCAGAAGCTGGTGCTGAACGGCGGGCTTGGCCCCTTGCAGTCGTCGGGCGCAAGCGGGGCGATGACCATCGTCCTGGCCGAGAAGGACGGCGCCACGACCGTGACGGTCACCTATGACGTCGGCGGGTACTTCAGGGGCGGGCTCGACAAGCTGGCCGCGCCCGTCGACGGGGTTCTGGGCCAGCAGGTCCAGGGCCTGAAGGCGGCTGTCGAGGGACGCTAGAGCCCTTTAGCTTTAGATGGAATCATCTAAAGCGTTTGAAAGGGCTCTAAGTGTTTGGTTTTAGAGCCTGTTTATCTGGTTTAGATGATTCCATCTAAACCAGACAGGCTCTAGACGCGCCGTCTTGACGCCCAAAGAAAAACGCCCGCGAACCTCTCGGTCGCGGGCGTCTTTGTTTCTGGAGCGCCTTAGAGTTTAGGCGCTCGCGGCCACGTCGCCGTCGCTGGCGCCCAGCAGGGCCATCTGCAGGCGTGAGCGGTCGCGGCGGGCGGCTTCCAGGGCCCCTTCGGCCAGGGCGGCTTCCGAGGTCAGGCGCTCGATGGTCGCCTGCAGCTCGGCGATCTTCGCCTCGTGATCGCGGCGAACCTGGTCTTGCGCTTCCTGCATCGCATCGAGGCGGGCGCGTAGCTGCTGAGCCCGTTCCTCGGCGCGCTTGAGGGCCTTTTCTTGCGCCACAGCGCTCTTGGCCAATTGATCGGCGCGTTCGATGGCCGTGGCGCGGGCGGTGTCGACGCCGGCGTGACGCTGGCGCAGGCCGTCGGCCTCTTCCTCCAGGGCCCGGATACGGTCGAGGGCGCGCTCCAGGGCGACATTGAGATCGCCGGCGCGGCGTTCCACCGCCTTCTGCTGGGCGCTGGAGTCGGCGAGACGGGCCGAGATCTGGCCGTTCATCTCTTCCAGCTTGTCGGCGCGACCCGTAGCGGTCTCCAGGCGCGTCTGCAGAGCGGAGATCTCGGCGCGGTTGGCCTCGACCTGGCTTTCCAGGCCGCGGATCGTGCGACCGCTGTCGGCCTGATGCGCCGCCAGGGCGTTTTCGACGGCCTGAACGCGGGCGCGCTCGGCGGCCAGCTGGGCTTCAAGATCGGTTTCGATGCGCGACAGGCGGGCCAGGTCCAGCCCGGCCTGATCGACGCGCTTCTTCAGCGTCGCGGCTTCCTCGCCCAGCAGGGCGTTGTCCTGGTTGGCGCGAGCCAGGGCGGCCTCGGCGTCGCCACGGCGAGCGTCGATGTCCTGGGCCTGGACGCGCAGGCCTTCGACGTCCTGCACGAGGTGCTCGATGCGGGCGGTGGCGTCGCGCAGCGAGGCGTCGAGGCTGGAGACCTTCAGGTCCGACTGCAGCAGGGCGTTGCGCAGGCGGTCGATCTCAAGGGCGTTGTCTTCCAGCGCCGCGTCCTGGGTCTGCCGACGGGCGTCGGATTCGCCGAGCGCCGTTTCGGCGGCGGCGAGGCGGGCGGAAACCTCGCGTTCCTCGGCCTGGATCAAGGCGATCTGGCGCTGGGCCTGGTCGAGATTGGCGCGCACGGCGATCAGCTCGGCGTGCTCGGCGCGACGGGCTTCGAACTCCTGGCTGACAGGGCCGCGGATCTCGGCGATCAGCGGTTCGATCGCCTTCAGATGCTCCATCACCCGGCCGATGCTGTCCAGGCCGCCATGGATGGTCTCGTAGCGCTGACCGATGGCCTGGGTGGACTCGATCTGGTGCTGCATGGCCTCGGCGCGAGCTTCATCACCCAGAACGGTGGGCTTGCCGTTCTTGGTTTCGCGCGAGTTCTTCGACAGCAGTCTCATTCGGCCCACCTTCGCCCCATGCGAGTCCTCGGCGTCCAGAAGTGGACGGCTCGGCGGACGCCGCGAATCTGTTACCCAGAGGTTAACAACTTAGTTTACGGACAAGATGAATGTCGAGGGGCCGACGCCGCGACCGGGCGTCGCGGCCCTGTTCAAATCTCTAAATTCTGGGGATGGAGCGCGGCTTCCGCCGCCAGCGTCCGGGCGACCGCCGATACAACCGCCGCGATACGCAGGGCGGCCTGGATTTGGGTGGGCTCAACGCCCCGTCCGCGAAGCTCGGCCTCGTGGCTGTCGAGGCACGCGCCGCAGCCATTGATCGCCGACACAGCCACGCAGGACAGATCGTAGGTGACGCCTCGCGCGCCGGCGTGGGCGAGCCGATTCAAGCGAAGCCGGGAGGGTAGGGCCTGATAGGCCGCGCCTTCCATCAGATGCACCGCGCGAAAATAGACATTGGTCATCGCCATCATGGCGGCCGCCTTGCGGGCGGCGCGGTTCGCCTCGGCCGTCAGGCCTGCTGCGGTCGCCGCCGCGTCGATCGCGCGAAGCGTCTGCGGCTCGCCGACCGCGCAGGCGCTGGCGACGAAGCACCCCCAGCGCGCCTCCGGATCGAGGGCGGGATCGTCGACCAGCAAAGCGAGATTGGTCCCAAGATCGTGGGCGTAGTCGGGCAGGCGGGCGCGCAGGGCCTCGATCGACACGTGATGCTCCATGGCCATCGATGACGAAGTAGCATTGGGCGCAGCGTTCGTCCCGGTCCGAACCGCAAGGGGGAAGGCGGCAGGACCGGGAGGCGCCAGACATCCGGGTCGGGGTGGGGAGACATCACCGGACGCTTCGACAGTCTGACGGTAGACGGGGCTTGAGCCTTGGTCCAATCGATAGTTTTTTGAAAACGAATAGATACGCCCTATATGCGAAGCTATGCTGTTACCCACGCTCCGCCAACTCCAGTATCTGAAGCTCCTGTCGGAGCACGGTTCGTTCAGTCGCGCCGCCGAGAACGCGCACGTCACCCAGCCGACCCTGTCGGCCGGTATCCAGGAGCTGGAGAAGATCCTGGGCGCGCCGGTCGTTGACCGGGCGCGGTCGGGCGTGATCCTCACCGCCGCCGGGCAGGAGGCTGTTCGACGCGCGGAGGACATCCTCGCCCGGGCCGAGGACCTGGTGCAGGCCGCGCGCGGCGCTGGCCAGCCGCTGGCCGGCCGGTTCAGGTTGGGCGTGATCCCGACCGTGGCGCCCTATCTTCTGCCCCGCGCACTGCCGGTGCTCCGCGACCGTTTCCCGAAGCTGAAGCTGTTCCTGCGCGAGGATCTGACGCATCGGCTGATCGGCGCCTTGAAGACCGGCGCTCTGGACGCGGCGCTGATCGCCCTGCCCTACGACATGGGCGGCCTGGACTGGGCGCATGTCGAGGATGATGAGCTGCTGGCGGCCGCGCCGGCCAACCACCCCATGGCCGCCTCGACCCAGGTGGATCCTGACAGCCTGGCCGGCGAGGACCTGATCCTGCTGGAGGACGGCCACTGTCTGCGCGACCATGCCCTGGCGGCCTGCGGGCTGGAGCCGCCGCGCGGGGTTGGCGAGGAAGAGACCTTCGCGGCGACCTCGCTGCCCACGCTGGTGCAGATGATCGGTTCTGGTCTGGGCGTCTCGTTCCTGCCGAAGATGGCGGTTCAGGCCGGGCTGACCGACAAGGCGGCCGTGACGGTTCGTCCCCTGGCGACCGCCCATCCCAGCCGCGAGATCGTCGTGGCCTGGCGTGCGGGCTCCAGCCGGGGCGTCGAGGGACGCCTGCTGGCGGACACCTTGCGGCAGGCGGTCTGATAGACCTCAGTGGGTCTGAGAGATCGGACCTTCGGCTCGGCCCTCGACGAACTGGCGCACATAGGGGTTGTCGGTGGTGGCCAGCTCCGCCGCCGGACCCCGCCAGATGATCTTGCCCCCATGCAGCATGGCGATCTCGTCGCCGATCGTCTGGGCCGAGGCCAGGTCATGGGTGATCGACACCGCCGTCGAGCCCAGGCGACGCACCTGGTCGGAGATCAGCTGATTGATCGCCGCCGCCGTGATCGGATCCAGGCCCGTGGTGGGCTCGTCGAAGAACAGGATTTCCGGCCGGGCCACCACGGCGCGGGCCAGACCCGCGCGCTTCTGCATCCCGCCCGACAGCTCCGAGGGAAACCTTTCCGCGACATCGGCCGAAAGCCGCACCTGCTCCAGCGCCTCGATCGCGCGGTCTCGCGCTTTGCGGCGTGGAACCCCGTCGGCGTTGATGAGCCGAAAGGCGACGTTTTCCCAGATGGTCAGGCTGTCGAACAAGGCTGCGCCCTGGAACAGCACCCCGACACGCGAGAACAGCTTGCGCCGCTGGGTCTCGGACAGACCGACCACGTTCTTGCCGTCCAACTCGATCGCCCCGGCTTCTGGACGCAGCAGGCCCAGCGCGGTCTTGATGGTCACCGACTTGCCCTGGCCCGAACCGCCGATGATGACCAGCGAGCGGCCGGGGGCGACGGACAGGTCGAGCTGGTCGAGGACCTTGCGATCCCCGAACTGCTTGGTGACGCCCTTCCAGGCGAGTTTTGGAACCTGGCTCGTCATGACATGTGCGTGAAAAGGGTGGTCAGGAGATAGTCCGTGGCGAAGATCAGGATCGCCGAGGAGACCACCGCGTGGGTCGTGGCCCGGCCGACGCCGCGCGCGCCGCCCGAGGCGTTGTAGCCGTGATAGCAGCCCATCAGGGCCACGATGAAGCCGAACACCGCCGCCTTGATCAGGCCCGAGATGATGTCCCAGCTCTCAAGGAAGTCTATGGTGTTGCGGATATAGACGGTCGGATTGAACTCCAGCACCCGCGTGGCCACCAGCCAGCCGCCGGCGATGCCGATGATGTCGGCCACGGCGGTGAGCAGCGGCAGCGTCAGCACCGCCGCCAGCAGGCGGGGCGCGACCAGATAGCGGAAGGGGTCGGTCGACAGGGTGCGCATGGCGTCGATCTGCTCGGTCGCGCGCATGGCCCCGATCTCGGCGGCGATGGCCGCCGAAACCCGGCCGGCCAGCATCAGCGCTGCGAGCACGGGGCCCAGCTCGCGCGTGATGCCCAGCGCGACGATCTGCGGCATGACCTGCTCGGCGTTGAACCGGCCCCCGCCGGTGAAGATGTTCAGCGCCAGGGCCGCGCCGGTGAATACGGCGGTAAGGCCTACGACCGGCAACGAGAAGAAGCCGATCGCGACGATCTGCCGGCGCAGCTGGCTGAAGAACCAGATCGGCGTGAGGGCCGCGATGACCCCGCGCACGGCGAAGACGCCGACCGCGCCGACCATGCGCACGGTGGCCAGGGTCGAGCGCCCCAGGGCCTGGATGGGATGGGTGGCGACCCGCCGGGCCGCCTCGGCCGCGGTCATGTCAGTAGCTCTCGGCCGGCTGGGTGGCCGGATTGGCCTCGGCGGGCGTCGAGGTCGCCGCCGCGCCGCCTTGCGGCCGGATCACCGAGCCGATCAGGCCGAACAGATCGACGGCGCCTTGCGTGTTCTCGATCTCGCCGCCCGGCTTCAGGTCGTCCAGTGACGCGCCGGGCGCGATGGCCACGTGGGCCCCGCCCAGCAGGCCGTCGCTGGTGATCTTGGCGGTGGAGTCCGCAGGCAGCTTGACCGTCGGGTCGATGCTCAGCTTGGCCACGGCCAGATAGGTCTTGGGCTCCAGCGTAATCTGCGAGACCGTGCCGACCTTGACGCCCGCGACCGTGACCGCAGCCCCCGGGGCCAGCGAGCCGGCTTCGCCGAACTTGGCGCTGATCTCGTAGTCGCCCCGCTTCATGTGCACGCCGCCCACGGTCAGCGAATAGGTCAGGAACCCCGCCGTCAGGGCGAGGACGACCACGCCCATGGCCGTTTCGGCCCATTGTTCGCGCAATGCCATATGCCGTTGTCCTTCCAGTCCAGGTCCCGCCTAGCGACGACCCGAGCCGCCCTTCTGAAGCTGGTTGATCAGCACGTCGATGTTGCCGCCGGCGTTGTCGATCGTCGACACGAAGTCCTGCTGCTGGGTGATCGCCAACCAGATTCCCTTGAACTGGACATCGACCACCTTCCAGGCGCCGCCACTGTTCAACACGCGCCAGGAGACCGGCACCGGCTGGCTCAGCTGACCGCCGGCGACCACGGTGTTGACGATCACGTCGCCGGGCTTGCGGACGACCGAGCCGGTCACCTTCAGCTGTTCGCCGCGATAGTCGCTGATGCGGCTCTGGTAGACGTTCTCGGCATAGGTCCGGAATACCGGCGTGAACCTGGCCCGCTGCTCCGGCGTGATCGTCCGGGCGTACTTGCCCAGCACGAAGTTGGTGATGCGCGGCACGTCGGCCAGTTCGTCCACGGCCTGGTGGAAGACCTGCTTCTTCTGGGCTTCGCTCATGCTCTTGCTGGCCAGCACGCTGATCACGCGCTGGGCCTTGGTCTGAACAAAGGCCTCGGCGGCCGGGTCGCGCGCGCCGCTCTGGGCCAGGGCGGGGGAGGCGGCGGAAAGCGCGGCGCCGAAGAACGCCAAAGCCGCGACGCTGGCGCCGCGGCGGGTGATGGAGGTGTTTCGCATAGAGTTACCGGGGAGGGTCATGGATTGGGCGTCGCCGATGAGGTGTTCGGTTCGGACGGCGGCGCGTCGAAATCAGGGAGCGCTTCGCTCTCGCCGGTGGCTTCGCGGACGAAGGCCTCCCGATACTGCGCATAGGCGGAGCGGGTGGTGACGTAGGGGTCGGACGCGTCCTTCAGCGCTTCGTATGCGGAGTCTGTCGTGGCGCGCAGGTCGACCACGGTGATCGCCGTGCGGGCCCGACCGAAGTCGGTGTCCAAGCCGCCCACGAACAGCGAGACCGGGTCAGTGACGATATCGAGCGCGCGGCCGACGCCGTCGCGAACGTTCAAGGGGCCCATCAGGGGCACGTAGATATAGGCTCCGGGGCCTGCGCCCCAGCGGCCGAAGGTCTGGCCGAAATCGGCGCCGCGCGGCGGCAGGCCCATCTTGGCGGCGACGTCGAACAGGCCCGCCACGCCGACCGTGGAGTTGACCACGAAACGGGTGCTCGAGCGCACGGCCTGACGCGGCTTGCCTTGAAGAACCTGGTTCATCACCGTGTTCGGCTCGCCCATATTGTAGATGACCAAGCTGACCCGGTCGCGGACGACGCGCGGCGTCACCGCCATATAGCCGTGGGTGATCGGCGCCAGCAGCGCACGGTCCAGCCCCATGCCGAGCTTGAACGAGGCCCGGTTGAAGCCTTCCAGGGGATCATTGGCGGCCGGACCGGCCGAAGCGAGCGGCGCAGGCTCGGCTTGCGCCTGCGCGTTCGACGCCGCCGCCAGAAGGCCGGCGGCCGCCAGGGCGCCGACGGCGAGGTGACGTCGGAACCCTTGTGGGCGCGCGCTTTGATGCCGGTCGCGCAAGCGGATGCTCCTGCTTCTCATAGGCGCCATGTATTCACGACGCCCTCCGTATCAAGATTGAGGCCGACTATTTCGCTTACGCTTGAACGCCTGAGCGCAAATCGCCTGGGCGTCGCGCGACTCAGTCACGCCCGCCGCGAGCCTTACGATGTGATCCACCCACCGGCGCACTGGAACCCCTTGGGCGCGGGGGCTTCGCGGTTTGTCGGCAAGCGTGGCGCCGGCGCCGCGCCCGTCGAGCCTGTCCGTATTTAGATATATCGAAATGCGCTCTTGACGATCGCCATTTTCGATATATCTGTAATTCCGATATAACGAAACAGGATCTAAAACATGTTTGGACGACATTATTCCCACCGCAGCGCGTGGGGTGGCCACGCGGGCCAGCATCACGGTCGGCATCCGTTTGGCTTTCACGGTCACCATCACGGTCCCCGGGGGCGCGGCGGACGCATGGGCCGCTTCTTCGACCACGGCGACCTGCGCCTGGTGGTGCTGAAGCTGATCGCCGACAAGCCCAGCCACGGCTACGAACTGATCAAGGCGATCGAGACGGCGGCGGGCGGCGCCTATACGCCTAGCCCCGGCGTGGTCTATCCGACCCTGACCCTGCTCGAGGAGCTGGGCTATGTCGTCGCCAGCGAGGCCGGCGGCGGCAAGAAGCTCTATACGATCACGCCGGAAGGCGAGGCGTTCCTGGTCAGCAACGAACAGCCTGTGCGCTCGCTGTTCGAGCGCATGGCCGAGGCCGCTTCGACCAGCGCCGCGTTCTCACCGCAGATCCTGCGGGCGCGGGAGAACCTGAAGACCGCTCTTCGGCTCAAGCTGCACGGCGGCCAGCTGACGGCCGAGCAGATCGCCGGCATCGCCAAGGCGCTGGATGACGCCGCAGCGACCATCGAGACCCTCTGAGGAACAAGCGACGATGGAAAGCCACGCTCGCGTCGCCACCGACAAGGCGGCCCGCTACATGATCCAGCTCGCCAAGCACTGGAGTCACAAGTTCGACGTTCGTTACGACGAGGCCTCGGCCTATTTTCCGCTGCCGCTCGGCCTCTGTCGCATGACGGCCCACGCGGACAGTCTCGACATCACCGTCGAGGCCGCCGACCAGGAAGGCCTCGCCAGGCTTGAAGACGTGGTGGCCAAACATCTGGACCGCTTCGCCTTTCGGGAAGGCGAGCTGAAGTACGGCTGGACGCGGGAGGCGTGACGCCTAGAGCATTTTCCGATCTGTTTGGATCGGAGAAATGCTCTAGCCCTTTGTATTAACGCATTTTCTGACGACGAACCGGATCCACTTCGTCGGAAAATGCTCTAGACGTCAGTGCAGTCCGCGCAGCAGGTCGATGCGTCGCATCGCCTTGCCGGGGAGTTCCGAGATGCGCCCCAGCGGCAGGGCCTCGGCCACACTGCGTACCCCGTAGACCGCGTGGCGGACCAAGCTCGGCATCGAGGGCGAGCCCAGGAAGCCGAACACCACGCGCTGCTGGGCGTTGGAGAGCTCGCGCTTGAAGCGGTAGTCGCCGGTTCCGAGATCCAGCCGCATGTACGGCGTCCCGTCCATGCTCTTCAGGATGTCCTGGAACAGCATCATGCCCGGCGAATAGCGCTCGAGGTCGGGATTGTGGGCGATCAGCCAGCCGTGGATCGTGTGCTCGCCACGAAGGTGCAAGTGCACGGCCGCGAGGCGCTCGCCCAGATGCAGGGTGTAGAGCGCCCCGCCAAAATCGGTGTCGCGGCGCGCGAACAGATCATCCAGCAGCTTGTTGACCCACGGCGCCTTGAAGAGGTCGGTCTGGTGGGTCAGCAGCAACTGGACCCGCTTCCAGGCGATCAGCTGATCGAACGCCGCCCGGCTCTCCGACATTGCGGTGAAACGGCAGGGACCGACTTCGCGCTCGGCCTTGCGGCGCTTCTTGTCGATATCCTTGAGCACGCCGACACCCGCGGCCTTGCGCTCGGCGGCATAGGCTTCGTAGCCGTCGGGTGTTTCGACGACCCAGCTGTCGGTCTGGCCGCGCGCATGGCGACCCAGCGTCTCGTCGTCAGCCATCATGTGGCAAAAGTCGATCCGACCCACGCCGAGCACGTGCAGCAGGTCGCGCGGGTCCATGGTCACGCCGGGCGCGGAGATCAGGGCCTGATAGTCGCACATCGGCGCGCCCACAGGCATGGCCACGTCCTGACGCACCCGCACCGGCAGGAAGGCCAGCGCCTCGCCCTCGGGGCCACGCTGGATCGCGACCTTCACCTGGTCACCCTTGTCGCCCTGGGCGCGTGCGACAGACAGGGTCCACTGGGGTGAGAGGAACGGGGAATCGAGCCGCGTCTGGCCGTGCTGCAGCTGCGTCCACCGCGCGACATCGGCGTCCGAAAGTTCCAGCGCTTTGACGATTTCGATGGGCAAAATGGGCCAGTCCGACAGAAGAGTCGGACAGCACTCTGATGCCGAGAGATTGCCTTAGGGTTGACGGGACGCCGGTATGCGAGGCTTTGCGCCGCTCGCCTCTCCTTAAGGGCGAGCGGCGCCGGCCGTGTCAGTCCATCAGCTTGCGCGTCAGATAGACATATTCCAGCGCCTGGCGGCGCGCCGTCTCGGCCAGGTTGGCGCTGGCCGCGTGACCCCCGTCGACATTCTCGTAGTAGAGCACCGGATAGCCCAGCTCCATCAGGCGCGCGGCGGCCTTGCGAGCGTGGGCCGGGTGCACGCGATCGTCCTTGGTCGAGGTCTCGATGAACACCTCGGGGTACTTCTGGCCGGCCTTGAGGTTGGAATAGGGGTCATACTTGGCGATCACGGCCAGCTCCGACGGAATGGCCGGGTCGCCGTATTCGCCCACCCACGACGCGCCCGCGCCGATCTGGCTGTAGCGGATCATGTCGAACAGCGGCACCTGCACGACGATGGCGTTGTAGAGCTCGGGCCGCTGGGTCAGGGCGACACCCATCAGAAGACCACCGTTCGAACCGCCCATGATGCCCAGGCGACGCGGCGAGGTGATCTTGCGCGTGATCAGGTCCTGCGAGACGGCGAAGAAGTCATCATAGACCTTCTGGCGGTTCTCCTTGAGACCGGCCGAGTGCCAGGCCGGACCGAACTCGCCGCCGCCCCGGATATTGGCCACCACATAGACGCCGCCGCGCTCCAGCCACAGCTTGCCCATCGTGCCCGAATAGCCGGGTGTCAGAGGCACCTGGAAACCGCCATAGGCGTAGAGCAGGGTCGGGGCCGAACCATCGTACTTCACGTCCTTGGGCCGCACGACGAAATAGGGAACCTTGGTTCCATCCGTGCTGGTCGCCTCGAACTGCTCGACCACGTGCGTCGAGGCGTCGAAGCGGGCCGGCGAGGCCTTGATCTGCTCCAGCTTCAGCGAACCGGCGTCGGCCAGCCAGAAGGTGGTCGGCGTCAGATAGCCGGTGACGGTGACGAACAGGCGCTCGCCCTTGTCGTCGGACGAGCCCAGGCCGATCGCGCTGTTGGCCGGCAGGTCCAGCGCCTGGGCGGTCCAGCCCTTGGGTCCGTGGGTGAACACCTTGGCCGCGCCCTTGACGTTGTCGAGCATGCCGACGACCAGCTTGGTGCGGGTGGTCTGGACCTGCTCCACCGACTGGCGGGCCGTGGGGCGTAGCACCAGCGTGGCCACAGCCTTGTCCGGGGCCGCTTTCAGCTTGGCCAGATCGAAGCTGATCAGGTCGCCGACCTTGAAGCCCTTCGCCGGCCAGTCCTGCTCCATCAGGACAACCATCTGGCCGTCGACATAGCCCTGGATCGAGCTCTTCAGCGGCAGGTCGAGTTTAACGGGCTTGTCGCCCTCGATCAGATAGGTCTCGCTCTCGAAGAAGGTGACGCCACGCGTGGCCATGACCGCGACGGCCTTGCCGTCGGCGTCACGCAGCACGAACGGGCTGACCGAAACGTCGGTCTCGACGCCGCGGAAGACTTCCTTGGCCTGATCCAGGGGCTGCCCGCGCTTGAGCGCTTTCAGGACATAGGCGTAGCCCGACTTGGTCAGCTCGCCCGGCTTCCATTCGCGGCCGACCAGCAGGGTGTCCTTGTCCAGCCAGGTGTAGTTCTGCTTGCCCTCCGGCAGTTCGAAGCCGCCGGGGACAAAGGTCTTGGTGGTGGTGTCGAATTCGCGAACCGTCACCGCGTCCTTGCCGCCGTTCGACAGGGTGATGAGGCAGCGGGTGTCCTCCGGCGGCAGGCAGCCGGCGCCCTTGAACACCCAGTTGGCGTTCTCGGCCTTGGTCAGGGCGTCGATGTCGAGGATCGTCTCCCAGGCGGGCTCGGCGGTGCGGTAGCTGTCCAGCGTCGTTTTGCGCCAGATCCCCCGAACATGATCCTTGTCCTGCCAGAAGTTGCGCAGGGAACCATCGCCGGCGAACGACACGCCGGGCACGCGGTCCTTGGCGTTCAGGATGGCCAGGGCCTTTGACTCTAGGTCGGCATAGCGCGCGTCGCCCTGCAGCACGGGCAGCGAGCGGGCGTTCTGAGCCTTGGCCCAGTCCATCGCGCGCGTCCCCTCGATCTCCTCCATCCACAGATAGGGATCGTCCTTGCCCAGTTCCGACAGGGGCGTGCGGGCCTCGGCGGCGGGTTTGCCCGTGGGCTTTGCGGTGTCGGCGGCGATGGCGGGGGTCAGGGTCATCAGGCTCGTGGAAGCGAGGAGGGCAAGCAGGGACTTACGCATCTAGTGATCCATCAACTGGCGCGACAGGTAGGTGTAGTGCAGGGCCCAGCGGCGGGCGTTGGCCTTGGGGTCGGCCCCATTGGCGTGGCCGCCGTCGGTGTTCTCGAAATAGAGGTTGTCGACCTTCAGGTCGTCCAGACGGGCGGCGAACTTGCGCGCGTGGCCCGGATGGACGCGGTCGTCCTTGGTCGAGGTCGTGATGTAGGCCAGCGGATATTTCACGCCCGCCTTCAGCTTCTGATACGGGCTATAGGCCTCGATCCAGGCGCGTTCGGCCGGGATGGCCGGATCGCCGTACTCGCCGATCCACGAGGCGCCCGCCGGCAGCTGGGTATAGCGGATCATGTCCAGCAGCGGGCTTTCCACGATCACGGCGTTCCACAGGTCGGGCCGCTGGGTCATGGCCACGCCCATCAAGAGGCCGCCGTTCGAGCGGCCATAGGCGCCCAGATGGCGGGGCGAGGTGATCTTCTTGGCGATCAGGT
The DNA here is from genome assembly GCF_002858865.1 of Caulobacter vibrioides. Taxonomy (GTDB): domain Bacteria; phylum Pseudomonadota; class Alphaproteobacteria; order Caulobacterales; family Caulobacteraceae; genus Caulobacter; species Caulobacter vibrioides. The sequence continues at coordinate 208,291 of NZ_PJRR01000013.1, read as the reverse complement.
CCTCGGCCACGGCGAAATAGTCGTCATAGGCGCGCTGGCGGTTGGCCTTCAGCGCCGCCTGGTGCCAGCCTGGGCCAAACTCCCCGCCGCCCCGGATATTGGCCACGGCGTAGCTGCCGCCCCGTTCGAGCCAGAGTTTTCCGATCAGCGGGTCGTAGACGGGCAGCTTCGACAGGTTGAAGCCGCCATAGGCGTGCAGCAGCAGCGGGTTCTTGCCGTCGTGCTTGTGACCCTTGGGATGGATCAGGAAGTAGGGGATCTTGGTCCCGTCCTTGGAGGTGGCGACCTTCTGCTCGACTTCCAGCTTGCTGGCGTCGAACTGGGCGGGCAGGGCCTTGATCGTCTGGGCGGTGGTCCCGGTGGCGTCGGCCAGTTTCAGCTGGGTCGGGGTGGCGAAACCCTCGTCGGTGTAGAAAACCAGATCGCCCTCGTCCGAGTGCGAGCCTAGGGTCACGGCGGCGTTGTCGATGACGGGCAGGTTGGTCTTGACCACCCCGCGTTCGCCCCGGTTCTCAAGGCTGACCAGCGAGCCGCGCACATTGTCATAGACGACCGCGACCACGCGATTGTCGGTGACCGTGGCCTGGGCGATCGACTGCCGCGGCCCCGGCGAGAGGATCGCGCAGGGGTTACAGCCGTTCGACGCCACGATCTCGGCGCCGGGACGCAGGCGCTCGGGCGAAACCAGGGCCAGGCTGCCGGCGGGGATGGCGACGCCGGCGAAGGTCCAGGGCTCCTCGGTCTTTACGACCAGCAAGCCGTCCAACATGCCGACAATGCCACCCTTCTTGGGCAGCGGCAGCGGCGCCAGACCCTTGGGTGTCCATTCGAAATAGAGGCTGTTGAAGAAGTCGGTCGCCTGTTCGATCAGCACCACGCGGCCGCCCTTGGCGTCGCGAATGACGTTCGGGCGCACCGACACGTCGCCCTTCTGGCCGCGATAGATCTCGACCGCCTGATCCAGGGCCTGACCGCGCTTGAGCGTCTTGACCACCATGCCATAGCCGCTGTCGGTGGTCGTGCCCGGCCCCCAGTCGCGGGTCAGGATCAGGGTGTCGGGATCCAGCCACTCGATCGACTGCTTGCTCTCGGGCAGGACAAAGCCGCCCGCCGCCGGATCGACGAAGGTCTTGGTGGTGAGGTCGAACTCACGGACGGTCACCGCGTCCTTGCCGCCATTGGAGAGGTTTACCAGGCACCGGTCGTGGGTCTTGGGGCGGCAGTCGGCGCCCTTCCAGATCCAGTTCTTGCCCTCGGCGGCTGAGAGCGCGTCCAGGTCGATCACCGTCTCCCACTGGGGATCGGCCGACTTGTAGGACTCAAGGCTGGTGCGCCGCCAGACGCCGCGCACGTGGGTCGCGTCCTGCCAGAAGTTGAACACCGTCTTGCCGACGAAGTTGGGCATGGCGATCCGGTCCTTGGCGGCCAGGATCTTCAGGGCCTCCGCCTGCAGGCCCGCAAAGCGCGGATCGCTTGAGAGCAGCGGCAGGGTCTTGTCGTTCTCCGCCTTCACCCAGGCCAGGGCCTCAGGGCTTTCGACGGCCTCGAGGGCCAGGTGCGGGTCGGTCTCCTGGGCTCGCGCGGAGCCGGAGGCCAGGAGGACAAGGGCGAGAGCGGCGGCCGAGCCGTGGCGGAGCGTCATCATGGCTGGGGACGGTATCGAACATTCCGTCGCGCGCCAGCCCACTTTTCGAATGTCTTGAACCGGGAAACGGCCCGAGCGTGGGCGATCATGCCCCGCGTCGCCGCGTCCCCTGACTTGGCGCGGCTTTTCCACTATATAGCCCGCCATGAGCCGCACCTTCCTGAAGATGAACGGGCTGGGCAACGACTTCGTCGTCGTCCAGACCCTGACCGAGAGCTTTGATCCGACCCCTGAGCAGATCCGTGCGATCGCCAAACGGGACGGAGGGATCGGCTGCGACCAGGTCATCGCCATCGATCCGCCCAGGGCCGAGGGCGCGTCGGCCTATGTCCGGTTCTGGAACTCGGACGGGGAAGTCGCCGGCGCCTGCGGCAACGGCACGCGCTGCGTCGCCTGGCTCCTGATGCAGTCGGCCGGCAAGGACGCGGTGGCCTTCGACACCGTGGCCGGGCGCCTGTCGGGTGTTGCGGCCGGCGACAAGCTGGTCACGGTCGACATGGGTCCGCCCGGTCTCGACTGGACCCAGATCCCGCTGTCTGAAGAGATGAACACCGAGCGCGTGGAGCTGCAGGTCGGTCCGATCGACGCGCCGCTGGTCCACACGCCGGTCTGCGTCTCGATGGGCAATCCGCATGTGGTGTTCTTCGTCGACGCGCCGGTCACCGACGACTTCGCGCGCGGCACGGGCAGCCTCGTCGAGCATCACCCGCTGTTCCCCGAGGGCGTCAATGTCGGCTTCGCGCACATCGCCAGCCGCGACCATATCCGGCTGAAGGTCTGGGAGCGCGGGGCGGGCCTCACCCAGGCCTGCGGCACCGGCGCCTGCGCGGCCCAGGTCGCCGCCGTGCGTCGCGGCCTGACCGATCGCAAGGCGCGGGTTGAGTTCGACACGGGCTCCCTGACCATCGAATGGCGCGAAAGCGATGGCCACGTGATCATGACGGGCCCGATCACCATGGAATACGCCGGCAAGCTGCCGGAGCTGGTCGCCGCATGAGCCTTCATCCCGCCCTTGCCGCCGGCAAGACGGCCGTCATCACCGGCGCCGCCGATGGCATCGGCCTGGCCGCCGCCAGGACGTTCCGCGAGCTGGGCCTCAATGTCGTCATGGCCGATGTCACCGGTCGCAAGCTCAAGCAAGAGGCTGAGGCGATCGGCGCTGTGGCTGCGCCCACCGATGTCGCCGACCGCGCGGCCGTCGAGGCTCTGAAAGCCGTCGCCCTGGAAAAATTCGGCGCGGTCGACGTGCTGATGAACAATGCTGGGGTCGGCGGCGGCGGCGACGCCTTCGCCGGCGACGACGCCTGGAAGCGCATTCTCGACGTCAATCTGTGGGGCGTGATCAACGGCGTGCAGGTGTTCGGCGAAGAGATGGCCCTGTCGGGGCGTCCCGGCCTGATCATCAACACCGGCTCCAAGCAGGGTATCACCCAGCCGCCCGGCGACACGGCCTATAATGTCAGCAAGTCGGCGGTGAAGGCCCTGACCGAGGGCCTGGCCCACACGCTGCGCCAGACCGAGGATTGCCAGGTCACCGCCCACCTGCTGATCCCCGGCTACACCTTCACCGGCATGACCAGGCGCGGTCCGGGCGGCAAGCCCGACGCGGCCTGGACGCCCGAGCAGGTGGTCCACTTCATGCTCGCCCGCATCGAGGCCGGCGACTTCTACATCTTGTGCCCGGACAACGACGTCAGCCGCGCGGTCGATGAGAGGCGCATGGCCTGGGCCATGGGCGACATCATCGAGAACCGCCCGGCCCTTTCGCGCTGGCATCCCGACTGGAAGGACGCCTTCGCGAGTTTCGCCTCGTCGGGCGTCGACAAGCCGTGACCACCTACACCGTCATCAAGGCGACCCCGAAGTCTCCGCCTGCAGCGGGCGAGGAGGGCGGTCCTGCGACCACCCTGTCAGGCCCCGACGGCGTCGACGTCGTCACCTTCGGCTGCCGGCTGAACGCCTATGAGAGCGAGGCCATGCGGGCCCGCGCTTCGGCGGACGGGCTTTCGGACGCGGTGGTGTTCAACACCTGCGCGGTGACCAACGAGGCCGTGCGCCAGGCCCGTCAGGCGATCCGCAAGGCGCGGCGCGAGCGGCCGGGCGCCCGGATCATCGTCACCGGCTGCGCCGCCCAGGTGGATCCCGCCGCCTTCGCCGCCATGCCCGAGGTCGATCTCGTTTTGGGCAACGCCGAGAAGGCCGCCCCCGGCGCCCTGACCGACACCTCCACCCGCGTGCGGGTCAACGACATCATGTCGATCAAGGAGACCGCCGGTCACCTGATCGATGGCCTGAAGGACCGGGCCCGCGCCTATGTCGAGGTGCAGAACGGCTGCGATCACCGCTGCACCTTCTGCATCATCCCCTATGGACGGGGAAATTCGCGCTCGGCCCCGGCCGGCGAGGTCGTCGAGCAGGTGCGCAAGCTGGCCGCCGAGGGCTATCTCGAGGTGGTGCTGACGGGCGTCGACGTCACGTCCTGGGGCGCGGACCTGCCGGGTCAGCCGACGCTGGGCCAGCTGGTCGGCCGCATCCTGCGCATGGTTCCGGACCTGCCGCGCCTGCGCCTGTCCTCGATCGACGCGGCCGAGATTGATCCGGATCTCTTCAAGCTGCTCGAAACCGAGCCGCGCCTGATGCCTTACCTGCACCTGTCGCTGCAGGCGGGCGATAACCTGATCCTCAAGCGGATGAAGCGCCGCCACAGCCGCGAGGACGCGCTGAAACTGGTGGCCGAGGTGCGCCGCGTGCGCCCCGACACCGCCTTCGGCGCCGACCTGATCGCGGGCTTCCCGACCGAGACCGATGAGGCCTTTGAGAATACCCTCAAGCTGGTCGAGGAGGCGGGTCTGGCCTTCCTGCATGTCTTCCCCTACAGCGCCCGCCCCGGCACGCCGGCGGCGCGGATGCCGCCGGTCAAGGGGCCGGTGATCAAGGACCGCGCCCGCCGCCTGCGCGAAGCCGGGCAGCGAGGCCTGGAACGCCACCTTCAGCGCCAGGTCGGCCGCGTGCTCTCCGGACTGGTCGAGCGCGACGGCGTGGCCCGGGCCGAGGACTTCACCGAGATCGCCTTCGCGGGCGAAGCGCCCTCCGGCCAGATCCTGGCCTTCCGCGTCACCGGCCATGACGGCGCGCGGGTGATCGCCGAGCTGGCGGCATGACCCTGAGCGGCGGCTGCCAGTGCGGCGCCGTCCGCATCATCCGCGACGAGGCCGGCTATGCGGCGGTCCTGGCTGAATTCGAAGCCTGTTTCGATCACGAGCCCGTCCCCGGCAGTGAAGACGGTGATCGGTTCGAGCTGCTGGGCCTGCTTCTGGCCAAGTATGAGGAAGAGCATTTTCCAATGCCCGAAACCGGTCCGGTTGAGGCCATCCGCTTCGCTATGGACCGCCGGGGGCTTGGGCAGTCGGACCTGGCTGAACTTCTGGGCTCGCGATCCCGCGCCTCGGAAATCCTCAGCGGCCGCCGCGACCTGACCCTGCCGCAGATCAGGTTGCTTTCGAAGGCCTGGGGCATCCCGGTTCAGGCCCTGATCTGCGAGATCGAGCCCGCCTGATCCCGGCTCGCCCTGCCCCCCCGCCACGGCCATGAAAAAACCGGGCCGGACAGGGTCCGACCCGGTTCTTCTGCAGATCGCCCGGCGAACCGGGCGAGCGCTTAGCCGCCTGCGCCGGGCGCCCCCGGGAGGGCGGTCGTCTTGCGGGTCTTCCAGAGCGACCAGCCCACGCCCGCCGCCAGGATGGCGAAGGTGATCGACAGCGACAGGGTGGCCGGGAATTTCTCCCAGCCCAGGGCGTCGGCGATGAAGATCTTGCCGCCGATGAACACCAGCAGCACGGCCAGGGCCTGCTTGAGGTAGGCGAAGCGGTGCAGCACCGCCGCCAGGGCGAAGTACAGCGCCCGCAGGCCCAGGATCGCCATGATGTTGGAGGTGTAGACGATGTAGGGGTCGGTGGTGATGGCGAAGATGGCCGGCACCGAGTCGACGGCGAACACCAGGTCGGCCAGCTCCACCAGCACCAGGGCCAGGAACAGCGGGGTGGCCAGGCGGGCGGCCTTGCCGGTGCGCGGGTCGATGCCCTGAACGAAGAAGCGGTCGCCTTCCAGCTTGTCGCTGATCGGCATGACGCGACGCAGCCACTTCAGGGCGGCGTTGTTGGTCAGGTCCATGGGCTTGTCGCCCGCAAACAGCATCTTCACGCCGGTCAGGATCAGGAAGGCGGCGAAGATATACAGCACCCAGCCGAACTGGCTGACCAGGGCTGCGCCGACGCCGATCATGATGGCCCGCAGGACGATCACGCCCAGCACGCCCCAGAACAGCACCCGGTGCTGCAGGGCCGGAGGAATGGCGAAGAAGCCGAAGATCAGGGCGATGACAAAGACATTGTCGATGGCCAGGCTTTTTTCGATCACGAAGCCGGTCAGGTATTCGACCCCGGCGGTCGCGCCCAGCTGCATCCAGACCAGGCCGCCGAAGCCCAGGCCCAGGCTGATATAGACCAGCGACATCAGCAGGCTTTCGCGTACGCCGATTTCACGGGTCTTGCGGTGCAGGACGCCTAGGTCGAAGGCGAGCAGGGCCACTACCGCCAGCATGAAGCCCGCCCACATCCAGAGCGGTTTGCCGATCACCGGCAGGGTCAGAATATCCATGATCTCGTTCAATCGTTAGCAGTGGACGAGGCGGCGGCGATGGGATCGCCCCCGGGGTTTGTCTCGCCCTTTTAAGGGTGAGCGCGCCGCTTGGTGAGCGGCGCGCTATTTAGGTCTAGCTTTATGCCCGAATGTCCAGCCGTCCCGCGGTGAGCGGGCGGGGCGCCGGGCTGCGTTCGACCCGGTCAGGCTCGGTGACGGGCTTGGCGGTGGGCTGGCTGGCGTGTGACGCGGCCTGCACGAACGTCTGCTGGGCCATCCGCAGCGCGACCCAGTTCGAAGGGATTGAGGTTCCGACTCTCATCGTCGGCCTCGCTCGGCGACAAGGTCGAACTGCACCGGGCTCAGCGACAGCAGGCTGCAGATCCGGAGCAGAACATCCCGCTCCTCTGCGTCAAAACCACCGTCCGAGGCGGCGACCACGCAGGCGGCGTTGACCACCGCCCGCGCCGCATCGTCGCGTCCGCGCAGGCGTCGGATGGCGATCTCAGCCTCGAACTGAGCGCCCTCCGGATCTTGCTCGAAGCGACGTTCCAGCGCTTCGAACGCCTCCAGGGCGTCGTCGATCCCGAACACGGCCAAGGCCGCCAGGCTACGCATACGCTCCAGCATCCGCTCGCGCTCGTCAGGCGTCACCCAGCCGTCGGCCCGAGCGACGAGCGCGCAAACGGCCACAAGGGCGTCGAGCTGGTCGAGCTGGGCGGGGGTCCAGGTTTCAGCGATCCGCACACGTGCGGCATGGATAGGGTTCAGGGACATGTTTGCTCTCCTCTGTTGGGAGGGCGCGCCTGACACCGGGCTGGCGGGGTTCGGGGGGGGGCGACCCTTGGACCCAACGCCGGGCGCGCCCGACGCGGTCCGACATCACGATCGCGCTTTTCAGCACGAGGGTCGTCAGAGGGGCCCGGCCCGCACAACAGATATTGGGTGAAGCTGCGGCCAGCGCAAGGGGTAAACCCTGGGCGACAGGCTGGCGTTTTGCGACCTACTGCCGCACATCGCCCGAAACCTCGCCCTCGGCGAACCCGGGAAGGCTCCAGCCGAACAGGATCGCGCAAGCGCGAAGGCCAAACGCGGCGATAAAGCCGGCGATGCCCGCGGGCCAGAAGGCGACGCCCATAAGCTTCAGCACCGCGAACACGCCCGCGCCCAGAAGCGCGGCGGTGATGTAGATTTCCCGACGCAACAGAAGGTTCGGTTCCTCGGCCAGCACGTCACGAATGACGCCGCCGAAAGCGGTGGTCAGCACGCCCATCACCACAGCGCTGATCGGATGAACGCCAAGCCCAAGCGCCTTGGCCGTCCCCACCACGGCGTAGGCGGCCATGCCGAGCGCGTCGAGCCAGAGCAGCGCCCGGAACCGCCAGCCGCGCTTGCCCATCAGCCAGACGACGGTGGCGGCGGCCAGACAGGCCAGGATGTAGCCCGGCCGCTGCACCCAGAACACAGGGGCTCCGATCAGCAGGTCGCGCAGCGTGCCCCCGCCCACGCCGGTGATGGCGGCGAAAAATCCGAAGGTGATGATGTCATGCTTGCGCCGGGCGGCCGCGAGGGCGCCGGTTGCCCCGAACACCGCCGCAGCGGCGTAGTCGAGCCAGAAAAGCGCGGTTCCGAGCGGGTCAAGCTGCAAGTCCATGCCCCTCCATCGCACGCGTCCGCGTGCGGCGCTAACCATTGACCGTTAAATCCCGATTTACACTTTCGCCCGTTCGACTAAAGGGGCGCGGATGAGCGATAAGCCCGAGCAGAAAAAAGGCTGGTTCCAGCGCCTGACGTCCGGCCTGACCCGGTCTTCCCAGGCGATGACCGAGCAGGTCACCGGGGTCTTCACCAAGAAGGCCCTGGACCAGGAGCAGCTGGACGCCCTCGAGGAGATGCTGATCGAGGCCGACCTTGGTCCGCAGATCGCCGCGCGCATCACGGAAGCTTTCGGCAAGGCGCGGTTCGGCAAGTCGTCGACCGACGACGAGGTCAAGGAAGCCCTGGCCGAACTGATCGCCGCCGAGCTTGCCGACCGTCAGGGCGACTTTGATCCGCTGAACGGACCGCGTCCCTATGTCGTGCTGTTCATCGGCGTGAACGGGTCGGGCAAGACCACGACTCTGGGCAAAATCGCCGCCGACCTGACCGAGAAGGGCGCGCGGGTTCTGATCGCCGCCGGCGACACGTTCCGCGCCGCCGCCGTAGAGCAACTGAAGGTCTGGGCTGATCGCGCCGGGGCCGACTTCATGTCCAAGCCCACCGGCTCGGACGCCGCCGCCCTGGCCTACGAGGCCGTGGAGCGCGCCAAGGCCGAGCACTATGACGTCGTTCTGATCGACACCGCCGGCCGCCTGCAGAACAAGCAGGGCCTGATGGACGAGCTCCTCAAGGTCATCCGCGTCGTGAAGAAGGTCGATCCGGACTATCCGCACGAGACCCTGCTGGTCCTGGACGCCACCGTCGGCCGCAACGCCCTGGCCCAGGAAAAGATCTTCGGCAGCCAGGTCGGGGTCTCTGGTATTGTCATGACCAAGCTGGACGGCACCGCTCGCGGTGGTGTCCTGGTGCCCGTGGCGCGCGCCTCCGACAGCCCGATCAAGCTGATCGGCGTCGGCGAGGGCGTCGAGGATCTGCAACCGTTCGACGCCCGCGCGTTCTCGCGCTCGCTCGTCGGCCTGAAGGATTAATCCGTGAGCGAAGCTTCGCCGGACGATCAAGGGGCCAAGAAGCCCAACAATGGCTGGGTGCGGACCGTCGTCGACTACGGTGCGGCGATCGCCTTCGGCGTGGCCTATTTTGTCACCAAGGACTTCCAGAAGGCGACCTGGGTTCTGGTCGCCGCTTCGGCCGCCGCCCTGGCGATCGGCTATGCGGTCGAGCGGCGCCTGGCCATGCTGCCGCTGTTCTTCGGCGGCATGGCGCTGGTTTTCGGGACCCTGGGCCTGATCTTCGGTTCCGACGTATTCGTGAAGATCAAGGTGACGGTGATCAACCTGGCCCTGGCCAGCTTCCTGGTCGGCGGCGTGCTGTTGAAGCGTCAGCCGCTGAAGGTCATCATGGGCGAGGCCCTGCATCTGCCGGACGCGGCCTGGCGCACCCTGACCCTGCGCTACGGGGCCTATTTCGCGTTTGTCGCCATCATCAACGAGGTGGTGCGCAACACCCAGGATACCGACACCTGGGTGAAGTTCCGCCTGGCCCTTCTGCCGGTGGCCCTGGTGTTCGTCGCCACACAGCTGCCATTCATGATGAAGCATATGGCCAAGGGCGACGACGCCAAGGCCGTCGAGCCCCCGGACGCCGGCTTTTAGGTATCCGCCGTCCACGGACCGTTGTCGTCAAATCGACGTGTTAAGATGCTAGCTCTCATCCAACGGCCGAGCAGGGCCGCGCGAGCAGGGGGCTGCGGCAATGGCCAAGGGCAAGGGCGACAAGCTGGGCGCGGGTCTTCTGGAGCGCTCGCCCAGTCACCTGCTGCACCGCGTGCTGCAACTGGCGCTTGATATCTACGCCGAGGAATGTGGGAACGCCGGGGTGACCCAGCGCCAGTTCGCGGTGCTGGCCGCCGTGGCTGAGAACGAGGGCGTCACCCAGACAGCCCTCGTGCGGGCCACCGGCATCGACCGCTCCACCCTGGCCGACATGGTCGCCCGCATGATCACCAAAGGCCACCTGGAGCGTCAGCGCAGCAGCGAGGACGCCCGGGCCAATAGCGTGCGTCTCACCGACGCCGGCCGCGAGGCGCTGGAGGCGATTCGTCCGATGGTCGCCATGGCCGATGCGCGCATCCTGGCGCTTTTGAAGCCCAGCAAGCGCGATGGCTTCCTGGATCTGCTGTCCGATATGGCGGGTGCTGACCTTCACCCGGCCGAAGCTGAGCCGAAAGCCAAGAAGATCAAGGCGCCGAAGGCCGAGAAGCCCAAGAAGGACAAGAAGCCCAAGAAGGACAAGGCCGCCAAGAAGGCGGCCTGACGGGCTTAGACGACAATATTCAGAAGCGACCCGGGCCGCAGGATCCTCTGCGGCTGGGCGTCGGGCTGCACGAACGGCTTTTGCGGGGCCTGGCGCTGCTGGGGCTGGGCCATGGTCTGCATCTGCACCGTCGAGGGCGCCACGGCCGGACGGGTCGGCGCGGCGTCGCCCAAGGCCGCCTGGAAGAAGGCCGCGCGCGTTGAGGCGCCCTGACCCGCAGCGGGGGTCGAGGTCGTTTTCGACGGGACGGTAGGCCAACCGGCGGGGCGGACGGTGCTCATGACTCGCAGACTAACATGGTTAACGGATCGTCGGCGAGTATGGTCAACGCCGGGTTAACGCGCTAGCTCCGCGACCTGAGAGCGCACCTGGCGCGACACGGGACGACGGGAGGCCCCATGAACCGGCAGAAGATCATCTTTCTGGTCGTGCTCGGCGCGGTCGCGGTGTTCATCGCCGCGATGGTGCGTTCGATGCTGCCGACCCATCAGGTGCTGGCGAACGGCTATCAGGTGTCGGTCGGCGGCAAGGGTGAGACGTGGGTGCGGACGCCGGACCGCAAGGCGCTGATCACCGAGGTGACCTCGGTCTGGGCCTCGCGCGATCGCATGCTGATCGAGCGCCATCCGACGGACGACAAGCCGCCGTTCAAGCTGCTCGACTGCGACTATCAACTCGGCGTGGGCCGCGAAGCCCTGCGGTTGATCCCCGCCGCCGAAGCGCGTGCGATGATGCCGGGACTCCGGCGCGAGGCCGCCTCGCCCAAGACCTGCGTCAAGTAGCGGTTATTTCGCCTGCTTCAGCAGGTCCTCCGCCGCGTCGGGCGTCAGCGGGCCGGTGTGCTTGGCGATGATCACGCCATCAGAGCCGACCAGATAGGTCTCCGGCACGCCGGTGACGCCGAACTCCAGGCCTGCGCGGCCATCGCGGTCCACACGCTTGGCGGCGAAGGGATCGCCGAGACGGGTCAGGAAGGCCTGGGTGTTGGCCGGGGCGTCCTTGTAGGCGATCCCGACCACCGTCACGCCCTGGGCCTTCAGCGCCATCAGTTGCGGGTGCTCCACCTCGCACGGCGCGCACCAGGAGGCGAAGAAATTGACCAGGATCGGACCCTCGCCGGTCTGGCGCAGCGGCGCCGGGCGACCGGTGTCCAGATCGGGCAGCATCAGGACGGGCATGGGCTTGCCGACCAGGGCCTGGGGCTGCACGCGGGGATCACGCTGCAGCGCATAGCCGGCGAACAGCACCGCCAGGGCGACAAGGACGATCAGCGGCGAAAAGGCCAGCCAGCGCTTCACGGACGGTTCTCGTCCAGTTCGGCCTGCAGGCGGTCGACCTCGCGACGCCAGCGACGGGCCATGGCCAGGCTGTCGCCGATAAGCCAGGCGAAGGCGACCGCAGAAATCGCGAAAGCCGGCCACAGATAGACGGCGTACTTGCCCGCGTCGAAGTCGAAGCTCATCGCGCGCCCTCCGCCAGCTTCAGGGACAGGCTCCGCGCCTTGCGACGCCAGACCAATGCCCGGATCCGCACCAGCCACAACGCGCCAAAGCCGCCGAGATAGGCCAGGGCCATGAAGGCGGCCGGCCAGGCATAGACCGCCGGCAGGTGGTCGCCCTTGTCGGCGAAGAAGGTCGACGAGCCCTGGTGCAGGGTGTTCCACCAGTCGACCGAGAACTTCACGACCGGCAGGTTGATCACGCCGACCAGGGCCAGGATGGCGGCCGAGCGCGCGGCCTTCTGTTCGTCCTCGAGCGCGCCGCGCAGGCCCATGTAGCCCAGATAGAACAGCAGCAGGACGAGCACCGAGGTCAGGCGCGCATCCCAGACCCAATAGGTCCCCCACATCGGCCGGCCCCACAGCGATCCGGTGATCAGGGCCAGGACGGTGTAGACCGCGCCGATCGGCGCGCAGGCCTGCGCCGCCAGGTCCGCCAGCACATGCCGGTAGACCAGCGACAACAGGCTGGCGATCCCGAGGCAAAGATAGATGAACATCGACAGCGACGCGGCCGGGATATGGATGAACATCATCCGCACCGTATCACCCTGCTGATAGTCCTCGGGGACCATGAAGGTCAGGGTCAACCCGATGACGGCGGCGACGGCGGACAGGCCGCCAAGCCATGGCGCAGCCCATCGCGAGAAGGCCATGAACCGCTCGGGGTTGGTCAGGAAGTCGAACGTGTGGCGGGCGTCCATGCAGGCTGCTTAGTGCGGCCGGCGCGCCTGGGCAATGGCCGTATCGCTACGGAGGGGAAGCGGCGTCCTCAAGGGCGCCGCTTCCGCCGCGCGGGCAGGGTCAGCCGACCTTGCGTTGGAGGATCACCTTACGGTCGCCGCCCTTGAACATGGCGGGGCCCTTGGTGTCGAAGCGATGGACGAAGACGCGCTCTCCGCCGCCCATGCCGTCCTCGCCCATGCCCAGCACGTCGAAGGTCTTCTGCTGGCTGGGCGTGAGGGCGGTGTAGAAGGCGCGGGTGGCCTCGGCGCGCTTCTTCATGGCGTCAGCGGCCTTGGTCATGCGGTCGAGACGCTCCAGGGTGGTCGGCGGCGTGCGCTCGGTCCATTCCATCTTGTCGCCGTCGGCCTTGTCGCCCTTTTCCTTTTTGACGGCCTCACGCTTGACCTCGATCTTCGGCGTCGTCGCCTCGACAAAGGCCTTCAAGGCGCCGTCCTGGTCCGGACGCAGTTGCAGAACGTCGCGCAGGCGTTGAGCGCGCTTTTCCGGGTCCGCCGAGCGGCCGTGGCGCATCACCATCATGTCCATGCCGGGACCCGCCATGGCCATCATGCCCTCTATGGGCATGGGCGGCAGCGGCGGCAGTGGGGGCAGGGGCGCTTCGGGCGGCGGGGGCGGCGCCGGGGGGGCGGGCGGAGTCGGGACCTGCGCGAAAGCCGCGCCGGCGATCAAGGTGGAGAGGGCGGCGCTGGCGACGGCCAGCCGCGTGGAGGTTTTACGCATGGTTGTGAGCTCCCTGTCGTAGTCCGAGCCTGGAGCTTGGCCACGCGGTTATGGCGCGAAAATGTCCGGGTTCATGAACAATTCTACAGGTTTGCCCCATCGCGGTAACGGCGTTCGGCGTCGCTGGGCGGCTTAGCTGACAGGTTCTGGCGCTTGGCCCCTCTAGTCATGGTCGTCACGCCATGCGATCGCGCGGCGAACCCCTGCCGGCTGGAGGCCGCATGAAGACCCTCGCCTTTGTTGCGCTCGCCCTGGCCGGGATCAGCTGGGGGCTTGGGTTTCCCACCGGCAAGCTGATCCTGCGCGAGACCGATGCGGCCCATATGGTGCTCTTGCGCTTCCTGGTGGCGGCGGTGGCGGCCGCGCCCTTCGCGCTGCGTCGACCCGAGGTCCGGGCGCTGTTCCGCTCGCCGATCGTGCTCCTGGCCGGCGCGCTCTACGGCGTGGCGTTCCTGGTTCAGTTCGAGGGTCTGGCCCATGTCAGCGTCACGGTCGCGGCCCTGCTGGTGGGCGCCATGCCGGCGCTGATCGCGGTCAGCGCCCGGGTGCTGGGCGAGAAGGTCTCGCGCCTGTCCTGGGCGGGCGTGGCCGCAGCGACCCTGGGCGCAGCCCTGATCGCCGGAAAGCCTGACGGCGCCAGTTCGCCGCTGGGCGTGGCCCTGTCGATCGCGGCGCTGTTCCTGTTCCTGACCTGGCTGCTGGTGCTGCGCCGCGCCCCGCCCGCGCCCAATCCGATGGCCATCCCGGCGGTGTCGATCATCGTCGCCGCAGTGGTCGTCCTGCCGATCGCGCTCATCATGCACGGTCCACCGAAGCTGGCGCTCAGCGCGCCGGCCTGGACCGCGATCGTGGCCCAGGGCGTCGTGGCCACCCTGCTGGCGACCGCCGCCTGGCAGTACGGCGCCGCCCAGGTCGGGGCCGCCAGCGCCGGGGTGTTCATCAATATCGAGCCGCTGATGGGCGCGGCCTGCGGCGTCCTGCTGTTCGGCGACCACCTGACCGCCGCCTTGTTCGCCGGCGGCCTGCTGATCATTAGCGGCAGCTTCGCGGTGGTGATGGGCGAGCGGCAGGCCAAGCCCGGCGACCTCCAGGCCACCGTCGCGCCGACGCCGTAAAAGCTGTCATCCCGGCTCTGCGCGCTTTGCGCTTAGCCGGGATGACAGTCTATCGGCTCAATCCAGAGCGTTGCGGCAGGCTGCGCCCATGGCGAGCGGGGTCAGCGCGACCGCCCCGGCGCTGTAGGCCAGCAGGAGCAGCAGGCCGCCGGTCCAGGGCAGGCCGGCCGCATAGCCGTCCAGGGCGCCGGCCCCGAAGATCACCGGCGGCGCGAACAGCGGCAGCACGATCACGGCGACCAGCAGGCCTCCGCGCTTGCTCCCCAGCGCCAACGCGGCGCCCAGACCGCCCAGGAAGGCGAAGGCGAGGCCGCCGGCGAGGGCGCACAGCACCAGCAGCGGCATGACCTTGGGGTCCGCGCCCAGCATCAGGGCCGCGACCGGCGCCGCCAGGGCCAGCGGCGCGCCGGTCGCCAGCCACTGGGCCAGGCATTTGGCCACGGCTACAGCCTCCAGCGGCGCGGGGCCCATGGCGAGCAGGTCGAGCGTCCCGTCCTCGTAGTCACGCTCGAACAGGCGCTCCAGCGACAGCAGCGCCGCCAGGGCCAGGGCCAGCCAGGCGATGCCCGGGGCGATGGCGGCCAGACGCTCGGGCGCGCGGCCGGACGCCATGGGCAAGAGCACGACGACGCAGGCGTAGAAGGTCAGGGCCAGCAGCGGGCCGCCGCCCTTGCCCCAGGCCAGGGCCAGCTCGCGCCGCAGCAGGATTCCGAACGCCCTCATGCGCCGACCTCCACGCTGCGGGCCGGGATGGGCAGGGGATCGTGGACCGAGGCGAGGATCATGCCTCCGCCGGCGATATGTTCGGCCATCACCGCGCCGAACGCCGCGCGTTGGCCCGCATCCAGCGGGGCCATCGGTTCGTCGAGAAGCCAGAGCGACCGCGGGCTGGCGGCCAGGCGGGCCAGGGCCAGGCGCCGACGTTGGCCGGCGGAGAGGCGGCGCACCTCCAGATCCAGCAAGCGGCGCAGGTCGAATCGCTGGGCGGCGGCGCGGGCGCTGTCCTCGGTTCCGCCGGTCCACAGGGTCTGGAAGCATAGCTCCTCCCAGGCCGTGCGGCTGGACTTCAGACCATCCTGGTGACCCAGCATGTGCAGATGTTCGGCGCGGGCGGTGTCCGCCTCGACCGGGCCGTTCGCGTCCTCGAAGGCGATCGAACCGGCGGCCGGGCGCAAAAGGCCCGCCACGGCGCGCAAAAGGCTGGTCTTGCCCGCGCCATTTCGTCCCACCAGGGTCGCGGCCTCGCCGGCGCGAAGTGTCAGATCCAGCTTGGAAAACAGCGTTCGCTCACCGCGCGAAATCGCCAGATCCTTAATGAGAACAGCTCTCAACACGCCAAGACCCCGCACGTGACATGGACGTTGGTCGACGGCGGCGCTAAGAAGCGGCCGGTCGCCCCCCTCCAGTCGTTCAGGGTGGTACGCGGCGCGGAGGCGGAACCTGTGTGTCCCTTCCGATCTGCGCGTGATTCCGGGAGTGGTTTTCGGGCGGCCGTGGACAGAGAAGGATCCTTGAAAATGGCGTCTGTGGACAGCCTCAAAGCCCGCCGCGAGCTCAAGGTCGGCAAACAGTCTTACGTCTATTACAGCCTTCGCGCCGCCGAGGAAGCCGGTCTTGCCGACGTTTCCTCGCTGCCGGTCTCGATGAAGGTGCTCCTCGAGAACCTTCTGCGTAACGAGGACGGCGTCTCGGTCAATGAAGACGACCTGAAGGCGGTCGCCGCCTGGCTCAACAACAAGGGCTCGGTCGAGCACGAGATCAGCTTCCGCCCCGCGCGCGTGCTGATGCAGGACTTCACCGGCGTTCCCGCCGTCGTCGACCTGGCCGCCATGCGCGACGCCATGGTCGCCCTGGGCGCCGACCCGGCCAAGATCAACCCGCTGAACCCCGTCGACCTCGTGATCGACCACTCGGTGATGGTCGACAACTTCGGCGACGCCAAGGCGTATGACGCCAACGTCAAGCGCGAGTACGAGCGCAACATCGAGCGTTACCGCTTCCTGCGCTGGGGCTCGTCGGCCTTCAACAACTTCCGCGTTGTGCCGCCCGGCACCGGCATCTGCCACCAGGTGAACCTTGAGTACCTGGCCCAGACCGTGTGGACCAACACGGTCGACGGCGCTGAAGTCGCCTATCCCGACACCGTCGTCGGCACCGACAGCCACACCACCATGGTCAACGGCCTGGCCGTGCTGGGCTGGGGCGTGGGCGGCATCGAGGCCGAGGCCGCCATGCTGGGCCAGCCGATCCCGATGCTGATCCCCGAGGTTATCGGCTTCAAGCTGACCGGCGCCATGCCGGAAGGCGCGACGGCCACCGACCTGGTGCTCACCGTCACCCAGATGCTGCGCAAGAAGGGCGTGGTCGGCAAGTTCGTCGAATTCTACGGCGACGCCCTGGCCAATCTGACCCTGGAAGACCAGGCGACCATCGCCAACATGGCTCCGGAATACGGCGCCACCTGCGGCTTCTTCCCGATCTCGGCCGCCACCATCGCCTATCTGAAGGGCACCGGCCGCGCCGCCGAGCGCGTCGCGCTGGTTGAAGCCTACGCCAAGGAGCAGGGCCTGTGGTGGGAGCCCGGCGTCGCCGAGCCGACCTTCACCGACACCCTGGAACTCGACCTGTCGACTGTCCTGCCGTCGCTGGCCGGCCCCAAGCGTCCGCAGGACCGCGTGCTGCTGTCGGACGCCGCCGCCAAGTTCGCCGAGTCGCTGGCCGGTGAGTTCGGCAAGGCCGAAAACCCCGAGCTGCGCGCCCCGGTGGAAGGCGAGGACTTCGACGTCGGCCACGGCGACGTGGTTATCGCGGCCATCACCTCGTGCACCAACACCAGCAATCCCTCGGTGCTGATCGCCGCCGGCCTCTTGGCCAAGAACGCGGTCGCCAAGGGTCTGAAGGCTAAGCCGTGGGTGAAGACCTCGCTGGCCCCCGGTTCGCAGGTGGTCACCGACTACCTGGCCAAGGCCGGCCTGACCAAGCACCTCGATGCGCTCGGCTTTAACCTCGTGGGTTACGGCTGCACGACCTGCATCGGCAACTCCGGCCCGCTGCCGGAAGCCATCAGCAAGACGATCAACGACAACGACCTGGTCGCCTGCTCGGTGCTGTCGGGCAACCGCAACTTCGAAGGCCGCGTGAACCCGGACGTGCGCGCCAACTACCTGGCCTCGCCGCCGCTGGTGGTGGCCTACGCCCTGGCCGGCAGCCTGAAGATCGACCTGGCCACCCAGCCGATCGGCCAGGACAAGAAGGGCAACGACGTCTACCTGAAGGACATCTGGCCTTCGAACGAGGACATCGCCGCCCTGCAGCGCAAGGCGATCAACGAGAAGATGTTCGCCACCCGCTACGGCGACGTCTTCAAGGGCGACAAGAACTGGCAGGGCATCAAGGTGACCGGCGGCCAGACCTACGCCTGGGAAGCCGACTCCACCTACGTCCAGAACCCGCCCTACTTCCCCAACATGTCGATGACGCCGGCTCCGGTGACCGACATCGTGGAAGCCCGCATCCTGGCCGTGTTCGGCGACTCGATCACCACCGACCACATCAGCCCGGCCGGTTCGATCAAGGCCTCCAGCCCGGCGGGTAAGTTCCTGATCGACAACGGCGTCGAGCCGGTGGACTTCAACGGCTATGGCGCGCGTCGCGGCAACCACCAGGTGATGATGCGCGGCACGTTCGCCAACATCCGGATCCGCAACCGCATCACCCCGGACATCGAAGGCGGCGTGACCAAGCACTTCCCGACCGGCGAAGTGATGTCGATCTACGACGCGGCCATGAAGTACCAGGAAGAAGGCCGCCCGGCGGTCGTCTTCGGCGGCAAGGAATACGGCACCGGTTCGTCGCGTGACTGGGCCGCCAAGGGCACCAAGCTCCTGGGCGTCCGCGCGGTGATCTGCGAAAGCTTCGAGCGCATTCACCGCTCGAACCTGGTCGGCATGGGCGTGCTGCCGCTGCAGTTCGTCCAGGACGGCTGGCAGAAGCTGGAGCTGACCGGCGAGGAGATCGTCTCGATCCGTGGTCTGACGGATCTGGCGCCGCGC
Organism: Caulobacter vibrioides; assembly: GCF_002858865.1. GTDB lineage: Bacteria > Pseudomonadota > Alphaproteobacteria > Caulobacterales > Caulobacteraceae > Caulobacter > Caulobacter vibrioides. The sequence continues at coordinate 189,904 of NZ_PJRR01000013.1, read as the reverse complement.
AAGCAGCTGATCGTCGAGCTCTACCGCCCGACCGACGGCCGCATCGCCCGCTTCCCGGTCCGCTGCCGCATCGATACCCCGACCGAGCTTGAGTACTTCAAGAACGGCGGCGTGCTGAACTACGTGCTGCGGAACCTGGCCAAGGCCGACTAAGCCGCGCGTTCAAGCGACCCGAAAAGGCGGCCGGTCCCTCACAGGGGCCGGCCGTTTTCGTGTGTAGGGCGAACTGACAACGATGTCGGATCGCTTTCTCCCCATATGACGCCGCTATTCACGGCCTCGTGAACGGCTAAGCGGGGCGTTCTTGGCTTAAGTGCGCTCAATGCGTAAGGCCGCCCTTTCCCTGTTCAGCCTGGTTTTGTCCGGCGTCGTCGCCACCCTGTCGTGGGGGGGTGTCGCGTGGGCTCAAAAGCCGCCCGTGGTGGTCGAGCTCTTTACGGCTCAAGGCTGCTCGTCGTGCGGCAAGGCCAATCAGGTCGCCGCGGACCTCGCCAAGCAGGACGGGGTCCTGGCCCTGACCTATGCGGTCGACTATTGGGACTATCTGGGCTGGAAGGACACCTTCGCCAAGCCGGTCTTCGCCGAACGCCAGCGCGCCTACGCCAAGAAGTTCGCCCTGCGCGACGTGCCCACCCCGCAGATGGTCGTGGCCGGCCGTGTCCAGGCTTCCGGGACCAAGGCCGAAGCGGTCGAGGACCTGGTGAAGACGGCCGCTCGCGCCCGCCTGAACCCGCCGGACATGCAATTCATCGGCGCGGCCCGCGTCGCGGTCGGTTCGGGCCCGGCCCCGCGTGGCGGCGGCGAGGTCTGGCTGGTGCGTTACGACCCGCGCGAGCAGGACATCGCCATCAAGCGCGGTGACAACAAGGGCCAGACCCTGGTTCACCGCAATGTCGTCCGTGAGCTGGTGAGGTTGGGTCCCTGGGCCGGCAAGCCCAAGCTCTATCGCCTGCCCGCCGCCAATGACGCTGATCTGGTGACGGTGGTGCTGGTCCAGGGCGCCAAGGGCGGCCGGATCCTGGGCGTCTTGCAGAGCGCCGGCGAAGCCAAGCGCTGATCCCGAAAAGCGGGCAAGCAAAACCCGCGCGGCTGGAGGGGACGAGCCGCGCGGGTCCTTTGCAAGCCGAAGACGACCGCTTGTTTGACCGGGAGGGCTGGGGGGGCTGGTCAGGACCCGGTCCGGTCGCTTTCGACCCTTCTTTTATCGTGGCCCAACCGGGCGGGGGATCGACCAAAACAAGGTCGTTTCACGGCGGAGCGTGGCCGTCTCGTGGCGGGGCGGCCGATAACGCGCGAAAAAGCCCGCGCGGTGGGGGTGGTCCGCGCGGGCTCATCTCGGGGAGGGGATATAGGTTTGTCGGCTGACCGGCCCATGATCTGGGGGGCTGGGGGGGCTGTTCAGGATCCTGGACCACAGGGTCTCCGATCAGCCGACATTGATCTTATCGACCCGCAAACAGGCGGGCGAAGGACCGAATTAAGGTCATATCGAGGCGTTGCATGACGATGCCGCAGCAAATCCGGCGAGCGTGACCGTCGCGACACGGATAGTTCCAATCGCCTCGTTTATCGCTAGATTCCAAGGATGGCCCTGGAGTCCTCATCCGCGCCCCACGGGGGCGTCGTCTTCTTCGAGCGGCGCGAGCTCGACCAGTTGATGCGCCTCTACGGTCGCATGGTGGCGGCCGGGGAGTGGCGCGACTACGGCATCGCCGGGCTATCCGAGAGCGCCGTCTTCTCCATCTTTCGCCATGCGGCCGAGGCTCCGCTCTACCGGGTGGAAAAGCGTCCGGCCCTGGCGCGCAAGCAAGGGGCGTGGGCCGTCTATGGCCAGGGCGGCCAGATCCTCAAGCGCGGCCATGAGCTGACCCAGGTCTTGCGGGTCTTTGAGAAGGGCAAGTTCGCGGTCATCGACTGAACCGCCGAGCGAGCGGCCAAGAAAAAGCCCCGGCGGTGATCCGCCGGGGCTTTGCGTCATCGCCAGGCGATGAACGTCTTCGTCCTACTCGCGGTTGCCGCCGAAGAACGACAGCAGGAACTGGAACAGGTTGATGAAGTTGATGTAGAGGCTCAGCGCGCCGAAATTGGTCGCCACCGCCATGGACGCGCGGTCGCCGCCCATTTCGTAGTAGGTCATCTTCAGGCGCTGGGTGTCATAGGCGATCAGGCCCGAGAAGATGAGCACGCCCAGCACATTGATCGCGAACAACAGGGCCGGGCTCTTCAGGAAGATGCTGACGATCGAAGCGACGATCAGGCCGATCACGCCCATCATCAGGAAGCTGCCGAAACCGGTCAGGTCCTTCTTGGTGGTGTAGCCGAACAGGCTGAGGCCGCCGAAGGCCGTGGCGGTCACGAAGAAGGTCGCCGCGACCGACTCGCCCGTGTAGCGCAGCATGACCGAACCCAGCGAAGCGCCGATCAGCGAGACGATCGTCCAGTACAGCGCGCCAGCGGTTTCAGGCTTCGGATTCCGCATCGCGAAGCCGGCGATCAGCATCAGCACCAGCGGCGCGAAAGCCACCACCATATAGAGCGGGGTCACGCCGGCGAGGCGGCCGCCCTGCACCACGAACAGCAGGTCGCGGACGGCCGGGACAGACGAGGTGGCGTAGGCGAGCGCGCCCGAAACCACCAGACCCAGCGCCACCTTGTTGTAGACGCCGAGCATGAATTTGCGCAGGCCGGCGTCAACCGACATGTCGGCGCGATCCGCCGGGATCGAGCGCGCATAGCCGCGGTTGAAGTCGTTCATCGAAAAAGCCCTTGAGCTAGGCGTCCACCATGGACGCTCCCCAAATATCGTGTGTCCTGCGTCGTCGCGCAATCCCCCTTCGCGTGCGTTCATGGTATGCGTTCGCGAAAGCGGCGGCGGCCTCCCTTTCCCTACGGTCCATCTTGCGAGACGCGCGCAGCCCCTCCTACAACGCAGGCTCTGCGCAAAAGGGGCATCGCTCATGGAATACGCCAAGCTGGGCCGATCGGACGTGATGGTGTCGCGTTGTTGTCTGGGCACCATGACCTGGGGCTCGCAGAACACCGAGGCCGAGGCCCATGAACAGATGGACTATGCGCTCAGCCGTGGGGTCAATTTCTGGGATACCGCCGAGCTCTACGCCAGCCCCCCAAACCCCGAGACCCAAGGCCTGACCGAGACCTATATCGGTTCCTGGCTGCGCAAGACCGGCAAGCGCAGCGAGATCGTGCTGGCCTCAAAGGTGGCCGGCCAGGGCGCGGCGTTCGGCGGCCTGCCCTGGCTGCGCAAGGACGGCGCGGTCACCCGCCAGACCAAGGCCCAGATCGACGAGGCGGTCGAGGGCTCGCTGCGTCGCCTCGGGACCGACTATCTGGATCTTTATCAGCTGCACTGGCCCGATCGTCGGGTGCGGGTGTTCGGTGGCCAGACCTACAAGGACTACAGCCTCGAATTCGAGCGCTTCGGCGACATCCTGCTGGCGCTGGACGCCCATGTGCAGAAGGGCAACATCCGCCATGTCGGGGTCTCGAACGAGTTTCCCTGGGGCGTGATGCGCTTCCTGTCGGAGAGCGATACGCGCGGCCTGCCGCGCATCGCCTCGATCCAGAACGCCTACCACCTGGCCAACCGCACCTTCGAGTATGGCCTGGCCGAAATCGCCATGCGCGAGCAGGTGGGCCTCCTGGCCTACTCGCCCCTGGCCCAGGGCCAGCTGACGGGCAAGTACCTGGACGGCGCCCTGCCGCCGGGCTCGCGCAAGGCGCTCTACGATCGGATGCAACGCTATGAGGGCCCCGGCGCGATCGAGGCGTTCCGCAGCTATGTCGACCTGGCCCGCGCCCATGGCCTCGACCCCGCTCAACTGGCGCTGAAGTTCTGCGACGCACGCCCGTTCGTCACCGCCACCATTATCGGCGCCACCTCGATGGATCAGCTCAAGATCAATATCGACGCCTTCGATATCGCCTGGACCGACGAGCTGGAAAAGGCCGTCGACGCCATCCACCTGCGTCACCCCAATCCCTGCCCGTAGGCGCGCCCGCGACATGATCCGTCTCTTCACCGCCATCGCCATCCCGCCGCAGATCGGCCAAGGCCTGCTGCCGCGGCAGGGCGGGATCGAGGGCGCGCGGTGGCGGCCTCTGGAGGCGTTTCACATCACCCTGCGCTTCGTCGGCGATGTCGCCGAAGACCTCGCCGCCGATCTCGATGAAGCGTTGGCCGAGATCACCGCGCCCGCCTTCGACCTCGAGTTGGCCAGTGCGGGTCATTTCGGTGAGGGCGCGGACATCCACGCGGTCTGGGCGGGGGTGGACGAGAGCGCGCCCCTTCGCCAGCTGCAGAAGAGCCATGAGCGCGCGGCGCGGACGGCGGGTCTGAAGCCGGAGAGCCGCCTCTATACGCCGCACGTGACCCTGGCCTATCTGAAGCGGCCTTCGGTTCCCGAGGTCGGGGCCTGGCTGCAGGCCAGCAACCTGCTGCGCTCGCCCTCGTTCAGGGTCGATCGCTTCGGCCTCTATTCCAGCTGGCAAACCCGTGAGGGCTCGGCCTATCGGCTGGAGCGCGAGTACCTGCTCGACGTCTGATCAGGCTGCGGCGTGGTCCTTCAGCACGCCTAGCGGCACCACCGCCAGCATCTCCTCGTGCGTCGCCTCCAGCACGACCTGCGGCGCCATGCCGGCGTCCAGCGCCTCCTTCCACCGTCCGGCGCAAAGGCACCAGCGGTCTCCCGGCTTCAGGCCGGGAAAGGCAAGGTCAGGGCGCGGCGTGGAGAGGTCATTGCCCTGGGCCTTGGAGAAGGCCAGGAAATCGCGGGTCATCACGGCGCAAACCGTGTGCAGGCCCAGATCGTGCGGGCCGGTCTCGCAACAGCCGTTGCGATAGAAGCCGGTCACGGGGTCGAGCGAACAGGGGACCAGTTCCTGGCCCAGCACGTTCTTGGCGTTCTTGTCATAGCGGGTGGTGGTCATGGCCCGATCCTGCGCTCCCGACGGACCAGCGACAAGCCGGCTCCCCGTGGCGATGATTTCGTTGGAAAGGCTTTTGCTGCGTCGCAGCACTGCTAAGGTCGCGACAAAGCACAAAAGACTGCAGGGGAGTTTCAATGACCACCGCCCAAGCCAATCGCCCGCGCCGCAGCGCTCTCTATATGCCCGCTTCCAACGCCAAGGCGGTCGAAAAGGCGCGCACGCTCGACGCCGACGTCATTATTCTGGACCTGGAAGACGCCGTGGCGCCCGAAATGAAGCCGGCGGCGCGGGAGGCGGCCGTGGCGGCGGTCAAGGCTGGCGGTTTTGGCCCGCGCGAGGTGGTGATCCGGGTCAACGGGCTCGATACGCCCTGGGGCGCCGATGATCTCGCCGCCGCCGCCGAGGCCGGGCCTGACGCGGTGCTGGTGCCCAAGGTCAATGATGCGGCTGACGTGCGGCTGTACGACCAGCACCTCAGCGCCGCCCCGACCAGCACGCGCCTGTGGACCATGATCGAGACGGCGAAAGCGGCCTTCCATCTGTGGGAGATCGCCGAGGCCGCGCACAGCACGCGTCTCTCGGCCTGGGTGATGGGCGTCAATGATTTCGCCAAGGAGATGCGGGCCCGCCAGACCCCGGATCGCGCGCCGTTCCTGCCCCTGCTGACCCTGTCGGTCGCGGCCGCCCGGGCCCACGGGCTGATGATCCTGGACGGCGTGCACAACGATATCGAGGACCTGGCGGCCCTGGAGGCTGTCTGCGTGCAGGGCGTCGATTTCGGTTTCGACGGCAAGACGCTGATCCATCCCAAGCACCTGGAGATCTGCAATCGCGTGTTCTCGCCCTCGCCCGAGGACGTGGCCTGGAGCCATGCGGTGATCGCGGCCTTCAATGCGCCCGAAAATGCGGGCAAGGGCGCGCTGCGGGTCGACGGAAAGATGGCCGAACGCTTGCATCTGGCGCAGGCAGAGCGTCTTGTCGCGGTGGCGCAGGCCATTTCGGGACGATCGGCCCAAGGTTAGGCGGCCCAAGGTTAGGCGGCGGTTGAAGGTTTCTATGCGGGCTATCGTTCTTTCCGTCGTCCTGGTCGCCAGCCCCGTGCTGGCGCAGCAGCAGACTCCGGCGATGCCCCCGCTCTCGGACTATGTGCCGACCTTTGGGACGCAGAGCGCCCGACCGGCCGCGCCGACCCCGCCAGGGCCCGAAGCGCCGGTGAGCACGGCGCCTCAGGCCGCGCCGCCGGGCGTCGATCCCACCCAGGCGCCCGAAGCCCTGGACCCCCTTGCCGACCTGATCGCTCAGAGCGCTCAGACCCTGGACGAGGAGGCGGCCGAGACCGCCGCTGCCCCGGCGCCGCGCCGGCGCGGCCGCATCCTGCCAATCCCGCCGCCCGAGCCTGAGGCCCCGACAACCCCCGGAGCCTACCTGACGACCGCTCAGATCTATGAGCTCAGGGTCAAGGGCTCGGTCGCGGCGGCGCAGAACCTGCAAGGTCCGCTCGACGGGAGCTGGAAGGTCACCGACGCCGATGGCGCAGAGCTTTACGCTTTGCAGATCGTCGACAAGGCCGGCGGCGCGAGCGAACTGGAAGGCGCCTGGCGCGACGTGCGGCGGCCGGGGTCCGTAGGCTCGACAGGCCTGATCGATGACCTGCGACAAGAGGGCGATCAGATCATCGCCCGCTTCAGCCCGCGTGGCGGTGCGTCCGCCGTGCTGACCCTGCGTCCCGCCGGATACGAGGCCTGGTCCGGCGAGCTCTACGAGAACGGCGCAAGCGTCGGGGTCCAGGCCGAACGGATCCTGCCGCAGGCGCCGCCGGGATACGAATCGCCCGGACGGGGGCCCTATGTCTGGCCGCCGCGCGTCGCCGCCAGCCGCCCGGCGCCCGCCGCCAAGGCCGTCTGCTCGACCAAGGGCAAGAAGGGCAAGGCGCTGAAGGCCGCCAAGGCCAAGTGCGCCGCCGCCGCCAAGAAGTCCAAGGCCTCGGCCGCCAAGAAGGGCAAGTCCAAGGCCACCGCCGCGCGCAAGGGCAAGGGCAAGGCGACGGCGGCCAAAAAAGCGCGCTAGAGAGTCGCGCTAGAGAGACAGGGCCTTGCGGGCCGTCGCGATCGTCGCCTCGCGGATCGCCTCGTCATAGGCCAACGCGGGGCTATGGCCCCAGACAGGCCCGGGCCAGGCGGGATCATCGCCCCGCCGCCCCACCACATGGACATGCAGCTGGGCGGTGACATTGCCCAGAGCGCCGATGTTCAGCTTATCGATCCGGAGGCCTAGCAGGGCTCCAACCGCGCGGACGGCTGATCCGGCGCGGATGGTCTCTTCCATCAGCTGGGCGCGCTCTGCGGGGGTCAGGTCCTCGAGCTCTCGCAGGCCCGGCTGGCGCGGAATCAGCACCAGCCAAGGATAGCGGGCGTCGTCCTGCAGCCGGACCTCGCACAGCGGCAGGTCGATCACCGCGTGCGAGGTCGCGACGAACGCCGGGTCGAGCTGGAACTCAGCCACGCTTGGGAACCGCCGCCCAGTAGTCGAAATCCAGGATTACGGCCGGGTTGTAGGCGCCCTCGGCGTCCTTGTCCGGGAAGTCGTCGCAGGGGCGGTCCTTGGTGGCCACGAGGCGCAGACGCAGAGCGCCGACGGCGCCGAGGTCGGCCTTGTCCAGCACCTGGCTCCAGGCGAACACCGTGCCGCCGGCGAAGAACGGGGCGACGTGCCGCCCGCCATTGATCGCCAGGATCAGGCCGGCGTTCTGCAGGCCGTTGAACGACAGCGCCTTGGCCGTGGAGATCACCACCCCGCCATAGACCAGACGCCTGCCGGACGGATCCTTGGCGCGCTCGAACTGGTTGAAGTGGACCTTGGCGGTGTTCTGCCACAGACGCGTGGCCATCTGGTGCTCGGCTTCTTCGACCGCCATGCCGTCGACATGGTCGATCTTCTCGCCGATCGCATAGTCCTCGAAGGCGTGCGGCGCACCGGCCAGCGCCCAGTCATAGCCGGAAAAATCGAGGCCTGGCGGCAGCACGAGGTCAGCCGGAGCGACCGCGCCGGCCAGGGACGGAACCGCCTGTTCGGCGACCTCGGCTTCGGCGTCGCGCTTGCGGACCATCACCCAGCGCACATAGCTCAGCACCGGCTCGCCACGCTGGTTTACGCCGGTGGTGCGGACATAGACGACCCCGGTCTTGCGGTTGGAGTTCTCCTTCAGCCCGATCACGTCCGAGACGGCGCTCAGGGTGTCGCCCGGGAACACCGGCGCCAGGAATCGGCCCTCGGCGTAACCGAGATTGGCCACGGCGTTCAGGCTGATGTCGGGCACCGTCTTGCCGAACACCACATGGAAGGCGATCAGCGGGTCGACCGGGGCGGACATAAGGCCGCACCCCTGCGCGAAGGCGTCCGACGAAAACAGCGAAAACCGGGGACCGTAGAGGGCGGTGTAGAGCGCGACGTCCCCCGCCGTGACCGTGCGCGGGGTGGCGTGAACCAGCCTTTGCCCCAGTCGGAAATCCTCGAAATAGTTTCCGGGATCGGTCTTGCTCATCGTGCCCCTCGCCCCTGGCGCCGCTTATCGTTGTTCACGCATCTTTGCCGCAGTGCAGCGAAACGGGAAAGGGGGCTTGAGGCTGGGCCGCTACGGGTCTAGACCGCGCCCCGAGATTCCACTGTCCACAGCCTTGATGGAGACCCCATGGCTCGCGCGAAGATCGCCCTTATCGGCGCCGGCATGATCGGCGGCACCCTGGCCCACATCGCCGCTCGCGAAGAGCTGGGCGACGTGATCCTGTTCGACATCGCCGAAGGCACCCCGCAGGGGAAGGCCCTCGACATCGCCGAAGCCTCGGCCGTGTTCGGCAAGGACGTGGCCCTGAAGGGCGCCAACGACTACGCCGACATCGCCGGCGCCGATGTCTGCATCGTCACCGCCGGCGTGCCGCGCAAGCCGGGCATGAGCCGCGACGACCTGCTGGGCATCAACCTGAAGGTCATGAAGGCCGTCGGCGAAGGCATCAAGGCTCACGCCCCCAACGCCTTCGTCATCTGCATCACCAACCCGCTGGACGCGATGGTCTGGGCCCTGCAGCAGTTCTCGGGCCTGCCGAAGGAAAAGGTCATCGGCATGGCCGGCGTCCTCGACTCGGCCCGCTTCGCCTACTTCCTGGCTGAAGCCACCGGCGTCTCGGTGGAAGACATCCACGCCTGGACCCTGGGCGGTCACGGCGATGACATGGTCCCGATGGTCCGTCACTCGACCGTCGGCGGCTTGCCGCTGCCGGAACTGGTCAAGCAAGGCTGGCTGTCGCAGGACAAGCTGGACGCCATCGTCGAGCGCACCCGCAAGGGCGGCGGCGAGATCGTCGCCCTCCTGAAGACCGGCTCGGCCTTCTACGCCCCGGCCGAGAGCGCCATCGCCATGGCGACCAGCTACCTGAAGGACAAGAAGCGCGTCCTGCCGTGCGCCACCTACCTGACCGGCCAGTACGGCCTGAACGACCTCTATGTCGGCGTGCCGGTGGTCATCGGCGCCGGCGGCGCCGAGAAGATCGTCGAGTTCGAAACCAACGACGACGAGAAGGCGATGTTCGCCAAGTCGGTCGAGTCGGTGAAGGGCCTGATGGAAGCCTGCAAGGCCATCGACAGCTCGCTGGTCTAAGCGACTTTCGAGCGAAGAACGACGAAGGGCGGCTCCTCACGGGGCCGCCCTTTTTCTTGGCGATAGGCCGCACGCTTCCCGTCGGGCTCTCGCCGCCCTATCTGTGCGCCACACGTTCAAGCGGAGCTTCCATGACCCTTTCCATGCACCAGGCCAGCGTCCCCGTTTTCGTTCAGGGCCTGAAAGGCTTGAAAGGCGTGCTGACCAAGGCCGCCGCGCAGGTCGAGGCCAAGGGCTGGGACGCCGACGCCATGCTGAAGGCGCGGCTCTATCCCGACATGTTCCCGCTGATCCGCCAGGTGCAGATCGCCACCGACTTCGCCAAGGGCTGCTGCGCGCGTCTGGTCGGCCAAGAGGTTCCGGCCTGGGACGATGTCGAGACCAGCTTCGCCGAGCTGATCGCCCGCATCGACCGCGCCATCGCCTATGTCGAGGGCCTGGACCCGGCCGCCTTCGCCGGCGCCGAGGACCGCGACATCACCCTGACCCGTCGCGGCGAGACCAGCGTGGTCAAGGGTCTGGCCTATTTCCAGGGTCAGGCCCAGCCGAACTTCTTCTTCCACCTGACCACCGCCTACGCGATCCTGCGCCACAACGGCGTCGAGGTCGGCAAGCGCGACTATCTGGGCATGGCGTAACCCCTTTCAAATCCGATCTGCCCGGCGAATGCCGGGGCCCAGATCTCATAGCGACGGGGCGGTTTGGAAGAACTCCGTGCTCTTGGCGGATAACCAAACGCTCTTCCATCTGGATCCTGGTATTGGCTGCGCCGCACTGACGTGTCGCCGGCAAGGTCGGATGGAGGGGTGCTTTTGACTCTCGCCTGGTTTTCAGCCATAAGCCCCGGCTTCCGGCGCTTTATCAGCAGCGCCTCCACCGTCACGACCCCGGCCTGTTAGCGCAGGATCCATCCGGACGAGGACGGCGAGGACCCCCGTCGACGTGATCGTCCACGGGGGCTGATCGCGTTTGGAGCTTTGGTTCTATTCAGGGTTCGACATGTTCGACGGCCTTACAGAGCGACTTTCCGGCGTCTTTGAACGCCTCGGCGGTCGCGGCGTGCTGTCCGAAAAGGACATCGACGAGGCGCTGCGCGAGGTCCGCGTCGCCCTGCTCGAGGCCGACGTCGCCCTGCCGGTGGTCAAGGACTTCATCTCCAAGGCCAAGGAACTGGCCTCGGGCGAGGCGGTCATCCGCTCGGTCAAGCCGGCCGACCAGGTGGTCAAGATCGTCTACGACGGCCTCGTGGACATGCTGGGCGGCGAGGCCCCCACGGGCCTGAACCTGGCGCTGAACCCGCCGTCGGTGATCCTGATGGCCGGCCTGCAGGGCTCGGGCAAGACCACCACCACCGGCAAGCTGGCGCTGCGCCTGTCCAAGACCGAGCGCAAGAAGGTGCTGGTCGCCTCGCTCGACACCCGTCGTCCGGCCGCCATGGAGCAGCTGGCGACGCTGGCCAAACAGGTCGAGGTCGAGAGCCTGCCGATCGTCGCCGGCCAAAGCGCCCCGGACATCGCCAAGCGCGCCCTGACCGCCGCCAAGTTGGGTGGCTATGACGTTCTGATCCTCGACACCGCCGGCCGCACCACGCTGGACGAGTCGATGATGAGCGAGGCGGCGGAAATCGCCCGCATCGCCAGCCCCTCCGAGACCATCCTGGTCGCCGACAGCCTGACCGGTCAGGACGCGGTGCGCACGGCCAAGGCCTTCCACGAGCGCCTGCCGCTGACGGGCCTGATCCTGACCCGCGCCGACGGCGACGGCCGGGGCGGCGCGGCGCTGTCGATGCGCCACGTCACCGGCCTGCCGATCAAGTTCCTCGGCGCCGGCGAAAAGATCGACCAGCTGGACGTGTTCGATGCCCGCCGCGTCGCCGGTCGGATCCTGGGCCAGGGCGACGTCGTGGCTCTGGTCGAGAAGGCCGCGGCCGACCTCGACCAGGCCGAAGCCGAGCGCATGGCCAAGAAGCTGGCCAAGGGCAAGTTCGACCTGGACGACCTCGCCGCCCAGCTGCGCCAGATGCAGAAGATGGGCGGCATGGAAGGCATCATGGGCCTTCTGCCGGGCGTCCAGAAGGTCAAGAAGCAGATCGCCGAAAGCGGCGTCGACGACAGCATCTTCCGTCGCCAGCAGGCCATCATCAGCTCGATGACCAAGGAAGAGCGCAAGAAGCCCGACATTCTCGCCGCCTCGCGCAAGCGCCGCATTGCGGCCGGCTCGGGCGTCGACGTGGCCGAGGTCAATCGTCTGCTCAAGCAGCACCGCCAGATGGCCGACATGTTCAAGGCCATGTCCAAGGACGGCGGCAAGGGCCTGGCCCGCATGGCCCAGATGATGGGCGGCGGCGACATGGCCCGTCTCAAGAACCTGGGCGGCGGCAAGATGCCGACGCCTGATCCTAATGCAGCGGGGGGCCAAGGCTTCCCGGGGCTGCCCGGTCTGCCGGGCCTCGGGAGTGGCGGCGACGCCAAGCCCAACCCTCTCTCCGGCCTGGGCCTGCCCGGCTTCAACCCGTTCAAGAAATAGAACTTTAGACCTTAAGGACTACCGAAATGCTGAAGATCCGTCTCGCCCGTGGCGGCGCCAAGAAGCGTCCGTACTACTCGATCGTCGTCGCCGACAGCCATTCGCCGCGCGATGGCCGCTTCATCGAGAAGGTCGGCACCTACAATCCGCTCCTCAAGAAGGACGACGCCAACCGCGTCACCCTGAAGGTCGAGTCGATCCAGGAGTGGCTCAAGAAGGGCGCCCAGCCGACCGACCGCGTCGCCCGCTTCCTGGCCGCCCAAGGCCTCGTCGCCTGGACGCACGGCAACAACCCGGAAAAGGGTAAGCCGGGCAAGAAGGCGCAAGAGCGTCTGGCCGAGCGCGCTCAGCGTGAAGAAGAGCGCAAGCAAGCCGAAGCCGACGCCAAGGCCGCCGCCGAAGCTGAAAAGGCCGCCGCTGCTGAAGCCGCCGCCGCCGCCGCCGCGGCTCCGGCCGTTGAAGAAGCCCCGGCTGAAGAGGCTCCGGCCGCTGAAGCTCCGGCTGAAGAAGCCGCCGAAGGCTAATCAGGGTTCCAGCGCCGCCGTTTCTTTCGAGACGGCGGCGCGACTCTGTCCGGACCATGGCTGTATCTCCCGACGATCCGCTGATCCTGGTCGGCCGCGTGGCCGGCGGCTTTGGCGTGCGCGGCGAGGTGCGGATCACGACCTATACCGAAGACCCGATGAGCATCGCGGGCTTCAAGGCGCTGAAGCGCCAGGACGGCTCGCCGGCCCTGACCATCGCTTCGGCCCGCAAGACCAAGGACGGCGTGGTTTGCCGCTGTCCCGGGGTTGAAACCAAGGAAGCCGCCGACGCCCTGCGCGGCCTGCGGCTCTACGTCCCCCGCTCGGCCCTGCCAGAGCCGGAGGAGGACGAGTTCTACCTGACCGACCTCGTCGGTCTCACCGTTCGCCACATCCAGACCGACCAGTTGCTGGGCCGCGTAAAAAGCGTTCAGAACTTCGGCGCCGGCGATATTCTCGAGATCACGCCGGATCTCGGCGGCCCGACTTGGTACCTGCCGTTCACGCGGGCGGCTGTCCCCGAAGTCAAAGTCAGCGAAGGTCTGATCCTGGCCGATCCTCCGGCGCTCGTGGGCGACCATGAGGGGCCAGAGGAAAAGGGCCTGGACGAAAACGAAGAGCTGGGCGACCGGGACTGATCCGCCGCCAGGAGGCCCAAGCGATGTCGGACGGTAAATGGCGGGTCACCGCCTCGCGCTACATCCACAAGGACCGCTGGATCAGCCTGCGCGCCGACGACTGCGTGACCGACGAAGGCGCAGTCGTCGCGCCCTACTATGTTCTGGAGTATCGCGACTGGGTCGAGCTGATCGCTTTGGACGCCGACAACAATGTGCTGCTGGTTCGTCAGTATCGCCACGGCCTTGGCGACATCTCCACCGAACTGCCGGCCGGCGGCATGGACCCCGGCGAGACCGATCCGATCGCGGCGGCGGCCCGCGAGCTGCTTGAGGAAACCGGCTTTACCGGAACCTTCAGTCTGGTCGGGGAGAGCCGTCCGAACGCCGGCACCCACAGCAATCGCACTCACATTGTGCTCGCCCGCGATGTGGTCCGCGTGGCCGAGCCCAAGGATGACCCGACAGAGCGCATCGAGACTCTCTGGGTCTCGACCGCCGAGGCCATCCGCATGGCCCTGGCCGGCGAACTCACTGTCGGCATGCAGACCAGCGCCCTGCTTCGGGGCCTCGCCGCCGCCGGGGTGGCGCGAATCGAGCCCGTCTAGGCCCTACTTCCGCACCCGCATCAGGCATTCCTGCGCCACCGAGGCCAGGAGCTTTCCGTCCTGGCTGAACATCTGGCCGCGCACCAGGCCGCGTCCCTGCGAGGCGCTGGGGCTGTCCTGGGCGAACAGGGTCCAGTCGTTGAAGTTGAACGGGTGATGGAACCACATGGCGTGGTCCAGGCTGGCGGCCTGGATGCCGGGCGTGGTCCAGATCAGGCCATGCGGGCGCAGGGCGCTTTCCATGAACGCCATGTCCGATGCATAGGCCAGGGCGGCCTGCTGCATCTTCACGTCTTCGCCCAGCGGCGCCTTGGCGCGCATCCAGACCTGCTTGGTGCCGGACTTCTTGACCGGCGCGATCGGGTTTTGCGGATCGATCCAGCGGATATCGACCGGCCGGGGGCGTTCGGCGATGGCCACCATCTTGGGGTGGATCTGGTCGCCGAGGCTGCGCAGGAAGTCCGCCTCGGTGGGCAGGCTTTCCGGATCCACCGAGGCGGGCATCTCCGACTGGTGCTCGAAGCCGTCTTCCGGCGTCTGGAACGAGGCGGCCAGGTTGAAGATCTGCTCGCCGTGCTGGATGGCGGCGACGCGGCGGGTGGTGAAGGTGCCGCCGTCGCGGGCGCGTTCCACCTCGTAAAGCACGGGGGCTGTGACGTCGCCCGGGCGGATGAAATAGGCGTGCAGCGAGTGACAGACCCGGTCGGGCACCGTCTTGTAGGCCGCCAGCAGGGCCTGGGCGATGACAAGGCCACCGAAGATGCGGGGGAAGCCGTCATTGGGGCTGACGCCCCGGAACAGGTTCACCTCGATCGGTTCGAGGTCCAGGATGTCGGCGAGGTTCTCGGTCGTCTGCATGGCGCACTGCGATAAGCCGCGTTTTGCGGCGCCGCAACCCGTCTCCTTGCGTCACGCGGCCGCGCTCCCCATCGTGAAGGCATGTCCGCACCGCCACCGATCGTCCACCACCCCGCCTTTCGCGCCGAAATGCCGGCGGGCCATCGCTTTCCGATGGACAAGTTCTCGCGCCTGGCCGCCCTGCTGGAGGCCGAGCGCGTGGCCGGACCCGATGGCTTTGCGCGGCCTGAGCCGGTGGATGTCGAGACGCTATGTCTGGCTCATTCCGAAGACTATGTGCGGGGTGTGATCGAGCTCTCTCTACCGCCCGATATCGTGCGGCGGATCGGCATGCCCAACACCGAAAGCGTCGCGACCCGGGCGCGGGCGGCCACGGGCGGGACGCTGCTGGCAGCGCGTCTGGCGTTGGCGCACGGGGTGGCCTGCAACACGGCGGGCGGTAGCCACCATGCGGCGGCGGACAGTGGGGCCGGCTTCTGCGTGTTCAATGATGTGGCGGTGGCGGCGCGACGGCTGCTGGCCGAAGGCGCGATCGGCAAGGCGCTGGTCGTTGATCTGGATGTGCATCAGGGCGACGGCACGGCGCGGATCTTCGAGAACGATCCCAGCGTCTTCACCTTCTCGATGCATGCGGAGAAGAACTTCCCGCACCGCAAGGCAAGCAGCGATCTGGATATCGAGCTGCCGGACGGAACCGATGACGGCGCCTACCTGGCCAAGCTGGAGGAGATCCTGCCGGCGCTGCTGATCAGCGTCCGGCCGGATATCGTCTTCTTCAACGCGGGGGTCGATCCGCATGCGGACGACAAGCTGGGTCGCCTGGCGCTGACCGATGAGGGTCTCGCGCGGCGAGAGGCCTATGTCCTGGGCGCTTGTCTTTCCTCGGAGATCCCGGTGGTCGGGGTCATCGGCGGCGGCTACGACGCGGATATCGATCGTCTGGCGGCGCGCCACGCCATCCTGCATCGGACGGCGAAAAGTCTTTGTTCTTTATAGTCTTGGGCGATTTCTCATCGCCATCTCCGTCGGGCCTGCTCCGGTTGGAGCGGCGCCCGACGAGAGGTACGCGGCGATCACTTACAGGCTCGAGGCGAGCGAACCGGCGATGACGACGAGCGGCAGAACCGCGAGGAAGAGCGAAGCGATACCGGCGACGGCGTTGGTCTTCATGGTCATGGTCTTGATCCCTTTTTTCTTCGGCCGCCCCGTTGGCGTCCGATGAGAGGGATATAGGTCCGCCCCATGGTTATTACACGTTACTCTTGCTTCATGACGCCGATTTAAGGAACGTTGACGCACGTAATCGAGGTTACAGCGGTGTAATGTGATCGCACAAGGTCGTTTCGCGGGAAACTTTTCCCCCTGAAGCGGCCTGCATCGGGTCTGCGGCTTTAATCCTCGCTGGGGGCGACCAGAAACAGTCCACGCAAGGTCGCGATCGGGGCGGATCTCGTCTCTTGCCAGGCCTCGACGTGCACATTGGCGATGCGACGGCCCAGTTTCTTGATGCTGGCGCGGGCGTAGGTGGTCTGCGGACGGCCAGAGCGCAGGTACTCGATCGAGACGTCGATCGTGCGCGGCTGGCGCTTCATCGGGGCGGCCACGGAAAGCTGGGCCAGGGCCGTCATCTCCATGAAGGCGCCCAGGACGCCGCCGTGGATGGCGGGCAGCATCGGATTGCCGACGATGTGCTGGGCGAACGGCAGCACAGCGGTCATCTCATCCCCGGCCAGTTCGGCCTTGATACCGAGAAAACGGGCGTAGGGGATCGAGTCCAGCACCGAGACGAGGCGGGTGTCGGCGTCGTTCATTGGTCGACCCCTCCGGTCTTGGAGCGCTGTTGGCGCGAGGGTTTCAGATTGGCTCCGGCCTTCTTGCCCGCGCTGGAGTCGAGCATGAAGGTCGCCTGGCCCGTGGCGATCGGGTCCTCGGGATCGCGGTCGTAGGCCACGGCGCGGACGAAGGCCACCGAGCGGGTCAGCTTGTAGCAATGGGCGCGGGCCATCACGTCGAGGCCAGGCTCGGCGGCGCGCATATAGTCGATCCGCAGGTCCAGGGTCGCGATCGAGGTCCAGGTCTCCATCGCGGCGTGGACCGCCTGACCGCTGGCGTGATCCAGCAAGGTGGTGACGACGCCGCCGGCGATGACGCCGGTTTCTGGATCGCCGATGATCTCGGGGCGATAGGGGACCTTCAGCAGGGCGACCGCATCGCCGATCTCCAGGGTGGTGAACCCCAAGGCCTTGGCCTGAGGGCTACCCTCGTTCATCGCCGTGGCGATGAGTTTTGTCTGTTCGTGATCGCTCATACCGATAGGCTTAGCGCTTAAGGCGTTGTCATATCCAGACGTGATCAAGCCCGAAGACCTTCTCTGTCCCCGGCCAGCAGGCCTCTACTGCCCGCCGGGAGACTTCTATATCGACCCGGTCCGTCCCGTGGACAGGGCGGTGGTAACCCATGGTCACGCCGATCACGCCCGCGCTGGACACGGCGTGGTCGCCGCCACGCCGGAAACCCTGGCGATCATGGCGGTCCGCTACGGCGAGGACTTCGCCGGTCGCCGTGAGCCGATCCCCTACGGTGAAAGCTTCACGCGCGATGGGGTCTCGGTGACGCTGGTTCCCGCAGGTCACGTCCTGGGGTCGGCCCAGGCCGTGGTGCGCTGGAAGGGTCTGACCATGGTGGTCTCCGGCGACTACAAGCGCCGTCGCGATCCGACCTGCGCGCGGTTTGAGCCCGTGCCCTGCGACGTGTTCATCACCGAAGCGACCTTCGGCCTGCCGGTCTTCCGCCATCCGGACGATGCGGGGGAGATCCGCAGCCTGCTGTCGTCGGTCGCGCAGTTCCCGGACCGTTGCCACCTTGTCGGGGCCTACGCCTTGGGCAAGGCCCAGCGGGTGATCCGCCTGCTGCGCGAAGCCGGTTGGGACAAGACGATCTACGTTCATGGCGCGCTGGAGCGCTTGAACGCGCTCTACGAGGCCCATGGCGTGGATCTGGGGCCGTTGGCGCCGGCTACGGCCTCGGGGCCGAAGGACGCCTTTGCGGGCCAGATCGTCATCGCCCCGCCCAGCGCCATCGCCGATCGCTGGTCGCGCCGTTTCCCCGACCCCGTCGACTGCTTCGCCTCGGGCTGGATGCGGGTGCGCGCCCGGGCGCGGCAGCGCGGCGTGGAGTTGCCGCTCATCCTGTCGGATCACGCGGACTGGGACGAACTGACAGGCACGCTGGATGAGCTGAGGCCCGGCGAGGTGTGGATCACCCACGGGCGCGAGGAGGCCCTGGAGCGCTGGTGTCAGCTGGAGGGCATACCGGCTCGAGCCCTGCGCTTGGTGGGCTATGAGGATGAGGAGGGCGAGTAGCCCGCGGCGCTTGGGACGGTCCCGATGTAGCGGGCGCGAGGCCTGATCAGGCGGCCGGTCTGTAGCTGTTCGATGGCGTGGGCGGTCCATCCGGCGCTGCGCGCCGTGGCGAAGAGGATGAAGGGCGCGTCCTGCGGCAGGGCGAGGCCCCGCGCCAGGGCGACCAGCGCGAAGTCGATATTGGGCGCTAGACCCGTCGCCGCGCGGGTGGCTTGCCAAAGCGCCGTCAACGGCTCAGGGGGCTCGAACCTCGCCAGCAATGCCGCGGCGCGCGGATCGCCGCCGGGATAGAGCGGATGGTCGAAGCCAGGCAGGCTGGCGCCCTGCTCAAGGCGCGACGAGACGGCGCGGGCGGCGTCCCGTCGATCAGCTTCTTCGACAAGGGCCTCGACCCGCGCCGCCATGCCGCCGTGCAAAGGCCCAGACAGCGCCGACAGGCCCGCCAGACAGGCCGCCGAAAGTGATGCGCCGGTCGAGGCGGCCACGCGCGCCGCAAAGGTCGAGGCGTTCAGCTCGTGATCGGCCATCAGCACCAGCGCGCGCCGGACCAGGTCGGCGCCGTCCGCGGTCAGGTTCCAGGCTTGGGCGAAGCGCTGGTGAGCAGGTCCGTCGCCCGCCTGGCCGGTCGCGGCGTCGACGATCGCATCCAGCAGGTCGGCGGCCTCCATGGCCAGGGCCAGCGGGGCGCGGCCGCGGGCGGGGGGCTCCCGCCCCGCGCGTTCAGCCAGGGTCAGGAACAGGCGCGACCGCGCGCTGTCCGTCGCGGGCGGCGGCGGCCGGCTTGACGCCTTCAGCGCCGCCCCGTGACCGCCGCGTAGCAGGCGCGCGACATTCTCGAGCGCCAGGCCCTGGTCGGCGAGACCCGCCGCGTCCTCGCCGCGATACCAGAGCTTGCCACCGCTCACGGTCGTGATGGCCGAGGGCAGCACCGGCTCACCCCAGGCGATCGCCTCGGCGGCGACGTCCGCGACGCGCCGGCCGCGCGCTTTCTTGCGCGCCAGGGCCGCGACGTCGGAGGCGCGATAGAGGCTGCGGCGGGGGTCGCTGGGGTGCGCCGCCGCTTCGATCCGCCCGCGGCTGACATAGGCGTAGAGCGTCTGCGGCCGGATCCCCAGCCGCTCCAGCACCTGCTCTGCGTCCAACCAGTCAGCCATATAGATTGATTATATTGATCAAGATTGACCATCAAGACGGTGAGGCGCTCCTTCGCCGCGAAAGGAGACCGCGCATGTCTGATGGTCTTGAGGGCGTGATCGCCGCCCAAACTGTTCTTTCCGATGTCGATGGCGCGCACGGGCGCCTGGTGATCCGCGGCTACGTCGTCGAGGATCTCGCGGGCCGCACGCGCTTCGAGGACGCCGCCCACCTGTTGCTCGACGGCTTCTTCGACGACGCGCCCAGCGATCTTTCGTCGGCGCTAGGCGAGGCGCGCGTCGGCGTGTTCGCCGAGGTGGCCGCCCTGGATGAGGGCCTGGCGCGACGCGATCCGGTCGAAGCCCTGCGCGCGCTGCTGGCGCGGATTCCGGACGGTGACGACCTGAAGACAGCCTTGAGGCTGATCGCCGCGCCGGCGGTCTTCACGCCGGCCGTTCTGAGGGTCGCCAACGGGGATGCGCCGATCGCCCCCGATCCGGCCTTGTCGCACGCCGCCGACATCCTGCGGATGATCCGAGGCGTCCCGGCGACCGACGCCGAAGCCGCCGCGCTCGACGCCTATCTGGTGACGGTCTGCGACCATGGTCTCAACGCCTCGACCTTCGCCGCCCGGGTGGTGGCCTCGACCCGCGCAGGTCTCACCTCGGCGGTTCTGGCCGGCCTTTCGGCGCTGAAGGGTCCGCTGCACGGCGGCGCGCCGGGACCGGTCATCGACATGCTGGACGCGATTGGAACCCCGGAAAACGCCCGGCCCTGGCTGGAGCGGGCCCTGGCGCGCGGCGACCGGCTGATGGGCTTTGGCCACCGCATCTACCGCGTCCGTGATCCCCGCGCCGACGCCTTGAAGGCCGCCGTTCGTCGGTTGTCCAGCGCGTCTGGCGGTTTGCCGGGCCGGCTGGCTTTCGCCGAGGCCGTGGAGCGCGCCGCGCTCGAGATCCTGCGCGAGCACAAGCCCGATCGCCCGCTCGACACCAATGTTGAGTTCTACACCGCCCTGCTGCTCGAGGCGCTGGGTTTGCCGCCGTCCAGCTTCACCTGCGTGTTCGCCATGGGGCGCGTCGCCGGCTGGCTGGCCCATGCGCGCGAACAGCTGGCTGGCGGCCGCCTGATCCGGCCCCAATCGGTCTATGTCGGACCCGAGGTCCGCGTCGCGGCTTAGCCTTCGGCGTTGAGTGCGGTAGAGAGGGAGCATGTCGCCCTCCGCCGCATCGCCCGAAATCCGCAAAGCCACCCAGCGCGTGGCGATGCTGTCGGTCGCTACGGCCGCCATTCTGATCGTGGTCAAGGCGATCGCCTGGCAGGCCAGCGGCTCGGTGGCGATTCTGGCGTCGCTGTCGGACTCGGCGCTGGACCTCATCGCGTCGCTGATCACCGTCTATGCGGTGCGCTACGCGGCCGAACCGCCGGACGCCGAGCACCGCTTCGGGCACGGCAAGGCCGAGGCGTTCTCCAGCTTGATGCAGGGCGGTCTGGTCTTCGCCTCCGGAGCCCTGGTCGGGCGTGAAGCCATCAACGCCTGGCTCCATCCGCAGCCCGTCGAGCATGGCCTGGCCGGCGTGGCGGTCATGGCGATCTCGATTGTACTGACGCTCGCCCTGATCACCGCCCAGACGCGGGTGGTCAAGGCCAGCGGCTCGATCGCGATCTCGGGCGATCGGGCCCACTACGCCGCCGATCTGGCCTCGAACGCCGTCGCCTTGGTCGGCGTGGGCGCTGCGGCGTGGCTTGGCCTGCCCAGGGTGGATGCGGCGGCGGGCCTGATCGTGGCGCTGTGGCTGATCTGGGGCGCGGTCGGGGTGTTCCGCGAAGCGTCGCACCAGCTGATGGACCACGAGCTGCCGGACGCGGATCGTACGAAGATCGTCGCCCTGGTCACCGCCGATCCCAATGTCCTGGGCGTCCATCAGCTGCGCACGCGGGCCTCGGGTCCTTACATCCACATCCAGATGCACGCCGACCTCGCCGGGGACATCTCGCTGGCCGAGGCTCACGCGATCATCGTTGCGGCGGAGAACCGGGTACTGGCGGCTTTCCCCGCTGCGGACCTGATCATCCACGGCGATCCGCGCGGGCTCGCTGAGAAACACGGCGGGCTGTTCTCAGAGGTCGAACACGACTGACGACGCTTGCCCAAGGCGCCCCGACGGGGGCAAAAGCGCCGCGAGACCTTCGAAGGACCCCCATGGACGACGCCCTTGCTCACCTGCCCCGCGCCTTCGCCGGCAAGACCGTGCTGGTGCTCGGCGACGTGATGCTGGACCGCTTCATCTACGGCGCGGTCGACCGCATCTCGCCCGAGGCCCCGGTGCCGGTGATCGCGGTCGAGAAGGAAACGGCCATGCTGGGCGGCGCCGGCAACGTCGCGCGCAACGTCGCGGCGCTGGGCGCCAAGGCGGTGCTGATTGGGCTCGTCGGCCAGGATGACGCCGGGGCGGCGCTGCGCGGGATGATCGACGCCGAGGCGGGCCTGGAGGCTGAGCTGGTGGTCGACCCCGCGCGACGCACGACCGAGAAGGTCCGTTACATCTCCGGCTCGCACCAGATGCTGCGGGTCGACCGCGAGGGCCGCAGCCCGGGCGACGGCGCGGCCCTGCTGGCGGCGTTCGAGGCCAGACTGGCCTCTGCCGATGTCGTCGTCCTGTCCGACTACGCCAAGGGGGTCCTGACGCCGGCGGTGGTCCGGGGCGCGATCAACGCCGCCAAGGCTGCCGGCAAGCCGGTGATCGTCGATCCCAAGAGCCGCGACTTCGCGCGCTATGACGGCGCGACCCTGATCAAGCCGAACCGCAAGGAGGCCGCCGAGGCCACCGGGATCGTCGAGAACAGCGATGCGGCTTCGGAAGACGCCGGCGTGGCGATCCTGGCCATGGCGCCGGGCCTGCAAGCGGCCCTGATCACCCGCGGCGGCGCAGGCATGACCCTGGCGGTGCGGAACCAGGCGCCGATCCATCTGCCGGCGACGGCGATCGAGGTGTTCGACGTGTCGGGCGCCGGCGACACCGTCGCGGCGACCCTGGCCCTGGCGGTCGCCGCCGGCGCCGGCCTGGCGCAGGCCGCTCAGCTGGCCAATCTGGCGGGCGGGCTGGTGGTGGCCAAGCTCGGCACCGACGTCGTCACCGCCGCCGAGCTTACGGCGTGCGCGAGCTCGGCCCAGGGCGAGCCGGGCGAGATCAAGATCGCCGATCGCGATCAGGCTCAACGGATCGTCGAGGGCTGGCGCGCGCGGGGCTTGAAGGTCGGCTTCACCAACGGCTGCTTTGACCTGCTGCATCCGGGCCATGTGTCGTTGCTGTCCCAGGCCAAGGCGGCCTGTGATCGGCTGATCGTCGGCCTCAACACCGACGCTTCGGTCTCCAAGCTCAAGGGGCCGACCCGTCCGGTTCAGAAGGAGCAGGGCCGCGCCACGGTGCTGGCCTCGCTGTCGTCGGTGGATCTGGTCGTGCTGTTCGACGAGGACACGCCGCTGGAGCTGATCAAGGCCTTCCGACCCGACGTCCTGGTCAAGGGCGCGGACTATACGGTCGAGACGGTGGTGGGGTCCGACGTCGTGCTGGGCTACGGGGGCAAGGTGGTGCTCGCCGAGCTCAAGCAGGGTCAGAGCACGACGAACCTCATCGCCCGGATGAACAGCTGAGACCGCGACGCTAAAACGCCGCGCAATAGGCTGGATTTCCTGACTAAACGCGGTTCAGCAATCTGTTGTTAAGCAAAACGGCGCATCGCTCTTTCGATGCAGCCTGATTGCGCCTGGGCATGAGCGTCGAACGTACTCTTCATCATTTCCCTCTCGACCCCGCCTCGCGACAGGTGCGCCTGGCGCTGGGCGAGAAGCGCCTGCCGTTCGTCGAGATGCAGGTCCGCTACTGGGAGATGCCGCCCGAGTTCACCAGCCTGAACCCGTCAGGCATGCCGCCGGTGCTGGTCGAGACCAAGCATCAGCGCAACCTCGTGATCTGCGAGACCCGCGCGATCCTCGAGCATATCGAGGAGACCGAAACCGAACCGCCGCTCTTGGGCCGCGATCCGGCCGAGCGCGCCGAGGCTCGCCGGCTCTTGCAGTGGTTCGACCGCAAGTTCGACAACGAGGTCAACGGCTTCCTGCTTCACGAGAAGATGGAAAAGCGGCTGCTGCGGATGGGCGCGCCGGACCTGGCCGCCCTGCGCCAGGGGCGAGAAGCGCTGCGCATGCATCTTGGCTATATCGAGAGCCTGCTGCAGACTCGCGACTGGCTGGCGGGTCGTCGCATGAGCCTGGCCGATTTCGCCGCCGCCGCGCACCTGTCGGTGATCGACTACTTCGGCGACGTGCCGTGGAAGGACTTCCAGGCGGCCAAGACGTGGTACATGAAGCTCAAGTCGAGGCCGTGCTTCAGGCCGATCCTGGCCGACCGCTGGCCCGGCCTCGCGCCGGCCGCGCACTATGACGATCTCGACTTCTGAGCCCACGCCTCCCGCAAGCCTCTTGGCGATCAAGGACGAGATCCGCGCCGAGGCCCTGAAGCTCGGCTTTTCCGTCTGTGGCTTCGCCAGCGCCACGGAGGCCTGGCCCAACGGCGAATGGCTGCGTGAGTTTGTCCAGGCCGAGCGTCACGGCGCGATGGGCTGGATGGAGGAGACGCTGGAGCGGCGGTCGCATCCGACCGCCATGTGGACCGACGCCAAGTCAGCGGTGGTGCTGGGCGTCAACTACGGACCCGACATCGATCCGCTCGAACAGCTGGCCGATCCGGCGCGCGCGGCGATCTCGGTCTACGCCCAGGGCGACGACTATCACGACGTGATCAAGAAGCGCCTGAAGGTGCTGGCGGGCTGGATGCACCGCCGCTTTGGCCAAGAGGTGAAGGTCTTCGTCGACACCGCGCCGCTGCTTGAAAAGCCCCTGGCGCAGCGCGCGGGCCTGGGCTGGCAGGGCAAGCATACCAACCTCGTCTCGCGCCAGTTCGGCTCGTGGCTGTTCCTGGGCAGCGTCCTGACCACCCTGGACCTGCCTGCGGACGACGCCGAGGTCGACCATTGCGGCTCATGCCGCGCGTGCCTCGACGTCTGCCCGACCAACGCCTTTCCCGCGCCGCGGCAACTGGATGCGCGGCGCTGCATCTCGTACCTGACCATCGAGCTTTCCGGCCCGATCCCAGCCGAGTTCCGGCCAGCGCTCGGCAATCGGATCTACGGCTGCGACGACTGCCTGGCGGTATGCCCGTGGAACAAGTTCGCCAGCCTGTCGAACGAGGCCAAGCTGGTAGCGCGCGAGGCCTTGCGTCAGCCGTCCCTGGCCGAACTGGCGGTGCTGGACGATGCGGCGTTCCGGGCGCTGTTCTCGAAGAACCCGATAAAGCGGATCGGCCGCGACCGCTTCGTGCGCAACGTGCTCTACGCGATCGGCAATAGCGGCGATGCAGGCCTGATGGATGTGGTCGAGCCTTTGCTCGACGACCCAGCGCCCGTGGTTCGTGGCGCGGCGGTATGGGCCGCGCGTCGCCTGCTCGGAGACGCGGCGCGGGCGCTGCGAGGCCCCGACAGCCACCCCGACGTTCTGGCGGAGTGGCAAATCCTCCCCCCGGCGGGGGAGGTGTCGCCGCAGGCGACGGAGGGGGAAGTAGCCGGATAGCCCGAACTTCCCCCTCCGGCCTTCAGCCGTCTCCCCCGCTGGGGGGAGGATCTATTCTTAGGCCTTCAGCGCCGCCTCAACCGCCGCCCGGGCGGCGACGCCCAGGTCGGCGCGCTTCAAGGCCAAGGCCACATTGGCCCGCAGCAGGCCGATTTTGTCGCCGCAGTCGTGGGTGACACCTTCATAGACATAGGCGTGGAAGGCCTGGTCCTGCATCAGTTTGGCCATCGAGTCGGTCAGCTGAATCTCGTTGCCGGCGCCCTTTTCCTGGGCGGCCAGCAGGGCGAAGATTTCAGGCTGCAGGATATAGCGGCCGGCGATCGCCCAGTTGGACGGCGCCGTGCCCTTCGCCGGCTTCTCGACCATGCCGGTCATGGTCGCCATGCGGCCATCGACCTTGCCGGGCGCAACGACGCCGTACTTGTGGGTCTCGCTTTCCGGCACTTCCTCGACGCCGATGACATTGCCGCCGCCGACCTTGTTGTAGAGGTCGATCAGTTGGCCGAGGCAGGCGCGCTCGGCGTCGACGATGACGTCCGGCAGCATGACCGCGAAGGGCTCGTCGCCGATGATGTCACGGGCGCACCAGACGGCGTGGCCCAGGCCCAGGGGGGCCATCTGGCGCACGAAGCTCATCTCGCCGGGCTTGGGCAGCTCGGCGCGCAGCTGTTCCAGGATCTCGATCTTGCCCTTGGCTTCCAGCTGCGCCTCAAGCTCGATCTGATGATCGAAATAGTCCTCGATCGCGCCCTTCGAGCGGCCGGTGACGAAGACGAAGTGTTCGATGCCCGCCTTGCGACCTTCCTCGACAATGTAGGAAAGAATTGGCCGATCGACGACGTTCAGCAGTTCCTTTGGCGTGGTCTTGGTGCCCGGCAGGACACGCGTACCGAGACCGGCGACCGGAAGAACAGCTTTGCGAACGGGTTTCATGGACATCTCGTCTGCGGACATGGGTTGCTGTTTCTAGGCGCCAAGTCGCATGAGCGCCACCACTGTTCCGTGAAATTCGCGTCGCTTAAGCCCTTAGGGACGTCGGAGCGTGGAATTCTAGGCAGGGCGTGTTAGCTGGACGGCGTATTTTGATCGAGGTTCCCATGCATCGCCGCGCCCTGCTCGTCACCCTCGCCGCCGCCGGACTGGCCCTTTCGGCCTGCGGACCCAGCAAGAAGGCGCAGGAGAACCTGGCGGCCGCCGACGCCTTCATGGCCAAGAACGCCAAGGAGCCGGGCGTCGTCACCCTGCCGCAGGGCCTGCAGTACAAGGTCGTGCGCGAAGGCCCGAACGGCGGCATGCACCCGAACAAGGCCGACGAGGTCAAGGTCCACTACGAGGGCAAGCTGATCGACGGCACGGTGTTCGATTCCAGCTACGAGCGCGGCGTGCCGGCCGTGTTCCCGCTGGACGGTCTGGTGCCGGCCTGGGTCATCGCCCTGCAGCGCATGAAGACGGGCGATGAGTGGATCCTCTATGTGCCGCCGGCCCTGGGCTATGGCGCGCAGGACAAGGGGCCGATCCCGGGCAACAGCGTGATGATCTTCCGGATCGAACTGCTCGACGTGAACCGCATCGGTCCGGGCAAGCCGAAGGAATGAAAATCCTCCCCCTGAGGGGGAGGGCTTTGGATCAAACCACCCGCGGCGGGTAGCCGCTCTCGCGCAGGGCTTCCATGACCTCCTGGGTGTGCTGGGCGTCGCGGGTTTCGATGGTGATGTCGAACTCCGCGCCCTTGGCCGGCACGTCCAGGGCCAGGCGGTTGTGGTTCACCTCGATGATGTTGGCGCCCATGGCGCCGATGACCGAGGCGACGGTCGACAACAGGCCCGGACGGTCGTCACCGATGATCCGCAGGCTTGCCAGGCGCTGGGCGCGCACCAGTTCGCGGGTCAGCACCGAGGCCAAGA
Source organism: Caulobacter vibrioides (assembly GCF_002858865.1). Lineage (GTDB taxonomy): Bacteria > Pseudomonadota > Alphaproteobacteria > Caulobacterales > Caulobacteraceae > Caulobacter > Caulobacter vibrioides. Next base: position 163,144 of record NZ_PJRR01000013.1, on the reverse strand, counting down.
GGCGAGTGTCGATATTGCCGCCGCACAGGATCAGGCCGCACTTTTTGCCCCGGAAGCGTTCGGGATAGGCCAGCAAAGCGGCCAGCGAGGCTGCGCCCGCGCCCTCGGCGATGGTCTTCTCGACATTGCAATAGAGCGAGACGGCCTGCTCCAGATAGGGCTCTTCCAGCAGCAGCACGTCGTCCAGCAACGGGCGAACGACGCCATAGGTCAGCTCGCCGACCTGTTTGACCGCGACCCCTTCGGCGATGGTCTGGCCGCCGCAGTGGGCGGCGACGCCGCGCATCTTGGCGGTGAAGGACGGATACATGGCCGGCTCGCAGCCGATGATGCGGATGTCCGGCTTGAGCGCCTTGGCCGCCGTGGCCACGCCGCTGATCAGGCCGCCGCCGCCGATCGGCACGGGCAGGATCTCCAGATCGGGCGCGTCTTCCAGCATCTCCAGGGCGATGGTGCCCTGTCCGGCCATGATGTCGTAGTCGTCGAACGGGTGGACGAAGGTCAGGCCCTGCTCGTCGCGCAGCTTGCGGGCGTGAGCGTTGGCGTCGTCATAGGTCTCGCCCTCGATGACCACGGTCGCGCCGAAGTCGCGGGTGTGCTGCACCTTCACGAAAGGCGTGGTCTTGGGCATGACGATGGTGACCGGCACGCCGAGGCGCGCGCCGTGATAGGCCAAGCCCTGGGCGTGGTTGCCGGCGCTGGCGGCGATGACGCCGCGCTGCTTCTCGGTCTCCGAGAGGAGCATCAGCTTGTTGAGCGCGCCGCGCTCCTTGTAGGCGGCGGTGAACTGCAGGTTCTCGAACTTCACCCACACCTCGGCGCCGGTGATCTTCGAGAGGGTCTTGGAGTGGCGGCACGGCGTGCGCTCGATCTGGCCCTGGAGACGGCCGGCGGCGGCCTGGATAGCGGCGAGGTCGAGGGTCATGTCGTCCACTTCTGTCGCGGCGAGAAACTGCCGTGGCGGGGCCTCTAGCACGCCAGGGCGTTCCGTTCACGTCTCTTAGGGGGCTTCACGCAGCAGCTTTTCTATCGCCGACCAGGCTTCCGGCTCGCTCAGCATGGGCGCGTGCCCGACGCCGGGGACCTCGGCATAGGCCATTTCGGGCGCGACGGCGCGCATGCGCTCGGCGATATCGATGTCGATCAGGTCCGAGATGGCGCCCCGAACCAGCAGCAGCGGCCGGTTCTTCGCCAGGGCCCGGAACAGCGGGTACATGTCGGGCGGCGCCAAGGCCTGGCCGCCCTCAGCCTGGGTCTTGGCGGCGGCTTGCGCGGCGGCCTTGATCGGGGCGGAGATGTCCGGATCATAGGCCAGCACGAAGCCGTCGCCTTCCTGGTCGCACAGGCGGCGGGCGAAGACGTCCCAATCCTGCGCTCCAAAGCCCGGGAAGGCCGCCGCGTTGATCGCCCTGGCGTAGGCTACGGCCTCGTCCCAGGTCGCAAAGCGGCTCGCCAGCCCCGTATAGCCGGCGATACGGGCCAGACCCACGGGCGACAGTTCAGGACCCACGTCGTTGAGCACCGCCCCGGCGATCGCCTCAGGCTGCAGTGAGGTCAGCACCATGGTGATCAGGCCACCCATGCTGGTGCCGACGAACACCGCCCGCTCGATCTCGGTCGCCGCGAGCAAGGCGACAATGTCGGCCGCATAGGTCCCGGGGTGATAGTTCAGCGGCTGCGGGTCGCGCGCCGAAAGACCCCGGCCTCGGACATCCACCGCCAGCACGCGCCGGCCCATGGCGGCGACCCTCGGGGCCAGGTCCTCGAAGTCGCGGGCGTTGCGGGTCAGGCCGTGGATGCAGATCACCGGCAGGCCGCGCGCCGCATCGACCGGCGCATAGTCGCGCGCATGCAGCGTCAGGCCGTCGTGGGAGCTCCAGAACAGGTCGGTGAAAGCGGTCATCTCAAATCCTCTCCCTAGGGGAGAGGTGTCGCCGAAAGGCGACGGAGAGGGAAGTGGTAGGCCCTCCAGAACTTCCCCCACCGTCCGCTTCGCGGACACCTCCCCCGCTGGGGGGAGGATTTCAGTACGCGAAAGGCGTCTCGATCTCCGCCAGCAGCGGGGCGGCGTTGTCGCGATCATTGGCCGTGATCTCGTTCAACGGTATCGGCCAGTCGATCCCGATGGCCGGATCGCTCCAGCGCACGCCGCCCTCGGCCTGGGGCGCGTAGTAGTCGGTGACCTTGTAGAGCACCTCGCAGGCGTCGCTCAGGGTGACATAACCGTGGGCGAAGCCCTTGGGCACCAGCAGTTGCTGCCGATTCTCGGCCGACAGCTCGGCCCCGACCCAGTGGCCGAAGGTCGGCGAGCCTTTGCGGATGTCGACTGCGACGTCGAAGATCGATCCCACCACGCAGCGCAGCAGCTTGTCCTGGGCGTGCGGCGGCTTCTGGTAGTGCAGGCCGCGCTGGATGCCGCGTGTCGTCGAACGCACGTGATTGTCCTGGACGAAGGCGGCCTGGAATCCGGCCTCCTCCAGCGCCGATTGCCGGAACGTCTCGGAAAACCAGCCGCGCTCATCGCCATGGCGCGCGGGCGTGATAAGCAGCACTTCGGGGATCGCCAACGGCGTGATCTTCATGACGCGATACTTTGCTCTGGAATTTGCTGACCACCGATGCCGTCTGAAACGACCGAACACAAGACCGGCCCAGCGGTAACGGTGGTCATCGTCTCCTATCAGAGCGGGCCGACGCTGGAGCCTTGCCTGGCCAGGCTGGCGGCGCAGACGTTTCGCGACTTCGAGACGATCCTGATCGACAACGCCTCGACCGACGGCGCGCCCCAGGCGGCGGCCAAGGCCCATCCTTGGGTCGATTTCGTCGAGGCGGGCGCCAATCTCGGCTTCGCCGCCGGCAACAACCTGGCCGCCCGGCGCGCCAAGGGCCGGTGGCTGGTGCTGCTCAATCCCGACGCCTATGCCGAACCGGACTGGCTGGAGCAGCTGATGGCGGGCGCGGCGCGCCATCCGACCGTGAAGAGCTTCGCCTCCCTGCAACTGTCTGCCGATCGTCCCGGTCTGCTGGACGGCGCCGGCGACAATGTCACCAGCGCGGGCATACCGTTTCGCGGCGGGTATGGCCGCAAGCCGCCGCCGGTCTTACCCGAGGGCGAGGTGTTTTCGGCCTGCGGCGCGGCGATGCTGATCGACCGGGACCTGTTCCTGTCGGTCGGCGGCTTTGACGAGCGCTACTTCTGCTACTGCGAGGACGTCGATCTGGGCTATCGCCTGCGGCTCTATGGCCAGCCGACGCTGCTCCTGCCCAAGGCCAAGGTCGCCCATGTGGGTTCGGCCAGCACCGGGGTTCGGTCGGATTTCTCGATCTTCCACGGCTCGCGCAACCGCGTCTGGACGTTCCTGAAGAACACGCCCGGCTGGCTGTTGCCGGTGACGCTGCCGCTGCACGTGGCGGTGACGGCTGGGCTTCTGCTGCTGCACTGGCGGCGGGGTGATGTGGCGCCGGCGATCCGGGGCATCCGGGCGGCGCTGAAGCGCGAGGATCTGGACCAGGTGATGGCGGATCGTCGGGTGATCCAGGCCAGGCGCAAGGCCTCGCCGGGCGCGATCCTGCGGGTGATGTCGCTCGATCCGGCGGCCTTTATCGGCCGGCGGTTCGTGATCAGGAAGTGGAAAGGTCCTCGACCAGCCGCCTCATGAAGGCCCCGCCGCGCTGCATCTGGCTGATCTCGACATACTCGTTGGGCTGGTGGGCCTGGTCGATCGAGCCGGGTCCGCAGATCACGGTCGAGAAGCCCGCGCCCTGGAACTGTCCGGCTTCGGCGGCGTAGGGCACGACGCGCGCGGGGCCGTTGTCACCCGCCAGCTTGCGGGCGAAGGCCTCGGCGACGCCGTCTTCTTCCGGCGCGAAGGCCGGGGTCAGCGAACGCCGCTCGACCTTGACCCCGCCCTCGGGGGCCTTGGCCTTGATCTCGGCGTCCAGGGCCGACGCCATGGCGAAGAAGTCCGACAGCAGCGCGACCGGATCCATCCCGGCGGGCGTCCGCAGGTCGAAGATGAACACGCATTCGCGCGCCAGGATATTGACCGCCGTGCCGCCGTTGACCTGACCGATCGTCAGGGTCGCGCCCTTCGGCGTGAACGGCGAGTTGGGATCGGCCTCCCGCTCGAGCTTTTCGGAGAGACCGACCAGCATGGCCATCAGCTTGATCGCGACCATGTTCGCCGAGACCCCCAGATGGGTCAGGCTGGAATGGGCCTCGCGGCCGGTGACGGTGACCTTGAAGCTGGCGATGCCCTTGTGGGCGCGTACCGCCACCATGTCGGTGGGCTCGCCCACCACCACCAGGGCGGGGCGGGGAACTTCGCGGGCGATCACGTCGATCATGTCGGGCGCGCCCAGGCAGCCGACCTCTTCGTCATAGGAGAAGGCCAGGTGCACGGGCTTGCGAAGGTTCGCCTGGGCCAGGTCTGGGGCGGCGGCCAGGGCCAGGGCCAGAAACCCCTTCATGTCGCAGGTTCCGCGTCCATACAGCCGACCGTCACGCTCGGTCAGCGTCCAAGGATCGGTGGACCAGGGCTGGCCGTCGACCGGCACCACGTCGGTATGGCCTGACAGCACGACTCCGCCCTCCACGGCCGGTCCGATCATCGCCATCAGGTTCGATTTCGTCCCGTCCGCGTTCGGCACGCGTCGGGTCGGGACGTTCAGCTCGGCGAGATATTGTTCGACCCATTCGATCAGCGCGAGGTTCGAGCGACGCGAGGTGGTGTCGAACGCCACCAGCTTGGCCAGGATGTCGATGGCGCGGGCGGACAGGGCTTCTGAGGAGGCGACCATGGCGCCAGCCTAGACCCGTTTGCACCTAATCGGCCACCCCGGCGTCCCTCAGGGTTCTCCTCCGCAAGGACGTGCCCTTGTGGCGATCAGAGCGCCCGCCGCTGGGTGATTTCGTGCTCGCCCGCCAGGATGAAGCGCTTTTCTTTGCGCGCCGGCTTCTCTAGAGGGAGCGGACCATGATCCTGACCCTCTCCTGTCCCGACCAGCGCGGCATCGTCGCCAAGGTTTCCGCCTTCCTGTTCGAGCGCGGCTGCAACATTCTCGACGCCCAGCAGTTCGACGACCAGGAGACCGGTCAGTTCTTCATGCGGGTGGTCTTCGACGCCGACGGCGCGGATCGCGAGGCGCTTCGCGGCGACTTCGGCGCGCTCGCCGACGGCTTCAAGATGAAGTGGACGCTGCGCAATCGCGCCGACCGCTACCGGGTGCTGCTCTTGGCCAGCAAGTTCGACCACTGCCTGGCCGACCTCGTCTATCGCTGGCGGATCGGCGAGCTGCCGATGGACATCACCGGCGTGGTCTCAAACCACCCGGCGGAAACCTACGCTCACGTTGATCTGTCGGGTCTGGATTTCCATCACCTGCCGGTGACCAAGGAAACCAAGTTCGAGCAGGAAGCCGAACTGTGGAAGCTGATCCAGGAAACCAAGACCGACATCGTCGTTCTCGCCCGCTACATGCAGGTGCTGTCCGACGGCCTGTCGGCCAAGCTGCAGGGCCGCTGCATCAATATCCACCACTCGTTCCTGCCGGGCTTCAAGGGCGCCAAGCCCTACCACCAGGCCCATGCGCGGGGCGTGAAGCTGATCGGCGCCTCGGCTCACTATGTGACCGGCGACCTCGATGAAGGTCCGATCATCGAGCAGGACGTCGAGCGCATCAGCCACCGCGACACGCCAGAGGATCTGGTCCGCAAGGGCCGCGACATCGAGCGCCGCGTCCTGGCCCGGGCCCTGCGTTACCGCCTGGAAGACCGGGTGCTGCTCAACGGCCGCAAGACTGTGGTGTTCACCGATTAGGCGGGTGGAGTTGCGCGTACACTAAAAACTGGATACGGGGCTTGCTCTTCCAAGGGCAAGAGCCGTCCAGCGCATGTCGCAGCAAAATCTTCGCGTGATGGTGACCGGCGGGTCGGGCTTCATCGGCTCGGCCGTGTGCCGTCATCTGGCCGGCCAGAACAATGTCGCGATCCTCAACTACGACAAGCTGACCTACGCCGCCTCGCAGGCCAGCCTGGCCATGCTGGAGGGCAAGGCCGACTATCAGTTCGTTCAGGGCGACGTCGCCGACGCAGCGAGGGTTTGCGCCACCATCAAGGCGTTCCGCCCCGACGTCGTGATGCATCTGGCCGCCGAGAGCCATGTCGACCGCTCGATCACCGGCCCGGGCGATTTCATTCAGACCAACATCGTCGGCACCTATGTGATGCTGCAGGCCGCTCTGGAGCACTGGCGCGGTTTGGAAGGCGAGGCGAAGGACCGCTTCCGCTTCCACCATATCTCGACCGACGAGGTGTTCGGCAGCCTGGGCGCCGAGGGCCTGTTCAGCGAGACAACGCCCTATGATCCGCGCTCGCCCTATTCGGCGTCGAAGGCTTCATCGGACCACCTGGCGCGGGCCTGGCAGCACACCTATGGCCTGCCGGTCGTGGTCTCCAACTGCTCGAACAATTACGGGCCCTATCACTTCCCTGAGAAGCTGATCCCGCTGGTCACGCTGAACGCGCTGGAGGGCAAGCCGCTGCCGGTCTACGGCAAGGGCGACAATGTCCGCGACTGGCTGCATGTCGAGGATCACGCCCGCGCGCTGCATCTGATCGCGACGAAGGGCGTGCCCGGCGAGAGCTACAATGTCGGCGGCCGCAACGAGCGGACCAACCTTCAGGTGGTCGAAGCCATCTGCGACATCCTCGATGAGCTGCGCCCGATCCCCGGCCGGAGCCGCCGCGACCTGATCACCTTCGTCGCCGACCGTCCGGGCCATGACGCCCGCTACGCCATCGACGCCACCAAGCTGGAGACCGAGCTCGGCTGGACGGCGCAGGAGACGTTCGACACGGGCCTGCGCAAGACCATCCAGTGGTACCTCGACAACGAGGCCTGGTGGGCGCCGCTGCGCGAACGCTATGCGGGCCAGCGCCTGGGTCTGTCGAAGCAGGCTTAAGTCCACGTCGCGCTGGAAAAGCGCCGCGCGCTCGGCGACAGTCCAACGTTGTCACAACAGCGTTGCGGGAGGGCCGCGTGTCCAGGAAGTTCGTTCTCGCCGCCGTCGCGGCGTCGCTGCTTTGCGCGCAGGCCGCGCCGACGATCGCCGCGCCCGCCCGGGCCGCCGAGGCGTCGGCGAGCGTCAAGATCGACAAGGCCAGGATCAATGCGGCGCTGAAGGCCATGGTCGACAGCGGTCGCGCCGCCGGGGTCTCTGCGCTGGTCTGGCAAGGCGGCCAGGAGCGCTATTTCGGCGTCGCCGGCATGGCAGACCGCGAGGCCGGCAAGCCCATGGACCGCAGCGCTCTCGTCCAGATCTTCTCGATGACCAAGCCCGTCACGGGCGTGGCCCTGATGCAGCTTTGGGAGCAGGGCAAGTTCGGCCTGGACGATCCGCTGGCCCGCTACCTGCCGGAGTTCGCCGACATGAAGGTGTCGGACGGTCAGGGCGGCGTGCGGCCGGCGGCCCGGCCGATCCTGGTTCGTGACATCCTGCGCCATACGGCGGGCTTTTCGTACGGCTGGGGCGAGGGCCCCGCCGATGCGGCGTTCCGCGCCGCCGATCCGCTGAACCTGAACAACGACCTTGCCGAGTTCGGCCGCCGTCTGGCGACCGCGCCCCTGCTGTACGATCCTGGCGAGCGCTGGAGCTACAGCGCCGCCGTCGACGTCCAGGCGCTGCTGGTGGAAAGGCTTTCGGGCCAGCCGTTCGAGACCTACGTCAAGGCCAACGTCCTTGAGCCGCTGGGCATGAGGACGACCGCCTGGACCCAGCCCGAGGCCGCCTTCGCCGGATTGGCCGCGACCTATCAGAGGGGCGCGGACGGCAAGCTGGCGCGTCAGGACGATGTCGTCACCCGGCGGATGAATTTCGACCCCAGCCGCCGCCTCACCATGGGCGGGGCGGGGCTGGTGGCCTCAATCGACGACTACGCCCGCTTTTCCCGAATGCTGCTGGGGCAAGGCGCTCTGGACGGCGTGCGGATCCTCAAGCCTTCGACCGTGCGATTGATGGCGTCGGATCATCTCGACCCCCGGGTGACGGCGCGAAGCTGGCTGCCCGGCAAGGGGGCGGTCGGCTTCGGCTTCGATGTCGCCGTTCGCAACAGCCAGCCCCAGACCCCGAGCGAAAATCGCGGCGCGGTGGGCGAGTACTTTTGGGACGGCATGGCCAGCACGGTGTTTTGGGTCGATCCGGCCAATCAGCTGACGGCGGTGCTGTTCGTACAGACCCTGCCCTTCGACGGGACCTTGCACCGCGACTTCCGCGCGGCGGTCTATGGCCCCGACTATCTGGGGCCGAAGGGCGATTAGGGCCTGGGCTGGGCGGCCAGGGCGGCGGTCTTGGCCGCGCAGCCTCGCAGGGTCTCGCCGTCGATCCAGACCTCGGCGGCGTAGCCGTAGCGGCGCTCCGACATCCCGTCCGTGCATTCGCCGGGCGTCAGGCGCAAAACCAGACGCTGCTCGCCCGCCGTGCCGTCCCAGACCCCCTGCTCGCCGTCCGCGCGGACGCCGGGGTTGGCGGCGGTGACCTCCGGCGCGTCCGGACGCGTCAGGGTGAAGCTATCGGCCCGCACCTTCACGGCCCAGAACGGCTCTGTTCCGATGGCGTCGAAGTCGCCGGAATAGTCGGGGCCGACCGTGATCGGCGCGTCGGCCGGCGGCGGCGCGTTCTCGGACGCGCCCATCGGGGCGCCGCAGGCGGCGAGCATCAGGGCGGCGGCGATCAGGAGGGCGTGGCGCATGTCTGTGGCTATCCCCGAAAGGTCGCTTGAGGCTAGACTCGCCGACGATGAATCGGAACGGTCAACGGCGTTTTCTGGAGTTCTTCGCCGGCGGCGGCATGGCCCGCCTCGGCCTGGGCGCCGATTGGGCGTGCGCCTTCGCCAACGACTTCGATCCGGTCAAGGCGGCGACCTATCGCGCCAACTTCGCGGACGCGGGTAAGCACTTCCAGGAAGGCGATGTTTTCGCGCTCAGCGCCGAGCGCTTGCCCGACGCCGATTTGGCCTGGGCGTCCAGCCCTTGCCAGGACTTCAGCTTGGCGGGCGCGCGCGCGGGTCTGGCGGGCGGGCGTTCTTCGGCCTTCTTCGGCTTCTGGAGCCTGATGCGGTCCCTCTCGGCCGAAGGGCGCGCGCCACCGGTCATCGTGATCGAGAACGTGGTCGGACTGCTCACCTCGCATGGCGGCGCCGACTTCACCGCGCTGTGCCAGGCCCTGCATGAGGAAGGCTATCGCTTCGGTGCGCTGGAGATCGACGCCGGCGCCTTCGTGCCTCAGTCCCGGCCCCGCGTGTTCGTGGTCGCCACGCGAAACCCGCCCGGCGACCTTGTCGGCTCCAGCGCCTTCCACACGCGGGCCGTTCGCGAGGCGGCCGCGCGTCTGCCCGCCGATCTGCAGGCGAGCTGGGTCTGGTGGGGCGCGCCGTCGCCGCCCGCGCGCAATACAGACCTCGCTTCGATGCTGGAGCCCGACGACAGGGCTGTCTGGAACCCGCCGGAACGCACCGCAGCCCTGCTGGCGCTCATGGCGCCATCGCATCGCGCCGCCGTCGAGGCGCGCCGGGCCGGGCGCGAGCGCGCCGTGGGCGCGGTCTTCCGGCGCATGCGCGGCGGCGAGCAGCGCGCCGAGGTCCGGTTCGATGGTCTGGCCGGATGCCTGCGGACGCCGCGCGGCGGCTCCTCGCGCCAGACCTTGCTGGTGATCGACGGGGGCGAAGTTCGCTCGCGCCTGATCTCACCCCGCGAAGCCGCGCGCCTGATGGGCCTGCCCGACAGCTACCAGCTGCCCAAGTCGCAGACCGCAGGCTTGCAGGTGATGGGCGACGGCGTCGCCGTCCCCGTCGTGCGCTGGCTGGCGGAAACCCTGCTGGTCCCGCTCGTTGATAGCAAAACTGCAAGCCTCGCCGCCGAATGACCCCCTGACAGCGGCCTGAGGCGGGTCTAGGGTGCCGCCTCTCCGCATAAGGCCCCAGGGTGCTCCGATGGACGACGCTTCCTCCCTCTATGACGCCGCCCGCTTCAAGCGCGCTGGCCGTGGCAAGATCTATGACTCGATCATCGACACGATCGGTGACACCCCGCTGGTGCGCCTGCCGCGTCTGTCCGCCGAACTGAACCCCAAGGCCGAGGTCCTGGCCAAGCTGGAGTTCTTCAACCCGATCGCCTCGGTAAAGGACCGGATCGGCGTCTCGATGATCGAGTCGCTGGAGGCCCAGGGCGTCTTGAAGCCGGGCGCGACGATCATCGAGCCGACCTCGGGCAACACCGGCATCGCCCTGGCCTTCGTCGCGGCGGCCAAGGGCTACAAGCTCACCCTGGTCATGCCCGAGAGCATGTCGATCGAGCGCCGCAAGATGCTGCTGCTGCTCGGCGCCAAGCTGGAACTGACTCCGGCCGAGAAGGGCATGCGCGGCGCGGTCACCCGGGCCCAGGAGCTGATCGAGGCGACCCCGGGCGCGGTGATGCCGCAACAGTTCGAAAACAGCGCCAATCCGCTGATCCATCGCGTCTCGACCGCCGAGGAGATCTGGAACGACACCGCCGGCGCGGTCGACGCGGTGGTCTCGGGCGTCGGGACCGGCGGCACCATCACGGGCGTTGGCCAGGCGCTGAAGGCGCGCAAGCCCTCGCTGAAGATGGTGGCGGTGGAGCCCGAGGCCTCGCCGGTGCTGTCGGGCGGCGCGCCGGGTCCGCACAAGATCCAGGGGATCGGCGCGGGCTTCGTGCCCGGCGTGCTGGATCGCGGCGTCATCGACGACATCGTCCAGGTCAGCAATGACGACGCCTTCGCCATGGCCCGCCGCGCGGCGGCCACCGAAGGGTTGCCGGTCGGCATCAGCTCCGGCGCGGCCCTGACGGCCGCGTTCGATCTGGCCCTGCGCGATGCGTACAAGGGCAAGACGATCGTCGTGATCATCCCCAGCTTCGCCGAGCGTTACCTGTCGACGGCTTTGTTCGACGGGCTCTAGGCCTGGGGGCGGCGCGCCTTGTCCGACGTCTATGACAAGGCCAAGCGCTCGGCCGTCATGGCGCGCGTGCGAAGCCAGGACACCGGTCCTGAGCTTCGCCTGCGCCGGCTGCTTACGGGGCTGGGCGCCCGCTATCGCCTGCATCGCAAGGATCTGCCGGGGTCGCCGGACGTGGTCATGCCGGGGCGCAGGCTGGCCTTCTTCGTCCACGGCTGCTTCTGGCACGGTCACGACTGCGCCCGGGGCGCGCGCGTGCCCAAGGCGAACCGCGACTACTGGCTGGCCAAGGTCGCCCGAAACATCGCGCGGGATCAGCGCGCCCTGGCGGCTCTGGCGCAGGCCGGATGGCGGACCCAGGTGGTCTGGGAGTGTGACTTCAAGGACGAAGCGGCCCTGAGCGCCCGGCTTCAGGCGCTGCTCGCGGCGACTTCGGTTTTGAAAGGTTCGACAGCGCCGCGCGCCGCCATGACTTGAGCGAGCGCCGAGAACAGTTCGGCCGGATCGATGGGCTTGGCGACATGGGCGTTCATGCCGGCCGCCGCGCAGGCCTCCCAATCCTTGATCGTGGCCGAGGCGGTGACCGCAACGACCGGCGCATCGCGATTGGGGCCCTGGCCGGCGCGGAGCGTGCGGGTCGTCTCGCGCCCGTCCATACCCGGCATGTAGACGTCCATCAGAATGGCGTCGAAGACCTCGGAGCGAAGAAGTTCGAGGGCCTCCTCCCCGGATTCGGCGAGGGTGGCTTCCACGCCGAAGGGCTGCAGGACCAGTTCGACGGCCCGCCGGTTCACGACGTGATCGTCGACGACCAGCACGCGCAGGCCGCTGATCGATGGGCCCAGCGTCGGAACCACAGGCGCTTCGGCGGCCTCCAGCAATGCCGAAAACCGAAAGTGCGCGCCCTGGCCTAGCGCATTGGACGCCGTCAGATCACCGCCCATCAGGCGCGCGAGCTCGCGGCTGATGGCCAGACCAAGCCCGGACCCGCCGTGCAGGCGAGCCACCGACTCATTGAGTTGATCGAAAGGCGTGAACAGGCGCGGAAGCGCGGCTTCGGGAATGCCTGGACCGGTATCGACCACGTCGACAACCAGCCGCACCTGATCGCCGACGATCTCGGCCCCCAGCGTCACCGACACGCCGCCGCTTCGGGTGAACTTGGCGGCGTTGGACAATAGGTTGTTGAGCACCTGCTTCAGGCGCATGGCGTCGCCGAGCGTCCACTGCGGGATCGTCGAGGCGCCGACGACGCGCAGCTTCAGTCCCTTGCGGGCAAGCTCCGGCCGCCAGAAGCGCAGCGTATCCGACAGGCTCTGGCGGAGGTTGAACGGCGATTTCTCCACCGACATTCGGCCCGCCTCGAGCCGCGAAAAGTCCAGAAGGTCATTGAGCAGCGTGCGCATCAGCCCGCCCGCGTCGGCGATCAGCTGGGCGTGCACCTTGGAGCTGGCTTCGGGCGCTTCGCTGTGCAGGCGGCTGGCCCCCGCGAGAATGGCGCTGATCGGCGTGCGAAGTTCGTGACTGATCATGGCGACGAAGGCCGATTTCGCCGCGACGGCTTCCTCGGCCTCGTGGCGGCGACGCTCCGCCTCGGTCTTGGCGTCCGCCTCCGCTTTCAGCGCGGCGTGAAGCTTGCGCGAGGCGACCGCCATCGCTGCGATGAGCAGGAGCGCGCCAAACCACAGGGCGTTGGCCAGGGGTGCATCGGGATTGGCCTGCCGGGCCACGATGGGGATGACCAGAAGATAGCCGACGTACGGCGTCGCTGCGGCGATGGTCGCTGAGCGAAGGCCGCCGTGGACGATGACGACGTTCATCAGCGCTCCGGCCAGCAGCATGCCGCCCAAGGTCGGCGCGAACCGGGCGTCGGACGCGAACAGGGGAATCGCCAGGAATCCGAAGACGGAGGAGGTCAGAAAGGGCAGGGCGATGACGGAGAAGCGGCGCCAGCGATCAGGGCTGCTCTGCGGTCGCTTGATGAGCTGAAGCGCCAGCCAGGTCTCCAGGAACTGGATCGCGGTGTAGAGCGCTCCCCAGATCCAAACCCAGCGCAAGCCAACGACGAGGTGCAGGGTCGCGCAGATCGCAAAGGTCGAGCTGAGGCGCAGATAGGTGTTGACGCGTCGTGAGGCGACAGCGCGTTCCAGGTCAATATCCTTCGTCTCGGCGCTCATGGGCGCTCCGCCCCCCCAAGGAGATCGCAGAGCAATCCCTTACCCAATAACCCTAGTCACGAGGGGCTAAGAGGAAATGAAAGACCAGCGTTTCGTCAACGGCTTGGGTCTCCGGCGCGCACCGGAAGATTTTTGCGTGTTGCTGCCTTTGGGGCAGATTTTGAGGCATAAAATCCCAAGAATGCCGACCCGCGCTAGTTCGGCGGCCCGAACGCGCGTGCGACATCGGCTGGGTCTACGCCCTCCAGTTCGAGACGCTTTAGCCGCGCGGTTTCGCCAGCCGCCAGTCGTACGGCCGAGCGAGGAATCTTCAGGGTCTTTGCCAGAAAGGCGATGAGGGCCGCATTCGCCGCGCCCTCGACGGGCGGACTGGCGACCCTCACCTTCAGATAGAGGCGGCCGTCGGCGTCAAGCGCCCAACCCTCGGCGGCGTCTCGCCCGCCCCTCGGGGTCAGGCGCACCACGAGCGTCACCGCCACGCCGTCAGCCAAGAAGAGCGATCAGCGTGCCTTGAAGCGCAGGCAGCAGATAGTTCTGCACGCCCGAAATGATCAGCAGAACAACGATCGGGCTGATGTCGACGCCGCCGAGCGACGGGATCACGCGTTGGAACGGGCGAAGCACCGGTCCGGTCACGCGATCCAGGAAATCCAGCACCTGGTACACAGCGGTGTTGCGGCGGTTGATCACGTCGAACGCGACCAGCCAGCTGAGGATCGCCGAGATGACGATGGCCCACCAAAGGAGGCTGAGCAGGCCGCCGAGGATGAAGAAAACGAATTGAATGATGGCGGTCATGGGTTTCCCGTCCGGACTTTCCGCTTCTTGCCGCGCCACGCGCGCGCTGGCAAGCAAGGAGCCGCTTGACGAGCGCGCTTTGGGGCCGTATCTCCGCCGCTCCTTGGGGCCGTAGCTCAGATGGTAGAGCGCCTCGTTCGCAATGAGGAGGTCAGGGGTTCGATTCCCCTCGGCTCCACCAAGGACTTTCCGAGAACACCCGCAGCGCTTGGCTTTCGCGCCAACACGCGATCTCGTACCCTCAAACTTACCCTAAAAACTTTCTGAGGCGACTGCGCGGCTCGGCCGAGCTTTGGCGTGCCTTAGAGCGCCTTCAGGGCATATTCTTCCGCGAGGCTAGCTCGGTGCGTCGCGTCGCCGCATCAGAAGAGTGTCGGGGGCGGTGCGACGCTTGCGAGGTTCACGCCGCGTCCGATCAGCAGCTCCTTTGCCGGCGCCGACGGGTCCGCATTGCCAACCGAGTAGACGGTGTTCACCGCCTCGATCTGAGCCCAGGCGAACGCGGTTCGCATCGCCGGCACATCATTGATCGACAGCAGGAACCGGCCCTCGATCGACGACAGCATGTCGGCCAAGCGCTCGAAGTCGGCGCGGGCGAACAGCTCCCGGCCGTAGTCGTCTTCGCTGCCCCAGTAAGGCGGGTCGAGGTAGAACAGCGTGCCGGCGCGGTCATAGCGCGGGATGAACTCCGACCAGTCCAGGTTCTCGATCGTCACACCAGCCAGTCGGTCGTGGATCCGGCGCAGCCTGGGCTCCAGGCGCCGGATATCGAAGTTGTGCGGCGCCGACGGGTCCACGCCGAAGTTTCGGCCGCGCACCTTGCCGCCGAAAGCTAGCACCTGGAGATAGAGGAACCGTGCGGCCCGCTCGACGTCCGTGAGGTCGTGGGCCGCGAGCGCCTTTTGACGGTCGAACTCGGCGCGCATCGCCGGCCGCCAGCGCAGCTCGCGAAGCAGCGCCTCGGGGTGAGCCCGCAGGACGCGAAACAGCGTCACGACGTCGCCGGACACATCGTTGATGACCTCGACGCCGGGGCGCACTGCCCGGCGAAGGAACACGCCACCCATGCCGATGAACGGCTCGCAGTAGGCGTCATGAGGCGTCGCGGCCAGGATCTGGCAAATGCGCTTGGCTAGGTGGCGCTTACCTCCGATCCACGGCGCTGCCGGTTCGGCAGGCGTCACCGGGTCGCATGGCGGAACGTGAACATTTACGGAACATTTCATTTGCGGGAAGCTCCTCTTGGCGCTTATGAGTCCGCCGCCCTGGGCAGGGCGGACGGGCCGTCGGCGATCGACGGCGGTGCGTGACGAGGGAGCGCTCGTCGATCGGCGCGTTGGCGCGCGCCGGTCCCGCCCGAGGTCCGGGCAAGAAGGCTGGAAACTGGAGATGGGTGGACCAAGCCCCGATCGCGTCTGTCCGCCGGCTATGCCGCTCACGGCGCTGACCCTGGGCGAGATGCACGTTCTAGGCTGGCAGCTACGGTCGCATTGTGGGCGCTGCGGCGTCACCCAGCGGGTCTCGTTGAAGGTGATGGTGCAGGTGCTTGGCCCGGACACTATCGGCTGGGGCCGACATCCGCGGTGCACCGTGGTCAGCGATGGGCGGTTCCCCTGCGAGGGCTTCGTGACGTTCTCGGCCAGGACGGCCAAGGGTGGGTCATGGACCCAGCTGAAGGCGCCGAGCGCGCGCGATATCGAGGTCTGGAAGAGCCGGCGCGCCAACCGCGCCTACAATGCCTACCGAGGCTACGGCCCAGACGGTCGCTGACAGTCGCTCTCCGACTACTCAAGAAGTTCTCTGGCACCAGGTCCCGCCGACAGATCTACTCGCGCGAGACAGAATCGCCGGCCAAGCCTCAAGGTCAGAATCGCTGTTCGAGGCTGAGTTCTTAAAACTTTGCCTCTTTTCCCGTTTGAAAAGCGGTTTTTTTGCGGTCGCGCAACCCCTTGAAATTGCTCGCGCAATCACCGCCGTTCACAGGTTGTTAAGCAAAAACACGCCTGCAGCCGCTTGAAGCGCGCCGCGAAGAGGCTGATTGGGTAGGGGAGCGTTGCTGTGGACGGGTCGTCGGTTGGGCGCCAACGACCCGCCAGTCCAGGGCAACGTCCGATGCGGTATAGGCCCCGCCTCGGCAGTGGAGTTACCTTGGGAGTACGCCGGTGGTACCGGCGGGATGACCTCGCTGTCAACGGCCTTCTTACAATCCGGCACAGCCGGGGAAAGGCCTACAGCGCCATGGCGCTCCAATTTGAACTGCAAGTCTTCGAGACTGAAGACAAAGACCAATTCCGGACTATCAATCGAGATGGCGAACCCTGGTTCGTCCTCACGGACGTGTGCAAGGCGCTGGAAATTCTCAATCCGCGTGATGCGGCTGGACGCCTCGATGCAGATGAGAAGGATGCCGTCGGTATTGCCGACGCCATGGGACGGACGCAGCAGCAGACGATCATCAACGAGTCCGGGCTCTACAGCTTGATCCTCACGAGCCGGAAGGAAGGCTCGAAGCGGTTCAAGAAGTGGGTGACCTCCGAGGTGCTGCCGTCCATTCGGAAGACGGGCAGCTATGGCCGCGCCGGTACGCCGAAGTTCATTCGACGGTTCAACGAGAACTGGGATCGGGTCTCGCCCGGCTACTTCTCTGTGATCAGCGAAATGGCCGTGCGCCTTCACGGCCGCCTGGAGATGGTCGGCCACCTGATGGCAGACGTCGCTCCGGACGGTAAGGAGCTGCGCCCGGACGTGAGCGCCGGCCGGCTGTTCTCGGAGTGGCTCAAGGAAAACCACGACAGTGTCGCTGACTGCTACAGCATGTACATGCACTGGACGCCGAAGCGCGAGTTCGAGGCCCGCCAGTACCCGATGCGCATGCTGCCGCTGTTCATTGAATTTCTCGAAACCGTTTGGATCCCGGATCGCTCCCGCGACTATTTCCTCTCGCGGGACCCCGAGGCCATCCGCCATCTGCCGAAGTTGATGCCGGGTGTGCGCGCGCCGCGCCCGAAGCCGCAGATTAGCTGGCGCCGGTAACGGGCTTGAGGCCCCGCCTAACCGGCGGGGCCTTTTCGTTCGCTCTAACCTGTCGGCGAGCGGTCAGGCCCTGGATCCGGCCGCCTGATATTCTTTCGCCAGAGATCGGCCTGACGCGCGTACCAGTCGCGCCAGGCTAGGGCCTCAGCCCGCCATTCGAAGGCGACGCCGTAGTTGGCGGCGACGGTTTCGGCGACGGCAGAGAGCGGAACCCCGGAAGGGGCTTCGACAGGTCCACCGGGGGCGGCGGGAACGGCGGACCCGCGAGCTGCGGCGTCGTGCAGGCCGACAAAGCCAACAGGCACAACGCAAGCGCGGTCGCTTTCAGCGGTGACATAGACCGGTACCTCCTTGATCAGGGTTTGAGTGACGGTGCGGATCTCGACCTTGCGGGCGTCGAGCTGGTAGGAGACGTCGGCCGAGATCTCCCGGCCCTTGGTCGCCACGCGCTGCACGACCTTGACGGCCGCCGCGCGCCGCTTGGCCTCGGCGGCCTTCTCATGGTCGACGCCGGCGCCGTAGCTCAGGCCACAGGCCAGGCCCACCAGCAGGGCGATGAAGAGGACCGCGAGCACCAGGCGGCCGAAGCGGGTCTGGGCGAAGGCTTTCAGCCATCCACCCGCTCGGATGGCCCACGCGAGGAGGGCGCTCATATCTCGCCCCTGTACATCGCCGCCTCGGCGCCACGGCGGCGGGTCAAGCCGGCCAGGACGAGGCCCTTCTGCTTGTTCCAGAACTTGAACTGGTCGGCCGCGCCCTTGTAGTCGCCAGCCTTGTGCTTCTTCAGCAGCGTGCTGTCGCCGAAGCCCTCGGCCACGCCGTCGCCGTCGTCATCGAGGCCCACGTTGTAGGCGAACGAGACCATGGCGTCGAACTGCGCCTGGGTCGTCGGCGCGCCGCCGATCAGGTGATCGACGCCAGCGGCGAACATGGCCAGGTCACGGTCGAAGCGGGCGTCGGCCTGCTCCTGGGTCCACGTCATGCCCATCTTGATGTCGCGCCCGGTCGAGCCCCAACCCAGGGTCGGCCGATCGTTCTTGGTGGGCATGTAGGCGGTGAGCTTGCACTTCTCGAAGCTCTTGATGAACGCGACGCATCGCGGGCTCGGCTTCATGGCCTGCCTCCTAGGGGTTCAGGTTGTGGGAGACGCGAACCGGGTTCGCGTGAGATCAGCCGCGCGAGGCGCGCTGGCGGGCGACGTTGATCGCCATGACGATCGCGTACGCCGCGATCGTGGTATCCACGGCCAGGTGCGCCAGGTTCGGCGCGGGCCGGAAGATCAGGACGGCGAGGCCCGCGAGGAAGCACCCGCCGGCCGCCAGGTCGAGAGCGCGACGAACGCTGCGCGGCGCCTGGGGCCATCCCTCCGCGCGCCGGCCCAGCAGATGACCGCGCCAGTGGAAGGCGTAGGCCGCTGCCCAGAGCAGGGAGAGGTCGAGGATGGCGAGGGCGCTCACGGCAGCACCTCGTCGATTTTGCGGTTCGCGCGCTTCTCGAGTTGGGCGACGATCGTCGGGCCAATCCTCATGACCAGCACCGCCAGCGCTACCCCCGTGGCCAGGGGATCCACTTTCAGCTCGACGTGAAGGAAGTGCTGGATCACCGTGGTCATGACCCCGGCCGACCAGTTGGCGCAGAGGATCCCGACAGCGAAGGCGACGCCCATTGAGGCGATGGCCTCGATCACCGAGCGCCAGGCCTTGCGCGTGGTCGGCGGCGGCTCGGCGAGCAGCACGCCCACCAGCTCGGGCAGAGTGAGCAGAAACACGATCACAGCCGTGACCACGCCGCCCAGCAGGCGGTTCTTGTCCATGTGGACCCCCGATGATGATGATGCGGACCCCGTTCGCACGGCGCGAAATTGTGACGGTGGACAATCGCCACCGTGGCGGGTGATGGTTACGCTCTGAGTTCAGTCACCAAAAAAGCGGAGAGGCCCTTGGCCCGCGACCTGGAATTCGGCACGCACGTGGGCACCGTCTATCGCCACGAGAGCGAGCCGGTTTTGGCATCCCAGAGACTGCTTGGAGAACTTCTTGAGCGCGACGTCGAGGTCGAAACGCTCTTTGCTCTAGCCGGCCCCAACGACGTTCTTCACTGGCTCCTCAGCCCCGCCGGCTGGGCGACAATGTCACCGCTATTTGCAGTCGCAATGCCGGACGTTCGTGCTTGGCTGGTTGGGAAAGCGCTAGACGCGGGTGCCGCCAGCTTGAAAACGGCGCTTTCGCCCAAAGCGGAAAAGGCCGCGAGAGACGCCGCCAAGATCCTTCAAGGCGCTATCCAAGGTGGCGACACTGTCCACTTTGGCGTGAGCAACCCGCACGTATTTCGCGGCGGCGCGGCGATTGAGCTGCAAGGCGCTACCGAAGACGAAATCATAGCCCTGGTAAAGATCCTCGGGGTTGTGGCAGGCCCGATCAATGCGGCGATTGAAGACCTGATCGACGAGAACCTGACCCTTAATCCCGACCACGGGCGGAACGCCCAAGCCTTCATCCACTACCCTACTGACGGCGTGCTGCGCGTCCGGGTGACTGTGGGCGTTGGGGCGGAAAGAACGCTGGAATTTCCGTTCGCGGAATGATGACCAAAGGACCGACCGCCAGGAGATAGACATGCGCGGGCTCGACTCCCGCGCGTGGTTAAGGCTTAGCTGCCGCCTCAGATGCGGAGGCGAGCTTGAGCGAAGAGAGAGACGAAGAGGGCCCTTACCCTATCTCCGGTCCTGACCAGGTGCTCATGTGGCCCAAAGGCGAGCGTGCAGGGTTCGGGCTGAAGGTGGAAGGTGGCCCTACGATCCTCTTCGACTGTGAGCCGTCCGTTCTCGATCACGTCATCCGAGAGCTACAAGCGATCAAGGCGAAGGCTGATCAGTTGGCGGAGGAACGCCCTGACGGACCCGTCGTCGTGCCCTTCCCAATCCAGACCTTGGGCCTGACCCACGACCCCGAGAATGATCAAGCCTATCTGACGCTCAAGAGCGCTGGACCGGCCCACCTCGGATCGCCGGTTCCCCACGATCTGCTGGCGGGGCTGTTCCGGGCCATTGGAGCACTACTCGAGATTTCGCCAGGCCTAAAGCGAGCAGTCGCGCAGCTTGGCGCTGCGCCGCCGACGACGCGTCGCCAGTAAACATGCTCGGCAGGACGACGGCAGAACGAAGGCGTTCGCTTCGCCGCGTATCGAGCCGCCTCACGCGAACGTCGCCGGGTCGGTCCAGGTGTCGCCGTAGAACTTGCCGCCGACGCCAAAGAACGCGTTGAAGTCTTCCTGGTCGCGCGCCAGCGCGGCCGCATACTCTTCGGCGAGCGTGCCGCCGGCGCCGCCGTTGGCGCGCTTGGTCAACGTCAGGTCCTCGACCTTCACCCGGTAGAGGACCAGGCCAGCGCCCTTATTGATGTTGAGGCTTGCCCAGGAGCCGAAGATACCGACGCCGAAGGAAGAGACCGAGTTAGCGGCGCTGCCCGGCTTGGTGCCGCTCCAGTCCTTCACCGCCACCGCAGTCAGCGTGTTGACGTTCACGGCCGGAACGCCGGTGGGGGATCTGCCGATAAGCTGGGTGCTGGTCGGCGGCGAGGGCGCGAGCGCCTGCAGGTGGAACAGGTAGTTTGTCGTGGCAGCCGTGGTGCTGTGGATGTGGCCAAACGACTGGGGCGCCGCCGGCGAGCCGGTGTAGTCCCTGGTCTTGCGGGCCATCATCGACACGTAGAGACCGCGCGTGGGCACGTTGGTGAAGATGTGGTCGCGGATCGCCGTCGGCAGAGCGAAGTTCCAGCCGTTGAACTGGGTCGTTTGATTGACCTGAGAAGGCAAGCCGTGGATGCCCAGCTTCGTCGTGCGCTCCATGAGAAGCGCATTCGCCGCTTCGCGCTGATACGCAACGGTACCGGCGAGGGTGGAAGCATCCACGCCCAGAACGCCGGCCGCGACGGACGCCGCAATGTTCGGAACCGACCCGCCGTTGGCTGGGATGCCGGCGAAGGCCCCCTTCGAGTGGCCAGGATCGAACAGGAACAGCGTCCCCGCCGAAATGCCCGGATCATCGTAGAGCGGCTGAATGTTCGTGTCGGTGACGTAGTCGCTAAGGCTGACGCGCTGGCCCATTTCCAGGCTCCTAAAGTTTGGTCGTGATGAGGTGGTCGTTCAGGGCGGCGGCGAGCTGCGGGCCGCCTTGGGTGGCCCCTCCGCCGATGTGGATGGTGTCGGGTGCGTACTCGCCCCAAGCGCCGGATTGACGGACGATCAGATTGCCCACGCCGCCGGTTCCGATCGTGGTCGCGCCCGCGCTCCGCACGTAGGCGTCACCGTCCGCGCCCCCGGTCGGCAGCGTGCCGGCGCCAGACCACCAGCCGATATAGTTCAGCCCCACCAGCGAGAAGCTGTAGGCCGTGTTCTTGTTCATCCAACTATAGGGCACCCAGCCGTAGGCGGCCGCCGTCTGCGCCTCGGTCATGGCGCCCAGGACGCGCGGATCAGGAACGGTGCTCGCGGCCGCCTTCGCCAGCAGAACCTTGCGGGTGTTCACGAACTGACCCGGGAAATTGGTGGCGTACCAGTCTTCCAGCTTGGCCAGGACGTGGGTGCCGGCCTGCATCGGTTCCCACTGGGTGCAGTTGATCCGCGTGCCGTCGAAGGTCATCGCCATGCTGCCCAAGATGGACAGGAAGGCGAACCGACTATCCCGAACGCCGATCAGCTCGGCGATGCGAAGCGCCGCCTCGATCGTGCGACACCAGTTCGCGTCGCCAACGGCGCCCGGCTGATTGTTCTGACCTTGCCAGATGAACTCAAACCAGCCGCGATACGGATCGCCGCCGTTTGCGATCTCGTGCTCCATCGTCGCCAGGACGTTGTCGCTCGTGCCGCCGCCCCGTGCGATCGCGACGACCTGGCGCGGCGTGACAAGGTTGCCGAGGTTCGTCTGGATCGCGGCGACGCCGAACATGCTGTCGGACCGGCAGACAATGCCGTCCGAGCTGCGCCGAGGCGAAAGCTGATGGCGACCGGCCGCAGTGACGCCGACGCGCGTGTTGCTCTTGTCGGTGCGCCGCACTTCCCATTCCGAAGCGCTTTGCACACAAGAGAGCCCAGGGATCATCTTGCCGCTGGCCACCGTCGTGATCGGGTTTCCAGGCACGCGCCCCCAAACACCGCTGTCGTAGATCAAGTAGTCGTTCGCCGCGAAAACCTCACCGCTGAGCGTGCCCGCGACCGAGATCTGCCAAGTGTCGCCATGGGCCGGGCTGGTCGGATAGGCGCCGCCCGACGCGTCGTGTTCGCCGCGATAGAACAGGTCTCCTTCGGCAGGCTTGCCCTTGAACCAGAGCATGACGCCAAAGCCCGATTGGCTATCGAAGCCGATGCAGACGATACGGTCGCCGGCCACGTAGGACACGCCGTCGAACGTGCCGTCGGCCGTCACGATCCACCAGTCGCCGCGTTCGCGGCTGGTGTAGCCACCCCCATTTGGAGGCGTCGGACCTTTCTGAACGCGGAAAGCCGAGCCGTCGTAGACGATCAGGTCGCCCAGGCCGACCGTTTGCCCGTCAAAGGTGGTCGTGCCGCTCGTGACCGAATAGCGATAATAGTCGCCGAGCACGCGACCGGCCGTGGACAGCGCGGACGGATCGGTCGTGTTACCCTTGTTGATGAGCGAAGGCACGGCCGTCGTAGCCACGGGGCTCCAGTCGTTCCCTTGCCGCTTACCCCTGAAAGACAGGCCAGACGACTTGCGGAAGTCGATCGAGGTTGACGCCGCGTTCAGACCACGAAGCGCCTTGGTCATGAACCTCGGGAATTGGACCCAGAGGCTACCGATCGCCTCGGTACGCACCGCAACGCTTCCAAGTTTGGAACGCCAGGCGTCGGGCGGAACCTCAATGACGTCCCCGACGCGCGGAACCGCCAGGCGCGCCATCGGCGGATCCAGCTTCGCCTCGGTGACCGCGCCGCTGGCGATTTTTAGCGTCGTCACCGCGCCGTCGTTCAGAGCGTTCTCAAACTTGCCGACGAGGGTGCCGTCGGTCCTGATCCCGAACAGCCTACGGTTGGCCGCGTCCACGATGGCGTAGACATAGCCACTCTCTGGCGAAAGGCTCGTCGCCATCAGCTGGCGCACCTCGGCCGAGAACTTGGTCTCCGTGATCGAGGCGTCCTTCAGTTCGAACTTGGCGGCGTAGAAGGTCCCGTCGCGCTTGATACCCGCGAGGAGGCGATTGGCGGCGTCCGTGATCGTCCAGACGTAGCCGGTCTCCGACGCCAGCATGGGGCTTGCGATCAGGGCGGCGAGGTCCGTCGCCAGCTTAGCGCTCGTAACCGACAAGTCCTTGGGGATCAGGGCAGTCAGCGGCGAGAATTTAGGAATGTATGTGGAGCCGTCGCGCGCGATACCGAACAGCAGACGCTTGGCCGCGTCGGTGATCGCATAGACATAGCCCGTTTCTTCGACAGGCGACTCGACTGGGATACGGGTCAGACTGGATTGGATCGTCGCCTCAAGCTTCGACGCGTCGACGGTGCCTGGTGACAGAGAAGCGCCGGCCAAGATGCCTGCCGGCATAACGATCTTGCGGACCTCGAACGCGCCGTCGAGGCGCACAAGCCAAGCCGGACGGCCGGCTGCATCGCAGAACGCGGCTAGATAGCCGGTGTCGCGGGGCAGCTCCTGGAAGGTCAGGCCATTGACCGAGTCGACTTTTGACCAGGTGCCCACGCCTGCCTGGCCGAGCTTCAGGTAGGTACCGTTGTATCCTGGCGTCGGATCGTCAGCGACCAGACCAAGCACGTTTGGTTCATGCGCGAGGTCCGCGAACAGCGCAGAGCGGGTAAGATAGATAGCCTTGAACCTAGCCACGTCGCGAGCCAGGTTTGCCGCCGCCGCCGCCGCCTGCGCATCATCGCCCTGGCCCTTGGCGTAGTCTCCCTGGCCCTTGGCGTAGTCGCCCTGCTCCTGCGCGAAGGTCGCCTTGCCGTCAGCTAAGTCGGCCTTCTCTTGGGCGAGATCGGCCTTGTTCAACGGGAGAGCAGCATACTGCTCCTCGGTACCCTCGAAACCGTTGGCGACCGCCACTTCGTACGCACTGCGCCCCTTAGGCCCCGTCAGCAGCCCCAGATCCACCCACGCGCCCGAAATCCGAGCGAACAGATGACCATCGGCGACGTCCAACACGTTGACGAGCTTGTAGGCCGAGCCCTCGGCGGCAGCCGCCGGTAGCTCGCTCACCGCGGATACGGTGCCCTTCAAACCAATGCCGGCCTGATAGGCGTCGAGGATCGCTTCCTTGATCGCCAGCAGGGACTGGATGTTGTCCGCCAGTGTCAGGACGCTGTCGTACTGCTCCCACAGAGCGCGCAGCGCCGTGGCCAGCGCCTCCTGGGTCAGGTCGCCAGCAGCGAACTGCGCCTGCAGGGCGGCGAGCTGGGTCGTGAACTCAGGGATGCCCAGGGCCATGGCTTAGGCGCTCGCCTTCTCGGCTTGCTGCAGGGCGATCTTCAGCGCGCCCGGAAGGCCCGGCAGGATCAGCGTGGCGTTGGCCAGCGCCATCTTCTCCTGGGTGTCCTCGGTCATCAGCGGCAGCAGGCCCTTGATGACCTGCACGATCTCCTCGATCGACAGCGCGCCCGCCTGGGCGATCAGGGCGGCGAGCGGGCCGAGGGTGGCTTGGGCTTGGGCCTTACGCGCGGCATCGGCAGAGGCGGCGAGCGCAGCGAGGCGCTCTCCGACCGTGGGGGTCGAAGTCGTGTCGGTCATGACAGTGTCCTTGTGGAAGGGTTAGAGCGGCTCGGTGCCGATGCGGCGGTTGTTCTCGTCGAGCACCCAGCGATGGGTCTGGACGAGCCGCCCGCCTTCGACCCTGTGGGTCTGATCAAGCTGCGGATCGTAGTCTTCGGTCGCGATCCAGGGGCGGGTTTCCAGCTCCATGGCGCCAAGCGGCGCTTGGGTGGTCCAGAGGATCCGGCCGCTGCTGGGATCGTCCGCGAGGGGTTCGAAGATGACGGCGTTGATCGTCTGCATCACCAGCTCCCCATGCTTTTCAGGATGCGGTAGTCGACGTTGACCGAGGTGTGAGCCGACCAGATTACCTCGACCAGGCGGTATCCAGCGGCGCAGTCCTTGGAGCCGGCGAGGCTCACGCTGTCCTGACCGTTGGCGCCGTAGCAGCGGAATTGCTGCTCGCCGTCGATGTAGAGCTGGAACTCCCAGTTCCGGTCGCCGCTCGGGAAGTGCTGGGCGACCGTGCAGTCGGCATCGACCGTCCCGGCCTTCGGCAGGTAGACGTAGTGCGACAGGATCGTCTGGAAGCCGCCCGAGCCGCCAACGGCGTAGGAGGCGTTGGACCGCGACGTGCTGGTCGCTGCGCGGTTCGCCAGCTGGGGCGCGTCGACCGTGCCGTAGACGATCAGCGAGCCCAGGATCGCGACGTTGGTCATGTAGACCGTCCCGCCGCTGACGAAGAACGGGTAGGTGCTGCCCAGCCCATTCGAGATCCCGAAATAGTCGGCGTCGATCAGGAAGCCGCCGGTGACGCCGTTATTGATCCCCTTGAAGCCGATGATCTTGTTGCCGGCCGACAACTGAAGACCGAAGGCCGCGCCGACCTGGCCGTTCAAGGTCGCCAGCGTCGTGCTGATCGTCGAGATCGAAGCCGTGTTGCCGCCCACGGTCGAAGACAGCGTCGAGATGCTGCTGGCCTGGGCGCTCTGGGCGTTGGAGAGCGCCGTCAGCTGGCTGCTGACCGTGGCGACGTTGCTGTTGAAGTTGGTCGTGAGCGTGGTGAGCGCCAGGGCCGTGGCGTTCTGGTTCGTCGTCAAGGTCGCTAGGGTCGAGTTGACCGTGGCGTAGTTGCTGTTGACCGTCGCGGCGAGGGCGATCTGGTACGCCGACAGCGCCTCGTCCTGGCTCGCCCGCGTCAACGCCTCGATCGCCAGGGCGGCGGCGGCGTTGGCGAAGCCGACCGACATCTCCTCATAATGCTCGGCGATGGTCTCGGTGTTGCTCTCGACCTTGCGGATCTGATCGTCGATCGTCGCCCCAACCGGCCGACCGCTGGGCGGCAGGATCTGGCCCAGAAGGTCGAGGTCCCAGCCGGCCGCCTTGGTCAGGGCGTCCAGCACGCGCAGCTGGGCGTCGCGCGCGGTGGCCTCGGCCTGCTGGGTCAGCTCGGTCCAATACTGGAGCTGCTCCTCAGCGAACTTGCCGATCTTGGCCGCGATGATCTCGCCAGTGTTGACCGTGCCCAGGTCGGTGCCGGTGTCCGGGTTCTCGACTCCGCCGGCCGTGATGTAACGGACGCGGACCTGGTAGACGGCGCCGGGCTTGACGCCGGTGACGATCAGCTGACGCGCCGAGGCCGGGAAGGTTTGCGACTGCCAGGGGCCGAAAGAAGACGGCCCCAGCACCTCGCGGTAGTCCACGACGATCGAGACTGCGTCGTAGAGGTCCGCTTCGCCCTGGATGACGATCGCGGGAAGCGAACCGAATTCGTTCGCCGTCACCCCGCCGACGATCTGCCACGCGCCGTCGCCCGGCAGCGGGACTACATTGGCGTCCACGCCGGTCAGTGACGGATCCGCAGGCGGCGTGTTGGTCTGGCCCAGGGCGTAGGCGTGCTTGCCGTCGGTCTCGGTGCGGCAGATGTAGGTCGGCAGCTTGGTCGAGAGGTCGCGGGTCCGCTTCTGGATCCGCACCTTCTGGCCGTTGAGGCCCGCCTCGGGGCTGTTCACCGTGACGCAAGCGCCGGGCGGCAGCCACTTCCAACGCGGGAAGAGGGTCAGGACGATGCCCGTCAGCTCGCGGGCGTCCTCGATGGCGTAGCGCGAGATCTGGCCGACTTGGGTCGCGTTGCTGACGAGCGGCATGCCCAGCTCGATCGAGCGTTCCTCGCCATCGACCGCGACGTACTCGGCGACCTGCACCGGGGCATCCGGGGTCACGACCTGCCAGTCCAGGGCCTCTTCGGTATAGCTGGGCCAAACGGTGTTAATCCGCTCGGCGGCGCTGACCTGGCCGGGGATGGTCATGGTGCCGACGATGTCGGCCTCGGTGATCGTGGCCAGGCTGACCGCCGGGGCGTTGACCATGCACGAGATCTTGGAGCCGCCCAGGATCGGCACGCCGCCACCAGCCTGGAGCATGGCCTTGAGGACTTCGTAGTCGTCGTCCAGGCTGTCGACCGCGCCGTCCACGCACCAGCTGTTCGCGTCCGAGACGTTGGCGCCGTGGACGAAGGCCGGAACGTCGATCTCGCTGATGTCTGCGCCCAGACCGTGGGTCAGGACGCCGTTCGACCGCCGGCCGATGATCCAGGTGATCGAGTGTCGGTACGGGCACCGCGACCACGTCCAGGTGCTCTCGTCGTTCCAGCGGTGCGGACCAGAGCCGCCGGGATAGGTCGAGTCTTGGCGCGGGTCATAGGTCTTGACCCAGCGGCCGATCATGCGCGGCGTGGGCACCCCCGAGGCGTACTTCTTGGGGTCGTACTCCAGCGCCCATAGCGAGGCGGCGTAGCCCGACAGCTTGTGCGCCGAAGTCCACTCCGACGGCATGCCGCCGTGGTTGGCGGGCGTGTCCTTCGAGCCCGTCGCCGTCCAGTGCAGATAGGGCTCGTTGGCCTGACCCAGCTGGGTCTTCAGCCACATGCGGTTCAGGTAGTAGCCGCTCGCACCCTCGCCGCCGTCCGCGGTGAACGGCACGGTGACGCCGTTGGCCTGGAAGGCTTCGAACCCGTCGATCGGCCCCGCGCCCGAATAGACGGTGGCGAAGTTCAGGAACTTGTTGGTGTCCCCGGCCGCCTGGTTGAAGACGATGTTGCCGGCGATGGCGCTGCGGCCGATGCCATACGGGATGCCGGCGCGCGGATCCGCCTGCCATTGGAGAACCGTTTCCGCGCCCTTGATCTTGGGCGTGAGCGCCTGGGTGGCCTTGCTGACCGCGTAGACCTCGGCCGCCAGGGTCGCGCCGAGCGTGGCGTAGCCGGCGGCGGCGGCCACGACCGTCGAGGCTCCGACAGCGGCGGCGGCGAAGGCGACCTGGCTACCGACCCAGACTGCGGCGGCTAGCGCGGCTTGAGGCATGGGGCGGCGCTCCACAGGCACAGGATGTCGGCGGCGGCGGGCTTGGCCAGGCGGCAGACGCCGTCAGGTGCGAAGGCCAGAACCAGGGTCTGGTCCATGACCACGCCGAGCGCGGGCCAGTCCTCGGCCGACGGGAGGGCCACGATGTCGCCGGGCAGGGCGTAGGCCCATGGCCGACGCGGTAAGCCGAGGTCGTCGAGCGCGGCTTCTAAGGTGGCGAACCCGGTTCGCTTCAGCGCCTTCCGGGCGCCGATCGCGGTCTTGTAGTAGCCGCCTCGCGTCAGGCGTGGACGATAGCCCAGCCCCTTCAGGTCGTGGGCGGCGAGGCGAACGCAGTCGCGCACTCCCCACTCGAACGTCTGGTCACAGAAAGCCTCGCGCGCCGCCTGGGCGGCGGCGACGCGGATATCGAGCGGCGTCATCTTCAGACCCCGAAGTAAGTCGTGCCGTAGAGGCGGGCGTAGGCCGCCGCCTGGGCCGCGCTGAGCGCACTGGTCGGGGTGTCCGAGCCCCACGGAATGGCGCGGCTGACGGCCTGCATGTACTGCAAGCCCAGCTCGCCGGGGCGGCAGCGCTGGTGGAAGCCGTTGTTCAGCCGCGCGCCTTCCTTCTTGCGGAGGAACCGCGCCATCCTCGAGTTGGCCGTGATGGTCAGGCTGCGGATGTTCTCATCGACCGTGTTGGTCAGGACGTCGCTTTCGCCCACGAACTGCTCGTCTGGCTCACCGACCACCTGGCCGGTGATGGGGTCCAGCACGACTTCCCAGATCCGCACCCGCGAGCCCTGCACGCCCGGAGCGGCCATCGCGGCCATAGCGGCGTTGGTCGGCGGGAAGATCACGAACGAGGTCGAGGGCGCCTCCGTCATCAGGCCATCGGCGATCGGGCCGATCGCGCCCAGGACGCCGAACACCTCGTCACGCTCCTGGAAGGTGACCTCCTGGCCATCGACTTCAAACGAGAAGAAGCCGGCCTCGGCCAGGCGAAGCGGCCCGCTGGGAAGGTCCCATTGCAGGCAGCACGGCAGCATGACCGCCGGCTGCTGGAGCGCGGCGGCCCTCTCGGGCGAGAAGCTCATGGGCCTACCGTTCCGTAATCTTGAACGAGACGGTGTTGAAGCGCAGCCGCTTGACGGTCCACTTGACCGGGCCGGGGTCGAGGTCGCCCTCGATCATCGGCTCGGTGAAGGCCAGGGCCGTGCCGTCCGTGGGCGAGGCGCGCAGCATCGGGCCGATCGTCACGATGACCTTGCCCGCCCCATCGGCGACCACTTCCGTGGTCGTGCGGTGCATGTAGACGACGCCGTTCTTGATGAAGCTGAAGGGCGTGAAGGTCGGCAGGGGCAAGCCGGGCGTCAGACCCCGGATCGCTAGCACCGAACCCGCCTGGCCCGAGCCGTCGGCCACGGCGCCGGCGGGCAGGCCCGTCACGCCATAGCGAGGCCAGACCAGGCGAACCGCGGCGCCCTCGGTCTTGTGGCGCAGCTGGGCCGCCAACCAGGCGGCGGCTCCCGCTTCGCTCAGATCACCGATCGTCACCGACACGGCGAAACGCCCAGGCCGCAGGATCGTCTGCGCCGCGCCCGCGCCGGTCGTGGGGGTGACGCGCGCGCTGGCGTCGGGGATCTCGCCCTCGACTTCGGCCGAGCGCGGCAGGGCGGGCAGCAGGATCGCCATGTCAGCGGCCCAGGCGCGATGCGCCCGCCTTCTGGATTTGCGCCTGGGCCATCGCCGCGCCGCCTTGGGCGCCACGGATGGCGGCCCGGCTCTCGGCGGCGGAGATCTTGCCGTTGATGTCCTGCATCAGATCCTCCGTCAGGATCGCGCCGCGCAGATCGAACTGGAACACCGACTGTCGGCCGCCGCCGGCCAGGCCGGACGAGAACGACAGGCTATTGACCTTGCGAACGGTCGACAGCGCGCCCCCCGTCGTGATCGAGCCCCCGCTGGCGTAGCCGCGCAGCGAGCCGCTGTTGATCGCTTCCAGGAGGCCCCGGTGTTGCCGGGTGGCCTCGGCGTTCACGACGAACTCTTCGTTGGACAACTTCAGGAACCGGCCGCTGGCCAGCTGGGCCAGGATCGCGTCATCCCTCGGGCCGCCGGGGCCGCGCACCAGGCCGCCACCGCCGGCATAGCCGGGGATGGCGCCGCCGCCGCGAAGACCCAGGAAGCCAGCCACGATGCCCGCACCCTCGGCGCTGGCCGACGAGGTCGCAGCCGCCGTCAGCGCCAGTAGCGCCGCCGTGGCCGAGGTCGTGGCCGCCGTTAGAGCGGTGACGCTCACGGTGGCAGCGCCATCCGCCGCCGCCTTCGCGCTCGAAGCCGTCGCTCCGGCCGCGTCGGCCGCCGTATCGGCCGCGCCGAACAGGGCATTGAGCGCCTTCTCCGCCGCCGCCGCCGTGGGCGCGATCAGCAGCTGGTCGACCAGGCCGCCAATGATGCGCTCGCCGGCCACGCGGCCGATGTTGGCCAGGACGTCGTCGAAGTTGCCGGCCGCCAGCGCCGCGCTGACAAGCGACGACCGGAGGGCCTGCAAGCCATCGACGACGCCCGCATCAGCCTGTTCCGAGCCCGGCACGATCACCGACCGGCGGTAGGACGCCAGCTGGCTCTCGTTGGCCCGCTCGACCGCGCTACGCTGATAGGCCTCGATCGCCGGCAGGGCGGCGAGGCGTTGTTTCGCCACGGCCTTCTCGGCATCCGACGCCGTCTTCGAGGCGATGATGGCTTCGACGCGAGCGCGCTCTTCCTGCTGCTGCAGGTCGAGGATCTTCAGCTCCAGGTCACGGCGCTCGGCCACCGTGGTGGCGAGGCCTTGTTGCGCCTGGAGCAGCTCGGCGCGGTTCCGGCGGTCATCCTCAGCAAGGGCGACGGCTTGGTCGGCGATTTCTTGGTCAGCGACGGCCCTGGCGCGGGCCTTCTGTTTGTCTGCCGTGTCGTTGGCCAGCTTGGTCAGACCGGCGATCTCCTCGGGCGTGTAGCCACTCGGATTGGCCTTCGACTTCGCCTGGTCGGCCAGCTCTTCCTCACGCGCCTTTCGCGCGCTCTCGATCCGCGCCAGCTCGACGTTGAGGCGGTCCTGGGTCGAGGAGGTCAGGTCCGCCTGGGCCTGGAGCTGATCGTCCTGGGCGCGCGCCAGATCGGCGGCGTAGCGGCGGTCGTGCTGCAGGTCCGCGCGCTCTTCTTGAAGCGCCGTGCGATCGGCCCTCTTCCCGGCCTGCTGAGCGGCGTAGCCCTCGGCGGCCGACTTGATCTCGGCGGCTTCCTTCGAGGCCAGGGCGTAAGCCTCGTCGAACTTCAAACCGTCCTTCATGTACGCCGACGTTTTCTTCAGCGTGTAGATCTGCGCCTGGAGTTCGCGGGTCGCGGCGCCGTTGTGCGCAGCCTGAGCGATCTTCAGGCGGGTTTGGAGATCGGTCAGCTCCTTTGCGAGGTTACGCCCGCCCGTGCGATCTTCCGGGCGAACGAAGTCCTCGGGCTTCAGCGCCTTGAGCCTATCCAACTCCGCGTTCGCCGCTTTCAAGTTCGCTTGAGCCTGGGCCACTTCCTGCGAAGCCGCGCCCTGCGAGAGCGCTTGAACCTGGGACAGGCCGACCGACGCCGCAGCACCGGCAGCGCCACGCGAACCGGGTTCGCCAATTGGGCCGCGCACGGCCCGCCGCTCTTCCTCCTGGCGCGCGGCGGCCTTGTTCAGATCGATCTGGGCCTTGGACTTCAGCGCTTCGAGGCTGGCAATGGCTTCGGCACGGCGTGCGTTAGCGGCTCGATAGAGCTGATCGGCCAGCTCGCCCACGGCGCCGGCGAAGGCGGTTACTTTCGGAGCCTGGTTCGCTGCCTGGATCCCCAGGCCCTTAACGCCTTCAGACGCCGCCCGACCGTAGGTAGCAGTCTCCTTGAGCTTGTCCGACAGGGCGGTCGTGTTGGCGCGCAACGCCGCCTGGTCTGCCGCTGCCTGCTTGACGTGGCGGTTGTGCAGGATGATCGCTCCGACGATCGCGCCCAAAGCCAGAACCACGGCGCCGCCGACGACGCTGCCCCCAATAAGCGTGAGCGCGCCGGTGAACAGCTGCGTTGCAACGGCCCCGGCGCGAGCAGCGATGCTCGCGGCACCGACAGCGGCCGTGTGGGCGGCCTGCGCAGCCGCAGCGCGCCCAGACGCTACCGTCAGGGCGGCTTCCGCGACTTCGAGCTCCTTGGTTACGGCAGCTAACCGCCGACGGTCTGCAATGGCATTTTTGCCCGCTTCACCAAACTGCGTCGCAGCAGCCGTGGCGTTGACCGGGTCCGACAGTCCGCCAGCACCGACGCGGATGTTTCCGAAGCCCGCTGCTGCGTTGGTCGCTGCTTGAGCCTGCGCCGCCCTCGCCGCGAGACGCTGCTCCGTGGCTAGGGCAAGGTTGGCCTGATATTGGGCGGCCTCTTCGCGCAGCGCGGCAATGTTCGCTTGGATCGAGGCGATCTCAGCTTGGTTCGCCTTCACAGCGGCGTCGGACTTCAGAACCGCAGCGCGAGCGCCGTCGATCATAACGGCGTTACCGCTAGCCACAGCCAAGGCCAGCTCGATCTGTGCGGCGTTGGCCTTGATCAGACCTCCGGTCACGCGAACGCCGTAGGCAGCGCCGATCACGCCAAGCGCGGGAACGATGACGTCGAGGTTGTTCGCGACGCCCTGGATGCCAGCCGACAGCCTGGCCGTAGCGCTCAGCGAGGCGTCGGACTCACCGATGTACTTGCCGAGGGCGTTGTTGATGATCTGTAGGGACGCGCCGATTGTCAGAGTGGCCTTCTCGGCGACCTGTTCGGTCTGCTGAAAGCCGATCAGCCCGGCGCGGAAGAACTCCTTGTTCGAGACGTTGCCGGCGATGATGTCGGCCCGGAGCTTGGAGATCGATCCGCCCCACCGATCGCTTCCCCGTGCGACCGCCTGAATGATAGGCCGAGCGCCTTCCAGCACGCTGTTGAACTCTTCCGCGCGGAAGATCGTGCTTCCGAGACCTTGCGTCAGCTGCAGGAGAGCGCCGCGAGCTTCCTCGGCGCTGCCGCCTTGCACCTTCAGCGCTGCAGCCGTGCCGTTCGTGAAACGCAGGAGATCCTCGTTGGAAGCTCCCAATTCCTTCTGCGCCGCTGCGGTCCTGCCATAGAGGGTCCCAAGCTGCTCCAGCGGGGCGCCGTATTTCTGGGCCGTCGCGAACAGGCGATCCTGAACGGTCGTGAGGTTCTGACCCTCAAGCCCGGCAACCTTCAGCTGGTTAGTGTAGCGAGTATAGCCGTCCGCGTAGTCCTTGATCTTGTTCGCCGAGAACCCCGCAACCAAGCCGGCCCCGATGGGCGCGGCAGTCGCTAGCAGGGCGCTGCGGATCTTCCCGCTGCTAGCCCCGAGCTGGCCTTCCATACGCTTAGACGCAGCCAAGAGAGGGTCGTAGACCCGGCCCATCTTACGCCCGGCGTCGTCGAGCTTGCGCACCGACTGGTCGAAGCGGGCCTCGATTGCGCGGGCGCGCCTATCCGTCTGGGCATTCGCCTTCGACAGGGCCTGCTCGTACTTGTCGATGCGCGCTTCCAGGCGAACGAGTAGGCGCTGAACGTCGATGTCGGCCACAGCACCCCCTTAGTCGGGGGTCTTAGCCCCGTACTTCTTTGTTTCTTCCAGCGTCCGCTGAAGCTCATCGGTATGGCGAGCGAGCGCCGCCGCATCTTGGTCAGGGGAGGTCTTGCCGGGCGGACACGTTGCGGCCCAGGCACGCTCGAAGGCCAAGCTGGCCAGCGCAGTCGATCCAGCATCGGCACCGTCGTCGCGCGAGGGAGCTAAGCTGACCTCGCGCGTACGCGGCACGCTGATGAAGCGTCTGAACCCGACGTAAGCCCCGAAGCCGTTCTTGCCGTTGACCTCGCCGCAGACAACGTCGCCGCGTGCTCTGACGTCGCGAAACTGCGCTGAAGACGGATCGCGAAGACCCGCCGCAGCGAGGTCCTTTCCGGCTCCGGTGGGGCCACAGCTGCATACGCTTAGCGCTACGGCGACCAGGGTTGTACGACGCATGCTCTCTCCCTCTCCAGGAGGGAGCCTAGCCGTACTTCGCCATGAGTTCATCATGCTCCGCGTCCGTGGGCGCGGGCGGCTTGTCGTCGTCGGTGCTGTTGGCCTTGCGGTAGCCCTCGACGATGGCCCGGAACTGCCAGAGCGACATCCGGTTCACCTGGTCGATGTCGTAGCCTAGGGCGCCGGCGTTTCGGTAGATGCTGGCGAAGGAGATCCGGCCGTCTGGGAGCCTGTCCCCGTCCCCTCCGCCCCCAGCTCCCCCAGGCTTTCGTCGGGCTCCGCCAGGGCGGCGTCCAGCGCGGCCAGGGCCACCAGGGCGTTCTCGTACCAGGCGGGGCGCTCGGCGACGTAGCGGTCGGCCAGGCGCTGGGCCTCGTACTGGTTCATGCCGCCGCCGATCAGGCCGAGGCGGATCGTGTGGAGCACGTCGGCCGTGGTCCACTGGTTGGTGCGAAGGCGATCGAGCACCAGGCCCGGCCCCACGCGGCGGATCGAGCCGTCGGGCTTGCGGTCGCCGCAAACCTCTTCCAGCTCCTGCAGCTCGCCGAGCGCGAGGCGGAAGGTATGCCTTCCGCCTCCGAACGACAGCTGGATGCTGCCGTCGTAGCGCATCAGGTGACGGCCGAGCCTTCGATCTCGCCCTCGGACTTGAGGTTGATCGAGATCTCGCAGCGCTTGCCGCGATCACCCGTCACCTCGAAGTCCGAGCAGTGCCAGGCGCCCTCCCAGAGGTAGCCGCCCGCGATGTCGACGATGACTTCGCAATTCTTGGCGTCCTTGTCCTTCACCCAGTCGAAGAAGAAGGCCAGGTCGGCCTTGTCCAGAGTGCCCGAGGCGTTCACCTCGCCCGAGACCGAAACCTTGTCGCGGACGAGCCAGGCGACCTTCTCCGGGTCCGTGCAGTCCACCTCGGCGGTGTCTTGCAGGTCGGCGGTGAATTTGATGCCGCGCTGAGCGTTGAGGCTGCAGCGGGCGGTGAAAACTTCGGGTGTGGCGCCATTGCCCACCTTCAGCACGAGCTTGATGCCCTTGACCGAGGCCATGGTTGTCTCCGGGAAAGGCCGCGCCAGGGCGGCGATGGTTAGGAAGGTTCGGTATCGAACCGCAGGGTCAGGACGGCGTGACGGCTAAGGCCGTCCGGATCGTCCAGGTATCGGGCGGCGCTGACCGCCTGATCGATCACGTCGTGGCCGGGGACTGCCAGGTCGGCCCGGAAGGCCTCGACCACGGCGCCGGCGACGGCGCGGATCTCGTCCGACGATACGGCGCGCGAATAGACGTCCAGCTGGACGACGGTTTCCGCGCCGCTGTTGCAGTCGGTCTCGTCCTCGAAATCGACCTCGACGGGGCCGAGCGCGACATACGGGAAGACGGCCTTGGGCGGCACGCGGTCGTAGAACCGGGTCTTGCCGCCCATGCTGGCCTTGACGCCGGCATTGTCGCGAAGCCGCAACTCGACCGAGGCGCAGATGGGTCCGGTAGGATCCTTCATCACGTCACCGCCGCCTTCACGGCCTTGTTCAGCGCCGTGGTCCGGCGGCGCTTGTAGGCCTTCCGCCGAGCGCGGACTGTGGTGAAGAAGAATGGGTCAGCCGCTTGGTTTTGGGTGCCGAACTCAAAGGCGTTCGCGTAGTCGTAGGTTACGTGCTTGCCGCCGGCCTTGGATTTGCGGCCCTGGGTGTCCCCAGACCCTAGAATGACATCGCCATCGTAAGTTCTGTTGCCGACCTTCTTCGTGGTGAGCGGCCCGCCAGCCCTGACGTCCCACGATAGCTCGTGCGGGCCGGGCTCCTTGCGGATCGACTTGGCCAGGTTGCCGCTGCGACGCGGCACGATGCGCTTCATGCGCTTGACCAAGTCGTTCGCCTCGAACTCGACCTCCGCTTCGAGCACGGCCTTGCCGGCGGCGGACACCCGCGCCAGCTTCCGTTTCAGCTCAAGGCGACCTTCCATCTTGGTCCTAGCCATCGGCGCCGCCCGTATCGCAGGTGAAGTCGATGACCTTCCGGCGCAGATCCGGCAGCACCGATCGAATGTTGAAGGCCGCGCCGGTGCGCAGATCCAGGACACGGAAGTCGGCGGTCACCTCGCGCATGGCGCCAGAGGCGCGCACGCGGATGACCACGGGTTGGACGCCCGTCAGGCGGGCCTGCATGACGGTCTCGCCGCCGCGCAGGAAGGTGTAGCGCGCGGCGGTCTTGAACCTGTCCTCGGTCTCCCAG
Source organism: Caulobacter vibrioides (assembly GCF_002858865.1). GTDB lineage: Bacteria > Pseudomonadota > Alphaproteobacteria > Caulobacterales > Caulobacteraceae > Caulobacter > Caulobacter vibrioides. The sequence continues at coordinate 126,830 of NZ_PJRR01000013.1, read as the reverse complement.
TCCCCCAGGCGGTCGCCGTTGGCGTCCTCCGCGCGCTGCTGGAACTGGACGCGCTCGCGAAACTCGCCGGAACGCATGTCAGTCCTCGCGAACCGGGTTCGCCTCGGCCTCCTCGGCGGGCGTCCCATCCGGGACCTCGCCGCGCGCCGGGGCCTTGATCCGTTTGGCCACGCCGGCCTCGACGGCCTGGCGCGCGCACTCGGCGGTGACCGACAGACGCTGGCCGGCGCTGTAGCGCACGGTCACGCGGCGATCGGCCGGCGGCACGAAGCGGAACTTGTCGGTGAACTCGACCCAAGCCATGGCGCGGCCTCCTAGACCTCGGGCGTCTCGAAGGGACGCAGCAGGTTGTCGATCGTCTTGAGCCGCTGCTCGCCTGCCGCTGCTTCCGGTGGGTCGTAGAGGTCTTCGACCATCAGCAGGGCGGCGGCCTGGACATTGGCGGGCACCGGATCGCCGAACACGTGGCGGGTGCGGATCCGGTCGCTGGCGGCGTTGATATAGAGGGTGATCAGGGCGTCGGTCTCATCGGACCAGACGCCCAGGTGCTGCTTGGCCAGGTCGAGCGTGACCAGCGGCCCGGCCGGGACTTCGACCGGGTCCGCCATCACGCGGCGCCTTCAGCCGGCGGCGGCTCTTGGGCCGTGGCAGTCTTCAGCGCCTCGAGTTCCTTTTCGAGGATCTCCTTGGCCGCCCGTTCGGTGTCCAGCTCCTCCAGGGCGGTGAGCTTCGCTTCCTTCTCGTCGCCCAGAGCGGCCTTCAGCTCCTCGACTTCGGTCGCGAGAGCCTGGGTCGCCGCCTGCGCTTCAGAGAGCTGTCCAGTCAGAGCTTCGATCTGCTGTCGAGCGGTGGCGAGATCGGCCTTGTGGATGGCCAGATCGCGCTCGGCGACCTTGAACTTGGCGACCGCCTCTTTCGCGACGCCCGCTTGCTTGTCGACCTCGGCCTCCAGCACATCGGTGGGGCGGGTCTCCTCGGCGAGGCCGGCGGCGATCCACGCCTTGCCGTACTTGGCCGAAACCTCGACCACAGCGCCGTGGTCATACGAGAACGAGTCTCCGGCCATGGCCGTGAGCATCTTGACGAACATGGCGTCCGATCCTGTCGCGAGAGGGGAAGAGAAAGCCGGCCGAGGCTGGCCCCGGCCGGCGTGACCGCCTTACGAGGCGGCGTTGGCGTAGTGACGGATCGCCTCGTTCGAGGCGTCGATCAGGTCGCCGTCATGGCGCGACCAGGCCAGGAAGCCGACCTGGCCCTTTTCCATGTACTTGCTGTCCGCGAAGCGGAAGAGCGTCACCGCCATCACGTCGCGGATCAGGTACTTCTTGAAGTCGCCGAACAGGATCGACTTCGCCCCGGCGGCCATCTGGGGCATGTGCTGGTTGATGGTGTAGCCGTAGCCCAGGATGTCGTTCGGATCGCCGCCGGTGACGCCCGGACGCCACAGCGGGCGGCCCGTGCTGTCCTTCAGCTTTTTCAGCACCTTCAGCGTCTGGTCGTGGAACATCCAGCGCGCGCCCGAGGCGCGGTAAGCCGGATCCACGCTGTGCTCCAGGTCCACCAGATCGTCGTAGGTGACGCTGGTGGTCTGGCCGGCCGCGCCGGTCTTGCCCAAGGCGGCAGCGACGCCGACGCCGCGCGGCTTGTTGGTGCCGTCGCCGACGGTGAAGTGGCGGTTCGTGATGCGGGCGATGCGCTCGGCCAGGGCGCGATTGACGTAGGCTTCCACGTCGATGCGCGAGTCCTGGATCAGCTCGATCGGGATCACCACGACCTTCGAGCTGTACTTGTAGGCGCCGATGTCGGTCGTGCCGAACGTGACGTCCTGGCCGGTGGCCGCCGTGTTCTCGCCGACCAGCTCGCCTTCCTGACCGGTCTCGTCGACCGTCGGATAGTCGATCGAGTTGCCGCCGTCCGTCTGGATGACGTCGGCGACCGAGCGCACGCCGCCGTAGGCCGCCATCTTCTCCAGCAGGGTGGCCGAGAAGTCGCGCGGCACCAGATAGCCGCCCTGCGAGCCGGTGCCGACCGACTGCGCGCCGTACAGACGGCGGGCTTCGTTGCGGCGGTTGTTGACGTACTCGCGCTGCTCGTCGTTCAGCTGCTCGGTGCCGCCCCGGCACCAGGCGTCGAAGATCGCCTTCTCGGTGGCGACGTTCTGGGTCTCTTCGTCGGCCGAGCGGCCCGTGCGTTCGGCGCGCTGCTGGCCGCGTTCGTCCAGGCTGTCTTCCAGCTGCAGGGCGCGCTCGAAGCGTTCGATCTGGCCGTCCAGATCGTCGATCTTGGCGTACAGCTCGTCGACCTGGGCGGCGGCTTCCGGCGTCCAGTCCTTCCCGGTCTTGGTGTCCAGGATGTTGCGGGCTTCCTTCGCGTGGGCCGTGCGCTGTTCCCGCAGGGCCTGAATGCCTTTCGACATCAGTAGTCTCCATAAAAAAAGCCGCCGGGAGGTCCCTGGCGGCTTGGGTGTGACGCCCTTGCGGGGGCGGGCTTAGGCGGCGCGTTCGTAAAGACCGAGCCGGGCTTCGTAGCGCTGGCGGTCATTGGCCATCGCGTCGAAGGTTTTCGCCGCCGGCTCGCGCAGCGCCTTGGGCGCGTTGCGGTAGGCGGACAGATCGAAGTTGGCGGCGGAGGCGTCGGCCTTCTGCTTCTCGGCGACGCTATCGGCGAAGCCATGCTCGACGGCCTCGGCCGACGTGAACCACGTCTCGGCGACCATCCAGGCCTTGATCTCGTCGACCGTCTTGCCGGTCTTGGCCACGTAGTCGTTGACGATCGTGCCGTCGACCTTGTCCAGAAGATCGGCCGTCGATCGCATCTCATCGGCGTTACCGATAGCCAGCCCCCAGGCTTTGTGGATCATCACGAAGGCGCCGTCGGCGATGCGGATCTCGTCAGCCGCCAGCATGATGAAAGAGGCGGCCGAGGCGGCCAGGCCGTCGATATGGGCGACGATCTTGGCGGGGTGCTGCTCCAGCGCGACCTTCATGGCGCGCGCGTCAAAGACATCACCGCCCGGCGAGTTGATGCGGAGGTTGATCGTCTTGGCGTCGATCGCCTTCAGATCCTTCACGAAGTCCGAGGCCTCGACGCCCCAATAGCCAATGGCGTCGTAGAGATAGACCGTGGCCTCGTCGCCCGAGGCTTCCGCCTTCGGCCGTGAACCGCGGTCCCTATTGCTGGCCAGCAGCTGGATCAGCTTTTGCATCGCCGGTGTCCTTTTGTTGCTTTGGGGTCCAGCCGGTCAGCTTGTCGGCGTTGGGGTCGCTGCTGCGAGGCAGACGGCGACGGCGGCGGACTTCGTTGGGGGTCATGTAGCCAGGGCCGGCCGAACCCCCGAGGGCCACGCGATCGGCTTCCGATCGGCCCTTCGTGTCGGACTGCGTCAGGGCCTCGGGATCGTGGGCGCAGTAGATGGCCCACGGCGTGTAGAGCTTCCAGCCGCACTCCTGGGCGATGGCCACGAAGTGCGGGTCGAGGGTGTGGACGAGGTAGAGCAGGCCCAGGCTGTCGACGCCCGAACCCCAGGTGGTGTCGTCCATGGCCAGCAGAGGGCGGGGCACGCCGAACAGGCGGGCGATATCCTCGACCTGGAACTTGCGGGTTTCCAGCAGCTGGGCGTCCTCGGCCGTGATGGCCAGCTGCTTGACCTCGCCGCCCTGGTCGAGGACGGCCGGGCCAGAGTGGCGATTGGCGCCGCCGAAGCGGTCTTTCCAGACGCGCCGGATCTCGTCGGCCTGGCCCGAGGCGTTCTTGAACTGGTTCGGATAGGTGATGTAGCTCGGCGGCGTGGCGTCGTTCTCGAAGAAGGCGCGCGCATAGCGGTCGGCTTCCAGGCCGATGCCGACCGAGGCCCCCATCGCCTGGATCGGGGTCTTGCACTTGAGGCCGTCCCATTCCGTCGAGCCGGGGAAGTGCAGCACGTCATCCTGGTCGGCAATGACGATCGTGCCGTCATCGAGCGTGAGCTGGTAGCGCAGACGCCCATTCCGCAGGCTGATCGTCACTCGCGCCATGGGGATCGGCCACAACGCCACCGGCTCGCCCGAGCGCTTGCGCTCGATCCAGACGATGCCGTTCCCGCGCAGCAGCATCTGCGAGACGACGAGCCGCCAGAAGATGGTCGGCGTCATGCGCGGGTTCGGGCGATCCTTCAGCAACCGGGCCGTCGGATGATCGACCAGCTCGACGTCGAAGCCGTCCTCGCCACGACGGAAGGACAGCAGCGGCGCTTTGGCGATGGCCGAGGCGATCAGGAAGACGCAGCGATAGACCGTCGAGTGCCGCATCGCCGTGTCGGGCGAAACGCCGGCGCCCAGGTCCGGGAACAGACCCTGCCAGGCTTCCAGATCCGACGACAGAAAAGTGGTGGCCGCCTGGGGCCGATCCGCCGTGGGCTCGTCGAGAACCAGCGGTCGGTAGGCGGCTGAGGCCTTGGGTTTGGATCCGAGCATCAGACCTCCACCACGCCGCCGCCGATCGTCTCGTCCTCGGGCTCCTCATGGAAGGCCAGGACACAGCCCATGACCGCAGCCACGATGCCGTCGATCTTCTCGCGCGACTTCTTTTTCGCCGGGGCGAAGTTCATGTTTTCGTCGAAGCGGACGACGGTGTTGCCGGCCATCCACCGCAGCATCGGGTTGCCGCCGTGGTCCATCTGCCCGGCATAGACCAGGCGCTCGAAGTGCTTGGTGCCTTCGCCCAGCGAGGGGATGCCCTGCCGGATCTCGACCATCTTCTCAGGATCGACGCCGGCCTTTTGCAGGTCGCCGATCAGCTTGCGGGCGTTCCACGGATCGTAGCCGAGCAGCTCGATCTCGTAGTCGTTGAACGCTTCCAGCACCGCCTCATAGACGGCGTTCTGGTCGACGTAGTCGCCGTCGGTCGTTTCCAGCGCGCCGACCGACAGCCACTTGTCGTAGCTGACGCGATCGTTGCGAACCCGGTTCGCCAGCGTCTCCTCGGGCACCCAGAAGCGGCAGACCAGTTTCCAGGGCTCGCCCGGTTCGACGGGCGGAAAGAGCAGCACCAGCGCCGTGACGTCCTGGGTCGACGACACGTCGATGGTCAGGAAGCACTTGCGGCCCAGCAGATCCTTGGGGAACCGCTTCCAGGCCTTCTTGTCCTTGGCGCAAGCATCCCAGCGCTTGATGTTCAGCCACCGGACGAGGCTGTCGACCCACTGGTTCAGGTGATAACGCCGGAAGTGGGCCTCGGCGCGCGGATTGTCCTTGGCCAGCGCCGCCTCGCGGCGAAGGAAGGCCATGGTGGGCGACAGGCCCAGAGATGGGTTCGCGCCCGGCCAGTTGGCCTCGTCGAACGGGTCGGCGTCGGGATCCGCCGCGAAGATCACCACCAGGGTGGTCGGATCGTCGATGCGGCCTTCCAGGATCGCTCGGCTCTCTTCCCAGAGCCCGAAGCCGACCACCTTGTCTTTCAAGCCGGCGGTCGAGGCGTACAGCTCGATCGGCTGCAGGCGAGCGCCGGTGCCCTGGCGAAGCGTGGTCGAGAGATCCAGGCTCTCCCATTCGTGCATCTCGTCGCCGACGATGACGGTGGGGGAGCGGCCGTGCTTGCCCTCGGCCTTGCCGGTGAGCAGCTCGAACAGCGCGCGGATCTTGGGGATCCAGAGCGACTTCTTAAAGCCGACGATGCCCTTGGCCAGCGGCGGCGGCTTGCCGTCCGACCGCTCGCCGAAGACCATGGCCTTCATCTTGTCGAAGACGATTTTGGCCTGTTTCTCGTCGCGGGCGAAGGCGAAGCCCTGCCCGGCGACGGTGCCGTCCAGCACGAAGAACAGCAGGGCCAGCGCCGACAGGAACTCGCTCTTGCCGTTCTTGCGCGGGATCCAGAGCATCAGCCGGCGGAACAGCCGGACCTGCTCGACCTTCGGTTCGCCGGTCTCTTCGTCCAGCAGGTCCACCGGGACCTTCCAGCCGACCAGAAGCCTGACGATGAACTCCTGCCAGAGCACCAGCCGGAAAGGCTTCCCGGCGAAACGGTCCTCGGTCAGCGTGAAGATCGTGGGCCACAGATCGACCGCGCCTTGGGCCTTGGCGTAGTCGAACCACGCGCCGGGCACCGACGCCGCGCGCTTCCACTGGCTGACCACCCAGGCGTAGGTCGGGTCGTTCTCGACCGCCTTCAGCCAGTCGGGCAGCGGCCACAGACCCTCACCCGCGCCCGCCTGGATCGCGTCCGGCGAGGCGCCGGCCGACGCCTCGTCGCGCGTCATGGTCAGTTGAGGCGCGGAGGCGCCGAGTCCATGCGCCCGAGGGCGCCGATGGGGTCATCTGCCTGGGTGGCCGCCGCAGGCTGTTCGGGTTGCGGTGCTGCGCCGGCGGCAGGTTTGTGGCCACCGAAGAGGCCCAGCTGGCCCATCGCCACCTGGTCCTTCATCAGCGCGTACTCGTCGTGCGGCGTGAAGCCGAAGTGTTCCGACAGCTCCATGACGGCGGCGAAGGCCGTGGCGCGGCGCGAGACGGCCGGGCGGTCGACTTCCCGGTACGAGCCCGACACGTTCTTGATCCGCTGGGTCGCGCCCTTGGTCGCGATCTCTTCGTTCGCGGCCACCCACTCGCCCATGTAGACGCAGAACAGCGCGAAGGTGTGGCGGTGCAGCTCGCCCAGGCGGTTGGTGGCCGCCAGCTTCGGCGCGTACTCGCGCCAGATCGCAAGGGCCGGGCCGAAACGATCGTCGAGGAACGCGGGCGGCGACAGCGGGTCGGCACCAGCCGCCGGTGCGGCGGCCATGAGGCCCGCCAGGCGTTCCGTTTCCAACCGTTGGCGCTCGGCTTTCGAGAGCCGCTTGCCAGGATTGCCTTTCGCGTGCTGGACGCTCGCGGGATCAGGGCGTCGGCCCATGCGCCCCTCCCTATAAAAAAACTTCTCGGAAAATATCGCGGAGAAATGCGCGTCCTTGGGATGCCGGTGTGGGGGCCGTGCGACCTCAGACTTTTGATGCCCCCCCACCCTCGCGCGGCCGGGGGGCGGCGCGGCGGGCGGCGGCCTCCTCGGCCTGCTTGGTCTGGTCGTGGCAGGGCTTGCAGAGCGACTGAAACGGACCCGCCCAGAACTTCTCCTCGTCACCACCATGGCGCTCGACGTGGTCGCAGACGGTGGCCGGGGTGATGCGCCCTTGGCGGTCGCACTCAGCGCAAAGCGGATGGTCGCGCAGCTGGCGGGCGCGGATGCGATGCCAGCGTGCCAAGCCGTACCAGGCGCGCCAGGCGTGGCGCTCCCGGCGCGTGGCGTCGTAGGCGCGGCGGGCGGCGGCGCGCGTGCGTGAGCCGCCCGGCCGGAAGATGCGGGGCTGAGACGGCATGACGTTCCAAGAAGGGCGTCCGCCCCGCGACAGGGCGAACGCCGAGGGACCTTGGGAGGGGACGCACGCGCCAGCGTCGGGCCACGAAAAAGCCCGCCGGGCTCGGGGCCAGGCGGGCTTCAGGCGCAACTCTGTGCGTGAGGAAATCAATGCGATTAAAGTGCCGTTTTTGTCAAGCCACCGACTTGTAGAAGACCGCCATTCGTTCGAGGGCCGCCTCGACGACCAGGGCCGTCGCAGTCCGCATGTCGCGCTCGCCGCCCTTGGACTTGGCCAGCGCGTTGCCCACCAAGGCCCAGCCTACGTCGGTGGCCGACATGCCCAGCACTAGGAACCCCCACACGGCGACACGCTCTTTGCGGGTCAGCCGTTCTTGCGCCCGGCCAAGGCGGTCGAGGGCTTGAAGAACACGCAGCGGCTCGGCCGTGGCCGCACCGCCAAGGCCCTCGCCGTAGCTCGCCGTCAGACGCCCGATCGTAGCACGCTCAACATCGGCAATGAACTCCTCGCCAGCCCAGGCGACCGCCCGTTCAACGCCACAGCCGACAAGCACTTCCTGCATCGTCTTGCTGCGCATGACCGGGCGGATAGCGAACTCGCCGTCCTCGACCGTCTGCAAGCTGGCGATCGAGACATCCTCGCGCAGCAGGCGCTCCAGGGTCGGGACGCCGCCCGACATGCCCGTGGCCTTGATGGCGGTCTGTTGCAGGGCGACCGCGCCGCGAACCAGGTTCGCTTCCCGCTTCAGGCCGACCCGAGCGATCTCCGCCCGGCGGGCCTGCTGCGCCGCCGCCGACATGTCGGCGGGAAGCGGCGTCTCGATCGCCTTCAGCGCCGCGCGGCTGATCGCCAGACGGGCGGCTTCCGGCGACAGGTCACGCAGCCCGCTGGCCTTCCGGCCAGCCTTCCCCTTGGTTTCTTTTTTGATGGATTTGATCATCTCAACTTCTCCCGACCCAGAAAACGACGCCTCGACACCCACCGAACACGCCGAACAGATACCCGCCTCACACACCCACAAACGCCACGCCTGCCCGCACTCGCCTCACGAACGCCCGTCGCCTAAAAACTCCTCGGACTGTTCGGACTGTTCAGAACCCCAGCATGTTCAGTCACTTAGTCCCCGAATAGTCCCGCCTCGCCGAAGGGTTCGAACTGTTCGGCGAGGCCCTTGCCCCAGCGCTCAACTGTTCAAACTGTTCAGGACTGTTCGGCTCCGCGCCGCTCAGCCATGGGCGAGCGCGCCCTCAGTCCTCCTCCTCGTCTGGCGGGATGTCGAAGCCGGATGCGCCGCCGAGGTCGCCAAACGACGAGCCGCCGGCGCCATCCTCTGACGATGCCGCCGTCTCTTCCGCGCGCTCGGCATCAGTCTTCAGGCGACCGCCGGTGCGCATGACGCGGCCCACGCTGTCGCGCTTGCCTCGGATGACCTGGAGATCGGCGAGCGCGCGTCCGAAGGCCGTCTGGCTCATCGGCTTCTCGTCGCGATCGGTGATGAAGGTCTTGTAGCTGTCGTACAGCTCCTTGGCGGGCGTGATCGCCTGCTTGTCCAGAACCAGGCTGTCGCTGACCCACTCGGCGAAGCTGGACGAGCCCTTGCGATAGTCCTCGATCGCTTCCAGCACGCGCGGCGGATCCTTGACCCCTTCGGTCAGCCACCGGACGATGCCCTCGATGATCCAGTTCAGGATGCCGGGCCACTCCTTGGCCAGCTTGCCCGGCAGCTCCTTGTCCTCGGTCCCCTTGGGGATCTGATTTTCCCAGAGCAGCAGCTTCAGCCGTCGCCAGATCCCCTCATCGGAGCCCTGTGGCTGAGGCCTGCCGTTACACTCCATGAAGACCTTGCCCACCGGCTCGAACTCGAAGATGCCCTCGCGCAGATGGCGGGCCGTGATGTTGCCGCCGCCGGTGAAGCTCTTGATCCGATCGTCCGAGAGCTTGGCGTTCTTGGGCGGCTCCGCCGTCGAGATCATGCGGGTGTCCCCGGCCAAGCGCGCCAGGTCGGGACTGGCGTCCCCGCCGCCCTTGGCTGACTGCTCCAGGAACGTCTTCACGTCGGCCGTCGCGGCATAGCTGCCCGCCAGCTTCCGCAGCATGTTCATGAAGGTGGATTTGCCGTCTCGGCCCAGGCCCTGGAAGATGATGAAGATCTGCTCGGACGTGTCGCCGGTGAAGCCGTACCCGGTCAGCACCTGGAGATAGCGGCGCAGCGCCTCTTGCGGCTGCCAAGTCGACAGCACGGCCTGGAAGGTTGGGGCTTCGGCTTTCGGGTCGTAACTGACCTCGGCCATGCGGGTGATGCGGTCGGACGGGTCGTGCCGCGCCCGGAACTCGAACTCCGCGCCGACAACCCGGTCCCTCGCGTCCCTCTTGCGCTTGAAGAACAGCGTGCCGTTGCGGACGTTCAGCGCCAGCGGATCGCGGTCGAACGCGTCCAGCTCGACCTCCAAGTACGTCTTGGCCACCTTCAACATGGCGTCCATACGCCCGCTGTTGCCGCAGCTTTCGGCGAAGTCGTAAGGGGCCTCGATGTCCTTCTTGGAGGCGGTGCCCGTCGCCGAGATTTGCTGCGACAGGATCTCGGCCTGGGCGTGCATGCCGCGCGCGACCTTGGCCGCCCACTTGCGCGCCAACCCCTCGCCAGCCTTCAGGTCCCAGTGCTGGCCGTTGAAGCCGACCCAGCCATGGTTTCGCACGTACAGCACGGTCGCCGCCGACAGCTCGCGCACGTCGCCGTCCTTGTCGACCTCACCGCCGACGAGCCGAATGAAGCGCATCGCGTTGCCGAAGTCGTTCAGCGGATACCCGCTCAATTCAGCTGCCGAGGGGCCTGCGCTCATCGGCGCCGCGCCCGGAAACTCACCGTCGGCCACTAGATTTGTCCTCCCACGTTGAAGCCGCCCGTCCCAAGCGGGCCGATCACGCGAACCCGGTTCGCGGGATTGAATTTCTCGGCCGGCCGTTGCCAGGCCTGGGTCGCGAGCCCGCCGTAGAACCGGCTGGCCTCGTCGCCTTCCAGGCGCACCGGCCGCGAGCCGCCGCCGAACGCCCGCGCCCGCATCTCGGGACCACGAATGTCACGCCGGACAGCAAGCCAGACGCTGCGCTGATCGCTGGCGCGCCACGGCGGACGTGTCGGATCGTGCGCGGGGGCGTCAGGATCAATGCGCCCCCAGCGGTCGCCCAGCGCGCCGCCGGCAAAGGTGGAAAGGCGAGGCGCGATCACCGCGCCGGCCGATATCTCTTCGCGCCAGGCTTGGGTCAGCAGGTACCAAGCGTCCTGCAAGTCGAGCGCGACGATCAGGCTTTCCGGCTCATGCCCTGGGCGCAACGGCGTCAGCATGACGACGCGACCGTCGCTGTCGCCGACCAGGTGCGTGATGCGGTCGGCTTCGAACGGCAGCACCGCCAGCGCCTCGATGGGATCGCCGTCGAGGCGCACCAGCGGCGCGATCAGGGCGGGACCTGTCCGGCCGCCGCCGATCGGGGCGTTCGGGTGGACCCGGAAGCGATTGAGCAGCTCGGTGACGCCGCACGGCGTGCCGGCAAGGCCTCGGGCCTCGAACCACTGAACTGTCGCCTTGCACCAGGCCGACCGCGCCGTGTCCCACAGCTGGGCCGCCGCGTTCGCCTCATCCCCAGGGATGGCTTCTACCCCTTTGGTCGCCGACGCCCGCCGTTCGGTTTGGACACTGCGCTGGCGCGGGCGCTCGCCCGCGGATCGCGGGCGGCTTTCGCCCCAGGCCAGCGCGCGATCCACCTGGCGCTCCAGCTGGGCGACCGTCATGGCGTCGGGCACGTGAACCCGGCCCGCTTCGATCAGTACCGACCGGCCATAGTCGTGGTCGATCTCTCCGCCCGCGATCAGACAGCCGATCGAGCAGCTGGCGCGATAGAGCGTCGTGTCACGGCTTCCGACCCGTGCGCCGTGGATCGTGCGGACGGCGCCATCCAGCGCAGCCTCGCCATAGGCGCTCGCGCGACCAGCCGCCGGCGCCCGAGTTTTGATGGGTGCGCGAACAGGCTCTGGTTCCGGCGGCGGGCAAACCAGCTCCATCAGCCATGCCGGGGCGTCCGCGAACGGCAGATCCTGGGGCGAGCAGCCTGGCGCCCAAGCGTAGATCCGGCCGGGCGGGATCCCTTCCTCGGGCTTGCCGGGGTGAACCGACGGCGGCGCGACGATGTAGCCGCCGTCGCCACGCACGTCGATCTTGGCGCCGATCCGCTCTTGGCTGCGCTTGCTCATGTTGCGCACCGGGAGGGCCGGGTTCCACGCAAAGCATAGGTGGCGACCTCGCCCCGTCGCCTGCTGGACGGTCTTCGGCAGCGGACCATGCAGCGCTTCGAGCCGCGCGATAGCCGCCTCGGCCTCTGGGCCGTCTAGATCCAGGACCCAGAAGCCCGAGATCGCGCCCGTCGCGATGCCGATGTTGCTGTTGAGCCGTGCGCGCACCGGCGACTTGTTGTCGGCGTCCGCCTTCAACTCGAGACGGCGCCGGCCGGTCCACCAGTCCTCGACCAGACCCGGCATGTGCGCGGCCTGCTTGAAGCCGATGGTCCGACCATATGGGGCTTTGTCGCGCGGCTGGAGCGGAAAGACCGCGATCCCACGGCGGGCGTAGTCCATGGCCGCGCGCAAGAAACGGCCCGCGTCCGTCATGCCGGCGCGCCGTACTCGGCGAGCACGTCCTCGACATGGGCGATCACGGTCTTGGTCGCCAGCGGATGGTCTCGCCAGGCGCCGCGATTGGCGGCGGCGTCGGCCAGAGTGGTCACGCCCGAGTGGCGTAAGACGCCACGCGCCCGCGTCGCGAAGTCGGGTAGATCTTCGATGCGCAGGTTCTGATCGTTGCCCCAGCTCACGCGCAGGCCCCCATTCGATATTGGTGCATGGCCTCAAGGGCCTGTTCGGGGCTGCGACCGAGGAGGAACCAGAGCGCCTGGTCCACGTCCTGCGAGGTGCAGCCCATGATGTGGGCGAGCTTCTTCAGGTCGCCGTCGATCCGGTTGAAGGCGCGCAGATCTTCGAGCGCTCCGACCGTCCAGCTGAAGTGACCGCCCCCCGACATGGCGCCTACTCGTCTGCGTAGGGCAGGCGCGAACGCGGTTCGCGCGCCAAGGCCCGAGGGTCAGGGGCCGGGGCAAGTTGCGCCTCGCAGGTCTGGGCCAGCATCGCCATGTCGGAGGCCAGCTCGATGCGTTCCCGGTCGCTGGCGAGATACCGCTGCGAGGTCCGCACCAGGCGAACGAACGGGTTGTTCTTGTCGATGACCCCGACGGGAACGATCGCGCGGCGCGCGGCGGCGGTCGCCTTCTCCAGGTCGCCGAGCGGGACGGAGCCGTCACCGCTTGCGCGCGACGCCTCCTTGGCCAGGCGCTTCCACTTGGCGATATCGGCCGAGGTGGCGTGAGGTGTGCGGGTCATTGATCTGCCCCCCCTGCCTCTCCGCCGATGATATCGGCGGCAGTCAGCGACACACCTTTTTCGCGCGCTAATCGAAGCACCCCAGCTTGGTGAGCGGCTGGGATCAGGCCGCCTTTGCTCTTCTGCCACTTGCGAACCGCGTCGGTCGTCAGCCGGCATGCATGGGCCAGATCGATCAGGCCCAATAGGCGCACGGCACGATTGGCCGGCGTTTCCGAAGCGTCACCCATGGACATCATGGAAAATCCATCTAGAGATTATTTCCACGTCCAGGCCTGGACCGATTTGGAAAAAACCTCAAGAGACGTTCCACGGAAATATTTTCCATGCTTGCGGTTATGGAAATCTCCGAAATCCCCTCGCGCCTGCGCCAGCTCAAACGCTCGCAGGCCGACTTGGCGCGTCACCTGAACCTGGATCCGTCCAGCCTGACTAAGACGCTGAAGGGCGAGCGCCGGCTTCGCGCTGACGAGCTGCTGAAGATCGAGCAGTTCTTCGGCGAGCCGATCGACCGCGAGGCGGCAGTCGAACAGCTGTCGGAGCGCCGACGCACTGCGCCAAGGCGCATCCCTGTCTATGGCTATGCGGCTGCGGGCGGCTCAGAGCGCATCGCCATCAATCCGGGTCAGGTAATCGACTGGGTAGATGCGCCGCCGCTCTGGAATGGCGTGGGCGATCTAGCGGTCGTCCGGATCATCGGAGACAGCATGGAGCCTCGCTACTTCGCAGGCGAGGCTGTTACCGTCCGCCTCGGCTTGCCGCCTGCGCGCGGCCAGGACTGCCTGATCGAGTTCAATGACGGATCTGGGCTGATCAAGAGCTATCGCGGCCAGCGCGACGGCCAGGTCTTCGCATGGCAGTACAACCCGCCGAGCGGCGAGGGGAACGAGGTTCGCTATGACGCTTCGAGCGTCCGCGCGATCCATGCCGTTGATCTGCCCTTCCGGATGCTTCGCTAGAATCACAAGCGTCAAAGCGCCCATTGTGGACGTTACGTCCACATGGACGTGCGCTTGACATGTGGAAGAAATCTCCATCCATATCGTCCATACCCGTCCACGACGGGTAGTGGCCGACGAACCGGGTTCGCGTGCCGCTTGGTCACAAGAACCACGGGGCGTCCATGGTCAGATCCTCCCAATCCGTCGTCGATACGCTCGTCGACTGCCTCATGTTGTCGCCGCACCCTGCGGCGGCGACCATCACACACCGCGTTGACGTCAAAGCCGGTCGTAAGGCTCAGGTTGTCGTCGACGTGGCCGTCGGCGGCGTCCACTGGACGCTGGCCCCCGCGACCGCCGGGACGGCCGCCCGCCAGCTGAACGACGCGGCCACCGCGCTGCGCCAGAAGCCGCTGCGGGATCCGGCCCGGCGCATGGCGCGCGCCGCCACCGCCGCGTTCGCCCAGGCCGCCCAGCTGGAAGCGGGGCGCGCCTGATGTCCCGCGAAGCTATCCCCCCCTTCACCTTGATCCGAGGCCTGGGCGTCGGCGTCGAGGAACATCCGTCGCTGGAAGCCGTCGCGCTTCGCATCCAGGCGCTGCGCGGCAAGCAGGCCCTGTCCGTCGCGCCGTGCGTCGGCGCCTACGACACGTCCGAGACCTTCCAGGGCTTCAACATCAAGGTCGGCGACCGGGCCGGCGGGCCGACCGACTGGATCGCCACCGTCGTCCTGCCCCATGCCGAAGGTCCCCAGCTGGCCGCCGCCATCCGCGCCGCCGGCAAGCCGCTTCGGAGGGCCGCGTGATGTCGAGGTTCCAACCCCTCACGTGGCTCGCCCGGTGGGAGGCCGCTGTCCGTCGCCTCGCCGACAAGACGGCCAAACCTATGATCGCGATCGCTATCAGCGAGGAGCGCAGCGGCCTAGCGGCGCACACGGTCCATCGCGCGACCTATGGCGAGACCGAGTTCGCGGCCAAGGCCCTGCTCGGCGACATCATCGCGAGCATCACGAGCGACGGTTACGTCCCTGGCGCCTGCACCGGCTGCGATGAGCGGCTCGCCCGCGCCCAGGCGGCCTACGCCCTTCTCGAACCTCAAACAGCGGAGTTCCTGCCGGGCACTTCCGCGAAGGCGCTCCGCTGGGGCGGAAAGCGGGAGCTGCACTGATGGCTGACGACACCATCCCGCACTCGGACGTGCTGAACAGCACCGCCCAGAACCAGCTCAAGTCGATCATCGACCGGGTCGAGCGGCTCGAGGTCGAGAAGGCCGAGATCATGGAGCAGATCAAGGAGGTCTACGCCGAGGCCAAGGGCAACGGCTTCGACGTGAAGGTGCTGAAGAAGGTCGTGAGGGTTCGCAAGCAGGACCGCGCCAAGCGCCAGGAAGAGGACGCGATCCTCGACCTCTACCTCTCCGCGATCGGCGAAATCTGATGTGTCGGTCGGATTTCTGGGCCGGTGTCTTGATCGGATGGGCGGTTCTGACGCCGCTCACCGTCCTGGTGCTGAGCTGGTTCGAGGCTCGCCGCGATGCGTAGGCCGCGCGGGCGTCTCCTCACCGACGACGGCCGCGCGTTCGTGGCCTCCGTCATCTTCCTCTCCATCATCGCGGCCGTAGCCGCCTACATCCATTGGGGCTGACCATGGATCTCAATCTTGCTTTCCAGAACACCGACGTGCTGCGCTCGATCGACGAGCACGGCCCGCAAATCCAGGCCGCTGAGCTGGCCCGCATCACGGGGCGGGACAAGTCGAACCTGCATAAGACGCTTGGTCGTCTCGTCGACGCCGGCGTCCTCACGAAACAAGAGGGCGGACTGCGCCTGGCCGCCGGCGCCCACGCGGTCATCGCCGCCCGCGAGATCGCGGAGACCGGCGCGGTGCCCCAGAGCGAGGCGAACCCGGTTCGCGCGCTGGAAGGCTATGCGTTCCGCTTCCACCGCCAGATCCGCATCGGCGAGTTCAATCCTCGCAAGCAGTTCGACGACGAGGCGTTGGACGAGCTCGCGGCCGACATCGCCGAGCGGGGCCTGAAGACCAACCTAGAAGTCCGCGCCGACGATCCTGTCGCCGACGCCGAGGGGCTTCCGACGAACCAGCTGATCGCGGGCGAGCGGCGGTGGCGCGCGATCGGACGCGCCATCGAACAGGGCCGTCTCGATCGAGATTTCCCCATCCTGGTCAAGATCGAGGACCTGACCGACAACGACCACGTCGTCGCCGCCCTGCTGGAGAACCTGCATCGCGTCGACCTGACACCCCTCGAAGAGGCCGCCGCCTTCGACCAGCTGTTCAGCATGAATGGCTGGTCCACGGCCAAGATCGCCGAGAAGGTCAGCAAGACGCAGCGGTTCGTCCAGCTGCGGTTATCGCTGCTCAAGCTGACAGATGATCAGAAGGCCCGCCTGAACCGCGGTGACATGACGGTCAAGGAAGCGCTGAAGGCGCTGGCGAACCGGCCTGAACCCGTCGAGGCCACGCCGATCGAGCTGCTCGCTCTCGCGCTGATCTGGACGAACGCCTACCCGGAGCCCGCCGCCCACCTCAGCTATTGGCGCAAGGGTGAATGCCACGGCGAAGCCCAAGACCAACGCTTGATCGCCAGCCTCATTGAACGCGGCCTGGCCGAGACCGAAGAGCCGACGAGTTGGGAGCCGAAGCACAAGCTCGGGACCACCTACAAGGGGTTCCTGGCGCTGGAGCAGCACTGCAGTGAGCTGACCAGGGCGGAGACCGAGGAAGCGCGCAGGGGCGCGATGATGTCGATCGACAACGCCGCATACGCCTTCGACAAGGTCGTCAGCACCGAAGCGATGGCGCTGTCCCAATGGCTCGGCAAGCCTCTGGTCAACTCGGTGGTTGTCCAGAAACTGATCGACGAGAAGAACGCGCGCGACCTGGCCTCGGCGGAACAGACCCGTCTCGCCGCCGAGGAGAAGAACGCCGCCAGGGAACGTGCCGCCCAAGCCGAGGCTCAGGCTCAGCAGTTGCTTGTCCAGCTGCGCGCATTCGAGGCCGAGGCGCCGGCGATGTCGCGCGAAGCCTTCGCGGCCGCGTTCGCCGTCCTGCTCAACGAGCGAGGCTATGTCGGACCGTTTCGCATAGCGCTTCGCAGCCCTGGGAAAGACCAGTGGGGGCAACCGCTGCCCCAGACCTTTGTACTGGTCGATGGGCAGGACAACATGCTGCAGGGCGCCGGTACGCAGTTCGAGGTGACGCGGCGGCTACAGGCGATCGCGCTGAACTACGCCATGGGCAGCGCAGACATCTGGAGCGGCTCGGAGATCAGGCCTCACCAGGAGGATGAGGCGGCCGACGATGGGCCTGATCCTCTCAACGAGGTCGAGTTCATCGACATGGTCATCGGTCGGTTCACGGAGATGCATGGCCTAGACGCGGGTCGCGCCCAGGAGCTGGCCCACAAGGCCTACGCCCGTGTGGTCGAAGATGTCGGTGAGTTTGGTAGTGAAGACGGCGAGTGGACGCGCTTGGACGCGCAGCTTGTCGCTGACGGCTGGCTCGATGACTTCCCCGAAGCCGGAGACGAGGAGGCCGATCATGACCAGTAAGCACGGTCTGATGTCCCTGGCCTTGCCCGAGGCTCTCGGCCAGGTCTGGCGCTGGCTTGAAGACTGCGAGGATCTCCTCGCTCTCAACCCCCACCGCGACCTCCCGCGCCCGCCGTTCAAGTTCTCGGAAGCTTGGGTGGTGGTCCGCCTCGCGGCCGAGGGACGCGGCACGCCCAGCGCCTGGAAGCCGATCGCCGACTGGCCCGAGCGGGACGAGCCGATCCTCGTCGCCACCGCCGACGGCCGCCGGATGTTCTGGGCGCCCAGCGCTCTGAAGGTGGCCATGACACCGGGAGCCCCGACCCACCTGCAGTTCCCCGCGACGCACTGGATGTACGCGGCGGACCTGCCCGACCTACCCAAGGAGCCAAGCGATGATCGCGGCGTCTGAGAAGCTGTCCTACCGCATGGACGAGGCCGCCGAGGCTACCGGTCTCAGCAAGGCCACCCTTTACCGCCTCATCGAACGCGGCGAGCTGACCACGCTCAAGGTCGGAACGCGCACACTGATCAGGCGAGAAGTGCTCGAAGGCCTTCTCCAGCGCCTTGAAGTGGCCAGCACGCCGCCACGTCCAAAGGTGACGTGACCAGCTCTTAGAATGCCCGGCCTGGAGCGTGGCCATGTCTAGTGACAACTCGAAATTGCGCTCCTACGGTGCCGCTATGGAGCATGGTCAACCATTCATTCGCCTGCGGCTCGACGTGAAAGAGCCCATCGAGCTGACTGATTTCGTATCGACCTTCACCTCCGTAGCGGCGGAGTACGAGCGCTTCATCAAGACGGAGCGCCCTGATCGGCCTGGCGAAGCAACGCTTTTCGTCAAGGAAGTTCGGGCCGGTTCGATCATCGCTGATCTGGTGCCATTCCTCGCTACCGCTGGCGGCGCCGAAACCATCGTCAAGGTGTTGGACGGCGCCAACACGGTTGCGGAGTTTGTCGAGCACTATGGTGGTCGCCTTTCGGCGTTCCTTAAACCCGGCGGTCGCGTGGAGGGCGCGGGCAAGGGCGAGCTGAAGGACTTTTACGATCAAGTCGCCGCCGTGGCGGCAACCCCACAATCTTCCCTTGAGATCGCGGCCTTCGAGATCGAGAACGGTGCATACAAGGCAAAGGCGGCATTCAAGTTTGACACCTCCCAGGCCCGCGAGATCCGGGAGAGGGTCGAAGAACAGAAAGTCCTGGTGGACCACAAGAGCGGCGCCAACCATCCTCGTGTCCTGATGGTCTTTACGCGGTCGGATGTGCGCAGCCAGGCGATCGGGAAGAGGTCAGGGGAATTGGTAAAGATCGAAGCCCTGTCGCCAAAAAGCCTGCCCCTGATTTACGCCTCGGAACTTGCCGAGCAGCAGATCAAGCACGAGATCACGGAAGCCGAGGACAACGTCTTCAAGAAGGGCTTCGTGGTGGACGTGAGCGCCGAGGTGCGGGGCGGCAAGATGATCGCTTACCGCGTCACAGAGCTGCATCAGGTCATCGATCTCGACGACGAGTGACGCCCTTTAGGCCCGGCGAAACTCGACCAGCACGCCGGTACGAGCGCAGAAGGTCGCCCAGGCTTCCATCATCTTCCGCCGCTTCAGTAGCGCATCGCCGCGCCGATAGGCCTTCTCGACGTCAGTACCCACGGTGTGCGCCAGGGCCGCCTCGGCGACCTCGCGCGGGAAGTTCGTCAGTTCGCCGGCCCAATCGCGGAACGTCGACCGGAAGCCGTGGACTGTCAGTTCCGGCCTTGTCATCCGGCGGAGCAGCATCAGCATGGCCATGTTCGACATCTTCCCGCCGGTGATCACGCTTGGGAATACCAGCTCGTCCGGCTTGGCGTTGCTGGCGCGCGCCAGCTCAGTTAGCAGAGCCATAGCCGGGGTGCTCAACGGAACGCGGTGCTCTACGCGCAGCTTCATCCGCTCCGCCGGCACCGTCCAAACCGCGCGATAGAGATCGAACTCGGCCCAGGTGGCGCCCAGTACTTCGCCGGTGCGCGCCGCCGTCAGGATGGTGAACTCCAGCGCCCGCGCGGCCATCGCCTGGCGCTCTCTGAGGGCGGCCATGAAGGCGCCCAGCTCGGCTAGGCCGAGAGCAGCGTGGTGGCCGCGATAAAGCTTCTTCCGCTTCGGCAGCAGATGCTCCAAGTGCCCCTTCCATCGCGCCGGGTTCTCACCGGCCCGCAGGCCCTTGGCCTTAGCGGCGTCCAGCACGGTTTCGATCCGGCCACGCGTTCGCGATGCAGTCTCGGGGATCCGCGTCCATATCGGCTTCAGGATGTCCAGGACGTCGTCTGTTGTGATATCGGCCAGCGGCTTCGGTCGGATCGGGGCTGCGTGGACGTTCAACGACGTCTCCCACTGCTCCCGGTGCTTCTCGTTCTTCCAGCCGTCCTTCTTCGTCTCCAGGACTGCGTCGGCCATGTCGCCGAAGGTCTTGGCCGCCATCGCCTCGGCCTTGCGCGCCTCGATCGGATTGACGCCCTGCTTAACGAGTTTGCGGGCCTCAGCCGCCGCCTCGCGGGCCTGGGCCAGGCTGACGGCGAGAAGGCCACCCAGGCCCATCTGGGTCCGCTTCTTCCTCCACTGGAAGATGTAGGCCCACTGCTTTGAGCCGCCCTTCGTCACTTCCAGGTACAGACCAGCCCCGTCGGGGTAGAGCCCCGGCTCCTTGAGGGCGCGGACGGTGCGATCAGTGAGGCGATTGACGAGACGGGCCATAGGAGAACCTTAGCAGAACATCCGCTGTTGCGCTGGGCCGTCTCACCCTCAAAATTACCCTAAAAACGAGCAGCGGTTTTGGGCGACGGCCTGCGACGCCGTGAGACATCGCAGGCCGTAACTCCTTTCCACCACGAGGCTTTTTGCAATAGCCGGCGACGCGGTGAGAAGAGAGTTCGAAACCCCTCGGCTCCACCAAGGACCTCCCTTAGCCTCGATCACGACCCGATCGGATCGCCCACTGGGCTCTCCGTCCGCATTTTCTTGCCTAACGTCGCGTGCGCCCCTGCGACGACTCGCCACAGCCTAGGTGCGAGGAACAGTGGCGCCTCGCCGGCAAGATCGGCCAGGGTCCCATTCGCTGTGGGGCGGGCATGGGGGCAGGATCAGGCGCGAGCCTGCTCTGTGGGCGACTATCAGGTGTTTCTGGTGCGGACAGCGCTATCGATCCGCCCTGGCCCTTGTTCTGCGGTCGGGGGCGGAGCTCCAGACTCCACCCCCGCGTAGCGATTTCAGGCCAGAGCCGCTTCGGCCACGGCTTCAGCGGTGATGCCGAACTCTTTATACAGGCGCTCGAACGGAGCCGAGGCGCCGAAGCTCTTCATGCCGACGAACTTGCCGTTCTCGCCAATGAAGCGCTCCCAGCCCATCTTGACGCCCGCTTCGACGGCGACGCGAACCGGGGCCTTGCCGATGACGGCGGCCTGGTAGGCGGCGGGCTGCTGGTCGAACAGCTCCCAGCAGGGCGTGGAGACGACGCGGGTCGGCTTGCCCTTGGCCTGCAGGATGTCGCGCGCGGCCACGGCGACGCCGACCTCGGTGCCCGAGGCGAAGATCGTCACCTGCGCCTCGCCGCCCTCGGCCGCCAGCAGCTCGTAGGCGCCCTTGGCCGACAGGTCGCCGCCCTGGGTGCGGACGTGCGGGGTCTTCTGGCGCGACAGGGTCATCACCGACGGCGTGCGTTGATGTTGCAGGGCCGCCTTCCAGCACTCGGCGGCCTCGACCGCGTCGGCCGGACGGAAGACCAGCAGGTTCGGAATGGCGCGCAAGCTGGCCACATGCTCGACCGGCTGGTGGGTGGGACCGTCTTCGCCGAGACCGATGGAGTCGTGGGTCATCACGTGGACGACGCGGGCCTCCATCAGGGCGCCCAGACGGATGGCCGCGCGGCTGTAGTCGGCGAAGGCCAGGAAGGTGCCCGAATAGGGGATGATCCCGCCGTGCAGGGCCATGCCGTTCATGGCTGCGGCCATGCCGAACTCACGCACCCCATAGTGGACATAGCGGCCTTCGTAGCCGGGCGCGTCGAAAGCGCCCATGCCCTTGACCAGGGTGTTGTTCGAGCCGGTCAGGTCGGCCGAGCCGCCGATCATCTCGGGGATCGCCGGGATCAGGTGCTCCAGGGCCGAGCCGGAGTGGACGCGGGTGGCGTTGACCGGCTTGGTCTCAAGGGCCTTGGCGATGTGGGCGTCCAGCGCCTCGAAGGCGTTCGCGGGCAGCTCGCCCTTCATGGCGCGGGTGAAGTCGGCGCCCTTGGGCGAGGCGGCCAGCTTGGCTTCCCAGGCCTTGCGGACCTTGGCGCCGCGACGGCCGACGCTCTTCCACGCCTTGGCGATGTCGTCGGGCATGGTGAAGGGCGCTGCGTCCCAGCCCATGGCGACGCGCGAGGCGGCGATCTCGTTGTCGAACAGGGTGTAGCCGTGGCTGTGGGGGTCGCCTTCCTTGGGGCCCGCGCCCTTCGAGATCAGCGTCTTGCACGCGATCATGCTCGGGCGGTCCTGCTTGGTGGCCCAGCGCAGGGCGGCGGCGATCTTGCCGTGGTCGTGGCCGTCGACGACCTTGACCGCCCAGCCGGCGGCTTTGAAGCGCGCGACCTGGTCGCCGGTCTCGGCGATGGTGGCCACCCCGTCGATGGTGGTGTTGTTGTCGTCGAAGAGGACCGTCAGCTTCGAGAGCTTCAGGCGTCCGGCGATGCTGATGGCCTCATGGCTGACGCCTTCCATCAGACAGCCGTCGCCGGCGATCACCCAGGTGCGGTGGTCGACGAGATCAGAGCCGTAGCGGGCGGCCAGATGCGCCTCGGCCATGGCCATGCCGACGGCGGTGGCCAGGCCCTGGCCCAGCGGGCCGGTCGTGGTCTCGACGCCGGGCGTGTGGTGGACTTCCGGGTGGCCGGGGGTCAGCGACCCCCACTGACGGAAGTTCTCGATCTCCTTCATCGTCACGGCCTTGAAGCCGGTCAGATGCAGCAAGCTGTAGATCAGCATCGAGCCGTGGCCGGCCGACAGCACAAAGCGGTCGCGGTCCGCCCAGTCGGGCTTCGACGCGTCGAACTTCAGGAACTTGCCCCACAGCATGGTCGCCACGTCGGCCATGCCCATCGGCATGCCTTGGTGTCCCGACTTGGCCTTGTGCACGGCGTCCATGGAAAGGACGCGGATCGCGTCGGCCATCTTGATGGGCGAAACGGGCATGGAAGTTCCGTCTTGTCTTTGTTTTGCGGGGCTGCGCGAGGGGCGCAGTCGCATGGGAACCCCCGAGGGTCAACCCGCGCGCGGTCCCGAAAGCGGCGCTGGATGCCGGTCGTGGGCGCTTTGCAACATCGTCCGCAAGCGTTATAGCTGTGCGCAGACTTATGCTCAGTTTAAGCATAACCTGAAAGGCCGGTCCCTTGGGTAGTCCGTCGTTCTTCTCGCCCTACCGCCACGGCTTCGTTCGGGTGGCGACCGCCGTCCCGAAGGTGAAGCTGGCGGATCCGGCCGCCAACGCCCAGGGTGTCCTGGCCATGGCGCGCGAGGCGCACGCGGCGGGCGTGGCCGTCGTGGTGTTCCCGGAACTGGGGCTGACCGGCTACACGGTCGACGACCTCCTGCAACAAGAGGCTTTGCTGGACGCGGTCGAGGCCGCGATCGCGACCGTGACCGAGGCTAGCGCAGGCCTGGCGCCGATGATCGTGGTCGGAGCTCCGCTGCGCGACGGCGGCCGCCTCTATAACACCGCCATCGTCATCCAGGGCGGCAAGGTGCTGGGCGTGGTCCCCAAGAGCTTCCTGCCCAACTATCGCGAGTTCTATGAGCGTCGCTGGTTCACGCCGGGCGCCGGCGTGGTGGGCAAGGCTCTGAACCTTGCCGGCCAGACCGTTCCGTTCGGGACCGACATTCTGTTTCGCGGCGAGGGCGTCGCCCCGTTCACGGTGGGCGTCGAGATCTGCGAGGATGTCTGGACCCCAACCCCGCCCAGCACCGCCCAGGCCCTGGCGGGGGCCGAGATCCTGCTGAATCTGTCGGCCAGCAACATCACCATCGGCAAGTCCGAGACGCGCCGCCTGCTCTGCGCCAGTCAGTCCTCGCGGATGATCGCGGCCTATGTCTACTCGGCGGCCGGCGCAGGCGAGAGCTCGACCGACCTGGCCTGGGACGGTCATGTCGATATCCATGAAATGGGCGCTCTGCTCGCCGAAACCCCGCGCTTCTCGACGGGACCGGCCTGGACCTTCGCCGATGTGGACGTCCAGCGTATTCGGCAGGAGCGGATGCGCGTCGGCAGCTTCGGCGACGCTATGGCCCTGACGCCGCCCACGATCCCGTTCCGGGTTGTCCCGTTCGCCTTCGCTGCGCCCGCAGGCGACCTGGCGCTGGCGCGACCGATCGAACGGTTCCCGTTCACGCCGTCGGATCCCGCCAAGCTGCGCGAGAATTGCTACGAGGCCTACAATATCCAGGTCCAGGGCCTGGCGCGGCGCCTCGAGGCCTCGAGCCTGAAGAAGCTGGTGATCGGGATTTCGGGCGGGCTCGATTCGACCCAGGCCCTGCTGGTCGCCGCCAAGGCCATGGACCAATTGGCGCTGCCGCGGACGAACATCCTGGCCTACACCTTGCCGGGCTTCGCGACCTCGGACCGCACCAAGTCCAACGCCTGGGCGCTGATGAAGGCCATGGGCGTCACCGCCGGCGAACTCGACATCCGGCCCGCCGCGACTCAGATGCTCAAGGACCTGGACCATCCGTTCGGACGAGGCGAGGCGGTCTATGACGTGACCTTCGAGAACGTCCAGGCGGGCCTTCGCACCGACTATCTGTTCCGCTTGGCCAACCATAACGCCGCGCTTGTCGTCGGCACGGGCGACCTGTCGGAGTTGGCGCTCGGCTGGTGCACCTACGGCGTCGGCGACCACATGAGCCACTACAACCCCAACTGTGGGGCGGCCAAGACGCTCATCCAGCACCTCATCCGCTTTGTCGCCCATTCCGGCGACGTCGACGCCGAGACCAGGGCGCTTCTGGAAGATATCCTCGCGACCGAAATCTCGCCCGAGCTGGTGCCGGGCGACGCGGTGCAGGCGACCGAGAGCTTCGTCGGCCCCTACGCCCTGCAGGACTTCAATCTCTATTACCTGACCCGCTATGGCATGGCGCCGTCCAAGATCGCCTATCTGGCCTGGAGCGCCTGGCATGACGCCGAGACGGGCGGTTGGCCCGTCGGCCTGCCTGAGACGGCGCGGCGGGCCTACAATCTGCCGGAGATCAAGCGCTGGCTGGAGCTGTTCCTGAAGCGATTCTTCGCCAATCAGTTCAAGCGCTCGGCTGTACCCAACGGGCCGAAAATCTCGTCGGGCGGCGCGTTGTCGCCGCGGGGAGACTGGCGCATGCCGTCGGATGCGACAGCCGATGCCTGGCTGGCGGAACTGCGCACAAATGCGCCGATTTGAGGAAAACTCTTCGTTACAGCTCTGTTTGCCTTTAAGCAGTCGACGCAATAGCACCCGATAAGGGGCGAAGACTAAGACTGTGTGGGGACAAGACTTGGCTGCGATCTATCCGGTAATCCTGTGTGGCGGCTCGGGCACCCGCCTCTGGCCCGCATCGCGGAGCGACCATCCCAAACAGTTCCTTAAACTCGTGAGCGATCGGTCCTCCTTCCAGGAGACTGTCCTGCGGGTGAAGGATATTCCGGGTGTGGCCGAGGTGGTCGTCGTGACCGGCGAGGCAATGGTCGGGTTTGTGTCCGAGCAGACCGCCGAGATCGGCGCCTGGGCCACAATCCTGGTCGAACCCGAGGCTCGCGACAGCGCGCCGGCCGTGGCGGCGGCGGCGGCCTATGTCGAGGCCCAGGATCCGGCCGGCGTCGTGCTGATGCTGGCCGCCGATCACCACATCGCCCAGCCCGAAATCTTCCAGCAGGCCGCCCTCACCGCCGCCAAGGCGGCCGAGCAGGGCTATATCGTCACGTTCGGGGTTCAGCCGACGGTCCCGGCGACCGGCTTTGGTTATATCCGCCCTGGCGCGCCGCTTCTGGATGGTTCGGTGCGTGAGGTCGCCGCCTTCGTCGAGAAGCCCGACCAGGCGACCGCCGAGCGCTATCTTCTGGAAGGCTATCTCTGGAACAGCGGCAATTTCGCGTTCCAGGCGGCGACCTTGCTGGGCGAGTTCGAGACCTTTGAGCCGTCTGTCGCCGCCGCCGCCAAGGCGTGCGTGGCCGGCCTGCAGCTGGAGGCCGGCATCGGCCGCCTGGATCGCGAGGCCTTCGCCCAGGCCAAGAAGATCTCGCTCGACTACGCCATCATGGAGCGCACCCAGAAGGCCGCTGTCGCCCCTGCGGCGTTCGCCTGGTCGGACCTTGGGGCCTGGGACGCGATCTGGGAGGCCTCCACCCGCGACGGCGACGGTAACGCTCAGACGGGCGACGTCGACTTGCACGGCTCGTCCAATGTTCTGGTGCGCTCGACGGGTCCCTATGTCGGCGTGATCGGGGTCAACGACATCGTCGTCGTGGCCGAGCCCGACGCGGTGCTGGTCTGCCATCGCAAGGACAGCCAGGCGGTGAAGACCCTGGTCGATGGCCTGAAGGCCAAGGGCCGCTCCATCGCCTCGCGCAAGAGCGCCTCGCCGAACGGGACCGAGACCCTGGTCTCGACCGACGGCTTCGATGTGGAGTTGCGTCGCGTACCGGCGGGAGAGACCTTGATGCTGCCGGTATCGACGCTTCAGGTGCTGGAAGGCGTGATCGAGATGGACGGCGACGTCTATGCTGCGGGCGCGATCATCGCCTTGGACGACTCGGTTCAGGCTCGGGCGATCGGGGCGGCGACCTTGCTGGTCACGAAGCCGCGTTGATCACCCGGTCCATCTCCAGGATCGCCAAGGCGATATGGTAGAACGAGCTGGCCGGGACGGGCTCTTCGATAAAGGTTTCGTCGGGCTGGTACTTGTCGCGCCAGAGGCCGGGGATCGCCGTGCGCAGATAGGCCATCAGGCCCTCAGCGGCGGCGGCGGCCATGTCCCAGTAGCGCGCTTGGCCGGTGATCTCCGCCGCCAGCACGGCCGCCTTGATCCGCTCGGTTTGGGGCCACAGTCGGGCGCCGTCGTCGTGGGTCGAGAAATCATCGAGCAGGGCGTTGATCGCCACGCCTCGCGATAGGTCAACGCCGTGGGTCTCGGCGTCATCGATCATGCGCAAGGCCGCCGCCGTAGCGTCGGCGCGGCCGGCAAGCTGGCCCCAGCGCATCAGCAGCCAGCCCCATTCGAACTGATGCCCCGGCTCGCAGATCCGGCCCGCGACGCCTGGCGCAGGGTTCCAGTCGAGGTCGAAGAACTCACGGATCTGGCCGCTGGGCGCGTGAATGAACCTGGAGAGCGCCAGTTCGGCGATCTCGTCGGCCAGGGTGCGCCAGATCGGGTCCTTGTCGATCTCGTTCCAGGCCAGCATGGCCTCGAACAGGTGCATATGCGGATTGGACTGCAGAGGCGCTGAGGGCGGGTTCGTCTGGTGGAAGCCCGCGACGGGATGCTTGCGTTCGGCGATCAGGCGCTCGCGCACCACAAGGGCCAGCGTCCGCGCGTCGTCGGCGCGGTCGGGCAGCGCCTTGGCGACCGCCGCCAGGGCGAACAGGGCGAAGGCCTGATCATAGAGGTCGGCGGTGTCGTCCAAGCTCTCGCCGTTCGGGCCCACAAGGGTGCGGAACTGGCCATCGGATCGACGATAGGCGGACAGGAAGTAGGCCAGGCCGTGTTCGACAGCCGCGCGCCAGGGCCCGCGCCAGCCCAGGTCGCCGGCGATCGCATAGGCGTAGATCTGTCGCGGCAGGACGCGACCGCGGCGGGGGCCATCCACCGCCTGGCCGTCCAGATCGATCTTCTCGAAGAAGCCGCCTTTCACCCGATCAGCGCCGACCTCCCACCAGATCGGATAGGCCGCCTCGACCGCCCAGGTCTTCAGGCGGTCGCGAAGTCGGGCGGCGTCGGCGAAAGCGTTGGTCATCGGAGGCTCCATCGGCGTGACCCTTCTAGGCGAGGTTGCGTGACGAGGCCAAGACGTCGGCTTGGCGATTCTGCGCCCGCCGGGTTAGTGCTCGGGCCATGACCAGTCCGCCTGCTCCCCCGCCCCTGAAGGCCGTGTTCCTGGATCGCGACGGTGTGCTCAATATCGATCACGGCTATGTTCACGATCCTGCCAAGCTGGACTGGATCGAGGGCGCACGCGACGCGGTCGCGGCGATGACGCGGGCGGGCCTGAAGGTGCTGGTGGTCACCAACCAGTCGGGGATCGGCCGGGGCTATTTCGACGAGCCGGCGCTGGAGCGCTTTCATGCCGCGATGCAGGGGCAGCTGGCGCAGGTGGGCGGGCGGATCGACGCCTTCTACCACTGCCCCTTCCATGAAACGGCGGCCGTTGAGGCCTACCGCGTGGCCGATCACCCCGACCGCAAGCCCAATCCCGGCATGATCTTGCGGGGGCTGGCCGAATGGGGTCTGCGACCTGATGAGGCCGTGATCATCGGCGACCGGGACATCGACGTCGAGGCCGGACGGCGCGCGGGCATGCCGGGCTATCTCTTCGCAGGCGGAAGTCTTCGCGCCTTTGTCGGGGCGGTGCTGGGTGACCGCGTTCCGGCGCTGAAATGAAGATCCTGCAGTTTGGCCGAACCGGCCAGGTCGCCACCGCCCTGCGGGCGGCGGCGCAGGGACGGTCGGAGATCATCGCCCTGTCTCGCGCCGACTGCGATCTTGCCGATCCCGAGCGCTTGCGCGCGACGATCCTGGCCGCCGACTGCGATCTTGTCGTCAACGCCGCCGCATTTACTCAGGTGGACCCGGCCGAGGCCGCGCCTGAGGCGGCCTTCGCCGTCAATGCGCGCGCGCCCGCCGCCATGGCCGCAGCCTGCGCCGAACGGGGGCTGCCGTTCGCGCACCTGTCGACCGACGCGGTGTTCGACGGCCGAACCGACCGCGCCTATGTTGAGACCGATCGCGCCGAGCCGATCAATGTTTATGGCCGCTCCAAGCTGGCCGGCGAGCAGGCGGTTCTGGCTCACCCCAGAACCGTGGTGCTGCGGATCTCGTGGGTCTTCTCGCGATACGGGCGCAACTATGTGAGCTTCATGCTCAAGCTCGCCCGCGAGCGCGAGACGCTGAAGGTGGTGGCCGACCAGTTCGGCACGCCGACCGATGGCGAGGCCTTGGCTGACTTTCTGGTCGCGACCGCGCCGCGCTGGGCGGCTGCGCCCGCCGATGATCCGGCCTTCGGCCTGTTCCATTTCGCCAATGCGGGCGAGACCAGCCGGTTCGACTTCGCCAAGGCCGCCATTGACCGCGACCCGATGACGAAGGCCCGGCTGGAGCCGACGACCCAGGCCGCCTTCGCCGAGCCCGCGCCGCGCCCGCCGCGCTCGCCGCTCGATACCGCCAAGCTGCGCGCGGTGTTCGGTTTCTCACCCGAGGCGTGGCGACCGGCGGTGGAGCGCACCGCTGACCGGTTGGTCTCCACGGGCCTCGCCGGCTAATCGCTGGCGCGAGCGGCGCGCCCGCGATAAACCGGGCGCCAACTTCCCCATAAAATACAGCGCAAGAGACCCATGCAGATCTTCCTCGACAGCACCGACACCAAGGTCATCGCGGATCTGGCCTCGACCGGCCTGATCGACGGCGTGACCACCAACCCGACCCTGATCGCCAAGTCGGGCCGGCCGATGCTGGAGGTGATCGCCGAGATCTGCGACATCGTCCCGGGCCCGATCAGCGCCGAGGTGGCCGCCACCACGGCTGACGCCATGATCGCCGAAGGTCAGAAGCTGGCCAAGATCGCGCCGAACGTCGTGGTCAAGATCCCGCTGACCCGCGATGGCCTGATCGCCTGCGCCGCCTTCGCTGACGAAGAGATCAAGACCAACGTCACCCTGTGCTTCTCGCCGACCCAGGCCCTGCTGGCCGCCAAGGCCGGCGCGACCTACATCTCGCCGTTCATCGGCCGCCTGGATGACTACGGGTTCGACGGCATGGACCTGATCCGCGACATCCGCGCGATCTATGACAACTATGGCTACGAGACCGAGATCCTGGCCGCCTCGGTGCGCAACGCCGCCCACGTCAAAGAGGCCGCGATCGTCGGCGCCGACGTCGTCACCATCCCGCCGGCGGTGTTCAGCGACCTCTACAAGCACCCGCTGACCGACAAGGGCCTCGAGCAGTTCCTGAAGGACTGGGCCTCGACCGGTCAGTCGATCCTGTAAGACGTTCAGCCTCCCGACGGGCTTCGCGCTCGCTCGGGAGGCGAGTTTCTGATCAAAGAGTATTTCGCAACGGCGAAGTCAGTTCGCAAATGCGGCCTGACGGGTTAGAGGTGGTCCGTTCACAGAGGGCCACCCCCATGGTTCCCCCAAGAGGTTCGGCGACCGCCGAGACCGAAGTTCGCCTGACCGGACCGGAGGAAGCCGATCGCTTTTCCCGGTTCCTGCAAGGCTTCCTCTCGGCCAACGGCTTTCCGTTCGTGATCGTTCACGACACCCCTGAATTCCTAGGCCAACTGCGCCGCGTGGTGTTCGAGGACGCGGGCCTCAGCGACAAGTTCGCACGGGAATGGACCTCGCGGCGCGGCACAGCGGGAACCGCCTGAGAGCCTATTTTTTCTCAACGCCCGTTGGCTTGGCCGTCGCCGCCGCCTTCCGAGGCCGCCTGGGCTTGATCAGCGCCAGCAGGTTATGGTGTTCGCCCTCGCCCGGCATGGCGGGCGAAGGATCCGTCGCCTTGGACGGGCGTGGTGGCGGCAGGTCGGTTCGGGCCGAGTCCTCTGACAGCAAATGAGCCGACAGCATCAGGTCGGTCTTGACCGGAGCAAAGTCGGCCGCCGCCGTCCAGACCCGGATCGCCGCCTGGGCATAGGCCTCGGACAGGTCGGTGACCTCGATCATCGGGGCGGGGTCCTGGCGGATGCGCGCGTCGTTCTCGGCCCGCTCGCGCAGACGCTTGAGCACCGCCACCAGATCCGTCTTCAGGGGAACCTTGAACAGCACGTCCACCCGGCGATTGCGGTGGGTCGAGTAGTTCAGGATCACATCCCCGAACACCTTGCTGTTGGGGATCATCACCTTGACGTTGTCGGGGGTGGCGATTTCGGTGAACAGCAGGTCCAGCGACTTGACCGTACCCTGACGGGTCGCCGTCTCGATGAAGTCGCCGACCTTGTAGGGGCGGAACAGCAGGATCATCACGCCGGCGGCGACGTTCGACAGCGCGCCTTGCAGCGCAAGGCCGATGGCCAGGGACGCCGCGCCGAGGACCGCGATGATCGAGGTCGCCTGCACGCCCAGTTGCTGGAGCACGGCGACCAGGCCAACGGCCACGATGGCGTAGCGGGCCAGGGACGCGGCGAAACTCTCCAGGGTCGGGTCTGGATTGTTGCGATGCACACGCGTCAGGGTCCGGCGCATGAACCGCGCGGCCCAGCCGGCGGCCCAGAAGGTGACCGCCAGGATCAGGGCGGCGACCACCAGATTCACGGCCAACTTGCCCAGCCAGTCGATGAAATGGCTGAGCATGGTCTCGTCGGCCTTCACGTTGGCGAGCGAGGGCAGCGCGGCGTCCGCCGGGATGATGCTGGGCTTTGTCGTCATGGGTGTCTCGATAGGCGCCCCCGCGCGTCGAGGTCAACGACACGACGCGATCAGGGTTCCGCTTGCCTGGGCCGGGAAACAGTCGGTTACATCAATTGGCTCGAAATCGTCACGAAGCCTGACTAAGAGCGCCGCCCATGAGCATGCCCTTCATCGACCTCGGCGCGCAGCAGCGCCGGATCCGCGACAAGATCGACACGGCCATCGCCAGGGTGCTGGACAGCGGCGCCTATGTCATGGGGCCTCAGGTGCGCGAGTTCGAGGCCCAGCTGGCCGCGTTCGGCCAGGCCAAGCTGGCCCTGTCCTGCGCCAACGGCACCGACGCCATCGCCCTGCCGCTGATGGCTTGGGGCGTTGGCAAGGGCGACGCGGTGTTCTGCCCGTCCTTCACCTTCGCCGCGACCCCCGAGGTCGTGCCATGGGTCGACGCGACGCCGGTGTTTGTCGACGTGCTGCCCGACACCTACAATCTCGACCCGGCCAAGTTGGAAGCCGCCATCGCCGGGGTGAAGGCGGAAGGCCAGCTGACGCCCAAGGTGGTGATCGCCGTCGACCTGTTCGGCCAACCCGCCGACTATCCGGCGATCAAGGCCATCTGCGATCGCGAGGGCCTGAAGCTGATCGCCGACAGCGCCCAGGGCTTTGGCTGCACGCTGAACGGCCATCACCCGCTGCACTGGGCCGATGTGGCCACCACCAGCTTCTTCCCGGCCAAGCCGCTGGGCTGCTACGGCGACGGCGGCGCGGTGCTGACCAATGACGCGACGCTGTGGGACCTGATGGACAGCTACCGCGTCCACGGCAAGGCGGTCGGCCCGGACCTAGCCGGCAAGACCTTCGATCACGATCCCAAGTACCTGAACACCCGCATCGGCATGAATTCGCGCCTCGACACGATCCAGGCGGCGATCCTGATCGAGAAGCTGGCGATCTTCGCCGAGGAGATCGCGCTGCGTCAGGTCGTGGCCGACCGCTACGCTGCGGGCCTGAAGGGCGCGGTGCTGTCGACTCCGGCCGTCATCGACGGCGGCGTCTCGGTCTGGGCCCAGTATGTGATCGAGCACGAAAACCGCGACGGCCTGGCCGCCCACCTGAAGGCGCAAGGCGTGCCGACGGCGGTCTATTATCCCGTCCCCATGCACGTTCAGGCGCCCTACGCCCAGTTCCCGCGCGGCGCGGGCGGCCTGCCGGTCACCGAAGCCAAGGCCGAGACGGTTCTGGCCTTGCCGATGCACCCGTATCTGGGCGCTGAGGACCAGCAGAAGATCATCGACGCCATCCGCAGCTTCGGCGGCTGATCAGGCCAGCATCGCTTCCAATGTCGCCAGGTCATCGGCCTCGCGCGCGGGCTTGTCCCAGCGGATGCGGTTGATGCGGGGAAACCGCATGGCGACGCCGGACTTGTGGCGGCTGGACCGCTGCAGGCCTTCGAAGGCGACCTCGAAGACCAGACCGACCTCCAGGTCGGCGCGTACCGATCGCACGGGGCCGAAGCGCTCGACCGTGTGGTCGCGGACGAACTTGTCGATCCGCTTCAGCTCCTCGTCGGTGAAGCCGAAATAGGCCTTGCCGACGGGGGTGAGGGCGCGCCGGCCGTCCTCATCCTCGCGCCAGACGCCGAAGGTGTAGTCGGAATAGAAGCTCGATCGCTTGCCGTGACCGCGCTGGGCGTACATCAGCACCGCGTCGATCAGGCGCGGATCGCGTTTCCACTTGAACCAGGGGCCCTTGGGGCGGCCGGGTTCGTAGACGCTGTCGCGGCGCTTCAGCATCAGACCTTCGGACAGGCGCGCGTCACCCTCCGGCGGTTCAAGTCGAAGCGCGGCGAGCGCCTTCCAGGTCGCAAAGGGCTGCAGGGGCGAGAGGTCGATGCGCGAGGTCTTGAGGCTGGCGACGAACGCTTCCAGCCGGGCGCGGCGCGTCTCGAACGGCAGGGCCCGCAGGTCGGTCTCGCCGTCCATCAGCAGATCATAGGCCCGGATCCCGGCCGGGAACGCGGCTAGCAGTTTGGCGTCGACCGTCTTGCGGTTCAGGCGTTGCTGGAGATCGCCGAACGAGGCCAGGGCGCCGTCGCGGAGCACCAGCAGTTCGCCGTCGATTGCGCCCTCGAAGTCGAGCGCCTCCACCACATCGGGAAAGCTGGCCGAGATGTCGTCGCCGGTGCGGGTGTAGAGCCGCCGCTCGCCGCGTTCGGAAACTGCCTGCACGCGGATGCCGTCCCACTTCCATTCGGCGAGGTAGTCGGCCGGGTCCAGCTTCTGGAAATCGACCTCCTCGTCGAGCGGCTGGGCCAGCATCACGGGCCGAAAGCGACCCGGCGCGTCGGGCGACGGGCGTTCGGAGCGCCCCTCCAGCCAGGCGAAGAGGTCGCCATAGGGCGGCTCCAGCGCATGCCAGATCTCCTCGATCTCGCCGATGTCGACGCCGCCGAGGTTGGCGCAGGCCTGCTTGGCCAGGCGCGAGGAGACGCCGACCCGCAGTCCGCCGGTCATCAGCTTCAGCAACGCCCAGCGACCGTCGGGATCCAGGGCGTCCAGCCAGCCCTCGATCAGCCGCTGCACCTCGGGGCGCGAGGCCGAATGCAGGGCGTCGATGACCTCGGACAGTTCCGGTGGGCGGTTGGCGCCCGGCCATTTCCTGGAGGAGGGGGCGGGCCAGACCAGCGAGACCGTCTCGGCCAGGTCGCCGACGAAGTCGTACGACCAGGCGAACAGCTGGGGGTCCATCCGCGCCTCAATGGCCTTGCGGATAAAGGCCGGCTTGGCGGCGTTGAACGACAGCGCGCCTGTCAGGGCCGCCAGCGCATAGCCCCGATCGGGATCGGGCGTTTGGCGCAAATGATCCTGGATCAAGACCAGCTTGGCGTTGCGCGAACTGGTCAGGGACAGTCGATCGAGCAGGTGGGCGAAGGCGCGCATGGACATGGAACGCGAAGCAAGGCCCTTGCGATCGTGACCGGACGATCAGACCGGCCAAATCGACCGGGATCAAGGGTCATCCTCCGCGCGATTAGGCCTGTGCGGCGGCGGCCTCGTTCAACTGGCCCAGGATCATGATCTTCTGCCAGATCTTGCGACCCAGGTCCGA
This sequence comes from Caulobacter vibrioides, assembly GCF_002858865.1. Taxonomy (GTDB): domain Bacteria; phylum Pseudomonadota; class Alphaproteobacteria; order Caulobacterales; family Caulobacteraceae; genus Caulobacter; species Caulobacter vibrioides. The sequence goes on along the minus strand of NZ_PJRR01000013.1, from coordinate 92,897 downwards.
GGCCAGGGTTTCAATGTCGTTGACGGCGGCGATGATCACCGGGTCGTCGGTCTCGCCGGCGTAGAGCGCCGCCAACTTGGCCGTCAGGGCCAGCATCTCGGCGCAGTAGTCCAGATAGCGCGACAGCTGGAAATTGCTCATCTCGCGGGGCGGCGAATGGCGGGTGCGGGGACCCAGGATCACCGACGGGTCCTTGGTCAGTTGATGCATGTCGATGACGTGGCAGAACGAGCGCAGTTCGTGCAGGGCCACCTGCACGCGCTGCTGCTTCCAGCGGCGTTCCAGCGAGCTGAGGAACCAGGCCGCCGCCCCCGAAAGCAGAGCCAGATTGATGGCCGCCTCCAGGCCCTGGGCGAGGTCGAAGCCCTCCCGGGCGCGCAAGGCCGCGCTCCAGTCGAGGCGCCGGGCCAGGGCGAACTCCAGCGCGACGCCGCCGACGATGATCAGCACCACCAGGGCGCGGAGGAGCAGATAGGGCCGTCCGATCCTTCGGGCGCGCGCGGCGGTCTGGCGGCCGGTGTCGGCGAGGCGCGCGCAGACCATCGCCAGACCCGAGGCCGGAAAGCGTTCTGAGACGCGGGCGTGCAGGTTGTCGAGTGTCTCGACCACCTTGACGGCGTCCAGCTTCTGTCGGTCGCGCGGGCGGGCCATGGTTTCAGATAGCGCAGGTTTATGACCCCTCGCGCAAGTGCGCGCCTGCTGCTAGATTAAAACAGATGTTTGAAATCCTGTGAGGCGAGCATGAGCGACACGGTCGTCCCGGCGGGTTTCAGCCCGCACGCGCGCAAAAGTCCGATCACCGATCCGTGGGAGCCGCTCTATGCGCGCCTTGCCGAGGATCGGCTGGTCTTGGCGACCTGGGTGCGCGAGCCGCACTGCAATTCGCGTCACATGCCCCACGGGGGTTTCCTGGCGGCCATGGCCGACAATGCGATGGGCCTGTCGCTGGGCGTGAACCTGGCGCGGACCGGCGCGCCGGTGGACGGGCTGGTGACGGTGTCGCTGACGCTCGACTATCTGGGCTCGGCGCGTCTGGGGCAATGGCTCGAGTTCGACACCGACTTCATCAAGCTGGGTCGGTCGATCTGTTTCGCCGAGGCGACGGTGCGCGCCGACGGCGACCCGGTGGCGCGGGCGCGGGCGAGCTTCAAGGTGCGCGCGCCCAAGGCGGCCGCCTGAACCAAAACCGCAGCCAAGGCTCTAAAACCAGATACTTAGAGCCCTGGCGGCGGTGGTCGGTCTCGGCGTCTGACAGGGGTCAGGCGCGCTCGTGAACCGCTTCTTCGGCCACCAGCGGCTGGGGCAGGCGGCTGACCATCTCCTTCGGGCAGACCTGCCAGAACTGGTCGCGGACGCGGTCCCAGTCGCGCAGCAGGGTGGCGGCGAACACCGAGTCGGTCTCGCGGGCGTGCTCGGCGATCAGCGCGCGCAGCACGCCTTCCCAGTAGGGCGAGGCCAGGCGCTGCACCACGATGCTGTCGGGGTTGATGTTGTCCTCGAAGCGGTCGTGCTGGTCGAGCACGAAGGCCATGCCGCCGGTCATGCCTGCACCGAAGTTGCCGCCGGTCGGACCCAGGATCACCACCTGGCCGCCGGTCATGTATTCGCAGCCGTTGGCGCCGCAGCCCTCGACCACCGTGGTGGCGCCCGAGTTGCGAACGGCGAAGCGTTCACCCGCCTGGCCCGCTGCGAACAGCCGGCCCGAGGTGGCGCCGAACAGCACGGTGTTGCCGATCAGGGTGTTGGTCTCCGGCGCCGCAAGGCCCCGGGCCGGCTTGATCACGATCGTCGCGCCCGACAGGCCCTTGCCGACATAGTCATTGGCCTCGCCGGTCAGTTCGATGCGCAGACCCTGGACCGCGAAGGCGCCCAGGCTCTGGCCGGCCGAGCCCTTGAGCTGGACGGTCAGGTGGCCGGACGGCAGGCCCTTCATGCCGAACTTGCGCACGATGTGGCTGGACGTGCGCGTGCCGATGGTGCGGGCGGTGCTGCGGACCGTGTAGGTCAGCTGCATCTTCTCGCCGCGTTCCAAGAGCGGGGCGGCGTCGCGGACGATCTGGGCGTCCAGCGTGTCGGGCACCGCATTGCGGCCGACCACCGTGTTGTAGGGCTTGTTGGCGCCCGGATCGGCGCGGACCAGCAGCGGGTTGAGGTCGAGGTCGTCCAGGTGCTCGCCGCCGCGGCTGACCTGGGCCAGCAGGTCGGTGCGGCCGACGATTTCCTGCAGGCTCTTGAAGCCCAGGCCCGCCAGGATCTCGCGCACCTCTTCAGCGATGAAGGTGAAGAGGTTGATGACCTTGTCCGGCGTGCCGGTGAACTTGGCGCGCAGGGCCTCGTCCTGGGTGCAGACGCCCACGGGGCAGGTGTTGGAGTGGCACTGGCGCACCATGATGCAGCCCATCGCCACCAGCGAGGCGGTGCCGATGCCGAACTCCTCGGCGCCCATCATCGCGGCGATGACGATGTCGCGACCTGTGCGCATGCCGCCGTCTGCCCGCAGGACCACCGAATGGCGCAGGTTGTTCAGGGTCAGCACCTGGTTGGCTTCCGACAGGCCCATTTCCCACGGACCGCCGGCGTACTTGACCGAGGTCTGGGGCGAGGCGCCCGTGCCGCCGACGCCGCCGGCGACCAGGATTACGTCCGCTTTCGCCTTGGCCACGCCGGCGGCGATGGCGCCGATGCCGGTGGCGGCGACCAGCTTCACCGTGACGCGCGCGATCGGGTTGATCTGCTTGAGGTCATAGATGAGCTGGGCCAGGTCCTCGATCGAATAGATGTCGTGGTGCGGCGGCGGGCTGATCAGCATCACGCCGGGGGTGGAGTGACGCAGGCGGGCGATCATCTCGGTGACCTTGAAGCCGGGCAGCTGGCCGCCCTCGCCGGGCTTGGCGCCCTGGGCGACCTTGATCTCCAGCTCGACGCACTGGTTCAGATATTCGGCGGTGACGCCGAAGCGACCCGAGGCCACCTGCTTGATGGCGCTGTTGGGGTTGTCGCCGTTGGGCAGCGGCTTGTAGCGGGCGCTGTCCTCGCCGCCTTCGCCCGAGACCGAGCGGGCCCCGATACGGTTCATGGCGATGTTCAGGGCGCCGTGGGCCTCAGGGCTGAGGGCCCCCAGGCTCATGCCGGGCGTGACGAAGCGCTTGCGGATCTCGTTGACGCTTTCGACGTCGTCGGTGGCGATCGGGTTGCGGTCCGAGCGCCAGTCCAGAAGGTCGCGCAGCTGGATCGGCTTTTGCGTGCGCAGGCCGTTGGACCAGCGGCGATAGAGCTCGTAGTCGCCGGTGTCGCAGGCTGTCTGCAGGGTGTGCATCAGGCGCGCTTCGAAGGCGTGGGCCTCGCCCGAGCGACGGGCCTTGTAGAGGCCGCCGACCGGCAGGGTGACCGCCGCCGTGCCCCAGGCCTTGCGGTGCAGCTCGACCGTCTTGCTCTCGATGCCGGCCAGACCGATGCCCGAGATGCGCGAGGGCATGCCGGGGAAGAACTCGGCGGCCATGGCGCGCGACAGGCCGACGGCCTCGAAGTTGTAGCCGCCCCGATACGAAGAGATGACGCTGATGCCCATCTTCGAGATGATCTTCAGCAGCCCGCCCTCGATGGCGGTCTTGAAGTTGATGCAGACATCGCGCAGCGACTTGTCGCCGACGAGGCCGCGCTCCAGGCGATCCTGGAAGCTCTCCTGGGCCAGATAGGCGTTGACCGCCGTGGCGCCGACGCCGACCAGCACCGCGAAATAGTGCGTGTCCAGGCACTCGGCCGAGCGGACGATGATCGAGACGTAAGACCGCAGGCCCTTGGCCACCAGGTGGGCGTGCACGCCGCCGGTGGCCAGGATCATCGGCAGGGCCACGCGCTCGGCGTCGCTGGCCTCGTCGGTTAGGACGATGGCGCCGCAGCCGCGCAGCACGGCGTCCTCAGCCTCGGCGCGGATCCGGTCGAGGTTGGCGCGCAGGGCGTCGCCGGCCCGGGCTTCCTCGGCGGGCAGGGGCATTGTGCAGTCGATGACCGCGACGTTCTTCTCGCCCAGCAGGCCGTGGATGCGCTCGTACATGCCGGTGGTCAGCACCGGGCTTTCCAGCACATAGACGTCCGCCTGGGCCGCGTCCTGGGCCAGGATGTTGCCGAGGTTCTTGAAGCGGGTCTTCAGGCTCATCACGCCTGTTTCCCGCAGGGGGTCGATCGGCGGGTTGGTCACCTGGCTGAAGTTCTGGCGGAAATAGTGGCTGAGCGGACGGTACTTCTCCGACAGCACCGCCAGCGGCGTGTCGTCGCCCATCGAACCGACGGCTTCCTTGCCCTCCTCGACCATGGGGGCGAGGATCATTTCCAGGTCTTCCAGGCTATAGCCGGCGGCGGCCTGACGACGGGTCAGCTCCTCGCGGCCGAACTTGCGCGGTTCGGGACCAGGGCCGATCTCCTTTTCCAGATCGACCATGTTGCCCAGCCACTCGGTGTAGGGGTGGCGGGTGGCCAGTTCGTCGATGATCTCTTCTTCGCCATAGAGACGGCCCTCGGCCAGGTCGATGGCGATCATCCGGCCCGGCGAGATGGCCAGCTTGCGGGTGATGCGCGCCTCCTCGACGCCGCACATGCCCGCTTCCGAGCCCATGATCACCAGACCATCGTCGGTATAGGCCACGCGCAGCGGACGCAGCCCCGAGCGATCCTTGCCGGCCACGACCCAACGGCCGTCGGTGGCGCACAGGGCGGCCGGACCGTCCCACGGCTCCATAACCGCGTTGCAGTAGGAATAGAGCGCCTTGTGGGCGTCCTTCATCTTCGGGTTGGCGGCTTCCGGCACCAGAAGGGCCTTGGCCATCGGCGCGTCGCGACCGGCGCGCACCAGCACCTCGAAGGTGTTGTCGAGATTGGCGCTGTCCGAACCGCCCGGCTGGATCACCGGTTTGACGTCATCCCCGAACTCGCCGAAGGCCTGGGCGGCCATCTTGATCTCGTGGGACTTCATCCAGTTGATGTTGCCCTTGATCGTGTTGATCTCGCCGTTGTGGGCGAGCATCCGGAAGGGCTGGGCCAGGCGCCACTGCGGGAAGGTGTTGGTCGAGTAGCGCTGGTGGAAGATCGCCACGGCCGCCGTGAAGCGTTCGTCCTTCAGGTCGGGGTAGAACTCGTCGATCGCCTCGGCGAGGAACATGCCCTTGTAGATCAGCGACTTGGCCGACAATGAGCAGATATAGAAGTCGCTGATGTTCTGGGCGTGGACGCGCTTTTCGATGCGCTTGCGGCATAGGAACAGCGCGCGCTCCAGCGCTTCGCCCTCGAGACCCGCCGGGGCGGCCAGCATGATCTGCTCGATTTCCGGACGGGTGGCGTTGGCCTTCTCGCCGATCACCGAGGTGTCGACCGGCACCTGGCGCCAGCCGTAGATGTAGAAGCCAAAGCGCAGAGCCTCGGCCTCGACGATCGTGCGGCAGGTCTCCTGGGCGCCCAAGTCCGTGCGCGGCAGGAAGATCTGGCCGACCGCGATCGGACCCTGGCGCAGGGCGTGGCCGGTGCGACGCACCTGGTCGATGAAGAAGTCCTGCGGAACGCTGACCAGCACGCCGGCGCCGTCGCCGGTCTTGCCGTCGGCGTCGACCGCGCCGCGGTGCCACAGGGCCTTCAGGGCCTTGATCGCCAGTTCGACCACTTCGCGGCGCGGCTGGCCGTCAATGGCGCAGACCAGACCCACACCACAGGCGTCGCGCTCGGTCGACGGGTCATAGGCGTGGCCGTCGATCAGCGCCTGGCGGTTCTTCAGATAGAGGTCCATCTGGCTCATGATCCTGGTCCTCTCTTATTCGGCGGCGATCAGCGTCGAGGACGCCTTGGCCAGCAGGTAGCGGTGGATGGCGTCGGCGGCGTCGCGGCCGTCCTTGATCGCCCAGACCACCAGCGAAGCGCCGCGCACGATGTCGCCGGCGGCGAACACGCCGTCGAGATTGGTCATCTGATTGCGGACGTCGGCCTTGACGGTGCCCCAACGGGTCACCTTCAGGTCCGGGGCGGACCACTGCTCTGGCAGGTTCTCGGGCTCGAAGCCCAGGGCCTTGACGACCAGCTGGGCCGGACGGTCGAAGTCGCCGCCGGGGATTTCCTCGGGGCTCTGGCGGCCCGAGGCGTCCGGCGCGCCCAGACGCATGCGGATGGCGCGCACGCCGGTGACGGCCTCGGCCTCGCCCGACAGGGCGCGCGGCGCGGCCAGCCATTCGAAGGTGACACCTTCTTCCTCGGCGTTGGCCACTTCGCGCATCGAGCCGGGCATATTGGCCTTGTCGCGGCGATAGAGGCAGGTGACCGACTTGGCGCCCTGACGGATGGCCGTGCGCACGCAGTCCATGGCGGTGTCACCGCCGCCGACCACGACCACGTCCTTGCCCTCGGCGTTCAGTTCGCCCGAGTCGTAGGCCGGAACGCTGTCGCCCAGGGACAGGCGGTTGGAGGTGATCAGATAGTCGAGGGCTGGAACCACGCCCTTGCTGCCGCCGCCCGGAACGGTCAGGTCGCGCGCGGCGTAGACGCCGACGGCGATCAGCACCGCGTCATGCTGGGCGCGCAGGTCCTCGAGCGTGGCGTCCTTGCCGACCTCGAACCCCAGCTTGAAGACGACGCCGCCGTCGGCCAGGCGCTGGGTGCGGCGCTCGACGACGTCCTTCTCCAGCTTGAAGCCGGGGATGCCATAGATCAGCAGCCCGCCGGCGCGATCGTGGCGGTCATAGACGGTGACGTCGTAGCCGGCCTCACGCAGCTTCTCGGCGGCGGCCAGGCCTGCGGGGCCCGCGCCCACGATCCCGACCGACTGACCGCGCGCCGGACCGGCGGCCAGCGGCTTGACCCAGCCCATCTCCCAGGCCTTGTCGGTCAGGTAGCGCTCGACCGAACCGATGGTCACCGTGCCGTGACCCGACTGCTCGATCACGCAGTTGCCTTCGCACAGGCGATCCTGGGGGCAAATTCGACCGCAGACCTCCGGCATCGAATTGGTCGCCTGCGACAGGGCGTAGGCTTCTTCCAGACGGCCTTCGGCGGTCATCCGCAGCCAGTCGGGGATGTTGTTGTGCAACGGGCAGTGGGTCTGACAGAACGGCACGCCGCACTGCGAGCAACGCGAGGCCTGCTCGGTGGCCTTGGCGTCGATGAAGTCGGCGTAGATCTCGTGAAAGTCGCCCGAACGCTCAGCGGCCGCGCGCTTTTCAGGCGTCTTGCGGGCCACCGTCGTGAATTTCAGCATGCGCTCGGCCATGCGACTTCCCTCGCCCCAGGATTGGGAGAAAAATTGCTCTGGCGGCGCTCTTAAGGACTCTTTTGCGCAATAAGAATGTGGTGGTCAAATTATAAGACCAAAATCGCTTTGCTCTTGCAGGGAGCATTGAGAACCTGTCGCAATAGGCTGGTATAATAGTCCAGTTTGTGGATTAACGCCGTTTTTACGATGTTTGGCGCACGCCACGGACAGCGCTTCAGGGGACCCTCATGCCGGATTGGCTCATTGCTCTCATTCTCGGCCTGATCGAAGGTCTGACCGAGTTCATTCCGGTTTCGTCGACCGGCCACCTTCTTCTGCTCGGGCACTTCCTGGGCTTCCATAGCCCCGGCAACACCTTCCAGGTTCTGATCCAGCTGGGCGCGATCCTGGCGATCACCGGGGTCTATTTCGGCCGCCTGTGGGGCTTGCTGACGACGCTGCCCACCGATCCGGGCTCGCGCCGGTTCGTGATCGGGATCCTGCTGGCCTTCCTGCCTGCCGTGTTCGTCGGCGTGGCGGCGCACGACTTCATCAAGACGGTGCTGTACGAGACGCCGGCCCTGGTCTGCTTGACCCTGATCATCGGCGGCTTCATCCTGCTGGCGCTGGACCGCATGAAGCTGGAGCCGCGCTACACCGACGTGGCGGAGTATCCGCTGAAGACCGCCTTCATCATCGGTCTGTTCCAGTGCCTGGCGCTCGTCCCAGGGGTCTCGCGCTCCGGCGCGACCATCGCGGGGGCCTTGCTGCTGAAGTGCGACAAGCGCTCGGCGGCGGAGTTCAGCTTCTTCCTGGCCATGCCGACCATGGCCGGCGCCTTCGCCTATGACCTGTACAAGAACATCGACAAGCTGAGCACCAATGACCTGGGCCTGATCGGGATCGGCTTCCTGGCCGCCTTGGTCTCGGGGGTCTTCGTGGTCAAGACGGTGCTGGACTTCATCACCCGTCACGGCTTTGCGCCGTTCGCCTATTGGCGGATCGCGGTCGGCGTCGTGGGTCTGGCGCTGCTCTACATCCCGCGCTGAGCCCTCTGGCGGGGTAGAACGAGAAAGGCCCTGACGCGGTGAGCGTCAGGGCCTTTCGTCTTTAGCGCCGGGCCGGACGATGATCCCTAGAACGCGCCGGCCGGGGTCTCGGCGTACTGACCGCCCTTGCGGTAGCGATAGAGGTAGCTCGGCACGATGGCTTCAACGGCCGTCGGCGTCACGCCAGCTTCGGCCAGGCCGGGCAGGCCCTGTTCGGCGACATTGTCGCTCTTGAGCATCTGGACCTGATCGCTGGTCAGCGGCGGCGGGATGACGCCTGCGACGAGGTCGCCCAGCGAGCCGATCAGCGAGGCCACCGGCCAGGGCAGGGGGATCAGCGGCCGGTTACGGCCGGTCTCCACCAGGATCAGCTCGAGGATCTCGCGCATCGTGTAGACGGTCGGGCCGCCCAGTTCGTAGGTTACGCCCGCCGCAGCCGGGCTGGCGACCGCCTTGGCGATCACCGCGGCCACATCGCCGACGAACACCGGCTGGAAGCGCGTGTCGCCGCCGACCAGCGGCAGGGCGGGGGCCAGAGCGGCCATCTGGGCGAAGCGGTTGAAGAAGTCGTCCTCAGGACCGAACACGATCGAGGGGCGGACAATGGTGGCGCCGGGGAAGGCTTCGCGCACGGCGGCCTCGCCCTCGCCCTTCGAGCGGGCGTACTTGGCGGGGCTGTTCACGTCGGCGCCGATGGCGCTGATATGGACCAGATGCTTGACGCCGGCCTTGGCGGCGGCCTCGGCGACGGTACGCGCGCCCATGGTGTGGACCGACAGGAACTTCTGGCGACCGCTCTCGAACAGCACGCCCACCAGGTTCACGCAGCCCTCGGCGCCGTCCAGCGCGCGGGCCACCGAGGCGGCGTTGCGGACATTGGCCTGCACGACCTCGATCTGGCCGACATCGCCCAGCATGCGCATCTTGTAGGCGAGATTGGGCTGGCGCACGGCCACCCGCACGCGATGGCCCGCCTTGGCGAGCGCCCGCACGACCTGACCGCCCACGAAACCGGAGCCGCCGAACACCGTGACCAGACCTTGCATCATCATCCCTCGTGCCTGCGATGACCACACCGCGATGAACGGGGGAATTAGACGACCACGGCCCGGTTCGCAACGAAATCACGATTTGTCGTTTTTTCGCTGTTGACGCGGCCTGAGGCTTTCCCTAAACGTCCCGGCCTCGCGGCGACCTAACCGGTTGCGACAGCGGGCCCAGGTGGCGGAATTGGTAGACGCGCTGGCTTCAGGTGCCAGTGACCGAAAGGTCGTGGAGGTTCGAGTCCTCTCCTGGGCACCACCCTTTGTTTGGCTTCTTGATGAAGCCTCGGGGGTGGCGCCGGTAGTTCGCCGGATAGCTAATCCGTTCATCGTGAGTATAAGTGTCGCGCGCTTACATTGAGCGCGTGGTTCGGCGCGTTCGCGCGTCGAGACTTCGCCGGAGACGTCTGAGAGTTGGCCAATTTCGTTCACGAGGGCGATCTGCCCGACGGCGTCTTCGCGGACGCGGAGATCATCGCGATTGATTCGGAGACCATGGGCCTGCGCTTGCGCCGCGATCCGCTTTGCGTGGTTCAGCTGTCGGCCGGTGATGGTGACGCCCATGTGGTGCGGCTCAGCCGGCCTGACTACGACTGCCCGAATCTGAAGGCGCTGCTGACGAATCCGAAGGTCCTGAAACTTTTTCACTTCGGGCGCTTTGATATCGCCATGTTCGAGCTCCATCTGGGGGTGGTGACCGCGCCCGTCTATTGCACCAAGATCGCCAGCAAGCTGGCTCGCACCTATACCGACCGTCATGGCCTGAAGGACGTGACGCGCGAGTTGCTGGGCGTCGAACTGTCGAAGGTGCAGCAGTCTTCGGACTGGGGCGCGCCGTCGCTCAGCGTCGATCAGGTGGCCTACGCCGCCTCGGACGTGCTGCATCTGCACGGCCTGCGCCTCAAGCTGAACGCCATGCTCGAGCGCGAAGGCCGCATGGCGCTGGCGCAACACGCTTTTGACTATCTCCCCCATCGCGCCTCGCTGGATCTGGCCGGTTGGGAGGAGATGGACATCTTCGCCCACAGCTAAAGGACCTCATGCAGCCCGCCGCGGTCATGACCGGACGATCGATGAGCGCCGACCTCGCGCGCTGGCGCCGTCGCTCGCGCCGCGTCCGGGCCGCGCGCCTCGTGCTGCCCGCCGCGATAGGTGTTCTGTTGTTGGCCGTGATCGCCCAGGTGGGCTGGCGCACCTATCTGGCCGCGTCCCGCGCGCCCGCCGAGGCCCGCACCGAGATTCGCCTCATCACGCCACGGTTCTATGGGCAGTCGACCGAAGGCCGCAGCTTCATGATCACGGCCCGCTCTGCGATCCGCGATGACGCCGATCCGCGCCGCATCATCCTGGAAGAGCCGGCCCTGACCCTGGACCTCGGTTCGCCCACGCCCACACGCATGACCGCCAAGCATGGCGTCTACCGGCAAGACACCTTCGGACTGAACCTGAAGGACGATGTTCGTCTGGATGACGGCGAGGGCTATCGCTTCGCGTCCGAGGAGTCGTTCGTCGACACGCGGACCGGCGATGTCAGTGGCGAGAGCACAATGAATGGCGAAGGTCCCAGCGGGCAGGTGCAATCGAGCGCCTACTCCGTATATGACAAGGGCGATCGCATCGTCTTCCGAGGCGGGGTTCGCGCGCGGTTCGAACAGCAGTAAAGAGAAATGGCGCGGGTCGCTTCGGAGGCGGGCCGCGACGGATGAGGACATGGTTCTGATGAAGCGATCGACGGCTGCGGCTTTGACCGCGTTGATCCTGTCGGGCGCGGGCGCCGGCGGGGCGGCTTATGCCCAGCAAGGCAATTCCAGCGCGCCGGTGGACGTCTCCGCCGACAATCAGGAAACGATCAACAGCAAGTGTCTCATCATCTTCACGGGTAACGTCGAGATCCTGCAGAACCGCTCTCGCCTGCGTGCGGAGAAGGTCACGATCTACAACGCCAAGCGCCCGACGGCGGAAAACGCCAACGCCTGCGGCAACGCCCAGCGCATGGAGGCCGAAGGCGGGGTGTATCTCGTCAACGAGCAGCAGAATGCGCGCGGCGATCGTGCGGTCTACACCTTCAGCAACAACACCGCCGTGCTCACCGGGGATGTCATCCTGGTCAAGGGTAACGACGTGGCGCGCGGCGATCGCCTGACCGTGAACACCAAGACCAACGACGCCAAGCTTGAGTCGACGAGCACGGGGCGGACCGCCACGCGCCGCGTCCGCGCGGTCTTCTATCAGGACGATACCCAGACGTCCGATGCGCCGGCCGCGGCCGAGCCGCGCTAGGATCCCGGATGACCCTGACCTCCAAAGACATGGACGGCCTGTTCGTCGATTCCGTGGGCAAGTCGTTTGGCGACCGTCCCGTCGTCAAGAACGTGTCCCTGCGCCTTAAGCGCGGCGAGGTGGCGGGCCTGCTGGGCCCCAACGGCGCCGGCAAGACGACCTGCTTCTACATGGTCACCGGTCTGATCGCCGCCGACTACGGCGCGATCTATCTGGACGGCGAGAACATCACCGCCCAGCCGATGTTCCAGCGCGCCCGCCTGGGCGTCGGCTACCTGCCGCAGGAAGCCTCGATCTTCCGGGGCATGACGGTCGAGCAGAACGTCATGGCCGTGGTCGAGATGCGCGAACGCGATCCGCGCAAGGCGCGCGAGCAGGTGACCAGCATCCTGGAAGAGCTGCGGATCACCCACATCCGCAAATCGCCGGCCGTGGCCCTGTCGGGCGGCGAGCGCCGCCGGGTGGAAATCGCCCGCGCCCTGGCCAGCGAGCCGTCGTTCATGCTGCTGGACGAACCCTTCGCCGGCATCGACCCGCTGGCCATCGCCGATATCCGCGAGGTGATCGGCTATCTGAAGGGACGTGGCATCGGGATCCTGATCACCGACCACAACGTCCGCGAGACGCTCGACATCATCGATCGCGCCTCGATCATCCATGCGGGCGAGGTGCTGTTCGAAGGCTCGCCCCGCGAGATCGTCGAAAACCCGGAAGTGAAGCGCGTTTATCTGGGCGAGAGCTTCACCGAGCCGCGTCTGGGCGACTAAGCCCTTGTTCCGAAAGGTCTAAGCCTTTTTTCGGGACACACGGTCGCACCGGCCCGATTATTGCAGGCGTTCGCGACCCGTTAACCAGAACCGCTCTTCAATGGCGTTCGAAAGTTTTTCGTACGTCAGGAGGGCGCATTGGCGCTCAGCCACCGACTAGAGCTCCGGCAGGGCCAGGGCCTCGTCATCACCCCGCAACTGCAGCAGGCCATCAAGCTGCTGCAGCTGTCGAACATCGAGCTCGACGCCTTCGTCGAGGCCGAGCTGGAGCGTAATCCGCTCCTGCAACGCGATGAGGGCGATCACGAGCCGGCCGTTGAGGTCGAGGCCGAGCGGGACGCCAGCCTGACCCAGGTCGACGCCGTGGCCGATACGACGGCCGGGCGCGAGCTGGACACGCCCGTCGACGACGTCTCCCCCGGCGAGCGCGCCACTGGCGAGGGGGCGGACGCCGAGCACGCCGGCGGGCAGATCGACTGGTCACGTGCGGGCGGCGGCGGCTCGTTCGAGAGCGATGAGGGTTACGAGCGCGCGCTGACCGACAGCCCGACCCTGGCCGCGCACCTGCGAACCCAGCTGGTGCAAGCCGCGCTCTCACCGGCCCACAACGCCATCGCCGAGATCCTGATCGACGCGGTTGATGAAGGCGGCTACCTGCGCCTCGACATCGTCGAGCTTGCCGATCGTCTGGGCTGCGCCCTCGCATTGGTCGAAGAGACCCTGTCGGTGCTGCAGGGCTTCGAGCCTGTCGGCGTCTTCGCCCGCGACGTGCGCGAGTGCCTGGCGCTGCAGCTCAAGGACCTGAACCGCTACGACCCGGCCATGGCCGCCATGCTCGATCACCTCGAGCTATTGGCCAAGCGGGATATGGCGGGCCTGCGCCGGATCTGCGGCGTCGACGACGAAGATCTGCGCGAGATGATCGGCGAGATCCGGTCGCTGAATCCGCGTCCGGGCGCGGCCTATCACAGCGAGCCGGCCGAGACCCTGGTGCCCGACGTCATGGTCCGCGAGGGCCTTGGCGGCATGTGGCACGTGGAGCTGAACACCGACACCCTGCCGCGCGTGCTGGTCGACCAGCGCTACCACGCCCGCGTCTCCAAGGGCGCGCGCAGCGACCAGGAAAAGACCTTCGTCGCCGACTGCATGGCCTCAGCCAACTGGCTGGTGAAGAGCCTGGACCAGCGGGCCAAGACCATCCTGAAGGTCGCCAGCGAGATCGTGCGCCAGCAGGACGGCTTCCTGGCCTTCGGCGTCGAGCACCTGCGACCGCTGAACTTGAAGACGGTCGCCGACGCCATCGGCATGCACGAGAGCACGGTCAGCCGCGTGACCTCGAACAAGTACATCGCCACCCCCCGCGGCGTGTTCGAGCTGAAGTTCTTCTTCACCTCGGCCATCCAGTCGTCCGAAGGCGGCGAGGCCCACTCGGCCGCCAGCGTCCGGCACAAGATCAAGGGGCTGGTCGACGCCGAGAAATGCGAGGCCGACGTCCATTCCGACGATCGCATCGTAGAGATTCTCAAGGCGGCCGGGGTCGACATCGCCCGTCGGACCGTGGCCAAGTATCGAGAGGCCATGCGGATCCCCTCGTCAGTGGAGCGTCGCCGGCTGATGAAGGAAGCGGTCTGAAACCGCTTCCTTTTCGCCTCCCGCGCGTTCCGGAGCGGGCCGAGAGGATTTGATGAGCGAAAAGAGTTTGGCCGACGTGATCGAGGGCTTTGGCGAGGACGCCAGCCCCACCCTGACCGTCGGGCAAATGCTGGCGGCGTTCGACAGCCGCGCGTTCGGCGCGATGCTGCTGGTGTTTGGTCTGCTGAACACCCTGCCCCTGCCGCCCGGGTCGTCGACCATCCTGTCATTGCCGATCCTGCTTCTCGCCCCCCAGATCGCCATGGGCGCGGACACCCCTTGGTTGCCGCGCGGCTTGATCGAAAAGCCGCTCAAGCGGGACGATCTGCGCGGGCTCTTCCGGCGGCTGGGACCGATCGTGCGCAGCATGGAACTGATCACCCGCCCGCGGCTGCGGCCATTGTTCGCACCCCTGGGCGAAAGGATGGTCGGAGTGGTCTGCACCCTGCTGGCGCTGGTTCTGGTTTTGCCGATTCCGCTGGGCAATCTGGCCCCTGGCGCAACGGTCGCCGTTCTGGCCCTGGCGCTGCTCCAGCGTGACGGAATCCTGGCCCTACTGGGTTATCTGATGGCCGTGGGCAGCGGGGCGCTTCTGTTCGTCAGCGCCCATGTCGTGGTGATGGGCGCGCGCAAGCTTTTCGGGGTCTTCTCAGGGCTGTTTTGAGGGCGCCGAAAAGCCGCGAAAGCGCCGCTTGACACCCGCCTGCGACAGGCGCGTCATATCGCTATGCAAGTCCAAGTCTCCGGCAAGCATGTCGACGTTGGTGAGGCTCTGCGAGCGCGAGTCTCCGACGAAATCGCCCTGAGCATTGGTAAGTACTTCGATCGCGGCGGCGCCGCCGAGGTCGTGGTCAGCAAGGAAGGCTACGCCTTCCGTGTCGATTGCTCAGTAAAGCTGGCATCGGGTCAGCAACTCATCAGCCACGGGTCCGGAGGTGACGCCCACGCCGCCTTCGACGCCGCCCTGGCCAAGATCGATACGCGCATCAGGCGCTATAAAAGGCGACTTAAGAGCCACTCGGCGGCGGCCACGGCCAAGCAGGTCGAGAACGCCGCCATGTTCGTCCTCCGTGCGCCGGAAAGCGACGATGTGGACGAAGACTGGGATATTGAAGACGACCACCCGACGGGCGCGCCCGCGGCCATGGTCATTGCGGAAACCCAGGCCGCGATGAAGACAATGACCGTTTCCATGGCTGTCATGGAACTGGACTTGACCGCATACCCGGCAATCGTGTTTAGGAACGCCGCCCACGGGGGCATCTCTGTGGTGTATCGGCGTCCAGACGGGAATATCGGCTGGATCGACCCCGAACGCACGAAGTCGAACGGACACGGATCAACCGCGAGCTAACCAGACCGTGTCATGGTCTGGCGCCGTCGGTGGATTATCGTCGGCGGCGCCAAGGCGGTCGGAAACTAGCGAGCGTTGTAAGTCCATGACTATTGGCGACCTTCTCGAGCCCGGAGCGGTGGCGCTGCGCGCCAGCGCGCCCGGCAAGCGCCAGGCGCTTTCCATGGTTGCGGATGTCGCTGGCCGCGTCCTGGGCGTTGACCCTGAAGCGGCGCTGGACGGTCTTATCGAGCGGGAAGCCGCCGGCTCCACCGGAGTCGGCGAAGGTGTCGCCATCCCCCATGCGCGACTGGACGGCCTGGACCGGGTTCGCGCGGTTGTCGTGCGGCTGGACGCGCCGGTCGCCTTCGATGCGCTCGACGACAAGCCCGTCGACCTTCTGGTGGCGCTGTTCGCGCCCCGCGAGGCCAATGCGCAGCATCTGCGAGCGCTCGCGCGGGTGGCGCGGATGATGCGCCAGCCCGAAGTTCGCGCCTCGGTGCGGCAGGCCCGATCAGCGGACGCGATCCACGTCCTGTTGACCGACGAACCGGCCAGCACGGCCGCCTGACGCCCTTCTGATCTTCTTCTAGAGCATTTCACGACCTGACTGCGTCAGGCCGTGAGCTCTAATCTTTTGTTTTGGCGCATTTTTCTTCACGCGAACCGGAACCACTTCGCTCGAAAAATGCTCTAGTGGACAGACACCGGCGCCAGCTCATGGGCTAGGGCGGCGGCGATCGCAGTGTCGCGGTCGATCATGACCGCGAGGCGCTCGCCATCGGCGCGGCAGACCGCATACAGCGTCTGGTCCGGCGACAGGTCGAGGTCCTCGACACCTTCCGGAGCGTCGGCCAGGATCTCGGCGGCCTTGATCGGTCGGACATAGACGAGCGCGGGCGCGCCAAGGGCCGCGAAGGCTTCGCTGGTCAGGGGCCGGCTGTGTTGGGTGCTGGGCGTCATAGGACCACCTCTTTCGATTAGGGAACGCGCCGCGTTTCGCTGCGGTTCAGACCGCGGCGACCCGAGGCGGACTCTGCGCGGCGTTTCAGCCCGCGCTGCGGATCGGGATTTTCTTGACCAGGCGTTCGGGCGCCGGGCGGGCCAGGTCGATGTGCAGGAGGCCATGCTCCAGCGTCGCGGCGGTGACCTCCATGCCCTCGGCGAGGACGAAGGTGCGCACAAAGCCGCGCGCCGCGATCCCGCGGTGCAGGAAGGCCCGCTCGGCGTCGGAGCGACCGTCCGCGCTGTCACGCTTGCCGGCGACGACCAATTGCCCGCCTTCGACGGTCACCTGCAGCTGCTCGGGCGAGAAGCCCGCGACGGCCAGGGTGATGCGGACGCCGCCGTGCTCGGCCTGCTCGACATTGTAGGGGGGATAGCTTTCCGACGCGGCCTTGGCGGCGCGCTCGATCAGGTCTCGGGTGTGTTCGAACCCCAACAGAAAGGGGCTGTCGAACAGGATCGTCCGGGTCATCGCGAAGTCCTCGCTGAAGCGACTTCGTTCGTGGAGACCGGCCCGAGGATCGGCGCCGATCACCACGACACGACGCCAGACATGGCGCGCGATGACGGTCGGTTCAAGAGGAGGCGGGAAACAGGAGCCCAAAATGGACAAGGCCCGGACGTTTCCGTCCGGGCCTTGATGGTGGAGCTAAGCGGAGTCGAACCGCTGACCTCTTGAATGCCATTCAAGCGCTCTACCAGCTGAGCTATAGCCCCAATTCTTTCTAAGAAAACCTTGCGGTAACTCTCGGAAATCGTTGGTCTCTTCGGCGTTTCGAACTTGCGTCGCCCCCCGAAGAGGCGCGGAAACTAGTCCGGGATTTTTTTGGGATCAAGCCTCTTCTCGAACTTTTTTCGAGAAAAATGTTTCGCCCCCAAAAACGCCTGTGGACAGCCGGCGGCGATCACGTCGCAACCGGCTGTCCGCGGGGTCAGTCGTCGACGCCCTCGCCGGGGAGACCTTCGATCTCCTCGTCGAGAATGTCGTCGTCGTCCTCGTCCTCGAGGAACGGAACGTCGTCGCCGTCTTCGTCGGCGAGGTCTTCGTCCTCGGCGAAGTCGACGCCCAGATCGTCACCGCCGGCCGGAGTCGGGGCGCCCGGATCGACGTCTTCGTCATCGGTCTCGACGACGTCGGCCTCGGCGGCCTCGTCGATTTCCGGGGTGTCGTCGACTTCGTCCTCGTAGCCGTCGACCTCCTTCGGAGCGACCGCTTCCTTTTCGTCGTCGGCGTCATAGTCCGGCGTGACGGCGCGGGCGCGGACGCGGCGCGACTTCAGGGCCTCTTCCGGGTCGAACTGCTCGCCGCACTTGGGGCAGACGGCAGGACGACGGTTGAGGTCGTAGAACTTCGATTGGCAGTTGGGGCAGATTTGTTTTGCGCCCAAGTCGGGATTGGCCAAGTTGGCGACCCTTTGATCCTGATGGGAAAAGCGGCGGGTGACTTGCCATGGCGAGAGCCCGCTGTCAAAAGCAAACCCCTTCGCGAAAACCACCAAATACTAAGGAGCCGGTTTCGGCATGTCGCTGGCTGGATTGAAGAGCGCTCCCGGAGGCGCTCTGCGAGGGATCGTGCGCGCTCCGGGAGACAAGTCCATTTCTCACCGTTCGATGATCCTGGGCGCGCTGGCGACCGGGACGACGACGGTCGAAGGTCTCCTGGAAGGGGACGACGTCCTGGCCACCGCCCGGGCCATGCAGGCCTTTGGCGCGCGGATCGAACGCGAGGGCGTCGGGCGCTGGCGGATCGAGGGCAAGGGCGGCTTTGAAGAGCCCGTCGACGTCATCGACTGCGGCAACGCCGGCACCGGCGTGCGCCTGATCATGGGCGCGGCGGCGGGCTTTGCGATGTGCGCCACCTTCACGGGCGACCAGTCGCTGCGCGGACGCCCGATGGGCCGGGTGCTGGATCCGCTGGCCCGCATGGGCGCGACCTGGCTGGGTCGCGACAAGGGCCGCCTGCCCTTGACCCTGAAGGGCGGAAACCTGCGCGGCCTCAACTACACTCTGCCCATGGCCTCGGCCCAGGTGAAGTCGGCCGTGCTGCTGGCGGGCTTGCACGCCGAGGGCGGCGTCGAGGTCATCGAGCCTGAAGCCACGCGCGACCACACCGAGCGGATGCTGCGCGCCTTCGGGGCTGAGGTGATCGTCGAGGACCGCAAGGCCGGCGACAAGACCTTCCGCCATGTGCGCCTGCCTGAGGGGCAGAAACTGACCGGAACCCACGTGGCCGTGCCGGGCGACCCCTCGTCGGCCGCGTTCCCGCTGGTGGCGGCCCTGATCGTTCCCGGCTCGGAAGTGACGGTCGAGGGCGTGATGCTCAACGAACTGCGCACGGGTCTCTTCACCACCCTGCAGGAGATGGGCGCGGATCTCGTGATCTCGAACGTGCGCGTCGCCAGCGGCGAGGAGGTCGGCGACATCACCGCGCGCTACTCCCAGCTCAAGGGCGTCGTCGTGCCGCCCGAGCGCGCGCCGTCGATGATCGACGAGTATCCGATCCTGGCCGTGGCCGCGGCTTTTGCGTCCGGCGAGACGGTGATGCGCGGCGTCGGCGAGATGCGCGTCAAGGAAAGCGACCGCATCAGCCTGACCGCCAATGGCCTGAAGGCGTGCGGGGTCCAGGTGGTCGAGGAGCCGGAAGGCTTCATCGTCACCGGGACCGGCCAGCCGCCGAAGGGTGGGGCGACCGTCGTCACCCACGGCGATCACCGCATCGCCATGAGCCACCTGATCCTGGGCATGGCCGCCCAGGCGGAGGTCGCCGTCGACGAGCCGGGCATGATCGCCACCAGCTTCCCGGGCTTCGCCGACCTGATGCGCGGCCTGGGCGCGACGCTGGCGGAGGCCTGAGGAGCCGAAACCTCGCCCTTCGACAGGCTCAGGGTGAGGTTTCTACTGAAAGGCCTGTCCCATCGTCCTCACCCTGAGCTTGTCGAAGGGCGAGGACGACGCACGGAGCTAGCCATGGGTTTTGTTATCGCCGTCGACGGTCCGGCGGCCTCGGGCAAGGGCACGATCGCCGGGCGTCTGGCGGCGCTCTACGACTATCCGCTTCTCGACACCGGCCTGCTCTATCGCGCGGTCGGCGTCGCTATCCTGGACGGCGCTGGAGACCTGGACGATCCGATCGCCGCAGAAGCCGTAGCCCGCGCCCTCGACCTGTCGGCGCTGGACCGGGCCGAGGTCCGCACCCGCGCCGCCGGCGAGGCCGCCAGCCGCTGCGCGGTGCACCCGGGGGTTCGTGCGGCCCTGCTGGATCTGCAACAGACCTTCGCCGCCCGCGAGCCGGGCTCGGTGATCGACGGCCGCGACATCGGCACGGTGATCGCGCCCCACGCCCCGGCCAAGCTCTATGTCACCGCCCGCCCCGAGGTGCGCGCCGAGCGCCGCTGGAAGCAGCTGGTGGGCCAGGGCGAGGACGTCGCCTTCGAGGATATTCTGGCCGACATCCACAAGCGCGACGCCCGCGACGGCGGCCGCAAGGACGCGCCGATGACCCAGGCCCCAGACGCCGTCTTGCTCGACACCTCGGAAATGACTATAGAGCAGGCCTTCGATGCGGCCCGCCGTATCGTCGAGGACGCGCGCGCCCGTCACCGGCTCTAGCCGGAGGGGGCAAATCCACCGCCGGCCTCGCCGCGATCAAGAACATCGCGGGCCCGCTTTCAAACCCACTTCATCCGGAATCCCGAGAACCGTCTTTCCGGCGGCGCTCACCCAAGGGCTTCCCCCAACCTAGAGACCAAAGATCAGCATGGCTGACGATATGAGCTTCAACCCGACGCGCGACGATTTCGAAGCGCTCCTCAACGACTCCATGGGCGGCCGTGACTTCGCGGAAGGCACCGTCGTCAAGGGCAAGGTCGTCGGGATCGAAAAGGACTTCGCCATCATCGACGTCGGTCTGAAGACCGAAGGCCGCGTCCAGCTGAAGGAATTCGGCGTCGACGAGAACGGCAAGGCCACCGTGAAGGCCGGCGACACCGTCGAAGTCTTCCTGGAACGCCTCGAAAACGCCATGGGCGAAGCGGTCATCAGCCGCGAAAAGGCCAAGCGCGAAGAAGCCTGGACCCGTCTGGAAGGCGTCTACGCCCGCAACGAGCCCGTCATGGGCGCGATCGTCGGCCGCGTGAAGGGTGGCTTCACCGTCGACCTGGGCGGCGCCTCGGCCTTCCTGCCGGGCAGCCAAGTCGACATCCGTCCGGTCCGCGACGTCGGTCCGCTGATGGGCAAGGAACAGCCCTTCGCCATCCTGAAGATGGACCGTCCGCGCGGCAACATCGTCGTCTCGCGTCGCGCCATCCTGGAAGAAGCCCGCGCCGAGCAGCGCACCGAACTGGTGTCGCAGCTGCAAGAGGGTGAAATCCGCGAAGGCGTCGTCAAGAACATCACCGACTACGGTGCGTTCGTTGACCTGGGCGGCATCGACGGCCTGCTGCACGTCACCGACATGAGCTGGAAGCGCGTCAACCACCCGAGCCAAGTGCTCGCCGTGGGCGACACCGTGAAGGTCCAGATCGTCAAGATCAACCCGGACACCCAGCGCATCAGCCTCGGCATGAAGCAGCTGCAGTCGGATCCGTGGGACGGCGTCGAAGCCAAGTACCCGGTCGGCGCCAAGTTCACGGGCCGCATCACCAACATCACCGACTACGGCGCCTTCGTGGAGCTGGAAGCCGGCGTTGAAGGCCTGGTGCACGTCTCGGAAATGTCCTGGACCAAGAAGAACGTTCACCCCGGCAAGATCGTCTCGACCTCGCAGGAAGTCGACGTCGTGGTCCTGGACGTCGATCCGTCCAAGCGCCGCGTCTCGCTGGGCCTGAAGCAAGCCCTGGCCAACCCGTGGGAAGCCTTCCTGGAAGCTCACCCGGTCGGTTCGACCGTCGAAGGCGAAGTCAAGAACGCGACCGAGTTTGGTCTGTTCGTCGGCCTCGACAACGACATCGACGGCATGGTGCACCTGTCGGACATCGACTGGAGCGTCCCGGGCGAAGAAGCCATGGCCCGCTACAAGAAGGGCGACATGGTCAAGGCGAAGGTTCTCGACGTCGACGTCGAGAAGGAACGCATCTCGCTGGGCATCAAGCAGCTGGCCGGCGACCCGATGTCGGGCGACACCTACCGCAAGAACCAGACCGTGACCGTCACCGTCACGGAAGTCACCTCGGGCGGCATCGAAGTTCGCTTCGGCGAAGACGACGCCCCGATGACCGCCTTCATCCGCAAGTCGGACCTGTCGCGCGATCGTCAAGAGCAGCGTCCGGAGCGCTTCGCCGTGGGTGACCGCGTCGACGCCCAGATCACCAACGTGGACAAGGCTGCGCGCCGCGTCTCGCTGTCGATCAAGTCGCTGGAAATGGCCGAAGAGAAGGAAGCCATCGAGCAGTTCGGCTCGTCGGACTCCGGCGCTTCGCTGGGCGACATCCTGGGCGCGGCCCTGCGCGAGCGGGCCAGCAAGGACTAAGCTTCGTCTTCCATAGACGTTGAAGTTGGCGGCGGCTGGAGCGATCCAGCCGCCGTTTTCTTTTGCGCGAAAGTCTGCCAATCCCGTTCCGAATTAACCGAACCGCGTTCGAGAATTTCACGCAACCCCTTGAAGACTCAGCCGTCGTTGGGCAAAGGTCCGCTCGCGCCTTTCTCCTCCCAGGGGCGTTCCGGGGATATCGATGATCAAGTCTGAACTCATCGCCAGGCTCGCGAATGAAAATCCGCACCTGACGCAGAAGGACGTCGAGCGCGTCGTCGGCGTGATCCTCGAACGGATGATCGGCGCCCTGGAAGATGGCGGTCGTGTCGAGCTTCGGGGCTTTGGCGCCCTGTCGGTCCGCTCGCGCCCTGCGCGCACCGGCCGCAATCCCCGCACCGGCGAGGCCGTGGATGTTCGCGCCAAGCACGTGCCGTTCTTCAAGAGCGGCAAGGAGCTGCGGGCCCGCCTGAACGCGGACGGCGACGAATAGCAACAATCATGACCCGGGCTTGACCCAGGGTCGCGAACGCCTCCAGCTTCGCCCCCTCAGACGTATGGGGAGGGCTCTGTCATGAGCGTGGTCAAGGAATTCCGCGAGTTCATCGCGCGGGGCAATGTCATCGATCTGGCCGTGGGCGTGATCATCGGCGCGGCGTTCAACGGCATCGTCAAGAGCCTGGTCGATCAGGTGATCATGCCGCCGATCGGCCTGCTGACCGGCGGGCTGGACTTTTCGAAGCTGGAATGGGTGCTGCGGCCGGAGGATCCGGCGAGCGAGGCCATCGAAAAGGTGGCGATCCAGTACGGCGCCTTCGTCAACACCGTGATCCAGTTCTTCATCGTCGCCACGGTGGTCTTCCTGCTGGTCAAGCTGGTCAACGAGATCCGTCGCCAGGACGCGGCCGAGCCCGCGCCGGCCGCGCCGCCGGCTCCGACGGCCGAAGAGACGCTGTTGACCGAGATCCGGGACCTTCTGGCCAAGTAGGGCTGATCCGGGCCTTGGGCGAACATGGAAAGGCCGGCCGCTGTCGCCAGCGGCCGGCCTTTTTTGTTGCCGAAGCGCGGGCGACCTACTGGGTCAGGCCCGGCGCATCCAGGTCCAGCTTGGCGGCCGGGATCACCGTGGCGTTCGGCGCGACCTTGGTGAGGGCCTCGCCCATGGCCTTGGCGTCGCCGGCGACGATCACGCTCATCTGGGCCGGGTCGAGCTTGGTCTTGGCGAAAGCCTGGACCTGCTGGGGCGTCACCGCCTCGACCTTGGCCGCGTAGCTCTGGATCTCGGTCAGCGGCACGCCATAGACGGCGAGGTTGCCCAGGATGCCGGCCAGGCCTTCCGAGGTGCCGAGGTCACGGCCAAAGCCGCCCACCAGCACCGACTTGCGGGCGGCCAGCTCGCCGACCGAGGCCGGTTCGTTGGCCAGGCGGCTCAGCTCGGCGCGGGTGAGGCTGATCACCTCGCCGGCCGAGGGGTTCTTGGTCTGCACACGCGCCGAGAAGCCGCCGAACTGGCCCTGCGGCGTCAGGCTGGAGCCGGCGCCATAGGACAGGCCGCGCTTGATGCGGATCTCCTGGTTCAGGCGCGAGGAGAAGCCCACGCCCAGCACCGTATTGGCCACCACGCCCTGGTAGTAGCTGGGGTCGGCGCGGGTGATGGCGGGCTTGGCCAGCACCACGGCCGCCTGGCCCGTGCCCGGCAGGTCGATGACCACGTTGCGCGGCTGGTAGCCGGTCGGGGCGGCCGGCGGGGTCGGCGGCGGGGTCGCGGGCTTCTTCCAGCCGCCGAACGCCTTTTCCGCCAGGGCGAAGCCGGCCTCGGGCGACAGGTTGCCGGTCACGACCAGCACGGCGTTGTCCGGCCGCCAGTAGGCGGCGTGGGTCTTGGCCAGGTCCTCGCGCTTGATCTTCGGCAGCGAGCCGGGCGTGCCGCCTGCGACATGGCCATAGGCCGAGCCGGCGTAGAGCACGGGGCTGGTGGCGAAGCTGGCGAGGCTGCCGGGGCGCTGGAACGCCACTGACAGGCCGTCCAGGGTCTCGGCGCGGACGCGGTCCAGTTCCTCGGCCTTGAAGGCCGGGTTCTGGGCCACGTCGGCCATGATCGCCATGGCCTGATCGGCGTTGTTGGCCGTCACGCTGAGGGTCAGCGAGGCGGCTTCCCAGCCCGAGCCGGCGGCCAGGTTGGCGCCCAGGGCTTCGGTCTCGCGCGCGACCTGCGTCGCCGAGCGGGTGGCGGTGCCTTCGGTGAGCAGCTCCGAGGTCAGGCTCGAGGTGCCGGCCAGGCCGGCGGGATCGGAACTGGCGCCGCCCTTGACGGTGAGGGTCGAGGTGATCAGCGGCAGCTCGCTGGACTTGGCGACGATGACCCGCAGGCCGTTGGCCAGGGTCTTTTCCGCCGGGGTCGGCATGACGGCCGGCACCGGGGCGGCGACCGCCGGCGGCTTCTCGCGCTCGGCCTCCGGCGCGAGGGTGGTGATCGGGCCGTCGTACTTGACCGAGGCCACCTTGGG
Organism: Caulobacter vibrioides; assembly: GCF_002858865.1. GTDB lineage: Bacteria > Pseudomonadota > Alphaproteobacteria > Caulobacterales > Caulobacteraceae > Caulobacter > Caulobacter vibrioides. The sequence goes on along the minus strand of NZ_PJRR01000013.1, from coordinate 68,589 downwards.
GATCGGCGGCGTGGCGTCCTTCTCGCCGGCCGGGCGATCCTTTTCGGGCAGATAGTTGATCACGGTCAGGCGATCGTCGGCCAGGTGCTTGCGGGCGACGCGCTGGATGTCGGCGGCGGTCACCGCCTGCAGCTTGGCCAAGCTCGTATTGGCGGCGGCGGCGTCGCCCTCGGTCTGCAGGGCGTAGCCGATCGCGAAGCCGCGACCGTCGATCTCCTCGCGGCGACGCACGGCGTCGGCCAGCAGGCCGGCCTTGGCCTCGGCCAGCTCGGCCGGAGTCACCAGACCATCGCGGACGCGAGCGACCTGGGCGCGCAGGGCGGCTTCGCCCTGAGCCACCGTCTTGCCGCCGGCCATGATGGCGCCGACATAGAACAGGCCCGGCTGGGCGTTGTTCGGGGCCGACGAGAACACCGACTGGGCGATCTTCTGGTCATAGACCAGGCTGTCATAGAGGCGCGAGGACTTGCCGGCGGTCAGGATCGCGTCCAGCACCGCCAGGGCGGGCGTGTCCTTGTCGGCGGCGGCGGGCGCCAGCCACGTGATGGCCAGGGCCGGCAGCGGCACATTGGGGCCGTAGGTGTTGACGGTCTTGGGGCCGGTGCGAGCGGGCTCGACCGCCGTGACCTTCGGGATCGTTCCGCCCGGCGTGGTCAGCGATCCGAAGTACTTGTCGATCATCGCGTCCAGCTTGGCCTGGTCGAAATTGCCGACGATGATCAGGGCGGCGTTGTCCGGGCGATAATAGGTGCGGTGGAAGGCGCGCACGTCGTCGACGGTCGCCGCATCCAGCTCCTCGATCGAGCCGATGCCGGGACGCTGATAGGGATGGACCGCGAACGACTGCTGCGGGATCGACAGGGCGAAGAAGCGACCATAGGGGTCGGCCAGGACCCGCTGGCGCAGTTCTTCCTTCACGACGTCGCGCTCGGAGGCGAACACCGCCTCGTCGATGACCAGCGACTTCAGGCGATCAGCCTCGGCCCAGATCAGGCGCTCCAGGTGATTGGCCGGCACCACTTCGTAGTAGTTGGTGAAGTCGTCCCAGGTGGAGGCGTTGTTGAAGCCGCCGACGTCCTCGGTCAGACGGTCCACCGTCTCGTTGGGCATGTTGCGCGTGGCCTTGAACATCAGGTGTTCAAACAGGTGCGCAAAGCCCGACCGGCCTTGCGGGTCGTCCTTGGAGCCGACGCCGTACCAGACCTGCACCGAGACGTTGGGCGTGGACGTGTCGCGCGAGGTGAACACCTTCATGCCGTTGGCCAGCACCCGCTGCTGGTAGACGATGGGCGGGACGGCGATCGACGCGGTCGCGGCGGGCTGCGCCGGGGCCGGGGCGGCCAGGGCGAGCGGCGACAGCGCCGTGGTGGACAGGGCCGCGGCCACGAGGGCCAGCTTGGCGGTGCGGATCATGCGCGAGAGTCTCCTGAACGTTTGCGCGGGACCCTAGCACCGCCGGTTCGCCGGGAAACCTTACCGAGAGTTCATATAGGGGCGGGGCTAGTCGATCAGAAAGCGCGCCCGTTGCGCCGGCGTCGGGATCCGGCACTGGTCATGCTTGCCGAAGATCCGATAGCGGTTCGCGGCGACCCAGTCATAGACCCGATCGGTCAGGCCGCGCGGCAGGCGGTCGATCCAGGCCAGCTGACGCCACGGCGCGGGCAGCCGCCGCAGCAAGGCGGCTACGGCCTGCGTCTTGCGCAGGGGCTGACCGTGATCGAGGAACAGGAAGCTCTCCGGCGCGTCGGGGTCGAGGCCGTGGGCGATCGCCAGCCGCCGCCCCGCCGGCGACTGGATGGCGGCAAAGCGGATCGCTCCGTGACGATCCAGCCTGAGCACCGTGCGCACCACCCCGTCGCACAGGTGGCAGACCCCGTCGAACAGCATCACCGCGTCGGGCTTATCGGGGTCTGGGGTGGTCATCCGCCTTCGCACTCCCGCCGAAGCGCCGCCAGCGACTGCGGCACGGTGCGGCGCATCAGGCTGGAGACCAGGCCGGCCGGCGCCGCGTAGGGCGCGGTGGCCCAGAGGTCGTAGGTCACCCGCGTGCGCATCCCGCCGTCCAGCGGCTCCAGCCGCCAGAACCCATCGCAGGCGCGGATGTCGCCCCCGATACAGGTGAAGCGGATTTCCCGATCCGGCTGCAGCGACAGACGAGACCGCGACTGCAGGGCGGGCAGGAAAAAGCCCCACTTGACGGTGTGCTCGCGCACCTCAGAGCCGTCGGCGGCGCGAGACACCACCCGGCAGCGCTTGACCCCCGGGCTCATCCGCGCGGCGCGGCCGCAATCCAGGATGACCCCGAACACCACGGACGGCGGCGCGGCGATCTCGATGCTGGCCCGCACCACGGCGCGGCCCTGCTCATCCGCATGCGCCTCGACCTGGACGGACCCATCTCTGACGGCCCACTCTGTCGCCGCACGCGCAGGGGCGGCGACGCAGACGGCCAGCAGGAGAGGGAGGATCCAGCGCATGGCGCGCAGGCTAACGCGCCGATGTGACTTTCGTCAGGTCCCCGCGCGGTTCTTCACCAGATCATCGACCACCGATGGATCAGCCAGGGTCGAGGTGTCGCCCAGGCTGCCGAGCTCGTTCTCGGCGATCTTGCGCAGGATGCGGCGCATGATCTTGCCCGAGCGCGTCTTGGGCAGGCCCGGGGCCCACTGGATGACGTCCGGCGCGGCGAAAGGGCCGATCTCGTGGCGCACCCACAGGACGAGGTCCTTGCGCAGCGCGTCCGTAGCCTCGATCCCCGCCTTCAGAGTGACATAGGCATAGACGCCCTGGCCCTTGATGTCGTGCGGATAGCCGACCACGGCGGCCTCGGCGACGGTCTCGTGGGCCACGAGGGCGCTCTCGATCTCGGCCGTGCCCAGGCGGTGGCCCGAGACGTTGATCACGTCGTCCACCCGACCGGTGATCCAGTAGTAGCCATCGGCGTCGCGACGGCAGCCGTCGCCGGTGAAGTACTTGCCGGGATAGGTCGAGAAATAGGTCTCGAAGAACCGCTGGTGGTCGCCATAGACGGTCCGCATCTGGCCCGGCCAGCTGTCGGTGATGACGAGATTGCCTTCGGTGGCGCCGTCCAGAACCTTGCCCTCGGCGTCCACGAGCTGCGGCTTGACGCCCGGCAGCGGCTTGGAGGCCGAGCCCGGCTTCAGGGCGGTGGCGCCGGGCAGCGGGGTGATCAGCATGCCGCCGGTCTCGGTCTGCCACCAGGTGTCGACGATCGGCAGTTTCTCCTTGCCGACCACGCGGTGGTACCAGAGCCAGGCCTCCGGATTGATCGGCTCGCCGACGCTGCCCAGCAGGCGCAGGGACGAAAGGTCGTTCTTCGTCACATGCGCGTCGCCTTCGCGCATCAGGGCGCGCAGAGCGGTGGGGGCGGTGTAGAAGATCGACACCTGGTGCTTGTCGATCACCTCCCAGAAGCGGCTGGGGGTGGGATAGTTGGGCACACCCTCGAAGATCAGGCTGGTCCCGCCATTGGCCAGCGGGCCGTAGACGACATAGCTGTGACCGGTGACCCAGCCGACGTCGGCGGTGCACCAGAACACCTCGCCCGGCTTGTAGTCGAACACCGCCCAGAAGGTCCACGACGCCCAGGCCAGATAGCCGCCGGTGGTGTGCAGCACGCCCTTGGGCTTCCCCGTCGAGCCCGAGGTGTAGAGGATGAACAGCGGGTCCTCGGCGTTCATAGGCTCGGGCGGGCAGTCGGCCGAGACGGTGTCGCGGACGTCCTGCCAGACGATGTCGCGGCCCGCCTTCAGCGGCACATCGGCGCCGGTCCAGCGGATCATCAGCACCTTGCCGACCCATGGGCAGTGCTTCAGCGCTTCGTCGATATTGGCCTTCAGCGGCACGCGGCGGCCGCCGCGGCGGCCCTCGTCGGCGGTGATCACGAAGTGCGAGGCGCAGTCCTGGATGCGGCCGGCGATGCTGTCGGGCGAGAAGCCGCCGAACACGACCGAATGCACCGCCCCGATCCGCGCGCAGGCCAGCATGGCCACGGCCGCCAGCGGCACCATCGGCAGATAGATCGTGACCCGGTCGCCCTTCTTGACGCCCTGCGCCTTGAGGACGTTGGCCATGCGGCAAACCTCCTCGTGCAGCTGGCCGTAGGTGAGGGTGTCCGAGGTCCCGGGCTCGTCGCCCTCGAACACCAGGGCCACGTCGTCTTTCTTGGCCGGCAGGTGGCGATCGATGCAGTTGGCCGAGACGTTGAGAACGCCGTCCTCGTACCAGCGGATGCGGAAGTCTTCCTTGGCGTAGGAGACGTCCTTGATCTTGGTGGGCGGCGTGATCCAGTCGAGCCGGGCGGCGATGTCGCGCCAATAGCCTTCGGGGTCGGCTTCGACGCGAGCCAGCGCCGCGTCATAGGCGGCCGCATCGATATGGGCGTCTCGCGCCAGATCCGCAGGAACCGGGAAAACCTGTCCGTCGCTCACCACCGCACTCCCTTATCTTGTTGGTCGTTGGCATAGGCGAAGCCAGTCGCCCGGCGCAAGAAGACCAATGCGGTTTCTCGGCGCCGGCCGGCTGGCCGCCCGTGCTGTAAGTCAGATCAGAAGAAGCCGAGCGCCTTGGGGCTGTAGCTGACCAGCATGTTCTTGGTCTGCTGATAGTGGTCCAGCATCATCTTGTGGGTCTCACGCCCGACGCCCGACTGCTTGTAGCCGCCAAACGCCGCGTGGGCCGGATAGGCATGGTAGCAGTTGGTCCAGACCCGGCCGGCCTCGATGCCGCGCCCGAAGCGGTAGCAACGGTTGGCGTCGCGGCTCCAGACGCCCGCGCCCAGACCGAAGGCGGTGTCGTTGGCGATCTCCAGGGCTTCTTCCTCGGTCTTGAAGGTGGTCACCGCCAGGACCGGACCGAAGATCTCCTCCTGGAAGATCCGCATCTTGTTGTGACCTTCGAAGACCGTCGGCTCGACATAGTAGCCGTCGGCCAGCTGGCCCGGCAGGATCTTGCGCTGGCCGCCCGCCAGCAGCTTGGCGCCCTCGTTGCGGCCGATGTCCATGTAGCCGAGGATCTTGTTCAGCTGCTCTTCGGACGCCTGGGCGCCGATCATGGTGGCGGGATCGAGCGGGCTGCCCTGGACCACGGCGTTCACCCGCTTGAGGGCGCGCTCCATGAACTTCTCATAGATCGACTCCTGCACCAGCGCGCGGCTGGGACAGGTGCAGACCTCGCCCTGGTTCAGGGCGAACATGGTGAAGCCCTCCAGGGCCTTGTCGAGATAGTCGTCGTCCTCGCGCGCCACGTCGTCGAAGAAGATGTTCGGGGACTTGCCGCCCAGCTCCAGCGTGACGGGGATCAGGTTCTGGGCGGCGTACTGCATGATCAGCCGACCGGTCGAGGTCTCGCCGGTGAAGGCGATCTTGGCGATGCGCGGGCTGGAGGCCAGCGGTTTGCCGGCCTCGAGGCCGAAGCCGTTGACGATGTTGAGCACGCCGGCGGGCAGCAGGTCGCCGATCATCTCGGCCCAGACCATGATCGAGGCCGGGGTCTGCTCGGCGGGTTTCAGCACCACGCAGTTGCCGGCGGCCAGGGCCGGGGCCAGCTTCCAGCAGGCCATCAGCAGCGGGAAATTCCATGGGATGATCTGACCCACCACGCCCAACGGCTCGTGGAAGTGATAGGCGATGGTGTCGTGGTCGATCTCGGAGATCGAGCCTTCCTGGCTGCGCAGGCAGCCGGCGAAGTAGCGGAAGTGGTCGATGGCCAGGGGAATGTCGGCGGCCAGGGTCTCGCGGATCGGTTTACCGTTGTCCCAGGTCTCGGCGGTGGCCAGGGTCGCGAGGTTCTCCTCCATGCGGTCGGCGATGCGCAGCAGGATGCGCGAGCGGTCGGCGGCGCTGGTCCTGGCCCAGCCGGCCTTGGCGGCGTGGGCGGCGTCGAGCGCGCGCTCGATGTCGATCGCCTGCGAACGCGCGATCTCGCAGATCTTGCGGCCGTGGATCGGCGAGCTGTTGTCGAAGTAGCGGCCGTCGGCCGGGGCGACCCACTGGCCGCCGATGAAGTTGTCGTAGCGGGCCTTGAACGGCGGGCGCGACAGGGACTCGATGAATTCGGGCTTGGTCATGGTTTCCTCCAGCGCCGTCGAGGCGTCTTGGAGGCGAGCTTGGCGTGAACAGCGCGGCGTGGCGCCACCTCGACGATCGAGCCGGCGCCGTGTGTCTCAGAACTGAGACAGGTTCAGTGGAATTCGCGTCCGCGCGCCAGATCCAGCCGCTTGAGCTTGCGGTTCAGGGTGGCGCGAGACAGGCCAAGCAAGCCGGCGGCGGCCGAGACATTGCCGCCGGCCTGGGTGAGGGCGCGGCGGACGGCGGCGCGTTCGGCCTCGTCGAGATCGGCCGAACGATCCGGCGAGGGCAGGCCGCGTTTCAGGGTCTCGTCGGTCAGCTTCAGGGCGAGGCGGGCGGCGCGGGTGGCGCCGATCACCACGTCGTCGGCGTCGACCGCCAGCATCGGGACCGACGCGCGGTCGGCGGCGGTGTCGGGCAACAGCACAATGCGCGCGCCGGGGAAGGCCTCGCGGAAGGCGCGCGCCTCAATACGCCGCGCGGCGTCAGTGACCGCGCGTTCGACCAGCCCCGTCAGGCCGTCCAGACCGGGGCGACACGAGGATACATCCAGCGCGCCGGCGATGCGGCCGTTCGGATCGAACAGCGGCGCCACGGTGCAGGACAGGCCAATGTTGCGCGTGTGGAAGTGCTGGTCGCGATGGATGGTCAGCACGCGTTGCTCGGCGAGGCAGGTGCCGATGCCGTTCGTGCCCTCGCGCGCCTCGCTCCACACCGCGCCGTTCCAGAGGCCCCAGCGCCGGAACACCGGATCGTCCGCCGAGACGCCCCGCCGGTCGACCGGCACGCCGTCGGCGTTGGTCAGCAACACGCAACAACCGCCGTCGCCGACGGCCTTGGAACAGGGCGTCGAGATTGTCCTGGGCGGCGGCCAGCAGGGGGCCCATCTGCTCCTGCGCCGCCTTCAGCTCGGCGCCGGACAGGGTTTCAGGCGGCTTGCGGTTTTCGGGGTCCAGCTGATGCAGGGTCAGGCTGCGACGCCATGAGGCGGCCAGCGGCGTGGCCGCGCCGTCGCGCAGCACCGACAGAACCCTCTCGGCATGGCCTGGTTCGGCCATCGCGTTTCCTCCGCGTCAGGCTTTCCCGACTTGGACGTCAGCATGACGTAGCGGGAAGGGGCCGCGCAAGTCCGGCGTTCTACGGACGGCTCAATTCGGGGGGCGATCGAACGGAGCGCGCGGCGGACGGCGCACGCACTTTGGACTGCCAAGCGGGCGGGTTTGGGCTTAAAGCCTTACGGTGTTTCGAGAAGGAGCGTCGCATGCTGCTGGCCCTGTCCACCTGGTCCGAGATCGAAGAGCGCCTCAAGTCCAGCACAAGCGTGGTGGTGCCGATCGGGTCGAACGAGCAGCATGGGCCGACGGGCCTCCTGGGCACCGACTGGCTGTGCCCCGAGATCATCGCCCACGAGGCCAGCAAGCGTGCGAGCGACAAGGTGCTGGTGGCCCCGACCTTCAATATCGGCATGGCCCAGCATCACCTGGCGTTTCCGGGGACGATCTTCCTGCGGCCCTCCACCTTCATAGCCGCGATCGGCGACTGGGTGCGGTCGCTGGGCGCCCACGGCTTTACCCGCATCTATTTCCTGAACGGTCACGGCGGCAACGTGGCCTCGATCGAGGCGGCGTTTTCGGAGATCTATGCCGACTACAGCTTCCGCCAGCAGCGCGCGCCGTTCGCTTTGAAGCTGAAGAACTGGTGGGACCTCGCCGGCGTCAACGCCCTGGCCAATCGCCAGTTTCCAACCGGCCATGGCAGCCACGCCACCCCGTCCGAGATCGCGGTGACCCAATGGGCCTATCCGGAAACGATCAAGACGGCGGCCTATTCGCCCCCTATCGCGCCCACGGGGCCGATCCGCGAGGCGCTGGACTTCCGCGCCCGCTACGCCGACGGGCGCATGGGCTCGGATCCTGCCCAGGCCACGCCGGAGAAGGGCGGCGAGCTGGTGAGTATGGCGGCCAACGCCCTGATCGAGGATCTGGCGGCGTTCGCGGCGGAGCGGGCGCCCGCCTAGTTCTTACAAATCCAAAAATAGCGCGTCATCCCGGCCGCAGCGAAGGGGAGAGCCGGGACCTAGGGGTGACGAAACGCAATGCGCGCCGCCCCTGGGTCCCGGATAGCCTCTGCGAGGCTTCCGGGATGACGGTGAGATTTTGCCTTTGGGGGTTGGCGGCCCCTCAGGCCTCCACCACCCGCCGCGCCAGCGCCGGCTGGCCGTGGCGGGCGGCCATGATCTCGCCGATCACCGCCACCGCCACCTCGAACGGGGCCTTGCCGCCCAGATCAAGGCCGATCGGAGCGCGCAGCTTGCCCAGCTCCCGTTCGCCCAGCCCCGCCGCCTTCAGCCGCGCGATCCGCTCGGGCAGGCGTCGCCGCGCGCCCAGCAGGCCGACATAGGGCGCCGGCGAGGGCAGGGCGGTCATCAGGGCGGTGTGATCCTGCTCCAGGTCATGGCCGCACACCGCCACGGATGTCCAGGCGTCCAGACCGATGGAGCCCAGGGCCTCGTCCAGCGGCTCGCGGCGGTACGCCACCCCCGCGAGCGGTGGCGCTTCAGCCGGACCCTTGGGGCGCAGCAGGAAGGTCTCATGGCCGGACTGGGCGGCCAGACTGGCGATCGCCAGCGCCGTCGGGTCACCACCGATCACCACCACGCGCGGGGTTGGGTCATAGGCCCGCTCAAAGGCGCCGGCCCAGGGAACCTCCGGCGTCTCGGCGCACACCCGACGCGTCCCGTCGCTGACCCAGAAGGCCGGCAGGCGGGCGGCGGCCAGATCGAGCAGAGCCCGGGCGGCTTGATCGTCGGGGGCGATCCGCTCGACCAGAATTTCGATACGTGCGCCGCACAGCAGACGGATGTCCGGCCAGGGACTGCCCTCGCCATAGACCAGCCGGCGCGAAACCCCGTCTCCGAGGCAGGCGCGGGCGTGGACCTCGACATCCGCCTCAATGCAGCCGCCGGACAGAAACCCGGAAACAATTTTTTCGCCGAAGACCATCTGGGCGCCGACCGGGCGCGGGCCGCCGCCGCCCAGCGCAACGATCGTCGCCAGGGCCGCAGGGCCTCTGGAAAGCGCCTGGGCCAAGGCCGGGCGGGCGTCGTCAGCTAGGCCGTGCATCGGCCAGGCGGCGTCTTCTGAGTCAAAGGTCATCGGCGTGACTTTAACCCCTCGGCAAGGTTCCAGAAACCGGATGTTCAAACCTTGGCGCGTAGCCTCCCGGTCTGTTGGTGAGTTTCGCGCACGGATGGCGATGTCCATTTCGGTCTCAAAACTGGGTCTGGCGGCCGCTCAATTCGGCCTCGACGGTGGGAGTTCGTCCGCGCCGCGCGGTCGCACGCCCGAAGCCGAAGCGCGCGATATCCTGAACATCGCCGCCCGCGCCAAGCTGTCGGTGCTGGACGCCTCTGGTCTGTTCGGCCGCGCCGAGACCGTGTTGGGCGACCTCATTCCGCGCCCCGTTCCCTTCCGCGTCACGATCTCGACCGCCCGCGCCGACCGTGGCCCCGACTTTGTCGAGGCCGAGGCCCGCGCCGCCCTGCGCCGAATCGGCGTCGAGCGCGCCGACGCCATCGTCGTTCATTCGCCCGCCGAGCTGTTCGGCCCGCATGGCGCGGCGCTCTGGGAGCGTTTGCAGCGCCTGAAGGACCAGGGCCTGTTCGCCAAGATCGGCGTCTCGGCCCATGCCTCCGACGATCCGGTGGGCGTGGCCCGGCGCTTCAAGCCCGACATCCTGCAGGCCCCGGCCTCGCTGCTCGATCAGCGCCTGCTGGCCGATGGCTCGCTGCAGCGTATCGCCGGCATGGGGATCGAGGTGCACCTGCGCTCAATCTTCCTGAACGGCCTTCTGTTCCTGCCGCCCGATCGCGTGCCCGCCCAGCTGAAGGGCGCCTCGGGCCGCCTGTCGCGCGTGCGCCGGATGATCGCCGAGGGTCGCTCTGACCCGCTGCAAGCGGCGCTGGGCTTTGCCCTGTCGCGTCCCGAGGGGTCGGCCGTGCTGGTCGGCGTCAACTCGGCCGCCGAGCTGTCGGCGGTGGTGGCGGCGGCTTCGAGCCCGCCCCCGGATCTCGACTGGGATGACATGGCGATCGACGATCCGGTCGCGCTCGATCCGCGACGTTGGGTCGCCTAACGCCCTCCCCGAATCACCCTCGACAATAGGCTGCATGGGACGGCGCGCGCCGAGGCGCGGCGCTGTTCAGCGCGCGTTAAGCGTGCCTGTTAAGCTTACATAAGTTTCTGATTCATCGAGGTTTTATTCTTCTGGCCTAGGTTGGTTCCAACCTTCGGAGACGCGTCATGATCCTCGCCGTCCTGCAAGCCCGCATGGGCTCGTCCCGCCTGCCGGGCAAGTCGATGGCCACCCTTCAGGGGGAGCCGATGATCGTGCGCCAGCTCGAGCGCCTGCGCGGCGCGCGCTGTCTCTCCAAGATCATTGTGGCCACCAGCCAGGACCCCGCCGATGACGCCCTGGCCGGCTTTCTCGTCTCGCGCGGCAACACTGTTCATCGCGGGGCCGGCGCTGACATTCTGGCGCGCATCGCCCGCTGCGCCGACGCGATCAGCGCCGTAAGCCATGTCGTCCGCCTGAAGGGCGACGCACCGTTCATGGATCCTGGCGTGGTCGACGACGCCGTCCGCATGGCCCTGGCCAGCGGCGCCGACTACACGTCCAACCGCGTCCACCGCACCTATCCGGCCGGCCTCGAGGTCGAGGTCATCAAGGCGGGCGTTCTGCGCCAGGCCGCCGCCGAGGAGCGCGACCCGACCGCGCGCATCTCGCCCACCGCTGCCATTCGCAACCAGCCAGAGCGTTGGCGCCAGGCCCATCTGCGCGCCGCCCGCGACTGCTCGCGGCTGGACTGGCGGGTCAAGACGGCGGCCGATCTGGCCTTCGCGCGCTCGGTCTATGACGCGCTGCATCCCGGAGACCCCGATTTCCGCATGGGCGATGTGCTCGATCTCCTCGAGAACCGTCAGGACATCGCCCGCTTCGCCGCCTGAGTTTTCGTAAGCGTCTGTGTTCCTCTCCCAAAAAACTCAAAGGGCGCCGCGCGAAACCCGCTCGGCGCCCTTCTTCTATCCGAGGATCGGAGGTTCCTACTTCCAGGCGCCGTAGGGATCGATCGAGGTCTTGCCCAGCGCCTCGGCCACGGCCGGATGGGTCAGTTCGCCTTTCAGGACGTTGAGGCCCCGGGCCAGGTGGGCGTTGGCCTTCAGGGCGTCGAGACCCTTGTCGGCCAGGGCCAGGCCGAAGGGCAGGGTGGCGTTGCCCAGCGCTTCGGACGAGGTGCGCGGCGCCGCGCCCGGCATGTTGGCCACGCAGTAGTGGACGACGCCGTCGACCGTGTAGGTCGGCTGGGCGTGGGTGGTCGGCTTGCTGGTCTCAAAGCAGCCGCCCTGGTCGATCGAGACGTCGACCAGCACCGAGCCCGGCTTCATCTGCTTGAGGTGCTCGCGACGCACCAGCTTGGGCGCGGCCGCACCGGCGGTCAGCACCGCGCCGATGACGACGTCGGCCTTGAGGATCTCTTCCTCCACCGCCCCGAAGGTCGAGTAGCGGGTCAGAATCCGGCCCTGGTAGAGATCGTCCAGTTCGCGCATGCGCGGGATCGAGCGTTCCAGCACCACGACCTCGGCGCCCAGGCCCGCGGCCATCCGCGCGGCGTTGCTGCCGACCACGCCGCCGCCCAGCACGGCGACGCGGGCCGGGGGCACGCCGGGCACGCCGCTGAGCAGCAGGCCCATGCCGCCATTGTGCTTGAGCAACGTCTCGGCCGCCGAGAACACGGCGATGCGGCCGGCCACTTCCGACATCGGGGCCAGCAGCGGCAGGCCGCCCTTGGCGTCGGTCACGGTTTCATAGGCAATGGCCGCGCAGCCGCTCTTGAGCAGGCCTTCGGTCTGGGCCGGATCGGGCGCCAGGTGCAGATAGGTGAAGAGGATGTGGCGCGGCTCGAGCTTTTCCCACTCGACCTTCTGCGGCTCCTTGACCTTCACGATCATGTCCGCGCCGGCGAACACCGCGTCGGCGTCGGCGACGATGCTCGCGCCCGCCTTGACGTAGACGTCGTCGGCATAGCCGGCGCCGAGGCCCGCGCCCGCCTGGACGATGACGGTGTGGCCGTGGCCGACATATTCACGGACGGCGGTGGGGGTAAGTCCGACCCGGTGTTCGCCCGGTTTGATCTCGGAAGGGACGCCAACGCGCATGATGTTTCCTCCAAAAGCGCTTTGAGATCGATCATGCGCCTCTTTCCTTGCAGTTTTCATGGCGTTTTCGGCCTCGAGACATCGGTTGATGCAGGAATCCTGCGTGTTATGGTACTGAGATGAAGAAAGCCGCTGTGGAACTGGACAGTTTCGACCGGAAGCTCCTCACCGCGCTGCAGCGGCGGGGCCGCGCCAGCTATGTCGAGCTGGGCGAGGCGGTCAGCCTGTCGGAGTCGGCCTGTCTGCGTCGCGTCCGGGCGCTTGAGGAGCAGGGCGTCATCAGCCGCTACGCCGCCGTGATCGACGAACGGGCCGTGGGCCTGCCGCTCAGCGTGTTCGTCACCGTGACCTTGTCGTCCCAGGCTGAGAGCGCGCTCAGCGCCTTCGAGAAGGCCATCGCCACTGTGCGCGAGGTGGCCGAGTGCTACCTGATGACCGGCGGCTCGGACTATCTGCTGCGGCTGGTGGTGCGCGATGTCGACGACCTGGAGCGCGTCCACGCTCAGGAACTGACGCGGATCCCCGGCGTGGTGCGGGTCAGTTCCAGCATCGCCATGCGCACCGTGGTCAAACGTGTCGAATTGCCGCTGTAGGGATCGATTAACCTTGTCTTGAGCCGTCGGGCCTTAAGCTTCTCTCGACTTTCAATCGCGTCGGGGGACGAGATGGTTTCGAGACGGCTCCTCTTGGGGGCGCTGGCCGGCATGGCCGCGCCGGCTCTGGCCTTCGCCGAGGGCGAGGGGCATTCGCCCAACCTGCTGACCAAGAAGGGGCGCCGCACCGCCAGCGCCCTCAAGCACCAGGCCGGCGACAAGGCCGCGCTCGACAAGGCCATGGCCAGCGTCAAGCCGATGGAACCCGATCCCGCCCACGCACCGGAAGCCCATGCGCCGCCGCAGGAGGTCTCGCCCGACGAAGCCTTGGGCCGCCTCAAGCACGGCAACGGCATCTTCGCCCGCGGCGGGGCCAATCTGATGCTGCCCAGCCTGGCGCGGATCAACGAGCTGTCGAAGGGTCAGAAGCCGTTCGCGATCATCGTCGGCTGCTCCGACAGCCGCGTGCCGCCCGAGCTGGTCTTCAACTGCAATCTTGGCGAGCTGTTCGTGGTCCGCGTCGCCGGTTCCACCGTCAGCCGCGAAGGGCTGGGTTCGATCATCTATGCGGTCGAGCACCTGGGCGCTCCGTTGATCGTGGTGCTGGGTCACACCAAGTGCGGCGCGGTCGGCGCCGCCGTCGACGTCGCCACCAAGTCCGCGCACCTGCACGGGGCTCTGCACGAGATGGTGCTGCCGATCCTGCCGGCCGTCACGGCGGCCGAGGCCAAGCATCCCGCTGACCTGCAGGACGCCGCCATCCGCCAGAATGTCCGCGACGTCGCCGCCCGGCTCAAGGTCGCCGACGGCGTGCTGGCCGAGAAGCTGGGAGAGGGACGCCTGAAGGTCGTCTCGGCCTGCTACGACCTGGCCAGCGGCCTCGTGGCCTTCGACGCCTGACATCGTCATCTTGGCGCCGTTGACCCCTGTCGCCGCTTAGGCTCAAGTCCCCTCGGGGCTGAGCCGAAGGGGAATGACGATGTCGACGGACGAGACGCCGCCGGAAGGTGGCCGCGACTTCCGCGCGGCTCTGAAGGCTCGCTGGGACACCGCGCGCGACACGGTCGCCAAGCGCTGGCCGGACGCCTTGAAAGGCCCCGTCGCCCTGGCCCTGGCCGGGGCGCTGGTCGTCGGCTTCGGCGGCGGTTTCGCGGTCGGCAAGGGCGGACATTTCTTCGGTGGCGGCAAGCCGGCCGGCGCGGAGTCGGTCAAGGGCGAGGCGTGGTCGCTGTTTGGCAAGCCGCGCTCGGCCAACGCCCCCCGCCGCGGAATCCCCAAACCCGAAGACTTCGCGGTCTGGCAGACCCGCGTCGACAGCAGCGGGCCTGACCCGCTGGCCTGTATCCGCATGAGCCGGGATCTTGATCCCTCCAAGGCCTATGCCGACTTCGTGCTGGTTTCGCCCGATCTTGGCCGCCAGCCGTCGGTCCGGGTGAAGGGCGACGAGCTGTGCCTGGGCGGGATCGGCTTTACCGACCATCGCATCACCCTGCTCAAGGGCCTGCCCGCCAAGGGCGGCGAGACCCTGGGCGCCAATGCCGATGTCGACTTCACCTTCGGCGAAAAGCCGCCCTATGTCGGCTTCGCCGGCGATGGCGTGATCCTGCCGCGTGAAGAGTCCGACGGCGTCGCCATCGAGACGATCAACGTCCAGGCCCTGGCCATCGAGGTCTGGCGCGTGCCGGACCGCAACCTGGTCCGCAAGTCGATCAGCGCGCCCGAACCCACCGGCGAGGGCGACTGGGCCGGCGACTATGGCGAGGATTCCGTCGGCGATGACGGCCGCCAGGTCTGGAAGGGCACGGTTCAGGTCACCGGCGGCGCGACCGGCCAGAAGGCGACTACCGTCTTCCCGCTGGGCGCGGTGCTCAAGGACATGAAGGCCGGGGCCTTTGTCATCAAGGCGCGTGACGCCTCGGGCGGCCGCGAGGCCGAGGACGGCGACAACAATCCCGCCCAGGCGCGCCGCTGGATCGTGTTCACCGACATGGCCATGCTGGCCTATGACGGCTCCGAAAGTCTGGACGTGGTCGTCCGCTCGCTGAAGAGCGCCAAGACGATCTCGGGCGTACGCGTGGCCCTCGTGGCCGCCGACGGCGAATCCCTGGCCGAAGCCCAGAGCGACGCCGACGGCCGCGTGCGGTTCTTGCGTCCCTTGCTCAAGGGCCAGGGCGCCGAGCGCGCCAAGATGGTCATGGCCTATGGCGCGCAAGGCGACCTGGCGGTGCTGGATCTGGACCGTTCGCCGGTGGACCTGTCCAAGCAGGGCGTGGGCGGTCGCACCGAGGGCGGGGTCGACGGTCGCAGCGTGGCGGCCGACATCGACGGCTATCTCTACGCCGACCGGGGCATCTATCGTCCGGGCGAGACGGTCCACCTGACGGCGATGATCCGGGACCGGATGGCCAAGGCCGTCAACGACCGCAAGGGCGAGATCATCGTCAAGCGCCCCTCGGGCGTCGAGTTCCGCCGCTATCAATTCAGCCAGGCCAACGCCGGCGTGGCCCTGGCCGACATCGTTCTGCCGCGCTCTGCGCCGCGCGGGCGCTGGACGGCGGAGTTGCGTATCGAGGGCATCGAGGAGGCGACGGGGAGCTTGAGCTTCTCGGTCGAGGACTTCGCGCCCCAGCGCCTGGCCGTCACCGCCACGGGCCAGGAGTCCGTGCCGATGGGCGCGGGCGACACGCGCAAGGTCGATATCTCGGCGCGGTTCCTCTATGGCGCACCGGGCGCGGGCCTGCAGACTCAAGGCGAGGCGCGCCTGCGCGCCGACACCGACCCGTTCCCGGCCTTCAAGGGCTTTGAATGGGGCGACCAGGGCAAGCCGTTCGAGGAGAAGTATCTCGACCTTGGCGCGACGGTGACCGACGGCGAGGGCCGCGCGATCCTGTCGGTGGGAACCGGCGAGGTCGGCGACACCGCCCAGCCGCTGGTGGCCTCGGTGACGGCCTCGGTGTTCGAGCCCGGCGGTCGTCCGGTCCGCGAGGGGCTGGAGCTGAAGGTCCGACCCAAGGCGGTCTATTACGGCGTCAAGGTCGAGCAGGGCGAGGCGGGCCAGGGCGATCCGCCCGTCAGCCTGGACCTCATCGCGGTCAACGCTGCGGGCCAGCGCATCGGCGCGACGGCGACCTACACCCTGGTGGCCGAGCGCTGGGACTATGACTGGTTCCAACAGAACGGCCGCTGGCAGTGGCGGCGCAGCAGCCGCGACGCGATCGTGGCCAAGGCTCAGGTCAATATCGGCGCGGGCCAGCCGGCCAGGATCAACCGTCGCCTGGGCTGGGGCGACTATCGCCTCGAGGTCGAAGGGGCTGATGGCGCGCGCACCGTGACCCGCTTCTCGGCGGGCTGGGGCGCGCCGGCCCGTGAGGGCGAGGCGCCGGACGTCGTCCGCGTCACCGCCGGAACCAAGGCCTATGCGCAGGGCGACACCGTCGAGATCACCCTGAAGCCGCCCTATGCCGGCGAGGCCCAGATCGCGGTCGCCACCGATCGCCTGATCGACCTGAAGACCGTCAGCGTCGGCGAGAACGGGACGACCGTACGCCTGAAGACCTCGGCCGCCTGGGGCGGCGGGGCCTATGTGATGGTCAGCGTCATCCAGCCGCGCGACCCGGTCGCCTCGCCCAAGCCGCGTCGGGCGCTGGGCCTGGTTTATGTCCCGATCGACCCCAAGGGCCGCAAGCTGACGGTCGATCTGGGCACGCCCAGCAAGATCGACAGCAAGGCGCCGGTCGAGATCCCGGTGAAGGTGTCGGGCATGGGCCTTGGCCAGAAGGCGCGCATCACCATCGCGGCGGTGGACGAGGGCATTCTGCGCCTGACCCACCAGGAAAGCCCCGATCCGGTGAAGTGGTACTTCGGCAAGCGGGCCCTGACCCTCAACTACCGCGACGACTACGGTCGCCTGCTCGACCCGAACATGGGCGCGCCGGCCAATGTCAATTTCGGCGGCGACGAGATCGGCGGCGAGGGTCTGACGACCACGCCGATCAAGACGGTGGCCCTGTGGTCGGGCGTGGTGGAGACGGGCTTTGACGGCAAGGCGGTGGTCAAGCTGCCGGCCGCCGATTTCAACGGCGAACTGCGCATCCAGGCCGTGGCCTGGACCGACACCGCCGTCGGCTCGGCCTCCAAGCCCCTGACCGTGCGCCAGCCGGTGGTGGCGGACCTCAACCTGCCGCGCTTCCTGGCGCCGGGCGATCAGGCCTACGCCACGCTGGAGCTGCACAATGTCGAGGGCAAGCCGGGCGCCTATACGGCCGAGGCCTTCTCGGTGGGCGGGCTGAAGGTCGCCTTCAAGAAGGTGTTCCAGCTGATCCTGGGCCAGCGCGTCGCCGAGAAGATCCCGTTCCTGGCCCCCGACGTCACCGGCGTGGGCAAGATCGGCTTCAAGGTCGCGGGCCCGGGCTTTGCGACCCAGAAGGACTATCCGATCCAGACGCGTCTGGGCTGGGGCGACATCGTGCGCACCACCACCGAGCCGCAGAAGCCGGGTGAAGCCTTCACGCCCTCGTACCCGTTGCTGGCGGGTCTGGCGGCGGGCGATGTGACCATGCAGGTCAGCTACTCGCCGATCCGGGGCTTTGACCCCTCGGCGATCGCGGTGGCGCTGCAGCGCTATCCGTACGGCTGCACCGAGCAACTGGTCTCTACGGCCTATCCGCTGCTGTACGCCCAGACCTTCTCGAACGATCCCAAGCTCAAGCGCACGCCGGCCGCCCTTGCGGGCGCGGTGGGCAAGCTCCTGGACCGCCAGACGCTGGACGGCGCCTTTGGCCTGTGGCGGGTGGGCGACGGCGAGGCCGACCCTTGGCTGGGCGCCTATGTCGTCGACTTCCTGCTGGAGGCCAAGGCGCAGGGCGTGGCCGTGCCCGACGCGGCCATCGACAAGGCCGTGAACGCCATGCGCCAGGTCAGCCGTCCCGACGGCTGGGCCTCGGTCGCCTACCGCATGGAGTATCCGGGCTGGTGGGCCAGCAACGAGGACGCCTCCAAGGAGGCGACCGAGCGCATGCGTCGCCGCGCCAGCGCCTACGCCCTCTATGTGATGGCCAAGGCCGGCAAGGGCGACCTGGCGCGCCTGCGCTGGTGGCACGACGTGCAGATGAAGGACGAGGACCAGCCGATCGCCAAGGCCTATGTCGCTGCGGGTCTGGCCCGGATGGGCGACAACGCCCGCGCCCGCTCGGCCATGCGCCAGGCGGTCGGGTCGCTGGGCTACCGCGACGAGATGGACTGGTACCAGTCCATTCTGCGCGACACCGCCGTGCTGACGGCGCTGGCCGCCGAGTCCGGCATGATGGACGTGGCGCGCCAGATGCAGGGGCGCCTGGAGAACTCGGTCAAGGATCCTGACGCCCTCAACACCCAGGAACAGGCGGCGCTGCTGCACGCGGCCAACGCTCTGATCAAGGCCTCGGGCCCGATCTCGATCCAGGCGACCGGCGCCAACCCGCTGCCGCCCGCCGGCGGCGCGCCCCGCTGGGCGGTGGGCAAGCTGGCCGACGCCCGCTTCGTCAACACCGGCAAGGGCGTGCTGTGGCGGACGGTCAGCGTGCGCGGCACGCCGGTTTCGGCTCCGCCGGCCACCGTCAGCGGCCTGTCGGTGGGCAAGCGCCTGCTGTCGATGGGCGGCGCCGCGATCGATCCGGCGACCATCCGCCAGGGTGACCGGATCATCGTTCTGGTCTCCGGCCGCTCGATGCAGGAGCGCTCGGTGGCCCTGGTGGTCGACGACGCCCTGCCCGCCGGGTTCGAGATCGAGACCACCCTGGGCGCCGACGATGCTCAGAACGGTCCGTTCAAGTTCCTGGGCGAGCTGACCGCCGCCGACGTGCAGGAAAGCCGCGACGATCGCTTCATCGCGGCTCTGGACCTGGAGGGGAACAAGCCCTTCGCCCTGGCCTATGTGGCGCGGGCGGTGACGCCGGGCTCGTTCTTCCTGCCCGGCGCCGTGGCCAAGGACATGTACCGCCCGGCGATCGTGGCGCGCTCGGACGCCTCGCGCGCGACCATCGCGCCGGGGCAGTGAGGGCCTGCGTGCGACCTGAAACACCGTGTCATCCCGGACGACCCGCAGGGTCGATCCGGGACCCAGGGGCCAAGCGCATTGCGTCGACCCCTGGGTCCCGGCTCTCCCCCCGGCTCAAGGCCGGGGTCCGGCCGGGATGACACGCTTTGAGTTTTGGGGAGATGAAGCCCGTCGCGTCCCCCGGCTGACCAAAGCCCTGATCGCCGTCCTCGCCGCCGAGGTCGTGCTGTTCACCCTCAGCGCCGCCTTCCCGCCCGACATGACCCGCGCGCGGCAGTCTTCTGCGGTGGTGCTGGACCAACGCGGCGCCTGGCTGCGGGCCCTGCCGGTCGAGGACGGGCGCTGGCGCATTCGCGCCGACCTGGAACGCACCGACGCGACCTTCCAAAAGCGCCTGATCAAGGTCGAGGACGCTCGATTCTATTGGCACCTGGGGGTTGATCCCCTGTCGTTGGTTCGGGCCGTTGGCTCGGCGGTGGTCCATGGTCGGGTGACGTCCGGCGCCTCGACCCTGACCATGCAGACCGCGCGTCTGCTGGAGCCAAGGCCCCGCACCCTGGGGGCCAAGTTGATCGAGATGGTCCGCGCGATGCAGCTGGAGTCGCGGCTGTCCAAACGCGAGATCCTGGCGCTGTACCTGACCCTGGCGCCCTATGGCGGCAATCTGGAGGGCGCGCGGGCCGCCAGCCTCAGCTATTTCGGCCATGAGCCGTCCAGCCTGACCGACGGCGAGCAGGCGCTGCTGATCGCCTTGCCGCAATCGCCCGAGGCCCGTCGCCCAGACCGCCGTCCCGAGGCGGCCAAGGCGGCGCGGCGGGCGGTGCTGGACAAGATGGTCCGGGGTGGAACGCTGAGCGCAGCCGCCGCCTACGAGGCTGAGAACGAGCCCCTGCCCAGACGCGCGGCCTTCCCGACCCTGGCCTGGCATGCGGCCGGCGAGCTGGCGCGGGCCGCGCCCAACGGCCAGGCCAGCGTGGTCTCGACCCTGGACGCCGACCTGCAGTCGCGCCTTGAGCCGATGGCCGCCGCCGTCGCCGCCGCGCAAGGTCCCGACGCCACCGCCGCGATCATCGTTGTCGAGATCCGCAACCGGGCGGTGCGGGCCTCGGTGGGTTCGGCCGGGCGCGACCGGGCCGGGGGCTGGGTCGACATGACCCGCGCCCTGCGCTCGCCGGGCTCGGCGCTCAAACCCTTCATCTACGCCATGGCCATGGATGACGGCCTCGTGGCCGCCGACACCCAGCTGACCGACAGCGCCACCCGCTTCGCCGACTATCAGCCCGAAAACTTCGACCGGGTGTTCCACGACAAGGTCACGGTGCGCGAGGCGCTGACCCATTCCCTCAACGTCCCGGCCGTCGCCACTCTGGAGAAGCTAGGGACGGAGGCCTTCGCCGGTCGCATCGAGGCGGCGGGCGCGCATCTGGCGCGGCCCAAGGCGAAGCTGAAGGAAGCGGGCCTGGCCCTGGCCCTGGGCGGCGAGGGGATCACTTGGCGCGATCTGGTCATGCTGTACGCGGCGCTGGGCGACAACGGGATCGCCAAGCCCCTGGCCTGGACGCAGGCGGACGCGGCGACCCGAGAGCGGTCGGGCGGGACGCGCCTGGTGCGGCCCGAGGCGGCGCGGCAGGTGCTGGACATCCTGCGCGAGGCCCCCTCGCCTAAGGGCCGCGCGCCGTCGGCCCTGACGCGGGGCGGGCCCTCGATGGCGTTCAAGACCGGCACTTCTTACGGGTTCCGCGATGCAGTGGCCGCCGGGGTGGTCGGCGGCTATGCGATCCTGGTCTGGACCGGCCGGGCCGACGGCGGCGCGCGCGGCGGGCTGACGGGCCGGGACGCGGCCCTGCCGCTGTTGTTCGACGTGGCCGACGCGATCGGCGCGCAAGGCTCGGCGCCGCGCCCGATCGCCCCCAAGGCCGCGCCGCTGGCGCTGCAGAAGCTGCGCGCCGCCGACGAAGGGCCGCGCCTGATCTTCCCGCCCGACGGGGCGGCGGTGCAGGTCGAGGCCCTGGGCCCCAAGGCGCGCGGCCTTGTGCTCGCGGCCGAAGGGGAGGGCCTGACCTGGTATGTGGAAGGCGCGCCGCTGGACCCTGATCCGGTCAGTGGCCGTGCGATCTGGAAGCCCGCCGCGCCGGGGTTCTACAAGCTCGTGGTGGTGGACGCGCAGGGGCGACGGGCGACGGCCAAGGTGCGGATCAAGGGCGAATAGTCCGGCCAAGTTCGTCGGTGTTCCACCCCAGTCTCTAAACCAGATAAAAAGGCTATAAATCAGAGATTTAGAGCCCTCTAGCCTTCCGCCTGGCCCCGCTTCCAGAACGGACGATCCGGAACCACCGTCTCCGCCACCGTGCGCTCGTAGTCCTCGAGGCTGGCAATGCCGACATTGAGGTCGTTCACCAGGCCATTGGTCAGCGAATAGACCCAGCCGTGCACGGCCAGTGACTGGCCGCGCCCCCACGCGTCCTGGACGAAGACGTCGGCGGCGACGTTGCGCACCTGGCGGGCGACGTTCAGCTCGGTCAGGCGGTCGATCATCTCGCGCTTTTCCGGGATCGCCTCGAGCTCTGGGCGGTGTTCGGCGTAGACCTCGCGGATCGGGTGGAGCCAGTGATCGACCAGGCCCCGGCGCTTGCCGTCGATCGCCGCCGCCACCCCGCCGCAGCCGTAGTGGCCGACGACCATGATGTGTTTGACCTTCAAGACGTCGACCGCGAACTGCAGCACGCTCAGATAGTTGGCGTCCTGCGGCGGGGCGAGGTTGGCCACATTGCGGTGCACGAATAGCTCGCCGGGGTCGAGCCCGACGATCTCGTTGGCCGGCACGCGGCTGTCGCTGCAGCCGATCCACAGATATTCCGGGCTTTGCTGCTTGGCCAGGCGCGTGAAGAAGTCCGGATCGACCGCCGTCTTGCTCTTCGACCAGGCGGCGTTCTTGGCTTTCAGGTCTTCAAGCATCTAGCGTTCCGGATGGTGGTCAGGGTGAGCTGCGGCGATCGCCGGATGCGCCCGGGCACGCGCGGCGGCGGCTTCCAGGGCCGGAAACGGCGACAGGTCGACATTGAAGCGGTTGGCGTTGAACACCTGGGGCACCAGCAGACAGTCCACCAAGCCTGGCGCATCGCCAAAGGCGTAGCCTTGGCCATGGCGCGCGATCATCGGTTCCAACGCGGAAAAGCCGTCCTGGATCCAGCGGGCGACCCAGGCGTTGCGCGCCGGCTCGTCGATCTCAAGCGCGGTCAGCTGGCGCAGGATGCGCAGGTTGTTCAGCGGATGGATGTCGCAGGCGATAATCTCGGCCATGGCCCGCACCGTGGCGCGGTCAAAAGGGTCGGTCGGCAGCAGCGGATGCGCGGGATAGGTCTCGTCCAGCCATTCCAGGATCGCCAGGCTCTGGGTCAGCGGACGCCCGTCGACCTCCAGCGTCGGCACCAGGGCCTGGGCGTTCAGCGCGCGGTAGGCCTCGCCCTGATGGGCGTTGGCCACCAGGTCGACGGGGCGCAGCTCGAACGCAAGGCCCTTGAGGTTTAGGCCGATGCGCACTCGGTAGGGCGCGCTGGCGCGCTTGGCGCTGTGCAGGACGAGCTTCATGTCAGCCTTTTCTCTTGGACGCGGACCGGCGCTGCGCGGCTAGACGAGGGTGAAGTCCAGGCGGCCGACGCCCTCAATCTCGCCGACGACCTTGTCGCCGCGGACGATGGCGGCGACGCCCTCGGGCGTGCCGGTGAAGATCAGATCGCCGGCGGCCAGGGTCCACAGCTGGCTGGCCTTGGCGATCACCTCGCCGATGTTCCAGATCATGTCGCCGACCTGTCCGCGCTGGCGCTCCTGGCCGTTGACCGACAGGGTGACCGCCGCTTCGGCCGTCGGAGCGTCCATCACCCGGATGGCGCTGATCGGGGCGCTCTGGTCGAAGGCCTTGCCGGCTTCCCAGGGCTGCCCCTTGGCCTTGGCCGCCCCTTGCAGGTCGCGGCGCGTCAGGTCGACGCCGACCGCATAGCCGAACACGCAGGCCAGGGCCTGTTCGATCGACAGATCCGCGCCGCCCGCCTTCAGGGCCACGACCAGCTCGATCTCGTGATGCAGGTCGCCGGTCGCCGGCGGATAGGCGATCGCGTCGGCCAGCGGCGCGATCGCGTCGGCGGGCTTGGCGAAGAAAAACGGCGGGTCGCGATCATCGCCCCCCATCTCGCGGCGGTGGGCGGCGTAGTTGCGGCCGACACACAGGATGCGACGCACCGGGAACAGGGCGTCCGATCCCTCCACCGGGACCGTCGGGATGGCGTGCGGGGGAAAAGCGTAGGTCGTCATGGCGCCTCCTGTAGACCCAAACGTCGCGTGTCAAAACCCCGGTCGCGAAACCGTGAAATCCGGACTCAAATTGGCCGCCGTTTCGCAACGATATGGTTGAACAGACGGGCTAAACGTTCTTTCACTTGCCGCCACGCCCGCCGTCGAGTCATCTCACTGTTGGGGACTAGGGCTAGGACGCCCGTCGGGCGGGTGTCGACATCCGGGACGACGGGCGCCGAATTGGAAACTTTGGAGCTTGGCTCCGCTGCGCAGCTTTGGCCGCGCGGCGATCCGGCTTCCATCGGGGGCATTAGGAAGACCATGCTGATCATCGAGAATCTGACCCACGTCTATGGCAACGGCACCCGCGCCCTGGATGAGGTCAGCCTGACGATCCCGCGCGGCATGTACGGCCTTCTGGGCCCCAACGGCGCCGGCAAGTCGACCCTGATGCGCACCATCGCCACCCTGCAGGCCCCGACCTCGGGCCACATCCGGTTCGGCGACATTGACGTGCTCAAGCACCCCGAGGAACTGCGCAAGACGCTGGGCTATCTGCCTCAGGACTTCGGCGTCTATCCGCGGGTGTCGGCCTACGACATGCTCGACCACATGGCCGTGCTCAAGGGGATTTCCGGCGGCAAGGAACGCAAGGCGACGGTCGAGCACCTGCTGAACCAGGTGAACCTGTGGGACGTACGCAAGAAGGCCATCGCCGGCTTCTCCGGCGGCATGCGCCAGCGCTTCGGCATCGCCCAGGCTCTGATCGGCGATCCGCGCCTGATCATCGTCGACGAGCCGACGGCGGGCCTCGACCCCGAAGAGCGCAACCGTTTCCTGAACCTGCTGGCCGAGATCGGCGAGAACGTGGTGGTGATCCTCTCGACCCACATCGTCGAGGACGTCTCCGACCTCTGCCCGGCCATGGCGATCATCTGCAACGGCGCCATCGTGCGCGAGGGCGCTCCCGCCGACCTAGTGGCCCAGCTGAAGGGCCGGATCTGGAAGAAGATCATCGACAAGGCCGAGTTGGAGGCCGCCAAGGCCCGCTACAAGGTCATCTCCACCCGCCTGCTGGCCGGCCGCACCGTGATCCACATCGAGTCCGAGACCGATCCGGGCGACGGCTTCACCGCCGTCGAGGGCGGGCTGGAGGACGTCTACTTCTCCACCCTGTCGTCCACCCGCTCGCGCCAAGCCGCGTAAGGAGGACCAGCCGATGTTTGGCAAGATCGCGGGCTTTGAGCTCCGCTACCAACTGAAGTCGCCCGTGTTCTGGGTGGTGGCGGTCATCTTCTTCCTGATGACCTTCGGCGCGGCGACGATCGATCAGATCCGGATCGGCGGCGGCGGCAACATCCACAAGAACGCCCCGTACGCGATCGCCCAGACGCACCTGATCCTGGCGATCTTCTACATGTTCGTCACGACGGCCTTCGTGGCCAATGTGGTCGTCCGCGATGACGAGACGGGCTTTGGGCCGATCCTGCGGTCCACGCGGATCCGCAAGTTCGACTATCTGTATGGCCGGTTCACCGGCGCGTTCCTAGCGGCGGCAATCTCGTTCCTGGTCGTGCCGCTGGCCATCTTTGTGGGCTCGTTCATGCCCTGGGTCGATCCCGAACGCCTCGGCCCCAACGATCTGAACGCCTATCTGTTCTCCTATTTCGCCCTGGCCCTGCCGGCCATCCTGCTGACCTCGGCGATCTTCTTCGCCCTGGCCACCGTCACCCGCTCGATGATGTGGACCTATGTCGGCGTCATCGCCTTCCTGGTTTTGTACATCATCGCCGGCATCGCGCTGGATCGGCCCGAATACGAGAAGGGCGCGGCGCTGTGGGAGCCGCTGGGCACCGCCGCCTTCGGCCTCGTGACCAAGTACTGGACCGCCAGCGAGCGAAATAGCCTGACCCCGCCGCTGGCCGGCGCGCTGCTGTTCAACCGGGTGTTCGTCCTGGTCCTGGCGGCCGGCTTCTTGGCGCTCGCCTACAGCCTGTTCCGCTTCCAGTCCGCCGAGCTGTCGGGGCAGCGCAAGAGCGCCAAGAAGACCAAGGCCGCGCCGACTGAAGCCGCGCCCGCCGCGTCCGGCCCGCTGCCGACCCCGGTGTTCGACCGCCGGACGGCCTGGACCCAGCTGGTGGTCCGCACGCGCCTCGACATGGGCCAGGTCTTCAAGAGCCCGGCCTTTTTCGTGCTGTTGTTCTTAGGGTTGGCCAACGCCATGGGCGCACTGTGGTTCGCCACCGAGGCCGGTCGCTATGGCGGCGTGGTCTATCCGGTGACGCGGATCCTGCTCTTTCCGCTGCTGGGCTCATTCGGCCTGATCCCGATCATCATCGCCATCTACTATTCGGGCGAGTTGGTCTGGCGCGAGCGGGAGAAGAAGACCCACGAGATCATCGACGCCACGCCGGTTCCGGACTGGGCGTTCGTCGCGCCCAAGACCCTGGCCATCAGTCTGGTGCTGATCTCGACCCTGCTGATCAGCGTGGTGGCCGCCATGCTCAGCCAGGTGTTCCACGGCTATTTCAATTTCGAGCTCGAAAAGTATCTGCTCTGGTACGTGCTGCCGCAGGCGCTGGACTTCATCCTGCTCGCCGTGCTGGCGGTATTCCTGCAGACGATCAGCCCGCACAAGTTCATCGGCTGGGCGCTGATGGTGATCTACATCGTCAGCACCATCACCTTCACCAACCTTGGTTTCGAGCACAAGCTCTACAACTACGGCGCAACCACCGAGACGCCCTTCTCCGACATGAACGGCCTGGGCAAGTTCTGGATCGGCGCCTGGTGGCTGCGGGCCTACTGGACAGCCTTTGCGCTGGTGCTGCTGGTGTTGGCCTATGGCCTGTGGCGGCGCGGGACCGAAAGCCGCCTGTTGCCGCGCCTGCGTCGCCTGCCGCTGCGCCTTAACGGTGGGGCCGGGGCGTTGATGGGCGTGTCGCTGGTCGCCTTCGCGGGCCTGGGCGGGTTCATCTACGTCAACACCAATGTCTGGAACGAATATCGCACTAATATCGACGGCGAAAAGTGGCAGGCCGAGTACGAAAAGACCCTGCTGCCGTTCGAGAACACGCCGCAGCCCAAGATCATCGCCCAGACCCTCGACATCGACATCCAGCCCCACGCGCCCAGTCTGGAGACCAAGGGCTCGTATGTGCTGGAGAACAAGACCGGCGCGGCGCTGAAGGAGATTCACGTCCGCTTCGACCGCGACCTGGAGGTCAAGGGCCTGTCGATCGAGGGCGCGCGGCCCAAGAAGACCTTCGAAAAGTTCAACTACCGTATCTTCGCCTTCGATACGCCCATGGCGCCGGGCGAGCAGCGCAAGATGAGCTTCATCACCCTGCGCGCCCAGCGCGGCTTCCCCAACAGCGGGGCCGAGACGCGGGTCGTCGACAACGGGACCTTCGTCAACAACCTGGAGATCGCCCCGATCCTGGGCATGTCGCGCGACGGGCTGCTGACCGACCGGGCCAAGCGCCGCAAGTACGGCCTGCCGCCCGAGCAGCGCATGGCCAAGCTGGGCGATGTTTCGTCGATGCAGTTCAACGGCCTGCGCAAGGACGCCGACTTCATCCAGTCCGACATCACGGTCACTACCGTGGCCGACCAGACGCCGATCGCGCCGGGCTACAAGGTCTCCGACACCGTCAGGAACGGCCGCCGCACCGCGCGCTTCGTAACCGAGGCGCCGATCATGCCGTTCGTGTCGATCCAGTCGGCGCGCTACAAGGTGGCCGAGGAGACCTACAAGGGCGTCCAGCTGGCGGTCTATTACGACCCCCAACACGCTTGGAACATCGACCGGATGAAGACGTCGATGAAGCGCTCGCTGGACTATATGGGGACCAACTTCAGCCCCTATCAGTTCCGCCAGCTGCGCTACCAGGAGTTCCCCGACTACGCCCAGTTCGCGCAGTCGTTCGCCAACACCATTCCGTGGTCGGAAGGGATGTTCTTCATCTCCGACTACCGCGACCCGACCAAGATCGACATGGTCACCTATGTCGGCGCGCACGAGATCGGCCACCAGTGGTGGGCCCACCAGGTCATCGGCGCCAACCAGCAGGGTGGGGCGATGCTGTCGGAGACCTTCGCCCAGTACTCGGCCCTGATGGTGATGAAGCACACCTATGGCGAGGACCAGATCCGCAAGTTCCTGAAGTTCGAGCTGGACAGCTATCTGCGGGCGCGGGGCGGCGACGTCATCGACGAGCAGCCGCTCTACAAGGTCGAGAACCAGCCCTACATCTATTATCGCAAGGGCTCGCTGGTCATGTACCGGCTGCAGGACCAGATCGGCGAAGAGGCCGTCAATCGCGCCCTGCGCAAGCTGATCGCCGACCACGCCTTCAAGGGTGCGCCCTATCCGACGACGCTCGACTTCATGGCCGCGCTCCGGGCCGAAGCCCCGGCCGACAAGCAGGCGCTGATCACCGATCTCTTCGAGAAGATCACGCTCTATGACCTGAAGACCAAGAGCGCTGCGGTAAAGAAGCGGGCCGACGGCAAGTTCGACGTCACGGTCGTGGTCGAGGCCCAGAAAAAGTACGCCGACGGCAAGGGCAAGGAGACCGTTGCGGCGCTGAACGAGACGATGGAGATCGGCCTGTTCACCGCCAAGCCGGGCGACAAGGGCTTTGTCGCCAAAAATGTCGTGCTCTATCAGCGCCGGCCGATCCGATCGGGCGAGAACACCTTCACCTTCACCGTCGACAAGGCGCCGACCTTCGCCGGGATCGACCCGTACAACACGGTCATCGACCGCAATGGCGACGACAATACGGTCAAGGTCGGCGGGTGAGCGACGCGGCCGAGATCCGGATGGATGCAGGGGCGCTGAACGCGTTCCTGCATCGCGCCTTTCCAGAAGTGGATCCGGAGCAGATGCCGCAGGTTCTTGAGGTCGAGGCGGGGCGGGCTCTGCTGAAGTTGCCCTATGCGTCCCGGCAACTGCGGCCGGGCGGCGTGATCTCCGGCCCGACGATGATGAGCCTGGCGGACACCGCCGCCTACGCCATGATCCTGGCGCGGATCGGCGAGGTGGCCCTTTCGGTGACCACCTCGCTGAACATCCACTTTCTGCGGGGCTGCAAGCCGGGCGACCTCTATGCCGAGGCCACCCTGCTCAAGCTCGGCCGCCGCATTGCGACGGTCGATGTCCTGATGTGGACGCAAGGGCGCGAGCGCGCCGCCGCCAAGGCGACGGTCGCCTACGCCATTCCGTAGACCGCCGAACCTCTCTGCATCAAAATCCGTGTCACCCCGGAAGGCCCGGAGGGCTTATCCGGGGGCCAGGGGGTGAAGGAACGCCATGCGCGCCGCCTCTGGGGCCCGGCTCTGCGCCCGGCTTTCGCCGGGCTCCGCCCGGGATGACACCCCTTTTTCGCTTAGAGCTTCCGCTCGCCCATTACTGACGCGCCTTGGCCACCTTCTCGCCGGCGCCGAAGCCCTTCTTCAGGCCCTCGGCCATGTTCAGGTGTTCCTGGATCGTCGGCGCGGTCTCGGCGGCGAAGGTCTTCAGCGTCGGCGTGTCGCCATCCTGGGCGTAGCGTTGCAGCAGGTTCAGCGTGGACTGATGCGTGTCGATCATGACGTCGGCGTATTGCTTGTCGAAGTCCTTGGGGTGGGTCTTCGCCAGATCATCCAACGCGTCCTGCAGATCCTGGGACAGCATGGTGGGCAGATTGATCGTGACGCCTGAGGTTATGATCGCCGTGTTCAGGCTCCGACTGGTCTTCTTTTGGGCCGCGTCCATCGCTATGGCGAATTTCTTCACCGACGGATTGGTCGAGCGCGAGGTAGCCAGCTTGGCGGCCTCGATTTCGAACATGGCGCCGTCGGCCAGCTTAGCGGCGAACACGTCGGCCTTGGTTTCGCCGGCAAGCGTCGGAACGGTTGCGGCGGGCTTGGCGTCCGGCGTCGCGGCCTGCTCGGCCGGCGTGGCGGCGCCCTTGGTTTCATCGGATTTCTGGCCGCACGCGGCCAGGCCCAGCGCCGCGACGGCGGCGCCGGTCATGAGAAAATGACGGATCATGGCTGTCTTTCCCTGCGGTTCTTTTTGTAGTGAGGGGTAGGGGCGGCGCCGCAGTTCGCCGTTACGCAAGAGAACATCACGGCGCCGTGATTGGTTCCGCGAACAGGGGGATTATCGAGATGGCTGACCCAAGTCCGACGGGTCCCCTTCAAGGGCTGCGGGTGATCGAGATGGGCTCGCTGATCGCCGGGCCCTTCTGCGGCCAGGTGCTGGGCGACTTCGGGGCCGAGGTCATCAAGCTGGAGGACCCCAAGGTCGGCGACCCCATGCGCCAGTGGGGACGCTCCAAGCCCAAGGGCCTTTCGCCCTGGTGGCCGGTGATCGGTCGCAACAAGAAGTCCGTCACCGTCGACCTGCGCAGCGAGGCGGGGCGTGACATCGCCCGGGCCCTGATCGCCAAGGCCGACGTCGTGGTCGAGAACTTCCGCCCCGGCACGCTGGAGAAATGGGGCATGGGCTATGAGGCCCTGGCCAAGACCAATCCGGGCCTGGTGATGGCGCGGGTGTCAGGCTTTGGCCAGACCGGGCCCTATGCCAGCCGCGCCGGCTACGCCCTGGTCGGCGAGGCCATGGGCGGCCTGCGCCACATCACCGGCGAGCCCGACCGGCCGCCCGCGCGCGCGGGCATCTCGATCGGCGACAGCCTGTCGGGTCTGAACGCGGCGCTGGGCGTGATGATGGCCCTGCACGCCCGCCAGCGCACTGGCAAGGGGCAGGTGGTCGACACCGCCATCTATGAGAGCGTGCTGACGGTGATGGAGAACCTGGTCACCGAATATGACCTGACCGGCTATGTGCGCGAACGGTCCGGCGCGGTGCTGCCGGGCATCGCCCCGTCCAATGTCTATCCGACGAGAAGCGGCGAACTCGTTCTGATCGGCGCCAACCAGGACACCCTGTTCCGCCGCCTGTGCGAGCTGATGGGACGGCCGGATCTGGCCGATGATCCGCGCTATCGCGACCATGCCGCGCGCGGGGCCCACCAGGCTGAGCTCGACGCCCGCATCGCCGCCTGGACCGCCGATCAGGACATCGAGGACCTGCTGCCGAAGCTGGAGGGCGCGGGCCTGGCGACGGGGCGCATCTACCGCGCGCCCGACATGTTGACCGACCCGCAGTACGCGGCCCGGGAGTCGATCGTCACGGTGCCGCATCCGGTGTTCGGCGCGATCAAGATGCAGAACGCCTTCCCACGGCTTACCGAGACCCCGGGCGGGGTGCGCTGGCCGGGGCCGACCCTGGGCGAGCACACCGACGCGGTCCTGGCGGACGTCGCTGGGATGAGCGCCGAGGCGATCGAAGGCTTGCGAAAGGCGGGCGTTCTGGGCTGAGGCGGGGGCGGCCCTCAGGCCCGTCCGGTGACCCCCGCCACCGCGCGGGCGATCTGGTGCACGTTGTAGGGCTTGCGCACGATCGGGGCGTCGAAGCCCATCGGGGCGGCCTTGTCGGCGTAGCCGGTGGCGAAGACGAACGGCCGTCCGATCGAGCGCAGGATCTCGGCGACCGGGGCCACGGACTGGCCGTTGAGATCGGCGTCGAGCACCGCCACATCGAAGTCCAGTTCGACCATCGACAGCGCTTCGCCAAGTTCGGCCGCGCAGCCGACCACCTCAACGCCGGCGTCCTCCAGGCCCGCTTCCAGCTCGAGCGCCAGCAGCAGCGAGTCCTCGACGATCAGCACCTTGAGGCCGGCGATGGCGCCCGGGCGCACGGTTTCGTCGGCGGCGACCACGGTTTCAACAATACGCTCGGGCGCGGCGCTGACAGGCTCGATCGGCGGGGCGTCGGCCAGGGCGTCCGGGGCGCCCTGAATCATCGCGGTCACACCGCTGGGGCGATAGCTGATCTTGGCCGCACCGCCCAGTTCGCGACCGGCCACGTCCTCGATCAGGGTGGCGCCGAAGCCCTTGGTCGCGGGGGGCACGGCCGGCGGGCCGCCGGTCTCCAGCCATTCGAGCGCGAAGCCGCCTTCGGGGGTGCGTCGCCAGACCACCTCGACCTTGCCGTTCTCGGTCGACAGTGACCCGTAGCGTACGGCGTTGACCGCCAACTCGTGCAGGGCCAGCGACAGGGCGGCCGCCGCGCGGGGCGTCAGGAACAGTTCCGGGCCGTCCCATCGCGTCTGGGTGGGGGCCAGGCCTCCCAGTTCGGCGGCGGCGATGCGCGCCAGGGTCGCGCCCCGCCAGCGCGCGGCGCTCAGCAGGTCGTGCGCCGAGCTCATCGACTTCAGGCGCGCGGCGAAGGTCTTCAGGAAGACGTCCAGAGACGCGGACTTGCGGGCCGACTGCGCCGCCACGGACTGGACCACGGCGAGCAGGTTCTTGATCCGATGGTCCAGCTCGGCGACTAGGCTCTCACGCTGGGCTTCCTGCAGCTTGCGCGGGGTGATGTCCTGGACGACCCCGATCAGCCGCGAGGGCTGTCCGTCGGCGTCCATCAGCATGACGCCGGCGACGCTGTTCCAGGTCTCGCCGCCATGCTCGAGGGGCGTGCGTCGATACTCGGCGGTGAAGCGGCCGCTCTGGGCCAATTGCCGATCGATATTGGCGCGGACCGCTTCGCGGTCATCGGGATGGATGTAGGCGTAGAGAGCGTTCCCGCCCTGGCTGTCCAGCTCGCCTTCGGGAATCCCCGACAGCTTGGCCAGGCGGGGGCTGATCCTGAAGGTGTTGGTGGCCACGCACCATTCGAATTCGCCCAGGCTGGCGGCGGCGATGGCCAGGTCGAGGCGCTCGCTCTCCAGCGTCGGAACCTTGGCGCACGGCCCGAACAGGACCTCCGTCGCCAGGTCGGCCAGATCGCTCAGGGCCTGCAGGTCCTCTTCCGCAGCGGGACCGCCCATGCCGGGGCCTTCGACCACCAGGGCGCCCAGCACGCGACCTGCGCAATCGCGAATCGGGACGGCAAGGCCGACGGGCGCGTTGGCGACGACCACCCTGTGGGCCAGATCACCCTCGCGCGGGGCTTCGGGGCCCGCATAGCCGACATAGGCGGCGCGCCAGATGCGTGCTTCGTCCACAAGCACGACCGCGGCCTTGGGCGCGTCGAACAGGCGTGCTGCGAGCCGGATCAGGCGAGACAGCCCGGGGCCGTTGACGACCCCATCGACGACGCCCAGTCCCCGCACAGCTTCAAGGCGCTCTGCTTCCAGGCGATCGTCGCTGGCTCTTGGGGCGTCGTCCATGATTCGACCTTAGCCTCGCTTCGCGCATTGCGCGAGCGCCTTTGGATTCCTCGGTGGTGAAGCCTTTGGCGTTGCGCTAACTTGGAACCCTAGCGCCAAGCTCGGCGTTGACGGTGCGCGTCGACAGCGCCCGGTCGGTCGCGTCGTGAACAGGAGAGAAGACCCATGCCCGCCAGTTCCCCCGCCGCCAAGGAAGCCGCCAAGGCCAAGACCGCGACCCTCGAGGCGGTCGAGCACGCCGAGCGCAGCTTCACCCACGCCGCCGACGCGGCCCGTGTCTCGCTGACCGAAGCGGCCAAGCGCGTCGAAAAGTCGGTGTCGGAAGGCTTCGATACCCTGCGCGCCCAGAGCCGCGCCTATACCGACACCGCCGGCCAGACCCTGGAAGAGGCCCAGGCCTATGCCGCCGAGCGCATCCGCGAACGTCCGATCACCGCCACCCTGGCGGGCCTGGGCGTGGGCGTGCTGATTGGTCTGCTCATCGCCGGCGGCAGCCGTCACAACCGGTGATGTTCGAAAAAACTCTGATGACGCTGGCGGCGGCCGCGGCGATCGCCGCCGCTGCTGCGGTCAGCGTCGTTTCCGCCGCCTTCGCGCTGTATGCGGTCCTGGTCCCGTTGGTGTCGCCCGCCGGCGCTGCGGCGATCGTCGCCGCCGTCGCGGCCCTGATCGTCGCCATCGCCGGCATGATCGCCGCCCGCAAGGTCGAAAACCGGCGAGCCGCCAGCCACCAGGCGCCGCCGCCTGCTGGTTTCGATCTCACGGGCAAGATCGTCGAGATCGTCCGCGAGCGCCCGATCATGTCGATCGGGCTTGGCCTGGCCGCCGGGATCTTCGCCCTGAAGAACCCCAGCCTGACCGCGACCGTGGCCAAGGCTTTCCTGGATCCCAAGCCACCCGAACGCTGATCGCGCGTTGTGTTGTCAGCCGAAAGCCGCCGGGCTGGCCTCGGCGGCGTTTCTTGTGAGCCCAGCCTCGCGGAAACCCCAAGTTTCCAAGGGGATTTCTCAACTAAAGTTGAGCGTTCGGGATGGTCGAAGCCGCTTACGCTTCGCCTCCGCGCGCACTAGATGCCTTCCCGCGCGTTCCCGCTCCTCCCTTCATGGGAACGCCTTCCCATGGAGTGATCATGACGTACACGCTTCCCGACCTGCCCTACGCCTATGACGCGCTGGAGCCGACCATCTCGGCCAACACCCTGCGCTTCCACCACGACAAGCACCACGCCGCCTATGTCACGGCTCTGAACGGCCTGCTGAACGGCGACGACAAGGGCTCGTTGGAAGCGGTGATCAAGGGCGCCGGCCCCGGCAAGGTGTTCAACAACGCCGCCCAGGCCTGGAACCACGCCTTCTTCTGGGACGGCCTGTCGCCGACCAAGACCGCGCCGGGCGCCGAACTGGCCGCCGCCATCGACGCCACCTTCGGCGGCATGGACGCGCTGAAGGAAAAGTTCGTCGCCGAGGGCATCGGCCACTTCGGCTCGGGCTGGGTGTGGCTGGTCTCGGACGCCTCGGGCGCCCTGAAGATCATCTCGACCCACGACGCCGAGAGCCCGGTCACGCAGGACCTGACGGCCCTGGTCGTCGCCGACGTCTGGGAGCACGCCTACTATCTGGACTACCAGAACCTGCGGAAGGGCTTCCTGGAAGCGGTCTTCGACAACCTGATCAACTGGACCCTGGCCGACAGCCAGTATGCGGCCGCCAAGTCGGGCGCCCAGGGCTGGGCCTATCCGGCGCCGACCTAACCGGAAAAGGGCGGCGCGAGCGTGTTCGCGCCGCCTCCTTATCTCAGGGGCGCCGATCGACCGCCCAGGTCCGCCAGGCCTCGAAGTCGCCGTGCGCATAGGCCATGGCCGTCACCCGCACGTAGCCGGGCGCGATCTCGATCACATTGAAGCCGGGCGCCGCGCCCCGCTCGCGCTGGGACAGGGTGCCTGACCCGATCGCCTGGGTTCGCCCGTCGCCGAACGGCAGCGGCGTGACGAACGGCAGATGGATATGACCCGACAGGATCACGTCGGCGCCGGCTTTCACGAACTGCTTGGCGGCGCCCACGCCGCCGTGCACGCGGGCGGTCATCGGCCCCCCCAATATCTCCATCAGCGGATGGTGACAGACCACGATGCGCAGGTCCCCGGCCGGGGCCGCCTCAAGCTCGTCCACCACGCGTCGGATCTGGTCCTGGCCCACCGCGCCCTTTGACCAGTTCAAGCGCAGCTGAGCGGCCCGGGCGGTGTTCAGCGTGGTGAGCGTCACACCAGGACCGCGCCAGCGCGCGCCGTCCTCCGCGCCGAAGCGGTCGCAGAAGCGTCGCCAAGGGCGGGTGAAGCGCTCCCAGAGCTCGCCGGGGCCGACAAACGGCGTGTCGTGATTGCCGGGCGTGACGATCATCGGCCGGGGCAGGGTCTCCAGCCAGGCTGCGGCGGCGTCGAACTCACAGGCTCTCCCGTCCAGGGTGAGATCGCCCGCCACCACCACGAGATCGGGCGCGGCCGCGCGAATCCAGGCGCCGGCGGCGGCGACGGCCTCGGCATTCTCGCCGCCGAAATGGATGTCCGAGAGCTGGATCAGTCTCATCGGGTCGCCGGAACCAGGGCGCGGAACGCTTCGGGTCGGAAGCGGATCGAGGTTTCCATGTCCAGCCGCGCCGGCTCGCCGTCGAGGATGGCGGGGATGCGCCCATGGGCCCAGATCTGGCCGGCGCGACACAGGCCGACGGACACCGAAGGGTCCTCGCGCCATTGGCCGAGCACGGCGTTCATCCCCAGGCGGAACACCTCGACCGCGCCGCTGGGGTCGAGGGCGGCGGCCTCCAGCGCCTGGGCGTCGGCGTCGAGCTCGCGGGACACCAGCGGGCACAGAAAGGTCAGGGCCTCGGCCTTGCCCTTGGGGCGACCGTCGAGCGCGTAGCGGAGGCGACCGGAAAAGGCGCGACGAAAGGCGCGCTGGGCGCGCGCGAGAGCCAGATCGATACGCCCCTTGCGGGCCGCTTCGCGCGCCGTGGCCCACAGGGCGGGGCTGCCCAGGATGGCGGCGACGAAGAACGGACGTCCGCCCACCTCGCCGCCCGAGATCATCCGCGCTTCGCCGTCGCTAAGGCAGTCGCGCATCACCTCTTCCCAGGGGCGTTCGCCATAGAGGGCGTGCGGTAGCATGTTCATGGTTCCACCCGGCAGCGGCGCGATCAGCGGGCCGTCCGCGCCGGCCATTTCGGCCGCCGTGCGGGCGGTGCCGTCGCCGGCCAGGACCAGAACGGCGTCCGGCGCACCATCGATCACCGCGCGAAGGCAGTCGACGAGCTCATCAGGCGTGGGCGCATGGACGACGCCGGTCACGCCATGCTCGGCCAACAGGCGTTCGGCGATCTCGGGGGCGTCGGCTCCGACCGAGCCTGAGGCGGTGTTGACGACAACATCGATGCGCTTCATGCGCACACCCCCTCATGAAAACTTCCGCGACGCAACGGTCCGTTCCCGCCGTGGTTCGGCTTGCGATGCGGAACCCTGATCCGTCGGGGCCGTTAGCTGGCCTGGAACAGCTCGAAACGGAGAGCCAAGATGAAGACGACCCTGATCGCCCTGATGGGCGTCGGCGTGCTCGCCGCGGCGTGCACCTCGACCGGCAATGTGGAGCGTAACGCCGCCGGCGGCGCGGCGATCGGCGCCATCGCGGGCGCGGTGATCGGCAACAATGTGGGCAGTGGCAGCGCCGGCAAGGGCGCGGCGATCGGCGCGGCGGTCGGCGGCGCGGCCGGCGCGGTGAAGGGCTGTCGCGAGGACGGCGGCTGCGGCGCCGGCAACGTCAACCGTCGCCAGTACTATGACGAGCGCACCGGGCGCTATTACTACTACGACGCCCGTAGTGGCCGTTATTACTGGGAAGATGGCGCGCCCCGCCCCTGAGCGCGTCGTCGAAGCTCCGCACGAAGGCGATCGGTCTGGCCCGGTCGCCTTTGTTGTGTCTGCGATCTCAGAAGCGAGCCTTGCGAGCCCAGAGGCTTGAACGGTGCAGGTCGCGGCGGTTGGCCTCGGCGCATAAGGAAAGGCGGTCCGGTCACCCGGTCCGCCTGAGTTCGCATCAACAAAGGGGTGCGAAGGCGGCGGACTGGCTTTCGCCAGTCTCAAGTCGGGGGGCGTCGCCGCCTTCGCACTCACAAAACGACCGCCCCGTCCCTTGGTTCCCGCCGCGCCGTGATTTTTTTGAAGAGACGCTGCAGCGCGCGAACGGGCGGAACAGGTGTGCGCGCAAGGCGTTGGAATCCCTGGGCGGACATCGGGTCCGTCGGGCAGGGGAGCGACGTCATGATGCGCACCTATGTGGCCGACCATGGCGGTACGGTTTTCGTTTCGACGCCCAGCAGGCGCCCAAAACAGATCCGTTCGCGGATCATGGCGCTGGTCGTGATCGCCGTGATGGGCGCCTCCGCCGGGACGGTGCAGGCCTTTCGTGATCACCAGCGTGCTGACGTCACCCGAATGTGGACGCCATAGCCACGCGCCGCCGCCTGCCGCCGAATGAGGATTTCCATCCCGGCCAGAGCCCACGCTCAACGCGACCACAGAAAAAAGAAGGGCGGCCTCCGTGAGGAGACCGCCCTTCGTCTTGGTCGAAACGTCAGCCGGCTATTTCTTGATCCAGCCGCCGTCGAGCGGCTTCCAGTACTGGCCCGGCGCCAGGCGGGCGTAGAGTTGCTTGGCGGTGGCCTGGCCGGCGGCCTCGGGCGTCGCGCCGGTCTTGGCGGCGATGTCCTTGTAGGCGGCGGCGCGGCCGGTGTTGATCTCGGTCACGGCGGCGCGCAGGGCGGCGTCGCCGCCGGAGACTATGCCGAGGTATCCGTCGGCCTGCTCGCCCACCGTGCCCGCCATCTTGGCGGCGTCGACGGTCGCCTTGGCGGCGGCCGATTGCGCCATGGCCAGGCCCGCGCCGGCGGCGGTCATCGCCAGGCCCAGAGCCAGAACCGTCATCGTCTTGCGGATCATGTCGGTCCTCCTTGCTTAGAACAGGTTGGGGTTCTGCTGGATCAGCGACTGGACTTCCTTGTCCAGCCGCACGCGCACGTCGGCGTCCAGCTTGGCGTAGATATTGATCGGGTCGACCTTCACGCGGACGGTCGGCGTGCAGGCGGCCGCGCCGAGCGCTCCCGTCGCGATCAGGGCCATCAAGAGGGCGCGCTTTCTCATGCGTCTGGTCTCCAGTTCGTAGACAGGGTGACGGGTCACGGTTGAACCGGACCTGAACGGGGCGGCTCGGTGTCCTCGCCGGCGATCGAACGCCGCCAGGCGTCCAGAAGCTCGTCGAAGTTCAGCGACGTGTCGAGGGTGAGGTCTACGGGCGTCTTGGCCGGCAAGGCGATACGCTTGTCAAACGCGCGGCCGCGCAGAAGGTCCAAGATCCCGACCCTGGCCTTCTCGGCCACCTTGGGGGCGTGCTGACCCTTCACATGGAAGAGAATGCCCAGGCGTCCGTTGTCGGTGCTGTTGACGCCCGCTTCCAGCTGGTCGAACGCCAGGTTCTCCATGGCCTGATAGGCGAAGTCCTGGATGGCGTTCACCTGGCCGGGCGGCTGAGACGGCGGCGCGCCGGGGGCGTCGGCCGGGCTGGCGGCGACGTTCGACAGCGCCGTCCGGGCGATTTCCAGGCGACCGGGCTGTATCGCCCGCACCTGGCCGTTCTGGAACCGCAGGCCCTCGGGCCCGAAGGTGAAGGGCAGGCGGCCGTCGACCACGGCGTCGATCTTGATGCGATCAGCCAGGGACGAGGCGGCGATCAGTTCGCCAAGGTCCAGATGCTGGATGACGATCGCGCCCTTGATCGTCTTGTCCGCGCCCAGCGGCACGTCGATCGGCTCGATCGACACCCGGCCCTTGGCGGCTTCGAACGTCGCCTTGGAGATGTGCAACATCTCCGCGCCCAGCTGGAACACCGACTCCACGCCGGTGAGCGGCACCAGGGAGTCGATTTTGACAACCCGCATCGTTTGATCCGGCGCGCTGGCCAGCGGGGCGAGACTGGTGAAGTCGACCGCGCCGTCCAGGGTGGCGACGAAGCCGATCGGGCTGGTGAAGTCGATCCTGTCGGCCACCAGACGCCCCCGGCTGGTCGCGCCGGCCTGGTCCCAGGCGAAGACGCCCGTGAAGCTCGCGGGGCCCTTGGCCTGGCGCGCGAAGGCGGCCATCGGCGACAGCTCGCCCGGCTGCAGGCCGCCCGGTGCGAAGGCCAGCTTGGAGGCGTCGATATCGGCCTGGCCCCTGCCGGTCGCCACCACATGGCGCAGGCGGATGGCGCCCAGAGGCGCGCCGACCGGCGTCGTGGCCTGGAAGTCGCCGGTCCACAGGCCGCTCGCCAGGCCAAGGCGGCCCTTGGCGAGGATCGGGTTGAAGCGGCGCTCCGGGGCGGCGTCGGCGACGGCCGCGCTGTCGACCCGCACCTGCGCGCGCTCGAAGCCGCGCGTTCCGCCCAGCGACGCCTCGCCCTGGATCGTCTCTAAGCTGGCCTGAGCGCTGGCCAGCGCGCCTTCGCCGTCCGTGAAGCGCAAGCCCGCGCTCCAGCCGCCGGGTCCGGCGGCCAGCAGCGGCGCGGCGGTCGGACAGACCCGGGCCTTGATGGCGGTCACCGGGCTTTCACCCAGCGCGTAGGCCTTGGCCGTGACCGGGGCGCACTGGCTGGTCACCAGGGTGAAGCGGCCGCCCGCGATCCGCGCCTGGCCGTCGATCTGGCCGGTGACGCCCTGGACCGGCGGCAGGTCGAAGCCCTCGGCGGCGAGGGTCAGCGGCGAGGTCACAACCCCGCCGGCCGCGCGCCAGTCGCTCGCCGCCAGACGCACCATCGGCAGGCCGCCGCCGGAGAGGACCGCCCGCAGACCGCCCCGAGCCCCGCTCGGCCCCGCGTCCAGGAGCAGCCCTCCCGGCGCAGCGGCGGTCAGGCGGGCGCCGTTCGGAGCGCTCAGGCGGGCCTCGCGCGACAGCGTCACGCGCGTGCGGCCATCGGTCATCTCCAGGCCAAGGCCAGGCGCGGCGAGCTCGAACGTGCCGAGCGCCCGGCTCAGGGGCGCGCCATAGGCGGGGTTGGGGATCAGGGCGGCGAACCGCTCCGCGTCGGGCCCGGAGATCCCGCTCGCGCCAGACGCTACGCCCTGCAGGCTGAGCGTCAGGCCTTGAGCGTCCTGGCCGATCCGACCGCTGGCGGCCAGGCGCGCCGACGCCAGCGCCAGGGCGCCTATGGCCAGCCGATCGGCGCGCGTCTCGATCTTCAGCGGCCCTTCAAGGCGCGCGCCTTGCGCGTCCGTCGCCAGGGCCAGGCTTTCCGACGCGCCCTGGCCGCGCAGGTTGCGCACCGCGACGCCGCCCGCGATCGCCTGTCCGGCGCGCAACTCGGCGGTGGTCGCGCCGCGCAGGCTCAGCCGGCCGTCGCGACGCTCGCCCTCTATGCGGTCAAGCGCCAGGGCGAGCGTTGTGTCGCGCGCCTGCAGCGACGGGGCCGAAAGCCGGTCGCCGCGCAGGGCCGCGCGGCCCTTGCCCATCAGGGCGAAGTCTTGCGTGCCGCCGTCGAGCCGTCCGTTCCACGACAGGTCGGCGGCCAGCCCCTCGATCTGGCCTTCGCTCAGTCTGGCGGTGTCGGCGCGCAGGGCCAGCTGGGCCGCCAGCGGACCCTGGGCGGTCATGCGGGCAAGGTCCGGATAGGGCAGGTCGGCGCTGAGCCGGGCGGTGGTTCCAGCCAGATCGGCCGCCGAGGTCTCCAGGCTGTCCAGCGCCAGGGTGACCTCGATCGTCAGCCGCTCGCCACGCTTGCGGGCCATGACGCTCGCGCCCCTCGCGTCGATGGCGAGGTCCCGGACCGCATAGCGCAGCGGCGCAAGCCGCGCGTCCAGCCGCCGTAGCTGGCCCTCGTCCAGGCTGGCGTCGCCGGTGATCCGCGCGCGGCCCCCGGGCGTGGTCAGATCCAGCCGCGCATTCTCGATCAGGATCGTGGGCAAGGGCGCATCGGGCCGGCGCGGCGCTTTCAGGACCTCGTCGATCAGCGGCTGCAGGGCGCCCAGCCGCAGGCCCTTATCATCGAGGCTGGCGGCGATGCGCGGCCGGACGATGCGCACGGCCTTGGTCTGGATGGCGAACGCGCCCCCGCTCCAGGGCGTGGAGAGGTCATAGGCCACCTCCAGCCGATCGGCGGTGAAGATCGGCGCATTGCGCGGACCCAGGCGCACCGTGCCGACGAAGCCGGTGGCGTCGACCTCCTCCAGCTGCACGGCGGCCTCGATCCCGCGCTCGCGCAGCCACGACTCGGCCAGCTCGCGGCTGATTTCGCGTCGGCCCGACCAGACGACCAGGCCCGTGGCGATGACGGCCAGCATCGACAGCGACACCGCTTCTAGGCCGAGATCCACCAGGCGCGCGCGCGGGCTGGGCGCGGTTCTGGCCGCGTTGTCTGGCGTCGGTTCGGTCGAGGCTTCGGCCATCACGTCCTGGCGTCTGGTGTCCTAACAAAGCCCCCCGGCCAAGCTTTGGATCCCTATTTCTTGAAGCCCAGCACGTCCTGCATGTCGTAGAGGCCTGGCGGCTTGCCCTTGACCCAGACGGCGGCGGCGATGGCGCCGCGCGCGAACAGGCCCCGGTCGATGGCCGAGTGTGACAGGGTCAGGCTCTCGCTCTCGCCGGCGAAGATCACGCTGTGCTCGCCGATGATCCCGCCGCCGCGCACCACCGAAAAGCCGATGTCCCCTTCCTTGCGGGGACCGGTGACGCCGTCGCGGCCGCGGTCCGAGACCTCGGCGAGGTTGACGCCTCGTCCTTCGGCGGCCGCTTCGCCCAGCATCAGGGCCGTGCCCGACGGCGCGTCGATCTTGCGCTTGTGGTGGGCCTCGAAGACTTCGATATCCCAATCCTGAGCTGGCAGGGCGGCGGCGGCCTGGCGCACCAGGCCCATCAGCATGTTCACGCCCAGCGAATAGTTGCCCGAGCGGACGATGACGATCTGCTGCGCGGCCGCGTCGATGCGGGCCAGCTGCTCGTCCGAGAACCCGGTGGAGCCGATGACCAGCGCCGGACCGCCGTTCGCGGCGGCCTCTTCGGCCAGGGCGACCGAGGCCTCGGGCAGGGTGAAGTCGATCACCGCCTCGGCGGCGGCCAGGGCGGTCTCGCGCGCGACAAGGCCTTCGCCCGCGACGCCGGGACGCTCGAAGCGGGCGGCGACCACGGCGTCGCTCCGACCTTCCAGCGCCTGGGCGACGGCGCGGCCCATGCGGCCATTGGCGCCGGCGATCGCGATCTTCACGGGCTGGGACAAGGCGGACTCCGGGAGAAAACTGACCTTGGGCAAATCACCTGTTCCGCCCCTTCAGGTCAACCTCACGCCGCCTTCCCCGAGGGCGTCGCGCTTGACGCAACGCCAAGTCCAACAAGCGTTTGCAGGGATTTTCGCGTTCTGACCCGGTTGTGACGCCCGGTCCCCGTCGCTACGGTGCGGACATATAAGGGCGTGTCCGCATCGATCGGCCCGCCCCTTGATCAACTTGCGCAGCAGGAATGGGGAACGCCGACATGAGCGACGCGGAACGCAAGACCTTCACCGACGCGGAGGCCCTGGCCTTCCACCGCTATCCGACCCCCGGCAAGATCGCCATCGTGCCGACCAAGCCGATGGCCACCCAGCGTGACCTGAGCTTGGCCTATTCGCCGGGCGTCGCCGTCCCCGTCCACGCCATCGCCGCCGATCCGGACATGGCTTATGAGTACACCTCCAAGGGCAACCTGGTGGCGGTGATCTCGAACGGCACCGCGATCCTGGGCCTCGGCGACCTGGGGGCCCTGGCCTCCAAGCCGGTGATGGAAGGTAAGAGCGTCCTCTTCAAGCGCTTCGGCGACGTCGACTCGATCGACATCGAGGTCACCACCAAGGACCCCGACGAGATCATCACGGTGGTCAAGAACATCGGCGTCACCTTCGGCGGCATCAATCTGGAAGACATCAAGAGCCCCGAGTGCTTCCGCATCGAGACCGAGCTGCAGGAGCTGCTCGACATCCCGGTGTTCCATGACGACCAGCACGGCACGGCGATCATCTGCGCGGCCGGCTTGATCAACGCCTGCCACATCACCGGCAAGAAGATCGAGGACGTGAAGGTCGTGCTGAACGGCCCCGGCGCGGCCGGCATCGCCTCGCTGGAGCTGATCAAGGCCATGGGCGTGCGGGCCGAGAACTGCATCGCCGTCGACTCCAAGGGCGTGCTCTATCGCGGCCGCACCGAGGGCATGAACCAGTGGAAGAGCGCCCATGCGGTCGAGACCGACAAGCGCACGCTCGCGGAGGCCGTGGTCGGCGCCGACGTGCTGCTGGGGCTTTCGGCCAAGGGCGCCTTCACGCCTGAGATGATCGCCTCGATGGCCCCCAACCCGGTCATCTTCGCCATGGCCAATCCCGATCCGGAGATCACGCCCGAAGAGGTCAAGCGCGTGCGCAAGGACGCGATCATGGGCACGGGGCGCAGCGACTATCCCAACCAGGTCAACAACGTCCTGGGCTTCCCCTACATCTTCCGCGGCGCGCTGGACGTGCGGGCCCGCCGCGTGAACCACGAGATGAAGATCGCCTGCGCCCAGGCCCTGGCCATGCTGGCCCGCGAGGACGTGCCCGACGAGGTCGCCGCCGCCTATCACGGCCGTCAGCTGAAGTTCGGTCCCGACTACATCATCCCGTCGGCCTTCGACCCGCGCCTCATCTGGTATGTGCCGCCGTTCGTCGCCCAGGCGGCGATGGACACCGGCGTGGCCCGCAAGCCGATCGCCGACATGGACGCCTATCGCGCGGGTCTGGCCCAGCGCCTGGATCCGACCGCCGGCTTCCTGCAGAAGATCTCCGGCTCGGTGCTGGCCAATCCCAAGCGCATCGTCTTCGCCGAAGGCGAGGACCCCAGCGTCATCCGCGCCGCCTACGCCTATCAGAGCGGCGGGTTCGGCAAGGCCATCCTGTGCGGCCGCGAGAACCTGGTGCACGAGAACATGAAGCTGGTGGGCCTGGATCCCGACACGGCGGGTCTGGAGATCATCAACGCCCGCCTGTCGGACCGCAATCCGGACTATGTCGACGCGCTCTATGCCCGCCTACAGCGCCAGGGCTATCTGAAGCGCGACGTCCAGCGCCTGATCAACCAGGACCGCAACAGCTTCGCCGCCTCGATGGTCACGCTGGGCGAGGCCGACGGCATGGTCACCGGCGTCACCCGCAGCTTCGACCAGGCGCTGGAAGAGGTGCTGCGCGTCGTCGATCCCGCCCCCGGCGGCCGGATCATGGGCATGTCGGTGGTGCTGGCCAAGGGCCGGACGATCTTCGTGGCCGACACCAATGTCACCGAGCTGCCCGAGGCTGACGAGCTGGTCGAGATCGCCTGCGAAGCGGCTCGCGCCGTCAAGCGCCTGGGCTTCAAGCCGCGCGTGGCCTTCATGAGCTACTCGACCTTCGGCAACCCGATGGGCCTGCGCTCGGAAAAGGTCCGCGAGGCCGTGGCCATGCTCGACGAGATGGATGTCGACTTCGAGTACGAGGGCGAGATGCCCCCCGAACTGGCCCTGGATCCGGAAAAGCGCGCCAACTATCCGTTCATGCGTCTGACCGACAGCGCCAATATCCTGATCATGCCGGCCATCCACGCCGCCTCGATCTCGACCAAGCTGGTGCAGTCGCTGGGCGGCGCCACGGTGATCGGCCCGGTGCTCCTGGGCCTCTCCAAGTCGGTGCAGATCGCGCCGCTGTCGGCCTCGGTGTCCAAGATCCTGAACATGGCGATGATGGCCGCCTACGATCAGCCGGTGGACGACGGCGAGGGGTGATCGCGGGAGACGGCTCAATCCTCCCTCGCGAG
Organism: Caulobacter vibrioides; assembly: GCF_002858865.1. Lineage (GTDB taxonomy): Bacteria > Pseudomonadota > Alphaproteobacteria > Caulobacterales > Caulobacteraceae > Caulobacter > Caulobacter vibrioides. The sequence goes on along the minus strand of NZ_PJRR01000013.1, from coordinate 24,288 downwards.
GGGGAGGATTGTTCTCTCACCCTTCCTCATCGAGGGGCAGGAGGCTCTGTCAGCCCGCGACAACGCGCCGCTTGAGCGACTCGCCAAGTCGGCCAAATCTTCTGGTGTCGGAACGTTTGTCGGAGGCTCTTCGATGGCGAGTAAGGCGTTCGAGCTGCAGATGATGGGCTACGGCCTGACCACGGCCGAAATTCACTACCACATGCCCGACCACCCCGGCCTGCTGCAGCTCTATGTCTGGCAGGAGTATGATCTGGCGCCGAAATTCCCGACCCTGAAGGGGTTCCTGGATTTCTGGGCCAAGGAGCTGGACGGGGTGCTGCATTCGGTGCGGGTGGCGCACAACCGGCTGATCAGTCCCCGGGAATGGCGGGTCGTGAACGGCGTCTTCACGCTGCAATGAGCATCGCCGGGGTTGCGCGGCGGCTTCCCCGCCCGTAACTCCCCCGGCGATGAGCATTTCCGCCCATGGGGCCAAGATCTGCGGACTGTCGACGCCCGAGACGGTCAAGGCCGCCTTTGACGGCGCCGCCGCGTTCCTGGGCTTTGTCTTCTTCGACAAGAGCCCGCGCAATGTCGCGCCCGAAGTCGCCGCGCGCCTTGTGGAGCCGGTTCGCGGCCGGGGCGTACAGACGGTCGCCGTCACCGTCGATCCGGACGACGCCCTGATCGACCGCCTGATGGCGACGATGCGGCCCGACCTGATCCAGGTGCACGGCAAGGAGACGCCCTCGCGGGTTCGCGAGATCGCCGCCCGCGCCGGCGTCGGGGTGATCAAGGCCTTTTCCGTCTCCTCATCGGCGGATGTCGATCAGGCTGCGGCCTTTGACGGCGTGGCCCAACACCTGATGTTCGACGCCAGGCCCGTGGAAGGTTCGGTCCTGCCCGGCGGCACTGGCGCCCGCTTCGACTGGGGCCTGCTGGCCGGGCGACGTTTTTCGCGGCCGCATTTCCTGGCCGGGGGGCTTGATCCGTGGAACGTCGGTGAGGCCATCAAGACCTCCGGAACGCCTCTGGTGGACGTTTCTTCTGGCGTGGAGCGTGGTCCCGGCCTAAAGGACCCGGCTCTGATCTCGGCGTTTCTCGACGCCGTCAAACGCGCCAAAGACTGAAAAGCCCAGCTTGGAAGCCCTCGTGAACGCTCCTGCGAAACCCAATGACTACTCGGCCTATCCCGATGCGGAGGGCCGCTTTGGCGGGTTCGGCGGCCGCTATGTCGCCGAGACCCTGATGCCGCTGGTCCTGGACCTGGGCAAGGCCTATGCCGACGCCAAGGCCGATCCGGAATTCCAGGCGCAGCTGAAAAGCTACAACACCCATTACGCCGGCCGGCCGAGCCCGCTCTATTTCGCCGAGCGCCTGACCGAGCACTTCGGCGGGGCCAAGATCTATTTCAAGCGCGACGAGCTGAATCACACCGGCTCGCACAAGATCAACAACGCCCTGGGCCAGATCCTTCTGGCCATGCGCATGGGCAAGACCCGGATCATCGCCGAGACCGGCGCTGGCCAGCACGGCGTGGCCACCGCCACCGTCTGCGCCCGCTTTGGCCTGCCCTGCGTGGTCTATATGGGCGCCACCGACGTCGAGCGGCAGAAGCCCAATGTCTTCCGCATGAACCTGCTGGGCGCGGAAGTTCGCCCCGTCAGCTCGGGCACCGGCACCCTGAAGGACGCCATGAACGAAGCGATGCGCGATTGGGTGACCAACGTGCATGACACCTATTACCTGATCGGCACGGCCGCCGGCCCGCACCCCTATCCGGTGATGGTCCGTGACTTCCAGAGCGTGATCGGCGCCGAAGCGCGTGAGCAGATCCTCGAAATGGAAGGCCGACTGCCCGACGCGGTGGTCGCCTGCATCGGCGGCGGCTCCAACGCCATCGGCCTCTTCCACCCGTTCCTCGGCGACGAGGGTGTGCGCCTGATCGGCGTCGAGGCGGCCGGCCACGGCGTCTCCACCGACAAGCACGCCGCCTCGCTGACCGGCGGCCGTCCTGGCGTGCTGCACGGCAACCGCACCTACCTGCTGCAGGACGACGACGGCCAGATCATCGACGCTCACTCGATCTCGGCTGGCCTCGACTATCCGGGCATCGGCCCCGAGCACTCGTTCCTGCACGACATCGGCCGCGCCGAATATGTCTCGACCACGGACACCGAGGCCTTGGAGGCCTTCAAACTGTGCTCGACGCTGGAAGGCATCATCCCGGCCCTGGAGCCGGCCCACGCCCTGGCCCGGGTCGGCGAAATCGCCCAGGAGCTGGGCAAGGGCAAGATCGTGGTGATGAATCTCTGCGGTCGCGGCGACAAGGACATCTTCACGGTGGCCGAAGCCCTCGGGCGCAAGATCTAGGACCGACCTCGCGTGACCAAAGACCGTATCGATCGCCGCTTTGCGGCGCTGAAGGCCGAAAACCGCGCCGGCTTCGTGACCTATGTCATGGCCGGCGATCCTGACGCCGCCACGACGCTTTCCGTGCTCAAGGGCCTGCCCGCCGCCGGCGCGGACCTGATCGAGCTGGGCTTTCCGTTCTCTGATCCGATGGCCGAGGGCCCGACCATCCAGCGCGCCGCCCAGCGCGGCCTGAAGTCCGGCATGACCCTGCAGGGCACGCTGGATCTGGTGGCCGCCTTCCGCGAAGGCGACCAGGACACGCCGATCATCCTGATGGGCTATCTGAACCCGGTTCTGAACAAGGGCTTCGAGACCTTCGCAGCGCTGGCCGCCAAGGCCGGGGTCGATGGCCTGATCATCGTCGACTGCCCGCCCGAAGAGGCCGACCCGCTGTCGGACGCGCTGGAAGCCGAGGGCATCGCCCTGATTCGTCTCGCGGCCCCGACCACCGATGACGCCCGCCTGCCGATGGTGGTGCGCCGCACCTCGGGCTTCGTCTATTACGTCTCGGTCGCCGGGGTGACCGGAGTGAAGTCGGCCGACGCGGCCGATGTGGCCCCCGCCGTCGAGCGCCTGCGCAAGGCCTCGGGCCTGCCGGTCGCCGTGGGCTTTGGTATCCGCACGCCGGACCAGGCCGCCGCCGTCGCCAAGGTGGCGGACGCGGCCGTCGTCGGCTCGGCCCTGGTCGATGAAATCGAGTCGGCGGCGCAGTTGAACGAAAACGTGACCGAGAAGGTTCTTCTAAAAGCGTCGGAGCTGGCTAAGGCTGTGCGTTCGGCGCGAGTCGGGACGAAGTGAGGCTTTAAGGCTATGGCTATGGCTGAACCCCAGGACCCGAAAAAGGGCGACAAGAAAACAGCGGAGCGCCGGGGCGGCGGTTGGCTGTCGCGGATCGCGCCCGGCGTACGCGGCGCGTTCGCCAAGCGCGAGACGCCCGAGAATCTCTGGGTCAAGTGCCCCGATACGGGCGAGATGATCTTCCGCTCCGACCTGGAGGCGGCCCTGTGGGTCACGCCGGCCGGTCGCCACATGCGGATCGGGCCCGAAGCCCGCTTCAAGTTCACTTTCGATGACGGTCAGTACGAGGCCCTGCCGACCCCGCCGGTCGTCGAGGACCCGCTGAAGTTCTCGGACGGCAAGCCCTACAAGGACCGTCTGGTCGCCGCTCGCAAGGCGACGGGCGAGCCGGACGCCATGGCCATCGGCTATGGCAAGGTCGGCGGCGTCGACGCCGTGGTGCTGGTGCAAGACTTCGCCTTCATGGGCGGGTCGCTGGGCATGGCCGCGGGCGAGGGCTTCATCGCCGCCGCCAAGGCCGCCCTGGAACGCCAGGTCCCGATGATCGCCTTCACCGCCGCCGGTGGCGCGCGGATGCAGGAAGGCGCGCTGTCGCTGATGCAGATGGCCCGCACCACGCTGGCCATCAACGAGCTGAAGGACGCGGCCCTTCCCTACGTCGTGGTCCTGACCGACCCGACCACCGGCGGCGTCACCGCCTCCTACGCCATGCTCGGTGATATCCACCTGGCCGAGCCGGGCGCCCTGATCGGCTTCGCCGGTCCGCGCGTCATCGAACAGACCATCCGCGAGACCCTGCCGCCGGGCTTCCAGCGCTCGGAGTACCTCGTCGAAAAGGGCATGGTCGACCGCGTCACGCACCGCAAGGAGCTGCCGGAAGTCCTGGGCTCGCTGCTGGGCACCCTGATGATGGGCCGCAAGCGCCAGGCGGCCTAGAGCTTCGGCGTGACCGACCATCTCCGCGCCCACGACGCCGCCCTCGCGCGGCTTCAGGCGCTGCATCCGAAGCTGATCGATCTGTCGCTGGACCGGATGCGGCGGCTGTGCGCCGCTTTGGGCGATCCTCAGGACCGCCTGCCGCCTGTGATCCACGTGGCCGGCACCAACGGCAAGGGCTCGACGGTCGCCTTCCTGCGCGCCATGGCCGAGGCGGCGGGTCTGAAGGTCCACGTCTTCACCTCGCCGCACCTGGTCCGCTTTTCCGAGCGCATCCGCCTGGCCGGGACGCTGATCACCGACGCGCACCTGGCCGACGTGCTGGACCGCGTCGAGCAGGCCAACGCCGGCCAGCCGATCACCTTTTTCGAGATCACCACGGCCGCCGCCTTCGTCGCCTTCGCCGAGGTCCCGGCCGATCTGTGCATCATCGAGGTGGGCCTGGGCGGACTCCTCGACGCGACCAATGTCGTCACGCCCAAGGTCAGCGTGATCGCTCCGGTCGATCTGGATCATCGCGAGTTCCTCGGCGACACGATCGGCCAGATCGCCGGCGAGAAGGCGGGAATCATCAAGCCTGGCGCGCCGGCCGTTTCGGCCCGGCAGCACGAGGACGCCGAGCCCGTCATCGAGGCCGCCGCCGATCGCGCCGGGGTTTCGCTGACGCTGATGGGCCGCGACTTCGACGCCTGGAGCGAGCGGGGGCGGCTGCTGGTCCAGATGCAGGACCGTCTGCTGGACCTGCCCGCCCCGTCGCTGCCCGGCGAGCATCAGTTCGCCAATGCCGGCCTCGCGGTCGCCGCCCTTTTGGCGCTGGGCGATCCGCGTATCGACGAGACCGCCATGGCGCGAGGCCTGGAATCGACCGTGTGGCCGGCCCGCTTCCAGCGCCTGACCGCCGGTCCGTTGGCCGAACGGGCCAAGGCGGCGGGCGCGGATCTCTGGCTGGACGGCGGCCACAATCCGCACGCGGGCTTGGCCGTCTCCCGCGCCGTCGCCGATCTCGCCGCTCGCGACGGCAGGCCGGTGGCGCTGATCTCGGGTCTGCTCGCCAACAAGGACGCCGCCGGCTTCTTCGGCGCCTTCCGGGGCGTGGCGACCAAGGTCTTCACCGTGACCTTCGAGGGCCACGCCGCCGCCAGCGCCGCCAACACGGCCGCCGCCGCTGAACTGGCGGGCTTGCGAGCCAGCGCCTGCGATTCAGTGGCGGAGGCGCTCGATCGCGCGCTCCAGCTGGAGCCGGCCCCTCATATCCTGATCTGCGGCTCGCTCTATCTGGCCGGCGAGGTCCTGGCGATGAGCCCCGAGACTTGGCCGGTCTAAGCGCGTAAGGCTGTCGCACGCCGATAGGGCGGCACGGCCCGCTGGACATCCTCGGCAGGCGCGCCCGTCCTGGCAGGAACCGCCGATGGCCAAGGGTCAGAAGAAGTCCAACAAGGAAATCCGCAAACCGAAGGCCGAAAAGAAGCCGCCGCCCGCGCCGGTCTCGCCGTTCATCGTGACGGGGAAGAAGTAAGCCCCTTCCTCATCCGAATTCCCCGGCGACTGCCGGGGCCTAGATACATCCCGAGCCTTGAGCGGGTTCGCGCCAGCCGTCCGTACCGCATATGACGGGTCACGGGATCTGATCTGGATCCCGGCATTCGCCGGGAAGGTCGGGATATCATAACGAAAAGCGCCCGCCCCGGAGACCGGAGCGGGCGTCTTCAATTAAGCAAAGAGAGCCGCTTAGGCGGCCTGGACGCCGGCTTCGTTCAGCCATTCCAGGATCTTCTGCTTGGGCATGGCGCCGACTTTCATCGAGGTCATCTGGCCATCGCGGAACAGCATCATGGTCGGGATGCCGCGAACGCCGTAGCGCGACGGGGTGGTCGGGCTGTCCTCGATATTGACCTTGGCGATGGTCACCACGTCGGCCAGCTCTTCCGAAAGCTGCTCCAGCGCCGGGGCGATCTGCTTGCACGGACCGCACCATTCGGCCCAGAAATCGACGAGCACGGGCTTGCTCGACTTCAGGACGTCGGCTTCGAAGGTGGCGTCGGTCACCGCAACGGTGCTCATGGTCTGCTCCAGTCTGGCGTCGCGCGGCGGTGTCCGGCGCGGAGGACGCAATAAGGTTCTGGCCCGGAAGCTTCCGGGCGGTTACCCAAGATGTAGGAGGACCGGGCGCGTCCGGCAACGGGATTAAGCCAGCCGCGCCAGAGCCAGGGCCATCACCTTTTCTGGAACAGGCATCAGTTTGGGGCCGTCCGTCCACACCAGCGCCGCCTCCACAGTGCGGCCGGGAAACACCTCGCGCAGCACGGCCGCATAGACCGCCATCTGGGCCAGATAGGCCGTGTCGGCGTCCTCGATCCGGTCCGGCGAGGGGCGGTTGGTCTTGTAGTCGACCACCAGCACGCGGGCATCATCGACCACCAAGCGGTCGACTCGCCCCGAGACGGCCAGGCCCTGGGGCAGATGGACGCTTGTTCCGGCCAGAGCGACCTCGGCGCGCGAATTAGGTCCGAACACTGCCGCGAACCGCGCGTCCTCCAGGACCCCGAACGCCGCGCTGGCCATCTCCGTCCGCTGCGTGTCGGTCAGGTCGCGCTCGGCCGCCAGGATGCGCCGCGCCGCGTCGGGGCGCTGAGCGGGCGGCAGGTCCGGCAGCAGCTGGAGCAGCTTGTGAATGAGCTCGCCGCGCCGATACCGGCCAAGGCCGGCGATCCTGGCCAGAGGCGAGGGTGCCGGAACGCGGGCGGTGTCCTCGAGCCGCGACGGTGCGGCATAGCGGGCGGCGGCGGGCTCGGGCGTCGCCTGCGCCATGATCCAGGCGGGCGGGGCGGCGACGGCCGCCGTGGCGGGGGCGACTCTCGGCGCGCCGAGCGGATCGGGGCCATAGCGCAGGAACGCCGTCTCGCCGTCGCCGATCGTGCGGACGCCTGGCGCGATGTCGGGATGGGCGAAGGCGGCGCGGGCCGCCGCGTACCAGCCGCCGACCTTGTCGTCCTTGGTGCGGGCGTCGATACGGCCGCAGAGAATCAGCCGTTCGCGGGCCCGGGTCAGGGCCACATAGAGCAGGCGCAGGGCCTCTTGCGCCTCCTTGTCCTCGCGCAGCTTTCGGGCCTTGGCCGAGGCGGCGCAGTCGCCCTTGCCTGAGGCGCACCAGAGCAGGGCGCCGTCCTCGGTGACCAGCAGCGGCGAGCCGCCGGCGCCGCGTTTAACCGTCGTCTCGGGCAGGAAGACGATCGGCGCCTCCAGGCCCTTGGAGCCGTGGGCGGTCATCACCCGCACCTCGCGGCGGGCGCCTTCCATCTCGCGCTTGACGATGATGTCCAGCGCCGCGAAGTCGGCGACCAGGGCTTCCAGGTCGCGAACGCCGCGTTGCTCGGCCTCCATCACCTGCGCCAGGAATTCGTCGAGCGCTTCTTCCGCCTCGGCGCCCAGCCGGGTCAGCACCTTGGCGCGATGCGAGCGACCGTCCGCATCAGTCAGGCCCAGCCAGCCGGCGTAGAACTCGAACGGCTGGCGGCGGCGTCCTTCGGCGAGCGCCCAATCGAGAACGGCGCGGGCGGCGGCCCATTCGGGACGCTCCTCCGACCGTCGGGTCAGTTCGGCCCATAGCGTCCCCCGCCGACCCTTGGCGAGCGCGTAGACGTCATCATCGCCAAGCCCGCAGAACGGCGTCTTCAACAGGGCCGCCAGGGTCAGGTCGTCATCGGGAAACAGAATGAACCGGCCCAGCGCCACGAGGTCCTCGAAGGCGATGTGGCTGGACAGGGCCAGGCGGTCGGCCCCCGCCACCGGGACGCCGCGCCGCTTCAGGGCGCGGATGATCTCCTCGAACAGCGCCTTGCGTCGGCGAACAAGGACGAGAATGTCGCCGGCGTGAGCGGCGCGGTGACGCCCCATATCCTTGTCGAAGACCGCATCGCCGCGATCGAGGATCGCCCTGGTCTCGGCGGCGATCGCTTCGGCCAGACGACGATTGGCGCTGCGCTCGCCCTCTTCGTCGAGCGGCTTCTCCCAGGCCTCGCGGTCCTCACCGGGCAGTTCACGGGTCAGCGGCCACAGATCGACGCAACCGGGGTGACCGTGCCGGAAGAGTTCGTGCCGGACCAGATCCTGGCCGACGGGGGGCGGCACCCCTTCGCGGGTGTCCGGATCGGAGAACAGGGCGTCGACGAAGCTCAGGACCTGGTGGGTCGAGCGATACGAGACCGTCAGCGGCACGCCCTTACCGACCGCGCCGACCGCCTCGATCCGCGAAATATAGCCCTGGGTCTCTTCCAGCAGACGTGTCGGGTCGGCGCCCTGGAACGAATAGATCGACTGCTTTTCGTCGCCGACCACGAACAGGGTCCGCTCGGCGCGGCGGCCGCTCCAGCCTTCGGACGTTTCGCCGACGAAGAAGTCGGCGGTCAGGGCGCGCAGGATCTCCCACTGCTCGGGCGCGGTGTCCTGGGCCTCGTCCAGCAGGATGTGGTCGATGCCGCCGTCCAGCTTGTAGAGCACCCAGGCCGCCTCGACCTTCTCGGTCAGCAGCAGCCGCGTCTTGTCGATCAGGTCGGTGAAGTCGAGCGCGCCCCGCGCTTCCTTCTCGGCCATGTGGCGCTCGATATAGAGACCGGCCAGCAGCAGGGCGTTCTGCGTGTCTTCCGCCACCCTGGCGGCGCGGACCTGCTCACGGGCGGCCTCCAGCTTGGCCTGCTCCAGCAGCAGGGCCTCGCGCAGGTCCTCGCGGCTCTTCAGGCCCGAGGTCTTGGCCGGCCAGGTCGCGGGCGTCCCCTCGCCGCCCTCGGTGAAGAGGGCGCGCAGGGCCACGTCCAGCGTGGCTTCGGGATCGCGGGCCACGGCGGCGAGGGCCTCGGCGGACTTGGCGTCCTGCTTGCCGCCGCCGTCGAACAGCACTGTCGCAGCGGCGCGCCAGGCCGGCAGGTCGAGGCGGGCCATGGCCCTGACGGCCAGGTCTTGCGCCGAGGTTGGCCCATCAAAGCCGCAACGCCTCCAGGCGTCGGAAACGGCTACGGCAAGACCGCCGCAGCGCTGGACATAGGTCATGATCTGACCGCGCCGCGCCTCGAAACCGGCGAACATCGCCTCGAAGCTCTGGAAATCCAGCGCGACGGAGAACCGGGCATAGGCTTCCGAAAAAGCGTCGTCGTGGCTGTCGACCCAGGCGGCGACGGCGCGGCGGGCGGCGCGGGCGATGGCGGCGCCGGCCTGATCGTCCATGACCGTGAAGCCTGGCGAGACCCCGGCCTCCAGCGGAAAGCGCCGCAAGAGCTTCTCGCAGAAGGCGTGGATGGTCTGGATCTTCAGGCCGCCCGGCGTCTCCAGCGCCTTGGCGAACAGGGCGCGGGCGTCGGACAGGCTCTTGGCGTCGTAGCGGGCGTCGGCCTCGCCGACCAGCTTGACCAGTTCGGCGCGCAGATCGGCGTCGCTGGTCACCGACCACTTGCCCAGCCGGTCGAACAGGCGACGCTGCATCTCGGCGGCGGCGGCCTTGGTGTAGGTCACGCACAGGATGGCCTGCGGCTCGACCCCGGCCAGCAGCAGACGGGCGACGCGGTCGATCAGGGTCTTGGTCTTGCCCGAACCGGCGTTGGCGGTGACGAAGGCCGAGATCGTCGGATCGGCGGCGATGCGCTGGGGGTCGTGCATCACAATCCTCCCCCCGTGGGGGAGGCGGTCCGAAGGACCGGAGGGGGGAATGACCCCGCCGATCGCACTTCCCCCTCCGGTCGCTGCGCGACCACCTCCCCCGCTGGGGGGAGGATTTGGACGAGCGGCCTCATTCGCCCTCTCCGTCATCCCCGCTGGTCGACCATTCGAACACCCGCGCCAGATGCGCGTAGTCGCCGGGGTGCTCCTTGACGAACTGCGGCGCGACCCGCGAACGGTACGGCTCGTCCGGGTCATCGTAACGGGCGATCAGGGACGATAGGCCCTCCAACGCCTTGCGCGCGGCGTCCTCGCTCTCGCCGTCGCCCTTGGCCCGGACCTGCTCCTCGCCGGCGGGGCGTCGGCCCGTGACGCGGACATAGGTCAGATCGCCGGGCACCGGCTTGCCGAGATCCGGGAACCCGCCGTTCATGAGGATCGCCGCCGTCAGGGTCAGTTGCGGCGAGAAGCCGGTGTCGACCTGCTTTTGCGACGGCGCAGCGCCGGTCTTGTAGTCGAGGATGTGGGCCGTTCCGTCCGGCGTCGGCTCGATGCGGTCGGCCTTGGCGGTCAGGGTGAACGGGCGGCCGTTGATGACGAGGTCCAGCTTGCCCTCGGCCTCGACGACGATGCGGCGCACATGGGTGCGCCGTTGACGCTCCCAGTCGGCGACCCAAAGCGCCGCCTCACGGGCCAGGGCCTTCTCGCGGGCCAGGGCGGTAGGCGGCATGCCGGCGCTGACCAGGGCGTCGACATAGAGCTTTTCGAAGGCCAAAGCCGCTTCGGCCGGGACGGCGTCGGGATAGAGCTCGGCGAACCTTTCAAAGGCGGCGTGGATGGCGGTGCCGCGCGCCCGCGCCTCGACCGGTTCGTCGGGTCGCTCCAGCGGATAGAGCTTCAGGATATCCCGCGCCCAGACGGCGTAGGGGTCGCGGGTCAGGGCCTCGACGCGCGTCACCGCCATCCGGCGTGGGCGATCCTCGACCGGCGGGGTCGGGGCGGGACGAGCGATCGGGGCGTAGGGCCCTGGCGCGTCCAGAGCGCGGACCCAGTCTGTCACATCGTCGCGACGCGGCAATTCGAGGCCCGCGCCAGCGGCCAGGGTCTTGAGGCGCCACAGCCAGCGCGACTCGACGGCCGGCGCGCCGCCGCGCCGCTCGCAATGCACCAGCACCACGTGCGGCGCGCTGGCGGCCTGGGCGAAGTCGTGGGCCGTCAGGCCGATCCGCCGCTCGGGCGGCGGCAGGCCCAGGCGCTGGCGCATGGGCCGCGACAGGAACGGATCGATCGGCGCACCTTGCGGCCAGACGCCTTCCTCAAGGCCCGCCAGCACCAGCCGGTCGGCGCGCACCAGACGCGCCTCGATCGCGCCGAGGATGCGCAGACGTGGATGGCTCGCCCCGCCGACGCGGACGGTCTCCTCATTGACCAGGCGGTCGAGAATGTCAGCGAAGGCCTGGGGCGAGGCGTCGGGCAGGGGCTCGCCGTCCTGGATCAGGGCGGCCATCAGCGTCCCCAGGCACTCCCCGGCGTTGCCCGCCCAAAGACGATCTGGCGCGATCAGCGACTCCAGCGCCTCGACCAGAGCCTGGGCCGCGCGGGCGGGGGCGGCGAGCTTTCCGCCGCCATAGGGCGCGGCGGCATGGTTCACGGCGGCGAGGATGCGGTCGGCTAAGGTCAGGGCGTCCGGCGCGTCGCGAAGGCGGGCGCGCAGCCCATCGGCCGAGCCCGGCGCTGCGCCGCGCAGGCCCTTGCGCTCCAGCAGGGCGGCGGCGGGCGCCTCATCCTCGCCTAAGACGAGCGGGTGCTTGGCGAAGGCCAGCAGGCGGACGGGATTGAGCGGCTCCTCGACCAGCCTGGCCAGGTGCAAAGCCAGGATCGCCGACCCGGCGGCGGCCAGCGGCGCGCCGGCCGAGCTGTCGGGGATGACGCCCCACCGCTGTAGGCGGGTCATGACCCGACGCGCCAGGGTCTGGTCCGGGGTGACGAGGGCGGCCGTACGCACCGGATCTTCCAGAGCTTCGCGCAGCAGGAGGGCGCAGGCGCCGGCGGCCTCTTCCTCGGCGCGGGCGGCGATGACCGAGAAGCCCGTCAGGCCCTCGGCGACGGGGTCGAGGCCGGGAGCCTCGGCGCGCAGGGCGGCGATCTGGCTCAGCCAGTCGGCGGTGGCTTCGGCGGGACGCAGCGCCTCGTTGACGATGCGACGACGCCAGCGGCCGCGGCTGTCGACCTCGGGAACCCAGGCGCGGACCTCGGCGCGCGAGACGCCGGCGCGGTCCAGCAGGCGCTTCATCGCCCCCTGGGGATGCTGCTCGCCCTGGGAACCCTCGATCTTGGCCCAGGCGGTGTCCGCGAGATCCTCATCGAGACCCGGCAGCACCACGGCCCCCTTGGGCGCGGCGGCGATGACCCGCAGCAGGTCGGCGGTCGCTGGCGCGGTGCCGGTCGAACCGGCGGCGACCAGCACCTCGGTCGGTGGGTTGTCGCGCCACTGCGCCTCAAGAGCGCGTAGCAGTCGGACGCGACGTTCGGAGACGTCGATCAGGCCCAGAGTGTCCAGCCGCGTGGACCAGGCCCGCAACACGGATCGCAGGAACCGGGCCGAGACCTGCCAGTGCTGGGCCAGATCGCCCTCCGCCAGGCCGTCCAGCTTGTCGTCGAAATTCACTTCCTCGATCTGGCAGCTGTCGAGAAACTCGCTGAGCGCCTTGGCCAGTTCCAGCGCCTGAACGGGGCCGGGCTTGAACGACAGCTTGTCGCCGTGGTCGGTCACCAGCCTCGCCAGCTCGAACCGCCGCCGCCGCGACGAGATCGCCGGCGGCAGAGTCAGGGACAGCTCCCCCGGCTCGAACGGCGGCTCGCCTTCGTCCAGATCGCCCAGCGGCCGGATTTGCGGCAGCAGCAGCGCCCGACCGCCGCCGACCGACAGGAAGGCGTCGGCTAGAGCGCGCGCGCCCCGGCGGGTCGGGGTCAGCACCGTGGCGCGCGGCAGGGCCTCGGGACCCAGTGGCTCCAGCGTGTTCAACAGGCCCCGCGCCAGATCGTCGACGAACGGGCGGTGCGCCGGGATCGAATACCAGCGCGGCCCTTCACGGTCGAAGAACGGCGCGGACCCGCTCATGCCTCGGCGAGCCTGGCTTCGGCCGCCAGCTTGGCCTGCGGATCGCCGACATGCATCCAGAGGCCCTCGGGGGCCACGCCGCAGACCCGGCCGTCGGCGGCCAGGCGCTTCCAGAGCGGCAGGAGCGAGAACGGCCCGTCGGGACCATCGGCCGTGATCTCCGGCTTGCAGATGTGCACGCCGACATAGACGAGCGGCGCGATCTCTCCGGCGTCCTTGAAGCGCACCAGGCCGTCAGCGCTGAGGAACACATCGCCCGTATCGTGGAAGCCGAGCGACTCCGTGGTTGAGGCCAGCATCAGGCACACATCCATCCGCTCCGGATCCCAGGCGGCGGCCACGGCGTCGACGGCGGCGCCGGCGTGTTCGATCCAGATCGAATCGATATTGGCGACGAACACCGGAGCTTCGCCCAGCAAGGCCAGGGCGTGCTTGATCCCGCCGCCGGTCTCCAGCGCCTGGGCGCGCTCGTCGGAGATGACGATCCGGGGGGCGAGGCCCTTCGCCTCGCGGGCCCGCAGGTGAGCCTCCACCAGATCGGCGAAGTAGTGGACGTTGACCACGGCCGTCTCGACGCCGGCAGCGACGAGCCGGTCCAGCATGTGATCGATCAGCGCCTTTTCGGCGACCTCGACCAGGGCCTTGGGCCGGTCGTTGGTCAGGGGGCGCATGCGGGTGCCAAGGCCTGCAGCCAGAACCATGGCGATCTTGGGCGCCTTGCTCATCGACGCGTCTCCACCGGCACATAGCGATCAAACCACGCCTTCAGCTCGGCCAGGGCGGGGTCGGCGAAGCAGACGTCCAGATAGACCCACAGGCGCGGAATGAAGTCGGCGTAGCGGGGCTTGCCGTCGCGGGTCACTAGGCGGGCGAAGATGCCCAGGATCCGGATTATGTTGAGCGCGCCCAGCGCATGGTAGTCGGCCAGGAAGGCCGTGCGGTCCAGCTCGGGGCGGGCGGCGAGATAACGGTCTAGGCACGCGGCTTCGCGCTGCGGCGAGACAGTGCGGCGGGCGTCGTGCAGCAGCATCGACAGGTCCCAGGCCGGATGGGCCAGGACGGCGTCCTGGAAGTCCAGCATGCCGACCCGCGCCGCGCCGTCGCGTTCCGGCAGCCAGATCAGGTTCTCGGCGTGATAGTCGCGATGGCAGAAGACGGTCGCGTCGGCCTCGCCCTTGGCCCGGATCGGCGCCCAGATCGCTTCCCATTCGGCCAGCGCCGCCGCATCGAAGGCGATGTCGCGGAACCGGGGCTGCCACTCGACGAAGATGTCGTGCGCGGTCTTCAGGGCCAGATCGTCATAGGTCAGCAGCGGCCAGGTCGAGCCGTCGTAGCGCAGGACCTTCGGCGTCGGGGCCGCGTGGATGGCCAAGAGACCATCGATCGCGGCGTCGTAGAGCGGAGCCTCGTCAGTTCCGGTCTCGATCAGGCGGGCGTAGAGATCATCGCCCAGGTCCTCCAGCACCGCCAGGCCTGCGGCTGGGTCTGCGGCCAGAACCTTGGGGGCCGACAGGCCCTGGGCGTTGAGCCACCCCGCGCAGGCCACGAAGGCGTCCACGCGGCCCGCCGCCAGACGCGCCAGAGCGTTGTAGCCCAGAGCCGCGCGCTCGGCCGGCGAGGCGTCGGGCGGGCAGGGTGCGGTCTCGAGCGAGGGCGGCTGGTCCATGAAGATGTAGCTTTGCTCGCCCCGATGCAGCCGCTCATAGGCGCGCGTCGAAGCGTCGCCGCCCAGCGACTCGCGGCGGACGTCGCCGAAGCCGTTGGCGGACAGGAACGCGGCCTTGGCCGCCTCGCGTTCAGAACTCAAGGTCACGTCCTTCGAAATCGCCGTGCGCCACGATGACGGCGCGCCGGGCGTCGCCGTCGAGGGCGATGTCTATATCGAGCCGAGTCCGGGGCAAACGCCCTTCCAGACGCTGGGGCCACTCGATCAGGGCGACGCCGTCGTCGAGCGCCTCGTCCAGACCGATCTCGTAGGCCTCGTCGGGATCCGAAAGGCGATAGAGGTCGAAATGGGCCAGGGGGAAAGCGGGTGTTTCGTAGAATTGGACGAGGGTGAAGGTCGGGCTGGGGACCTCCTCGTCCGGCGTCGTAAGAGCCCGGATCAGGGCCCGGGCCAGGGTCGACTTGCCGGCGCCGAGCGGGCCAGTCAGGCAGAGGGCGTCTCCGGGGTGAAGGGCGCGAGCCAGCGTCCGGCCCAGCGCCTGGGTCGCGGCCTCGTCGGCGAGGGAAAGGGTCTTCACGTCAGGGGGCTCGTCGGCTCGTTCGGCAATTGGCGCTCCACATAGCGCTTCAGGACCTCGGTGGCTTGCTCAGCGTCTCGCGGCAAGGCCTCCGGATCAACGGGCGGCCCGATGGTCAGCGAGAAGCGCCGTCCCGTCTTGTTCAGCAGTTCGTGGAACAGGGTGATGTCCCGAAGCTCGCGCGAGAGACGGCCGAACAGGTGGAACAGGGTCGACCACGGCCCCTCCAGGTGGATGGGCGCGATCGGCGCACCATATTTGCGGGCGATCGAGACGGCCGAGGACATCCACGGCGGATCGCTGAGCCGTCCTTGCGCATCCGTCACCGCCAGCCGTCCGGCGGGGAAGATCATCAACGCCCTCTCGGCCTCCATCGCCTCGCGGGTCATGGATAGGGTCAGGCGCATGCGCTCGCGACTTCGCTTCTCCTCGACCCATTCGACGGGGATCAGGACGTCGTCGAAGCGCGGGCAAACGCGGTGGGCGTCTGCGTTGGCGTAGAAGACGATGTCCGGGCGATGGGTCTTCAGGGCGTCATAGACGGCGACGCCGTCTCCAATGCCGGTCGGATGGTTGGCCACGATCACGACGCGGCCCTCCGCGGGCAGATGCTCCAGGCCGCGGATATCGACCTTCAGCGACAAGAGTCGCGACACATGATCGAGCGCCGCCTGGCCGCCCATCGTCTCGATCGTCTCCGCCATGGCGCGAGCCTTGCGGTAGTCGAGCAGGCGATAGAGACCAGGCTTGACCAGCGGCCAGAGCGGCGAGCCCGTCAGGCGCGGGGCGCGTTCGGCGATCAGGGTGTCGATGATGTGGGGATCGGCGGCTTGGCCCGCTTGGACCGCCCCGGCGGCCGGAACATGAACCATGTGATGAGCTTAGGCGCGGTGATCGGTTCTGTCAGCGCCCTCTTGCTCCCGGCGCGGCGAACGCGCTAACCGCAATCCTTGATGCCGACTTCCCTTCGCACCGCCTATCGCGAGCGCCTGGCCCAGGGCGAGATCAGGCCCGACGTCGCCCAGGCGGCCGCGGTCGAGGCCCTGTCGCGCCTGGAGGCCGATCTCGACGCCGCCGGCGAGCCGGGCTTCTCGTTCTTCGGTCGCAAGCCCAAGAGCCAGCGCGGCGTTTATCTGTGGGGCCCCGTCGGTCGCGGCAAGTCCATGGTCATGGACCTGTTCTTCGACAGCGCGCCGGTGGCCAAGAAGCGCCGTATCCACTTCCACGCCTTCATGGCCGAGGTCCACGCCGACATCGACGTCTGGCGCAAGGGCGACGCCGCCACCCGCAAGGCGCGCTTTGGCCAGTCCAAGGGCGATGATCCCGTCGCGCCCACCGCCGAGCGGATCGCCGGCGAAGCGCGCCTGCTGTGCTTCGACGAGTTGCAGGTCACCGACATCGCCGACGCCATGATCCTGGGGCGGCTCTTCGAGGCGCTGTTTGCGCGCGGCGTCACCCTGGTGGCGACCTCCAATCGGCCGCCGGAGGATCTCTACAAGGACGGTCTCAACCGTCAGCTCTTCCTGCCGTTCATCGACATGCTGAAGTCGGCGTTGGACGTTGTGGCGGTGCGCGGTCCCGTCGACTTCCGCCTGGATCGCCTGCGCGCGGCCCGCACCTGGTTGGCGCCCAACGACAAGGCGAGCCAGGCCGCGTTCGACGGCCTCTGGGCCGACATGCTGGACGGCGCGCCTGAGACGGGCGCGACTCTCGAGGTGCTGGGGCGGAAGATGCGCCTGCCCCGCGCGGCGGGCGGCCTGGTGCGCTCGTCCTTCGCCAGTCTGTGCCAGCAAGCCCTCGGCCCGCAGGACTATCTCGCGATCGCCGAGCGCTTCCACACACTCTTCCTTGAGGACGTCCCTTGCCTGACGCCGGCGCGCCGAGACGCCGCGCGGCGCTTCAACACCCTGGTCGACGCGCTCTACGAAGCCGACGTCAAGCTGGTGGCGCTGGCTGAAGCCGAGCCGGAGCAGCTCTATCCAGAGGGGGAAGGGGCCTTTGAGTTCGAGCGGACCGTCTCGCGCCTGCAGGAAATGCGGTCCGCCGACTATGTCGGTCGAGTCAGGGACTAGGAGGCGGCGATGTCGGTCAAGGATCGGGTTCGGGTTCGCGAAACCAGACTGCTCTCCGACAACTGGTACGTGCTGCGGACCACGACCTTCGACTGGAAGCGCCGCGACGGAACCTGGCAGACCCAGTCGCGCGAGCACTACGATCGTGGCAACGGCGCCGTCCTTCTGCCCTACAACATCGAGAACCGGACGGTGCTGCTGGTCAAGCAGTTCCGCTATCCGGCCTTTGTGAACGGCTGCGACGACCTCTTGATCGAAGCCGCAGCCGGCCTGCTCGACGACGCCGAGCCCGAAGTCCGTATCCGAGCGGAGGTCGAGGAGGAGCTGGGCTACCGCCTGGGTGAAGTCCGCAAGGTGTTCGAGGCCTTCATGAGCCCCGGATCGGTGACCGAGATCCTGCACTTCTTCGTCGCCGAATACGATGCGGCCATGCGCATCAGCGGCGGCGGAGGCCACCCCGATGAGGGCGAAGACATCGAGGTCCTGGAGATGACGATGGGGCAAGCTCTGGCCATGATCGCGGACGGCCGTATCCGCGACGCCAAGACGATCATGCTCCTCCAGCACCTGGCCCTTACAGAGCTGCGCGCGGCTTAGACCTCGCATTGTTGGCGAGGGCCTGCGCCTCAAGCGCTGGGATGCGCTCGTCGACCCGCCAAGGCGGAGAATTGCGAACGTTTCTCAACAGGGCGCCGTTTAATTGACACCCCCGCCCTCGCGCTTAAAAGCATCCCGCAACGCACAAAGGCTACTGGGGTTGGACCTCTCATGACCGACACGAGCCGGGGGCTGCCTGAGCGCCCGATGTCGCCGCACCTGCAGGTGTGGCGTTGGCATATCACGATGGCCTGCTCGATCCTTCACCGCGGCTGCGTCGTCGGCCTCTGGGTCGGCGCCGTGATCCTGGCGGGCTGGGCCGCCGCTTTGGCCGCCGGGCCCGACGCCTATGCGAGCTATGTCGGCCTCTTGGGTTCGCCGATCGGCAAGCTCGTGCTGCTGGGCGAGACCTTCGCGGTGTTCTTCAACGTCGCCTACACCATCCGTCAGACCTTCTGGGACGCCGGCAAGGGCTTCGCCCCGCGCACGGCCGACATGACCGGCGCCATGGCCATCGCGTTCGCGGTGGTGGCGACGATCGTCACCTGGGTCATCGCCGGCGGCATCGGAGCGTTCTGATCATGAGCAAGAAAGACCTCTTTCAGCCCCAGCAGTTCCGCACGCCGCTGTCGCGCGCCCGGGGCATGGGCGCCTCGCGTCACGGCGTCAGCCACTTCATCACCGAGCGGGTTTCGGGCCTGGCCCTGGCGCCGCTGACGGTGTGGGGCGCCTATGCTGCGCTCAAGCAGGTGCGTGCGCCGCATGACGTGGTCGTCCAGTGGATGGCCCAGCCCGTCAACGCCGTGCTTTTGAGCCTGCTGCTGATCGCCGCCCTGGTGCACCTGCAAAGCGCGGTGCAGGTGGTGATCGAAGACTATATCGAGCGCTTCACGACCAAGACCGCCCTGGTGATCGGCAACCTGTTCGTCTGCGTGCTGGCCGGCGCCGTGGGGGTCTTCTCGATCCTCAAGGTCGCCCTGACCGTGACCGGAGCCCATTGATGTCGGCCTACAAGTTCATCGACCACAAGTTTGACGTCGTCGTCGTCGGCGCCGGCGGTTCTGGCCTTCGCGCTGCGCTGGGCGCCGCCCAGGCCGGCCTGAAGACCGCCTGCATCACCAAGGTGTTCCCGACCCGCAGCCACACCGTGGCGGCGCA
Source organism: Caulobacter vibrioides (assembly GCF_002858865.1). Lineage (GTDB taxonomy): Bacteria > Pseudomonadota > Alphaproteobacteria > Caulobacterales > Caulobacteraceae > Caulobacter > Caulobacter vibrioides. Next base: position 5,320 of record NZ_PJRR01000013.1, on the reverse strand, counting down.
GGGCGGCATTTCCGCTTCGCTGGGCAATATGGGCCAGGACGACTGGCGCTGGCACATGTTCGACACCGTCAAGGGGTCGGACTGGCTGGGCGACCAGGACGCCATCGAGTACCTGACCCGCAACGCCCCGGCGGCGGTCTACGAGCTCGAGCACTGGGGCGTGCCCTTCTCGCGGACGCCCGACGGCAAGATCTATCAGCGCGCCTTCGGCGGCATGACCAAGAACTTCGGTGAAGGCCCGATCCAGCGCACCTGCGCGGCGGCCGACCGGACCGGTCACGCCATGCTGCACACGATGTACGGCCAGTCGCTGGCCCACGACACAGAGTTCTTCATCGAGTACTTCGCTCTCGACCTGATCATGGACGACGGCGTCTGCCGCGGCGTGACGGCGTGGAAGCTCGACGACGGCACCCTGCATCGCTTCCAGGCCCAGATGGTGATCCTGGCCACCGGCGGTTACGGCCGCGCCTACTTCTCGGCGACCTCTGCCCACACCTGCACGGGCGACGGCAACGCCATGGCGCTGCGCGCCGGCCTGCCGCTGCAGGACATGGAATTCGTGCAGTTCCACCCCACCGGCATCTACGGCGCCGGCTGCCTGATCACCGAAGGCGCCCGCGGCGAAGGCGGCTACCTGACCAACTCGGAAGGCGAGCGCTTCATGGAGCGCTATGCGCCGACCGTGAAGGACCTGGCGCCGCGTGACATGGTCAGCCGCGCGATGACCATCGAGATCCGTGAAGGTCGCGGGGTGGGTCCCAACAAGGACCACATCTTCCTGCACCTGGACCACCTGGATCCCAAGATCCTGGCCGAGCGTCTGCCGGGTATCTCGGAAACGGCGAAGGTCTTCGCCGGCGTCGATGTGACCAAGGCGCCGATCCCGGTGCTGCCGACCGTCCACTACAATATGGGCGGCATCCCGACGAACTATCACGGCGAGGTCGTCACCAAGTCGGGCGATAATCCCGACCAGGTGATCCCGGGCCTGATGGCCGTGGGCGAAGCGGCCTGCGTCTCGGTGCACGGCGCCAACCGCCTGGGCTCCAACTCGCTGATCGACCTCGTCGTGTTCGGTCGCGCCGCAGCCCTGCGCTGCGCCGAGATTCTCAAGCCGGGCGCCAAGCAACCGGAACTGAAGGACGCCCAGACCGACGCGCACCTGGCGCGCTTCGATCGCTTCCGTAACGCCTCGGGCTCGACCGGCACCGCCGAACTGCGTCTTGAGATGCAAAAGGCGATGCAGGAAGACGCCGCCGTGTTCCGCACGGGCGAGAGCCTGGACAGCGGCGTTGCGCGTCTGCAGGCCGTCTGGGACAAGAAGGCCGATCTCAAGGTCAGCGATCGCGGTTTGGTGTGGAACACCGACCTGATGGAAACCCTGGAGTTCGACAACCTGATCGGCCAGGCGGTCGTCACGGTGAACGGCGCGGCCAACCGCACCGAAAGCCGCGGCGCACACGCCCGCGAGGACTTCGCCGACCGGGACGACAAGGATTGGATGAAGCACACCCTGGCGTGGCTCGACCTCGACACCGGCAAGGTGAAGATCGATTACCGCCCGGTCCACAGCTACACCATGTCGGACGACATCGCTTACATCCCGCCGAAGCAACGGGTCTACTGAGGGGGAAGGCGGTGCTCGAGCAGGTCCTTTCAACGCTTTCGCCCGCCTTGGAGATCGTAGGTTCGCTGACTTCTGGGCGAGAGGATCGCCTAGATCGACGATACGGTGATGTTCGGGATGAGATAGTTGCAGCCTTGCGGCGCATTTACTTCACCCCGGAAGGGATAAGGGGACTTCTCCGTGATTTCGCGGAAGGGCGGCAGCCCTCTCGCGAAGCTATCGAAGAGGTTCTCAGTGATTTCAACGATGCGGAGTGGCGGGTCGATAGCTCCTTGGAGCGCCTGTCATTCCACTATCTGGGTGATCGGAAAGAACTTTCTCTCCGAGCCGCAGAGCAGTTGGATAAGATTAGATACGGCAAGATCGATATTCGTCGTCAGCTACAAGAAGGCCTGAACGAAATCCTGACGCAGGGCGAGGATCTGGATCCTAAGTTAGCGAATGATTTGCTGGGCAAGGTCGAAGCGTTGAACGGGTTGATCGTGGCGTTGGAAGAAGAACACAATTACCGAGCTAGAGGACGGTAGAATGGTCGAGCTAGCGCTCCCCAAGAACTCGCAGGTCAAGTCGGGCAAGCACTGGCCCGCCCCGGCCGGCGCCAAGAAGGTCAAGACCTTCAAGATCTACCGCTACGATCCGGAAGCGGGCGGCAACCCGCGCTGGGACACCTACGACGTCGACGTCGACGCCGTCGGGCCGATGGTCCTGGACGCGCTGCTGTACATCAAGAACACCATCGACCCGACCCTGGCCTTCCGCCGGTCGTGCCGGGAAGGTGTTTGCGGTTCTTGCTCGATGAACATCGGCGGCCGCAACACCCTGGCCTGCACCCACGGCTGGGCCGAGGTGCCGGGCAAGGCGGTTCAGATCAGTCCGCTGCCGCACATGCCGGTGGTCAAGGACCTGATCCCGGACCTGACGCTGTTCTACGCCCAGTACGCCTCGATCGAGCCCTGGCTGCACACCGACACGCCCGAGCCGCAGACCGAGTGGAAGCAAAGCCCCGAGGACCGCGAAAAGCTCGACGGTCTTTATGAGTGCATCCTGTGCGCCTGCTGCTCGACCTCGTGCCCCAGCTACTGGTGGAACGGCGACAAGTATCTGGGCCCGGCGGCCCTGCTGCACGCCTATCGCTGGCTGATCGACAGCCGCGACGAGGCCACCGGTGACCGCCTCGATGCGCTTGAGGATCCCTTCAAGCTCTATCGCTGCCATACGATCATGAACTGCGCCCAGGTTTGCCCCAAGGGGCTGAACCCGGCCAAGGCCATCGCCGAAATCAAGAAGATGATGGTCGAGCGCGTCGTCTGACGCACGCTGCAGAGCGATAAATGTGGGGCGGCTTCGGAAACGAGCCGCCCCATTCCGTATCCGCCTCTGTCGAAGGCGCTTGCCAATAGGTGACGCCGGCGTCATTTTTGACGAAAGGGAGGGCGTCCTTGAGCGCTGAAGTTAATCAGAACGCATGCGTCGTCATCGTCGGCGCGGGTCACGCGGGCGGCTCGGTCGCCGCGTTCCTGCGCCAGTATGGTCACGAGGGTCGGATTGTCCTGATCGGGGACGAGCCGCTGCTGCCCTATCAACGTCCCCCGCTTTCCAAAGCCTGGCTGAAGGGTGAGGCGGACGCCGACTCGCTCTCGCTCAAGCCCGCCGACTGGTACGCCGACAACAATGTGATGTTGCGCCTCGGCGGCGTCGCCGAACGGATCAACCGTTCGGACAAGACCGTGGCCCTCGCCTCGGGCGAGGTGATCCCCTACGATTTTCTGGTTCTGGCCACGGGCGCGCGCGCGCGCGAACTGCCGATCCCGGGGGCGGATCTGGCTGGTGTCCTGGCGCTCCGCACGGCGGCGGACGCTGAACTGCTGAAGAACGCTCTGGGCCCGGACAAGCGCCTCGCCGTCGTCGGCGGCGGCTATGTCGGCCTTGAGGCCGCCGCTTCGGCGCGCGCTCTGGGCAGCCACGCCATGGTGATCGAGCGAGAGAGCCGTGTTCTGGCGCGCGTCGCCTGTGAGACGCTGTCCCACTTCTTCCAGGACTATCACGGCAAGCACGGCGTCGCGTTCGAGCTGAACGCCGGCGTTGCGGCCTTCGAAGGCCATGATGGCCACGTGACCGGTGTGCGCTTCAATGACGGCCGGGTCGTGGCTTGCGATGTTGCGCTTGTTGGTGTGGGCGCGGTTCCGAACGACGAGCTGGCCAAGGACGCCGGACTGTCCACCGCCAATGGCGTGGTAGTCGACCTTGAGGCGCGGACCGAAGATCCTTCGATCTTCGCCATCGGCGATGTGACCCATCGCCCCCTTCCGCTCTATGATCGTCAGTTCAGACTGGAGAGCGTTCCGAACGCCCTCGAACAGGCCAAGCAGGCGGCTTCGGCGATTCTGGGCCGTCCGGGACCCGTGCCCGAGACGCCCTGGTTCTGGTCGGACCAGTATGACCTCAAGCTGCAGATCGCCGGGCTGCCCTTCGATGCCGACCGTCAGGTCGTGCGCGGCGACGTCGCCGCCGCGAAGTTCGCCGTCTTCCATCTCAAGGGCGACCTGGTCCAGGCTGTCGAGGCGGTGAACGCTCCGCCGGAGTTCATGGCCGGCAAACAGCTGATCGCCAAGCGCACGCCGGTTGACGCCAACAAGCTCGCCGATCCGTCGGTGTCCATGAAAGAGGTGGCGGCCTAAGGTCGCCCTATACAGAGAGCCTTCCAAGGGTAACGGGAAACAGATGGCCAAGATCACCTACATCCAGCACGACGGCGCCGAGCAAGTCATCGACGTCAAGCCGGGCCTCACGGTCATGGAGGGCGCCGTGAAGAACAATGTCCCGGGCATCGACGCCGACTGTGGCGGCGCCTGCGCCTGCGCGACGTGCCACGTCTATGTGGACGAAGCCTGGCTCGACAAGACCGGCGACAAGTCGGCCATGGAAGAGTCGATGCTGGACTTCGCCGAGAACGTCGAACCCAACAGCCGCCTGTCCTGCCAGATCAAGGTCAGCGACGCGCTGGACGGCCTGGTCGTGCGTCTGCCGGAAAGCCAGCACTAAGTATGACGGCCGGAGCCCGCTTGGGCGGGCTCCACGGGCGTCTGTTAAGGACGTCGTCAAAAGAGCGTCGTTATATTGTCGCGAGGGGGTTGCCAGTCGTCGGCTGGCCGACTAGATCACCGCCTCGCTCGGAACGGCATCGCGACCGGACGACGCGGCCCCCGAAAGGGAGTTGCATCGGTCCAGACGCTTCGCTAGAAACCGCGCTCCAATCGACTCAATGATGGATCCGCAAGGGCGGCTTCGGCGGCCCCGGGATCCTCTTTTTGTCTCTTCGATCCTGGGTCTCCCGGTTGTCGAAAAAGTCGAAAAGAGTTGGTTGACTTCGGAATGTCGCCTCATTAGAAGCGCCGCTCCGAACATCGCCGCCAAGACTTCGCAAGAATTCAGCGGCGCGATGTAAGGTCTAGTTACTCGATGCTTTGAAGCTTCTTCAAAATAATCGGTTGACTGGATTGGTCGACTTCTCTAGAAGCTGGCCGCTCTGGCGGGCCCCGGTTTTCGGGTTTCGCCGCTCCGGTTCGAAAAGTTTTGAAAAAAACGATTTGACACGGAATTCGGGGTTGGATAGATAGCCGCCTCCGCCGACATCGGGCGCTAAACGATGGGGCCGCTGAGGCGGTTCGGGTCTTTGACATTGTTGAATTG
>NZ_PJRR01000012.1 GCF_002858865.1 Caulobacter vibrioides | reverse complement strand
GCTGCTTCTCAAAGCTCAAGCAGTTCCGGCGCGTTGCAACCCGCTTCGAAAAGACCGCTCGCAACTATCTCGCCGTCGTCACCCTCGCCGCTATTGCCTTGTGGCTGCGATAAGTGTCCACACCGCCTAGTGCTCGGGCCGCTCCGGGGCGTTGATGATGGCCTGGATCTCCTGGATCAGCCGCACGGCGCCCGCCGTGTCGCCGCGCTCTTCCAGCGCCGCCAGACGTGGGATCAACAGGCTGAGCACCCGACGGTAGTCCATGTTCACTCCCGCGAGGGCCTGAACGAACATGGCGATATCTTCCTCGTCGCCGAGCGCATCAGCTTCTGCGTCCGGACCCGCTTTCAAGGCCGAATCTCCCGCCGAGAGCCCTGATGGGCGCGAGTCCGTTCTCGCCGTGGCGCGTCCCGCCTGACACAGATCCGCTCGCCCAAAGCAGCACGCTTACGCTCAACCATTTCCGCAGGATGATCGGAGAATTTCTTCCCGTCCAGCGTGTATCGGTCGAACGCCGGTCGATCAGGCCTCGGATCGCACGAAGGGCAGGCGCGACGTGGCGGCTTTGTTCAGGGCGAACAAGGCGTTAGCCACGGCGGGTGCGATGACCGGCGTGCCGGGCTCGCCGACGCCGCTGGGCGGATTGCCGGACGGGACGATATGGGTCTCGACCGACGGCGCCTCGTTGATCCGCAGCACGCGGTAGCCGTCGAAGTTCGTCTGATCCACCTGACCGTCGGTCAGCGTCACCTCGCCGAACAGGGCGGCCGACAGGCCATAGCAGGTGCCGCCTTCCATCTGGGCGGCGATCTGATCGGGCGAGATGGCCACACCGCAATCGATCGCTGTCACGACACGGCCGACGCGCGGCGCGCCGTTCTCAAGCTTGACCTCGGCGATCTGCGCGACGACCGAGCCGAAGCTCTCATGGACGGCGACACCGCGTGTCCAGCCCGCGGTCGCCTTCGGACCCGCCTTCTCCAGCGCGAGGTTGAGGACCGCCAGGTGACGCTCCGCGCCGGCCTTGGTGTAGATCGCACGACGATACGCCACCGGATCCTTGCCGGCCTTGGCGGCCAGCTGGTCGATGGTGTGCTCCATGACGAAGGCGGTATGGGTCGCGCCCACCGAGCGCCACCAGAGCACCGGCACGCCGATGTCCGGGAACGCGACCTGGGCGTCGACCACGGGCGTCGCCTTCAGATAGGGCGAGTCATTGATGCCCTCGAACGCCGAGGAGTCGGGACCCTTGCCCATCGGCATGGGCGCGCCCTTCATGATCGACTGGGTGACGATGCGATGGCGCCAGGCCGCCGGCAGGCCGTCCTTGTCCAGCTTCACCTTCAGCGCATGCAGGACGATAGGCCGGAAGTAACCGGACCGCATGTCGTCCTCGCGCGTCCAGACCAGCTTCACCGGACGGCCCTTGCCGACCTTCTTGGCGATGTGGACGCACTCGACGGCGTAGTCCGACTGGAAGGTGGCGCGGCGACCGAACGAGCCGCCGGCGAACAGGGTTTCGATCTCCACCGAACCTGGCAGGCACCCGACGACCTTGGCCACATTCAGCTGGTCCAGGGTCTGGCCCTGGGATCCGAAGGTCAGCTTGACCTTGTTGCCGTCGACCGCGGCGACGCAGTTCATCGGCTCCATCGTGGCGTGGGCCAGATAGGGGAACTCGTAGTTCAGCTCGACCACGTCGGCGCCCTTGGCCGTTTCCAACGCAGCGGCGTCGCCGCGCTGGTCGAAGGGCTCCCACTTCACCGAGGCGTCCTTGCCCGACAGCACGTCGCGATAGACCTGGATGATCGCCGGGCTGCCGCGCTTCTCGGCCTTCTCCTCGTCCCACTCGATTTTCAGGGCCTCGCGGCCCATGCGGGCGGCATAGGTGTTCTGGGCGACGACGGCGATGCCGGTGGGGATCTCGAACACGTCCACGACGCCGGCCACCTTCTTGGCCTCGGCCGCGTCGAAGCTCTTCACCTTGCCGCCGAACCGGGGCGGGTGGGCGACCATGGCCGTCAGCATGTCGGGCAGACGGACATCCTGGGTATAGAGGGCCGAGCCGTCGCTCTTGGCCTGCGAGTCCTTGCGGCGCACGCGATCGGAACCGATCAGCGTGAAGGCCTTGGGATCTTTCAGCTTGGGATCAGTCGGCGGATTGACCTTGGCCGCGTCGTTGAGCAGTTCGCCGAAGGTGGCGGTCTTGCCCGAGGTATGGGCCAGCACGCTGTCCTTCACCGTGATCTCGCCGACCGGGACGTTCCAGCGGTTGGCGGCCGCCTGGACGAACATCGCCCGGGCGCCGGCGCCGGCCTTGCGCAGCTGGTCCCACGAGTTCGAGATCGCCGACGAGCCGCCGGTCAATTGCGCGCCCATGTTTCCGTTGGCGTAGAGCTTGGCGTTGGCCGGGGCCTGCTCGACCTTCACCTTGCTCCAGTCGGCGTCCAGTTCCTCGGCGACGATGGCCGCCAGGCCTGCGTGATTGCCTTGGCCGAACTCGATGTGCTTGGAGATCACCGTCACCACGCCGTCCGGCGCGATCTTGATGAACGGGCCAAAGGCGCCGACCTCGACCTTGGAGCCGGCGCTCATCAGGTCGGCGGGAGAACACCCGACCAGGAGCGCGCCGCCCACCATCGTAGAGGCGACCACGACATCGCGGCGGCTGGGTTGGATGGCCTTCAGGCCCTTGGGATCGACAGGGGCGTTCATCGGCCGGCTCCCCGGTGCGTCGCGCCCGAGGCGGCGACGATGGCTTCATCGATATCGGCGTGAGCCTCGCCCGTGGGCGGACCGAAGTCGGCCGCATCCTTGATCGCCGCGCGGATACGTTGGTAGGCGCCGCAACGACAGATGTTGCCCGCCATGGCCTCGTCGATGTCCTGATCGCTGGGCTTGGGCTTCTGGGCCAGCAAAGCGCAGGCCGACATAATCTGGCCGGACTGGCAGTAGCCGCACTGGGGCACATCGTGCCGCACCCAGGCCTGTTGAACGGGGTGTTGGCCGCCCAGGCCCTCGATCGTCGTCACCTTGGCCGCGCCGACCGCCTCGATCGGGGTGACGCACGACCGGATCGGCTGCCCGTCCATATGCACCGTGCAGGCGCCGCACTGGGCCAGGCCGCAGCCGAACTTGGTTCCGGTCATGCCCAGTTCGTCGCGCAACACCCAGAGCAAGGGCGTTTCCGGCGCGGCCTGCACGGAGACCGGCTTGCCGTTGATATCGAGGGTCATGGCCATGCGTCTTCGCCTCCCAACGAAAGACGGGACGCACCGCGCCCCAGATGAAACCTAACACTGTTCACACATGGCTTGGCCAGCGGGATTTTCAACGGCGGCGCCGGAACCTCAAGGCGCCGAAAAACGCCATCCGCGATCAGCAGGGCGCGACCCGTGACGAAACGGGCTATGCTTGCGACGCGTTGCAGGGAGTTCGCGTCATGCGTCGTATCGTCATTGTCGTCGCCATCGTATCGGCGGCGCTCGCGGGCTGCGCCACGGTCGCGCCGATGGATGCGACCGACGCGCCCATTCGCTACAGCTGCAAGGGCGGCAAGCGCTTCACCGCCGCCTACGCCTTGCACGGCAAGCGCGTCGTCGTCTCCGCCGGCGGCGTCACCAATACCCTCAAGCTGGCCAGGTCCGCCTCCGGGGCGCGCTATACGGCGGGTCAGGCCGAGATCTGGAGCAAGGGTGACGACGCCGCGCTGACAGGTTTCCCCGGTGGCCCCTATGACGCCTGCCGTTCGCAATAGGTCTTGAGGTTTCGTCTTGGACTCGTTCCCCGCCTTTTTCCCCCTGGCCGGCCGCAAGGTGGTGATCGCCGGGTCCGGCGAAGCCGCCGAGGCCAAGGCCCGGCTGTTCGACGGCTCGCCCGCGACGCTGGTTCGCCTGGATGGTCACGCCGCCTATCTGCCAGGGTCCTATAGTGGCGCCGCCTTCGCCTTCATCGCCAGCTCCGACGAGGTCTTCGTGCAGGCGGCCGCCGGCGCGGCGCGCGCGGCCCGGGTCTTGGTCAATGTCGTGGATCGTCCCGAGCTCTGCGACTTCAATACGCCTGCGGTGATCGACCGGGGCCAGGTGGTCGCGGCGGTGGGCACGGGCGGTGGAGCGCCGGTCCTGGCCACCATGCTGCGCAACGACATCGAGGCCCAGGTGCCGGAGGGCACGGGCCGGGTGGCGGCCTTGCTCGCCAAGTTCCAGACCGAGGTCCGCAAGACCCTGCCGGCTTTGCACGAGCGCCGCGCCTTCCTGCGCGATGCGGTGATGGGCGAGGCCGCCGCCGCCGCCCGCGAGGGCGACATGGATCGTGCGGGCCAGCTCTTCCGCGAGGCCTTGGCCAAGGGCGGCGCGCGCAAGGGCGTCGTGCGCTTCATCGCCGGCAAGGGGCCGGCCGACCTGCTCACCCTGCGCGCGCTCCGCGCCCTCGGCTCCGCCGATGTCCTGGTGCTGGACGGCGACGTCGAGCCCGAGGTGCTGAAGATGGCGCGCCGCGACGCCGAGCGGCTGGATGCGGATGGGGCCGACGCCCCACACCTGATCCAGCTGGCCCGCGAGGGTCGCCAGATCGTCCGGCTGATCACGCATCCGGTGGATCCGGCCCTGGTGCACGCCCTGACCCAGGCCGAGGTCGCGGTCGAGGTTCTCCCCGTCGCGACCTGACCGGGCGCGTTAGTTGAGCGGCCGCTCCTTCGTCTCGGGCAGCAGAAAGAGGGTGGTCAGCACGCTGAGCAGCGTGAAGGCGAACGGGTACCAGAGGCCCGCATAGATGTTGCCGACCGCCGCCACGATGGCGAAGGCGAAGAACGGCACGAAGCCGCCCACCCAGCCGGTGCCGATGTGGTAGGGCAGGGACAGGGCCGTATAGCGCACCCGGGTCGGGAACAGTTCGACCAGGCAAGCGGCCAGCGGCCCGAACAGGGCGGTGGCGGCGATCACGAAGACGAAGAGCACGCCCAGGATCATCGGCATGTTCATCCGCGCGGGATCGGCCTTGGTGGGATAGCCGGCCCCGGCGAGCGCCGCCTTGATCCGCCCCTCGACCTCGGCCTTCGTCGCCTTGACCTCGTCCTTGCCAAGGCCTGCGGCGCTCTTGGAGAGCACTTCGGCGCCGCCGATGCGCATGACCGCGACAGCGCCGGCCGGCGCGGCCTCGTTGGCGTAGGAGACGCCGGCGTTGGCCAGGGTGCTCTTGACGATGTCGCATGAGGTGACGAACGCCGTCTTGCCGACGGGATCGAACTGCAGCGAACAGTCCTTGGGATCGGCGAACACCACGACGGGGGCCTTGGCGCTGGCTTCGGCGAGGGCCGGATTGGCCGCCTTCTCCAGCAGGTGGAAGCCCGGGAAGTAGAACAGCAGCGCCAGGGTCATGCCGCCCAGCATCACCGGCTTGCGGCCCACCTTGTCCGAGAGCCAGCCGAAGACGACGTAGAAGATGGCGCTGACCGCGGTGGCGATCATCATAAGTTCGTTGATCGTCACCGGGTCGACCTTCAGGAACTTCTCCATGAAGGTCTGGACGTAGAAGAAGCTCGTGTACCAGACCGCGCCCTGGGCGCACATCATCGACACGAAGGCCAGGATCACCAGCTTGAGGTTGCTCCACTGACCAAAGGCCTCGGCGTAAGGCGCCTTGGAGGCCTGGCCCTCAGCTTTCATGGCTTCAAAGGTCGGGCTTTCGGTCAGCTTCAGGCGCATCCAGACCGAGATGCCCAGGAGACCGATCGAGACGGCGAACGGAATCCGCCAGCCCCATTCGTCGAAAGCATCCGGTCCGACATACTTGCCCAGCACCCATCGGGTGGCGAGGATGACCAGCAGCGCGCCGAACAGGCCGAAGGCCGCCGAAGTCTGCACCCATGAGGTCGCCCAGCCGCGCTTGTTGGCCGGCGAGTGCTCGGCGACATAGATCGCCGCCCCGCCATACTCGCCGCCCAGGGCGAAGCCTTGCAGACAGCGCAAGATGATCAGCAGGATCGGCGCGATGATCCCGGCCTGCTCGTAGGTGGGCAGGAAGGCGATGGCGAAGGTGGCGCCGCCCATCAGCAGGACCGTGGCCAGGAACGCGCCCTTGCGACCGTCCTGGTCGCCGATCTTGCCGAACACCAGGGCGCCCAGCGGTCGGAACGCGAAACCGACGCCAAACAGAGCCAGGGCGGCGATATAGCCGGCGGTCTCGTTCAACCCTGCGAAGAAGGTCTTCGAGATCACCTGGGTGAGGCTCCCGAAGATGAAGAAGTCGTACCACTCGAACGCGGTGCCGGCCGAAGACGCCGAGACCACGGTGCGCATCGACGCGCGTTTCTGACCTTCTTCAGCCATCTGGATCCCCCTGATTTTGACCCTGCTTAGCGCGGTTCAGGGTTTGGGGGAACGGGGTTAGGCGACGGCGCAGCGGGGGTCCGGCTCGATCCTGGAGAGTCGCAGGATTTCGGCCACCAACGCGGCGGGTGAGATCGGCTTGGCGGTGACCCCGTCCATGCCTGCGGCGCGATAGGCGGCCCGCTGATGGGCCATGACATTGGCGGTCAGGGCGATGATCGGCGCGCGGCCCGCCGGGCCGGGAAGGGCGCGAATCCGTCGTGCGGCTTCAAGCCCATCCATGCCGGGCATCTGCACATCCATCAGGATCAGGTCGAAGCGGCCGCGCTCCGCGGCTTCGACGCCCGCAGCGCCGTCGTCGGCCACACTGACTTCCGCGCCCAGCTGCTCAAGGATGCGACGCGCCACCAGTTGGTTTGTGGGATTGTCCTCCACGACAAGGACTTTCAGGCTGGTCAGCAGCTCCGAGGTCTCGCTGGCCTGGGCGCGTGGCGGGCCGACGGGCGGCGCAGCGATGGTCAGTGAGAATGTCGAGCCTTCGCCGGGAACCGAGCGGAAGGACACCTCACCCCCAAGCATGCGCGCCAGCTTACGCGTGATCGCCAGCCCCAGACCCGAGCCGCCGAAGCGGCGCGTCGTTCCCGCATCGGCTTGTTGGAAACGTTCGAAAAGCCGCTTCTGGGCCTCCAGCGGCACCCCGACCCCGGTATCGATGATGTCGAACACCAGATACGGCCCGGCGTCGGTGATGCGGCGTTGCGCGCGGACGGTCACCGAACCCTTCAAGGTGAACTTCACGGCGTTGCCGATCAGATTGAACAACGCCTGGCGCACGCGCGTGGGATCGGTCTCGATCCAGCCGAGGTCGTCCGGGAGATCCAGTTCTAGACGCAGGCCCTTGTGCGCCGCCTGCGTGGCCAGCAGCCGGGCGACGCCCCGCACGAGGTCACGCGGGTCTACGGGCTCATGGTTCAGGTCCAGGCGCCCCGCCTCGATGCGGGAGATATCGATGACGTCGTCCAGCAGGGTCGACAACATCTGACCGGCGGCGAGCGCCTCGTTCAGAAGGCTCGCGCTGTCTCCCGGCGGCAACTCGCGCTTCAGGACATGCATGACGCCCAGCACCCCGTTCATGGGGGTGCGGATTTCGTGACTCATATTGGCCAGGAACTGGGCCTTGGCCTCGTTGGCGGCCTGGGCCGCGCGCTCGGCTTCGATCAAGGCCAGTTCGGCCTTCTTCTTCTCGTCTATGTCGAGGATCAGGCCCACGGCCTTGAGCGCCTTGCCCTGGCCGTCGCGGCGGACCTCGTGAAAGACCCGCGCCCACCGCGCCTCGCCGCCTGGCGAGAGCAGTCGCACCTCATGCTCTTGGGGCGTACGGCGACCCTCGCGTCGCCAGGTGGCCGCAGTTTCGTAGAGCTGGGTCAGGTCCTCCGGATGCACCATCGGCCAGATCCCCTCACGGACGTCCTGGTACTCGATCCGACGACCCATCATGCGATGGAACTCCGGTGATCCCCAGAAGGCCTGCTTCTCGTGGTCGATCTCGTAGACGCCGGCCCGCGCCGCGCCCAGGGCGACCTTCAGCCGCCGCGCGTTGTTGCGCGCCTCGCGCCGCGCCTCGGTCAGGGCGGTGATCTCGTCCATATAGGTGATGACGCCGACAATCTCGCCGGCGACATCACGCCAGGGCCGCGCCTCCCAGCGAAACGCCCGCTCGACCCCCTCCGCGTCGTACAGGCGGTCTTCTCGACGCGTCACCACCTCGCCCGAAAGCGCGCGGGCGACGCGGTTCACGAAGCGGCGGCGCGTCCCGTTGGTCAGTTCGGTCAGGGTCTTGCCGATGACCTGGGCTTCGGTCGAGCGGAAGATCTCCAGGAAGCGCGGACTGACCATCCGTAGCCGCATGTCGACGTCATAGACCGCCACCGCGAACGGCGCGTCCTCGATCAGGCGGCGCGCGCGGCGCTCGCTCCAGATCGCCTTGTCACGGCTGCGGGCCACGTCGGTGATGTTCTGCGACACCCCCTTCAGCGCGAACCCGGACCCGGGTCTGGCCTCAGTGCGATAGGTCGCGCGCAGCGTGAACCAGCGGCCGTCGTTGGCGCGCAGCCGGTATTCCAGCGCGCCCCCTTCGCCGGTTCGCGCCGCGTGGACGAAGGCCGCTTGGACCTCGGCGCGGTTGTTTTCGGGCAGGCGCGCGAGGAACAGTTCCGGCGTGGCGATGTCCTCGGGCGAAACACCCATGAGGGCGAGGGCGTCGGGGGCCCAATCGATGCGTTGCGTCTCAGGCTCGTAGCTCCAGACGCCGATACCAGCCTTCTCGGCCAGCAAGGCCTGGGTGCGTCGCGCCGCCTCCAGCTCGAGGCGCGCCTCCACCTCGGCGGAGATATCGTGCATCACGCCGACCATCTCGCCGTGCGGACCCAGGCGCGAGCGGCCCTGCAGCCAGATCCAGCGGCCGTCCTTGCAGCGGATCTTGAGTTCATTGATCGCCGAGCCGGTCTGGCGCAATCGTCGACCTGTATCGACCAGCTCGGCCTGGCTGTCAGGGTGGACGAACTTGATCGTCGGCTGGCCAACCAGTTCGTCCCGGGCCCAGCCGGTCAGGTGCGACCAGGCGTCGTTGACGCTGATGAACCGGCCCTCGGCGGAAATGACCGTGAACAGGTCGCTGGCGTTGTCGAAGAACCAGCGCGCAGCCTCCCCCTCGCCGAACGACGAGGCGGGCGCGGGCACGGGGGTCGACGCCTGGGACATCCGATCTCCAAAAAGTTGGGCGGATGTTGGCGTGCAACCGTAAACTTATGGTTCGCGCAACGTAGCAATGTTCGGCGAACGCGATAGGCCGTCTTCGCCTAGACCTCGGCCCATTGCCGCAGGAGGTTGTGATAGACCCCGGTCAACGACAGGATCGCTTCGTCGTCTCGCTCCACCTTGCGCGACAGCTGCTGAATGGCGACGTCCATGTCCAGCAGCAGGGAGCGCTGCGCGTCGTCGCGGATCAGGCTCTGGATCCAGAAGAAGCTGGCGGTGCGCCGGCCACGCGTGACGGTCGTGACGTGATGCAGGCTGGTGCTGGGGTAGAGAATGGCGTCTCCCGCCGCCAGCTTGACGACGTGATCGCCATAGAGGTCGTTCACCACCAGCTCACCGCCGTCATAGTCCTCGGGTTCGGCCAGGAAGAGGGTGCAGGACAGATCGGTGCGCAGGCGCTGGCCCGTGACCGGATCGCGCCGGATGGCGTTGTCGACATGGTCGCGGAACCCCATGCCCTCGCCGTATCGGTTGAACATCGGCGACAGGATGGTGCGCGGCAGGGCGGCCGAGACGAACAGCGGGTTGGCCTCCAGCGCCTGAACAATGATGGCCCCGACTTGGCGGGCTTCGGCGCTGTCTTGGGGAAGCTGCTCGTTGTTCTTGGCCATGGCGGCCTGGAATCCGGAGGTGACATTGCCGTCAACCCAGGGGCCCGCGTCGAGGATTGCGCGGCACTCGGCGACCTGGGCCTTGGTCAGCACCTCGGGAATCTGCAGCATCATGGGCAATGTCCTAGTTGCGAGCCGTTCCTATCTGGATCGGCCGCGTCTTCCTTTGATCCGGATCAGATCATCGTCTGACCAAAAAGGAAAAACGCCCCGACCGACACAGGTCGGACGGGGCGCTGGGTGTGAAGCACCGTAAGGGGGAGGATCAGTACTTCACATTGAGGGTTAGGATCGCTTGGCGACCCGGCGCCGGATCGGCGTGGTGCACGCCGTTGGTGCGGGCGATATAGCGCTCGTCCGTCAGGTTCTGGATGTTGAGCTGAAGATCAACGCCCGTGCTGACCGCCCACGAGGCGAAGGCGTCATAGCGCCAGTACGCCGGGGCGTAGATGCGGCTGGCTCCGCCGCCGGCCCCGCCCTGGTTGCCGCCGAAGCTCTTCGACACATGGTAGGCGCCGCCGCCGAGCGCGATCTTGCGGGTCACCTTGTAGGTCGTGAAGCTGGAGATGCTGTGCTTGGGCGTGTTGGCCAGCGGGTCGCCCTGGTTGACGCCGGTATAGGCGCCGCGAACCAGTTCGCTGTCCATGTAGGTGTAGCCGCCGAACACCTGCCACTTCGGGGTGATGTTGCCCGAGACGCCGAATTCGAAACCCTTGACCTCGACTTCGCCGACCTGGGCGTAGGTGGTGGCGTCGATCTGGATCTGGGCGTTCTTGCGGCTGGTCTGGAACAGCGCCGCCGACAGGGCCAGCGTGTCGTGGAAGACATTGGCCTTGGCGCCGGCCTCGAAGCTCTCGCTGTCTTCCGGTTCCAGCTGCACGGTGGCGAGGTTGCCCGTGCCGGTCGCGGTGTTGCTGTTCTGGTCACCGGCCGCGATGCCGGGCGGCGTCGAGGCGGTGCTGTACGACACATAGAGGCTGGACCCGGGGGTCGGCTTGTAGACGAGGCCGACCTGATAGTTGGTGAACGCCCAGGATCCGCTGCGCGGGGTGTAGGTCACCGAGGTGAAGACCCCGTTGGCTTGCGTGGTCGCGACGTCGACGCCCTTGCTCTCGTAGCGATCGTGACGCAGGCCCAGGTTCAGCAGCACCTTCTCGCCGAACTTCACGGTGTCGAAGCCATAGAGCGCGGTGGTCTTGGCGACGTTGCGTGCGGCCGGAGCCCGATTGATGACGCCGGTCCAGGCGTCCTTGTCGTTGGGCTTGTAGACCAGGGTGCAGTCGCCTGCCCCGAGGCTGGCCAGGGTGGTCGCGGCGATGGTGAAGCCGGTGGGGCAGGCCGCGCCCGAGGTGGTGAAGGTCGAGTAGGTGGCGTTGAGATTTTCCTCGCGGCTCAGTTCCAGGCCGACGTCGAAGCTGTGCTCGAGGCCAAGGAAGGTCTTCTTGCCGTGCAGATCGGTGACGGCGGCCACGGTCTCGGTGGGGTTCCAGCGGGTCTTGGTCCCGCGCTTCATCCACCACTGACCCTGGACGAACTGCGCTGCGCCGCCGTCGCCGGGGTTGGTGACGATGTAGTCGTTCAGCGACTTGGAATAGCGCACGACCTGCCGCAGGTTCAGCGTCTCATCGATGCGGTGATCGATGGCGAAGGTGGCGATGTCCGACTTGGTCTTCTGGTAGTCACGCGAGGCGACGCCGTAGAAGCTGCGACGATCGACATCGAGGATGCCCGAGGCGGTGCGTGGCTGGGTGGTCTTGGTCAGCAGCGGGACGCCATAGTCCGGCGTCTGATCGCCTTCCAGGTGGTAGTAGCTGGCGGTCAGCTGGGTGTCGCCGTCGAGACCGATCGCCAAAGAGGGGGCGACCCCCCAGCGGTCGAAGCTCACGGACTTGCGGCCGGGCGTGTCGCCCTGCGTGGCCAGCAGGTTGAGACGAACCGCGACGCTGTCGTTCAGGGCGTGGTTCAGGTCGGCCGTGGCGCGGACATAGGCGTCGGTACCAACGCCGACCGAGCCGCGGGCGAAGCTGTCGGCCTTGGGGCTCTTGGACGACAGATTGATGCTGCCGCCGCCTGAACCACGACCGCCATAGGCGCTGTCGGGACCCTTTACGACCTCGACCTGCTCGAGGTTGAAGATCTCGCGGACCTGGCCGCCGGAGTCGCGCACGCCGTCTACAAAGACGTTGTTGGCTGAGGCCTGCCCACGGATGAAGGGCCGGTCGGCCAGCGGCTGGCCGCCTTCACCCGCGCCGAAGGTGATGCCTGGCGAGGTCCGCAGGATGTCGGCCAGCGAGGTGGCGGCGGTCTGCTCGATGATCTTGGCCGGGATCACGGTCACGGACTTTGGCGTATCGACCAGCGGCGCGGTGAACTTGCTCGACGAGGGGTCGGCGACCCGCTTGGCGTCGATGGTCACGGACGAGACTGACCGATCGTCGGCGTTGGCCGTGGTGACGGCGGCGTCGGCGCTGTCGGGGCCGGCGACGGCGGCCTGGGCGAGGCCGAGCCCCGCGACGCCGGCGACGGCGGCGATACTCAAGGCGCGACGAGGCCGGCTGACGACGCCGGTGAAGTTCGGGTTACGCATAATGGTCCTATCCCCAGGGGGCGCTGCAAGTCGCCCCCTCCTGAAATTGCGAGGCGTTCTTATCTGTGTTGCGGCGCTGTCGCAATGATAATTATTCGCAATAACAACGATCGCGCTTCCCGATGAGCCCCGCGCCGGATAAGCTACCCGCGTTCGCGCGACTGGCGTTCGGAGGGAAATGACCCTCGGGAAGCGTGGACTTTCAGAGCCGTTCGCCTGGGCGCCTAACTCCAATCTGCCAAAGGAGTCGCGCCTGTGCCCGAGGCCAAGACCTGGATCGCCTTCACCCTTGTCTGTCTGAGCATGGCCCTGACGCCTGGGCCGAACATGCTCTATCTGGTCAGCCGCTCGATCTGTCAGGGCCGGTGGGCCGGGATCGTGTCGCTGATCGGCACGGCGGCGGGTTTCGTCGTCTACCTGCTGTGCGCGGCGCTGGGCATCACCGCCCTCCTGATGGCCGCGCCGATCGCCTACGACCTGCTCCGTTTCGGCGGCGCGTTGTATCTCGCCTGGCTGGCGTGGCAGGCGATCAGACCCGGCGGCGCCTCGCCGTTCCAGGTGCGCGAGCTGCCCAAGGACAGCCCCGCCAAGCTGATCACGATGGGCTTCGTGACCAACATGCTGAACCCAAAGGCGGCGATGTTGTACCTGTCGCTGCTGCCGCAGTTCATCAAGCCCGAGCATGGGGGCGTCTTCACCCAGTCCCTGGCGCTGGGCCTGACCCAGATCTGCGTCAGCCTGACCGTGAACGGCGTCATCTGCCTGGCGGCCGGAACCATCGCCGGCTTCCTGGCCGCCCGCCCCGGTTTCGCGCTTGTCCAGCGCTGGCTGATGGCCACGGTGCTCGGCGGACTGGCGGTGCGGATGGCCACCGAGGCGCGGCGCTGATCGCGGGCTTGACGCCCTGGCGAGCGCGCGGGCCTATCGGTCGGGTTCTTGGAGTCGCCGATGAAGACCGTCCCCGCCGCCATCCTGGCCGCCGCCCTGGCCCTTACGGCCGCCGCCGCGGAGGCCTCCAGCCTGCAGGCCTGCGCCGTGCCCAAGGCGGTCACGCCCGCGCCGACCGAGATCCCGCCGCCCGACGAGGTCCATCCCAACGTGCCGATCGCGGCCTATCTGCTGGCGCTCTACTGGTCGCCCGAGGCCTGCCGCGCCGGCATCCCGGAGTCCGACAAGGCGATCCAGTGCGAGGCCAACCGCTTCGGCTTCACGGTGCACGGCCTGTGGCCCAACGGGCCCGATCGGGTCCACCCGCGCTATTGCCGCTCAAGCCCGCCGATGCGGGTGAAGACGGTGAAGGCCAATCTGTGCATGACCCCGTCGCCCTGGCTGCTGCAGCACGAGTGGCAGGCGCACGGGACCTGCAACTGGAAAACGCCTGAGGCCTATTTCAAGAAGACCCGCCAGATCCGCGAGCGGCTGGACGTTCCCGATCTCGATCCCGGCGCTGACGGGACCATGACCGCCGGCGAGATCCGTCAGGCCTTCATCGCCCGCAATCCGGGCGTGCCCGCCCAGGGCCTGAACGTCCGGATCAAGCAGGGCCGCTTGACCGAGGTCTGGGTGTGCATGGACCTGAAGTTCAAGTGGGCGGCCTGCCGGGGCGGCAATGGACCGGCGGATGCTGTGGTGGCGGCGGTGACGCCGAGGCGATAGGGCTGAGCGGAAGGGGCGCATGCCTAAGCGGGATGGAGTCGTACTCTCCCCCGCTAACGCAACGCCTGACTTGTCCGCCCCTCGCGGGCGGAGCTGTCCTTACATCTCACGGCGAGACGATCGCCGAGGCGTACAGGTCTCTCAAGGACCGGTCTTCGACCGGCCGCGCCGCGGCGGCCCGGAGGGCCGTCCTTGACAGGCCTGTACGCCTCGGCACGCTGCAGCCTCCAAGAGATGCAAGGATCGCACCGACCCTGGAGGTCGGCGGGCGACGCTGGCAGGTGTTGCAAGATTGGTTAGAAGGAAGCTGTGAGCACCGAAAATCGGCAACGCATCGCAGACCTTATCCAGAAGAAGCGCCGAACCGAACGCCTTCCTTCTCTAGTCGCGGCTTGGGCGGCCCTCGGGGCGTCCATATCGCCGCTATCTGATGAGCGACAAAGGGCGCTATCGGGTCGTTTGCGGGCAACTAGGCGCTGGGAGCTTAAACCGGCACCCTCGCTGGAGGGCGCACTTCGAGCTTATTCCGAACCGTTTGAAATGCTGATTGTCGTTGAGTGGGACGTAAACGAACATCCCGCAGTCTTGATCTCAGCGGAAGCGCTACTCCGCTCCTTGCCGAAGCTTCGGGCAACATATCCGAACGGCTTTTGTCTCGCCGATCCGCAGCTCAGCGAAGCTCTCATCGTGAGCTTCGACGATGAACGGGTAGAGGTCGAGATCGACCTATTGGAGCTAGCGCCAGCGCATTGACGTCTCAAGGCTCGCTCTTCAGCGCCGCCTCTGCCCCCAACGACCCTGCGTCCTTCGAGGCGCGCTCAGGAGCGCGCACCTCAGGATGAGGTATTCAGAGCAAAAGAGTTCCTCATCCTGAGGCGCCCGCGCAGCGGGCCTCGAAGGACGCACGGCGCTTCACCCCCCCAAACGCAAAACGGGCGGCCCCTTTCGGAGCCGCCCGCCTGATTGCGTCCGGAATGGAAGCGGAAGTGGCTTACGCCTCTTCGGCCGCCGCTTCCTTCTTGGACAGGTCTTCGCCGGTTTCCTGGTCGACGACCTTCATCGACAGCTTGGTCTTGCCGCGGTCGTCGAAGCCCAGGAGCTTGACCTTGACCATCTGGCCTTCCTTCAGCACGTCCGACGGCTTGGCGACGCGTTCGTTGCTGATCTGGCTGACGTGGACGAGGCCGTCCTTGGCGCCGAAGAAGTTCACGAAGGCGCCGAAATCGACGACCTTCACGACCTTGCCGTCATAGATCTTGCCGACTTCGGCTTCGTCGGTGATCGACTTGATCCAGTCGATCGCGGCCTTGATCTTGGCGCCGTCCGAGGCCGAGACCTTGACCACGCCGTCGTCGTTGATGTCGACCTTGGCGCCGGTGGTGGCGACGATCTCGCGGATCACCTTGCCGCCCGAACCGATCACTTCACGGATCTTGTCGGTCGGGATGTTGATGGTCTCGATCTTCGGCGCGAAGTCGCCCACGTCGGCGCGCGGCGCGTCCATGGCCTTGTTCATTTCGCCCAGGATGTGCGCGCGGCCTTCCTTGGCCTGGGCCAGAGCCTGCTCCATGATCGCGGGCGTGATGCCGGCGATCTTGATGTCCATCTGCAGCGAAGTCAGGCCCTCGCTGGTGCCGGCGACCTTGAAGTCCATGTCGCCGAGGTGATCTTCGTCACCCAGGATGTCCGACAGAACCGCAAAGCCGTCCTGTTCCAGGATCAGGCCCATGGCGATGCCCGAGACCGGACGGACCAGCGGCACGCCGGCGTCCATCATGGCCAGCGACGAACCGCAGACCGTGGCCATCGAGGACGAACCGTTGCTCTCGGTGATCTCCGAGACCAGACGGATCGTGTAGGGGAAGTCTTCCTTGCTCGGCAGCATCGGGCGCAGGGCGCGCCAGGCCAGCTTGCCGTGACCGATTTCGCGACGGCCCGGCGAGCCCATGCGGCCCGTCTCACCGACCGAGTAGGGCGGGAAGTTGTAGTGCAGCAGGAAGGATTCCTTGTAGGTGCCTTCCAGGGCGTCGATGAACTGCTCGTCGTCGCCGGTGCCTAGGGTGGCGACCACGATCGCCTGGGTCTCGCCGCGGGTGAACAGGGCCGAGCCGTGGGTGCGCGGCAGGATGCCGACTTCGCCCAGGATCGGACGGACGGTCTTCACGTCACGGCCGTCGATGCGCAGGCCGGTGTCCAGGATGCCGCGACGCACGACGTCGGCTTCCAGTTCCTTGAAGATCGCGCCCAGCTTCAGCGGGTCATAGCCGGTCGGGTTTTCGTCCGACAGGCCAAGGGCCGCGACGGCCTTCTTCTTGGCGGCGCCGACAGCTTCGTAGCGGTCTTGCTTCTTCTGGATTTTGTAGGCGGCGGCGATGTCAGCGCCCACCAGGTCCTTCATCTTGGCCTTGATCGCGTCGGTGTCTTCCGGCTCGAACGCGAAGGGCTCCTTGGCGGCGTGCTCGGCCAGGTCGATGATCGCGTCGATCACGGCCTGCATCTGCTGGTGGGCGAAGTTGACGCCGCCCAGCACGATCTCTTCCGAGAGCTCCTGGATTTCCGATTCAACCATCATCACGGCGTCGGCGGTGCCGGCCACGACGAGGTCCATCTTGCTTTCCTTCATCTCGTCGAGAGTCGGGTTCAGCACGTAGGCGCCGTCGACCCAGCCCACGCGGGCCGCGCCGATGGGGCCCATGAACGGGGCGCCCGACAGGCACAGGGCGGCCGAGGCGGCGACCATGCCCAGGATGTCGGGATCGTTCTCGAGGTCGTGCTGCAGCACGGTGACGACGACCTGGACTTCGTTCTTGAAGCCCTTGACGAACAGCGGACGGATCGGACGGTCGATCAGGCGGGAGACCAGGGTCTCCTTTTCCGACGGACGGCCTTCACGCTTGAAGAAGCCGCCGGGGATCTTGCCGGCCGCGAAGGTCTTTTCCTGATAGTTGACCGTCAGCGGGAAGAAGTCTTGGCCCGGCTTTTGGCTCTTGGCGAAAACAGCGGTGGCCAGGACAACGGTTTCGCCCATGGTGGCCAGAACGGCGCCGTCGGCCTGACGGGCGATGCGACCGGTTTCGAGGACCAGCGTCTTGCCGCCCCACTCGATCGTCTTGCGTTTGATATCGAACATTTTTCTTCTTTCGGTTCCCGCGGGCGGATTCCCGTCGGGGCGGACAGGGGCGGACGGCTAACGGAAGCCGGCCCGATGATCCTCATCCAGTGTGACAGGCGGGTTTGAGGACGTGAACCCTCGGACAGTCGGATGACCCGGTTGAACGAGCTATCCGCAGGAGGCCTGACGTCCGGCCTGTCTCGGCCGCCGGGCCCCAAATACGCGATCCGCCGCCCTGCCTGAGCGGGGCGGCGGATCTTGATGCCTTAGCGACGCAGGCCCAGCTTTTCGATCAGGGACTGGTAGCGAGCGGCGTCGGACTTCTTCAGGTGGTCGAGAAGCCGGCGACGCTGGGAAACCAGCTTCAGCAGGCCACGACGGCTGTGGTTGTCCTTCTTGTGCGTCTTGAAGTGCTCGGTCAGGTTGGCGATACGCTCGGAGAGGATCGCGACCTGGACTTCGGCGCTGCCGGTGTCACCCGTGCTACGGGCGTGTTCGGCGATAAGAGCGGCCTTGCGCTCGAGAGTGATCGACATCGGGTTGTCTCCGCTCAGGTGAGTTGGAAGACCCGCACGGGATTGAGCTTCCCAGCGCGCATCTCGCACAGGGCCACCAACCTGTCGCCGGACATGGCTGAAACGGTGCGATCGCCGGGCGGAAGCTCGGCTTTCAACGTTTCCACCTGACGCGGAAGCAGGACGATGGCGCGTCCCTGTGCAAGCCGGAAGGCGTCTTCATCGGTCACGGCCAACGCCGGGATGTCGTCCAGCGCGGTCTCGACCGGAAGCAATGCCTCCGACAGCCGGGCCTCATAGCTCAAATTCTCCAGAGTTTCCAGCGCTATCGCCGAGGCCTCGGAGAAGCCGCCCACCCGGGTGCGGCGCAGGTCGGCCACGTGACCGCAGGTTCCCAGCGCCTTGGCCAGGTCCCGGACCACGGCGCGGACATAGGTGCCCTTGCCGCATTCCATCGTGAGCGTCACATGGTCGGCGTCCGGCTGGTCGACCACCTTGAGGTCGAAAATGCTGACCTTGCGGGTCGGCAGCTCGAACTCCACGCCGTCGCGCGCCAGGTCATAGGCCCGCTCGCCGTCGACCTTGATGGCCGAGAAGTTCGGCGGAATCTGATCGACCTCGCCGATGAAGGCGGGCAGCGCCGCCTCGACTTGCTCTCGGGTGGGGCGCACGTCAGAGGTCCCCGTGGTCTCGCCCTCGCGGTCCAGCGTCGTTGTGTCGCGGCCCCAGGCGATGGTGAAGCGATAGGCCTTGTCGGCGTCCATCAGGAACGGAACGGTCTTGGTCGCTTCGCCCAGCGCGATCGGCAGGATGCCGGTGGCCAGCGGGTCCAGCGTGCCGGCGTGGCCGCCCTTCTGGGCGTTGAACGCGCGGCGCACGCGGGAGACGGCCGTGGTCGAGGTCAGGTCATAGGGCTTGTCCAGGCACAGCCAGCCCGAGACGGCGTCGCCCTTCTTGCGGCGGGCCATGCTCAGGCCTCGTCTTCGTCGTCGACCACGTCGGACAGGCGGCGCGTGTCCTGCTGGACGCGCGGATCCAGGAACAGCTTGTCCATATAGGCGGCCGTGCCGAAGCTCTCGTCGTGGATGAACTTCAGGTCCGGCGTGAACTTCATGTCGATGCTGCGGCCCAGCCGCCCGCGCAGGAACTTGGAGACCCGGTTCAGGCCCTTGATGATGTCCGTCGTATCCTGGCCGGTCAGGCCCGCGCCCAGCGGCTCGACAAAGCAGATGGCGTGCTTCAGGTCCGGGCTCATCCGGACCTCGGAGACGGTGACCGAGATGTTGTGCAGCGCCTCGTCCTGCAGCTCCTCCTCGCGGAGGATCTCGACCAGGGCGTGGCGGATCAGTTCGCCGGCGCGGAGCTGGCGTTGCGAGGGGCCCGTCAGGGCGCCCTTCTTGGGGTCAGATTGGCGCTTCATGGCGCGGAGATCCTTGCGGCCCGGCCGGCGGATCGAACGCCGGTGCGCGGGGAAAATCGGAAGGCGCGGTGTCTAGGCGCGTAGCGCCCGAAAGTCCAGCCTAACCCCCCGTCCTCTCCTTGAAGAACGCGATCACCTTGTCGCGCGCCCTCATGCTGCCGCTGGTCGGGACCGAGCGATGCAGGTGCAGAGTCAGCACAGAGTGGGGGGCCATCGGCTGGCCCGGCGCGGCGTCCGCGTCGGCCAGTTCCACCACCTCGACCTTGTCGCCGAACTCGGCCTTCAGGCGGGCGATGCGGGCGTCGGGCACCAGCTTGTCAGAGGTGAAGCGCATGGCGATCAGCGACAGGTTCTCGTCCTGGAACCGCTTCTTGGCGCAGGCGATCTCCGACGCTGAACAGTCCAGGCCGCCCCGGTCCTTGAACGGCAGCGAGGGCTGGGACAGCACCGGCGCCACGACCGAGGGCTCGGTCATCATCGCGAGCGCAAAGCCGCCCGTGAAGCACATGCCGACCGCGCCGACGCCCCTGCCGCCGCATTCGGCGTGGACCTGGCGGGCCAGGGCGCGCAGCCAGTCGACGATCGGGCTTGAGCGGCCGTCCTTCCAGACACTGAATTCGCGGCGCACGCAGATGTTCTTGAGGATCTCGCCGATCGCATAGCCGCGAGAGACCTTCTTGCCCGGCTTGCCGAACAGGCTCGGGCAATAGGCGGTCAGGCCCGCCTGCGCCAGGTCGCGGGCGAAGGCCAGGACACCGGGATGCAGGCCGGGAACTTCGTGGATGACAATGACCGCAGGGCCTGAGCCGATCTTGTAGACCTCGCGGGACCAGCGGCCGTCGTCGAAGTCGAAGCGCTCAAAGCCCACCAGCACCTTGTCATCAGCCATCTCGTCCCCCTCCGCTTTTCCGCCGAGGCTAGACCCTGCCCGCGCGGCTGGCGAGAGATCTAGTTCGAGACGTCCGGACGCTGAGGATTATCGGTCCAGTCCGACATCGGATCGGGGGTGCGGTTGTCCGGCAGCCGCCATTCGCCGCGATAGGAGAAGTCGAGCGTTCCGCACAGGCGCGCCTGACCCGACGCTTTGGGATCATCGCCGAAGGCCTGGATCCGCAGGTCGCGGCGTACGGCGATGGGGCTGAACGACAGCCACAGCCGCGTCGAGCCCGGGCAGAAGGCGCGCAGATAGATCTTGCCCTGCGCCGCCGAGGTGTCGACCGCGTAGAGGGCGGCGTTGGCGTCGACGCCGGTGATCGCCGAGAGGCCCCCGGGGCCAATGTCTTTTGATCGCGCGGGTTTCAGCATCGCCTGGGCTGGCACGCCGGTGGCCAGCACCTTGAGCGGCCGGCTGGCGCCCAGCAGGCCATCCTTGAACAGGATGGTGACGCCCGCGCCGGTCAGCCGCTTGGCGTCGGCCGAGATCGGATCGTACGAGAACATCCGCGTCTCGGCGTGGGCGGTGGAGGACGTGGCGCCGATCATCGCCACCGCGAGGACCGCGCTGCGGACGATCGATCGACGCATCACTTGCCGCGGAGATTGGCCGCCGAGGCGTCGAAGCCCGACAGCCGCCAGCGATCACCCTCGCGGGTGA
This sequence comes from Caulobacter vibrioides, assembly GCF_002858865.1. Classification (GTDB taxonomy): domain Bacteria; phylum Pseudomonadota; class Alphaproteobacteria; order Caulobacterales; family Caulobacteraceae; genus Caulobacter; species Caulobacter vibrioides. Next base: position 314,783 of record NZ_PJRR01000012.1, on the reverse strand, counting down.
AAGTCATCAGGCAGGGACCATCCTTGCGCGCGGCGCAGACGCGGCCATCGCCGGTCGGCCGCAAAGCTGCAGCGATCGCCACGCGACCCGGGATCGGGCGATCGGGCGTGTAACCATAGTAGTTGGCCGCCGCGCGGAACGTTTCGGGACGGATCAGCGCCTCGCCGGCCGCGTTGGCCAGCGGACCGGCGGCGATGGCGGCAAGGGCGATGACGCCGTCGTTCTGGCCTGCGCGCTGACGAGCTTCCGCCATCAGTCGCGCCTCGATCTGACCCTTCAGAGCGCGACGATCGACGTGCGCGTCGAACGCGGCACGGTCATTGTCGCGGATGGCGACTAGGAGGTCGTGCACATCGCCGCCGGCGTCGATGCGGTTGACGGTCGCACAGGCGCTCAAGGACGCAGCGACAGCGGTCAGGGCGAGAAGGGCTTTCAGGCGCATCCTCAAGGCGTAGCCAGAGATTGGGGCGATTTCCAGTCTCGGTTTTCAGCAACGAAAAAGGGCGCAGGCCTTTCGACCCGCGCCCTGATTTTCAGATCCTGCGTCGCTCTTAGTCGAGCTGGCGCTTGATCTCTTCGACGGTGAAGCACTCGATCGTGTCGCCGACCTTGATGTCCTGGAAGCCCGCGAACATCATGCCGCACTCCTGACCGACGGGGACTTCGTTGACCTCGTCCTTGAAGCGCTTGAGCGTCTGCAGGGTGCCCAGTTCCAGAACGACGATGTCCTGACGGATGATCCGGACCTTGGCGCCCTTGCGGACCACGCCTTCGGTGACCTTACAGCCGGCGACCTTGCCGATCTTCGAGATGTCGAAGGCCTGCAGGACCTCGGCGTTGCCGAGGAAGGTTTCGCGCTGGATCGGGGCCAGCATGCCCGAGAGCACGCCTTTGATGTCGTCCAGCAGGTCGTAGATGATCGCGTAGTAGCGGATCTCGACCCCTTCGCGTTCGGCCAGGGCCCGCGCCTGCGCCGAGGCGCGGACGTTGAAGCCGATGACCGGCGCGCCGGCGCCCTTGGCCAGCATGACATCGCTTTCGCTGATCGCGCCGGCGCCCGACAGGATGATCCGCGCGCGGACCTCGTCGGTGGCCATCTTGTCCAGCGAACCGATGATCGCTTCGGCCGAACCCTGCACGTCGGCCTTGATGACCAGCGGCAGCTCTTTCAGCTTCTTGTCCTGCAGCTTGGCCATCATGTCGGCCATCGAAGCGCCGGCGCCCACCGGGGCCATCGACTTCTCACGCTTCAGGCGGATGCGGTACTCGGTCAGCTCGCGGGCGCGGGCTTCGTTCTCGACGACGGCGAACGCGTCGCCCGGCGAGGGCACGCCGTCCAGGCCGAGGATCTCGACCGGGGTGGCCGGGCCCGCTTCTTGCAGTTGCTCGTTGCGCTCGTTCAGGAGCGCGCGGACCTTGCCCCACTGGCTGCCGGCCACGACGATGTCGCCGCGCTTCAGCGTGCCGCGGTTGACCAGCACCGTCGAGACGGCGCCGCGACCCTTGTCGAGCTTGGCCTCGATCACCACGCCGTCGGCGCTGCGGTCGGGGTTGGCCTTCAGGTCCAGCACTTCGGCTTGCAGCAGGATGGCTTCCAGCAGGTTGTCCAGGCCCGTGCGGGCCTTGGCCGAAACCTCGATCAGCTGGGTGTCGCCACCCAGGCTTTCGACGACGATCTCGTGCTGCAGCAGCTCGTTGACCACGCGGGTCGGATCCGAGCCGGGCTTATCCATCTTGTTGACGGCGACGATGATCGGCACCTCGGCGGCCTTGGCGTGTTTGATCGCCTCGATCGTCTGGGGCATCACGCCGTCGTCGCCGGCCACGACCAGCACCACGATATCGGTGATGTTGGCGCCGCGGGCGCGCATCGACGAGAACGCGGCGTGGCCGGGCGTGTCGAGGAACGTCACGCGCTGGCCGTCCTTCAGGCGAACCTGATAGGCGCCGATGTGCTGGGTGATGCCGCCGGCTTCGCCCGCCGCCACGTCGGTGGAGCGCAGGGCGTCGAGCAGGCTGGTCTTGCCGTGGTCGACGTGACCCATGATCGTGACGACCGGGGGCCGCAGATCCATGTGCTCGTCGTGATCGTCGGCGCCGATGAAGCCTTCTTCAACGTCGGCTTCCGACACGCGCTTGACGGTGTGACCAAATTCGGTGGCCACCAGTTCGGCGGTGTCGTTGTCGATGACGTCGTTGATCTTCAGCATCACGCCCTGACGCATCAGGAACTTGATGATGTCGACGCCGCGCACGGCCATCCGGTTGGACAGCTCTTGAACAGTGATGACGTCGGGGATGACGACTTCACGGGCCACGCGGGCCTGTTCGACCGCGCCACCGCGACGCTTTTCCTTTTCGCGTTCACGGGCCCGGCGAACCGAGGCGAGCGAGCGCATCCGGTCAGCGGAATCCCCGTCACCGGCCACGGCCTGGATGGTCAGGCGGCCTTCGCGGCGCTGCGGCGCGCCCTTGACACGGGAGACGGCCTTGTTCGGCGCGGCGTTCTTGCGACGATCATCATCCTCGTCCGGACGGCGATCCATGGCGCCGCCGCCGGGGCGGGGCGCGGAACGGGTGGCGCGCTGGATTTCCGGGGTGGCCGGAGCCGCGGCGGGAACGCCGGGACGCGGACCGCGCGGCGGGCCGCCAGGACCACGGGCGCCGGGCGCCGGGCGCGGAGCCAGGGCCGAGTAACGCACGGTCTGTTGCGGGCGGTCGCCTTGCGGACGGTCACCCTGCGGGCGATCGCCACGATAGCCGCCGCGATCGCCTTGCGGACGGTCGCCGTCGGGACGCGGACCGCGCGGACGATCGCCTTCCGGACGGGGAGCCCGTTGACCGAAGTTGGCGTTGGCGTCGGGACGCGGGGCGCGTTGATTGAACGGACGGTCGCCTTGCGGGGCCGGGCGATAGGTCGTCGTGCTCGGACGATCGTCGCGGCGGTCGCGGCTCGGCTCGTAGGTGCGAGTCTGGCCGGGGGCCGCGGCGCGCGTGTCCTGACGGGGGGCGTCCTGGCGCGGCGCAGACGGCGCGACCGGGGCCTGAGCGACGGGACGCGGCGCCTGCGGAGCGGCCGGCGGCGGCGTCACGGGCGCTGCCGGAGCCGGCGCTGCCGGCGCTTGCGCGACGGGTGGCGGCGGCGCGGCGGCGGCGCGTTCGGCTGCGGCCTTGGCCGCGGCTTCACGCTGAGCAGCTTCCTGAGCGGCGCGAGCACGGGCCTCGGCGGCGGCCTGTTCGGCCACCTGGCGGGCTTGAGCTTCACGCGCGGCGTCGACGACGCGCTGACGGGCGCGCAGTTCTTCCTGCGACAGACCGCCGGCCGAACCGCCACCGCCGCCTTGCGGCGGCGCCGGACGCGGCGCAGGGGCTTCGCCATGGCGACGCTCGGCCGAGGACGGCGCGGCAAGATTGCCGGACGCGGGCGCGTGGGTCCGCGTCCGCTTGGTTTCCACCACCACCGTCTTGGTCCGGCCGTGGCTGAAGCTCTGCTTCACGACCCCAGCGCTCACTGAGCCCTGGCGGGGCTTCAGGGTCATCGGGGTGCGTCCGCCGGGTCGGCCGTTTTCGTTCTCGTCGCTCATGCGCTCGCTTGTACTTCCGCCGGGCGGTACCCGGCTAAAAAACCGTTCGTTCCATGTGAGAAAGGGGCCCGGACGTACCTCCATAAGGAAGCCGTTTCCCCGACCCTTCGCTCACGAGCCCGGCCGAACACCTGGGCTCACTCAAAGATTCTAGAGCTTTCCCATCCCACCGGACGGTCCGGTGAGAGGGAAAAGCTCTAGCGCCTGCCAAGGCCGGCGAACCGACCGGGCGGACAGGCCCGCCGTCTGTGCCCAGGAACCGCCAAAGGCGAAAATCCCTAGTCGTCCTCGCGTCCGTTCGCCGACCATTCGGGAGGCAGAAGCGGGCGGAAACCGGACAGACGCTCGACATCCAGTGCCCAGCGATCGATCCCGCGCCCTGCGAGAAGCGCTGTGTGTATCACATTCTCCCCGCCCAAGGCCAAACCCAATTCGTCGGAATTGAAGGCGCCCAGCAGGCGGGGCGTGTTGGCGGCCCTGCGCGCAGCGGAAAGAACCTTTCGGCGACCGTCTTCGGCGCCGTCCGAGGCCTCGATCAGCCAGGCCACCTTGCCCGTCCCCAGGGCGGCGACCACCTTCTCGAAGCCCGAAATAATGCTCCCGGCCTTGCGCGCAAGACCCAGGCCCTCAAGGACCCGGCGGGCCAGCAGCGCCTCGACCTGGTCGGCGAGGTCCGCCGGTGCGGTCAGCTTGGTCTTGGCGGCCCGTGAGAAGAGGCCCTTCTTGGCGGCGGTCGTGATCGAGTCCCGATCCGCTCCCACCCAGATCCCGCGTCCCGGCAGCTTTCGCGCCAGATCCGGAACCACCGTCCCGTCCGGACCCGCCACGAAGCGGATCAGGCGCGCCTCGTCGGTCGCTTCGCCCAGGACGATGTCCTTGCGCAGGCGATTGGCTTCGGCGTGGGTCTTGGGCGCAGCGGTTTCGGTCATGATCCTGTGGGACCTTCTGGGAGCGCGAACGGCCCCGCGGAGGTTTCCGCGAGGCCGTCAAACACCGCTCAGAAGGGCTTAGGCCTCTTCTTCAGCTTCAGCGACGACGTCGCCTTCGGCCGAGGACTCTTCCTCGAACTCCGGCTCCGGCTCGGGCTCCGGCGGCGCCTCGACCCAGCCCATGGCGATACGGGCGCGCATGATCAGCGCCTCGGCGTCCTCGGGCGACAGGTTGAAGCTTTCCAGGATGCCCGGCTCGCGCACGCGCTCACCGCCCTTGTTCTCGAACCAGCCGCGCATGTCGTCAGGCACCAGACCGGCGAGGTCTTCGATCGACTTCACGTCGCCTTCGCCCAGGGCCACGGCCATGGCCAGGGTCACGCCCTCGATGGTCAGCAGCTCGTCTTCGACGCCCAGGGCCTTGCGCTTGGCGTCCAGCTCGGCGGCTTCCTTTTCGAGGAACTCGCGAGCGCGGGTTTGCAGCTCCTCGGCGGTTTCTTCGTCGAAGCCCTCGATCGAGGCGATTTCATGCGGCTCGACATAGGCGACGTCTTCCACCGCGGCGAAGCCTTCGGTGACCAGCAGCTGGGCGATGACCTCGTCGACGTCCAGGGCTTCCTGGAACAGGGCCGTGCGCTCAGCGAACTCGCGCTGACGGCGCTCGCTCTCCTGGCTTTCGGTCATGATGTCGATCTGCCAGCCGGTCAGCTGCGAGGCCAGACGGACGTTCTGGCCGCGGCGGCCGATGGCCAGCGAAAGCTGTTCGTCCGGCACCACCACTTCGACGCGCTCGTCTTCCTCGTCCATGACGACCTTGGAGACTTCAGCCGGGGCCAGGGCGTTGACGATGAAGGTGGCTTCGTCTTCCGACCACTGGATGATGTCGATCTTCTCGCCTTGCAGCTCGGCGACGACCGCCTGCACGCGCGAACCACGCATACCGACGCAGGCGCCGACCGGGTCGATCGAGCCGTCGTTCGAGATGACGGCCATCTTGGCGCGCGAACCGGGGTCACGCGCGACGGCGCGGATCTCGATGACGCCGTCATAGACTTCCGGCACTTCCTGGGCGAACAGCTTGGCCATGAAGCCGCCGTGCGCGCGGCTCAGCATGATCTGCGGGCCCTTGGTCTCGCGACGGACGTCGTAGATGTAGGCGCGGATGCGATCGCCGACATTGAAGTTCTCGCGCGGGATCGACTGGTCGCGGCGCATGATGCCTTCGCCACGGCCCAGATCCACGATCACGTTGCCGTACTCGACGCGCTTGACGCTGCCGTTGACGATCTCGCCGACGCGATCCTTGTACTCGTCGTACTGACGCTCGCGCTCGGCCTCGCGGACCTTATGCATGACGACCTGACGGGCCATCTGGGTCTGGACGCGACCGATCTCGAACGGCGGCAGGACTTCTTCGTAGACCTTGCCGATCTCGGCGTCGCGCCAGGTGCGCTTGGCGATCGAGAAGGGCATCTTGCCGATCTCGCCTTCCAGTTCAGCGTCGTCGGACACGACCTCGATCACGCGCTTCTGGGTCGTCTCGCCCGTCTTGGGGTCGATCTTGACGCGGATGTCGTGCTCGGCGCCGTAGCGGGCGCGGGCGGCTTTCTGCAGGGCGTCCTCGATGGCCTCGATGACGACTTCCTTCTCGATGCCCTTTTCACGGGCGACCGCGTCGGCGATCTGCAGGAGTTCAAGCCGGTTGGCGGCGATGCCGATGGCCATGGTCAGTCCTCTTCACTTTCGGACAGGTCTTCGTTGTCGGATTCGAGGCGGGCGGCCCGTTGCTTGGCCCCCCGCTCCATCAGGGCGTCGGTCATGACGAGCTTGGCGTCGATGACCCACGCGAAGGGGAAGTAGACGGTGACGTCGTCCTCGCCCTCGATGTTCAGGCCCACCTGGTCGTCCTCGACGCCGGCGAGCTCGCCCTTGAAGCGCTTGCGGCCCTCGGCCACGCGATCGAGTTCAATGCGGGCCTCCAGGCCGGCATAGTCGTCGAAATCCTTCAGGCGGGTCAGCGGACGGTCGATGCCGGGGCTGGACACTTCCAGGGTGTACTCGCCGGCGATCGGATCGGCCGCGTCGAGCACTTCGGAAACAGCGCGAGACAGCTTGGCGCAGTCCTCGACATTCATGTCGCCGCCCGAGCCGTCTTCCAGCAGCGGGTGTTCGGCCATGATCTGCAGGCGGCGCTGCTCGGTCCCGCCCATCAGGCGCAGGCGAACAATCTCGTAGCCGAGGCTCTCGGCCACGGGATCGAGCATCTCGATCAGGTCACGGTCTTCCTGCGTCTTCCCGCGCACGGTCTCTCAACTCAACTTCTGGGCCGGCGGCGCTGAGACCGTTCGGCCAAACAAAAAGCGGCAGCCTTTCGGGCCGCCGCTCGAAAGCGCCATCTAGCGCTAACGGACGATGTGGAACGCTTTGTAGGCGAATTGGCGGTCGTTGTCGACTCATGGCGGGGAAATCTCCGGAGTCGTCTTCCGCGCCGCAGCATTTTGGGCCTATAAGCCCAGCCGCGCAGGCCGCTCCCCAAGGGCCGCATCTGATAAAGAGTCAAAATGGACCTGTCCAAGATCGCCGTCGGCGTAAACCCGCCGTACGACCTGAACGCCATCATCGAGATCCCGCAGGGCGGCGAGCCGGTGAAGTACGAGATCGACAAGGAAAGCGGCGCCCTGATGGTCGACCGTTTCCTGCACACGGCGATGTTCTATCCGGCCAACTACGGTTTCATCCCGCACACCCTGGCCGACGACGGCGACCCCGCCGACATCATGGTGGTGGGTCCGACCCCGGTGGTGCCCGGCGCGATCATCCGCTGCCGCCCGATCGGCACCCTGATGATGGTCGACGAAGCCGGCTCGGACGAGAAGATCCTGGCCGTGCCGGTCGACAAGCTACACCCGTTCTATACGGGCGTGACCAGCTGGCGCGACCTGCCCACCATCCTGACCGAGCAGATCGCCCACTTCTTCCAGCACTACAAGGATCTGGAAAAGGGCAAGTCGACGAAGATCAGCGGCTGGGCCGATCCCGACGAAACCGCCGAGATCATCCGCACGGCGATTAAGCGTTACAACGAGAGCTACTGAGTTCGATCAGCTCTGGTGGCCGGCCCAGAGGCCGGTCACCAGCAGCGCGATGACGACCGCGTCGATCAAGATGGCGATGCGTGCGAAGCCCTTCAGGTAGCGACGCCCCTGGGCGATCAGCGATCCGATGAAGAAGGCCTTGCTGATGACGGCGAAGGCGACCGCCAGTGTCCGGGTTTCCGGATGGAAGGCCGCCCAGATGAGACCTCCCCCGATCAGGGCGATCAGCAGCCCCCAGCCGCGAACAATGACGTTCGTCAGCGGACCCTCCAGCGCTTCGCCGAAGGTCGAATGCTGAGACCGGCTGGGCGCCAGCGCAAACTGAAGCATGGTCAGGGTCAGAAGACCGCTGACTACGAGTATGCCGGCGTAATGCTCTCCGACCCAGATCATGGTCGTCCCCCTGAAATCGCGCGTGAAGTCGAGCGCTCGGCGCGGAGCCTAGGGCCACCTGGCCTCCCGGAGAAGGGATCTTAGGGTCGGGGGTAGCGGGATCAGCCCCTGGTGAAGTCCAGAAACACCGGCGCGCAGTCGCCCAGCTTCTTTTCCTCGTAGCGCGTAGTCACGTGGTCGGCCGGGATCGCGTTGCGGTCCGCCGCCTCATCGGCGAAGCGGAAGCTCGGATCGGCCAGAACCCGCTCGGTCGTCCACTCCGCGTAATCCGCCCAATCCGTGGCGAAGCGCAGGGCCGCGCCCGGCTTCATGACGCGAGCCAGCTTGGCCACGAACTCCGGCTGGATCAGGCGGCGCTTGTTGTGCCGCGCCTTGTGCCAGGGGTCGGGGAACATGATGAACACGCGATCCAGGCAGGCGTCCGGCAGCCAGTCGACCACGTCGCGGGCGTCGCCCTCGTGGATGCGGACGTTCTTGAGCGCCTGCTCCTCGACATGACGCACGGCGGAGGCCACCCCGTTCACGAAGGGCTCGGCGCCGATCACCAGGGTCTCGGGATTGCGGCCGGCCTGGCTCGCCATGTGCTCGCCGCCGCCAAAGCCGATCTCCAGCCACACGGCCTTGGCCTCGGGCATCAGGTCCAGTGGCTGAAACGGACCGGTCGGAACGGCGATTTCCGGCAGCAGCGTATCGAGCAGGGCCTGCTGGCGCGGCTTCACCGGGCGCGATTTCAGCCGGCCGAACGAGCGCAGTGGTCCGTGAGGTTGTTGCGGGGTGGTCATGGCGCGCGTCTTAGAGGGTTGAAGCCGAAATGAAAACGGGCTCCGACCCGCTAGGATCGGAGCCCGTCTCGAAGATGGAGGCGGATAGCTTACGCCAGGCCCTTCAGGTCGCCCACCAGATCGGTCTTCTCCCACGAGAAGCCGCCTTCGTTGTCCGGCGTGCGGCCAAAGTGACCGTAGGCGGCGGTGCGGGCGTAGATCGGACGGTTCAGTTGCAGGTGCTCGCGGATCGCGCGCGGGGTGGCGCCGCCGATCAGCTGCGGCAGGGTCTTTTCCAGCACCGCCGGATCCACCTTGCCGGTGCCGTGCAGGTCAACGTGGAATGAGACCGGCTGGGCGACGCCAATGGCGTAGGCGATCTGGATCGTGCAGCGGTCGGCCAGACCCGCCGCAACGACGTTCTTGGCCAGATAGCGGCAGGCATAGGCGGCCGAACGGTCGACCTTGGTCGGGTCCTTGCCCGAGAAGGCGCCGCCGCCGTGCGGGGCCGCGCCGCCGTAGGTGTCGACGATGATCTTGCGGCCGGTCAGGCCGGCGTCGCCGTCCGGACCGCCGATCTCGAAGCGGCCGGTCGGATTGACCAGCCACTGGGTCTTCTTGGTGATCAGGCCGTCGGGGAAGATCGGCAGGATGTGCGGCTTGATCAGCTCCAGCACGCGCTTGGAGGTCGCGGCCTTGCCGTCGATCTTCTTCTTGTGCTGGTGCGACACGACGATCGAGACCACGCGCAGCGGGCGGCCATTGCCATCGTATTCCAACGTCACCTGGCTCTTGGCGTCCGGCTCCAGCTCGGAGAGCGCGCCACTGTGACGCAGCTCGGCCAGGCGCTTCAGGATGTTGTGGCTGTACTGCAGCGTCGCCGGCATCAGCTCCGGGGTCTCGGTGCTGGCGTAGCCGAACATGATGCCCTGGTCGCCGGCGCCCTCTTCCTTCTTGTCGGTGGCGTCCACGCCCTGGGCGATGTGGGCGGACTGGCCGTGCAGGAAGTTGGAGTACTTCGCCTTGTTCCAGTGGAAGCCCTTCTGCTCGTAGCCGATATCCTTGATCGCGGCGCGGACCTTCGGCTCCAGGGAGCCGAGGATGTCCTTGGTCAGCTGCTTGTTGGCCTTCTTGTCGCCGTCCGGCTTGCCGGCGCGAACCTCACCGGCCAGCACGACGCGATTGGTGGTCACCAAGGTCTCGCAGGCGACGCGCGCCTCGGGATCGACCGAGAGGAAGGCGTCGACGACGGTGTCGCTGATGCGATCGGCGACCTTGTCGGGGTGACCTTCGGAAACGCTCTCGCTGGTGAAGATGTAGGACGAACGGCTCAAGAGACAGCTCCGGTCATGAAGACACGCACGGGCGCGCGGCGCCCAGTCGGCGTTCAGTTAGACCAGAATCATATAAAGATATGTTTATGCGAGCAAGGTGAGCTTATCTAACAGCCGCGTCAGTCGTCTAAGCCGCTGGCCGCGTCTTCGGCGGCCATGGATCGCACCAGCTCCAGGATTCGGCGCCGAACCTTCTGTCGACTGACCTTTGGGAACAGCGTCGCCAGTTCCAGGCCCTCGGGGGTCATCAGAAAGTCATGCACGAAGGGCTCGCCCCGTTCGGCCATTCCGCCGCCCGTGGTGTCTTCCAGGCCTTCAAAGAAATAGTCGACCGGCGACTGCAGGCTTCTGGCGATTTCGTAGAGCTTGCTGGCGCTGACGCGATTGGCGCCGCGCTCGTATTTCTGAACCTGCTGGAAGGTCAGACCCAGATCCTCGGCCAGCCGTTCCTGGCTGACACCCAGGATTCGGCGGCGCATGCGAATGCGGGCGCCAACATGCAGGTCGACGGGATTGGGGTGGCGTTCAGTGTCCGACGACTCGCGCATGCCCACGCCAGAAGCTAAAATCCAGGTTTTAGTTCAGCTCAGCTTTCGCTTAGGCGCAATAGAGGAAGAGATTTTTCCTATCCGGACACGCGCCGATACAACCCCCGATATGAGTATAAGCGCCAGAAAGGCCACGTCACCGAAGTTGTCGTAGGGCGTAACCTGACCCATTCCTGGTATTTGCGCGTCAATGACGCCGCTTTCTCCTAGGCCGAGCGACGCTCCTGGCACGATACGACCGCGCGCGTCGACCACCGCGCTGATGCCGGTCGGGGTCGCGCGCAGGATGGGCTTGGCGCTTTCGATCGCGCGGTAGCTCGCCAGGTTCAGATGCTGCGGGGGCCCGGAGGTCACGCCGAACCAGGCGTCGTTCGAGACATTGATCAGGGCGCGGACATTCGGATCGGGCTTGGCCAAGCCCGGAAACAGGCTTTCGTAGCAGATCAGCGGCTGGACCAGCAGCTCCGGAGAAATCCGCAGCGGGGCGGGCGTAGGGCCGGTCGTGAAGTTGTCTGACAGTCGCGCCAGGCTCTTGAAGCCGATCACTGTGAGAAAGCGGTCAGCGGGCAGGTATTCGCCGAACGGCACCAGGCGGTGCTTGTCATAGATCCCGACGAGCTCGAGATCCGTTTCGGTCCTGCGAAGGGCCACCAGGCTGTTGTAGTAGGTCGGATGGGGCCCGGCTCCTTCATAGCGATAGCCGCCGATCAGCAGCAGCTGGCCGGGCGCCAGGCTGTCGACAATGGCTTGTCGCACCCAGGTTCCGGGCGCGAGATAGTCATTGACCGCCGCCGGCAGGGCGCCTTCAGGCCAGATCACGATGTCGACGGGCTTTGCGGCATAGGGCGTCGCGGTCAGCGACACATAGGCTTGAACGATCTGGGCGAAGCGCTCGGCGTCCCATTTGAGGTCCTGCTTGATGTCCGCCTGGACGATGCGCACCGTGGTGGGACCGCTCGGGGACAGAGGGCGAGACAGAGCGATTACGCCATAGCCATAGAGGCCGATCAGGCTGGCGACGGCCAAGCCGGTCGCGGCGCGTCCGCCACGGCCCTGCCGCCACAGGGCTGGCGCGCCGGCGATGGCCAGGGTGATCCAGGTCAGGCCATAGGCGCCCACCAGCGCAGCCAGTTGCGACGGCGCCGATCCGGCCTTCCAGGTTTCGCCGGGAAGATTCCAGGGAAAGCCCGTCAGGATATGGCCGCGCATCCATTCCAGGGCGGCGAAGGCCCCGGCGAAGGTCAGGACGCGCCAGGCGCTCGCGGGCCGTAGCGCCCGATAGAGCAGGGCGGCCAGGCCCCAGAACAGGGCGAGTCCGGCCGCCATGCCGGTCACGGCGAAGGGCGCCATCCAGCCGTGGGTCGCAGCGTCGACCAGAAAGGCCTCGCCAACCCACCAGGTGCCGAGCCCGAAATAGCCAACGCCCGCCAGCCATCCCCGCCAGAACGCCGATCGGAGCGGACGCTGGACGTCGGCGTTGTCCAGCAGATGCAGCAGGCCCGCATAGCCCAGCAGGCCGGGCAGCACGCCGAAGGGCGGGTGGGCCAGCGCCGCCGCCAGACCGGCGATCAGCGCCAGGGCCGGACCGCTCCAGGGCCGTTCACGGAACCGCGTCCAGGCGATCACGAGCGCTCTATGTCCGGCTGGGCGCCGTCCAGCGCGGGCTCCGCCGGTTGGGAAGGACCGCCGCGAACCCGAACGCGTCGAACCCGACGGGGGTCGGCCTCGACGACTTCGAACTCGAAACCGTCGGGATGGGCGATCACCTCGCCCCGCTGGGGCACACGGCCGGCCAGGGCGACGACCAGGCCCGCGACGGTGTCGATATCCTCGTCCATGTCCGGCGGCGCCAGGTCGTGGCTCAGCGCAGCCTCCAGCTCCTCTAGCGGCGCCCGGGCGTCGGCGTCGAAGATCCCGCCCGGACGCGCTACGACCGCAACGGCGGTGGCGTCGTCATGCTCGTCGTCGATCTCGCCGACGACCGCTTCGATCAGGTCTTCCATCGACACCAGACCGTCTGTGCCGCCGAACTCGTCGATGACCAGCGCCATGTGGATGCGGCTGGTGCGCATGCGGAGCAGAAGGTCGGCGGCCTTCATGGAGGCCGGCACGTACAAGGCGTCGCGGCGCAGCTTGTTCAGGATCAGGTCGCTCGGCGCAGGGCGCTTGGCCTCGTCGGCGAGAAGGCGGAACACGTCCTTGACGTGGATGACGCCGACGGGGTCGTCGAGGGTCTCGCGATAGATCGGCATCCGAGAGTGCTCGGCTTCGGCGAACTGGGCGGCCACCGCTTCGAACGGGGTCGAGAGCTCGACGGCGACGATGTCTGCGCGGGGTGTCATAACATCGGCGACCCGCAGGCTCTGAAAAGCTTCGGCCTGATCCACCAGGTCGACCGCAGCGGCGGATGCAGCGGCGGACGCGGCGGTTTCGGGCGGGCGAGGAGGCTCGCCGCCGCCCATCAGTCGCCTGCGCATACGTCGGAAAAACGCCCGCACGCCCCGGCTTCGTCGGGCGGCGGGCTGTTGACTAGGCTCGTCGCTGGGCATGGCCCTGGTCAGCGTCCCTCTTCATCGCTGGCGTAGGGGTCCGGAACGTCCAGACCCGCCAGGATTTCGCGTTCGAGCGCCTCCATGGCTTCCGCCTCGTCGTCGCGCTCGTGATCATATCCTAGGAGATGAAGCACGCCGTGCGCCACCAGATGTTGCAGATGGTGGGCCAGCGGCTTGCCCTGTTCGGCCGCTTCGCGCGCGCAGACCCCATAGGCCAGCGCGATGTCGCCGATCTGACCCTCCGGATTGGGCGGGGAGGGGAAGGACAGCACGTTGGTCGCATAGTCCTTCTGGCGAAACTCGCGGTTCAGGGCCTGGACGCTGTCATCGTCGGTCAGCAGGATCACGATCCCCTGACCTTCGATGTCCTCATGGGCGTCCAGCACGGCCTGGGCGGCGCGCCAGACCAGGGCCTCGGCGTCCTCGGCCGCCTTGGTCCAGGCCTCGTCCTCGATCTCGATATCTACGGTGATGGTCATCTAGCGGGGAGTACTCTGCGCCGCGTCCGCGTCATAGGCCTTGACGATGCGTTCGACGAGCGGGTGGCGCACGACGTCGGAGGCGGTGAAGCGCGACACCGCCACGCCCTCGACGCCTTCCAGGATCGACACGGCGTGGGCCAGGCCGGAGTCACGCGGATTGAGCAGATCCACCTGGGTCGGGTCGCCGGTGACGACCATGCGCGCGCCCTCGCCGATGCGGGTCAGCACCATCTTCATCTGCAGGCGCGAGCAGTTCTGGGCCTCGTCGACGATGACGAAGGCGTGGGCGAGGGTGCGGCCGCGCATGAAGGCGATCGGGGCGACCTCGATCTCCAGCTTCTCGCGGCGACGGCGCAGCTGATCCGCGCCCATGATGTCGGTCAGGGCCTCCCAGACCGGCGCCATATAGGGATCGACCTTCTCGTTCAGGTCGCCCGGCAGAAATCCGAGTTTTTCGCCGGCCTCGACGGCGGGGCGGGTGACGATCAGGCGGTCGACCTCGCCGCGCATCAGCATGCCCGCGCCATGGGCCACGGCCAGGAAGGTCTTGCCGGTGCCGGCGGGACCCAGGCCAAAGACCAGCGGATGGGTCGCCATTCGTTCCAGATACTGGGCCTGGCTCTTGGTCTTGGGCGAGACATTGCCCTTGCGCACGGCGCGGGGCGAGGCCTGGCCGCTGCTCTCGTGCGCGCCGCCGATGGCGATCCGCACATCGGCCTCGACCACCTCGTCGCCGGCGTCGGCGCGGGCCGCCAGGGTCTGCAAGGCGCGCTTGGCGCTGGTGCGGCCGCGCGCGTCGCCGGTGAGAGTGACACCACCGCCCGGCGTCTCGATCAGCACCTTGAAGGCGTCCTCGATCAGGGCCGCGTGGCGGCCGCTGGGGCCAGAGACGGCGTGGACCGCGTCGTCGGACAGCGGCAGGAACTCAGGGGTGCGGCTCAAGCGGTCTCCAGCACGGCTTCGAGCCGGCCTGCCAGGCTCATCTTGGCGGCGCTCTCGATATAGACGGGAACGATCGTCCCGATCAGCTGCTCGCCGCCCTCGGCGTGGACGGCCTGCAGATAGGGGCTGCGGCCGACGACCTGGCCCGGGTGGCGGCCCGCCTTCTCGAACAGCACCGGCAGCACCTTGCCCACCTGGGCGGCGTTGAAGGCGCGCTGCTGTTCGTCGAGAAGCTGGTTCAGGCGCTCCAGGCGCTCGGCCTTGACCGCTTCGTCCACCTGACCGGGCATGGCCGAGGCCGGCGTGCCCGGACGGCGCGAATACTTGAACGAGAAGGCGCTGGCGAAGCCGACCTCGCGCACCAGCTCCAGCGTCTTCTCGAAGTCGCCGTCGCGCTCGCCGGGGAAGCCGACGATGAAGTCGCCGCTCATCGCGATGTCGGGCCGCGCGGCGCGGATCTTCTCGATCAGCTTCACATAGCTCTCAGCCGTGTGGTCGCGGTTCATGGCTTTCAGGATCTTGTCGCTGCCCGCCTGCACCGGCAGGTGCAGATAGGGCATCAGCTCGGGCAGCTCGCCGTGGGCCTCGATCAGATCATCGCCCATGTCGCGCGGGTGGCTGGTCGTATAGCGGATGCGGTCCAGACCATCGATCTTGGCCAGCTGACGGACCAGCTTGGCGAGGGTCGAACCATCGCCGTCATAGGCGTTGACGTTCTGGCCCAAGAGGGTGACCTCGCGCACGCCTTGGTCGGCCAGACGCTTGGCCTCCTCGACGATGTCGTTCACCGGCCGCGACCATTCGCCGCCGCGCGTATAGGGCACCACGCAGAAGGTGCAGAACTTGTCGCAGCCCTCCTGCACCGTCAGGAACGCGGTTACGCCGGTCACGTGGCGCTCGGCCGGCAGGGCGTCGAACTTTTCGTCGGCGGCGAAGTCGGCGGCCAGGCGTTCGCCGGTCGCGCGGTGGGCGCGGGCGATCAACTCGGGCAGCTGGTGATAGGCCTGGGGACCGACGACCAGATCGACCGCCTTCTGGCGGTTCATGATCTCCTTGCCCTCGGCCTGGGCGACGCACCCGGCCACGGCGATGGTCATGCGACCGCCAGCCTCGGCCTTCCGGTCCTTCATCTGCTTGATGTAGCCGAGCTCTGAATAGACCTTCTCGGTGGCCTTCTCGCGGATATGGCAGGTGTTCAGCACCACCAGGTCCGCGCCCTCAGGCTCGTCGACGACGCCATAGCCCAGCGGACGCAGGACATCGGCCATGCGCTCGCTGTCATAGACGTTCATCTGACAGCCATAGGTCTTGATGAAGAGGCGCTTTTGCGGGGTCTCGCTCATGCGGCGAGGTTATGGGGGCGAGAGGCCCGGTGTGCAAGGGTGGCGGGGTCGCAGCGCGTTTCCTTCTCCCCTTGCGGGAGAAGGTGGGCCGCGTCAGCGGCTCAGATGAGGGGTTTCTCGGCATGGCCCGCTCGACCCCTCATCCGTCGCTTCGCGACACCTTCTCCCGCTAGGGGAGAAGGGCTGGACTTACTCCTCCAGCGGCATCCCGTAGAGCTCGAGGCGGTGGTCGATCAGCTTGTAGCCGAGCTTCTTGGCGATCGCGTGCTGCAGGGCCTCGATCTCCTCGTCCACGAACTCGACGACCTTGCCGGTCTTCATGTCGATCAGGTGGTCATGGTGATGGTCCGGGCTCTGCTCATAGCGCGAGCGGCCGTCGCGGAAGTCGTGACGCTCGATGATGCCGCTTTCCTCGAACAGGCGCACGGTGCGGTAGACCGTGGCGATCGAGATGTGCGGATCGATGGCGTGGGCGCGGCGGTGCAGCTCCTCGACGTCCGGATGGTCCTCGGCCGACGACAGCACGCGCGCGATGACCCGACGCTGGTCGGTCATGCGCATGCCTTTTTCGATACAGGCCTTTTCGAGTCGATCCACGGCGGAGCCTCCGTCTGAGTCGCCGGCAAGATAGGGGCAAGACCCTTAAGTGTTAAGCGCCCGTCGCATCACCAGCGCGTCCTTGGCGCCATCGGGATGGGGATAATAGCCCTTGCGCAAACCCACCTTGAGGAAGCCGGTGGTCTGGTACAGCGCGATGGCGGCGAGGTTGTCGGCGGCGACCTCCAGAAACATCGCCTCGGCCTTGGTCTCGGCGGCGATCCCGGCGGCCACCTCGACCAGGGCCGCGCCCCAGCCGCGCCGGCGGGCGGCGGGATCGACCGCTACGGTCAGGATTTCGGCCTCGCCGGCGATTGAGCGGCACAGGATGAAGCCCTTGGCCTCCGCCGGCTCGCCCGCCTCGCCAAGGATCGCGAACGCGCCCGGGGACTTCAGCAGGTCGTCGAACTCCAGCGCCGTCCAGGGGCGGTCGAAGGCCTTGTCGTGCAGGTCGGCGAGATCGAAGGCGGCTTCTGAGCCGACGGGACGCAGGTTCATGCTGAAGTCTAGGTCGTAGGCAGGGTTGCGTAAGGCGCGCGCAGATACAGCGGCCGGGGCGCGTGGGTCGGAGCGGGTCGGCCGGCGGCCAGGCGCGCCACGGCCACGGGATCGGGCGCGGCGGGGGTCAGGATCACCGCCCCCCTCATGGTGTCGGCCAGCAGCGGTGCGCCCGAGCCGATCAGGGTCGCCGGGCCGCCTCGATACAGCTCAACAAGGCGCGCTGAGGCCTCGCCAAGGCCCAGGGCGTCGGGGGCCATCACGGCTGCGCCGTCGACGAAGGCCTGCATATAGACCTGATCCATGCGCGCATCGATCAGGGCGACGGCGAAGCCCTTGGTCCCGAAGGCCAGGCTCTCCAGCGTATTGACCCCCACGCACGGGATGGAGAGCGCGGTGGCCAGACCCTTGGCGAAGGCCAGGCCCACGCGCAGGCCGGTGAAGGAGCCGGGTCCCACCGTCACGGCGATCCGCGTCAGGTCCTCGAACGCGACGCCCGCCTCCGCGGCGGCCTCGCGGGCCAAGATCCCGATGCGCTCCTGGTGGCCCCGGGTCATCGGTTCGGCGCGCGTGGCCAGCACGCGGTCGCCGTCGAGGATGGCGACCGAGCTGGCGCCCAGGCAGGTGTCGATCGACAGGATCATGGCTCAGGCCGCGCCGACGACGGCGCCCTCGGCGGGGCGCCAGATCAAGGCGTTGAGCTGACCCCTGGCCTTTAACGTCGCCTCCGGCGGCAGCTCAGGCTTGGTCCAACCGGGAACGCCGAAGACATACGCGACCTGCGGGGCGTCGAGGCGCACGCAGATCGTCATGTTGACCTCGCGGCCTTCGCCCGCCCGACACTGGTTGGCGGTGAAGCCAAGAACGCCCCACTTGGCCAGGAGCTGTTCGTCCCCGGGGCCGCGCGCGTCGCCCGCCTCGACGCGGACATAGGCGATGTCGCCCTCGTCGCGCTTGCCGATCTCGGCCAGCGGTGTGTTGTCCTGTTCGACGGTGATGATCGGCAGGGTCGGGCCCTCGCCTGACTGCAGGAAGGCCTGCTCGACCTTGGCCTTGGGGAATAGCACCTTCAGGGTGGCGAGGTCGAAGGCCACCGCGCTGGTGATCGGGCCGACGCCGTCGTTGCTGATTTTCAGGGGGCCGCCCGCGTAGGGCGCAATGGCCACGGTGACCGGGGCCTTGGCGGGACCGCAGGCGGCCAGAAGCAGCAGTGGCAGGGCGAGGTAGCTGTGGCGGGGGGTCATGACCCCCTTCTAGCCAATGTGCATGACATGCACAAAATCCTTGTCATCCCGGCCACAGCGCAGCGAAGAGCCGGGACCGCAACAGGCTCGGCGCTTCCGGCGATCCCGGCTCGGCGCGCCAAGGCGCTGGGCCGAGATGACCGGTTTTTACAGGATCTTGGCGGCCTCGTCGAAGTCCAGGCGCGGGTTGCGCGGGAACAGGCCCTCGTCCGTCCCGTGGCCGATCGAGACGATGAAGTTGCTCTTGATGTTCGTGCCCGCGAAGAACTCGGCGTCGACGGCGGCGTTGTCGAAGCCCGACATCGGACCGACATCCAGGCCCAGCGCCCGCGCGGCGATCATGAAATAGCCGCCCTGAAGCGAGCTGTTGCGCAGCGCGCCCCACTCCTTGGCGACGGGGTCGTTGAACCAGTCCTTGGCGCCCGGCGCGTGCGGGAACAGCTTGGGCAGGGTTTGCGGGAAATCCAGGTCATAGCCGATGATGACCGTGCAAGGCGCCTGCAGAATTTTGGGCCCGTTCGAACCGGACGACAGCTTGGCCAGGCGTTCCTTGGCTTCCGCCGAGGTCACGAAATAAAAGCGGGCGGGGCTCCCGTTGGCCGCGGTTGGACCAAACTTGGTCAGCGCATAGAGCTCGCGCAGCACGCTTTCGGGCAGGGGCTCGGGCTTCCAGCCGTTGTAGCTGCGGGCCTGCGTGAACAACTGGTCGAGCGTGGCGTCTTCAAGCTTGGCCATGGGAAGTCCTTTCCGTAACTGCTGAAGTTACGATATAGCGACCCGAAAACGCGGATCAACCAGCAACGATCAGAGCGTCTGCTCGACCCGCGTCACTTCGGGCACGTAGTGCTTGAGCATGTTCTCGACGCCGGACTTGAGGGTCGCGGACGATGACGGGCAGCCCGAGCAGGCGCCGCGCATGTGCAGCCAAACTACGCCCGTTTGAGGTTCAAAGCGCGAGAACACGATGTCGCCGCCGTCCTGGGCCACGGCCGGGCGGATGCGGGTGTCCAGCAGTTCCTTGATCTCGGCGACGATCTGCGAGGTCTCCTCGTCATAGTCGCCCTCGTCATGGCCGCCGCTTTCGGCGGTCTGGTCCAGCAGCAGCGGGCGACCGCTGGTGAAGTGATCCATGATCGCCGCTAGGATCGGCGCCTTCAGGTGCGGCCACTGAGCGTCCTCGCCCTTGGTCACCGTGAGAAAGTCGGGGCCGAAAAACACCCGCGACACATCGCCAAGCTCGAACAGCGCCTTGGCCAGCGGCGAGGCGTCGCCCTCCTCCGGCGTGCGAAACTCGCGCGCGCCGTCCCCCAGCACTTCACGGCCGGGAAGGAACTTCAGGACCTCAGGATTGGGGGTGGTTTCGGTCTGGATAAACATGCGCCTGAAATGGACCTCGCGACGTCGTGACGCAAGGGCGCCGAAAGCGCGCATTTTAAAAGTGACACAGGCGTCATTTTCTGGCGTGATGTCGCAAAACACCGATCCGCGGGAGGATCTCATGAGCGACGGTTCGATCGACCTTAAGGCTGACGCGCGGGCGCGGGCCTATTCCATTCCCCTTGAGGACTATCACGTCGCCGATCCGGCCCTGTTTCAGGCCGACGCGATGTGGCCCTATTTCGAGCGCCTTCGGAAGGAAGCGCCGGTCCACTACTCCAAGGGCGACGAAGAGGTCGGGCCGTACTGGTCGGTCACCCGCTATAACGACATCATGACCGTGGACACGACCCACCAGGTCTTCTCGTCGGACGCGCACCTGGGCGGCATCACCATTCGGAACTTCGACGAGGACTTTGTCCTGCCGATGTTCATCGCCATGGACCAGCCCAAGCACGACATCCAGCGCAAGACGGTCAGCCCGATCGTCTCGCCGCAGAACCTGGGTCGTCTGGAAGGCATCATCCGCGAGCGGGTCTGCGGGATTCTCGACACCCTGCCGATCAACGAGCCGTTCGACTGGGTCGACAAGGTCTCGATCGAGCTGACCACCCAGATGCTGGCCACCCTGTTCGACTTCCCCTGGGAAGAACGCCGCAAGCTGACCCGCTGGTCTGACATCGCCACCGCCTCGCCCGAGAGCGGCCTGATCGAGAGCGAGGAGGCCCGCCGCGCCGAGCTGCTGGAGTGCCTGGCCTATTTCACCAATCTCTGGAACGAGCGGGTGAACCTCACCGAGCCGGGCAACGACCTGATTTCGATGCTGGCCCACGGCGAAGCCACCCGCGACATGCCGCCGATGGAGTATCTGGGCAATGTCATCCTGCTGATCGTCGGCGGCAATGACACCACCCGCAACTCGTTGACCGGCGGCCTCTACGCCCTGTCCAAGAACCCGCAGGAAGAAGCCAAGCTGCGCGCCGATCCCAGCCTGATCCCGAACATGGTGTCCGAGATCATCCGCTGGCAGACGCCGCTGGCCCACATGCGCCGCACGGCGCTGGAAGACTACGAACTGGCCGGGCAGACTATCAAGAAGGGCGACAAGGTCGTCATGTGGTACGTCTCGGGCAACCGCGACGACACGGTGATCGAGAACGCCGACCAGTTCATCGTCGATCGCCCCAACGCCCGCCGCCACCTGTCGTTCGGCTTCGGCATCCACCGCTGCGTGGGCAACCGCCTGGCCGAGATGCAGCTCAAGATCGTCTGGGAAGAGATCCTCAAGCGCTTCCCCAAGATCGAGGTGCTGGAAGAGCCCAAGCGGGTCTACTCGACCTTCGTGAAGGGCTACGAGCGCATGATGGTTCGGATCCCCGAGCGGATCTGATCCCCCTCTCCCCTTGCGGGAGAGGGTGGCCCGCGCAGCAGGCGGGTGAGGGGTTGAAGAAAGAAGCCACCGCGACTGGCTTGCCGCCGTCGCGGTGGTTTTTCGTTTGTACGACCCCTCATCCGGCCCTTCGGGCCACCTTCTCCCGCAAGGGGAGAAGGAAATCTCTCAACCTACGCCCCCCAGAAGCCGACCAGCTTCTTGACCTCGGCCAGGGTCGGGGCGGCGGCTTCGCGGGCCTTTTCCGCGCCCTTGGCCAGGATGGCGTCCAGCACCGCCGGATCGCCCAGCAGGCCACGCATCCGCTCGCCGACCGGCGCCAGGCTCTCGACCGCCAGCTCGGCCAGGGCCGGCTTGAAGGTTCCGAAGCCCTTGCCGGCATAGTCGGCCAGCACCTCGGCCTTGGTCTTGCCGGCCAGGGCCGCGAAGATGCCCACCAGGTTGTCAGCCTCGGCGCGGGTCGCCAGTTCCTCGATCGTCTCCGGAAGCGGTTCCGGATCGGTGCGGGCCTTCTTGACCTTAGCGGCGATGTCGTCGGCGGTGTCGGTCAGGTTGATGCGCGAATAGTCCGACGGATCGGACTTGCTCATCTTGGCCGAGCCGTCGCGCAAGGACATGACCCGCGCGCCCGGGCCCTGGATCAACGGATCAGGCAGGGGGAAGAAGCCGGGCGCATTGAAGTCGTGATTGAACTTCTGGGCGATGTCGCGGGTCAGTTCCAGGTGCTGCTTCTGGTCTTCGCCGACCGGCACGTGGGTGGCCTTGTAGATCAGAATGTCGGCCGCCTGCAGCACCGGATAGGTGTAGAGGCCCACCGAGCTGCGCTCCTTGTGCTTGCCGCTCTTCTCCTTGAACTGGGTCATGCGGTCCAGCCAGCCGAGGCGCGCGACGCAGTTGAAGATCCAGGAGAGCTCGGCGTGCTCGCGCACGGCCGACTGCGGGAAGATCGTCGCCTTGTCCGGGTCCAGGCCCGAGGCGATATAGGCGGCCGCGATCTCGCGGGTCTGCTGGGCCAGGGCCGCCGGGTCCTGCCAGACGGTGATGGCGTGCAGGTCGGCCACGAAGATGAAGGTGTCGATCTCGTGCTGCAGGCGGGTGAACTTCACCAGCGCGCCCAGATAGTTGCCCAGGTGCAGGGCGCCCGAGGGCTGGACGCCCGAAAGCACGCGGGGCGGACCCGCATAGGTGACGGGAGCTTGGTCGGTCATGGCTTCAGCCTTGGATCTTGAAACTTGGAACGGCGAGCGCGGCGGCGCGAACCGCATCCGGAGATACGGCGATCAGGGTCAGGGTGAGCCGCGCCATCGCGGCGCGTACAATCCGATCACGGCCATGGACGCTGGTTACCGCTCTGCGCTGCGCAGGGCAAGCCGGCTCAGCGGCCGGCGCCCCGTCGCAGCACGGTCCTGGCCTCGGCCAGGGTGACCCCGCCTGACAGCAGCAGCAGCACGGGGTAGAGCCCCGCCGCCAGGGCGCAGGTGGCCAGGATGGCCAACTCCTTGGCCGAGCCGATACCCACGGCCAGGATCGGGGCCTCTAGGGCGGCGCGCCCGTGCGAGATCGCCGCCAGGATCAGGCCCAGGGCCACGCTGGCCGCCAGCACCCGAATGATCTTGCCCCAGGCGGCGGCGCTGGGCGCGTAGTCGCCGCGCTTGCGCAGGGTCAGGGCCATCTGCAGCACATTGATCCACGAGGCGGCGCTGGTCGCCGCCGCCAGGCCGGGCACGCCCATGACCGGGAACAGGGCAAGGCCCAAGCCGATGTTCACCGCCACCGAGATCAGGGCGAACCGCATCGGACCCTTGGTGTCGCCCCGGGCGAAGAAGGCCGGCGACAGGATGCGGGCCAGCACGAAGGCCGGGGTGCCCCAGCCGTAGTGCAGCAGGGCGTTGGCCGTCTGGCGGGCGTCGAACACCGTGAACTCGCCCCGGGTGAACAGGCCGTCGATCAGGAAGAACGGAATGCTGAACAGGGCCACGGCGGCCGGCAGGGTCAGGGCCAGGGCGAAGACGATGGCCTGGTCCATGGCCCCTTGCGCCTCGGCGCGATCCTCGGCGGCCACGGCCCGCGACAGGCGCGGCAGCAAGGCCACGCCGATGGCCACGCCCACCAGGCCCAGCGGCAGTTGGTACAGGCGGTCAGCATAGGCCAGCCAGGTCCGCGCGCCGTTCACATGGCTGGCCAGCACGCCCGAGATGGTGATGTTGATCTGGCTGGCGCTGGCGGCGATGGCGCCCGGTATGGCCAGGGCAATCAGGCCCCTGATCTCCGGCGTCAGGCGCGGAAGCCGCCAGCGGATGGTGGCTCCGGCCTTGCGCACCGCCCAGACCAGCAGCGCCACCTGGGCGAGCCCGGCTGCGAAGATGCCCCATGAGGCCGCCACGGCCGCGTCATGGGCGTTGCGGGTCGGGATCACAGCGATCAGGGTCACAAGGTTCAGCAGGATCGGGGCTGCGGCCGAGACGATGAACTTGCCCCGGGCGTTCAGCACGCCTGACAGCAGGGCCACGATCGCCATGCAGGGCAGATAGGGCATGGTGATCTGGGTCAGGATCACGGCCAGCTTGTACTTGTCGGTGCCAAAGCCGAAGCCCGGGCTGATCACCATCATCAGCCAAGGCATGGTCGCCTGGGCGATCAGGGTCAGGCCCACCGTGAAGGCGGCGATGGTGGCCATGGCGTCGGCGGCCAGCTTGTCGGCCACCTCGGCCCCGTCGCGGTCCAGGGTCTTGGAATAGGCCGGCACGAAGGCCGCCGCGAAGGCCCCCTCGGCGAAGATCCGCCGGAACAGGTTGGGGAACATCTGGGCGGTGTTGAAGGCGTCGGCCGCGAAATTGGCGCTGGCCCCCAGGAAGTACGAGATCACCAGATCGCGCACGAAGCCCATCAGTCGGCTGACCAGGGTCAGGCCCGAATAGATCGCCGAGGACCGGATCATGCCGGGGGCTTTTTTCGGGGCGGATGCGGGCGGCGCGGTATCAGTCACGCTCGGCTTCTGGGCGTTCGATGAGAGGGCGTCAAGGCCCACTCTAGACCCCGCGACCGGCCCGTTCCTCGACCGCCGGCGGCGTGTGATCTAGAGCATTTTCCGACGAAGTGGATCCGGTTCGTCGTCAGAAAATGCGTTAATACAAAGGCCTAGAGCGTTTCTCCGATCCAAACAGATCGGAAAACGCTCTAGGCCGCCGCCTGCATTCCGGCGCGCATGATCCGCAGTTCGCCCATGCGCTGCGCCAGTCGTGTGGCTTCCTGCGCCAGGGTATGGCTGGCGGCGGTGGTCTCCTCGACCATGGCTGCGTTCCGCTGTGTCACCTGATCCATCTGGTTCATGGTCGTATTGACCTCGGAAAGACCCCGCGCCTGCTGCTGGGTGGACGCGGCCATGGCGGTGACGAGATCGTCGATCTCGTCGACCTCGTGGGCGATGGCGCGCAGGGCCTCGCCGGCCTTGCCGACATACTCCACGCCCTGTCCCACCTCGGCGGTGCTCGTGCTGATGAGGGTCTTGATCTCCTTGGCGGCGTCGGCTGAGCGCTGGGCCAGGGCCCGAACTTCCTGGGCGACCACCGCAAAGCCGCGTCCCGCTTCGCCCGCACGAGCGGCTTCGACGCCAGCGTTCAGGGCGAGGAGGTTGGTCTGGAAGGCGATCTCGTCGATCACGCCGATGATCTGGCCGATCTGGCTGGACGACTTCTCGATGGCGCCCATGGCTTCGACCGCCTGGCTGACGATCGAGCCGGAGGCGTCGGCGGCGGATCGCGCGCGCTCCACCACCTTGCGGGCGCGCGACGCTCCGTCGGCCGTCTGGCGCACCGTGCTGGTGATCTCGTCCAGCGCCGCCACGGCTTCTTCCAGGCTGGCCGCCTGCCGTTCGGTGCGGGTGGCCAGCTCATCGGCCGCCTCGGAGATTTCGGCCGTGCCGCCGTGGATCGCCCGCGTCGCGTCGAGCGAGGCCGCGATGACGCCCGACAGCTTCTCGATGGCGGTGTTGAAATCGACGCGAAGGGCTTCGTAGCCAGAGGGGAAGGCGCGATCGATGCGGCAGGTCAGGTCGCCTTGGGACATGCGGCCCAGCGCGAGCGCCAGGCTTTCGACGACGGCCTTCTGCGTGGCGTCAGCCTCCGCGCGACGCTGATCGGCCGCGCGCCGTTCGATTTCCAGCGCCTCGCGCACATCGGCCGCTTCGAGCTCCTTGCGGCGCGCCTCGACGGTCTCATGGAAGCTGCGCAGCGCGTCGGTGATCTGGCCGATCTCGTCCTGGCTCTTCTTCCTCGGCAGGATGACGTCCAGATCCCCGGCGGCCAGGCGGCGCAGGCAACGGGTGATCTCGGTGAGCGGCGCGACCAGGCCCCGGCGGGCGGCGAACATCAGCACCGCCGCGAGGGCCACCGCCAGCAGCAGAAGCCCCGCCATGATCGCTTGGCCCAGCAGACCGAGCGACTTGGCCGCGTTCGTGTCGTGCGAAGCCGCCGCCTCGATCTCGGTCGAGGCGGCCTCCATCTTGTCCTCAAGCGTCGAGAACTGCTGGCCAAAGTCCGTCAGCTTGGCGTGTGCGGCGGCGGGGTCGACATCGGCGGTTCCGACGATGTCCTCGGCTGCGGCGATGTAGGCGTTGAGCGGAGTCTCGACCGCCAGGAGGGCGGCCTTGGTCCTGGGATTGTGGGCGAGTTCGCCGCTCTGGGCGATGTCGTCCCGGAAGGCCTGGGTGTGTTCGGCCAGATCCGCCCGCACGACCTTGAGGTCGACTCCAAGCGTCGGGTCGCTGGACATGATCGCGCCCAGAACATCGGCGCGCAAGGCGTCGTGCATCATGTCGGCATGCATATGCAGGCGCAGGATCCTGGCCGAGGCTTCGGCGCGGCTGAGGGCGGAATCCAGGCTCCAGGCCACCCACAGGCCGGCGCCGGCCGTGGCTGCGCAGAGAAGCGCCGCGCCGCCGGCGGCCCCCATGACCTTCTGACCCAACGACGCCATATCGCGACCTCTCCGCAGATCCGAATGGGCGGAGCATGCGGCCCAACCAGTCTAGCGGGCCTTAACCATGACATTCTCGCATGGGTGGCATGATGTCGCAGACCTATGGTCGGCGAAATACCTAAAATATTGTATTTAAATGAATTTCTAGAGAACCGTCGCTAGCGCGGGATTTCGGCGGTCTTCACCAGCGCCACCTGACGGTAAACGGCGGCGATCTCGAAATAGCGGCCGAAGGCGGCGTGGAACTGGTCGACGGCCTGCTTCACGCCCGGCCCGCCGATCTCGCTGATGTCGTGCCAATAGTCGTCCAGCACCATCATGCCGCCCACGCTGAGCAGGCTGGCGCAGAAGCACAGGTCGATCAGCACCGCCAGCGCCGTATGGCTGCCATCGACATAGATCAGGTCGAACTGCTCGCCCCGTTCCAGCATCTGGGGCAGGACGTAGGTCGAAAAGCCCTTGTGGGTCGAAAGGCTCTTGAAGCCGCACTTGTCCATGTTGCGACGGAAGCGCGGCTCGACGGCGTGGTACTTCTCTTCCGGGTTCAGCGCCTCGTCGAACCACGGATCGATGACCGTGACCGCCAGGCGGTCGGGCAGAAGCCAGTCCATGAAGGCCAGGTTCCGGCCCTCATAGGCGCCGATCTCCATGTAGCGGATCGCCTCGCCCGCCGGCCGCTTGGCCGCGAAGTCGCGCAGCAGCGGCGTGACGAAGGGGATGTTGTTGCTGGCCCAGGTCGAGGTGAACTCGAAGCCCTTGTCGGCGGCGTGGCTGTTGAAGGCCTCGACCACGGCGTGGTCGCGCGGACCGCCCAGCATGGTCTTGGCCAGGTTCGGCGCCAGGCGCGGATTGACCTTGGTCAGCGAGCGCAGCTTCGAGAGGCCGCCGCGATGGGTGACCGTCTCGGCGTCGAAGTGCATGTCGGCGGTCATGGTCCCGGCTCCTCCATCGGTTGCGGGGGAGACTAGGACCAAGGTCTTAAGGAAGGGTCAGGCCGTGACGATCTGTCCGTCGCACACGGCGACGGGCCAAGGCGTCAGGCGGGCGCTGGTCGGGCAGGGCCCCGCCACGCAGCCGCCGTCCTCGATGCGGAAGAGGGCCGCGTGGCCGGAACACAGGATCAGGTCATTGTCGCGGGTCAGGTAGCGGCCGGCGAAACCGGCCAGGGGCCAGCCGGCGTGCGGGCAGCTGTCGACATAGCCGACCAGGGCCTCGCCCTTGCGGACCACGAAGCCGGCGAACATCGCGTCGCCCTCGCGCCAGCGAAAGCCCTTCGACCCGGGCGAGGCGATCTCGTCCAGGCCGCACAGCACGGTCCCCGCCGGGGGACGGGCGGGATTGTCGTCGGCGTCCCGCAACGGCTCAGAGCGCGCCGATCGCCACGCGCCAGGGCCGCACCTCGACGCTTTCGAACACCCCGGCGGTGGTGAACGGGTCGTTGTCGGCCTGGGCCTGGGCGGCGGCCAGATCCTCGGCCTCGACGATCAGCAGCGAGCCGATCGGATTGCCGTCATCGCCCAGCAGCGCGCCGGCCAGCTTCAGGCCCGTCGACTGGTTCAGGTAGTCGAGATGGGTGGGGCGGGTGGCCAGGCGGGTGTCCAGCGCGCCGGGCTTGTCCTTGCAGAGGATGGCGAAGAGGGCCATGCGGGCGGTCCTTGTTTGATCAGGCTTCGGGTTTCAGGGGGCGCGAGAGCAGACCGGCGATCGCGGCGTCGACCGCGACCTCGCCCGCCAGGATGGCGGCGACGGCCTCGCAGATCGGGGCCTCGACGCCGACCTTGCGGGCCAGGGCGCGCACGGCGGGGGCCGAGGCCACGCCTTCAGCGACCGAGACCTTGCCGGCCAGCGCCTGCTCCAGGGTCAGGCCCTGGCCGAGCGCCAGACCCACGCTCATGTTGCGCGATTGGGGGCTGGAGCAGGTCAGCACCAGATCGCCCAAGCCACAAAGGCCGGCGACGGTCTCCGGACGCGCGCCCAGGGCGACGGCCAGGCGGGTCAGCTCGGCGAAGCCGCGGGTGATCACCGTGGCGTGGGCGTTGCGGCCCAGGCCCTTGCCCTCGACGATGCCGCAGGCGATGGCCAGCACGTTCTTCACCGCCCCGCCGGCCTCGGCGCCGATCAGGTCGTTGGCGGTGTAGGGGCGGAAGGTCGGGATGGCGATGGCCTCAGCGATGGCGCGACCCAGGGCCTCGTCCTCGCAGGCCAGGGTGACGGCGGCGGGCAGGTTGCGGGCGACCTCGCCGGCGAAGCTGGGGCCCGACAGCACCGCGATCGGCGCGCCCGGCAGGGCTTCGGCCGCCACCTCGGTCATCAGCTTCAGAGAGCCCTGCTCGACGCCCTTGGAGCACAACACCACAGGCGCGCCGGCCTTGCGATGCGGGGCGAAGGCGGTCAGGGCCGCGCGCAGGTGCTGGGCGGGGGCGACGGCCAGGATCAGGTCGCAGTCGGCCAGGTCCGCCAGGTCGGCGACGGCCTTGATCCCCGGCTCCAGCGCTATGCCCGGCAGGAAGACCGCATTCTCGTGCGTGTCATTGATCGCGGCCACGACCTCGGGCTCGCGCGCCTGCAGCGTCACCGCAAGGCCCGCCCGCGCCGCCACCTGCGCCAGGGCCGTGCCCCAGGCGCCGGCGCCGATCACGCCAACCTTCTCAAAGGTCATGGGCTGCAACGTCATGCCTTGGCTCCCTTGCGTCCGTAGGCGTTGGCGGGATTGGCCAGCGCCGCGGCCTCGTCCAGCGGCCAGCGCGGACGAGCGATGGCGTCGAGGTCATCGAAGATCCCGAGCGCTAGCCGCTCGGCTCCGGCGAGGGCGATCATAGCGGCGTTGTCGGTGCAATAGGCCAGGGGCGGCGCGGCGAACGAAAAGCCGTTCTTCTCGCAGTCGGCCAGCAGGGCCGCCCGCACCGCGCCATTGGCCGCCACGCCGCCGGCGACCACGAAGCGCAGGTCCTCCGGGTCATGGCCGTCCTTGTAAAGCTTCATCGCCCGATCGACCCGCTCCGACAGCTGGCGGGCGATGGCGGCCTGGACCCCGGCGGCCAGATCGCGGCGCGCGTCGTCGGTGGTCAGGGTCTCGGCGATCCGCGCGGCGGCGGTCTTCAGGCCCGAGAACGAGAAGTCGCAATCCTTGCGGCCCAAGAGCGCGCGGGGCAGGGCGTAGCGGGCCGGATCGCCGCCCACGGCCAGCTTCTCCAGCGCCGGGCCGCCGGGATAGGGCAGGCCCAGACTCTTGGCGATCTTGTCGAAGGCCTCGCCGGCGGCGTCGTCGATCGTGGTGCCCAGGCGCTTGCAGGCCCCGACGCCCGACACCTCCAGCAGCTGACAATGCCCGCCGGACACCAGCAGCAGCAGGAACGGATAGGCGATGTCGGCGCCCAGGCGGGCCGAGACGGCGTGACCCTCCAGGTGGTTGACGGCCACCAGCGGCACGCCCCGCGCCAAGGCTACGGCCTTGCCGAACGCCAGCCCCACCATGACCCCGCCCACAAGGCCTGGCCCCGCCGTGGCGGCGACCCCGTCCAGATCTCCGAACCCGACGCCCGCCGCGCGAACAGCCTCGGCGGCGATGGCGTCGATCGACTCGACGTGGGCCCGGGCGGCGATCTCGGGCACGACGCCGCCAAACGGGGCGTGCTTCTCGAACTGGGTGCCGATCACCGACGACAGCACCGTCACCGTCCCGTCCGCAGCGCGGCGCACGACCGAGGCCGCGGTTTCATCGCAGCTGGTCTCAAGGCCGAGGATGAGAAGGTCGGATTGCTTAGGGGATGTCATCAGGTTGCGGGCTTTCCGCCGCTCCTGTAGCAGCGAAGACGAGTTTTCGTCTCCGCAGGTAACGTTCAGACCGTGTCCCGGCAACCTCCCATCCGCATCGGCGCGCGCGGCTCCAAGCTGTCCCTGGCGCAATCGGGCCTCATGCAGGCGCGGATCGCCCACGCATTGGGGGTTCCGGCCGGAGCGTCCAAGGACGAGATCGAGGCGGCCGCCCCGCTGATCCCGATCGTCACCAGCGGTGACCGCATCCAGGATCGCCGCCTGATGGAGATCGGCGGCAAGGGCCTCTTCACCAAGGAGATCGAGGAGGCCCTGCTGGACGGTCGCATCGACTGCGCCGTCCATTCGCTGAAGGACATGCCGGCCGAGCTGCCGCCAGGGCTTGTCCTGGCCGCCACGCCCGAGCGCGAGGATCCGCGCGACGCCTTCATCAGCCATGTCTGCGAGCGACTGGAAGACCTGCCCAAGGGCGCGCGCCTTGGGACCGCGTCCTTGCGCCGCCAGGCCCAGGCCCTGCACGTGCGGCCCGATCTTGAGATCGTCATGCTGCGCGGCAATGTCGACACGCGCCTGGCCAAGCTGGAGCGCGGCGAGGCCGACGCGATCCTGCTGGCCCAGTCGGGCCTCAATCGCCTGGGCCTTGGCCATCTGACCAGGAGCTGGCTCGATCCCGACGCCTGTCCGCCGGCGCCGGGCCAGGGCGCCCTGGTCATCGAGACCCGCGCCGAGGATATCGGCGCGCCGTGGCTCGAGGCTGTCCGCTGCCGGGAGACAACGATCGCTGTGGCCGCCGAGCGCGGCGCCCTCCTGGCGCTGGAAGGCTCCTGCCGCACCGCCATCGGGGCGCGTGCGATCCTGGACGGTGCGCGGCTTTCGATGATCGTCGAGGCCCTGACCCCCGACGGCGCTCAGCGTTTCCGCCGCGAAGGCGACATCACCCTGACCGGCGCCGACGATATCGCCGAGGCGCGCGCGTTCGGCCTGACGCTGGGCGCCGAGGTCCGGGCGGCCGGCGGCGACGCCATCGTCCTGCCGGAATAGAGCCTTGAGCTCTGGCGCGCCGGTCTGGATCACCCGCGCCCAGCCTGGCGCTGCGGCGACGGCGCAGAGGGTGGCCGCGCTCGGCTTTAGGCCGGTTGTCGACCCACTCCTGGCCATAGAGCCGATCCTTGCGAAGATTGATCTCTCCGGTATCGCCGCCCTGGCCTTCACCAGCGTCAACGGCGTCGAGGGGTTTGCGCGCTGCAGCGCCCGTCGTGATCTTCCGGTCTTCACGGTGGGCGCGGCGACGGCCAAGGCCGCCAAGGATGCGGGCTTCGCCCACGCGTTCAGCGCCGAAGGTGATGTCGAGGCCCTGGAGCGGCTGATCATCGACGCGCGCCCCGGTCCTGTGCTGTGGGCGGGCGCCCAGGCGCCGGCGGGCGATCTCGTCGCCGCCTTGCGCGCCCAGGGTCTGGAAGCGCGCGGCGTGGCGGTCTACGCCACCGTGGAGCGCGCGCCGTCCCCCGCCACCCTGGCCCTGCTCGACGCGCCGCTGAGTGTGCTGGTTCATTCCCCACGCGCGGCCCGCGCCCTGGGACGGATCCTGGCGGGCCGCGACCATGGCGATCTGCGCCTCCTCTGCCTGTCCCCCGCCGTCGCCGCGCCGTTGGACAAGATCGCTGAACCGCGTTTTGTGGCGTCCGCGCCGCGCCCGGACGAATCTGCGCTGCTCCAGCTGCTCGACGCTTGAGCACGACGTTGCACGATGCGTCGGCGTGGGGCACGAATGGGTCATGAACGCCGATGCCGATCCCGCTGAAATCGCCGCGCCCAGCGATCCGGCGCTCTACGCCCGTCGCCGGGTGATGGGGCCGGGCGTGTGGGCCTGGCTCTTGCTCTGTCTTGTCTGCGTCGCCCTGGGCGCCGGCGTCGCCTGGTTTGGGCCGTCCTGGTTCTCGGCCAAGCCCGTCACGCCCGAGCCCGCCGTCTCGGCCACGCCCAACCCGCGCCCGGTCGCCGAGCGGGTGGCGGCGAGCGCGGCGCTGCCGCTGGAGAGCAACCTGCCGGCCGCGGCCGAGACCGCGCTGGCTGACGTCGAACGACTCAATGGCCGAATCACCGCTCTGGAAGCCAGCCAGAAGACCGTGGCCGACGCCGCCGTCGCCGCCCTCGCGGTCGCCACCCTGGCCGAGGCGGCGGGGACCTCGCGGCCGTTCGGCCCGGAACTTCTGGGTCTTGAGCGGGTTCTGCCCGGCTCGCCGGACCTGCGGGCCCTTGAGCCCCTCTCGCGCACGGGCGCGCCGACCCGCGCGGGCCTCGCCACCCAGTTCGGCAATCTGGCCGGCCGCGCCGCCAGCGCCTCGCGTAATCCCGGCATGGACGCGGACCTGTTCTCGCGGATCCGCTACGCCCTCTCCAGTATCGTCTCGATCCGCCACGTCGGCTCGACCAAGGGCTCGACGCCCGACGCCATGCTGGCGCGCGCCCAGGCCCTGCTGGACGAAGGTGACGTCGAGGGCGCGGTCGCCGCGCTCGACCCGCTCAACGACTCCTCGCGCGAGGTGCTCGCGCCCTGGTTCGTCGCCGCCAACCGGCGCATCGAGATCGACCGCCATGTGTCGGCCGTCCGCGCCGACGCTCTGGCCGAACTGGCGCGGGTCTCGCGCGCCACCGCCCCGGTCGCGCCATGACCCGGGTCGCCTTCGCGCTCTTTCTGGTCGCCGTCGTCGCCGTCAGCGTCCTGGCCCTGACCGGCGAGCCGGGTCGCGCCTCGATGGAATGGATGGGTTGGCGGGTCGAGATGACGGCCGCCGCCGCCGCGCTGCTGACCCTGTTCTCGGCGTTGATGTTCACCCTGCTTTGGCGCGGCGTCATCTGGATCGTCGAGGCCCCCCGCCGCGCGGCGCGGGCTCGGGCGGAGGCCAAGCGCAAGCAGGCCATCGAGGCCCTTTCGCGCGGCTTCCTCGCCGTCGCCGCCGGCGATGGCTCCGAGGCCCGCCGTCTGGCGCAGAAGTCGTCCGAGCTGGCCGAGGACGCGCCGGGCCTGGTGCGCGTCCTGGCCGCCCAGGCCGCCGAGGCCGCCGGCGACCGCGGCGCCGCCAAGAGCGCCTACAACGCCATGCTCGGCTTCCCCGAGATGCGCCTGGCCGGTTTGCGCGGCCTGATGCTGGCGGCTCAGGCCGAGGGCGACCGGCAGACCGCGATCCGTCACGCCGAAACCGCCTATGGCCTGGCGCGCACCGCCCGCTGGGCGTGGCGCGCGCTCCTGGAGGCCCGCCTCGAAGCCGGCGACTGGGCCGCGGCCCTGCAACTTGTTCAGGGCGCCCTTGAGCGCAAGATCGTTTCGCCGGTCGTCGCCGAGCGCAGCCGCGCGGCCCTGCTGGCCGCCTCGGCCGCCAGCCTCGTCAACGCCGATGACCCCAAGACCCGCGCCCAGGCGCTGGACTTCGCGACCCAGTCGGTGAAGCTCAAGCCCGACTTCGCGCCCGGCGTAGTGATGGCTGCGCGGTTGCTGGCGGAAGACGGCAAGACCGCCAAGGCCGGCGGCCTGATCGAGACCGCCTGGAAGGCCGAGCCCCACCCGGCGCTCTGGCTGGCCTATCGCGACCTGAAGACCAACGAGACACCCAAGGCCCGCGCCCAGCGCCTGGCCGCCCTGGCCGCCATGAAGCCCGAGGCGCGGGAGAGCCGCCTTCTGCGCGTCGAAAGCGCCCTGATCGGCGGTGATCCGGTCGCCGCCCGCGCCGCCGCCCGGCTGCTGGACGACGAGGCTCCGACCGCGCGCTTCGCCGGCCTGATGGCGCGCGTCGCCGCCGCCAATGGCGACGCGGACGAGGCCCGCGCCTGGATCGCCCGCGGTGTTGCGGCGCCGCAGGAGCCTGACTGGTCGGATCTGGACCCCGAAGGCCTCGCCTTCGCCTATCAGCGCGACGACTGGGCGCGCCTGGCGGTCAGCTACGCCGAGACGGGCCAGCTGATCCATCCTCGCCACGAGCGGCGCGAGCGGACCATGAACGATCTGCCTGAACTGCCGTCGGCCTATGCGGAGTCGACGCCGTTCATCCGCGCGGCCGAAACCGGCGGGGCCCTGATGCCGATCCCGGACGACCCTGGCGTATACGACGCGCCGCTCGTCACGGACCCGCCGGAAGGCGGTCCGGCGCCCCGTCGCAATTCTGGTGCAAGACGGCGCTTGCCGAGCGGCTCGCGCGCCGCTAAATAGGCGCTCCCTTCGCTCTGGAGCGCCCGCTTCGGAGCCCGTGGGCCGCCTTAGCTCAGCCGGTAGAGCGGCGCATTCGTAATGCGTAGGTCAGGTGTTCGAGTCACCTAGGCGGCACCACTTCCTTTATCTGACATTGTCAGCCGATCGCCCCTCCCCCCGGGGGCGGTGATCGCGTTTGCGCGCCTTATCCTGTCGCGCCGCAGCTCCGCTTAAGCGCCCAACGAAAAGGCCCGGTGTTTCCACCGGGCCTTCCGTTGTTCTGAGCTAAGGCTGGGCTTACGCCGCCGCCTTGGCCTTGGCGCCGAAGCGGCCGTAGAAGGTTTCGCCCTTCTCGGCCATCTCGCGCAGCAGCGCGGGCGGCGCGAAGCGCTTGCCGTACTTCTGGGCCAGGGCGTCGCAGGTCTCGACGAAGGCCTTGGCGCCGACGCCGTCGATCAGGCTGATCGGACCGCCGGTCCAGGGCGCGAAGCCCCAGCCCAGGATCGCGCCGACATCGGCTTCGCGCGGATCGGTGATCACGCCTTCCTCGAAGCAGCGCGCGGCCTCGACGGCCTGGCGGTACAGGAGGCGGGTGCGGATCTCCTGGATCAGCGCCTGGTCGGCCTCGGCGATCGTCACCGGCGCCAGCTCCGAGAGGCCCTTCCACAGGGTCTTGGGACCGTTCTCCGGATAGTCGTAGAAGCCCTTGCCGTTCTTGCGGCCAAAGCGCTGCAGCTCGACCACCATCTTTTCGATGATCGGGGCGAACGGACGGTCCTCGAACTTGTCGCCGAGGTCCTTCTTGGTCTGCTGGGTGACCTTGTAGCCAAGGTCCAGAGCGACGTCGTCGTTCATCTCCAGCGGACCGCGCGGCATGCCCGTGGCGCGGCCGACATTGTCGATGATGGCCGGGGCGATGCCGTCGGCCAGCATTTCCAGGCCTTCCTGAACGAAGGTGCCGAAGCAGCGCGAGGTGTAGAAACCGCGGCTATCGTTGACGACGATCGGGGTCTTCTTGATCTTCAGGACGTAGTCGATCGACTTGGCCAGGGCCTCGTCCGACGTTTCCTCGCCCATGATGATCTCAACCAGGCCCATCTTGTCGACCGGCGAGAAGAAGTGGATGCCGATGAAGTTCTTCGGAAGCACAGACGCCTTGGCCAGGCCGGTGATCGGCAGGGTCGAGGTGTTGGAGCCGAAGATGGCGTCCTCGGCCAGCTGGGCCTCGGCCTTCTGGGTGACGTCGGCCTTGATCTCGCGGCTCTCGAACACCGCCTCGATGACCAGGTCGCTACCCTTGACGTGGGCGTAGTCGGTGGTCGGGGTGATCAGGGCCAGGACCGCGTCGGCCTTGTCCTGAGTCATCTTGCCGCGCGACACCGCCTTCTTCAGCAGGTTCTCGGCGTAGCCCTTGCCCTTCTCGGCCG
Organism: Caulobacter vibrioides; assembly: GCF_002858865.1. Classification (GTDB taxonomy): domain Bacteria; phylum Pseudomonadota; class Alphaproteobacteria; order Caulobacterales; family Caulobacteraceae; genus Caulobacter; species Caulobacter vibrioides. The sequence continues at coordinate 279,353 of NZ_PJRR01000012.1, read as the reverse complement.
CCTCTTGGCTCTGGTCGATCAGCACGGTCTCGATGCCGGCCATGGCTTGGACATAGGCGATGCCCGCGCCCATCATGCCCGCGCCCAGCACGGCGACCTTCTTGGCTTCCGACGGCGGCACATTGGCCGGACGGCCCGAGCCCTTGCCCAGTTCCTGCAGGGACAGGAACAGGGTGCGGATCATGCCCTTGGCCTGCGGCGACATCATCGTCTTCAGGAAGTAGCGGGTCTCGATGCGGATGGCCGCGTCGAACGGCACCTGCGTGCCTTCATAGACCGCCTTCAGGATGTTCAGCTGGGCCGGATAGTTGCCATAGGTCTGCTTGCGCAGCATGGCGTTGCCCATGATGAACACCTGGCCGCCGGTCGGGGTGTAGGGACCGCCGCCGGGCAGCTTGAAGTCTTTCTTGTCCCACGGCGCGACCGGATCGCCCTTGGTCTTGACCCAGGTCTTGGCGGCCTCGACCACCTGGTCGACCGGCACGACCTCGTGCACGACCTTGTTGGCCAGGGCCTCGGCCGGCTTCATCGACTTGCCTTCCAGCAGGTACGGCGCAGCGGCCATCACGCCCATCAGGCGCGGCAGGCGCTGGGTGCCGCCGGCGCCGGGCAGGAGGCCGACCTTGGCTTCGGGCAGGGCCAGCTGGATCTTCGGGTGGTCGGCGACCACGCGATAGTGGCAGGCGAGCGCGATCTCGAGACCGCCGCCCATGGCCAGGCCGTTGATCGCGGCGGCGACCGGCTTGCCGCAGGTCTCCAGGCCACGGAAGGCCTTGTTGAGGGCGAAGCCGGCGTCGAAGGCCGCCTTCAGCGCCGCTTCACCGCCCGCCGCGCCGCCGGCCATGCCGCCGCCGCCGCCCAGTTCGCCCAGGTCCGCGCCGGCGCAGAAGCCGGTGGTCTTGCCCGAGGTGATGACGACGCCCTTGATCTCGGCGTCGGACTTGATGCGCTCGACGATCTCGCCGATTTCCTTGATGACCGACGCGGTCAGGGTGTTCATCGAACGGCCGGGCACGTCGAAGGTGACGAGGGCCACGCCGTCGGAGTCGACCTCGATCTTGAAGTTTTCCATGTGACTAGTTCCTGATCGAGAGGTTTAGACGCGTTCGATGACCGTGGCGGTGCCCATGCCGGCGCCGACGCACAGGGTGATCAGGGCGGTTTCCTTGTCCGAGCGCTCCAGCTCGTCGAGGACGGTGCCCAGGATCATCGCGCCGGTGGCGCCCAGCGGGTGGCCCATGGCGATGGCGCCGCCGTTCACATTCATCTTGTCGTGCGGGATGTCCAGCGCCTGCATCATGCGCAGCACGACCGAGGCGAAGGCTTCGTTCAGCTCGTAGAGGTCGATGTCCTTGACCTCCATGCCCAGCTTCTTGAGCAGCTTTTCGCTGACCAGGGCCGGACCGGTGAGCATGATCGAGGGTTCCGAGCCGATCGAGGCCGCGCCCTTGATGCGGGCGCGGGCCTTCAGGCCCAGGGCCTCGCCCATCTCCTTGGTGCCGATCAGCACGCCGGCGGCGCCGTCGACGATGCCCGAGCTGTTGCCGGCGTGGTGCACGTGGTTGACGCGCTCGACCTGCGGATAGCGCTGGGTGACCACCGCATCGAAGGCCATCTCGCCCATGCCCGTGAACGAGGGGTTCAGCGAGGCCAGGGTCTGCATGGTGGTGGAGCCGCGGACCGTCTCGTCATGGTCCAGCAGGGTCAGGCCCAGCTGGTCCTTGACCGCGATGACCGACTTCTTGAAGCGGTTGTCCGCCCAGGCGGCGGCGGCGCGCTTCTGGCTCTCGACGGCGTAGGCGTCGACGTCGTCGCGGGAGAAGCCATACAGGGTGGCGATCAGGTCGGCCGAGACGCCCTGCGGGGCGAAATAGGTCTTGAAGGCCGAGGAGGGGTCGGTCGGCCAGGCGCCGCCGTCGCTGCCCATCGGCACGCGGCTCATGCTCTCGACGCCGCCGCCGATGGCGAGGCCCGCTTCACCCGAAGCGACCTTGGCCGCGGCCATGTTCACCGCTTCCAGGCCCGAGGCGCAAAAGCGGTTGATCTGCACGCCGGCGACGCTCTCGGCGTAGTCGGCGGTCAGGACGGCGGTGCGGGCGATGTCGCTGCCTTGCTCACCGACCGGCGAGACGCAGCCCAGAACGACGTCATCGACCTTGCTGGTGTCCAGGCCGTTGCGGTCGCGCAGGGCTTCCAGCACCTGGGTGGCCAGCGACAGGGCGGTGGTCTCGTGCAGCGAGCCGTCCTTCTTGCCCTTGCCGCGCGGCGTGCGCACGGCGTCAAAGATGTAAGCGTCAGCCATGGGATGGCTCCTTCCTGCGAAGCGTTGTTCGTGTTCGTGGCGCGGCCCTAGAAGCGGGTCGCGTGGTTATGGTTTCCAGTTGCCGATCGGGTACTTGCCGATCGGTTCGCACTTGAGGCCCCGCGCCGTGACCTTGGCGCGGTAGTAGAGGCGCGAGCCGAACTCCGGCGGCGGCAGCTCGCACGCGGTGAAGCCCGGGGTCCTGACCTCGAGCTTCCACTCGGCGACCTTGGAGCGCAGCAGCGTGTTGCAGATGTCCTTGCCCGCCGGCTGCAGCGGCAGCTTGAACGCGCCGGGCTGCGGCCGCTTGCCCACCAGCTCGCCGGAGAAGTTCAGAGGGCGTGGGCCCTGGACGGCGCGCACACAGACCACGGCCGAGCGGGCGTCCTTAGCCGCGGGCTCAGCCGCGGCCGAGCCGGCCAGCAGGCCGACCAGCAGCGTTACGATCATAGCGTCCTCGCGATCAGGAGTTTCATGATCTCGTTGGTGCCGCCGTAGATGCGCTGGATGCGGCTGTCCTTGTACATGCGCGCGATCGGGTACTCGTTCATGAAGCCGTAGCCGCCGAAGAGCTGCAAGCAGCGATCGACGATCTTGTTCTCCAGGTCGCTGACCCAGTACTTGGCCATCGAGGCGGTGGCCGCGTCGAGCTTGCCCTCAAGATGCTGGCCGATGCAGTGGTTGACGAACACCTTGGCGACGGTCGCCTCGGTCTTGCATTCCGCCAGCACGAACTGGGTGTTCTGGAAGTCGATGATCGCCTTGCCGAAGGCCTTGCGGTCCTTGACGTAGGCGATGGTCAGCTCCAGCGCCCGCTCGATCGTGGCCATGCCCTGGACGGCGATGTTCAGGCGCTCCTGCGGCAGCTGGCCCATCAGCTGGAAGAAGCCCTGCCCCTCGTCGGTTCCGAGCAGGTTCTCGGTCGGAACCTTCACGTCGTTGAAGAACAGTTCCGAGGTGTCCTGGGCCTCCTGGCCCAGCTTGTCGAGGTTGCGGCCGCGCTCGAAGCCTTCAAGAAGGCCATCTGGGCCGTCGGTCTCGACGAAGATCAAGGACGTTCCGCGCGCGCCGCCGGCGGGATCGGTCTTGGCGACCACGCAGATCAGGTTGGCGGTCTGGCCGTTGGTGATGAAGGTCTTGGAGCCGTTGATGACGTACTGATTGCCGGCCTTCTTGGCGGTGGTCTTGATGCCTTGCAGGTCAGAGCCGGCGCCCGGCTCGGTCATGGCGATGGCGCTGACCAGCTCGCCGGTGGCCATGCGCGGCAGCCAGCGCTGCTTCTGCTCCTCGGTGCCGTAGTGGACGATGTACGGCATGACGATGGCGTTATGCAGGCTGGCGCCGAAACCATCGACGCCCTTCTTGCCCAACTGCTCCATCAGCACGACCTCGTGCCGGTAGTCGCCGCCGGCGCCGCCGTACTGCTCGGGCGTGGAGAGGCCGAGCAAGCCCGCCTCCCCCGCCTTGGTCCACATGTCGCGGTCGACGCAGTGGTTCTTGCGCCACGTCGCCACGGTCGCTTCAGAAGCGTGCTCGTCGAAGAATTTGCCGACCGCGTCCTCGAAGATCGCGATGTCTTCCTCGGCCATGAAGGCCGGCTTTTCAACGTTGAGCACGCTCATGATCAGAAAGCCTCCGCAGGCAGCGCCATCAGGGTCGCTGAACCGGTCTTCAGCTTGGCCAGATGCGACGCAGCGTCAGGCAAGATGCGTTCGATGAAATAGCGACCGGTCGTCAGCTTGGTCGTGAAGAATGGGTCGGACGAACCGGCCGCGATCTTGGCGTTGGCGGCCTTGGCCATCAGCGCCCACATGTAGGCCAGGCCCGCCAGGCCGAAGAGGTGCATGTAGTCGGTCGAGGCCGCCCCGGCGTTGTCGGGGTTCTGCAGGCCGTTCTGCATCAGCCACATCGTGCCGTCCTGCAGCTGGGCCTTCACGCCGCCCAGGGCTTCGATGAACGGCTTAAGGGATTCGTCAGAGTCGTTCTCGCCGATGAACTGGTCGATTTCCTGGAAGAAGGTCATCACCGCACGGCCGCCCTTGGCCGCCAGCTTGCGACCCACCAAGTCCAGGGCCTGCACGCCGTTGGTGCCCTCGTAGATCAGGGCGATGCGGCAGTCGCGCATGAACTGGCTGACCGGGAAGTGCTCGGTGAAGCCGCTGCCGCCATGCACCTGCACCGCGTTGGAGCAGACCTGGAAGCCCTTGTCGGTCAGGTAGCCTTTCAGCACCGGCGTCATCAGGCCCATATAGTCAGAGGACTTCTCGCGCACCGCCGGGTCGGGGTGAACGTGCGAGAGGTCGCCGTGCAGGGCGGTCCAGAACAGGAAGGCGCGGCCACCCTCGATCAGGGCCTTGCTCTCCAGCAGCATGCGACGCACGTCCGGGTGGACGATGATCGGGTCGGCCGGGCCTTCGGCGTTCTTCGGGCCGGTCAGCGAGCGGCCCTGCAGGCGGTCCTTGGCGAAGGCGACGGCGGCCTGATAGGCCGCTTCGCCCTGGGCCACGCCCTGCATGCCCACGCCCAGGCGCGCCTCGTTCATCATGACGAACATGATCTTGAGGCCCGAGTTCTCCTCGCCGATCAGGTAGCCGACAGCCTCGTCATACTGCATCACGCAGGTGGCGTTGCCGTGGATGCCCATCTTCTCTTCGAGGCCCACGCACTTGGCGCCCGCGTTGCGCGGACCCACCGAGCCGTCGGCGTTGGGGATGAACTTCGGCACGATGAACAGGCTGATGCCCTTCACGCCGGCCGGCGCGCCTTCGATGCGGGCCAGGACGAGGTGGACGATGTTGTCGGCCATGTCGTGCTCGCCGGCCGAGATCCAGATCTTCTGGCCGGTGATCTTGTAGCTGCCGTCGGCCTGCGGAACCGCCTTGGTGCGCAGGAGGCCCAGGTCCGTGCCGCAGTGCGGCTCGGTCAGGTTCATGGTGCCGGTCCATTCGCCGGACACCATCTTGGGCAGGAAAGTCTGCTTCTGCTCGTCCGAACCGCCGACATGGATGGCCGAATAGGCGCCGTGGGCCAGGCCCGGATACATCGAGAAGGCCATGTTGGCCGAGCTCGACATCTCGCTGAACGCCAGGTTCACGACGTGCGGCAGGCCCTGGCCGCCATAGGCGGGGTCAGAGCCGATCGCGGTCCAGCCGCCCTCGCACATCTGCTTGTAGGCGTCCTTGAAGCCCGGCGGCGTGGTGACGGTGTTGGTGACCGGATCCAGCTTGCAGCCCGTCTTGTCGCCGACCGTGTTCAGCGGCGCCAGCACCTCGCCCGTGAACTGGGCGGCGGCCTCGAGGATCTGCTCGACCACGTCGAACGGCGCGTCGGAGAAGCCCGGCAGATCGCCGTGTTGATCGATATTGAGCACGTCGCGCAGGATGAAGGCGTGATCGCGAACGGGCGGCTGATAGGTCATGGAACGGTCCTGCCAGGGAACTTAAGAGGAGTGATCGGGAGGAAGAAAGACGGGCGGCCGCCGCGCGCGCCTTGGCGGCGGCGTCGGCGGCGCGAAACGGCCCTACTTGCCCAGCATCGCTTCGGCGTGGCCGTCGAGGCGGGCGCGCAGCACCTGCTCGTAGTCGGCCGCGCGGGGCAGCAGGTCGGGGCGGATCTCGGTGAGCCGCCGTTCGAGGCGGTTGCAGGCCTCGCGCAGCTCGATCAGGGCGTTGTCGATGTCGTCGCGCTGTTGCTCCAGCGCGGTGGCGCGTTCGCGGAACTTCTTCAGCGAGCGGGCCATCTGCGCAGCGCCCTCGTCGTTCTCGTCATAGAGGTCGAGGAGCTCGCGGATCTCGGTCAGCGACAGGCCCACGCGCTTGCCGCGCAGGATCAGCTGCAGACGGACGCGGTCCTTGTGGGAATAGACGCGGTTGAGGCCTTCACGGGCGGGGTTCAGAAGCCCCTTGTCCTCGTAGAAGCGCAGGGCGCGGGGCGTGGCTTTGAATTCATTGCACAGCTGGCGGATCGTGAAGGTCCGCTCGGGGCGTCGCAGGTCGGCCATGGATGGAAACCTCCCAAGGAAGAGGGCCCGGCTACTGCGGCCCGGCCGCTTTGTTATCGCTGATCACCCTAAACCCGATCTCGTGACGTCGTCAACGCTTACGTAAACGTCAACTGTAAGGCGGGCGATAGGTTTACTTTCCTAGCCCCGCTGGCGTACCCTTCCCGGCGAAGGCCGACTGGAGGAGGAGCCGATGGCGACCCTGTCTCACGGCGAAATCTGGCGCGCGATCGACGCCCTGGCCGAGCGTTTCGACATGACGCCCTCGGCCATGGCCAGGATGGCGGGCCTGGACCCCACCAGCTTCAACCGCTCCAAGCGCGGTTCGGCCGAGACCGGCCACGCGCGCTGGCCCTCGACCGAGAGCCTGTCCAAGCTGCTGGAGGCGACGGGAGTCAACTTCTCGGAGTTCGCCGCCCTGACCGAGCGATCGCCGGTCCGCACGCCCGGCCGGCGCGGCGCGCCGCTGATCGACCTGGCCCAGGCGGGCAAGGACGGCTTCTTCGATGAGGCGGGCATGCCTGTCGGCGCGGGCTGGGACGAGGCGCCGGCCCCGGATCTGGGCGAGGGCCTTTTCGCCCTGGAGGTGACGGGCGATGACCTCGCGCCCGTTTATCGTGACGGCGACCGGCTGCTGGTCTCGCCCACGCTGGAGCCGCGCAAGGGTGACCGCGTGGTGACGCGCACCCACGGCGGGGAGGTTCTGGTGCGGGAGCTGGGCCGGGTCACCGCGCGGAGCATCGAGCTCTTGGCCCTGGACCGCGTGAGCGGCGAGCGCCTGCTGTCACGCGACGAGGTCGCCTGGATCGCGCGGATCGTCTGGGTCAGCCAGTAGGCCGACCCGACAGATCGCTCAGGTCAGAGAGAGATCAGGTCCGCGGGCAGCTGGCGTGGCTGTCCAGCAGCCAGGCGATCAGCGGGCCGGCGGCCGGATCGGCGCACGACACGTCCACGCGATAGGAGTTCCAGGTGTCGTTGTGCGCAGCCTCGACCTGGGCGTCGGGGAACTGTTGCACGATGCCGCCGAGCAGGGAGTCGAATTCTTCGCGGTCGGACGGGCGCAGGGTGAAGGAAGCCATGGGACTAAACCTTGAGGACTAATCTTGGTTCTGATGGTTCCAGCCTAGACTCCGAAACGTGGGCATACCCTTAATCCCGGCTTCAGGCGGGGTTCATCCTCGCGGACACGGTGTCGCAGGTCGCGCGGATTCATCCAGCGCGGGCACGCGGGGGCTTTGGGTGTTCGCGTCACGTGAGTCCTTCTCCCCTTGCGGGAGAAGGTGTCGACGCCAGGGCCCCCCTCTCCCACAAGGAGGGGGGCCATGATCAGCCCAGCTTTTCCTCGATCAGCGCCACCGTCCGGTCGATCCCGAAGATCGCGGCGAACGAGCCGAAGCGCGGGCCTTGGCTCTGGCCCAGCAGCACTTCGTACAGGGCCTGGAACCAGGCGCGCAGCGGGTCGAAGCCGTGGGTCTTGCCGACTTCGAACACCTCGTTCTGGATCAGCTCGGCGTCCTGGGTCCCGGCCGGCATGGCCTTCAGCTTGGCCAGCAGGTCCAGCATGGCCGCGCGCTCCTGATCGGTCGGGGCGCGGAACACCTTCGAGGGCTTCACGAAGTCCTCGTAGTAGTTGATCGCATAGCCGGCCAGACGGTCCAGCAGCGGCTGGGTCTCTGGGCTGGCGCCCGGAATGTAGCGCGACAGGAAGCCCCAGAGGATTTCCTTGGTCGAGGCGTCGGCGGCCGAGACGAGGTTCAGCATCAGGCTGAACGACACCGGCGAGCCCTGCTGCGGCGGCTTGCCGCCGTGGATGTGCCACACCGGATTGTCCAGCTGCTTGGCCGGCTCCTGGCGGCCAAAGCCGTCCAGCTGCTGCAGGTACTCGTCGCTGGCCTTGGGGATGACGTCGAAATAGAGCTTCTTGGCCGACTTGGGGCTCTGGAACATGTAGTACGACAGGCTCTCGGGCGCGCCATAGCGCAGCCAGTCCTCCATGGAGAGGCCATTGCCCTTGGACTTGGAGATCTTCTGGTTGTTCTCGTCCAGGAAGAGCTCGTAGTTGAAGCCTTCCGGCGGAACCCCGCCCAGGGCCTTGCAGATCGCGCCCGAGGCCTTGACCGAGTCGATCAGGTCCTTGCCGCTCATCTCGTAGTCGACGCCCAGCGCCGTCCAGCGCATGGCCCAGTCGGGCTTCCACTGCATCTTCACGTGGCCGCCGGTGACGGGGACCTCGACCTTCGAGCCGTCCTCGTCCTCGAAGACGATCGTGCCCTTCTCGACGTTGCGCTCCAGGGTCGGGACCTGCAGCACCTTGCCGGTCGAGGGGCTGATGGGCAGGAACGGCGAATAGGTCGCCCGGCGCTCTTCGCCCAGGGTCGGCAGCATGACCTTTTGGATCGCGTCGAAGCGCTCCAGCGCCGTCAGCAGGGTCGCGTCGAACAGGCCGCCACGATAGCAGTCGGTCGAGCTGACGAACTCGTACTCGAAGCCAAAACCGTCCAGGAACGCGCGCAAGCGGGCGTTGTTGTGGGCGCCGAAGCTGTCATGGGTGCCGAAGGGGTCGCGGACGACGGTCAGCGGCTTGCCCAGGTCCTCGATCAGCGGCTGCTTGTTCTCGATGTTGTCGGGAACCTTGCGCAGGCCGTCCATGTCGTCGCTGAAGGCGATCAGGCGCGTGGGTATGGCCTCGTCGGTCAGGGCGCGGAAGGCCTGACGCACCATGGTCGTGCGCGCCACCTCGCCGAACGTGCCCAGGTGCGGCAGGCCCGACGGCCCATAGCCGGTCTCGAAGATCACGGCCTTGGAGAGAGCCGGATAGGCTTTCACCGCCTCGTCCGTCTTGCCGGCGTCGATCAGGGCCTTGGCGGCTTCCTGGTCGGCGCGGTCGGTGAGGCGCACGCGCAGGACGCGGGCGATCGTGGCGCGCGCCTGCTCGAAGGGCCAGGAGCGGGCGTCACGGGCGAGGGGGGAGAGGCCTTCAAACATGCCGGGCGTATAAACCGCGCGAGGGCGGAGGGCTAGGGCGGAGCCGATACTGTCATCCCGGAAGCCTCGCAGAGGCTATCCGGGACCTCGGAAAGCGCGGCGCTTGCGGCGGTCCCGGCTCGACGCGCTGCGCGCTTGGCCGGGATGACAGTTTCAAAGGCCTCAGCCTTTCAACGCCCCCGCCACCACCTCGCGGGCCTCGGCCTGGACCTGTTTCAGGTGATCGGGGCCCAGGAACGACTCCGCATAGATCTTGTAGACGTCCTCGGTGCCCGAGGGCCGCGCGGCGAACCAGGCGTTCTTTGTGCAGACCTTCAGGCCGCCGATCGCCTCCCCGTTGCCGGGGGCGGCGGTGAGGATGTCGGTGATCGCCTCGCCGGCCAGAGTCTTGGCCGAGACGTCGCTGGGGCTGAGCTTGGACAGGCGCGCCTTCTCCTCGCGGCTGGCCGGGGCGTCGACGCGGGCATAGGCCGGCGCGCCATACTGATCGGTCAGGCCGGCGTAGAGCTGGCTGGCGCTCTGGCCCGTCACCGCCTGGATCTCGGCGGCCAGCAGGGCCAGGGTGACGCCGTCCTTGTCGGTGGTCCACACACCGCCGTCGTGGCGCAGGAATGACGCACCCGCCGACTCCTCGCCGCCGAAGCCGACCGAGCCGTCCAGGAGGCCCGGCACGAAATACTTGAAGCCGACCGGCACCTCCAGCAGGCGGCGGCCCATCCCGGCCACCACGCGGTCGATCATCGAGGACGAGACCAGAGTCTTGCCGACGGCGGTGTCTGCGCCCCAGCCGGGACGATGGCTGAATAGGTACGAGATAGCCGCGGCCAGGTAGCGGTTGGGGTTCATCAGCCCACCGTCGGGGGTGACGATCCCGTGGCGGTCGGCGTCGGCGTCGTTGCCGGTGGCCACGTCATAGAGCGCGCCGCCCTTCATGATGCCGATCAGATTGGCCATGGCGCTGGCCGACGAGCAGTCCATGCGGATCTTGCCGTCGGTGTCGAGCGGCATGAACGCCCAGCGCGGGTCCACCGCCTCATTGACCACGGTCAGGTCCAGGCCGTGGCGCTCGGCGATCGCGCCCCAATAGGCGACGGCCGCGCCACCCAGCGGGTCGGCGCCGATCCGCACCTTGGCTGCACGGATGGCGGCCATGTCGATCACCGCCGGCAGGTCGTCGACATAGCGGCCCAGGAAATCATAGGCGCCGACGGCCTTGCGGGCGGCCTCGAAGGGAACGCGCTTAACGCCCGAGAGGCTCTGCGCGAGCAGTTCGTTGGCCCGCGCGGCGATGGCGGAGGTGGCGTCGGAACCCGCCGGACCGCCCGACGGCGGATTGTACTTGATGCCGCCGTCGCGCGGCGGGTTGTGCGAGGGCGTCAGCAGCAGGCCGTCGGCCTGGCGTCCGCCTTGCCGGTTGTGGGTCAGGATGGCGTGCGACACCGCCGGCGTCGGGGTGAAGCCGTCGCGGGAGTCGACCAGGGCCTCGACGCCGTTGGCCGCCAGCACCTCCAGCACCGAGCGCCAGGCGGGCTCGGACAGGCCATGGGTGTCACGGCCGACGAACAGGGGACCGGTCACGCCCTGGGCGGCCCGGTATTCGACGATCGCCTGGGTGACGGCCAGGATGTGCGCCTCGTTGAACGCGCCGTCCAGGCTGGAGCCCCGATGGCCCGAGGTGCCGAACACGACCTTCTGCGCGGGATTGGAGACGTCCGGCTTGATCTCGAAATAGGCGCCGATCAGCGCGTCGAGATCGACAAGATCTTCGGGAAGAGCGCGAAGGCCGGCGCGGTCGTGCATCAAGTCACCAGGTAGAGTTTGGACGTATCGATTAGCGTGAAGTCCTAAAGCGCGCGGGAGACAATTTCACGAACTATCTGATTTCGCTCCTTCCCCGGAGAGGGAGGAGATGTGAGCGAAAACCCCCCCGTGGGGGAGGTGGTCCGAAGGACCGGAGGGGGGAGGGGCAAGCTCGGCAGGACTTCCCCCTCCGTCGGCTTCGCCGACACCTCCCCCGCTGGGGGGAGGATCGTTGATTGACTCCCCCGCCCGCCCTCGTATTTTCCGCCGCGTTCGCGTGACTGGCGCTAGTGATGGGGAACCATCGGGGAGCGTGGACATCATAAGCCGCGCGCCTGGGCTCCCTTTCTGAAACACACCAGAGGAGTCCGCCGTGCCCGCCGCCCCCGACTATCCGTCCGCCCCTGATCTCGTCGCGCCCAAGCGCGCCCTGCTGTCGGTCTCCGACAAGACCGGCCTCGTGGAGGCCGCCCAGACGCTGCACGAAGCGGGCGTCGAGCTTGTCTCGACCGGTGGCACCAAGGCCGCCATCGCCGCCGCCGGGATCCCGGTGAAGGACGTCTCGGACCTGACGGGCTTTCCCGAGATGATGGACGGCCGCGTGAAGACCCTGCACCCGGTGGTGCATGGCGGCCTTCTCGGCGTTCGGGATGCGCCCGAACATGCGCAAGCCATGGCCGACCACGGCATCGGCGGCATCGATATCCTCTATGTGAACCTCTATCCGTTCGAGGCGACCGTCGCGAAGGGCGGGTCCTATGCCGAGTGCGTCGAGAACATCGACATCGGCGGCCCGGCCATGATCCGCTCGGCGGCCAAGAACCACGGCTATGTCGCCGTCTGCACCGATCCATCGGACCTCGCCGAGGTGCTGGAAGCCCTGAAGGCCGGCGGGACGACGCTGGCTTTGCGCCAGCAGCTCGCGGCCCGCGCCTATGCCCGCACGGCGGCCTATGACGCGGCGATCTCGGCCTGGTTAGCGGAAGCCCTCGGCCAGGACTTCCCGGCCCGCAAGAGCATCGCCGGGACCCTGCGCCAGACCATGCGCTACGGCGAGAACCCGCACCAGAAGGCGGCCTTCTACACCTTCCCGAACCCGCGTCCGGGCGTGGCCACGGCCACCCAGCTGCAGGGCAAGGAACTCAGCTACAACAACATCAACGACACCGACGCGGCCTTCGAGCTGATCGCCGAGTTCGACCCGGCGGCCGGTCCGGCCGTGGCGATCATCAAGCACGCCAATCCGTGCGGCGTGGCGGTGGGTTCGACCCAGCGCGAGGCCTATGAGCGGGCGCTGGCGTGCGATCCGACCTCGGCCTTCGGCGGCATCGTGGCGGTCAATTCGCGCCTGACCCGTGAGGCGGCCGAAGCGATGGTCGAGATCTTCACCGAGGTGGTCATCGCCCCCGAGGCCGACGAAGACGCCATCGCTGTCTTCGCCGCCAAGAAGAACCTGCGCCTGCTGGTCACCGGCGGTCTGCCCGATGCGCTGTCCACCGGCGACACTTTCAAGAGCGTGGCCGGCGGCTTCCTGGTGCAGTCGCGCGATGACGCGCGGATCAAGGCTTCGGACCTGAAGATCGTCACCCAGCGCCAGCCGACCGACGAGGAAGTCCGCGACATGCTGTTCGCCTTCACGGTGGGCAAGCACGTCAAGTCGAACGCCATCGTCTACGCCCGCGCCGGCCAGACCCTGGGCGTCGGCGCCGGCCAGATGAACCGCAAGGACAGCGCCCGGATCGCGGCCCTGCGCGCCGCCGATTTCGGCCTGGACCTCAAGGGCTGCGCCTGCGCCTCGGAAGCCTTCTTCCCGTTCGCGGATGGTCTCATCCAGGCGGCGGAAGCGGGGGCCACGGCGATCATCCAGCCGGGCGGCTCGATGCGCGATCCGGAGGTCATCGAGGCGGCCGACAAGCTTGGCCTTACAATGGCCTTCACGGGTGTGCGAGTGTTCCGCCACTAGAGCATCGTGCGGAAAAGTGGGAACCGGCTTTCCGCAAAAACGATGTGAAAACAGAAAGCTAGAGCGAGATGTGCGATTCATGAATCGCGCATTTCGCTCTAGATGATCCGATGAGGGACTGATGGACAGCGCCGCCTGGGGTGAAAAGGTCGCCAAGCACTCGCGGGTGTTCAAACCTGCGGGGCCCGGCCCTTTCCCGGTGGCGCTGATCCTGCACGGCTGCGGCGGCAAGACGCCGTTCCTCGAAGAGTACGCCCGCGTCGCTGTCCAGGCCGGCTGGGCGGCCGTGGTGGTCGACTCGCTTAAGCCGCGGGGGATGTCGACGCTGGACGCCAAGCTGTTTGTCTGCACGGGCGTGGCGCTGCACGGCCTAAAGCGCGCGGCCGACATCTTCGCCATGCTGGCCTGGCTGGAGACCCAAGGTTGGGCCGACGCCAACCGCGTCTTTCTGGCCGGCTGGAGCCATGGCGGCTGGACGATCATGGACAGCTACGCGGTTGGCCGGAGCGCCGCGCGGGGAACGACCCTGGTCGACGCTGATCCCGCCAAGTTGCGCGCCCGGGTCAAGGGGACGCTGCTGGTCTATCCCTATGCCGGCTATGGCTCCCTGACCTCAGCGCGCGGCTGGGATCAGGGCGGTCCGCCCGTCTGGTCGGTGCTGGCGGGCAAGGATCAGGTGGTCGGCTGGAAGGCGCCGGCCAAGGCGCTGGATCGGCTGGCGGCCGATGGGCTCAAGGTGGATCGCGTCTTCCACGCCGACGCCACCCATGCTTTCGACGATGACCGCGCCAACGATCCAAGAGCGCGCTACCGCCCGGATCTCTTCCAGGCGGTGCAGGGCTATTTCGCGGGGGCCTTGGGCCGCTGCAGCTAGAGCGTTTTCCGATCTGATTGAGTCAACCAGATCGGAAAGGGCTCCAGGCAGCCTCAGGCGGCGCTGGACAACTCGCGCAGGGCCGCGTTGGCGATCGTCAGCTTGGCGAAGGTCCAGCCACCGCCGGCCTGTTCGATGTCCTCGATCGTGCGCTTGACGGCGCGCGGACGATCACCGCGCAGGGCGGCCCAGGACGAGATGGCGGCCTTGGCCGCCGCCTCGTCCTCGCCGGCCTGGGCGTTGGCGGCGAACTTCAGGACCTGCTGGGTGATCGAGGTCTGCTCGGTCAGCATATCCTCGATCAAGCGACGCACCGCCAGACGCTCGAAGGCGTCGCCGCCCACGAACGAGCCGGCCGCGCCGCGCAGACGATCGAAGCCGAACGCCGCGCCGACCTGATGATAGAGGCGCGCGACATTTTCGACGCTCCAGCTGGAGGCGTTGGCGAGGTCGACAAGGTCGGCGGCCGTCGTCAGCGGCTGAAGAGCAGCGACGCTCAGGGCCAGCGCTTCCGGGGCGCCGTCGGCGACATAGGCCTTCACCCGCTTGGACACCGCCTTCTGCTCGAACGGCGACAGGATCGCCGGGGCCAGGGCCTTGAGCGCGGCGACCGACGGGCCATAGGCCTCAACCAGGGTCTGGACGTTGGCGGCGTCGCGCTGGGCGCGGCGCGCCAGCCAGAAGGTCAGGCTGCGCAGGGCATAGGCCAGCGCCTTGTAGAGCGCGGTCTGGCCCTCGGCGGAGGCCTTGTTGTCCAGGCCGTTGACTTGATCCCACAGACCGTCGATCCCGAGGATCTCGCGGGCGGCGGTGAAGCCGACCACCACGGCGTTGACGTCGGCGCTGGCGGCGGCCTTCAGGCGGCTGACAAAGGTCGGGCCGCACATGTTGACCATCTGGTTGCCGACCACGGTGGCGATGATCTCGCGCTTCAGCCGGTGCTTCTGCATGGCGTCGGCGTACTGATCCAGCGCCTTGGGGAAGTAGCCGCGCAGGGTGCGCTCGAACCAGGGATCATCGGGCGACTGGCTGGCGACGATCTCGTCGAACAGATCAAGCTTGCCGTAGGCCAGCAGGACCGCCAGCTCAGGACGGGTCAGGCCACGGCCCGCCGCCTTGCGCTCCAGAAGCGTCGTATTCGTCGGCAGGCCCTCGACCCGGCGATCCAGCCGGCCGCGCTGTTCCAGATTGACCATGTAGCGGATCTGGGCGTCGACCTCACTGACCGCGTCGCTTTCCAGCAGCGTTAGGGCCAGGGTCTGATCATAGTTATGCTCAAGGACGTGGTGGGCCACGTCATCGGTCATCGAGGCCAGGAGCGTATTGCGGCTTTCGCGATCCAGCTGTCCGCCGCGTTCCAGGATCCCGGTCAGGATCTTGATGTTGACCTCGTGGTCGGAGCTGTCGACCCCGGCCGAGTTGTCGATGGCGTCGGTGTTGATGTGACCGCCGGCCTGAGCGAACTCGATGCGGCCGGCTTGCGTCAGGCCCAGGTTTGCGCCTTCGCCGACCACTTTCACCCGCAGGTCCGAGCCGTTGATGCGGATGGCGTCATTGGCCTTGTCGCCGGCGTCGGCGTTGGTCTCGCCCTTGGCCTTCACATAGGTGCCGATGCCGCCGAGATAGAGAAGCTCAGCCTTCGACTTCAGGATCGCCGTCATCAGCTCGGCGGGAGACACGGCCTCGGCCTTGATCTCCAGCATGGCGCGGACCTCGGCCGAGAGCGGGATGCTCTTCAGGCTACGGGCGAAGACGCCGCCGCCGGCCGAGATCTTCGACTTGTCATAGTCCTCCCACGACGAGCGCGGCAGCTTGAACATCCGGTCGCGCTCGGCCCACGAGACGGCGGGATCGGGGTTCGGGTCGAGGAAGATGTGGCGGTGGTCAAAGGCGGCCAAAAGCTTGGTCTGCTTGGACAGCAGCATGCCGTTGCCGAACACGTCGCCCGACATGTCGCCGACGCCCACGACGGTGAAGGCCTCGGTCTGGATATCCTTGCCCAGCTCGCGGAAGTGGCGCTTGACCGCTTCCCAGGCGCCGCGGGCGGTGATGCCCATCACCTTGTGGTCATAGCCGACCGAGCCGCCTGAGGCGAAGGCGTCGCCCAGCCAGAAGCCGTAGCTTTCGGCCACGCCGTTGGCGATGTCGGAGAAGGTCGCCGTGCCCTTGTCGGCGGCGACGACCAGATACGGGTCCTGGGCGTCATGGGCGATGACCGATGGCGGCGGCACGACCTGATTATCGCTGTCGATATTGTCGGTCAGGTCCAGCAGGCCCGACAGGAAGGTCTTGTAGGCCCGGATCGCTTCGGCCTGGATCGCGTCGCGATCGCCGCCGCGGGGCAGTTGCTTCGGATAGAAGCCGCCCTTGGAGCCGACCGGCACGATGACCGCGTTCTTGACCTGCTGAGCCTTAACCAGGCCCAGAACCTCGGTACGGAAGTCGTCGCGACGATCCGACCAGCGCAGACCGCCCCGGGCCACCGGGCCAAAGCGCAGGTGCACGCCCTCGACATGCGGCGCCGAGACATAGATCTCGCGGTAGGGCTTGGGCGCCGGGAGGTCTTCCAGTTCGCGGGAGGCGATCTTGAAGCTGATATAGGATTTGGGCTCTCCGTCGGCGCCAAGCTGATAGAAGTTGGTGCGCTGGATCGCGCCCACCAGGGCCGCCAGGCGGCGGAGCACGCGGTCGGCGTCGAGGCTCTCGACGGCCTGCAGCGCCTCGACAATGCTGAACTGAACAGCCTCAGCCTGTTCTCGCCGGGTCCTGAGGTCGGCCCTGATTGCCGGATCGAACTTGACGCGGAAGAGATCGAGAATGAGCCGTGCGACCATCGGGTGGTCGCGAAGCGCCGCTTCTTGAACCTGCTGGCTGGGGTCCAGCCCAGACTGCTGCCGGTAACGTGCGAGGGCGCGCAACAGCGCAGCTTCCCGCCAACCCACGGCCATTTCGAGCACGATGCGGTTGAAACCATCGTTCTCCGTGGCGCCGGTCCAGATCGCGATGAACGCTTCTTCGAAAACCTGGCGAACTTCATCGAACACAATGTGCTCGCCGGCTGGGTCGTCCAGAACGAACTCATGCACCCAGACCGAATGCGGCCCGTCCTTCTCGTGAATGCTGAGGCGGAAGCCATCCTCGATCAGCGCCTTGAGGCCCATGCGCTCCAGGATCGGCAGAACCTCAGCCAGCGGCGCAGCCGCGCCGCGCAGATAGAGCTTGAACCGGAAGGTCCGCGGTCCGTCTTCGAAGCGCCGGAAGGCGCGTACGCGAGGCAATGCGCCTTCGGTCAGAGTCTCGATGATGTCGATGTCGGCGAGCGCTTCCAACGCATCGTACTGGTCGCGATAGCCCGGCGGGAACGCATAGCCATACTTGTCCAGAAGGGTTCGAACGCCACCCGTCGGGGCGCCGCCCGCGCGGACGACGGCTTCGAACCGGTCTTCCCAGGTCAGCGCGGTGTCCGCGATCCGGGCCTCGACCTGCGAGAGATCGGGATCGGGATGATCGCCTGGCGTGACTTCGATGATGAAATGGGCGCGCGCCAGCGGCGCGTCGGAAATCTCTGGATAGTATTCCAGAACCTTGCCGTCATAAGCGTCGGCGAGGATCGCGCCGGCCCGCGCGCAGACCTCGGTGTCGAAACGCTCGCGGGGGATATAGACGAGGACGGACGCGAAGCGGTCGAACGGGTCGAGGCGCGCGAACAGCCGCACGCGCGGGCGATCGATGAGATGCAGGACGCCCAGCGCCATCGACAGCAGCGTGTCTTCGCTGGTTTGGAATAGCTCGTCGCGCGGCCACGTCTCGAGAATGTTCCGAAGCCGCTTTTCATTGTGGCTGCCCGGCGCCTTGGCCGCGCGGCGCATGATTCTCGCCACGCGGTGACGGATCAGCGGAACTTCGACGGCGGGCGTCTCATAAGCTTCGGCGGTGAATAGGCCCACAAAGCGGACTTCGCCCGATGGCTTGCCATCGTCCCCATAGCGTCGCACGCCCACGTAATCCATGAAGCCACGGCGATGCACGCGCGAGCGAAGGTTCGACTTGGCGACCACAACAGGCGCGCCGGTCTCGAGCTGCCGCTGCAGTTGCTTGGACAGGATCGCAGGCTCGTAGGCTCTGCGAAGGACCGAGCGCGAGGAGTCTCTCAGAACGCCCAGGCTCGCTTCGGCTTCGTACAGCGGCTCCTCGGCCGCATATCCGCCATCGCTCGACCGGGGATACTCATACACCCGCGCGCCGAGGAAGACGAAGTTGTCGTCCTCCAGCCATCGCAGAAAGGCGAGATCCTCCTGGCGACCCTCCTCGCTGGTGACTCCGGGGGTCGCCGCGAGCTCGGCCACCGCGCGATGCATCAAGTCTCGCATCGCCTTGAAGTCGCCAACCGCCCGACGCACGTCGAAGAGGGTTTCGCGGATTTGTTCCAGCAGGGATTCGACACGATCCTCGCCGACAGGATCCAGATGGACTTGAATGAACGACCGCGCGATCCCGTCGATCTCGACCACAGGGTGAAACATTGCCCGGACGCGGAACCCGCTTTCCGTGATCTCGCCCATGACGCTGTCGACCAGGAAGGGTCGGTCTGGCTGTACGATTTCAAGCAGATCGCGCGCCGCGCCGGCTTCGCCTGCAGAGCGCAGCCTGACCGTCGGCTGGTCGCCTTTCAAGGTGCGCGCAAAGTCGAAGAACTCCGCCAGCGAGGCGGCGGCGGCCTTGGCCGAAAGCACGGGAGCGTCTTCGATCGCCCAATCGGCGCCGACCTGAGCCAAAAAGTCGCGCTCTTCGAGGGCCAGCTCTTGGACCGTCTTGCCGCGCGTCAGGGCATAGGCGGCGGTCAAGCTGTTGCTGGGGTCAATCTTAACGCCGCTCATTCCGTTTCCTCGAATATTTTTCCGATCTAACTACCGCATAAAGGTAAAAATTCAACGCTTGTACGAAAAGCACGCCACGGCTTTCTAACTGGCCACGCCCGGTGGATAGATCGAAGATGCGACAGCAGACTAGTTGGCTCTGCGACACATGTCGTTAACGGAACGGAAGCGCCGCCGGCTGGGGGGAAGCCGGCGGCGCAGGCCCGCTTGGGGAAGCGCGGGCGTCCTCGCGGCGATGAGACGGCGGCTTTGGCCTGCCCTCATCGGCGGTTTGTCCGGGTGGGGGAGCCGGACAAATTAGATGTAGGCGCCCAAGAACGCGGTTTAAGGGGGGCGCTCATTTCTTTTGCGCAACGTCCGCTGCGGGGATCTCGGGAACGCCCTGAGGATCGCCGTCCTCCGAGAGCAGGATCGCGATCCAGCGCGAGCCTTCGAACTGGGCGAGGATGACCATCGCGGCGACGGTGAGCGGCGTCGACAGGAACATCCCCGGCACGCCCCAAAGCGCGCCCCAGACCGCCAGAGACAGCAGCACGACCGTGGGGTCCATGTTCAGGCTGTCGCCCTGCATGCGGGGCAGAATGACATTGCCGACCACAAAAAAGATCCCCTGCAACGCGACGAAGAGGATGACCGCCGGCCAGAGACTTTCGGGAAACTGGATCAGCGCGAAGATCGGCGGCAGGAAGCAGCCGATCGCGCCGCCTAGGATCGGGATGTAAGCGGCCAGGAAGATCAGAAACGCCCAGAAGAAGGCGTTGTCCAAGCCCACGAGCGTCATGACCATGAACGCCGAGACTGCGATCATCAGGCCGGTCACGGTCTGGATCCAGAGGTATTGCTCAACGCCATCGCGAATGC
Source organism: Caulobacter vibrioides (assembly GCF_002858865.1). GTDB lineage: Bacteria > Pseudomonadota > Alphaproteobacteria > Caulobacterales > Caulobacteraceae > Caulobacter > Caulobacter vibrioides. The sequence goes on along the minus strand of NZ_PJRR01000012.1, from coordinate 259,691 downwards.
GCTGGAACATTTTCATGTTCGTCTCGCGCTCAGCGTGATGGGGAAACAGCGCCACGATCTTCCGGGCGAAGCCGCGACGCGAGGCCAGGATGAAGCCCAGATAGATCAGCACCAGGATGGCGCTGGTGGCGAAGCTGTTGAAGGACTGGGCGACATCGCCGAAGTAGCGTTGCGGGTTCAGGTGCTTGACGAGGTCGCCGATCGTCGGGGCGACCGACAGTTCAAGGCCCGGCGCGAGACGCGCGATGGTCGGGGTGAACCTGGCGATGATCGCATTGAGGCTGTCGACATACTGGGAGGAGTGGTCGAAGAACTCCTTGCCGTTGTCGATGACGATCCAGACCGACATCCCAAACAGCCACAAGGACAGCACCACCGCTGTCGGCAGGGCGAGGCGCCTGGGAAAGCGCGGCGTTCGGTCGGTCAGCACCCGCGCGAAGCTGTCGATCATCACCGCCAGAAAGAGCGCCAGCGCCAGGGGGGTCAGGATATCCTGCATCCACTTCAGCGTCGCTGCGCCGGCGATGACGGCCAGGAAGACGACGGCGTTGCGGGTCGTCACCGACGGCGGGGCGGGAGCCGGCATTTGTAAAATTTCTCCAGATACGCGATCGAGATTGCGCGCGCCGATTGGCGCGGCGCAAGGCCCCGTTTAGGGTCGAACGCGCATCGATGTAAGGAGTTTGCTCATGCCGCTGTCGATCAGCGAGAACGAGATTCTGGTCGGCCTCGGCGAAGGTCCGGTCACGCAAAGGCTCGATCGCTCGAACCGGCATGGCGTGGTCGCCGGCGCCACGGGCACCGGCAAAACCGTGACCCTTCAGGTGCTGACGCAGGCGTTCTCCGACGCCGGTGTCCCGGTGTTCGCGGCCGATGTGAAGGGCGATCTCTCAGGCGTCGCCATCCCGGGAACGCCCAATGAAAAGATGCTGGCCCGCGCCGCATCGATGGACCTCGTCCTGGCACCCGCCGCGCCGCCGGTGATCTTCTGGGATCTGTTCGGCCAGAAAGGTCACCCCATCCGCACCACCATCTCGGAGATGGGGCCGCTGCTGCTCTCGCGTCTGCTGGAGCTGAACGACGTGCAGGAAGGTGTTCTGACGATCGCCTTCCACGTCGCCGACAAGGACGGGCTGCTGCTGCTGGACCTGAAGGACCTCCAGGCGGCGCTGAAATATGTCGCCGACAACGCTGATGAGATCGGCACGCAGTACGGCAATGTTGCGCCGGCGACCGTCGGCGCCATCCAGCGCAAGCTCCTGACGTTGCAGACCCAGGGGGCCGAGCACTTCTTCGGCGAGCCTGCGCTTGATCTGTCCGACATCATGCGCACCGATGCGGCCGGACGCGGCTATGTGAGCCTGCTGGCGGCTGATCGTCTGATCCAGTCGCCCAAGCTCTATTCGACCTTCCTGCTGTGGCTTCTGTCGGAGCTGTTCGAAGTCCTGCCCGAGGTCGGCGATCCGGAGAAGCCCAAGCTGGTGTTCTTCTTCGACGAGGCGCACCTGCTGTTCAACGACGCGCCCAAGCCGCTGCTGGAGAAGATCGAGCAGGTTGTCAGGCTGATCCGCTCGAAGGGCGTGGGGATCTATTTCGTCACCCAGAATCCAGCGGATATCCCGGACGGGGTGCTAGGCCAGTTGGGCGCCCGCGTGCAGCATGCCCTGCGCGCCTATACGCCTGCGGATCAGAAGGGCCTCAAGGCCGCCGCCCAGTCGTTCCGGGTCAATCCGGGCTTCGACACCGCCGAAACCATCCAGGCGCTGGGCGTGGGTGAGGCGCTGGTCTCCACGCTCGACGAGAAGGGCGCCCCCCGGATCGTCCAGAAGACCTTGATCCGGCCGCCGGCTTCTCGCCTGGGGCCGTTGACGCCGCAGGAGCGCGCCGCGCTGCATGCAGAAAGTCCGGTCGCGGGCGTCTACGACACGGCCGAGGATCGCGACTCCGCCTACGAAATCCTGCAGGGGCGCGCTGCACAGGCGCAACGGCAGGCGGAGGCCGAGCGCCAGGAGGCCGAAGCCGACCAGCGCGCCACCGCCGAGGCCAAGGTTCGGGAGCGCGAAGCCGCCCGCGAGGCGCGCGAAAGTCGCCCCCGCGCCTCGGGTCGCCAGACCATGGTCGAGGCCTTCGCGGTCACGCTGGTTCGTACGGTCGCCTCTCAGGCGGGGCGGGAGCTCATGCGCGGGTTGTTGGGCGGTCTCAGCGGTGGTGCGAGCCGTCGTCGTCGGCGCTGACCGCACCTGGACGATGGCGCAGAGCCTTATTGATCTTCGCAAGCCGTTGGGAGTGGCCAAGGCCTCTGCGCAATCGACCTTAGGCGGAACGTCTGGTCTTGCTCTTTGGGGCGATCGCGCCCGGATCGCCGGCCGTGGTCCACATCGTCAGGGCGTCGACCGGTGCGGGCCGGCCGATCGCATAGCCCTGCAGTTCGGCGCAGTCCTCCCCGCGCAGGAATAGGATCTGCTCCTCGGTCTCGACGCCTTCGGCGACGACCGGGATCTCCAGGCTGCGCCCCAGGCCCAGCACCGCGCGGACAATGGCGGTGGCGCGGTCATGCCGATGAATGTTCTCGACGAAGCTCTTGTCGATCTTGATCTTGTCGAACGGGAACGACTGCAGCGTCGATAGCGACGAGAAGCCGGTGCCGAAGTCGTCCATGGCGATCCGTACGCCGAGGGCTTTAAGCCGGCGGAGGTTGTCGAGCGCTCGCTGATAGTCCTTGAACAGCGCGCTTTCGGTGATCTCCAGCTCCAGCCGCGAGGGCGACAGGCCCGTCGTGATCAGAACCTCGTGCACCAGAGTGGGCAGGGCGGGATTATGCAGCTGGATCGGAGAAAGGTTGACCGCGATACGCAGCGGCTTCTCCCAGGCGGCGGCGTCCGCACAGGCGCGACGTAGCACCCAGTCGCCCAGCGCCTCGATCAGCCCGTTCTCCTCGGCCACCGGAATGAAGTCGAGCGGCGGTATCATGCCTCGCGTCGGGTGCTTCCACCGGACCAGCGCCTCGAAGCCGCATACCTCGCCATCCGCCGCCCGGGCGAGCGGCTGGTAGTGAACGATCAGCTCATTGTCGGCGATGCCTTGGCGAAGGTCGCGCGCCAGGTTGCGCCGTTCACGGATGGTGTCGTCCATCTCGCGCTTGAAGAAGCGATAGACGCCGCGGCCGCTCTCCTTGGCCCGATAGAGGGCCATGTCCGCATTGGCCATCAGGGCCTCGGCAGTCCGACCATCGTCAGGATACAGGCTGACGCCGAGGCTGGACCCCATGGCCAGTTCCTGACCGTCGAACGGCACCGGCGCGGCCAGCATCTCGATCAGACGCCCCGCCAGCTCCGCGGCGACGGCGGGCTGATCACCGCCGGCGATCTGGACGACGATGAACTCGTCGCCGCCCAGGCGCGCGGCGAAGGACGGAGCTTGCACAGCCGATTGAAGACGGCGCGCGGTCTCGACCAGCAGGGCGTCGCCCGCCAGGTGTCCGTGCTGGTCGTTGGCTTCCTTGAAGTGGTCCAGATCGATGCAGATGACCGCCAGGCTCTCGCCGGACGCCTCGACCCGATCGATGGCGGCGGCCAGGCGCATCTGCAGCGAGTTGCGGTTGAGCAGGCCGGTGAGGCCGTCATGTTCGGCGAGGTAGCGGATTTTCTCTTCGGCCGCTCGACGCTCGCGCAGGTCCCGCACGGCCAAGACCGTCAGGCCCGAGGTTTCGACGCGCGCCCCGTCGTCCATCAGGCGAGAAAACACCTCGACCGGGATTTCGCGTCCGCCGACCAAGGGCCGCAGGCGCCCCTCGCGGCGGACGTCTTCACGACTGGGGTCGGCCTCATCGAAGGTCAGGATCTCGCCGAAGAGCGGGCGTCCGACCAGCTCGGCGAGCGGCGCGCCCACCAGGTCGCAGAATGCGGCGTTGGCGTCGTTGATCCGCCCCGACTGCACCACCACCAGGCCTTCATAGGCCGCGTTGGCGAGACGACGGATGCGCTCGAGCGCTGACCGCGAAGTTTGGGACTCGATCGCGACCGCTCCAAGCCCCCCCAGAATGATCATGCTCGTGATCGAGCCGACGGCCAGGGTCAGCATGCCGCCGGACAGAAGCTGGTCGGGCACCGTCAGCGAGGCGTCTGGGACGATGGTGATCGCCGACATGCCGGTGAAATGCAGCATGACGATGCCCAGGCACAGCATGCCGCCGCCCACCGCCTGGCGACGGATCGTCCGCGCCGTGCCCGCCAGCAGCAGGGCCGCAGTCGCGCCACCGACCCCGAGGACGGCCGACATGCCGACGGTCGCGTGCTCCCACACCAGTTGGCCTTGGGTCACGAAGGCCGACATGCCCATATAGTGCATGGCGGCCACGCCGAGCCCGATCAAAACCCCGCCCGCGAAATCGTTCGTGGTGCTGCGCTGCGCCGACGCGACCGCAAAGCCACTGGCCATGAACAGCGCCGCAATCATCAGCGACAGGAGCGTGCCTGTCGGGCTGTAGCCGGTCTTGAGCCCGGGCGTGAACGCGACCATGGCGATGAAGTGGGTGGCCCAGACGCTGGATCCCGCGACCAGGCCGGTCAGCAGCAACCAAGCGGCCCGGACGACGCCCCGAGCGCCGCGCATGCGCGAGTAAAGACGGAAGGTCGTAAAGCAACCCGCCAGACAGACGGCGCTGGCGACAAGCACCAGCCGCAGGTCATGCTGCGTCGTCAGACAGGTCAGCAACTTGAACACGCAACGTTCCTCGAGGGTCACTCGCCTTTAAGGCTACCGGAGGAGTTACGAATAAACCCTTTCTGAGTTTTGCTCCGCTGAGCGCTCAGGGTTCCTGTTCAAGGCGCCCGCGATGCCACCGCCAGGCGGTCGAGAGGATCTCGTCCAGACTTCGGGAAGGCTTCCATCCGAGTTCGGCTCGCGCCTTGGCGTGATCACCGACCAGCACTGGCGCATCGCCGGGGCGTCGCGATGCGATCTCAACCGGAAGGGGCGCGCCGGCCACCTTACCCACGCCGTCGACCAATTCGCGGACCGTCGTCCCGGTTCCTGTCCCGAGATTGTAGGTCTCTGATGACCCCCCCACGAGCAGGCGCTTGAGGGCCGCGACGTGAGCATCCGCCAGGTCGAGGACATGGACGTAGTCGCGTACGGCCGTACCGTCGCGCGTGTCATAGTCGTCGCCGAAGATCGTGAAGCGCGGTCGCTGGCCGAGCGCCACCTGGATCGCCAGCGGTACAGCGTGGGTCTCGGGCTCGTGCCACTCGCCGATACGGCCCTGCGGGTCGGCGCCGGCGGCGTTGAAATAGCGCATTACCGCGCTCTTGAGCCCGACATAGCGATCGTAGTCGGCCAGGGCCTGCTCGACCATCAGCTTGCTGCGGCCATAGGGGTTGAGAGGCGCCTGCGGGTGGGTCTCTTTCATCGGCAGGTCGACCGGATCGCCGAAGGTCGCGCAGGTGGAGGAGAACACCACCACCTTCACGCCGGCTCGCCGCGCCGCCTCGATCAGCGTGATCGTCCCGCCGACATTGGTGTCGAAGAAGGCGCCGGGGTTCTTGACGGACTCGCCCACCTCGATGCGCGCGGCGAAGTGCAGCACCGCCACCGGCGCATAGGCGGCGAACACCGCGTCCAGGCGCGCGGCGTCTCGGATGTCGCCCACTTCCAGAGGGCCCCACTGGACATGCTCGCGATGGCCGTTCGACAGATCATCGAACACGACCGGGCGAAAACCCGCCTCGGCCAAGGCCAGGCAGCAATGCGAGCCGACATAGCCGGCGCCGCCAGTCACCAGAACTGTTTGCATCGAGGTCCCTAAGAGCAGCGCGCCATGGCTAGAGCATTTTCCGACGGGTGTGAAACGGCTATCGGATCGAAGAGGGCTCTAAACTTTTGAAAAAGAGCCCTTTTATGCGGCCTGATGGGTCCAAAAAGGGCTCTGGCGGGCTTGATCGGCGGGCGAAAGGACGCGCGCGCTTTCGCACCACGCGCCGGCGACGGCGTCCAAGCTCTAGGTCGGTTCGGCCGCAGCCTGCTTGGCAAGTTGGTGCTCTCGCCAGGAGATGAACAGCGTGGAGCCGACCACGATCACCGCGCCGACCACCGTCGCCGTCCGCGGGACTTCTTGGAACAGCAGGAAGCCCACGATCACGGCGAACACGAGCCGCGTGTAGTCGACCGGCGCCATGACGGCCGCCTCACCGGCCTCCATCCCCTTGATATAGGCCCCTTGGGTCAATGTGCCGATCACGCCCATGGCGGCCAGTAGTCCCAGGTCCGGCCAGGTCGGCCAGCGCCATACGAAGAGCGCCGGCGGGATGGCAAAGACCAGGCCCAGCACCGCCGCATAGACCAGCAGCACGAACGGGGTGTGGTCGCGGGTCATGACCTTCATCCCGGTGATGGTCAGGGCGAACAGGAAGGCGGCGCCCAGGGCGCAGAGTTGGGGCCAGCCGAGCCAGGCCTCGACGCCCCCCGCGCCGGGCTGCAGCATGATCAGCACGCCGACAAAGCCCACCAGCGCCGCGCTGATCCGCCGCGGCCCGATCGGCTCGCGCAGCACAAGGCCCGCCAGCGGCACCAGCCACAGCGTCCGCGTGAACGACAAGGCGTTGGCGTCCGCCAACGGCAGTTTCTGATAGGCGTAGAAGCTCATGATCAGCGCCAGCACCCCGGCGCTGGACCGGAAGATCACGATGCCGGGACGAGTCGTGCGGAACGCGCCGCGCCAGTCGCGTGCGATCAGCGGCAGCAGGACGAGGACGCCCGCCAGCTGCCGGTAGAAGGTCTGCAGGGCCGCCGGATAGTCGTCGCCCAGGAACTTGATCAGGGTGGTCATCACCGTGAAGCCGACCGCAGAGGCCAGTATCCACAGCGCGCCGCGCAGATTGGGGCTGAGCGTCACCCGGTCCCGCCAGCCGCCAGCAACTGGGCCCGCATCTGTTCGGCTTGCTCCGGCGTGATGCCCATGGCCGCCAGGATCGGCGAGGGCGTGTTGATGTCCCAGGCGCTGCGCGGACCCACGGTGATGCCTCCGTCGACGACGATGTGCGTGCCCGTCACGAATCGCGAGTCGTCGCTAGCCAGATACAGGGCCGCCGCCGCGATGTCCTCCGGCAGCCCCGATTTCGGGATCGGCTGGATCTTCGGCCCGATGGAGGCGATCTGGGCGGCCATCTGGTCGGCGACCTCGCGCGGCAGGCCCATCGAGGCGCCGAAGATCGAGGTGGCGATCAGGCCGGGGCAGATGGCGTTGACGCGGATCTTCTGCGGCGAAAGCTCGGCCGCCGCGCAGCGGCTCATGTGGATCACTGCCGCCTTGGCCGAGGAATAGGCCAGAGGCCCAAAGCCCGCCTGCAGCCCGGCGATCGAGGCGGTGTTGATGATCGAGCCGCCGCCGCGTTTTTGCATCAGTGGGAGGGCGTGCTTCATGCCCATAGCCGGCCCGCGCACCAGGAGGGCGAAGGTCTTGTCCCAGGCCTCGGCGGTCAGTTCGGGCACGCCCGCCGGCGTCCCCCCGTGCCCGGCGTTGTTGAAGAGGATGTCCAGGCCCCCGAAGCTGCTTTCCGCCAGGGCCATGGTCTTGGCCAGATCGTCATCAGAGGTGACGTCGCACCGCGCAAAGCGGACCTGATCTGGAAAGCGCTGCTCCAGCATGCGCCCCTTCTCGTCCTGCAGGTCGGCGGCGACCACGCAGGCGCCCTCGGCGACGAACAGTTCGACCGTTCCCAGCCCGATGCCCGAGCAGCCCCCGGTGATGACGGCGACCTTGCCGTTCAGACGTCCGACCATCGTTTCTTCCTCCGCGCCCCGACCTCGTGCGGGTCAGTGATCAATGATCATATTCGCGGAGCGAGTCGGGATTGGCTAGGGGGCTTTGCGGCGGGGGCTCAGCTTTTGAGGCCTTCAGGCGCGGGACGGCGAGCGAGGGGCTCCATGCGGCGTCCCAGGTGGGTGACGGCGAGCCAGAGCATGCACGGGACCAGCAGCACCGCCCAGGCCAGGCCCAGGCTGACCAGGCCCAGAGCGGCCACGGCCCGATGGGCGAAGCTGGAGCGCTCCTTGGCCTCCAGGGTCATGACACGGATATCCAGGCCCATCAGACTTCAAGCCCCCTGAAGTTCAACAGCATGACGTTCCCGCCGCGAACGGCGCCCACTGGAGTCGTCATGTTAGCGCGCCGCCTCGTTGCGGGCGCGGATCTGCTCCCAGCGGGCGTTTTCCGCCGCGCGGGACTCGCCCGTCGTCGAGCGTCTGGACAGCGCCCGCACGACGTCGCCGCAGGCCGGGCCGATCAGCGACCAGGGCTCGATGCAGTAGCGGAAGAACAGGCGCTGCGGATCCGACATCAGGCGGAACAGCCACTCCATGCCCAGCGGACCCATCCAGCGCGGCGCGGCCTTCTGGACGCCCGCCTCGTAGTCGAAAGCCCCGCCGACGGTGAAGGTCGCCGCCGGGCCATAGGCCTGATGGTTCTCCAGCGTCCAGATCTCCTGGCGCGGCATGCCCATGCCGACCAGCACGATGTCCGGGGCGTAGTCGCGGATCTTGGCCACGACCGCCGTGTTTTCGGCCGAGCCCTGCGTCGCATCGAAATAGCCGTGATGGGTCTCGATGCGGGCGTTCGGCCAGTCCTGGCGGATTCGCTCGACCGCCTTTTCGCCCACGCCCGGCGCGCCGCCGACGAAGAAGACCTTCCAGTTCTTCTCGCTGGCCAGGGCCCAGAAGGCGTCGCGCCAGTCCAGATAGGTGCAGCGGTGGAAACGCCGGCTGGCGCGGCCCACCAGGCGCGCCCAGAAGATCAGCGGCACCGAGTCGACCTCGATCAGGTCGGCGGCCTTGTAGAACTGGCCGATCTGGTGGTCCTTGCCGATCAGGTATAGGCTGTGGAGGTTGTGGTTGGCGACGATGGCGTTTTGCCGCGCCTCCAGCTTGCCGGTGACGAAGTGGAAGACCTCCTCGGGGCGCACCAGGTCCATGGTCCCGCCCAGAACGTGCACGCGCTCCTCCGGACGCCGCGACAGCCGGTAAGGGCGGCGCGGCGCGGCCGGGGCGGCCTCGTTGAGGCCGCTCTGCTCTTGAGGAACGAACATCTCCGCAGAGTCTCCTAGTCTTGGAGACATTCTGCGGAGAGAACCTGTTTCCTTCGCTAAAAAGGATACTTAGCGGGATTTAACCACGTCTTCGACGCCCCCTTCAGTCGACGGTGATGACCACCTTACCCATCGCCTTGCGGCTGGAGAGGTGAGCGATCGCCTCGCCGGCGCGGGCCAGCGGGAAGCGCTCGGAGACGTACGGACGGATCTTGCCGGCGGCGTAGAGGTCCATCAGTTCCTTGAGGTTCTGGGCGTGGCCCTTGGGGTCGCGCGCCACCGCCGCGCCCCAGAACACCCCGACGATGTCGCATGACTTCAGGAGGGTCAGGTTCAGCGGGATCTTCGGGATGCCCGACGGGAAGCCGATCACCAGGAAGCGGCCGTTCCAGCCCGCCGCGCGGATCGTGGCCTCCGAATAGTCGCCGCCGACCGCGTCATAGGCCACGTCCCAGCCGTCCCGGCCGCAGGCGCCCTTGATCAGGTTGGCCAGTTCCTTCTGGCCGTCCTTGTCGAACGGGCCGCGCGGATAGACGACGCCGCTGTCGGCGCCGTGCTTGATGGCCAGATCGATCTTCTCCTGGCTGGAGGCCGCAGCGATCACCTTGGCGCCCATGGCCTTGCCCAGCTCCACGGCCGCCAGGCCCACGCCCCCGGCCGCGCCCAGCACCAGCAGGGTCTCGCCGGCCTTCAGCACGCCGCGCTCCTTCAGCGCGTAGTACGAGGTGCCGTAGGTCAGGACGAAGGCGGCCGCCTCGTCGAAGGGCATGTTGTCGGGGATATGGGTGCAGCGGCCCTCTTCCAGGGCCAGCTTCTCGGCGTAGCCGCCCCAGCCGGTCGAGGCTAGCACGCGGTCGCCGACCTTGAAGCGGGTCACGCCCTCGCCGACCGCCGAGATCACCCCCGACACCTCGCCGCCCGGCGCGAACGGGCGCGTCGGCTTGAACTGGTACTTGTCCTCGATGATCAGGACATCGGGATAGTTCACGCCGCAGGCCTTGACGTCGATCAGCACCTGGCCTGCGCCGGCGACGGGATCGGGCAGCTCCTCCAGCACCAGGGTCTCGGGACCGCCGACTTCCTTGCTGAGCACCGCCTTCATGATCGCCTCTCCCCAAATCTTTTCGCTAAAAGGATATTCTTGGCTAAGAGCCCGGACGCTAGCGCGGGACGCCGAGCCAAGGAAGCAGAATGTCAAACAAACGTTTTAGTCTCGCCCTGCATGGCGGCGCCGGAGCCAAGCGCGGCCACGACTACGGCGTCGAGATCGCCCATATGCGCGGCCTCGTCGAAGCCGCCCGCGATCGTCTGGCCGCCGGCGCCGGCGCGCTCGACGTGGCGGTCGAGACCGTGGTCGGCCTCGAGGCCAGCGGTCTCTACATCGCCGGCAAGGGCGCCTCGCCCAACGCCGACGGCGAATATGAGCTCGACGCCAGCCTGATGGACGGCCCCACCCTGCGCGCCGGGTCGGTCGCCGCCCTGCAGGGCTTCAAGAGCCCGATCCTGGCCGCCCGGGCGGTGATGGAGCACACTCCGCACGTGATGCTGGCCGGCCAGGGGGCCATCGCCTTCGCCCGCGAGCAGGGCCTGGAGCCCGTCGAGGATCCCGACGCCTGGTTCACTCGCGCCGGCGCCTTCGAGGACAATCATCCGCCCGACGCCCTGCCCACCGGCACCGTCGGCTGCGTGGTCCGCGACGGCGAAGGGCGCCTCGCCGCCGCCACCTCCACCGCCGGAGTGTTCGGCAAGCGGCCCGGCCGGGTGGGCGACAGCCCCATCATCGGGGCCGGGGCCTGGGCCGACGGCCACGCCGCCGTCTCCTGCACCGGCCAGGGCGAGTATTTCATCCGCGCCGCCGTCGCCGCCCAGATCGCCCACCGCGTCCGCTTCGGCGGCGAGGCCCTGGACGCGGCGGCCCAGGCTGCGATCGACAGCGTCGCGGCGCTGGGCGGTCACGGCGGACTGATCGCGGTCGATCGTGACGGCAACATCGCCATGCCCTTCGTCTCCAGCGGTCTGAAACGCGCCGCCCTGCTGCCGGGCGGAACCATCGTCAGCGCGGCGTTCTAGAAATCCTCCCCCAGCGGGGGAGGCGGCGCGAAGCGCCGGAGGGGGAAGTTCGGTTGAGCCGGCCTCTTCCCCCTCCGTCGGCTGCGCCGACACCTCTCCCGCTGGGGGGAGGATTTCGGACACGCCACCGCTGCTTCACGCGGCCAGCCGCTGAAGTCATGGAAAGGGACGCGGAGCGCCGGACATCCGTCCGGAAGAATTTGATAAACACCGTTTCGACGAAGCCCGACGCTCCGCGCAGCCGTTATCCGCCAGCCTCCCGGGAAGGTGGCCCTGTTCGGGCCTTACCGGGACCCGGGCGTATCCGTTTCCGGAAGCGCCCGGCGATCGAAGAGGGACGAACCCTTTCCCCCGACCACGCCGACGGCGGGCGGGTGAGCCCAGCAAGCTCAGCCCCGGACCGTTCGAGTACCCCCCTCGAACCTATCCCCGCTCGACCGCCCCCCGCCGCCACGATGGTCGCTGGCCATGCGCCCTTTCCTCGCGACGAGGTGGGACCATTGTGCGGGTGATCTCAACGCCGGGGACAAGTCGGCGCGTAAAAGTGACAAGGCGTTGATTGCATTGGATTCCGCTTCGCCAATTCCGAGCGTTCACGCCCGCCAATCCCCGTAAAGTCGGTTCCCTCTCCCAGAGGGAGAGGGTGGCCGCGAAGCGGTCGGGAGAGGGGTTTCAAAGCCGCCGCCCTGCCGGCGCTCCGGCGCACGGCTTACTCCCTCTCCCCGACCCTCTCCCTTTGGGAGAGGGCTCGCCTAGCCGACTGCGTGCTGGGCAAGCCGGCCGATCCGGAGACCGCGCAGGTGTTCAGCCTGGCAGAGCATGGGGTGGGGTACGTTTGCGGCGCCATACCTACAAAACGCCCCCTTTCTCCGTCATTCCCACCCTTGTAGCGGGAACCCCTGGTTCAGCCGATACGTGAGACGCCAGTGGACCCTACATTTCACGGCAAGATGATCGCATGGATCGGGTCAGGTTGCAGGCGCGCTCGCTGAGTTTGACGATTTGACAGCGACGTCACGAATGGCCAGATTCGGTGCATGGTCGCAGCCCTAGACATCGTCCATTTTGGCCGTGAGGTCGCCGAACGTGCTAAGCAGTTCGATCGCGACGTCACACCCGCGCGCGTCTACGTTTATGAGGATCCTAATTCCGGGGAGAGCGGGGCGGTGATCATTCAGGTCGCCGTCAAGCGCGGCCAAGACCGCACCGACTGGACAAGAAAGCGTCTGCGTTTCTCTCAAGCTGTGCGAGACCTGCTGCTCAAGCACGGCGATGAGCGATTGCCTGTCGTTCAAATCTTCGCGCCCGAGGAGTGGGCGAAGCGAAATGATTGACCCTCAGGGTCTGTTCTCCACCGCGCGTCTGTTGCTGGGGAGTGAGAACAAGGGTGCCCCGAACCAGGCGCGCCTGCGCCGCGCCGTTTCAACTGCCTACTATGGGCTATTCCACGTTGCCCTGAAGACTGCGAGCGATGTGCTTGTGGGAGTGAAGCATCGTCAGACACCGCGTTACGAGACGATCTACCGCTCGTTCGATCATCAGAAGATGCGCAAAGGTTGTGAAGCCGTCGACAAATCCACGTTGGATGCGAAGGCGCAGAAGGCCATGGGCGCTCAGTTCGTCTCGCCTGAAATTCGGGATTTCGCTAGCGCCTTCACCGCGTTGCAGGAAAGGCGCCACTGGGCAGACTACTCGACGTCTGGGAAGATCACCCGAGGCGAGGCCCAGGACTTGATCGATCAGGCAGAACTTGGCGCAGCGCAACTCAAGGCGGCCTCCACCGAGGAGCGGAAAAACTTCCTTGCCTTTCTGATGGCGAACGCTCGATAGGCGGGACTGCCGTGCGGGTCCATTTGATTTCCGACGAGGCGCGTTAGCAGCTTTCTATCCCGCCCGCTCCCGAACCCCCCGAAACACCATCGCCATCTCGATGTGCGTCTGCACGAACCCACGCTCGAACAGCACGGTCAGCAGGCGGTCATAGGCGTCGTCGTGGTCGCTCATCGGCACGCTCCCCGGCGCCCGGGCTTCCCGCTCGACCAAAGCCAGGGCCTCCGGCGCCTCGGCGCGCAGGGCGGTCAGGACCTCATCGATCTCCTCGGCCGTGTATTCCGGCGGCGCATGCGCGCGGCCGGGATCGATCGGCGGGCGGCGGGAGAAGCCCACGGCGGCTAGCCCTCGGCCTTGGTCAGTTTCCAGCGGATCTTGGCCCCGACCTCGGGGCGGACCTGGCTTTTCAGCACGATCTGGCCGGCCTTGCGGGCCAGGCCGTGGTCGAAGTGGGCGCTGGGGGCGATCTCGACGTCGACGGCGTCATTGCGCAGCCACCAGCCGATATTGCTGGGCCCGCGGATCAGCACGCTCTTGCCGTCGCGGGCGATCGAGGCGCGGGCGTCGGGGTGCAGGTGGAAGCGCACGGCGAAGGGCAGGTAGCGGCGCGGGCCTTCCGCAGCCTTCGGGTCGAGGGCCAGGGGCGAGAGGCTGTCCTCGCCGCGCAACTCGTCTTGCACCGCATCGAGGAACAGGCGACGGGCGTGGGTCAGGCCCAGATGTCGCCAGCCGTCGTGGACGATGTCCAGCCAGACGCCGCCGACATCGTCGTGGCGCTTGGCCTCGACCTTGGCCGCGCCGTCGACCAGCCAGGGCCCCAGCGCCTTGGCCCGGAAGCCGGACAGGGGCCGACCGGCCGAGCCGTCGCCGACCGATACGGTGGAGGCGGCGTCCGACAGGCGAAAGGCGTGGGCGCCGGCGGCCTCGGGGCTCCAGCCGCAGCTGGTGATCAGCCGGTCCTTGGCGCAGACGATCTCGAAGGCGGCCGGTTGGGCGCAGGCGTTGACGCTCAAGGGGCCGACCGGGGGCGGGCCGCAGTCGGCGATGACCTCGATGCTGCCGCCGATCATCTTGTGATAGCCGCTGTGGGGGGCGGCGTTCAGGCTGCGGGGGCCGGCGTCGTCGTGGGCGAGGGCTGCGGCGATCCGCGCCGGGCCCACCGTCTCGCCGCCGTGGAAGGCCGCCAGGTGGCCATCGCCCAGGGTGAAGAACCGCGTGGCGCTGGACAGGCGGTCGATGGCCCGCGACAGGGCTTCTGGGCTGGGGCGGCCGCGCTGGCCCAGGGCGTCATCGAGGGTCAGAAGGTCGAACAGGAGCTCGACCCCGGCCTCGGGGCTGCGGGTGGCGTGGCCGCCGTCGCCCAGCACCATGGCGTCCAACTGCGGGACCAGGGCCTTCAGGGCGGCGTCGATCAGCGGCTCGCCCGGCTTGCCGGCCAGAACGCAGCCGGCCAGGCCCGCAGCGACGGCCCGTTCCAGGGTCCGTTCGGGCGCGCGCGTGATCTCCAGCAGGTGACGGCCCTGGCGGGCCAGATCGAAGACGAGATCGGCGACCTCGGCGTCGCTGGCCTCGGCGGCCAGGGTCTTGGCGGCGCAGGCCAGGTGATGCACCCGCCGCTCCAGGCATTCTGGCCCCCAGGAAAAGGCGTTCCACTTGCCGAACACCCGTCGCCAGTCGTCGATCAGGCGCAAAGCGCGGCGGGCACCGTCCGGACCGACGGCGACCAGGTCCGGCAGCCAGTCGAAGCGGTGCAGGCTGACGGCGAAGCGGCGCGAGGGGCTTGCGGTGTCGAACGGATCGCCGTCAACGCCCAGGCGCAGGGCGCCGCCGTCCAGGGTCAGGGCGCCCGACAGGATCTTCTGGCCGTGGGCCGGGTCGACCGGGCGCGGGTCATGGGGACGGGCGGACAGGCCCTCGGGCCGGGGCAGGGCGATCTTCAGGCGATGGGGGCCCGACCCGAACCACTCGCGCTCGACATGGCCGGCGGCCTCGGCGCGGATGGCCTTCCACAGCACGCCGCCCCGCAGACGCGCGGGGAAGGCCAAGCCGAGGACGGGGGGCTTACCGGCCATCGCGATCCGTCAGCCGCCCTTCAGCGCGCGGATGTTGTCGGCATAGGCGGCCGGACCGCCCTTGAAGACCGCCGAGCCGGCGACGAGGGCGGTGGCCCCGGCGGCCACGCACTGCGGGGCCGTGACCGGGGTGACCCCGCCGTCGACCTCGATGATGATATCAAGGCCGGCCTTGTCGACCATCTTGCGCAGGGCCTCGACCTTGCGTAGCTGGCCCGGAATGAAGCTCTGGCCGCCGAAGCCCGGGTTCACCGACATGACCAGCAGCAGGTCGACGTCCTCGAGGATCCACTCGACGTGGTCGATCCCGGTCGAGGGGTTGAACACCACGCCCGCCTTGGCGCCCAGCTCGCGGATGCGCTTGAGCGAGCGATGCAGGTGCGGACCGGCCTCGGGGTGGATGCTGATCAGATCGGCCCCGGCGGCGCGGAAGGCTTCCAGGTACGGATCGGCCGGGCTGATCATCAGGTGCACGTCGAACGGGATCTTGGCGTGCGGCCGGATGGCTTTGACGATGTCGGGACCCAGGGTGATGTTGGGCACGAAGTGGCCGTCCATCACATCCACGTGCACCCAGTCGGCGCCGGCCGCCTCGATGGCGGCGACTTCCTCTCCGAGCTTGGCGAAGTCGGAGGCGAGGATGGAGGGGGCGATGATCGGCGCGGTCATGGCCCTGGGATAGCGGGCCAAACCCCTTCTGTCATCCCGGGCGAAGACCCGGGACCACAGGAAATGCTCAAGCTTGCCGCGATCCCGACCTTCGCCGGGAAGACATTCAGAGCTTACGAAACCGTGCGGCGAAGAAGCCGTCCTGGCCGTCGTCGCGGTGGTGCGGCAAAAGGCGCAGGGTCCCGCGCGGGGTGAGGCTGGCCTCCGGGAAGCCGGCCGACGGCGCCTCGGCGGCGGTGATCGGCTCCAGCGCGACGTCCTGGCGACGGGCCAGGAAGGCCTCGACCTGGGCCTCGCCCTCCTCGGGCTCCAGCGAACAGACGCAGTAGACGAGGCGCGCGCCGGGCTTCAGGCGATCGGCGGCGGCGTCGAGGATGCGGGCCTGGACATTGGCGAGGCTGGCCACATCGCCGGGGCGCGCGGCCCACAGCACGTCGGGATGGCGGCGGAAGGTGCCTGTGGCGCTGCAGGGGGCGTCCAGCAGGATGGCGTCGAAGGTCCGGGTATCGTCCCAGACGGCGGCGTCGGCGGCGACGATTTCAGCCGAGAGGCCGGTGCGGGTCAGGTTCTCCGACAGACGCTTGAGGCGCGCGGCCGAGCGGTCGAGCGCCACGACCTGCGCGCCTGCGGCGGCCAGCTGCAGGGTCTTGCCGCCCGGGGCGGCGCAGAGATCGAGCACGCTCGCGCCCGGCTGGATGTCCAGCAGGCGGGCGGGCACGGCGGCGGCGGCGTCCTGCACCCACCAGGTTCCGTCCTCGAAGCCCGGCCAGGCGGCCACGTCGCCCTTGCGGCGCAGACGCAGGGTCCCGCCGGGCAGGACCTCGGCCTCCAAGGCCTCGACGAGCGGGGCCAGATCGACGCCGGGCTTGGCCGACAGATCGGTGGCGGGCTCGATGGCGATCTGGCCGGCGATCTGGCGGGCGGTGGCCTCGCCGAACGCGGCGACCCAGCGGGCGTACAGCCACGGCGGGGCCAGCAGGCTGGGGTCATCGGCAGGCGGCGCATCGCGCAGCAGGCCGCGCAGCACGGCGTTGACCAGGCCCTTGAACGGGCGGCTGGTCTTGTTGGCGCCGGCCAGCTCCACCGAGGTGGCCACGGCCGCGAAGGCGGGCACCTCCAGATAGAAGGCCTGCGCCGCGCCCAGGCGCAGCAGGTGCATCACCCGATCCGGCGGGGCCTTCTGCAGGCGCGCCGTCAGGGCGCGGTCGATCGGGCCAAGATGGCGCAGCACGGCCATGGCCAGGGCCCGGGCGAACGCGCGCTCGCGCGGTTCCAGGAAGCGGAAACCGTTGGCCGAGGCGGCTTCGTCGAGGCCGCCGCGACGCGACAGGGCCGCGTCGATCAGGGTCAGGGCGGCTTCCCGGGCGGGGAGGCCGTCGTTCAGTTCTTGAGTCACCGCCCCGCCGTGCCTCGGGACGCGCGCCGACGCAAGTCTATTGTCGCCCGGCGGCGTGGACGGGGATGATTGTCGGCGGCCAGGATCGCTCTATATCGACGAGGCAAGGAGCCGCCATGACCGACACCCCGACCCCCGAAACGGACGCCGCGCCCGAGGTTCCCGGCGCCGCGCCCGGCAAGACCCTGACCCCCGCCGCGCGCCGCGCGCTGGAGGAAGCCGCCGCCCGCCGCGCCGCCGAGGCGGCTCTGTCCCTGCCGCCGGAAGAGGGCGGCCGCGACGGCCCCGAACCCACCCGCTTCGGCGACTGGGAGAAGAAGGGCGTCGCCGTCGATTTCTAGAGGACGGTTCCCCGGCCTCTGACGCTTCGGCCGTTGCCCGCTCCGCCCAATCGGCTAGCGTGGCGGAACGATCTCCTGGAGGCCGCCTTGCGCCTGTTCGCTCCCCTCGCCGCCGCCCTTTCGGCGGCGCTTCTGCTTGTCGCGCCGAGCGTCGAGGCCAAGCCGAGGTCCGCCGCCGCAGCGGTCCGGGCGCTGGAGGCGGGAGCCGTGGCCTCGCCCGACCAATACGGCGCCCTCGCGGCGCAGGAGGTTCTCAAGGCCGGCGGCAATGCGGTCGATGCGGCGGTGGCCACCGGCTTCGCCCTGGCCGTCACCTATCCCGAAGCCGGCAATCTGGGCGGGGGCGGGTTCATGACCGTCTACATGGACGGCAAGCCCTACTTCCTCGACTACCGCGAGACCGCCCCGGCGGCGGCCAGGGCCGACATGTATCTGGGTCCCGACGGCGAGCCGGTCGAGGGTCTGTCGCTGTACGGCGGTCTGGCGGCGGGCGTGCCGGGCACGGTGCGCGGTCTCGCCATGGCCCATCAGCGCTTTGGCAAGCTGCCTTGGGGGCAGGTTCTGGCCCCGGCCATCCGCTATGCGCGGGACGGCTTCGTCGTCGATGCGCATCTGGCGGGGGTGCTGGCCGACGGGCCGCCGCCTGAGTTCGCCAAGACCAACTTCCGCACCTACTTCGCGGCGCACAAGGCCGGGACGCTGTTCAAGCAGCCTGAGCTGGCCGCCACCCTGGAGCGGATCGCCCTGGTCGGCGACCGGGCGTTCTATGAGGGCAAGACCGCCGACCTGATCGTCGCCCAGATGGCGCGGGGCCCGGTGAAGGGGCTGATCACCAAGGCCGACCTTTCGACCTACAAGGCGGCCTGGCGGACGCCGCTGGTCGCCCAGTGGCGCGGCTATGACGTGATCACCGCCCCGCCGCCCAGCTCGGGCGGGATCGCCCTGATGCAGCTGCTCCTGATGAAGCAGAACCTGGCGCCGATGTTCCAGGGCTTGGCCCTGAACGATCCGCAGTATGTCCACCTGCTGGCCGAGATCGAAAAGCGCGTCTACGCCGACCGCGCCGAGTATCTGGGCGATCCGGATTTCGTGAAGGTCCCGGTCTCCAACCTGATCGACCCGGTCTATGTGGCGCGGCGCGCCAAGGAGGTCGATCCCGCCAAGCCTTCGGCGACCAAGGCCGTCCAGCCGGGCCTGGAGAAGCACGAGACCACCCACTATTCGATCGTCGACCAATGGGGAAACGCCGTCTCCAACACCTACACCCTGAACGGCTCGTTCGGCTCGGGCGTGGTGGTCGAGGGCGCGGGCTTCATCCTCAACAACGAGATGGACGACTTCTCGGCCAAGCCCGGCGCGCCCAACATGTTCGGCGTGGTCGGCGGGGCGGCCAACGCCATCGCGCCCGGCAAGCGCCCCCTGTCCTCGATGACCCCCACGATCATGACCAAGGACGGCCGGGTGGCCATGGTGATCGGCACGCCCGGCGGCTCGCGGATCTTCGCCTGGGTCTTCCAGGTGCTGGCCAATGTCTATGACCATGGTCTGAGCCTGAAGGCCGCCCAGGCCGCGCCGCGCTTTCACCATCAGCTGTTGCCGGAGAACGTGATCTTCTACGAACGCTCGGGCCCGCCCTCGGCTGACCTGAAGGCGGCGCTGGAGGCCCGGGGCTATAGCTGGACCGAGAGCTTCAGCGGCGATGTCGAGGCGATCCAGGTGCTGGATCGCGCGCCGGTTCCCGAGCCCGACCCCCGTGCGCGCGGGGTGGGGCTGGTGGTGAAGTAGCTTGTCACTTGCCCCCACCTGACCTGCTCACGCAGGTCGTCCGCCCCAAAGGGGGCGGAAGGTGATGCAGCGATCCTTCCTCCCCCTCCGGGGGAGGAGCGCGAAGCGCGGAGGGGGCGAGCGTGGACTAAATCCCCGCCATCTCCGCCACCACCTTCAGCGCCGCCTCGCGCGGGTCGTTGGCCGCGGTGATCGGGCGGCCGCAGACCAGGTGGGTGGCGCCGGCGCGCAGGGCGTCGGCGGGCGTGGCGGCGCGGGCCTGGTCGTTCTTGGCCGACCATTCGGGGCGCACGCCGGGGGTGACGATCAGGAACTCGGGCTTGCCCGCCGCGTTGGCGATCTCGCGGGCCAGGGCCGCTTCGTGGGGCGAGGAGACGATGCCGTCGACGCCGCAGGCCAGGGCCTGGCGCACGCGGCGCTCGACCAGATCGCGGGCGGTGAAGGCGTAGCCCATCTCCACGAGGTCAGCGTCGGTCAGGCTAGTCAGCACGGTCACGGCCAGGATCTTCAGGGACGAGTCGCCGCGCGCCTTGACCGCCGCCTGCATCACCTGCGGCTCGGCGTGGACGGTCAGGAGGTCGCAGCCGCTGGTCGCCAGCACCCGGGCCGAGCGCTCGACCGTGGCGCCGATGTCGTGCAGCTTCCAGTCGAGAAAGATCGACTTGCCCGAGGCCTTCAGGTCGTGAGCCAGGCCCATGCCGTCGCTGGCCAGCAGCTCCAGGCCGATCTTGTAGAAGCTGACCGCGTCGCCCAGGCGCTCGACCATGGCGCGGGCGTCGTCGACGGTGGGCAGGTCCAGCGGCACGATCAGGCGCGGGTCGGCGGTCATGGGAGTCCCCGATGTTTTGGTCGCAAGGGTTGGCGCGCGCGACGGTCGGCCCTAGGAAAGGGCAAGCTCAGGCGCATCAGAAAGGTGGGGACGTCGAATGACCGAGGCCAATCTTGCCGTCAACTTCTTCGTCGCCCTGTTCGCCCTGATCGACCCGATCGGCAACGTGCCGCTGTTCGCCGCCGCCACCCTGGGCGCGGCCGCCGCCGGACGTCGGATGGTGGCTGTCTATATCGGCCTGTTCATGGCCGCCTTCCTGATCTTTTTCTACTTCACGGGCGTGGGCCTGCTGGAGTTCTTCGGCATCTCGATGCCGGCCTTCCGGATCGCCGGCGGCATCATCCTGTTCATCCTGGGCCTGGACATGGTGCGCGACGACTTCACCACCATGTTCGCCGACGCCGCCGAGGGCATTGAGGATCAGTCGCCCCGCGCCTACGCCAAGCAGCGGTTCGAGCGGCTGATCGTGCCGTTCGCCATGCCGTTGCTGATCGGGCCGGGCTCGATCTCGACCGTGATCATCTACGCCGCCGAGGCCAAGGACTTCGGCGCGGCGGGCATGGGCATCGGGGTCGCGGTGATCGCGGCCGTGTCGCTGGTGACGGTGCTGACCTTCTGGGCCTCGCCGCTGGTCAGCAAGGTGCTGGGCCGCATCGGCATGAGCATCGTGGTCCGCGTGCTGGGCCTGATCCTCTGCGCCCTGGCGGTGCAGTTCGTCCTGGTCGGTGTGGCCGACGCCACGCGCGGCCTGATCAAGAACGACGCCAAGGCGCCCTACGCCGAGAGCCATAAGTAGGGACCCGGCTCTGGACAGCGACCGGCGGCGAGGCCCATATCGCCGCCATGCGCGCCCCCAACGCCCCTTCGCACGACGCTGATGTGATCATCGCCGGCGCCGGCATGGCCGGCTCCACCCTGGCCCTGGCTCTGGCCTCGGGCGGCCTGAGGCCGCTGCTGGTCGATCCTGCGCCCTTCGAGGCCCAGCTGGCCCCGACCTTCGATGGTCGCAGCTCGGCGATCGCCTATTCCTCGTTCCGTCAGTGGCGGGCGATCGGCGCGGGCCAGGCGCTGGAGCCGCACGCCCAGCGCATCGAGCAGATCCTGGTCACCGACGGCCGCACGCCCGGCGCGGCGGCCCGCAAGCCGCTGCCGGCCTTCCTGCGCTTCGACTCCAGTGAGATCTCCGGGCGCATCGAGGGCGAGCCGCTGGGCTATCTGGTCGAGAACCGCCAGATCCGCGCCGCGCTCTCCAAGGCCGTCATCGACAAGAACATCCCGGTGATCGCGCCGATGGCCGCCAAGGCCCTGTCGGTCGAGCCCGGCGCGGCAAAGCTGACCCTGTCGGACGGCCGAGTGCTGACCGCGCCCCTGGCCGTCAGCGCCGAGGGGCGGGGCTCGGTGCTACGCCGCGCAGCCGGTATCGGCGACATCGGCTGGAGCTATGGCCAGAGCGGCGTGGTCTGCACCGTCAGGCTGGAGCGCCCGCACGAGGGCGTGGCCCACGAATACTTCCTGCCCAGCGGCCCGTTCGCCATCCTGCCGCTGACCGACAATCGCGCGAGCCTCGTGTGGACCGAGAGCACCGCGCGCGGCGAGGCCTTGCGCCAGGCGGGCCCCGAGGCCTTCCACGCCCACCTGATGCGCCGGTTCGGCGACTTCCTGGGCGCGGTGTCGATCGAGGGGCCGATCTTCGTCTATCCGCTGTCGCTGTCCCTGGCCGAGCGCATGGTCGCCCCGCGTCTGGCCTTGATTGGTGACGCCGCTCACGGCGTGCACCCGATCGCGGGTCAGGGCCTGAATCTGGGCCTCAAGGACGCCGCCGCCCTGGCCGAAGTGCTGGTCGAGGCGGTGCGCCACGGCGAAGACATCGGGGCCGAGGCCGTGCTGGAGCGTTACGCCCGCTGGCGGCGGTTCGACACCGTGACCAATGCGCTGGCCTTCGACGCCTTCGTGCGGATCTTCTCCAACGACAACCCGCTGCTGCGGCTGGCGCGGGGCGCGGGTCTGGCGGTGGTCAACCAGATCGCCCCGGCGCGCCGCTTCTTCATGCACGAGGCCGGCGGCGGGGTGGGTGATCTGCCCAGGCTGTTGCGGGGGCAAGCGCTGTAAAATCCTCTCCCTGTGGGAGAGGTGTCGGCGAAGCCGACGGAGAGGGGAGAGGCAGGTCCCGTAGACCTTCCCCCTCCGGTCGCTGCGCGACCCCCTCCCCCATCGGGGGGAGGATCTAAGCCTCCAGTTCCCGCGCCTCTTCGGGCAGCATGATCGGTACGCCGTCGCGGATCGGATAGGCCAGCTTGGCCGCGCGGCTGATCAGTTCGCCCTTGGCGCGGTCGTAGTCCAGCGGGCCGCGGGTCACGGGGCACACCAGCACTTCCAAGAGGCGCGGATCGACGTCGATGAGGGGGGCGGAAGCTTCGGTCATGGACTCTGTCTACTGGATCGATGTCGGTTCGTCATCGTCGCCGGCCGCCGCGTCGATCTCGAGCAGGGCGGTCAGGGTGGCCTTGCGCTCGAAGATGGTCTCGGCCTCGAGCAGGGCCTGTTTCTCCATCGGATCGAACGGCAGCGCCATGGCGAGGCTGTTGATCAGGGCGTCGGAGGGGGCGGCTTCGGCGTCGCTCCAGTCGATGGCCAAGCCTCGATGGTCGAGATAGCGCCGAAGGGCGATCATCAGGCGATCGATCTCGCTGGCTGTGCGCGTGCCGGCCGCGTCCTCGCGCAGATCGGCCTGATAGGGCGCGAAGTCGGCCCGCACCTGGCGATAGGGCGTGCGCACGGGCAACTCCTCCCCGGTCCGGAAGCGACAGACGCCGGTCAGGGTGATCAGATAGCGGCCGTCGCTGGTCTCGGCGAAGCTGGTCACCCGGCCCGCGCAGCCCACCGGGGCCAGGGCCGGGCGCTGCGGATCGCCCTTGCCGCCCGGCGAGGGCCGCGTCTGGATCATGCCGATCATCCGCTCGCCCGACATGGCGTCGTCCAGCATGTTCAGATAGCGGGGCTCGAAGATGTTCAGCGGCAGCTGGCCGCCGGGCAGCAGCAGGGCGCCGTCCAGCGGGAACACCGGGATCACCAGGGGCAGATCGTCGATCTTGCGGTAGGCCACCGGCATCCAAGGCTCCTTGGGCTAGCTGAAGAGGATCGAGGACAGCTTGCGCCGGCCCTGCTTGGCCACTTCCGACGTCGGGCCGGCGGCCTCGAACACGGTCAGCAGCTGCTTGCGCGCGGCGTCGTCGTTCCAGGCGCGGTCGCGGGCGATGATGGTCAGCAGATGGTCGGCGGCGTCCTGCAGGTGACCCACGCCCGCCAGGGCCTTGGCCAGCTCCAGCCGCGCCTCGTGGTCATCGGGATCGGCGGCCAGACGCTGTTCGAAGGCGGCGGTCTCCGACGGCGCTTCGGCCGCCAGGGCCAGGGCCGCGCGGGCTGCGTCGAGATCGGGGTCCTTGGCGTCGGCCGGGGCCATGGCCACCACCTCGGCGGCGCCTTCCGGGTCGCCGTTGGCCAGATAGACCCGGGCCATGCCGCCCAGGGCCTTGGCGCTGGTCGGGTCGATCTGCAGCGCCTGGGCGAAGGCCTGGGCCGCGCCGCCCAGATCGCCGATCTCCAGCGACTCCTTGCCCATGGCGATGATCTCGTCGAGGGCGCCGCCCTCGGCGGCCCCGGCCAGCTTTTCCACGAAGGCCCGGACCTGGCTCTCGGGCAGGGCGCCCTGGAAGGCGTCCACCGGCCGGCCGTCGACAAAGGCGTAGACGGTGGGGATCGACTGCACGCGAAGTTGGCCCGCAAAGCCCGGGTTCTTGTCGACGTCGATCTTCACCAGCTTGACCGCGCCCTTGGCGGCGTTGACGACCTTCTCGATCGTCGGGGTCAGCTGGCGACAGGGACCACACCACGTGGCCCAGAAGTCGACGATCACGGGCTGGGTCTTCGAGGCCTCGATGACGTCGGCCATGAAGCTGGCGTCGGTGCCGTCCTTGATGTGGTCGCTTTTCGAAGAGGGCGCGGGCTTTTCGCCGATCAGGGACATCGGGGTTCTCGTACTCGGAAATTGGGGGAACGCTTTCGCCGTCAAGATGGTCTCTGATCGGCCCGCGCGCAATGACCCGTTCGTCGTTTGGGAGGGTGCGAGGGCGACGCTAGCCGACCACTTCCATCGCCGCGAAATCGACGATCATCGGCTCAACGCCCAGGGCGGCGAGGAACCTGCGCAGGCCGGCCTGGCTGACGGCGGTGGTGGCGTCGTTCTTCAGCGGGTGGAAATTGACCGGGTCGCTGTCGGCCAGGGCCTTGTCCAGCACGAAGCGGACGCGCTTTTCGGTGTCGTTGATCAGGCCAAAGGCGGTGACCGAGCCGGGCGTCACGCCCAGGGTCTCCAGCATCATCTCCTGCGGCCCGAACGACAGCCGGCCCGAGCCGATCACGTGATGCAGCTTCTTCAGGTCGATGGTCGTCTCGCCGAGCGCCGAGATCAGCCACAGCTGGCCCTTGGCGTCCTTGAGGAACAGGTTCTTGGTGTGGCCACCGGGCATGGCGGCCTTGATCTCCAGCCCCTCCTCGACGCGGAAGACGGGCGGATGGTCCAGGGTCTTGTGATCGACCCCGTGGGCGTCGAAGAAGGCGAAGAGGTCAGCGCGGGTCTTCATGCGCCTCTACTAGACGGCGCAAGGCCGCGAGCGCTAGACCTGACGAAAGGGCAGGAAGAACAGACAAAGGACCGGCATGGAACTGGAGTGCTATCCCACCGAGAACCGTCCGCCGGAAATCGTGCCGGGACGGCCGCAGCGCGCTTGGATGGACCGGTTCGCCGAGCGCCATCCCTATCGCTGCCTGCCGCTGACCATGGCCAACACCACGGGGTGGGACATTCTCTGCCCGGTCGGCTTTACGGCCACCTGGGACGGCGGGGCGCACCAGGAATGCATCAAGTTCCAGCCCGACCACCCCTATCCGGGCTTCCATGACTTCGTGAAGTCGCACTTCACGCGGGGTGTGGTGACGTTCCACACCGGCTATCTCTTCCGCACGCCGCCGGGCTGGTCGCTGATGGCCATGGGGCCGCCCAACCACGTCAAGGACGGGATCCAGCCGCTGGCCGGGGTGATCGAGACCGACTGGCTGCCGTTCCCCTTCACGATGAACTGGATCTTCACCCGGCCGGGCACGGTGCGGTTCGAGAAGGGCGAGACCTTCTGCTTCATCATGCTGATCCAGGACAAGCCGATGGAGGCCTTCCAGCCGGTGATCCGCTCGATGAACTCCAATCCCGAGCTGCGCCGCCAATACGACGTCTGGGCCGAGAAGCGCACCGAGTTCAACAACCTGATCTTCAAGCGCGACCCCGAGGCCACCAAGGAGGCCTGGCAGCGCTTCTACTTCAAGGGCGAATACCCCGAGGAGATCCAGGCCGAGGCGCCCAGCCACCACGTCAACAAGCGCCGGATGAAGGCCCCGAAGCTGGGCATCTAGGCGGGACCCTGGGCGCGGCGCGACGGCCGCCCCCCCGCACGCAAGCGTTCAGAGGACTCTGCTTGACAGAGTATCTCTCGAGATCTAACTCTGATCTACAGAGCGCTCTGATGCGCCCGAACCTGGAGGGTCTCATGACGATCAGCCGAAATGACGCGGCCGCCGCACTGTCCGATATCGAGAACACGCAACGCCGGGGCATGACCCTGCGCGGCTACCGGCTCGGCGGGCCGATCCTGATGCTATGGGCGCTGATCTGGGCGACCGGCTACCTGACCATGGGCCTGGCCCCGCCTGAGCTCTGGCTGCCCGTCTGGCTGGGCCTGGATGTCGTCGGCGTCGCCGGCGCCCTGCTTCTGGCGCGGACCGGCAAGCCTGCAGCGGCCGGCGCGCCTCCGGGCATGACCTGGCGCCTGCTGGGCGGCTCGCTGGCCCTGATGATCTTCGCGCTCAGCGTCTTCTGGGTGATGAAGCCCACCGAACCCGCCGCCGCCATGGCCTTTCCGGGCCTGCTGATCGGGGTGATCTACGCCGTGGTCGGGTTCTGGGCCGCGCCGCGCTATGCGGTGATCGGGGCCTTGATGTTCGCCCTGACCCTGATCGGCTATTTCCTGTTCCAGCCCTGGCTGGCCTTCTGGATGGCGGCGGCGAGCGGCGCGCTGTTCCTCAGCGGCGTCTGGCTGTGGAGGCGCTGAGCGTGGCGGGATCCGACGACATCATCCACCAGCCGCTGCGCCTGAAGATCATGGCCGCCCTCAGCGCCGAGAAGGGCCAGCCGCTGGATTTCCCGCGCCTGAAGACCATCACCCAGGCGACGGACGGCAATCTGGGCAGCCATTTGGCCACCCTGGAAAAGGCCGGTTATGTGGCGATCGAGAAGGACTTCGTGGGCAAGCGCCCCCGCACCCAGGCCAAGCTGACGCCGCAGGGTCGCAAAGCCTTCCGCGCCCATGTCGACTATCTGCGTAGCGTGGTCGAGGCGGCCGAGGACGAGGGCGGTTAACCGAGGAACCCCGGCCGTGACACTGACCACCTTCCCCCCTAGGGTCACGCCCAAATCGTGCCCATCAGGTGTTCGGGGGAAATCAAATGGATCGTCGGCTGACGGCGCTGGCCGCCTTGTTGTTGATGTCGGGCTCGGCCCTGGCCCATCAGGCCTTGGCGCAAACGGCGCCGGCCGGCGCGCCGGCGGCGGCGACCGCCAAGCCTGACAAGCCCGAGAAGTGGAACGTCAACGCCCCGCCCGGCGTCGCGACCCGCGAGGTGCGCATCAGCGTCGACAACGGCACCTGGATGAATGTCGACGTCTCGCGCGACGGCAAGCTGATCGCCTTCGACATCCTGGGCGATATCTACACCATGCCGATCGCGGGCGGGACGCCGACCCGCATCGCCGAGGGCCTGGCCTATGACCAGCAGCCGCGGTTCTCGCCCGACGGCAAGCGGATCGCCTTCACCTCCGACCGGGGCGGCGGCGACAATATCTGGGTGATGAACCTCGACGGCGGCGACAAGCGCCAGGTGACCAAGGAGGAGTTCCGCCTTCTCAACCAGCCCAGCTGGAGCCCGGACGGCCGCTTCATCGTCGCCAAGAAGCACTTCACCACCGGACGCTCACTGGGGACCGGCGAGGTGTGGGTGTATCACGTCTCGGGCGGCGGCGGCGTCCAGCTGGTCAAGCGCGCCAGCGAGCAGCTGCAAAAGGAACTAGGCGAGCCGATCTATGCGGCCGACGGCAAGAGCGTCTTCTATACGCGCAACGTCACGCCCGGCCCGATCTTTGAGTACGCGCAAGACTCCAACACCGCCCTGTTCGACATCGAGCGCTATGACCTGGAGACCGGCGAGGTGACGACCGCCGTCTCGGGCCTGGGCGGCTCGGTGCGACCCAGCCCGTCGCCGGACGGCAAGAAGATCGCCTTCGTCCGCCGCGAGCGGACCAAGTCCAAGCTGTATGTGAAGGACCTGACCTCGGGCGAGGAGCGCAAGATCTATGACGCGCTGGATCAGGACGTGCAGGAAACCTGGGCGGTCACCGGCGTCTATCCGAACATGGCCTGGACGCCCGACGGCGCGGCCGTGGTGGTCTGGGCCGGCGGCAAGATCCGGCGGGTCAATGTGGCGGACGGCGCCTCCAGCGTGATCCCGTTCAAGATCGACGACACCCGCGTGGTGATCGACGCTATTCATCCCGAGGTCGCGGTCGCGCCGGATCGCTTCACCACCAAGATGCCGCGCTGGGCCAGCGTGTCGCCCGACGGCAAGTCGGTGGTGTTCGAGACCCTGGGCAAGTTGTGGATCAAGTCGACGGCCGGCGGCGAGGCCCGTCGTCTGGTCAACGGCGACGAAGACGCCTTCGAGCTCTATCCGTCGTGGTCGCGCGATGGCCGCACGATCGTCTTCGTCAGCTGGACCGACGCGGGGCTGGGGCGTTTACGCACCGTGCCCGCCGCTGGGGGCGTCGCCAAGGACGTCATCGCCCAGCCGGGCCACTATGGTGCGCCGCGCTTCTCGCCGGACGGCAAGACCATCGTGTTCGAGCGCCGTCGCGGCGGCGGCCTGACCTCCGGGCGCTGGTCGCAGGATCCGGGGATCTACCGGGTCGCCGCTGCGGGCGGGACGCCGGTGCGGGTCTCGCGCGGCGGTTCTGAGCCGCAGTTCGGCGCAGCCAACGACCGGGTGTTCATGCTGATGTCGAGCGGCGACAAGCGCCAGCTGGTCAGCACCGACCTGAACGGCCAGGCCAGGCGGGTCCACGCCAGCGGCGACATGGTCAACGACTTCCAGGTCTCGCCGGACGGTCGCAACGTCGCGTTCCGCCAGAACTACGAAGCCTTTGTCATGCCGCTGATGCCCGGAACCCAGGAGGTCGCGGTCGATCAGAAGGGCGGCGCCCTGCCGGTGACGCGCGTCAGCGCCGAGGGCGCGGAGTTCATCCACTGGTCCAGGGACGGCAAGCAGGTCCACTGGAGCATGGGTCCGACCCTGTTCACCGCCGAGACGGAGGCGCTGTACGCCAGCGCCCCGGCCGCCGAGGGGGCCGGCAAGGACGACGGCAAGTTCAAGCCCGTGAAGACCGGCCTGTCGCTGTCGATGGAGGTCGCCGCCGACAAGCCGACGGGCGTCGTTGTCCTGACCGGCGCGCGCGTCGTGACCATGGCCGACACGTCCGGCGGGATCATCGACGACGGCGTCATCGTGATCAAAGGCGACCGCATCGTCGCGGTGGGTCCCAAGGTCAGCACGCCGGTTCCCGCCGACGCCAAGGTGGTCGACGTGACCGGCAAGACCATCATCCCTGGCCTTGTCGACGCCCACGCCCACGGGCCGCAGGGGACGGACGACCTGATCCCGCAGCAGAACTGGTCGGCCATGGCCAATCTGGCGCTGGGCACCACGACGATCCACGATCCCTCGTCGCGGGCGTCGATGATCTTCCCCGCCGCCGAGCTGCAGCGCGCCGGCAAGATCCTGGCCCCGCGCACCTTCTCGACCGGCGAGATCATCTATGGGGCCAAGGCCGCCGAGGTCTATGCTGAGATCAACAGCCTGGACGACGCCCTGGCCCATGTGCGCCGGCTCAAGGCGCAGGGCGCGCACAGCGTCAAGAACTACAACCAGCCCCGCCGGGACCAGCGGCAGATGGTCGTGGTCGCGGCCCAGAAGGAAAACATGGAGGTCGTTCCGGAGGGCGGGTCGCTCTACAACATGGACGTGACCCTGATCCAGGACGGCAACGCCACCGTCGAGCACAACGTGCCGGTGGATCGCTTCTACGACGACATCGTCAGCCTGTGGTCGCAGACCAAGACCAACTACACCCCGACCCTGGTCGTGGCCTATGGCGGTCCGGCCGGTGATCCCTACTGGCGTCAGCACATGGACGTCTGGAGGCATCCGCTGTTGTCCAAGCACGCGCCGCCGGCGCTGCTGGCCGCCCAGAACGTTCGCCGGACCGCAGCCCCCGAGGAAGACTATGTCGACGGCGCCGCCGCGCGCGAGGCCAAGAAGCTGGCCGATCGCGGCGTGCAGGTGGCCATCGGCGCCCATGGCCAACAGGCGGGCCTGGGCTCACACTGGGAGATGTGGTCGTTCGCGCGCGGCGGCTGGAGCCCGGTCGAGGCCCTGGCGGCCGGTACGATCAACGCCGCCCGCTCGCTGGGCTACGCCAAGGACGTCGGCTCGCTGGAGATCGGCAAGCTGGCCGACCTTCTGGTGCTGGACGCCGACCCGACCGTCGACATCCGCAACAGCGACAAGCTGCACCGCGTGATGCTGGGTGGCCGGCTCTATGATGCGGCGACCCTCAACGAGACCGTGACCGGCCAGCGCGTGCGCCAGCCCTACTGGTGGGAACGCTCGGGAGAGGTCTGGAGCGGCGGCTCCGGCGGCTCGGGCCACACTGACGACGTGGGGTGATGAAACCTGTGTCATCCCGGCTGTAGCGCAGCGAAGCGCCGGGACCCAGGGGCCGCTTGCGCCGCGCTTCTTCACCCCCTGGGTCCCGGATAAGCCCTGCGGGCTTTCCGGGATGACACGACTAGGGGGCGGGCCTCCTTAGGCCGCCTTCACCGCCGAGGCGATCGACTTGACGACCCTCCTCACCAGGGCCGGGTCGTCGCCCTCGGCCATGATGCGGATCAGCGGCTCGGTGCCTGAGGCGCGCACGACGATGCGGCCCGCGCCGTTCAGCTGGGCCTCGCCGTCGGCGATGGCTTCCTTCACCGCCGCCGCCTCCAGCGGCTTGCCGCCGGCGAAGCGGACGTTTTCCAGCAGCTGCGGCACCGGCTCGAACTGACGGCCCAGCGCGCTCATCGGCTTGTCGGTCTCGACCATGACGGCCAGCACCTGCAGGGCAGCGATCAGGCCATCGCCCGTGGTCGAGAAGTCCGACAGGATCAGGTGGCCCGACTGTTCGCCGCCCACATTGAAGCCGCCCTCGCGCATGCGCTGCATCACATAGCGATCGCCCACAGCGGTGCGCTCCAGCGAGAGACCCATAGTGTTCAACTGGCGCTCGAGGCCCAGGTTCGACATGACCGTGGCCACGACGCCGCCGCCCTTCAGGGTCCCGGCCTTGTGCGAGGCCGCAGCGATGATCGCCATGATCTGGTCGCCGTCGACGACCACGCCCTTCTCATCGCAGATCACCAGGCGGTCGGCGTCGCCGTCCAGGGCGATGCCGATGTCGGCGCGGTACTCGCGCACCATCTTGGCCATAGCCTCGGGATGGGTCGAGCCGCACTCCTCGTTGATGTTGGTGCCGTCGGGCGAGACACCCAGCGTGATCACCTCCGCACCCAGCTCGTAGAGGGCGGTGGGAGCCACCTTGTAGGCCGCGCCATTGGCGCAATCGATGACAATGCGCAGGCCCGACAGGTTCAGGTGGCGCGGGAAGGTCGCCTTGACGATCTCGACATAGCGGGCCTGGGCGTCGTCGATCCGCTTGACGCGGCCCAGCTCGCGGGGGGCGGCCAGGCCTTCCTGCAGGCCCTGGTCCATCAGCGCCTCGATGCCCAGCTCCTGGGCGTCCGACAGCTTGTAGCCGTCGGGACCGAACAGCTTGATGCCGTTGTCGGCGAAGCTGTTGTGGCTGGCGCTGATCATGATGCCGAGGTCGGCGCGCATCGAGCGGGTCATCATGGCCACGGCCGGGGTGGGCAGCGGGCCGAACAGGCGCACGTCCAGGCCTACGCTGGTCAGGCCCGCCACCAGGGCCGGCTCGATCATGTAGCCCGACAGGCGCGTGTCCTTGCCGATCACCACCAGATGGCGGCGTTCGTCCTGCGAGCGGAACAGCTTGCCGGCCGCCAGACCGACGCGCAGGGCCACCTCGGCCGTCATCGGATGCTTGTTGGCCTGGCCCCGGATGCCGTCGGTGCCGAAATAGGCGCGCTTGCTCATGGTCGTGCTGTCGTCTCTTTAGGGTCGTCGTCGGACCGCGAAACGATCCGAAATGCAGATTTATGCGATGCGGTCTTTAGCCAGTGCTAAAGGCGCCTCACGGAAATTCGCGTGTCGGTAGGCATAATCCTGTCGGCGCGTTCTACAAGGGATCATGGCCCATGTGCGGCATTATCGGCATCGTCGGAAAAGAACCCGTCGCCGACCGGCTGATCGAGAGCCTCAAGCGGCTGGAGTATCGCGGCTATGACTCCGCCGGTGTCGCAGGTGTGGTCGGTGGAAAGGTCGAGCGCCGTCGGGCCCAGGGCAAGATCAAGGCGCTCGAAGCCGTGCTCGCCGATGAGCCCCTGACGGCGACCACCGGCATCGGCCACACCCGCTGGGCCACGCACGGCGCGCCCAATGTCCGCAACGCTCACCCGCATACCGCCGGCCGGGTGACCCTGGTCCACAACGGCATCATCGAGAACTTCGCCGAGCTGAAGGCCGAACTGGCCGCCGCCGGGCGCACGTTCGAGAGCGACACCGACACCGAGGTCATCGCCCAGCTGATCGACGTGGCGCTGGCCAAGGGGCTGGCGCCGCTCGACGCCTTCAAGGCCACGCTGGACCGGCTGACCGGGGCCTACGCGCTTGCGGTGCTGATCCAGGGCGAGGCCGACCTGCTGCTGGGCGCGCGTCGCGGCAGTCCCCTGGTGGTCGGCGAGGGCCAGGGGGAGATGTTCCTGGGCTCGGACGCTCTGGCCGTCGGACCGTTCACCAACCGGGTGATCTATCTGGAGGAGGGCGACTATGTGGCCCTCGACCACGACAGCCGCCGCATCTTTGACGCCTCGGGCGCGCCGGTCGAGCGGCCCGTGCGCGTGGTGCCGACCTCGTCGGTCATGCTGGAGAAGGGCAACTACCGGCACTTCATGGAAAAGGAGATCCATGATCAGCCCGAAGGCTGCCAGCGCACGATCGCGGCCTATGTCGACACCCTGACCTCGAAGGCGGCCGTGCCGGGCGATATCGACTTCGCCACGCTGGATCGCATCCAGATCGTCGCCTGCGGCACCTCCTATATCGCCGGCGTGATCGGCAAGTACCTGATCGAGCAGCTGGCCGACCTGCCCGTCGATGTCGAGATCGCCTCGGAGTTCCGCTATCGCACGCCCGCCCTGCGGCCCGGCTCGCTGGTCGTGGCCATGTCGCAGTCGGGCGAGACCGCCGACACCCTGGCGGCCCTGCGCTACTGTAAGGCCAAGGGCATGAAGAGCGCAGTCGTGGTCAACGCCCAGGAATCGACCATGGCCCGCGAGGTCGACGTGGTCTGGCCGATCCATTGCGGTCCCGAGATCGGCGTCGCCTCGACCAAGGCCTTCACCGCCCAGGTCAGCGTGATGATCGCGCTCGCCATCGCCGCCGCCAAGGCGCGCGGAACGATCGACGCCGCCGAAGAGCAGCGCCTCGTGAAGGTGCTGTTGGAAGCCCCGCGCCTGATCGCCGAGGCCATCGGCCTGGAAGACGCCATCAAGGAGATCGCCGCCGACGTCGCCAAGGCCCGCGACGTGCTCTATCTGGGTCGCGGTCCGATGTCGGCCCTGGCCCTGGAAGGCGCGCTGAAGCTGAAGGAAATCAGCTACATCCACGCCGAGGGCTACGCCGCCGGCGAGCTGAAGCACGGCCCGATCGCCCTGGTGGACGACCAGACCCCGATCGTCATCCTGGCCCCCTATGACAGCTATTTCGAGAAATCGGCCTCGAACATGAGCGAGGTGATGGCGCGCGGCGGTCAGGTGATCTTCATCACCGACACCGAAGGCGTGAAGCACGCGCCGGCCGGCGCCAAGGTGGTGGTGACGGCCCCGGCCAGCGACCCGCTGGTCTCGACCCTGGTGATGTCGGCCCCGATCCAGCTTCTGGCCTACCACGTCGCCGTGGTGAAGGGCGCGGACGTGGATCAGCCACGCAACCTCGCCAAGTCGGTGACGGTGGAGTAGGGCCTCGGGGATGAGGCTGACCGTCGATCAAGCCCTGGCGCAGGCGATCGCGGCCCATCGCTCCGGACAGCTTCAAGACGCCGAGCGACTTTATCGCGCCATACTGGACGCCGCCCCAGGTCACGCCGACGCGAACCACAATCTCGGCGTCCTGGCGGTGGGCGTCGGCAAGCCTCAGGCGGGACTGTCGTTTTTGAAGGCGGCGTTGGAGATCAATCCCGCCCAAGGTCAGTTTTGGGTCAGCTACATCGATGCCTTGATCGCAGCGGGGTTGCCTGCGGCCGCCCGGGACCATCTTGAGCAAGCCAAGCGCAGGGGTCTAACGGGAGACGCCGTTGAGCGCTTGGAGAAGCGACTAGACCCTGCTTCGCAGCCGCCGCAGGCGCTGCTGGACTCTGTTGTCGCGCAGTATCGTTCGGGGAACCTTGCAGCGGCCGAAAGCCAAGCCCATGCCCTGACGCTCAGTTTCCCCAATCATGAGCTTGGCTGGAAGGTTCTTGGCGCGGTCTTTAGCGTGACGGGCCGTTCGGAGGAATCGCTGGCGTCGATGCGCCAAGCTCTAAGTCTCAACCCGCAAGACGCCGAAACCTTCAAGAATCTGGCGATACTCCTGTTGAAGCTCAAGCGGGCTGAGGAGGCGGAGGCGGCGTGCCGTAGCGCGCTCGCCCTAGCTCCAGACTATCCTCAGGTCCATCTTACTCTGGGCAATGCTCTGATCGACCTCGCGCGGGCGGCCGAGGCCGAGGAGAGCTTCAGGCAGGCTATCCGGCTGAAGCCAGACTATTCGGAAGCCCATTGCAATCTCGGTTGCGCACTCAAGCTCTCCGGTCGCCTGACCGAGGCGGAGACGTGTTTTAGGCGGGCCATCCAGTTGAATCCGGCTGATGCCCAAGCCCACAATAATCTCGGCGATGTGTTTAAGGACCTGGGTCGCTTTGCGGACGCGGAGGCCTTCTACCGCGCCGCGATTGGACTGAAGCCGGACTATCTCGAAGCTCACAGCAACCTGCTTTTGTGCCTGAACTACTTCGAGACCTCGTCGCCCGACACCTATCTCGCAGAGGCCAAGCAATATGGTTCGGTGGCCTCTGCGGCCGCGACGCCCAAGTTCAGCGCTTGGTCGATCCAGCCAGAACCTCGGAGACTTCGGGTCGGGTTCATCTCTGGCGACCTGAACAGTCACCCGGTGGGCTATTTCAGCGAAAGCGTGTTCCAGCATCTTGACCGTGACCGTTTCGAGCTGTTCGCCTTCCCAACGACCCCCAAGACCGATGCACTGACATCCAGAATCTCGCCGTTCTTCGCTGGGTGGTGTCCGATATTCGGAATGGATGATCATGCCGCCGCGACCGCAATCCACACGCAGGGCGTTCACGTTCTTGTAGACTTGTCGGGACACACCGCTGACAATCGCCTACCGGTCTTCGCATTCCGTCCGGCCCCCGTGCAGGCTTCCTGGCTGGGCTATTTCGCCACGACGGGCTTGCCGGAAATGGATTACTTCCTCGGTGACCGATACATGGTGACAGAGACCGAGCAGCAACGCTTCACCGAGACGCTCTGGCGGCTGCCGGAGACCTGGCTTTGCTCGGCGCCGCACGAACGATCCATCCCCATTAACCCGCCGCCGGCCTTGACGAACGGGTTCATGACATTCGGCTGCTTGGGCAATCTCTCAAAGATGAACGGCGAGGTCGTTGCGCTCTGGTCACAGATTCTGCGCGCCGTCCCCGAGTCCAAGCTGCTGCTCAAGGCCAAGCCGTTCGTCGACGCGCAAGTCGTCGCGGACATCCAAGCCCGTTTTGCGCGCGAAGGCGTCTCCAGCGATCGGCTGATATTGGAAGGCCCGTCGTCGAGAGCCGAGTACTTCGAGACCTACAACAGGATAGACTTGGTGCTGGACACCTTCCCGTATCCCGGAGGAACCACCTCAGTGGACGCCTTGTGGATGGGGGTTCCGGTGCTGACCTTGGCGGGTGATCGCTTTCTGGCGCGACTCGGGGAGTCGATAGCGCGGAACGCCGGTCAGTCGGCGTGGGTCGCTCGTGATAGAGCAGACTATCTCGCCAAGGCCGTCGCGTTCGCCGCAGTCAGGGATGTCGCGCATGACCGGCCCGCCCTCCGGCGCAGCGCGCTGACGACGCCCTTGTTTGACCCTGAACGGTTTGCGCGCGACTTTGGCGACACGCTTTGGGGAATGTGGAGCCAGGGCCGTCCGCACCCTCTGCCCAAGGATGCCCCATGTCGATCCTGATGACGCCTATCGGTCGGGTCCAAGGCGGCCGCACCGTTCCCGAAGACGACGACTGGGGCGACAGCCGCGCCCGGATCGTTCTGGATCCCGCCCGCTTTGACGATGAGGCGCTGATGGGGCTGGACAGCTTCAGCCACGCCGAGATCGTCTATGTGTTCGACAAGGTCGGCGACGATCAGATCGTCACGGGCGCCCGCCACCCCCGCGGCAACAAGGACTGGCCGCGCATCGGCATCTTCGCCCAGCGCGGCAAGAACCGGCCCAACCGGATCGGCGTCACGGTCTGCGAGATCGTCTCGGTCGCGGGCCGGGTTCTGGAGGTGCGCGGGCTGGACGCGATCGACGGCACGCCCGTGCTGGACATCAAGCCGGTGATGAGCGGCTTTGCGCCGCGCGGCGAGGTCCGCGAGCCCGACTGGGCCAAGGCGATCATGGAGCAGTACTGGTGAGCGCGGGCCTCGTCGTTTCCCGGGCCGGCGCCGACGAGGCGGCGATCATCGCCAACCTGATGCAGTTCTATCTCCACGACTTCTCGGAGCTGTGGTTCGACCGCGCGGTCGAGGGGGAGCTGGGTCCCGACGGGCGCTATTCAGGCTATCCCGGATTGGAGACCTACTGGCGCGATCCTGTTCGCGAGGCGTGGCTGTTCCGGATCGGAGGCCTGCCGGTGGGCTTCGCCCTGGTCAACGACTTCGCCCACTCCCCTACGCCGATCGACCGGGCGGTGGCCGAGTTCTTCGTGGTTCGCAAGCATCGCCGGCGCGGCGTGGGACTGGCGGCCGCCCACGCGCTGTTCGGCTCGGCCTGGGGCGTGTGGGAGGCGGCGACGGTGCGCCGAAACACCGCCGCGCGCGCCTTCTGGCGCCGGGTGGCCGAGACCTATCCGGGCGTGCGGGATGTGGTCGAGGAAGACCGCCAAGACGCCCGCTGGGACGGCGAGGTGCTGACCTTCCGGGTGGGTTAGCGCTGACGCAGTTCGGGGCAGGCGTCGGGTTCGGCGGTCCAGCTGACGCTGGCGACCTTCCAGGCGCCCTCGGTCTTGGCCAGGGTGAAGACATTGACCCCGCAATGGACGGTCTTGCCCTCGCGCGTAATCTCGAACGGCCCCGTGACCGTCGCCAGGGCCCCGCGCCGCACGACGACGGGCGACCACATCCATTCCTTCAGGCCGGGCGCGACCTTCTTGCCGAAGCTGTCCTCGAAGGCGAACCGGCGGACATCGATCGTACCATCGGGCTTTGTCGACAAGGCCATCATCGCGATGTTGGGCAGAGCCGCAGCGCGCATGGCGGCGGGGTCGGCGGCCTCAAGCCCGTCGAAGAAGGCCTGGGTGGTGGCGAGCACGGCCTTGTCCTCGGCGTCTGCGGGAACGGTCGTGAGGTTCAGGGCGGCGGCGAGGCCGATCGCGATCAAAGACATGGTCGTGTTCAGGCGTCGTCGGACAGGCGCGCCAGGAACGCCTGGGCGGCCTCCTTGTGGCGAGGTTTCAGCGTCTTGCCCAGGATCGCCACCAGGGCGGCGATCACGGCGGCGTCATCGGTGAAGCCGATGGCCGGCAAGACGTCGGGCAGGGCGTCGGTCGGCAGGACGAAATAGGCCAGGCCCGCCAGCATCATGCCCTTGGCCGCGATCGGCGTTTCAGGATCGCGCGCGGCCCACCAGACCGACAGGGCGTCGGCTGCGAACGGGATCTTCGCGGCCACCTTGCGGATCTTCGGCAGGAAACCCTCGCGGACCTTCTCCTCGTTGACGCGCACGGTGGCCGGGACCAGCGCCTTGGCCGGATCCAGCACCTCGTTGACGTTTACGTCGGGGGACGGTTTGGCGTCGCCGCTCATCGGGATAAACCTCTGTTCAAATTCGATCCTAACCGCGAACGCTTCAAACGCGAACTAGCAGGGAAACGTCCAATGAAACTCGACAACACCGTCGCCGCCGTCGTCACCGGGGGCGCTTCGGGCCTCGGCGAAGCCACCGCCCGCGCGCTCGCCGCCCAAGGCGTCAAGGTCGCCCTCTTCGACATGAACGAAGAGCGCGGCCTGCAGGTCGCCAAGGAAATCGGCGGCGTGTTCTGTAAGGTCAATGTGACCAGCGACGCCGATGTCGACGCCGGTTTCGAAAAGGCCCGCGCCGCCCACGGCCAGGAGCGCATCCTGGTCAACTGCGCCGGCACCGGCAACGCGGCCAAGACCGCCAGCCGCGACAAGGCCACCGGCGAGACCAAGCACTTCCCGCTCGACGCCTTCGACCGCATCATCCAGATCAACCTCGTGGGCACGTTCCGCTGCATCGCCAAGTCGGCCAAGGGCATGCTGGATCTGGAGCCGCTGGAAGACGGCGAGCGCGGCGCCATCGTCAACACCGCCTCGGTCGCGGCGGAAGACGGCCAGATGGGCCAGGCGGCCTATTCGGCCTCGAAGGGCGGCGTTGTGGGCATGACCCTGCCGATCGCCCGCGACCTGATGGGCGAGGGTATCCGCGTCAACACCATCCTGCCGGGCATCTTCAACACCCCGCTGATGAACAACGCGCCCGAAGCGGTGAAAGCGGGCCTGGCCGCCAGCGTGCCGTTCCCCAAGCGCCTGGGTCACCCCGAAGAGTACGCCCAACTGGCGGTCACCATGATCACCTGCGGCTACTTCAACGGCGAGGACGTGCGCCTGGACGGCGGCATCCGCATGGCGCCGCGGTAGTCTGCGCATAAAAATCCTCCCCTAGCGGGGGAGGTGATCGCGAAGCGATCGGAGGGGGAAGC
This sequence comes from Caulobacter vibrioides, assembly GCF_002858865.1. Classification (GTDB taxonomy): domain Bacteria; phylum Pseudomonadota; class Alphaproteobacteria; order Caulobacterales; family Caulobacteraceae; genus Caulobacter; species Caulobacter vibrioides. The sequence continues at coordinate 221,264 of NZ_PJRR01000012.1, read as the reverse complement.
GATGCGGAGGCCCCGCAGACACTTCCCTCTCCGTCGCTCCTTCGGATCGACACCTCTACCCGAGGGAGAGGATTTCCCGACCTACTTCGCTTCCGGCCGCACGATCGTGCTGGCCAGGTTGGCCATGATCTCGCGGGCGTCATAGGCGCGCGGCTCGCCCTGCGGCTTCTGGCCCTTGTGCATGACGATCTCGGCCCCGGCCTCGAACTTCTCGATCGTCCGGATCTGGGCGCGGTCGGCGAAGAAGGGGTCACCCCAGAAGGGATCCCAGGTGCGCCAGCCGTAGGCCGGGCCGTAGTAGCGCCACGCCGGACGCCAGTAGCCGTACGGCCCCCAGCCAAAACCCGGTCGCGAGAACGGATCGGCCTCGACATAGGTGCGCGAGGTGCGGTCGGTGCGATGGTCGGCGGTCTCGAACCAGTCATAGCCCTGCTGCACCGTCAGCTCGGCCGACCGATACAGCAGATAGCGTTCGACCGTTTCCCGCGAGGTCAGGCTGTTGCCGGCGAAGCTGATCCGATAGCGGTCGCTTTCCAGCTTCTGTTCCGAGAATCCGCCCGTGACCGCGCCCGAGGTGATCCGGGGCTGATAGGGCGTTGGCGTCGCACAGGCGGCGAGACCGGCGGTCACCACCAGGGCGGCGGCGAGGGCGACCTTCTTGATCGACATGACGTGCTCCTTCACGCGGAGTCCTTGGACATCAGGCTTAACTCTGGCTGGGCTTTGTGGTTTCGCCAAGGCCGCTTTGCCTCACAGGCGAAAACTTAGCCGCGCGAGACGATCAAGCCGGCGGCGGTGATCAGCAGCACCCCCACCAGGATCGCGAAACCGCGCCGAAAGCCGGGCTCGTTCATCCGGTCGGACAGCGCCGCGCCGCCGACGCCGTAGGCCGACATGCTGATCAGGTCCATGCCGATGGTGGCGCAGGCGAACATCAGCAGCTGCGGGACCAGCGGCCGGTCGACGTCCAGGAACGGCGGCAGGACGGCGGTGAAGAACAACAGGGCCTTGGGGTTGGCGATCTGCACGGCGAAGCCGTCGACAAAGGCGGACTTGCCGCCCCGCACGGCGGCGACCGCGTGGCTTTCGGCGTTTTTCCAGCCGGCCCACAGGGACTTCAGGCCCAGCCAGACCAGATAGGCCGCGCCGGCCAGCGCCAGGAGGTGAAAGGCCTGAGGAAAGGCGATGATCAGGGCGCCCAGGCCCAGGGCCGAGCCGATGAACCAGATCAGGGTGGCGCAGTTCATGCCCGCCACCCCCGCCAGGGCCGCACCCTTGCCCTTTTCCATGCCGGTGGCGATGGCGAACAGGTTGGCCGGTCCCGGCGTGATGGCCATGACGAACATCGCGACCAGAAAGGCGCCGTAGCGGGCGGGATCGACGGGCAGGTGGTCCATGGCGCGGATATAGGCCGCTCCGCCATGGACCACCAAGTGGTGCTAGGCTCCAATCACCGCGTAGACGTAGATCGCCTTACCCAGGGCGCCGAACAGCAGCACCGCGGTCGCCAGCATCTGGATGATGAAGCCCAGCTCGCGCTTCCTGGCGTCGGCCGCGTAGCCGAGGGCGTAGAGGATGCGGCCGATGATCCAGACGACGCCGGCCGCCGCGGCGAACAGGTCGTTCCAGTAGAGCGCGAACAGCCACAGCGAGGGCAGATAGATGACCAGCCACTCGACGGTGTTGGCCTGCACCCGCAGATGGCGCTCCAGCTCCGGATCGCCGGTCATGGCCGGGGCGTCGATGCCGGTGCGACGGCGCGCGCCGCCGATCCTGAAGATCATCCAGACATAGACCAGCAAGGATAGCAGGGTGACGATCGCCACCAGCGCATGGGATTGCTGCATGTGTTTGTTCCCTCCCCACGGCCTTCGCGGCCGCTTAGGGGACGACCCTAGCCGGGTTCGAGGCGGCTTGGCATCCCCGCGCGCGGGGCCTTTAAGGACTTGCGCGTTAAACAATTGTTAGAGATAGCTGTCACCGCGCGCGCGACCGGGCCGTTGGAACCTCGCCCGCGCTCGTTCGCTTTTCCCGATGACGATCCTCATCCGCGGAGGCTTTGCGCCATGCGAGTGGAATCCACGGCGATCGCCGACATCGCCTACACCCCCGAACACGGCAAGCTGTTCGTCACGTTCCATGACGGCGACGAATACGTCTATGTCGGCGTGCCCGAACGGATCAGCGCGGCGTTCTATAGGTCGCGCTCAAAGGGCCGGTTCTTCCAGCGGATCATCCGGGATCGGTATCCGTACAACCGGGTGTAGGGTGGACCGAGATTTCCTTCTCCCCTTGCGGGAGAAGGTGTCAGCGAAGCTGACGGATGAGGGGTTGAAAGGCGTCTCAGGATAGCGGAGCGCGACCCTCACCCGACCGCCTTCGGCGGCCACCCTCTCCCGCAAGGGGAGAGGGGTTCCCGAACGCGCCCCCCTCGCGCCAACGAAAAAGGCGCCGCGAGGTCTCCCTCGCGACGCCCTTTGATCGTCCGGCCCTAAAGCCGCCTAGCCGCGCTTGTCGCGCTTGGCCAGCACCCGCAGGCGCAGGGCGTTGAGCTTGATGAAGCCGCCGGCGTCGCGGTGGTCGTAGGCGACCTTGCCTTCTTCGAAGGTCACCAGGTCCTGGTCATACAGCGAGTAGGGGCTCTCGCGGCCGATGACCGTGACATTGCCCTTGTACAGTTTCACGCGGACGCGGCCGGTGACCTTGTCCTGGCTGTAGTCGATGGCGGCCTGCAGCATCTCGCGCTCGGGCGAGAACCAGAAGCCGTTATAGACGAGCGAAGCATACTTCGGCATCAGCTCGTCCTTCAGGTGCATGGCGCCGCGGTCCAGCGTGATGCTCTCGATGCCGCGGTGGGCGGCCAGCAGGATCGTGCCGCCGGGAGTCTCGTAGACGCCGCGCGACTTCATGCCGACGAAGCGGTTTTCCACGAGGTCCAGACGGCCGACGCCGTTGTCGCGGCCCAGCTCGTTCAGCTTGGTCAGCAGGGTGGCCGGGCTCATCGCCACGCCGTCGATGGCGACCGGGTCGCCCTTTTCGAAGTCGATGGTGATGATGGTCGGGGCGTCCGGCGCGTCTTCCGGCGCGATGGTGCGCATGTGGACGAACTCGGGGGCCTCGACCGCCGGGTCCTCCAGGACCTTACCCTCGGACGAGGAGTGCAGCAGGTTGGCGTCGACGCTGAACGGCGCTTCGCCGCGCTTGTCCTTGGTGATCTGGATCTGGTGCTTCTCGGCGAAGTCCAGCAGGGCCTCGCGGGACTTGAAGTCCCATTCGCGCCAGGGGGCGATCACGGTGATGTCGGGCTCGAGGCCATAATAGCCGAGCTCGAAGCGGACCTGGTCGTTGCCCTTGCCGGTCGCGCCGTGGCTGACGGCGTCTGCGCCCATCTTGCGGGCGATCTCGATCTGCTTCTTGGCGATCAGCGGACGGGCGATCGAGGTGCCCAGGAGGTACTGGCCCTCATAGACCGTGTTGGCGCGGAACATCGGGAAGACGTAGTCGCGCACGAACTCTTCGCGGACGTCCTCGATGAAGATGTTCTCGGGCTTGACGCCGGCGGCCAGGGCCTTGGCGCGGGCCGGTTCGATCTCTTCGCCTTGGCCGAGGTCGGCCGTGAAGGTGATGACCTCAGCGCCGTATTCGGTCTGCAGCCACTTGAGGATGATCGAGGTGTCGAGACCGCCCGAATAGGCGAGCACGACCTTCTTCACGGACTTGTCGGCCATGAGCGGGGTCCTTATCGAGGAAACACAAAGTCGCGCGCCTTCAACGGCGAAAGCCCGCGCGGGTCAAGCGTAAATAGGGCCGCTAGAGCTGGCCCTCGTCCTGCAACGTCTTGATGACGGAGCGCAGGTGGAAAAGCTGGGCCATGGCCAGGACGGCGCCGAGGGTGGCGCGCACGCAGAACACCATCACCGCCTCCAGCCCCTGCGCCCGGAAGGTCGTCCCAGACAGGGTGAAGGCGAAGATGATCGCCATCGACGCCACCGGGATCCACAGCAGGCCGGCGGCCTTGGTGAGCCGAAGCGCGGGCTTGCCCTCGCGACCCCAGACGATCGGCACGCTGGTCCCGGCCGGGATGCGTTTCCACGCGCCGTGAGCGGTGGTGGCGATGATGGTCAGGGCGGCGATCGACAGGCCGTCGCCGAGGATCCTCAGGGCCGTTTCCATCGCCTAGACGGTGACCTGCGCGCCCAGCTCGACCACGCGGCCGGGTGGGATCTTGAAGAAGTCCGTCGGGTTGGCGGCGTTCCGCATCAGGTAGATGAACAGGCGGTCCTGCCACAGCGGCATGCCGCTGTTGGCCGACGGCACGATCGAGCGGCGCCCCAGGAAGAAGCTGGTGGCCATGATGTCGAACTTCAGGCCCTGCTTGCGGCACACGGCCAAGGCTTTGGGGATGTTCGGGCTTTCCATGAAGCCGTAGTTGACCACGACCTTCTTGAAGTCGTCGTTGACCTTCTCGATCTTGACCCGCTCCTCCTCCGACACACGCGGCGTCTCGGCGGTGCGGACGGTCAGGATGACATTGCGCTCGTGCAGCACCTTGTTGTGCTTGAGGTTGTGCATCAGGGCCACCGGCGTCATGTCCGGGTCCGAGGTCAGGAAGATCGCCGTGCCCGGCGCGCGGTGCGGGGCGCGGGCGCGCAGGATGTCCATCAAGTCGGCGACGGGCAGGCTGTCCCGACGGGTCTTGTCGGTCAGGATCTGGCTGCCGCGCACCCAGGTGGCCATGATCGTGAACAGCGCCGCGCCGATCAGCACCGGCAGCCAGCCGCCCGAGAAGAAGCGCAGGGCGTTGGCGCTGAGGAAGGTGATGTCCAGGGCCAGGAACGGCACGAGGAAGAGCAGCGCCATCGGCATGCTCCACTTCCACAGCTTGCGCATGACGATGAAGGCCATGCAGGTGGTGACGATCATCGTGCCGGTCACGGCCAGGCCATAGGCGTGGGCCAGGGCCGAGGACGTCTGGAAGGTGAACATGATGGCCAGCACGCCCAGCAGCAGCATGGTGTTGAGCTGCGGCACAAAGATCTGACCCGACTGGGTTTCGGAGGTGCGGCGCACGTCCAGGCGCGGCAGCAGGCCCAGCTGGATGGCCTGCTGGGTCAGCGAGAACGCGCCGGTGATGACGGCCTGGCTGGCGATGACCGTCGCCGCGCCGGCCAGCAAGACCAGCGGCAGGCGAAGCGCCTCGGGGGCCATCTCGAAGAACCAGTTCAGCTCGGGCATCGCCTTGCCGGCGGCCTGCGCGGTTTCAAGCGTCGTGAGGGCGAAGGCGCCCTGACCCAGATAGTTCATGGCCAGGCACGGCAGCACGAAGAACAGCCAGGCGGCCTGGATCGGCCAGCGGCCGAAGTGGCCCATGTCGGCGGTCAGGGCCTCGACCCCGGTCACGGTCAGGAACACCGCACCCAGCACGATGAAGCCGGTCAGGCCGTGCTCGGCCAGGAACTCGACAGCATAGTAGGGGCTGATGGCCATCAGGATGCCGGGATTGGCCGCCAGGTTCATCAGGCCCAGCGAGAACATGACACCGAACCACACGGCGCAGACCGGACCGAACAGCTTGCCGACCGAGGCCGTGCCCCGGCTCTGGATGAAGAACAGGCCCAGCAGCATCACCGTGGCGATCAGCAGCACGACCTCGTTGGTCACGCCATGTTCTAGCGCGGGAATGGTGCGAAGACCCTCGACCGCCGACAGCACCGACATGGCCGGCGTGATCACCGCGTCGCCATAGAACAGCGCCGCGCCGGCTACGCCCAGGACGAAGACCAGGGTGGTGCGCTTGCCCATGGCATGTTGCGCCAAGGCCATCAGCGACAGGACGCCGCCCTCGCCCTTGTTGTCGGCGCGCATGATGAAGACGACGTACTTGATCGTCACGATCAGGATCAGCGCCCACAGGGCCAGCGACACCACGCCGAAGATCTCCGAGCGGGTGACGCCGTCATGCGAGGCCGCCGCCAGGGCTTCCTTGAAGGCGTAGAGCGGGCTGGTGCCGATGTCGCCGAACACCACGCCCACCGACCCCAGGGCCAGGGCGAAGAAGCCGTGCCCCTTCAGGTCGTGGCCATGCCCGTTGGTCGAGCCGCCGTCCTGTTGCGGAATGTCGGAAGACGCGGGCGCACAGTCGGGTGCGGAATCGTGGGGGGCTTCGGAAGCCATGTAATCCCTCCGGGGAGCCCTCGCAAAACGCTGCTGGCCGACCCATATCGCGATCAAGCGCGGCGCGATACACCCAAACCGCGCCGGGTTCAATCGTCACGCTGCGTTGCGTCATTCGGTCCTGCCATCGATGAAGGCTTTCGGCGCAGGACAGTTTTCGGTTGAACGCGTGGGCGGCCACCTTACGTTCCCGGGTTGAGATGTCGGACAGTCAGAAATTCCCCGTCGCGGCCCACGCCCTGGCCTATCTGGCCCACAAGGCGGCCTTCTCGGCCGACCGCGCCGTGGCCAGCGCCGAACTGGCCGCCTCGGTGCCGACCAATCCCGTCGTCGTGCGCCGGGTCACCGCCATGCTGGGCAAGGCCGGACTGATCGGCGCCCGCGCCGGGGCCAACGGCGGCGCCTGGCTGCTCAAGCCCGCCGAGACCATCACGCTCGACGTGGTGCTCCGGGCCGTCAATGGCTGCGCCCATCTGGGCGTCGCGCCCAAGGGCGTGAAGGGCTGCCCGGTGGGCGAGAAGATCCCGGACGCGGTCCGCGCCGCGATCCTTTCCGCCGACCAGGCCGCCGCCGAGCGGCTTTCCCAGATTACGGTCGCGGACCTGCTGGTCGGGCTTCAGTAGCGCGCTTGCCGGCTTTGGACGGTTGCTTGAACCAAATCGCGGGCCGTGCTCGTCTCCAGCGAAGTCTCGCCTTCCACTGGATCCCCATCTCATGGCCCGTCGTCTCGCCCTGATCACCGGCGCTTCCGCCGGCATCGGAGCCGCCTCCGCCCGCATCTACGCCAGCCACGGCTATGACGTGGCCCTGACCGCGCGCCGGGCCGACCGCCTGGAGGGCCTGGCCGCCGAGATCACGCTGCGCTCGGGCGTCGAGGCCTATGCGATCCCCGCCGATCTCGCCGAACCGGGCGGTGTCGGCGCCGTCCTCGCGGCGATCGCCGAGCAGGGCCGGGAGGTCGACGCCCTGATCAACAACGCCGGCTATGGTTTGCCCGGAACCTATGACGCCACCAGCTGGGAGGATCAGGCCAAGTTCCTCCAGCTGATGCTGACCAGCGTCTGCGAAATGACCCACAAGGTTCTGCCGGGCATGGTCGAGCGCAGGTTCGGCCGCATCGTCAATGTCGCCTCGCTGGCGGGTCTGGTTCCCGGCGCGGCCGGCCACACCCTCTACGCCGCCACCAAGGGCTTTCTGGTGAAGTTCTCCCAAAGCCTACACCTGGAGAACCTGGCCAACGGCGTCCATGTCAGCGCCCTGTGCCCTGGCTTCACCTATTCGGAGTTTCACGACGTCAACGGCACCCGCGCCCAGGTCAGCCAGGGCGTGCCCGAGTGGATGTGGCTGGGGGCCGACGAGGTCGCCGCCGCCGGTTACGAGGCCGCCGAGGCCAACCGCTCGATCTGCGTGCCCGGCGCGCCCAACAAGGCCATCGCCGCCATCGCCAAGATCGTCCCCGACGACTGGGCCCTGGCCCTGATGGCCAGCCAGGGAAGCCGGTTCCGGAAGGTGTAGGGCGACGTATGCTGTCATCCCGGCCAAGCGCGAAGCGCGCCGAGCCGGGACCACAGGAAGCGCCGTGTTTTGGGCGGTCCCGGATCTTCGCTGCGCTCCGTCCGGGATGACAGGGATTAGGTCGCAGGCCGGTCCTTTTGGAAAACCGGGCCTGATCTGCTATAAGCCCGCCTCGACCCCGAAGAGCCGGACATCCCCTTGAGCGTCACCCTTGACCTGTCGCGCGTCTCGTCCGACGCCGCGCCCGCCACCCCCGTCACCAAGCCCCTGATCAACCTGTCGGGCCTGACGCGTCCGCAGCTGGTCGCGGCCCTGGTCGAGAGCGGCGTGGTCGAGCACGGCAAGGCCAAGATGCGGGCCACCCAGATCTTCCGCTGGATGCACCATCGCGGCGTCACCGATTTCGCCGACATGAGCGATGTGGCCAAGGAGACCCGCGCGCGTCTGGCTGAGGCCTTCACCATCGCCCGCCCCGAGATCGTCGAGCGCCAGGTGTCCAAGGACGGCACCCGCAAGTGGCTGATCCGCATGGCCCCGGGCATCGAGGTCGAGAGCGTCTATATCCCCGGGGTCGGCCGCGCCGGCGCCCTGTGCGTGTCCAGCCAGGTCGGCTGCACGCTGAACTGCAGCTTCTGCCACACCGGCACCCAGCCTCTGGTCCGCAACCTGACCGCGGCCGAGATCGTCGCCCAGGTGCAGGTGGCCAAGGACGACCTGGCCGAATGGCCGTCCGACAAGGAAGACCGCCAGCTCTCGAACATCGTGTTCATGGGCATGGGCGAGCCGCTCTACAATCTGGGCCAGGTGGCCGACGCCATCGAGATCATCAGCGACAACGAGGGCATCGCCATCTCGCGTCGCCGGATCACGGTCTCGACCTCGGGCGTCGTGCCGATGCTGGAAAAGCTGGGCTCGACCACCCAGGCCATGCTGGCCATCAGCCTGCACGCCACCAACGATCCGTTGCGCGACGTGCTGGTGCCGCTGAACAAGAAGTACCCGATCGCCGAGCTGATGGCCGGCATTCGCGCCTATCCGGGCCTGTCCAACGCCCGCCGCGTGACCTTCGAGTACGTGATGCTGAAGGGCGTCAACGACAGCCCCGAGGAAGCCCGCGCCCTCGTCAAGCTGATCAAGGGCATTCCGGCCAAGATCAACCTGATCCCGTTCAATCCCTGGCCCGGCAGCGACTATCAGTGCTCGGACTGGGCGACGATCGAGGCCTTCGCCGCGATCCTCAACAAGGCCGGCTATTCCTCGCCGATCCGCACCCCGCGCGGCCGCGATATCCTTGCCGCTTGCGGCCAGTTGAAGAGCGAAAGCGAGAAGGTCCGCGCCTCGGCCCTGCGCAAGCTGTCGCTGGCGGCGATGGCGGGCGTGCTGTCTGACGACGACGAGGACGAGGCGGCTTAGGCCTCTTCCGTCTCCACGATCGTCTTAAGCCGGCTAAGCATGCTTGCCGCATAGGCCGCGTAGGGCCCGATCCAGCGCTCGTGGATGGCGTGGATCGGCAGGGCGTCCAGGTGGTTCCAGCGCTCGCGCCCGCGCCGTTCGGCGACCACCAGGCCCGCCTCTTCCAGCACGCCCAGATGCTGCATCACGGTGCAGCGATCGAGTTCGGGAAACCGCGCGCACAGCATGCCGGTCGTCAGCGGCTCTTCCTTCAGAAGGTCCAGCATCCGTCGCCGGACCCGGTGCCCCAGCGCCTTGAAGATCAGGTCCGATTCGTCCTCGCTTGACATGTTATAGAATTATAACACATGGTCCCGCCTAGCAAGGACGGAGCCTATCCATGCCCTACGAATTCACGGTCGGCGGCCGTATCGCCAAACCCTTGGCCGAGGTCTTTGAGGCGGTGGTCGACCCCGCCAAGCTGTCGGGCTATTTCACCACCGGCGGCGCCCAGGGCCGCCTGGAGACGGGTGCGACGGTCACCTGGGACTTCCACGATTTCCCGGGCGCGTTCCCGGTCGAGGTGGTCGAGGTCATCGCCAACGAAAAGATCGTCCTGCGCTGCGATGCGCCCACGGGCGATACGACGACGGTCACCATGACCTTCGCGGACACGGGCGACGGCCGCACCCTGGTCCGGATTCATGAGACCGGTTGGAGCAACACCCCGGTGGGCGAGAAGGCCGCCTTCGGCAATTGCGAGGGCTGGACCGGCATGCTGTGCGCTCTGAAGGTCTTCATCGAGCACGGGATCAACCTGCGCCAGGGCTTCTAAAAGTAGCGCGCATTTCCCCGCGCACGGGCGCCCCCTACGCAAGCCTTGCCGACCCGTGTTAGTCAGGGGGCTGTAAGTCCACCAGGGTTGATCCGCGTCCATGCCGTCCCAGCTCCAGTCGCCCGAGGTCCAGGCCTTCGCCACCGGCTTTCCGATCACCCTGCTGCATGCGAGCGTGACCCTGGTCATGCTGATCCTGGGCGCGGCGCTCTACGCCCTGCTGACCCCGCACAAGGAAATCACGCTGATCCGCGAGGGCAACTCCGCCGCCGCCCTGTCGCTGGGCGGGGTGTTCGTGGGTCTGGCGATCCCGTTGGCCGTGTCCCTGCGCGCCTCGACCTCGGTGACCGAGATCGTCATCTGGGGCGCGGCCACGATCGCGGTGCAGCTGCTGGTCTTCCGCATCACCGACATGCTGCTCAAGGGACTGCCCGAGCGGATCAACGAGGGCGAGGTCGCCGCCGCCGCCCTCCTGGTCGGGGCCAAGCTGGGCGTGGCGCTGATCCTGGCCGCGGCGGTGGGCGGCTGATACACTCGCGCCTGGAGGTCGTCCGGTGCATTTCCCCAAGCTTCCCGACTGGCTGGTCTATGCTGCGGCGGTGAGCGCCCTGGTGATCGTCGCTGTCGGTCGCCAGGAGCGGTCGGACGCGCCGCCGCCGCCGCCGCCCGTGCCGGGTGAGGAAGGCTTGCCGCTGGGACCATCCTCGCCGTTCGATCCTTCCATCGTGGTCCAGGTGCCCGACAAGCCCTCGCCGGGCTCGGGAACGGCGTTTTCGGTCGGCGACGACGGCGTCTGGCTGACCGCCCGCCATGTGGTCGACGGCTGCAAGCAGGCGGCCATCGTCGTGGCCGACGGGCGCGGCGTCGCCGCCAAGGTCCATGTCGACACCCGCGCCGACGCGGCGGTCCTGACCACCGAAGGCGGCGCGCCCGCTGTGCCGATGGGCCTGGACCAGCCGCTGCGCCGGGGCGCACGCGCCTATCATCCTGGCTTCCCGCAAGGCCATCCGGGCGAAGCCGCCTCGCGCCTGCTGGGTCGCGAGAACCTGGTCGTCCATGGTCGCGGCGCGCGCACTGAGCCCGTTCTGGTCTGGGCCGAGGTGGGCCGCACCGACACCCTGAAGGGCACGCTTTCTGGTCTTTCGGGCGCGCCGGCCCTTGACGCGGCGGGCCGGGTGATCGGCGTGACCGTGGCCGAAGCCCCGCGTCGGGGCCGCATCTACACGACCGCGCCCGAAACCCTGAAGGCCGTGCTCGGCTCACACCGTCGCCCGGCCGCCTCGGAGTTCGCGCCCAGCGAGCCGATCACCACCGAGAACTACGGCCGCGTCGCCGACGGCCTGCGCCGCGACCTGCGGGTGGCCCAGGTGGTGTGCCTGGCGGTTTAGGAGGCGGCGAGGGTCTTGCCCTGGCGGGCCGCCACCATGAACGACAGGACGATCGCGACGACTCCGATCAGGGCCGTGTACAAGAAGAACGCGGTGTAGCCCGCTGCCAGGGCCGGGGCGCTCACCCCCAGCTTGGCGCCGGCGGCCGTAAAACTCTCAGGCGGCAGGCGGGTGAACAGGCCCTTGAGCGGCGCGGTGAAGCCCCCGGCTTCTGCCGCCTTGGCCGACGCCTCGACGATCCGGCCCGACTGCGAGGCGATCAGCTTGCCCGGCAGGGCGTACAGCGACGAGAACAGCGCGTACTGCGTGGCCGTGAAGCCCGCGCTGGTCAGGCTGGACATGTAGGCGATCAGGGCCGTGCCGGCGATACCGCCGGCGATGTTGTCCAGGCAGATTGAGGCGAACAGCATGCCGGTGTTGTGGCCGCTCATGGCCAGCAGCGCGAACATCAGGTTGCTGATCGGCTGGGCGAAGGCGCCGATGACCAGCGCCTTGATCAGGCCCAGCCGCGCGACGATGACGCCGCCCAGGAACACCCCCGCCATCGAGGCGATGATGCCGAACACCTTCCGGATCTCGGCGATCTCGGTCAGCGTGAAGCCCATATCGCGGTAGAACGGGTTCATGATGTTGAGCACGAAGTCCGAGACCCGATAGACGCAGATCGCCGCCAGGATCAGGCCGGCCACACCGTGGAAGCGGGTCAGGAATTCACCCAGCGGCTCGCCGAACGCCTTGGACATGTAGACGCCGGGCTTGGTGCGCACCTTCGGGATCGGCCAGGCGGCGACAACGACGATGGCGAGACCCGTGATCACGCCCACCAGCTGCAGCCAGATCCCGTTCGGCTTGGCGGTCCAGGCCTCGGCCAGTGCTTCGCCGCCGACCAGCTTGGAGAGCAGGGTCGCATCGCCCGACAGGCCAGAGCCCAGCGCCAGCGCGCCGAGCAGGAGGATGGCCAGGCGCACAAGCCACTCGGTGACTTCCAGCGCTTTCGGTTGCTTGACGTCGTCGGTCGGGATCGGGCGGATGGTGTGCTCGGCCTCGCGCGGGGCGCAGAGCGTGGCCAGCACGCCCAGGCCCACGACCAGACCCATCACGGCGTAGGACAGGTTCCAGCCGAACCGCTCGGCCAGCAGCAGCGGCCCGGCGCCGGCCACGATCATGGCGACGCGATAGCCCCACTGGTAGGCGACGACCATCGGGCCCTGCTCTTCCTTGTCGGCGACCTCGATGCGCCAGGCGTCGATGACGATGTCATGCGAGGCCGTAGCGAATCCGACGGTGACCGCGGCGGCGGCCAGGAAGCCCAGCTGGTTCAGCGGGTTCATGGTCGAGATCGCCCAGAGCCCCAGCACCATCACGGTCTGGAACACCAGCATCCAAGCGCGGCGATGCCCGAGAAGCTTGTGCAGGACCGGCACCGTGGTGCGGTCGATCAGCGGCGCCCACAGGAACTTGAACGAGAACGACAGGGTCGCCAGGCTGAAAAAGCCGATCACCGCCAGCGACAGGCCCGCATCGCGCAGCCACAGCGACAGGGTGTCGAAGATCAGCATGAACGGCAGGCCCGAGGCGAAGCCCAGGCCCAGCATCACCAGGCTGCGCCGCTCGCCGAAGAAGGCGAGGGTCTGCAGAAGGCTCTTCTTTTCCGGCGCCTTGGCTTCTTCGGACATGCGGCGATCCCCCAGCGGGGGACGCCCCCCGTATCAGCCGGCGACCTTGGCTCGCGTCGCGGGTTTCGTCCAGCCGCCCGAGACGCCGCCGGTGGTCCAGCGCTTGAGCGCGTCGCGCAGGGCCTCCTGGGTCAGGGGCTTGACGAGGAAGTCGTCCATGCCGGCCGCCAGGCAGGTGCGGCGGTCCTCGTCGAAGGCGTCGGCGGTCAGGGCTGCGATCGGGGTGGCCACGCCCTTGGCGCGCAGGGCGCGGGCGGCCTCGATCCCGGTCAGGCCCGGCATTCGCAGATCCATCAGGATCAGGTCATAGACCCCTGCTGAGGCCGCGGCGATGGCCTGCTCGCCGTCGGCGACGCGGTCGACGATGCAGCCTTCGCGCTCCAGCAGGGTGCGGGCCAGCAGCGCGTTGATCGGATTGTCCTCGGCCAGCAGTACGCGTGCGCCGCTGGCCACGGCGCCGGCGATGCGGTCGTCGTGGGCGGGCTCATCCTCGGCCACACCATCAGCCGTGACCGCCTGCAGCACCTGGGCGACCAGCGAGGCCGCGCGTAGTGGCTTGATCAGATAGCCCGAGAAGCCGGCGGCCTTCAGGCGGTCGATGCGGTCGCGCTGTTCGGGCGTCAGCAGCACCACCGAGCGGCGGCCGGCGGGCGGCTTCAGGGCGCCGCGTGGGCCTGAGAGAGCCGCGTCGATCAGCAGCACCGCGTCGGCGGGCGCGCCGGCCAGGGCCGAGGCGATGTCGACGGCGGCGTAGGCGCGTCCGCCCGCCGCCTCGATCTGGCGGGCCGTGGCGGCGCGGACAATGGCGTTGGGCGAGGCGATGGCGACGTTGCGGCCCTCGAGCGGCGCGGCGCGCACGGGGGCGGCGGCTGTGGCTAACGGCGCCTCGAACCAGAACTCCGCGCCCTGGCCCAGCTCGCCACCGACCCCGACCGCGCCGCCCATGGCGGCCGAGAGCCGCGAGACGATGGCCAGGCCCAGGCCCGCGCCGCCCAGCTGGGTGGCGTGGGTGACATCGGTCTGGACGAAGGCTTCGAAGATGCGGGCGCGGGCGTCTGGCGCGACGCCGGGGCCGGTGTCGGCCACCGAGAAGCGGACGCGGCCGCCGTCGATCGCGCTGGCGGTCAGCAGCACGCCGCCGACTTCCGTGAACTTCACGGCGTTGCCGGCGAAGTTCAGCAGAATCTGTCGTAGCCGGCCTTCGTCGGCCAGGATGGTCGGCAGAGGCGAGGAGACGGCCCAGGCGATCTCGATCCCTTTTTCGTGCGCGCGCGGGCTCATCAGCTCGGCGACTTGGCGCAGCAGGCCCTCGATATCGACCGGGGCCAGCGACAGCTCGATCGCGGCCGCGCCCAGGCGGGCGAAGTGCAGCACGTCATTGACCAGCGACAGCAGGTGGTCGCCGCTCTCGCGCAGGGCGGTGACATAGGACCGCTGCTCGGCCGTCAGCTTGGTGTTTTCCAGGAGCCGCGCCATGCCCAGCACGCCGTTCAGGGGCGTACGGAACTCGTGGCTCAGGGTCGCCAGCTGCTCGGGCGTGACGCTGGGATGGCGGTCGTCGGATCTGCTGTCGCTCATGGCGTACAGGGATAGCCGGCGCGGCTTAACGCCCGGTTCAAGAGCGCCTGGACAGCTGGATCAGCCCAAGCCGACAGGCCTGCGGGGGCCTTCTGTGTGTCGGAGGCGATACAATGGCTTGAGCAATTGCAAGTCAGTCGCATCATTCTATTGCGAGTGACACTCAGACTTACTAACAGACGCCGCTCGGTCCGACGGGGTCGATCTGTTCAGAGTCATAGGTGTCCATCGTGATCCGCTCCCATCGACACGCCGTCCGTTTCGGGGCGTCCCTTTCCGTCCTGGCCCTGCTGGGTCCGGCGTTCGGGGCGAATGCGAAGGAAGCTGCGCCCTTGGACGCAAAGGCCGATACCGAGATCAGCGAGGTGCTGGTGCTGGGGCGAGGCGCCCAGCGTCTCAGGATCGCCGGTTCGAGCCATGTGGTGAACGAGGCCGACCTGGAACGGTCTCGCGTCCTGACCGTCAATGAGGCCCTGCGCCAAGTGCCCGGAGTCTATGCGCGCGATGAGGAGGGCCTTGGCCTGCGTCCCAACATCGGGATTCGCGGTTTGGCGCCCACCCGATCGACCAAGATTCTGCAGCTGGAGGACGGCCTGCCGCTGAGCTACGCCCCCTATACGGACAACGCCAGCTACTCGATGCCGCCCTTTCGTCGGTTTGTCCGCATCGAAACCCTCAAGGGCGCCAGCCAGATCCGGTTTGGCCCCAACACCGTGGGCGGGGTCATCAACTTCATCACCCCCAGCGCGCCGGAGACCTTTGGCGGCGACCTGTTCATGGCCGCTGGCGGGCGGGGCTATCAGGAGCTGGACCTGAAGATCGGCGGCCCGGTCCTGGGCGAACTCGCTGCGATCGGTCACGCCAACCGCACGCGTTCGAACGGCGTTCGCGACAATACGGCGCTGGAGATCCAGGACCTTTGGGGCAAGCTTGAGGGGCGGCTGTCGGCGCACCACGCCATCGCCCTGCGGGTCGGCCACGCCACCGAGGACAGCCAGGTGACCTATTCTGGCCTGACGGCGGCGGAGTATGCGGCCGATCCCCGGCAGAACCCGTTCGCCAACGACCATTTCAAGATCAAGCGCGCGACCGCGGCGATCACCCACGGCTGGACGCTGTCGGAGTCCCTCAACCTCAAGACCTCGGCCTATAGCCTCTGGTTCGACCGCGACTGGTGGCGGCAATCCTCAAACTCCGGCCAGCGACCCAACGACGCCAGCGATCCGGCGTGCGGCGGCATGGCCAATCTGAACACCACCTGCGGCAATGAAGGCCGCCTGCGCGAGTACAACACCTATGGCCTCGACACCCGCCTGACCTGGACGGGCGCGCTGGTCGGCGCCCAGGCGGTGATCGAGGCGGGCGCGCGCCATCAGTGGGAACGTCAGAACCGGCTGCAGTTGAACGGCGATCGCCCCACAGCGCGCACGGCGGGAACCTCGGTCAACGGCGGGGTTCGCGAAAACAATCTGCGCTATGGCGAGGCCAGCGCCGGCTTTGTCAGCCTCAGCCTGACCTGGGACCGCTTGACGGTGAATCCGGGCCTGCGGGTCGAACAGATCGACTATCGTCGGGTCAACCGGCTGAACGGGACGACCGGCGAGACCGACCTGTCTGAGGTGATTCCGGGCCTGGGCTTCGCCTGGGCGGTCAAGCCGGGGGCCTACCTCTATGGCGGCGTCCACCGTGGCTTCGCCCCGCCGAGGGCCGAGGACATCGTCAGCGGCACGGGCGGCGTGGTCGACATCGACGCCGAGGAGAGCGTCAACAGCGAGATCGGCTATCGCAGCGCGGTCCGGCCCGGCCTGTTTGTGGACATCAACGCCTTCCGCATGGACTTCGACAACCAGGTGATCCCCGCCTCGGTGGCCGGCGGCGTCGGCGCCACCCTGACCAATGGCGGCAAGACCCGTCACCAGGGCGTGGAGCTGTCGCTAAAGGGTTCGCTGCGCGAGATGGGCATGATCCGAGGGGGCGACGTCTTCTTCCGGTCGGCCCTCACCTGGCTGCCCGACGCCGCCTTCGTGGGGACGCGTCGTTCCAGCGTCAGCGGCTTTGGCGGGGTCTCGGTGTCGGGCAATCGCCTGCCCTATGCGCCCCGCTGGCTGGCCTCGGCGGCGATCGGCTACAGCTTCGGCGTCCACACCGACGTCCAGCTTGAGGTGCAGCACACCGGGAAGATGTTCACCGACGATCTGAACACGGTGGCCCAGACCGCCGATGGTCAACGGGGCCTGATCAAGTCCGCCACCGTTTGGAACGCCAGTCTCAACACCCGTCCGTTCGGTGATCGCACGACGCTGTTCCTGGCCGTCAAGAACATCGGCGACAAGCTCTACATCGCCGACCGGTCACGCGGCATTCTGCCGGGCGCGCCCCGGCTGGCCCAGATCGGGCTCAGCCAGCGCTTCTAGACGTGTTCTCGATTCGGCGAGGCGGCGAGCCGACGTCTTCGTCGCCCGCCGCGCTGGTGCGCCGATAGGCCAAGGCCTCGGCCACGTGGAGCCGCTTGACGCTATCGACACCCTCCAGGTCGGCGATGGTGCGCGAGAGGCGTAGCACCCGGGTCCAGCCGCGGGCGCTGATGCGTCCGGCCTCGGCGGCGCGGGACAGCAGGTCCCGGCCGGCCGTATCGAGCCCGGCGATCTTTTCCAGGAAGGCGCCCTCGGCGCGGCCGTTCAGGCCATCGGCGGCGCCCAGCGCCTCGGCGCGGTCGACCTGCAAGGCCCTGGCCCGCGCCACGCGCGCGGCGACCTCGGCGGAGCCTTCGAGCGGCGGGGGCAGGGCCAGATCGGCGGCGGTGACGGCGGGCATGTCGACGGCCAGATCAATCCGGTCGAGCAGGGGCCCGGAGATGCGGCCCTGATAGTCCTTCTGGCACCGGGGGGCCTTGCCGCAGGCGCCGCGCCCGGCGCCGCCATGGCCGCAGCGGCACGGGTTCATCGCCGCGGCCAGCTGGACCTTGGCGGGATAGCGCACATGCGCGTTGGCGCGGGCGACCATAACCTCGCCCGTCTCCAGCGGACCGCGCAGGCTGTCCAGCGCCTGGACCCCGAACTCGGGCAGTTCATCCAGGAACAGGACGCCATTGTGCGCCAAGGAGACCTCGCCCGGCTTGGCGCGATGCCCGCCGCCGGTCAGGGCGGCCATGCTGGCGCTGTGGTGCGGAGCGCGGAAGGGCCGCGCGCGCGTCAGCGTGCCCCGGGCGATGAGCCCCGCCACCGAATGGACCATCGAGGTCTCCAGCAGTTCGGCCGAGGTCAGGGGCGGCAAGAGGCTGGGCAGGCGCTGGGCCAGCATCGACTTGCCCGAGCCCGGCGGACCACAGAACAGCAGGTTGTGGCCGCCAGCCGCCGCGATCTCCAGCGCGCGCTTGGCGTGTTCCTGGCCTTTGACGTCGCGCAGGTCCTTTGGCGCCTCGCCCTCAATGATCGGGCCCGGCGTCGGGGCTGAGAGGATCTGGCTGCCTCGGAAGTGGTTGATCAGCGCGACCAGCGAGCGCGGCGCCAGGATCCGCGTGCCGCCGGCCCAGGCCGCTTCCGGTCCCGAGGCTTCGGGGCAGATCAGCCCCAGGTCCATGGCTCCGGCCGCCATAGCCGCAGGCAGGGCGCCGGCGGCGGGCACGATGCGCCCGTCCAAAGACAGCTCGCCCATCGCCGCCCAGCCGTCCAGGGCGTCCAGCGGGATGACGCCCAGGGCGGCCATCACCGCCAGGGCGATCGGCAGGTCGAAGTGCGCGCCCTCCTTGGGCAGGTCGGCCGGCGCCAGGTTGGCGACGATGCGTTTGCCGGGCAGCGACAAGCCCAATCCTGCGAAGGCCCCGCGCACGCGTTCGCGGCTTTCGGCGACCGCCTTGTCGGCCAGCCCCACCACCACGAAGGCGTGCTGGCCCGTCGTCAGCTGGACCTCGACATCGACCCTGCGGGCCTCGACGCCTTCGAACGCGACGGTGACGACCCTGGCGGCCATCGTAACTCCTTGAGGAACTTCAACTTATCCACAAGGAGCAACATAACTGGCGAAATGGAGCAAGAACGAAAAACGAACGTTTCGGGAAATCTTGCCGTTTACGCAGAGTTACCCACCGTTCGCCCGAATGTCCTCGATCCGATTCCAAAGTACTTCGGCGGCGTTGACACCGGTAAACCGCTTCAGCTGTTGGGCGCCCGTCGGTGAGGTGACATTGATCTCGGTGAGGTACTCGCCGATCACGTCGATCCCGACAAAAAGAAGGCCGCGACGCTTCAGTTCCGGGGCGATGATCTTGCAAAGCTCCAGGTCGCGGGCGGTCAGCTCCACCGCTTCGGCGCGGCCGCCGACGCGCAGGTTCGAGCGGACCTGGCCGCTGGCCGGCACACGGTTGATCGCGCCCACGGGCTCGCCGTCGACCAGCAGAACGCGCTTGTCGCCCTTGCTGACGGCGGGAACGAACTTCTGGGCGATGACCTGCTCGCGGCCGATCATCGCATGCAGTTCCAGGAGGGCGTCGAGATTGGGGTCGTCGGCCAGCAGACGCGCCACGCCCGAGCCGCCGCCGCCATAAAGGGGCTTGAGCACAATGTCGCCGTGCCGGGCGCGGAAATCGTAGATCGCCTCGTGGTCGCTGGTGATCAGGGTCGGCGGCTGCACGCCCGGAAAGTCGGTGACGAACAGCTTTTCAGGCGCGTTGCGCACCTCGGCCGGGTTGTTCACGACCAGGGTGTGCGGGTGGACCTTCTCCAGGAAGTGCGTGGCCGTGATGTAGGCCATGTCGAACGGCGGATCCTGGCGCATCAGCACGACGTCGATGTCGTCCTTCATGTCCAGCATCACGGTCTCGCCCAGCCTGGCGTGCGCGCCCTTGTCGGCGAACACCTCGACCGGCTGGGCGCGGGCGAACACCCGGCCGTCTTCCTGCGAGAGTTTGTCGGGAGTGTAGAACCACAGCTTATGGCCCCGGCTCTGGGCTTCCATCATCATCAGGAAGGACGTGTCGGTGTCGATATTGATCCCCAGGATGGGATCCATCTGGACGGCGACTCGCAGCGACATGGGGGCTCCTGGGGTTCTGGGTCTGGAGCCTAGTTAAGCCGTTTTGGCCGGAACGCTAGTTCAGTCGCAGCCTGACCCGCTCGCGGGCGGCCCGGGCGGCGATCGCCGCGCCGCCGTCGAGAATCTGGGCGCGGGACAACGCCTGCAGCGCGCCGGCCAGAGCGCCCTGGCCCTCACGGGCGGCGGCGACGTCCAGCCAGGGGCGGTGGTCCTTGGGATTGAGCAGGGCCCGGCGCAGGGCCGAGCGCTCGGCGCGGGGCCAGTCCTTGGCCTGCTGGGCGCGGGCGAAGATGTTGTTCTGCAGGCGGATCAGCACGGCGCGGTCGCTGATCGGGGCCATCAGAAGCTCAAGCCGCGCGGCGACGTCGGGCATCAGCCCCGTGCGCAGGGCCCGGCGCGACAGCTCGGACGGCAGCACCACCCGGCCTTCGCTGAACGGGTCGAGCGCCAGCGGGCCCTCGTCGGTCTCGATCCGCAGCAGGAAGTGTCCGGGGAAGTCGACGCCGTAGAGCTCCAGCCCCACGGCGCGGGCGGCGTGCAGGTAGAAGACGCCCAGCGCCACGGGCAGGCCCCTACGACGGTGGGCGATGGCGATGACGTCGGCGTTGTCGGGGTGATCATAGGTGATCACGTCGCCGGTCAGGCGCAGGTCGCCCGCCAGGGTCTCGGCCACGGCCTCTTCGGGTGACTCGCTCTCGGCGCGGCGGCGCAGACGCTCGACGGCGTCACGGGCCAGATCGACGGCGGCCTTGGTGTCGCGGCTGGGGTCATCGTGCACGGCGCAGGCCAGGGCGGCCTCGAACAGCGGAAAGCCCTCGTCGGGGCCTTCGCCCGCCTTGATCAGGATCGCCTCGGCCTCTTCCCGGGTCATCTCAGGCTCCGCCCCAGGCGTCGGGAAGGTGTCGCGGCGGCCTGCCGGGCGCCATTGCAATGAGGTCCAGCCGCACCAGCAGGTCGCGCAGTCCGGCGCGGTGCGCGGCCAGATGCGTTGCGGCGCGGCGCAGGCGCTCTCTCTGGGTCGGCTTCACGGCGTCCAGTGCGTCCTCGATGGTGGTGCGTTGCTTGACTTCGACAACGGCCAGCACCTTGCCACGTTGCGCCAGGAGGTCGATTTCGCCAAGCGGCGTCGCCAGCCGGAAGCCGAGGATGCGGTAGCCCTTGGCCATCAGCCAGAGCGCGGCGATGACCTCGGCGCGGCGCCCGACCTTACGCGCGGCGGTCCCGCGCGCCTGGCGAACGCCGGCCGCCATCAGGCCTGCTCCTTCAGCGCCAGCGCCTGGCGGTAGAGATCCTTGCGCGACAGGCCCAGCGCCTTGGCCACTTCCGAGGCCGCCTCGCCCAGCGGCAGGCGGGCCATGGCTTCGCGCAGGGCGGCCTCTGCGTCGTCGGCGCTGGCGACCTTTTCGACCCCGGGCCCGACCAGGATCACGATCTCGCCTTTCGGGGCGTCGAAGCGCGGATCGGCGGCCAGGTCGCTGAGCGGGCCGCGCACGCAGGTTTCATAGAGCTTGGTCAGTTCGCGGCACACCGCAGCAGGGCGATCAGCGCCGAACACGGCCGCCATGTCGGCCAGGCAGTCGGCGACCCGCGAGGCGCCCTCATAGAAGATCAGCGTGGCGCGGGTGTTGGCGAACTCCTCGAAGAAGGTCCGACGCGCGGCGCTCTTGGGGGGCGGGAAGCCGGCGAACAGGAACCGCTCGGTGGGCAGACCGGCCAGGGTCAGGGCGGCGAGCGCGGCCGAGGCGCCGGGGATCGGGATCACGTCATGGCCGGCGGCGATCGCCTCGCGGGCCAGGCGATAGCCGGGGTCGGAGACCATCGGCGTGCCCGCGTCCGAGACCAGCGCCACGCGCTCGCCGGCGGCCAGACGCTCAAGGATTCCGGGGATCGCCCGCTCGGCGACGTGCTCGTCATGGCGTTCCAGCCGGGTCCTGATCCCGTAGGCCGACAACAGCTTGCCGGTCACCCGGGTGTCTTCGGCCAGCAGCACGTCGCAGCCGGCCAGCACGTCCAGGGCCCTCAGGGTGATGTCGCGCAGATTGCCGATCGGCGTCGCCACCAGATAGAGGCCGGGCGCCAGGGGCGCGTCGGACAAGGCTGGCGGGGGAAGCAGACGACTCAAGAGCGCGGTGTCCTTCGGTTGAGTCAAACCCATATCAGGTTGCGAGCGCGCCTGTCAGCCGATCCAGCACCAGCCGGCCCGCGCGCGTCGCCCTCAGCCGCGCGCGATCCTCTACCAGAAGGCCGGTCTCGACCAGATCGCGGACCTTGGCGACGTCCGGGTCAAGGCCCAGGATCGCGACCTCGTCAAAGCCGACCCCGGCGTCGATCCGCATCCCCAGAACCAGTCGCTCCAGGGCCGCGTCCTCGGGCGTGAGGATCTCCGACTGAAAGCCGACGCCGTGATCGCCGACGGCGGCGATGTAGTCCTTGATGGCGCGATGGGCGGTGGTGGCGGCGCGGCCCTCGGGCAGGGCCAGGCGGCCATGCGCCCCCGGCCCGACGCCGACATAGTCGACGCCCCGCCAGTAGACGAGATTGTGCCGCGCGCGGGCGGCCTCGCCTCGGGCGTGGTTGGAGACCTCGTAGGCGTCGAAGCCGGCGGCCTCGAGGATTTCCTGGGTGGTCTCGAACAGAGTGGCGGCCAGGTCCTCGTCGGGCGTGACCAGGGTTCCGCGCCCGACCGCGCGGTCAAAGGCGGTGCCGGGCTCGATGGTCAGCTGGTAGGGCGAGACGTGCTCGGGGCCCAGAGCGATCGCTTCGGAGAGCTCGGCGCGCCAGGCCGCATCGGTCTGGCCCGGGCGGGCGTAGATCAGGTCGATCGACAGGCGGGGAAAGGCCCGGGCTGCTGCGGCTATGGCTCGCCGCGCCGCGCCGGCGTCGTGGTTACGGCCCAGCGCCTTGAGAGAAGCGTCATCCAGCGCCTGCACGCCCAGCGACAGGCGCTGAACCCCGGCGGCGGCGAGGGCCGCGAAGCGATCGGTCTCGGCGTCGGTGGGGTTGGCTTCCAGGCTAATTTCAAGATCGTCGGCCGGCGACCACAGACGCTTGGCGGTCTCGATCACCCGCGCCACCTGCGCCGGGTCCATCAGCGAGGGCGTGCCGCCGCCGAAGAAGATCGACAGCAGACGACGCTCGCCGGTCAGGGCGCGCTGGGCTTCCAGGTCCGCGACGATGGCGTCCGCCAGGGCCCGCTGCTCGTCGGTCCGCCCGCGATCGCGCACGACATTGAAGTCGCAATAGGGGCAGATTCGCGCGCAGTAGGGCCAGTGGACATAGATCCCCACAGCCTCGGCGCGGGGATCAGTCAAACAGGGCCGCCTTCAGCTTGGCGAAGGCGCGGGCCCTATGGCTCATGGCGTCCTTGGCGGCCGGCTCCATCTCGCCGAAGGTCAGGGCGTGGCCCTCGGGGACGAAGATCGGATCATAGCCAAAGCCGCGCGTCCCGCGTCCCGGGAACACCAGGGTTCCATCCACGCGGCCTTCGACCACGACCGCCGGGCCGTTCGGCCAGGCCACGGCCAGGGCCGAGGTGAACCAGGCGGTGCGATCGTCCGACGCGGTCTCTTCCAGGCGCTCCTCGACCTTCTTCATGGCCAGGGCGAAGTCCTTGCCCGGACCGGCCCAGCGGGCGGAGAAGATGCCCGGCGCGCCGTCCAGCGCGGTGACCGACAGGCCCGAATCATCCGCCAGGGCGGGCAGGCCCGACAGGTCTGCGGCGTGGCGGGCCTTCAGCAGCGCGTTGCCGACGAAGGTGCTCTCGGTTTCGTCCGGTTCGGGCAGGCCCAACTGGCCGGCGGTGACGATCTCGAACCGGCCATCCAGCAAGGCGGCGATCTCGGGGACCTTGCCAGGATTGTGGGTGGCGGCCACAAGCTTTGCTCCCACTTCAAGCTTCAGCGCCATTCGTCGTCTCCAGGAAATCCATCGATGCGGCTTCTTTACTCGCCCTTGTCGCCGTTTGCCCGCAAGGTTCGTGTTCTGACCATGGAAAAAGGGCTGTCCGAGCACCTGACGTTCGAGACGATCGCGCCGTTCCAGGACGAAAGCCTCCGGGTGCTGAACCCGCTGAACAAGGTGCCGACCCTGGTGCTGGAAGGCGGCGAGACGGTGTTTGATTCCGCCGTGATCGTCGACTTCCTGGACGGACTGTCCGAGCCGACCCTGATTCCGAGCGCTCAGCCGGCGCGGCGGCGGGCCCTGACCCTCGAAGCGGCGGCCGACGGTTTGGGCGATGCGGCCCTGCTGATCGTCCGCGAGCGCATGCGGCCCGAGGCGCAGCACCGCCAGGACCTGTTCGATCGCCAGCTGCGCGCGGTCCACGCCGCGCTCGACCTTTTCGAAGCGGCGGACCTGCCCAGCGATCGGTTCGAAATCGCCGAGATCGCGATCGCCGTGCAGCTGGCCTATCTGGATGTGCGGCAGGTGGTCGCCTGGCGTCCCGGTCGCCCGGCCCTGTCGGCCTGGTACGATGCGGTCTCCAAGCGCGCCTCGATGATCGCGACCGACCCCTCCACGGCCTGAGTGTGCGCCGATAGCGCGGGCGACACGCCGCCGCCGATCATTGCCAAAGTTTAATATCGTTTCTCGATAAACGACATTGGCGGAACCGCAAACCCGGCCTATCTGTTCAGTGTGGCGAAGGGGCGAATGTTTCGGCCCTGGCCATGTCTCTCAAACTGGAAAAAGCGATGTCCGCCGCCCGTCTGTTCCATATCGCCGACAAGGTTGTCATGACCGCCATCACCGCCGCGCTGATCGTGGCCGTGCCGGTGTCGGCCGTGGCGTTCCTGGCGCAGACGCTTTAGGGGCGCGTTCGCCGTTTTGACGTCTCCCCGCGACGCGGGGCATGTTGCTTAGCGTCGCTGTGGGGGGAAACAGCCATGCGCGCCTTGGGGCCTGGCTCGGTTTCGAGTTTTCTGAAGATCATCCTCGACGTGATCTATGTCGGGCTGTGGATCTTCGTCAGTCTGCTGTCGCTGTTCACGCTGATCGCGCTGCTGTTCAGCTTCAATCCCGAACTGCTGGCCGCGATGTTGCCGATCAGCGATGCGGTCGAGGCGGTCAGCCGCAATGGCCCGCTGTTCGCCGGGGCCCTGGCGGCCTGGGCCCTGCTGCTCGGCGGCTGGATGGTCATTGTCGAGCGCTTGCGCAAGATCTTCGCCACCCTGACGGCCGGCGATCCCTTCCACCCCGACAATGTCGTGCGCCTGCGCCTGATCGGGCTGGTGCTGGCGGGCCTGGAGGTCGGCCGTTACGTTTTTTCGGGTCTCGCCCGCTGGCTGGCCCCGAAAGCCAAGGTCATCGACGACAGCTTCACCCTGACCGCCTGGTTCTCGGTGCTGGTGGTGTTCGTCCTGGCCGAAGTCTTCCGCGAGGGCGCGCGCCTGCGGCGCGAAGCCGAACTCACGATCTGATCCGGAGCGATCCTGAATGCCCGTCCGCGTGAACCTCGACCGCGTGCTTCTGGAGCGCCGCATGTCGCTGACCGAACTGTCGGATCGTGTCGGCGTGACGATCGCCAACCTGTCGATCCTGAAGACGGGCAAGGCGCGCGCGGTTCGGTTCTCGACCCTCGACGCGCTCTGTCGCGAACTGGAGTGCCAGCCGGGCGACCTGCTGAGCTTCGAATACGGCCCGGCGGACGCGAACGACGACTAGTTCAACCGCCGCTTCTTCAGCAGGTTGGCGCGGTCCATCGAGCGGACCTCCATCTCGAAGGCGTCGCCCTCGCGCAGGATCTTGAGCGGCACGGTGACGCCGGCCTCTCCCAGACCCCAGAGCGCGTCGTAGAACGCCGACAGATCCGAAACCGGCTTGCCGTCGATCGCCAGGATGAGATCGCCGGGGCGCAGCTCGGCGCGCGCGGCGGGGCCCTTGGGCGAGACGCCGACGATGACGACGTGGTTCTCCATCTCCTGGGCGAAGACGCCCAGCCAGGGACGCGGCGGATGCGGGCTGCGGCCGCGCGCCAGGTCATCCAGGATCGGCGGCAGCAGTTCGGCCGGCACGAACATGTTGAGCGGGCGGGCCTCCCCGTTCTGGTCGCGGCCTTCCAGGGTCAGGGATCCGAGACCGACGAGGTCGCCCTTGGGCCCGATCAGGGCCGCGCCGCTCCAGTGCGGGTGGGCCGGCGCGGTGATGATCGCGTCGTCGAGCTTGTATTCCCAGTAGCCGGCGAACGGGATGCGGGTCAGCACCTGGCCCGCCACCGCGTGGGCCCGGCCGCCGGCGCCGGCGGCGATGATCGGCGAACTGGGCTCCAGGTCGCGGGCGCTGCCGATGGTGATCGCCGGCAGGTCCAGCGGCTCCAGCGCCTGAACCAGGCCAAGGCCCGATCGCGCGTCCAGGCCCAGGACATGGGCGGTCACGCGCCGACCGTCGTTGCGGGTCAGCACGACCTCTTCGGCCTCAGTGATCAGATAGGCCATGGTCACGACGAGGCCGCTGGGGCTGATCACCGCGCCGTTGCCGACCCGCTCGGTCCCGAGGATCGCGGCGGTGTAGGCGTCGGCGGGAACCTTGGCCTCCAGGGCGACCATCGAGGCCAGCGCCTGGTCCAGGTCGAAGCGATAGGCCTCGGCCGAGGGACGCAGGCGGGCTTCGACTTCATAGCCTTCGAACGGGGTGGGCACGCGAGACTCCTGGAGCGTTCGCCGGTGAGGTGGAATCACCTGGTCGACCAGCGAGAGCGATCTACAAAGAACCTGGAGCCTTCGGCGCCTCAGCTGAGGCGTCTCAGGCTCTGGACTTCAAGACCGGAATCTGGGGCCGCCGCCCCCGTTCGGCAAGCCTTTAGGGTTAACCACCGATCGCCGCGCGCTGCAGGGCGAACAGTTCGTTGATCCCCTTCTCGGCCAGCCCGTAGAGACTTTCGAACTCGGCGCGGGTGAAGCCGCGCTTTTCGCCCGTGGCCTGGATCTCGACGATGTCGCCCACGCCCGTCAGGACGAAGTTGCTGTCGGCCTCGGCGTTGCTGTCTTCCTCGTAGTCGAGGTCCAGCACCGGCACGCCGTTGAACACGCCGCACGAGACGGCGGCCACCTGGCCAAGAATCGGATCGGTCTTCAGCACGCCCTCGTCCAGCAGGTACTTCGTGGCCAGGCGCAGGGCGACCCAGGCGCCGGTGATGGCGGCGGTGCGGGTGCCGCCGTCGGCCTGGACGACATCGCAGTCGAGCGTGATCTGGCGCTCGCCCAGCGCTTTCAGGTCGACGACGGCGCGCAGGGAGCGGCCGATCAGGCGCTGGATTTCTTGGGTGCGGCCGGTCTGCTTGCCGGCGGCGGCTTCGCGGCGACCGCGCGTATGCGTCGCGCGCGGGAGCATGCCGTACTCGGCCGTGACCCAGCCGGCGCCCTTGTTGCGCATCCAGCCCGGCACGTTCTCCTCGACCGTGGCGGTGACCAGCACCTTGGTGTGGCCAAATCCGATCAGGCAGGAGCCCTCCGCATAGCGGTTGACGCCGGTTTCCAGCGTGACGGCGCGCAGCTGGTCGGGGGCGCGTTCGGACGGACGCATGGGAAACTCCTGATCGACGGGGAGATTTGAATGTGTGTGGGTGGCCGCTTATCCTATTGGAAGCCGAACTTGAAAGGGGCCGACCGCTTTTGTTCGCCGACCGGGTCTTCGAAGTCACGCTTGATCGGAGCGCAGGGACATGACGCAGCTCTTCCCAGGGCCGATCGTCCGTACGCCTGGGCTGGCCGAGCTGGACGCCCGCGCTCGCGACATCTTCCGGCGCGTCGTGGAGTCGTATCTCGAGACCGGTGAGCCCGTCGGTTCACGCACCATTTCCAAGGGCGGCGTCGCCCTGTCGCCGGCCTCGATCCGCAATACGATGCAGGACCTGGCCCAGCTGGGCCTGCTGGACGCCCCGCATACCAGCGCCGGTCGTATGCCGACCCATGCGGGCCTGCGGATGTTCGTCGACGGCTTTCTGGAGGTCGGTGACGTCGCCGAGCAGGAAAAGCGCGCGATCGAGGCGCGCCTCGCCGTGAAGGGCCGCTCGTTCGAGGAGGCGCTGGCCGAGGCCTCGTCGATCCTGTCGGGCCTGGCCGGCGGAGCCGGGATCGTCGTCACGCCCGTTCGCGAAGGCGGGGTCAAGCACGTGGAGTTCGTCCCCCTGGGCGGCGGCCAGGTGCTGGCGGTGATGGTGTTCGAGGATGGTCAGGTCGAGAACCGCCTGATGCGCCAGGCGCCGGGCGTCACGCCCTCGGCGCTGCAGGAGGCGTCCAACTTCCTCAACGCCCGCCTGCGCGGCCGCACCCTGACCGAGGCGCGGACCGAGATGGGCGGCGAGCTGGACGCCGCGCGACGGCAGCTGAACGAGACGGCCGCCCGCCTCGTCGAGGACGGGCTGGCGGCCTGGAGCGGCGGCGAGGGCGATGCGCGCTCGCTGATCGTGCGCGGCCAGGCCAACCTGCTGGCCGACGCCCGGGCCCGCGAGGACATCGACCGGGTGCGGCAGCTGTTCGACGATCTGGAGCAGAAGGGCCAGCTGATCGGCCTGCTGGACGACGTGCGCGACGCCGAGGGTGTTCGCATCTATATCGGGG
Source organism: Caulobacter vibrioides (assembly GCF_002858865.1). Lineage (GTDB taxonomy): Bacteria > Pseudomonadota > Alphaproteobacteria > Caulobacterales > Caulobacteraceae > Caulobacter > Caulobacter vibrioides. The sequence continues at coordinate 193,120 of NZ_PJRR01000012.1, read as the reverse complement.
CCGAAACACGTCTGTTTTCGCTTTCGGGTTCCTCGGTGATCGCGGCGCCCTATATGACGGGGCGTCAGAAGGTGCTGGGCGCGATCGGCGTGATCGGGCCCGCCCGCTTGAACTACGCTCGGGTCATTCCGTTGGTGGACTATACCGCCCGGGTGCTCGGGCGGATGATGGATGGATAAGGACTTTACCCAATGACCGACGAGCAAACGCCGGCGGAAGAGATGCCGTTCGAAGCCGATGACGCCGCGCAGGAGATCGAGGCGCTGAAGCTGGAAGTGGCGCAACTGAAGGAGCAGGCGCTCCGCTACGCCGCCGAGGCCGAGAACACCAAGCGCCGCGCCGAGCGCGAGATGAACGATGCGCGCGCCTATGCGATCCAGAAGTTCGCCCGCGACCTCCTGGGCGCCGCCGACAATCTGGGCCGCGCCACCGCGCACAGCCCCAAGGACTCGACCGACCCGGCGGTGAAGAACTTCATCATCGGCGTCGAGATGACCGAGAAGGAGCTGCAGAGCGCCTTCGAACGCAACGGCCTGAAGAAGATCGATCCGGCCAAGGGCGACAAGTTCGACCCGCACCTGCACCAGGCCGTCACCGAGCAGCCCTCGACCGAGGTCGCCGCCGGCGGCGTGCTGATGGTGATGCAGGCCGGCTATGAGCTGATGGGCCGCTTGGTTCGTCCCGCCATGGTCGCCGTGGCGGCCAAGGGCTCGACGGGGCCGGCCTCGCCGGATGCGCCCGCAGCCTCGGCCAACCCCTACGCCGGCGCGGCCGCTGAGGGCGACAGCACGGGCGGCGCGTTCGACGCCAAGGCCTGATCGCCGGATCGGTCGCGCGCTCGCTGATCGGCGCGCGACCACAGCCGCTCATGGATATTGAAGGCCACGGTCTGGACCATCGGTTCGACCAGACCGACCGCCAGCGCCACCCGCCAGTCGCGGGTCAGGGCGTAGGCCACCGCCACGGCGACCGTCAGGTGCATGGACGCATAGGTCAGGGTCTTGAGGGCAAGGCGCATCTTCATGCTCTTACTTGAGAATCATTCTCAGTAAATGGCGCCCGAATCCCGCGCTGCAAGGGTTTCGGCCTCTTCCCCGCGCGCGTGTTTTCGCTAATGTCGGCGGTCCCTTCTCCACGGGTTCGCGCGGGGCTGATTCTCCCCGGCGGCGGCTGAACCCGACATCTGGACCGGACTATGAAGCTTACGATCGAACGGGCGGCGCTCCTGAAGGCGCTGGGGCATGTGCAGAGCGTCGTCGAGCGCCGCAACACCATCCCGATCCTGTCGAACATCCTGCTGTCGGCTGAAGGTGACCGGCTGTCGTTCTCGGCCACGGACCTGGACATGGAGATCATCGACGAGGGCTTCGCCCAGATCGACGTGCCCGGCCAGATCACTGCGCCTGCCCACACCCTCTATGAGATCGTCCGCAAGCTGCCCGACGGCGCCGATGTGTCGTTGAGCTTCAGCGGCGATGACCCGCGCCTGGTCATCCAGGCCGGTCGCTCGCGCTTCAACCTGCCGGTGCTGCCCGCCGGCGACTTTCCGGTGATGAGCTCCGATGGCCTGTCCAGCCGCATCGCGGTCGACACCAACGAGCTGATCCGCCTGATCGACAAGACCCGTTTCGCGATCTCGACCGAAGAGACCCGCTACTATCTGAACGGTCTCTATGTGCACACGGTCAACGAGGGCGGTGAGACCAAGCTGCGCGCCGTCGCCACCGACGGTCACCGCCTGGCCCTGGCCGAGATGCCCGCGCCCGAGGGCGCGGTCGGCATCCCGGGCGTGATCGTGCCGCGCAAGACCATCGCCGAAGCCCGTCGCCTGATGGAATCGGCCGGCGAGACGGTCGACCTGCAGGTCTCCCCGCAGAAGGTCCGCTTCGAGTTCGGCGCGGCCGCTCTGACCTCCAAGGTCATCGACGGCGCCTTCCCCGACTACATGCGGGTGATCCCGCGCGATAACGCCAAGATCCTGACCCTCGACAACGATCTCTTCGCCAAGGCCGTGGACCGGGTGGCCACCATCTCGGCCGAGAAGAGCCGCTCGGTGAAGCTGGCCGTCGAGCCGGGCCGCATCACCCTGACCGTCCGCAACATGGAAGCCGGCCAGGCCGTCGAAGAGGTCGAGGTCGACTATGACGGCGAGCCCTTCGAGATCGGCTTCAACGCCCGCTATCTGCTGGACGTCTGCGGCCAGATCGCCGGTCCCCAGGCGGAGTTCCGCTTCGCCGACCCGGCCAGCCCGACCCTGGTGGTCGATCCGGTCGATCCGGGCGTGAAGTACGTGCTGATGCCGCTGCGGGTCTGATCCGCAGCCGGGTCATCGGGCCATTGAGAAACGGGCGCCCTCGGGCGTCCGTTTTTGCGTTCAAGGTTCGCCCGCCTGCTCTCCAAGGCTCAAGCTGTTGCGCCGGCGCTGGCCTTAACCATACTAAGCCATATGGCTGAGCAATCCGAAACCTTGGACGCAGTGTTCCAGGCCCTGGCCGATCCGACCCGGCGGGCCATCCTGAGCCGATTGGGTCAGGGTCCCGCCAGTGTGGGCGAGCTGGCCGCGCCGCATGACATGGCGCTGACCTCCTTCATGAAGCACCTGAAGATCCTGGAGCGGTCCGGCTGGATCGTCAGCGCGAAGACGGGCCGCGTCCGGACCTGCGCGATCGTCACCGATCGCTTCGCTGACGTCGGGGCCTGGGTCTATGGCCACCGCAGCCTCTGGGAGGGTTGACGCCCAGGGCAAGTTGCAAGCGCCGGGAGTCACGATAAGGTCCGTTTCATATCAAAACGGGAGGCTGCCCATGGCCAAGCTGAACTATGTGACGGTCGGATCCAACGACCTGCCGAAGGCCAAGGCCTTCTATGACGCGCTCCTGGCCTCGGCCGGGTTCAGACCGCTTTTCGATCATCCGTCGGGCGGTCGTCTCTATCGCGGCGAGGGCTGCATGTTCGGGGTGCTGGGCCCGCATGACGGCAATCCCGCCTGCGTCGGCAACGGCATGATGGCCGGCTTCGCCTTCGCCACCCCTGCCGAGGTGGACGCCTTCCACGCCAAGGCCTTGGAACTGGGCGCAGTGTGCGATGGTCCTCCCGGCGAGCGGATGCCCAAGGCCTATTTCGCCTATTTCCGCGACCTCGATGGCAACAAGCTGTGCGGCTACAAGCTGGGCTGACCTCTCGGAGACCAGCGGATTCTTAATTCGCATCCATGAAAGGGCCCCGCAGCGATTTTGCCATGGTCTCGCCACAGAGTGGCGGCGAGCTTGGCCGCGGCGGGGCCCATATGTCGCGCAAGTCTCAGGAGGGCCATTCCGAGGCGGGGCCCGCTCCAGCGTCCTCATTGGAGCGGGCGTCTCGGCCCGCCTAGCCCCGGGGGCCGACACCCCTTAAGAACGCCCGCATGGCGTCGGCCGCACTGCTTTCCCTGACCCTGGCGGACTTTCGGTCCTACGAGCGCGCGCGCCTGGAGACCGGCGGTCGCAGCGTCTACCTGTTCGGCGCGAACGGGGCGGGGAAAACCAATCTCCTCGAAGCCATCAGCCTGCTCAGCCCCGGCAAGGGCTTGCGCGGGGTCAGTCTCGCCGAGGTCGGTCGGCGGCTGCCGGGCGAAGCGGCGGGGCGGGCCTGGGCCGTGGCCGCCGAAGTTCAGTCCGGCGAGGATGCGCCGGTCAGGATCGGTACGGGCGTGGAGCAGGGCGGGGCGGCGCGTCGCACCGTGCGGCTCGAGGGCGAGACCGTGCCGCCGGGCCGCCTCGCCGACCATGTGCGGCCGATCTGGCTGACCCCTGCTCAGGATCGACTTTTTCTCGAAGCCGCGTCCGAACGGCGCCGCTTTTTCGACCGGCTGGTCTTTGCGGGCGAACCGGCCCACGCCGCCAACGCCAACGGCTATGACAAGGCGCAACGCGAGCGTATGCGCCTGCTTGTCGACGCCGCCGAAACGGGCGCGCCCGCTGATGCGGCCTGGCTGACCGCTCTGGAGGCTCGCCTGGCCGAGTTCGGCGCGCTTCTGGCCCAGGCGCGGGCGCGCACGCTGCTGGCCCTGCAGGCCGAGATTGACGGACGGGGGGATCGCCCGTTCCCCCTCGCGCGCCTTGGCCTGACCGGAGAGTGGGAGCGCATGGCGCTGGAGGGCGCGCCGTTCGCCGAGATCGAGCTGAAACTGGCCCAGGCCCTGGCGTCCGCGCGGGCCCGCGACGGCGCCGCCGGCAGGGCGTTGACGGGCCCGCATCGCGGCGATCTGGCGATCTTCCATGTCGAGAAGGACCGTCCGGCGGCGGAATGCTCGACCGGCGAGCAAAAAGCCCTGATTTTGAACCTGGTTTTGGCCCAGGCGGCGCGACTTTCGCGTGCGGAATCCGCGCCGAATCCTGTAATATTGCTCGACGAAGTCGCCGCGCATCTCGACCTTACCCGGCGAGCCGCTCTGGCTGACGAACTCACGGCGCTCAAGCTCCAGGCCTTCCTGACCGGCACGGACGAGTCGCTGTTCGACCATCTCAAGGGTCGGGCGCTAGGCGTTCGCGTGGGCGACGCCGGCCTGACTACTCTGGAAGACGAATGACCGAGAACACCGAAGACCAAGTTCCCGACCTGTCGACCCCGGAAATGACGACCGAGGAAGCCGCCGCCCAGTACGGCGCGGACTCGATCAAGGTGCTGAAGGGCCTCGACGCCGTCCGTAAGCGTCCCGGCATGTATATCGGCGACACCGACGACGGTTCTGGCCTGCACCACATGGTCTATGAGGTGGTCGACAACGCCATCGACGAGGCCCTGGCCGGCCACGCCACCAAGGTCCAGGTGATCCTCAACGCCGACGGCTCGGTGACGGTCACCGATGACGGTCGCGGTATCCCTGTCGACATGCACGAGGGCGAGGGCGTCTCGGCGGCCGAGGTCATCATGACCCAGCTGCACGCCGGCGGTAAGTTCGACCAGAACAGCTACAAGGTCTCGGGCGGTCTGCACGGCGTGGGCGTCTCGGTCGTGAACGCCCTGTCGGATTGGCTGGAGCTGCTGATCCACCGCAACGGCAAGGTCCACCAGATGCGCTTCGAGCGCGGCGACGCGGTCACCTCGCTGAAGGTCACCGGCGACTCGCCCGTGCGGACCGAGGGCCCCAAGGCCGGCGAGACCCTGACCGGTACGGAAGTTACGTTCTTTCCGTCGAAGGACACCTTCGCCTTCATCGAATTCGACCGGAAGACGCTGGAGCACCGCCTGCGCGAGCTGGCCTTCCTGAACTCGGGCGTGACGATCTGGTTCAAGGACCATCGCGACGTCGAGCCGTGGGAAGAGAAGCTGTTCTACGAGGGCGGCATCGAGGCCTTCGTGCGCCACCTCGACAAGGCCAAGACGCCGCTGCTGAAGGCCCCGATCGCCGTCAAGGGCGTCAAGGACAAGGTCGAGATCGACCTGGCCCTGTGGTGGAACGACAGCTACCACGAGCAGATGCTGTGCTTCACCAACAACATCCCGCAGCGGGATGGCGGCACGCACCTGTCGGCCTTTCGCGCGGCCCTGACCCGGATCATCACCAGCTACGCCGAGAGCTCCGGCATCCTGAAGAAGGAAAAGGTCAGCCTGGGCGGCGAAGACAGCCGCGAGGGCCTGACCTGCGTGCTGTCGGTCAAGGTCCCGGATCCGAAGTTCAGCTCGCAGACCAAGGACAAGCTGGTCTCGTCCGAAGTGCGCCCCGCCGTTGAGGGCCTGGTGTCGGAAGGTCTCTCGACCTGGTTCGAGGAACATCCGAACGAGGCCAAGGCGATCGTGACCAAGATCGCCGAGGCCGCCGCCGCCCGCGAGGCCGCCCGCAAGGCGCGAGAGCTGACCCGCCGCAAGAGCGCGCTCGACATCACCAGCCTGCCCGGCAAGCTCGCCGACTGCTCGGAACGCGATCCGGCCAAGTCCGAGATCTTCATCGTCGAGGGCGACTCGGCGGGCGGCTCGGCCAAGCAGGCCCGCAACCGCGACAACCAGGCCGTTCTGCCCCTGCGCGGCAAGATCCTGAACGTCGAGCGGGCCCGCTTCGACAAGATGCTGTCGTCCGACCAGATCGGCACGCTGATCACCGCCCTGGGCGCGGGGATCGGCCGCGACGACTTCAACCCGGACAAGGTGCGCTACCACAAGATCGTGCTGATGACCGACGCCGACGTCGACGGCGCCCACATCCGCACCCTGCTTCTGACCTTCTTCTACCGGCAGATGCCGGAGCTGATCGAGCGCGGCTACATCTACATCGCCCAGCCGCCGCTCTACAAAGCCAGCAAGGGCAAGTCTTCGCGCTACCTGAAGGACGACGCCGAGATGGACGCCTTCCTCGTCGATGAGGGCGTCGACGGGGCTGAGCTAGATCTGGCGTCGGGTGAGCGGATGACGGGCCAGGACCTGCTGGCCTTGGTGCAGACCTGCCGCTCGGCCAAGGCCAATATTGACCGCCTGGCCGCCCGCGCGCCGGCGACCGCGATCGAGCAGGCGGCCCTCTCTGGCCTTCTGGGCGAGTCGCCGAACGCCGCCGCGGCCGCCACCCGCCTGGATCTCTACGCCGAGGAAGGCGATGGACCTTGGTCGGGCGAGCGCGGCGACACCGGCTTTGTGTTCAGCCGCGTGCGTCGCGGTGTTTCGGAGCGGGTTGTTCTGGACGATGTGCTGCTGCACGCCGCCGACGCCCGTCGCCTGGCCGAGCGCGCCGTCAAGCTGACCGAAATCTTCTCGGGTCGCGCCATCTTCCGCCGCAAGGACAAGTCGACGACCGTGCGCGGGCCGCTCGACTTGGTCAACGCGGTGCTGGACGCCGGCCGCAAGGGCCTGACCATCCAGCGCTACAAGGGTCTGGGCGAGATGAATCCCGACCAGCTGTGGGAGACCACCCTGGACGCCGAAGCGCGCACCTTGCTGCAGGTCCGCGTCAACCACGCCGACGACGCCGACGACATGTTCAGCCGCCTTATGGGCGACCTTGTCGAGCCGCGCCGAGAGTTCATCCAGGAGAACGCCCTCGACGCCGAGGTCGACGTCTAAAGCTCATCCTTGCAGCTAAGTGTTGTTGCAAGTGTTTGTTCCATAAGCGCCGGGCGCCCAATCCAGGGGCGGCCCGGCGTTTTCTTTTCCAGAAACGCCCGTCTCGCCTTGGCCGCGGGCCCCAGTCGCTTCGCGTCGCCGTGACGGGGGCGTCATCTTGCTGCTCTCGGATCGATTCGGCCGAAAGTTTGCTTTGGGGCGCGTTGAGTATGGAACAGGACGCCAGTCTTCGTCCGGAACGGATCCTGGATCTTTCGGAGCGGCTGTCCAGCGTGGCGGGGGCCAAGATCGGCGAAATCGCCAGGGTGAACCGGGCGGCCAAGATGCTGGCGATCAACGCCCTCATCGTCGCCGCGCGGGCCGGCGAGGCGGGCAAGGGCTTCGCCATCGTCGCCGAGGAGTTCAAGAAGATCTCCACCGAGATCGACGCCGTGGCGGCCGCCCTGGAAAGCCAGGTCCGCTCCGACCTCGACGAACTCTCGGCGATCGGCGGCGCGATCCTGGGCCATATGCGCGGACAACGCCTGGCCGACCTTGCCCTGAACGCGATCGAGATTGTCGACCGCAATCTCTATGAACGGACCTGTGATGTCCGTTGGTGGGCGACGGACTCGGCGGTGGTGGCCTGTCTCGCGCAGGGCGATGATCCGACGGCGCGGCGTTACGCCAGCGAGCGCCTTGGGGTGATCCTCGACGCCTACACCGTCTATCTCGACCTCTGGATCTGTGACGCCCAAGGGCGCGTGATCGCCAACGGCCGCCCCGGACGATATCCCAATGTCGTCGGGCGCTCGATCGCCGACGCACGATGGTTTCAGGAGGGTCTGCGAACGGCGACGGGCGATGAGTTCGTCGCGTGCGATATCGAGCGCTGCGCCGCGCTGGGCGACGCGCCGGTGGCCACCTACGCAACGGCCATCCGGGCGGGCGGCGAGGCCGCCGGCAAACCCTTGGGCGTGCTGGGGGTGCACTTCGACTGGCGTCCCCAGGCCCAGGCGGTGGTTGATGGCGTACGCTTGACGTCCGAGGAGCGCGAACGTTCGCGCGTCATGCTCCTGGACCAGCGGGGGCGCGTGCTTGCGGCGTCGGATGGTCAAGGCGTGCTGACGGAGACCTTTGTGCTGGATACCTCAGCGGGGCCGATGGGCAGCTACGCCGATGGCGACGTCACGGTCGGCTACGCTCGCACGCCAGGCTATGAAACGTATCAGGGACTCGGCTGGTATGGGTGCCTAGTCCAGGCGAAGGCGCTCGCGGGGCGGACTGTCGCGGCCGCCTGAGCGGGAATGTTGAACGCTCGCGCAGAGAAAGAGTACGCATTTGTTATCGTCCGCGTCCAACCCAATACGGGATGGCATGCTTCCGGGCGCCTTCCTGCGGAATTTTTGAACTAGTTTTTCGCCCTGAAAGCGAATTCGTTCAGAACTCTGGCGCCGTCGTTGGATTCGATATGACATTTGTTGTCTTGCCAGCGTCATCATGTTTGTATAGCGCATTGCCGGCTTGCTGTTTCAGTCGCTGGACACAACCAGCGCGGCGGGCCGGTCTGGACATTCGACTAGCCGAAGACCCAAAGTTCTTTTTCCGGGTGGGGAATTGAACCGCGAGTGTGTTCTTTGGGAAACGCCATCGTTGTAATTCAGCGATGACGGCGTATCCAGAGTAGAGCATTTGTTTTAGTTGTCCTAAGAGGACGCCGTTCAATTGGAGGGAGCAGTCATGGCTTCTAACCGTTTCCGCGCCGTGGCGATCAGCCTGGCTGTTGCGATCGCGCCGGTGAGCGCTGGTCACGTTCTGGCCCAGACCGCCCCGGCTCCGGCCCCGGCGCCTGCTGCTGAGCCGTCGCCCCAGGCGCTGCAGTCGGCTATCGCCGCCGCCGCCGCCGAGGCCGCCTCGCAACCTGGCTTTGCGGCTCTTTCGCCCGCCGCCAAGCTCGCCGCGATCCAAGCGGCCGTCGCGTCGGCTCTGGCGGCCACCGGCGCTTCGCCGAACGCCATCGGCGCTGCGCTCGTTCAGGCTGTCTCGAGCGGCGTGGTGAGCGCCGGCGTCGCCGTTCAGGTCGCTGCCGCAGTGGCACCCCAGGTGGCCACCACCGTCGCCCAATCGCCTGCGGTGCAGACCCAATTGGCGCAAACGAATCAGACCGCAACGGTCACCACCACGGCGGCTACGACCACTGGTGGCGCGCCCAGCGTGCTGGTCAGCCTCCAGGGTGCGGCCTCGACAAGCACGGGCGGTGACGCTGCGGCCGGTGGTGCGGGTGGCGCGACCCCGGTCACGCCTGCGCCGTTTGATCCGTGCGCGGGCGTCATCGCCGCTTACTGCGGTTAATCGACTTGTCTCAAGGCCGACCAGCGCGTCACGACGCGCGCTGGCGGCCTTCAATATGGTGGGGATATACCATGCGAATTCTAACGTGTTCGGCCATCGCGGCCTGTATCGCGTTTAGCGCGCCACAGCTTGCGCAAGCGCAAGATCTCGGCAGCAGCTTCAAGCGCGATAAGAACACCAGCGTCCGTGAGCGTCCGCGTCCTGACTATGAAGCCGTTGGCCAAAAGGCTGGCGGTTTCACCGTCTACCCGCGGGTCACGGTGGACCTTGAGCACAACGACAACATCTACGCCGTCGCGGCGGGTAAGACGAGCGATGAGATCTGGCGCGTGAAGCCGGAGCTGGCCGTCCGTTCGGACTGGTCGCGTCATGCCCTTGGCTTCTTCGCCGGCGGTAACGTCATTCGCTACGCCGACAATGGCAGCGAGGACGCGGAAGAGTTCACTGTCACGGCCAATGGCCGCGTCGATATCGAGCGCGGCTCGAACCTGACCGGCTCAGTCCAGACCCAGCGTCTGGTTGAACCGCGTACGGCCCCGACCTCGCCGGTCGCTGCTGGCGCTCCGGTGAAGTACGATCTGACGTCGGGTTCGGCGACCCTGGTCAAGGAATTCAATCGCCTTCGCGTGACGGGCCGCGTGGACAACCGCGACTTCAACTACAAGGACGTCGCCAACATTGCCGGCACCGGCGTGGTCGATCAGGACTTCCGTGACCGCAACGAGCTGAGCTACGGCGCAAAGGCGGAGTACGCAGTCAGCCCCGACACGGCCATCTACGCCACGGCCACGGGCAACAAGAAGGACTACGACACCAACGTCGCCACCCAGGACCGTTCGTCGGATGGCTATGTGATCGGTGTCGGCGCCAACTTCGACGTTTCCGAAGCAATGCGCGGCGACGTGCAGATCGGCTACATGAAGCAGTCGTACGACAGGGCGGCCTTCAAGGAGATCAGCGGCTTCAACGCAAACGCCAATGTTGAGTGGTTCCCGACCCAGCTGACCACCGTCGGCGTGAACGCTTCCCGCTCGATCCAGGAAGCCGTGGCGCTCGGTTCGCCTGGCTACATCGCCAACACTGTCGGCGCCTCGATCGACCACGAGCTAATGCGGAATGTTCTGCTTTCTGCGAACTACAGCTACGGGAAGGACGCTTACAAGGGCGTGGCACGGGACGACAAGCGCAATAACTTCTCGGCGACGGCGACCTATCTCCTGAACCGCCGTGTGGGCCTGTTCCTGACCTACAACTATCTCAAGCAGGACTCGTCGGGCGCGCAAAAGGGCGCTTCGTTCAAGGACAACAAGCTGGTGGCTTCGGTCGCCCTGCAGTTCTGATCAACGTCCACGAAACGGCAAGGTTTGCCGGTTACTGAGAGTAGTTATGGACGGCTCCAGGTTTGAAACTTCGAACGCTCCGGTGAATGACACCGGAGCGTTGTCTTTTGATCTGAACATCGCGATCGCGACGTTCAGACGGCGCTTCCGGCTGTTCGCAGCGGTGGCGGTGGTGGTGTTCGCGGCGGTGGTGTTGTTCACCCTGCAGCAAACGCCAAAATATACGGCGATCGCGCAGGTCATGCTCGATGTGCGCCAGGAGCAGGTCACGGACATGAGCGCCGTGCTGTCTGGCCTGCCTGCGGATTCGTCCGTCGTCGATACTGAGGTTGAGGTGCTCAAGTCGCGCTCGCTCGCCGCGCGCGTCGTCAAAGAGTTGAAGCTGGAGCAAGATCCCTACTTCAATCCTTATCTCTCCAACGCTGAGGGGGCGGGGGCGTGGCTTTCTACTGTGCGAAAAGCCGCTGCTCCGCTCGATAATGTGGATTCCGTCGAACTGCAGCGCCGCAGTGAACGGATCGTCGATAGCGTCCTTGGCGGACTTAAGGTTCGCCGGGCGGGCCTGACCTATCTGATCTCGATCGAGTACACGCACAAGGATCCCAAGCGCGCTTCGGAGTTGGCGAACGCCTTCGCGAACCTTTATCTGACCGAGCAACTTGAAGCGAAGTTCGACGCCACGCAGAAGGCCAACGAATGGCTGGACACCCGCGTGGGAGAGCTCCGTGAGCAGGTGCAAGCAGCCGACGCTGCGGTTCAGCAATACAAGATTCAGAACAACCTGCTGAGCGCCGAGGGCGCGACCCTGACCGAGCAGGAAATCTCCAGCCTGAACCAGCAGCTAGCGCTCAGCCGCGCCTCTCAGGCTGAGACCGACGCCCGCCTGAACATCGCGCGTCAGCAACTTGCCAGGGGCAGCACCGGTGAGGACGTTGGCGAGTCGCTGAACTCGCCGGTGGTCCAGCAACTGCGCAAGCAGCGCTCCGAAAAGAGCGCCCAGGTCGCCGATCTTGGCGGTCGCTACGGCGATCGCCACCCTGAGCTGCTGAAGGCCCGGCGTGAGCTGGCCGACATCGACAGCCAGATTCAGGCCGAGATCCGCCGGATCATCTCCAACCTGGAAGCTCAAGCTCAGGTCGCGCGTCAGCGTACGGGTTCGGTGGCGTCCAGCGTCGCCGCCTCGAAGGGCACGCTCGCCGGCAACAACCGGGCCAGCATCGGTCTCGCCGAACTGGAGCGTAAGGCCCAGTCGGTCAAGACCCTCTACGAGACGCTGCTGTCGCGCTTCAAGCAGACGACCACCCAGGAGGGTATCGAGCAGGCAGACGCCCGCGTGGTTTCCCCGGCCAAGATTCCGACCCGTCCGAGCTATCCGAAGCCGACGCTGAACCTGGCCCTTGGCCTGGTCCTGGCTCTGGGTGCCGGCTTTGCAGCCGTCGTTCTCGCCGAGATTCTGATGGCGGGTCTGTTCACGGAGGACGAGGTCGAGCGCCGTCTGGGCCTGCCCTATCTGGGCGCGGTCCCGAGCCTTGGCACCACTGTTGACGATGCCAAGACCCTCAAGGGCATGACGCCGCCGGACTATCTGCTGGCGAAGCCGCTTTCGAGCTTTGCTGAAAGTCTGCGCAAGCTCCGAGCTTCGATCCTCTTCTCGAAGGTCGGCGAGACGGTTCAGGTGATTGCGGTGACCTCCTCGCTGCCGGGTGAGGGCAAGACGACAACCACGTTCTCGCTGGCCCGCACGCTCGCGACGTCTGGTGCGAACGTAATCGTCGTCGACTGCGACCTTCGACAGAGCGCCATCAGCCAGTTCCTGAAGGAGCCGGCGCCCGTGGGTCTTCTGGAAGTGCTCAATGGCGTCGCAACGCTTGAGCAGGCCGTGATGCACGATGAAAGTGGCGCGCATATTCTGCCGCTGGCGAAGTCGTCCTACACGCCGCGCGATGTGCTCGGCTCTTCGGCCATGCATCGCCTGTTGCAGGAACTGCGTCAGAAGTACGAGATCGTCCTTCTCGACACCGCGCCGCTGCTGGCTATCGCCGACACGCGTATCCTGGCGCCGCATACCGACGCCGTGGTGATGCTGGTCCGCTGGAAGAAGACCCCGGTCAAGGCCGTCCAATCGGCTCTGGCGCTGCTGCAGGGAACTCGAGCATTCATCGCCGGCGTCGCCCTGACCCAGATGGATCTGAAGGCGCAGTCTCGCTATGGCTACGGCGACTCCTACTACTATTACGCGAATTATCGAAAGTACTATGCGGACTAGCAAGCGGTTGGGCGCCGGCTCGTCCTCGTTCGGATCGTCGGGCTCAAGACGGCTCAAAGTGTCGGAGGGCGTCGCTGTCGGCGCCCTCCTGACACTGATTCTCGCCGAGATCATCGCGTTCGGCGCGAGCGAGCTGGCGGTTTCGTCCGCCTTCGCCGCGCTTCACGCGCTGTTTCCTATTGTTCTGCTGGCCACCTGCGGCTGGGCGCGAAACGCAGCGCGACAGGGCGTCAGCCCGACCTTGTGGCTGCCTTTCGCCATCCTCATGCTCGTGACGGCCTGGGCGCTCACGCCGTTCGGGCCAGGTGGTCCGCACCCGATCTGGCTATATGTCGAGCCAAACGGGGGGGCGATTACGGTCGATCGGTCATCCCTGATTCTGAACCTGGTCCGCCTGGGCGGTTTGGCCTGCCTGTTCCTGGCGGCTCAGATTATCGGCAGCTCCGAGACACGACGACGCGCCCTGTTCTGGTCCTTGCTCGTCGCGCTCGGCGCCTACGCTATCCTGGCCATTCTGCAGCATGTCGGCGTCCGAGCCTCGGGGCGCATGACCGCCACCTTGCTGAGCCCCAATACCCTCGCCACGCTGATGGGTGTGGGCGCTGTGTTCGCGGCGATGTTTGTCACCCAGTTCATCCAGCGGGCGGGGGGCAGGCTGTCCCTCGACAAGTTGCCGCTGGACGCTAGCATCAGTCTTGCCCTTCTCGCGGTGTTTGCGGTGGCGCTCGCCTTCACAGGATCCCGTGGCGGGGTCTTCGCAACTGTGGTCGCGCTCGCGACCTTCCTGATCTGGCAGGTGCTGGCCCAGGGCAAGCGCGCGCGGGTCGTGGTGATGATCGGCGGCGCTGCTGTGCTCTTCGCCGCGGTTGGTCTGGCGATGCGCAGCGCCGACATCACCGCCGCCCGGCTCGAAAATCTGGGCGGTGACGTCGCCACGCGTCAGACCATCTTCGCCGCGCACTGGCAGGCCTTCAAGGCCAGCCCTTGGTTCGGCTACGGCCTCGGCTCGTTTCCGGCCGTCAACCAGATGGTGATGACGAGCGAAACCCTGCCGGCTCTGTTCGATGTCCGTGCGACCCACAATCTCTATCTCCAGTGGCTCGAGGAAGCTGGCCTCGTCGGCGCGCTGAGCATGCTGGGTCTGCTGGGCGTCTTGTTGTGGCAGGTCTGCGCCGCCGCGAACAAGTCAGGGACCAGCGGTGCTCTCGCCCGCGCGGCGATCGCTTCGACGGCTCTGGTGCTCCTGCACGGCATGTCTGACTTCGCCGTCCAAGCGCCTGCGCTTCAGGCTCTCTTTGCGGTCGGCCTCGGCGCGCTGGTCACTTCGTCGCCGGCGCGGCGGGGACGCCTTCCGACCTTCAGCGCGACGCCGACCTTCGCTGGGGTCGTGTTGGTCAGTGGGCTGCTCGTGTCGGCGCCACTTGTCGCCGCGCGTTTCGGGGGAGACCTGAGCGGTCTGCCGACGGCGCCGGCGGAGTCCCTGGCGTCGAGCGTCGAGACGGGACTGGCCAGCGGTGCGACAGACCAGGCTATGCTTGACCGGCTGGACGCCCTGAGCCGGCGCGAAGTCGCTATGCGCCCCGGCGTCGGCGCGGCCTGGCTCCGGAAAGCGGCGGTGGATTTCAAGCGCGGTGACTTCGCCCGCGCTAATGAGGCGCTGGACCGATCCTATACGGTCGCTCCGTTGCACACGAGCGCGTTCCTGGCCCGCACGCGCCTCGCCTACGAGCATTGGGCGAGGCTGACGCCTGCCGTCCGCAAGCAGGTGATCTACCAGGTTCGCGTCGAGTATAAACGTCCAGACGGCGACAAACGGCTTACGGCTCTGGCCAACAGCATTCAGGACCCGTCCGGCCGTATTGGCCTGGCGCTTCTGATCGCCGCCGAGCGCATGACTAAGACAGCCGATCAGTAGGCGTTGTCGGTCGTCAGCAGGCTGGGGACTGTGCGCAGCACGATCTTCAGGTCTCGCCAGAGCGACCAGGTCTGGATGTAGTCGATGTCCGCCGCGATCCGCTGGCGCATGAGCTCAACCGTCTCGGTGCCGCCGCGTAGGCCTCTGACCTGGGCAAGTCCGGTCAGGCCAGGTCGCGCCTGGTGACGGGCGATATACTCAGGGATCCGCGCGCTGTAGTAGTCGTCATGGGCGGTGGCGTGAGGCCTGGGTCCCACCAGGGACATGTCGCCGCGCAGCACGTTGAGCAACTGCGGCAGCTCATCGATGCTGGTCGCACGTAGGATGCGGCCCACCCGGGTGACGCGGTCGTCACCCCGCTGCGCCTGCGCGACGTCTGGGCCGTCCTCCCGGCAATGCATGGTCCGTAGTTTGAGGATCTGGAAGGGGGCTCCACCCAGACCGCCACGGGTCTGCCGGAAAAGGGCGGGACCCGGTGACTCGAGTTTTATGGCGAGGGCCGCCAGTAGTAGGAGCGGGGCGAACAGGGCGGTCAGCAGCGCCGCGGCGACCACATCCAGGACGCGCTTCCGTAGATCCACCGCCACCCGAGGCAACGGTCCTCCCGGCCTCAGCGTCAAGAGCTGGGTCGATGGCCCTAGATCCACCGGATGATCCTTTAATTTCCCCAGCGCGTCGGAGAGAGGCTGTTCAAGTTCACAGGCCCATACGCTAACGCAATCGCTTGATGTCGTCGTGCACAAAAGGGGCGAGGCGCAGGCGATAATGTTAACAGCCGGTAGACCTTGTTCTTTCACGGGCCATTAGCGGCGCGACGGTTACATCATCGACAGCAGGAGCACTGTCTGATGATCGACGCAAAGTTGTCCTTCGCCCCGATTGAATCTGTGTCGGCGCGGCGGCTCCCGCCGCTGGCGGGCCTCGCGTTGGCCGCGGTACTCTCGGCGGGCCTCTGGGCGCTTCTGGCGGTGGCCATCGCGCAGTTGGTCTGATCCGACCGGATCACCAGAGCCAAATCTTCGTTCACGACAGAAAGCCCGCTCGGCGCCGCCGGGCGGGCTTTCTGTTGTCCGGGTGTTTGGGTTCCACCGTGCGAAAACCCCGAGCCTGGGGCTCGGGGTTTAAAGCTCAACGGACCCTTGCGCGAGAAACGTTAGGCGATCGACGTCCACAGGGCGGTGCCGGGGACTTGACGCTCAACCCAGCGATAGTTGAGGTCCGCCCACGGCGTGGCCCACGGCGTGAGGTTGTCGAGCACCCAGTCGCCGCTCTTCAGCGACACCATCAGGACCGCGTGCCCCTCGCCCCGCGCCGTCACGGCGACGGCAATCGACAGCGCCGACTCGGACACGCCGGCGGCGATCAGTTGGCGACGCTTCTCGAGGACGTAGTCCTCGCAGTCGCCATAGAGCTTGCCATCGACCATGCGCGGCAGCGCCCAGTACTCTTCCTGGCCGTACAGGTCGCTGTCATTGGCCTTCTTCACGTCGCGATTGACCTGCTGGTTGATCCGGTTGAGCAGCTTCATCTGGTCGCGTTCGTTACGATCGAACCAGGTCAGGACGGTTTCGGGCTCTCCGACCGGCGTGAACGCGCGCATCTGGCCGGCGGCGACGAAGTCTTCCACGGGGCCAAGCGTAAACGCCTCGATCATCTCCACCGACACCAGTGCGACGTCCGCGTCGCTGTCGCTATTCAAAGATTCCGTCGGCGCGAAGGTCCGCGTGGGGGCCAGGCCTACGGACGACGTCGGCGTCATGCCCTGGCGGCTCTGGGGACCTAGCAGCGCCAGCTGGGTAGTGGGAAGCCCGCACGTCTCGAGGTCGCGTCGGCAAAGGTCGGCGAAACCTGCAGGAGCCAGAACGCCATGGCCGCGCGGCATGAACGGCATCCCGCCGGCCTGTGCCTGGGCGCTCGTCATCAGCGCAGCGGCGCTGAGCAGTCCCATAACAATGTTTCGCGCCTTGAACATGCTGACCTCGCTGTGTTCGTGAGGTCAGTATTCATGTGAGGTCCGAAAACGAGTTGAATTTAGATGGTATAATCCATGTGTTTAACTGTCCTAAATTCGATATTTACCAAAACAGAACTCTAATTTACTTGGTAAATTGCGCGAAAAAGATTGTGATGAATTGTAGGTTAATGCGGCGGCTTTCGGTTGAACGCTGGAGCGCCGTGAGGCAAAATTGGTTCAAAGTCCCGGCGACGCACCGTGGCGTACGTGGCGAGTTCGATGTTCAAGGCCTTATTTCGTTCCAAGCAGAAAGAGCGCCGCGCGGTCTCCACGGGAGGGCGCGTGCTCTACGCCATAGGCGACGTTCATGGGCGCCTGGACCTGCTGGACGGCCTGATCGCGCGCATGACCGATGACTATCGCGCCCTCGGGCGTGAGGACCCGCCCGTGTTGATCATGCTGGGCGACTATGTGGATCGGGGCGCGCACTCGTCTGGCGTGATCGACCGCCTCATCGCGCTAAGCCAGCAGGCGGCCGAGGGGCGCTTCGAGTTCCGCGCCCTGATGGGCAACCACGAGGAGACCCTACTGCACTTCCTTGATGATCCGCAGGCCGGACCGTCGTGGGTGGAGTATGGCGGCGGCGAGACGATGGCTTCGTATGGCGTGCAGCGTCCCGTGGGGCGCGCCGATCTGGAGGTCTGGGAGCAGACGCGGGTGGCTTTCCGCGCAGCCTTCCCGCCCCACCATGAACAGTTCCTGCGTCGACTGGAGCTGATGGCCGTCTATGGCGACTATGTCTTCGTGCACGCCGGCGTCAGGCCTGGCCTGCCGCTTGAGCGACAGGTCGCCGCAGACCTGCTTTGGATCCGCAACGATTTCCTGGACAACGCCCACGGGCTAAAAGCCACCGTCGTTCACGGCCACACGCCAGTCGAAGAGGTTTTCGTCGGGCGCCAGCGGATCAATGTCGATACGGGCGCCTACGCCACAGGCGTGCTGACCGCGGTGAGACTTGATGGTGGTGAGCCCAAGATCATCCAATTTAGTAAACCGCGCGCAGCTTAGAGTTCGTCTTGTTCATCGCGCGGTCACGTGCGATGTGGCATTGCAACTTCCAGGTCTGACAAGTCCGAGATGAGACGCTTTTCCATGATCGGTTTTTCGAAACTCTCTCGCGCGCTCGCCATGTTGGCGGCCGTGGTTTTCATGATGGTCTCGACATCGAATGGTGTCGCCCATGCCCAGGTCGGCTCCGAGCCCGCCCCCTTCGCGGGAGCGGCGCAAGCGGTCGACTATCTTCTGGGCCCTGGCGATAAGGTCCGGGTCACGGTGTACGGTGAGGAGTCGCTGTCGGGCGAGTTCTTCGTCGCCGGCACTGGGCTGATGTCCTTGCCGCTGATCGGCGAGATCAAGGTCGGCGGCATGACCGTCGGCCAGTTCCAGACGGCGGTTCAGGACAAGCTGAAGGATGGCTACCTGAGGGACCCGCGCGTAAGCGCCGAAGTGCTTACGTTCCGTCCCTTCTACATTCTGGGCGAGGTCGAGAAGCCTGGCACCTATCCCTACACCTCGGGCCTGACCGTTCTGAACGCCGTGGCGACGGCGGGCGGCTTCACCTACCGGGCCGACAAGAAGATCGTCTACATCAAGCGCAACGGTGATGCGTCCGAGATCAAGGGCGAGCTGAAGCCTTCGACCCTGGTGTCGCCCGGCGACACGATCCGCATTGGTGAGCGCTTCTTCTAGTTGGCTTGCCAGCATTGTTCGCAAAGGCCCGGCGGTGACGCCGGGCCTTTTTCGTTTGCGCTGCGCACCGACGCGCTCACGATGAGGCTTTAGGCGAGCGCATCGATCGATCCGCCGCCTTCATAGCGCGTGTCTGGTTCGAGATGGCTCAGCTAATGCCTAGGGGCTTTGACTCAAAAATATCAAGAAAAACAACGGCGAGGCCGAGAATAAATATCCTTATACAGATTAAAATCTCGGTGGGCGCACCCCGAGCTTCTTTATGCGGTTAGCGGGGATGTAATCCCAACCTCAAAAAATGAACTCCAATTCGAGTTCCAAGTCGAATCTGTCAAAAAAGCTTCTCACTTTCGTGATAGGAGATTCTCCCTCATAATATTCGGCCACGAATAGTGAATCTAATTCGGCCCTGTATTCCCGCAGATGGGGAATCCTCTCTATCGTAAGAAGTGCAACGCTCAGGCGCCTTGTATTGAGCGCCGACTGTTCCGCAAAAACTGTCACAATTGCCGACTAAACACCCCCGGAGGCTTGATCGCCTGCGTTCGTCGCGGCTTGAGAAACCAGAGGGGCTCCTGTGAAGCTGTATAGAAACCTAATCCTCATGAGCTGCGCGGCCATGGCGCTCGCTGGCTGCGGCTCGGATGACATCTCCTCGCCGGGAACGGGCGGTAACGTCACCATCAACAATCCGACCACCCCGACCACCCCGACGACCCCGACCACGCCGGCGGGCGTGACCCCGGCCTCGGGCTGCCCGACCATCGCCGATCCGCAACAGCTGAAGGACGACGGTACGATCACGGGCCCGACGGGCACCTGGCGCGTGTGCACCCTGCCGTCGCGCGTCAACCGCTCGATCACCCTGCCGAAGATCCCGGGCCTGCTGTATCAGCTGGCTGGTCGTGTTGACGTCGGCACGGATGGTGGCTTCACCAGGACCGCTGCGGACACCAATGTGACCCTGACCATCGAGCCGGGCGTCATCGTCTACGGCGGCACGGGCGTGTCCTGGCTCGCGGTCAATCGCGGCAATAGGATCAACGCCGTCGGCACCGCCGCGCGTCCGATCGTGTTCACCAGCCGAGACAACATCCTGGGTCTGAACACCGAAACCTCGCAAGGCCAGTGGGGCGGCATCGTGCTGCTGGGTCGCGCGAAGATCACCGACTGCTCCACCGGTTCGACCACTGCGAACACCTGCGAGCGTCAGACCGAAGGCGCGGCCGACCCGGCCCTGTTCGGCGGTTCGGACGACGCCGACAACAGCGGCATCATGCAGTACGTGCAGATCCGTTATTCGGGCTACGTGCTCGGCGCGAACGTGGAGCTGCAGTCGCTGACGCCGTCGGGTATCGGCAGCGGCACCGTGCTGAGCCACATCCAGAGCTACAACAGCTCGGACGACGGCGTGGAGTTCTTCGGCGGCATTCCACAGATGAAGTATTTCGTGTCGGTCGGCGCGGACGACGACAGCCTCGACGTTGACGTCGGCGCTCGGGCCAACTTCCAGTACGGTCTGATGATCCAGCGCGACGGCGCGGGTGACGCGCTGATGGAAATCGACAGCAACGGCCGTGAGACCGAGCTGCCGCGTACCGATCTGCGTCTCTCCAACTTCACGATGATCCAGCGTCAGGTGAGCAGCAACAACGAAGCGTCCAACCAGGCTTCGCTGCTGCTGCGCGGCAACTCCGACACGACGATCGCCAACAGCATCATGCTCTCGCCGAACAACGAATGCCTGCGCATGAACGGCTCGGGCACGACGCCGGCGACGCTGACGGCGCGCTCGTTCGTGATGAGCTGTAATGCGGCGAAGTACCTGGGTACGGGGACTTACAACGCGACCACCGTGGCGGCTCAGTTTGGTTCGGGCGCCAACAACAACAACGACGCCTTCACCTCGACGCTCAACGCCTTTGTCAACGGCGCCAACGAGCTGGCCGTCGCCGTGTTCAACGCCACGGGTCTGGGCGCCTTCTTCGGCGCCACCACCTACATCGGCGCTGTCCGCGACAGCAACGACACTTGGTACGCCGGTTGGACCTGCAACAGCGGCGCGGCGAACTTCGGTTCGACCAGCACCGCCTGCACGTCGCTGCCGACCAACTAAGACGACGCGACTTCGTCGAAGCGGGGGGCGGCTGGAACACAGCTGCCCCCCATTTTTACCTGCCTAGCTCCCCGGGGGATTGGATATGATTACGCGTCGGCTAACGTCCCTGCTGCTTCTTTCGACCGCGCTCTCGATGCCGACCTGGGCGCTGGCGCAGACCGCCCCGTCGGCCGAAGAGGCCGCCAAGCCGACGGCTGCGGCGGCGCAGTCCGATTTTCAGCAACCCGAAGTCTCGATTCCGGGCATGGTCGACGCGGTGGTCATCACGGCCAACCGCTCGGGCAACGTCGTCCGCACCGGTTCGCAGGTCGTCTCGGTGCTCAGCGCGGCGGAAATCGCGCGTACGGGCGAGGGCAATATCGCGGGCGCGCTCACCCGGGTCACCGGCGTGACCCTGGTCGGCAACGGCTATGTCTATGTTCGCGGCCTGGGCGATCGCTATTCATTGGCCCTGCTCAACGGTTCGCCGTTGCCGAGCCCTGAGCCGCTGAAGCGTGTGGTTCCGCTGGACCTGTTCCCCAGCCGCGTGATCGCCTCTTCGCTGGTTCAGAAGAGCTATTCCGCCAACTTCCCCGGCGAATTCGGCGGCGGCGTGATCAACCTGACCACCAAGTCGATCCCGAGCGAAGGCTTCATCAGCATTGGCGGCTCGGTGTCCGGCGACACTGAAACCACCAATCAGCTGGGCTATGACTATTACGGCAGCAAGTCCGACTGGACCGGCTTTGACAACGGCAACCGCGACACCCCTTCCGCGCTGGCCGCCTTCTTCGCCAGTGGTGAGCGGATCAGCTCTGGCAAGGTCAACACCGCCGACATCGCCAGCCAGCTGGTCAACAGCCGCAATGGCGTGGTCCAGAAGTGGAACCACCTGCCGGCCAACTATTCGATGGACATCACGGCGGCCAAGCCGTTCGACCTCGACTCGATGGATCTCGGCGTTATCGGCACGATCGGCTTCAGCAACCGCTGGTCCACCCGTGACGCGCAGATCCAGAGCTCGCTGAACGCGGATCTCGAGGACAAGGAATCGGATTTCCGCCGCGTCAGCACGGACAACCGCATGGTCCTGAACGGGCTGTTCGGCGCGTCTCTGGGCTTTGGCGAGAACAAGATCCGTTGGACCAACCTCTACGTCCACGACACGATCAAGAATACGCGTCTGGCCATGGGCCGGCGTGGCGGCACCAATGTCGACTACATGCAGCAGAACACCGGCTGGTTTGAGCGCCAGCTGATCAACACGCAGTTGGTCGGCGAGTTCAAGCCGATGGATAAGCTCAACGTCGACGTTCGCGCCAACTACGCCAATACCCAGCGTGAAGCGCCGGCCGAATTGTCGTTCGAGTACGTCCGCACCAACGCGGCGGCCGATCCGTTCGGCGCCTACTTCGTCAACCGCCTGAACAACGGCAATGGCGGCGACGCGCGCATCAGCTATTCGGATCTGGACGAAGACCTGTGGTCGGGCGGCGTCGACGCCACCTACAAGCTGGCCCCGGGCTTCGCGGCGACGGTCGGCTACGCCTATGTCCATACGGACCGCGACAGCTCGCGCCGCGACTTCCAGTTCCAGGCGTCGAACACCTTCCCGCGCGGCGTCGACATGCTGCGTCCGGACCTCTTGCTGGCGCCGGCGATCATCAAGAACTTCAACATCGCGCTCGTTGACACCAACGAAGGCAATCCTGCCTTCCGCGCCCAGCTGCAGAACCATGCGGCCTACGGCAAGCTGAACGGCACGGTGTTCCAGGATCTCGATTTTGACGTGGGCGTTCGCTACGAAACCGCGCGTCTGAAGGTGGCTCCGACCGAGGTCTTCAAGACCCCGGGCGCCTCGCTGGCCTCGACCCGCCAGAACGAGACCTACTGGCTGCCGTCCGCCACGGCGACCTGGCACGTGAAGTCTGACCAGCAACTGCGCCTGAGCGCGTCGAAGACGATCGCCCGCCCGCAGTTCCGCGAGCTGATCTATCAGTTCTATTTCGATCCCGACAGCAACCGCATGTATCGCGGCAACCCGCTCCTGACGGACAGCGAGCTGACCAACGCCGAAGGTCGCTACGAGTGGTACTTCGCCAGCGATCAGCGCCTGACGGTGGCGGGCTTCTACAAGACCATCGATCGTCCGATCGAGAGCTTCGTCTCGGGCAGCGACCTGTCGACCAGCTTCGCCAACGCGCCCAAGGCCAAGCTCTATGGCGCCGAGTTCGAAGTGCAAAAGTACTTCGATCTGGCGGACTTCAAGGGCGACTTCTGGGCCAGCCGTCGCCTCGTGGCGATCGCCAACTATACCTACTCGAAGTCGGAGCTGCAGGTTTCGGCCGGCGACACCGTCTCGGTCTTCGCCGCGACCTCGACCAAGGCGACCGACTACTTCACCGACGGCGCCCCGCTGACGGGTCAGTCGGATCACGTGGTCAACCTGCAACTGGGTCTTGAGGACACCGAGCGCCTGTCGCAGCAGACCCTGCTGATCAACTACGCCAGCAAGCGAGTCACTAGCCGTGGTCTGGTCAACAGCGGTCAGCCCGACGTCGAGGCCTATCCGGGGACCCGCATCGACTTCGTCGCGCGCCAAGGCCTGGAGCTGTGGGGTCGCGAAGTCGAGCTGAAGTTCGAAGCGCGCAACCTGACCGGCGTCGGCTACGAAGAGTATCAGAAGGCCGGCAAGAACCGGGTCGACGTCAATACCTATGACGTCGGTCGTTTCTTCTCGATCGGCGCTTCGGCGAAGTTCTAGGCGGCCTGCCGAGAGGCGGAGTTCTCCGCTCATCGGTGGGTTTCGCAGAGGGTGCAAATCGACGGCGCTCCCGGCTCGGATCATCCGAACCGGGAGCGTTTGTCGTATTTCTGTAGTAAAATCGTTGCAGAAGTGCGGCGCCGCCGCGCTACATCGCTTCGACCGTAAGCGACCTGTTGGCGGACCCCATTGTCATTCCTTGACCTTCACCGTTCGCCAGGTCCCAGGCTCATCCTCGCGCTTGAGATCCTGGTCGTTCTCGTCCTCGCCGCCCAGGCGGCGCGCCTCGTGTGGGTTCTCGCCGCGCCCGTCGGCGCGGTCTCATCGCCCGCCAAGGCGCCGCGGCCGCCGGTCGACCTGAGCGTGCTTGCCCGGTTTGACGCCTTCGGCGCGACCGGCGGGTCGGCGGGCGGCTCGGCCATCGACGGCTTCCGCCTGTTTGGCGTGCGGTCCGGCGGGCCGGGCGGCGGCTCAGCCATTATCGCTGGACCCGATGGCGTCCAGAAATCCTACGCCGTCGGCGAGACCATCGCCGATGGCGTCACCCTTGCCTCGGTCGCCGCCGATCATGTCGAACTGTCCCGTGGCGGCGCACGCGCGACCCTCTCCTTCCCGGTGTCCCAATGACCAAGGTCGCTTCGTCGCGTTCCGTTCTGGCCGCTGTCGCTGCGGCGCTCGTCATGGGCGGGGCGAGCCTCGGGCCGGCCCCCGTGCTGGCCCAGACCCAGCTGCTCAATGTCCAGGACGCGGACATTCGCGTCTTCATCCAGGACGTCGCCAAGTCGACCGGCACGACCTTCATCATCGATCCCCGCGTCAAGGGCACGGTGACCGTGGCCAGCAACGGTCCGCTGAACCGTCGCGAGCTGTTCGAGGTGTTCCTCGCCACCCTGCGGGCCAATAACTTCGTGGCGACGCCGGCCGGTAACGGCGCCTACCGCATCGAGCCGTCCGAGAACGCCGCCCGTCAGCCTTCGGCGGCCGGCGGGCAGTTCGCCACCGAGGTGTTCCGTCTGCGCACCCTCGACGCCGCCAGCGCGGTGGAGATGCTCAAGCCGCTGGTCGGGCCGCAGGGTCAGGTCGTGGCCAATCCGCGCGGCGCGGTCGTGGTGGTGGCTGACTATGCCGACAATGTCCGGCGCATTCGCGGGCTTCTGGCCCAGGTCGACCAGGACCGGGCGATGGTCCACACCGTCACCCTGACCCACAGCTCGGCCCGCGAGATCGCCCAAGTCCTCAACGACATGCTCGCAACGCCGGGCGCCGAGGGCAAGAGCGGCCGTGGCGCGGTCACCGTCGTGCCGGTCGACAGCAGCAATTCGGTTCTGCTGCGGGGCGACTCCGACGCCGTCCAGCGCCTGCTGCCCGTCATCGCCGACCTGGACCGTCGCGCCGAGTCCAGCGACGACGTGCGTGTCGTGTTCCTGCGTCACGCCAACGCCGAACAGATGCTGCCGGTGCTGCAGCAACTGGTGGGTCAGGCGACCACCTCGGTGACGACCTCCTCATCGCGCGGTCTGAGCAACGCGCGGACCGCTACGGGCGCCTCCACGGCGACGACCGCCCCCTCCGCGCCGGTCGCGGCGACCACGTCCGCCAACGGGCCCCAGGCCACCATCGCGCGCTTCCCAGGCGCCAACGCTTTGATCATCAATGCGCCGCCCGAGACCCAACGCACCCTGGCGGAGGTCATTCGCCAGCTGGACGTCCGCCGCGAGCAGGTTCTGGTCGAGGCGATCGTGGTCGAGGTCACCGACGGCACCGCCAAGCAACTGGGCGTGCAGTTCCTGCTGGGCGGGACCAACGGCACCATTCCGTTCGTCGCGACCAACTACACCAACGCCACGCCCAGCCTGCTGCCGCTGGTTGGGGCTGCGGCCACCACCACCAGCGGCGCCGACACCGAGGCGCTGAAATCGTTGCGGGACGCCGCCGTCAGTTCGTTGCTGACCGCCTCGGGCGTGACGTCGGGCGTCGTGGGCCGCAGCGGCGATGCGCTGTTCGGCGCGATCATCAATGCGGTGAAGAAAGACACGGGCTCGAACCTTCTGTCGACGCCGTCGATCATGACGCTCGACAACGAGGAGGCCCGCATCTTGGTCGGCCAGGAAGTGCCGATCACCACGGGCGAAGTGCTGGGCGACTCCAACGCCAATCCGTTCCGCACCATCCAGCGCCAGAACGTCGGCATCCAGCTGGAGGTGAAGCCGCAGATCAATGCGGGCGGCGGCATTACCCTGTTCCTGCGTCAGGAAGTCTCCAGCGTCGCCGGCCCGGTCAGCGTCGGCTCCAGCGAACTGATCATCAACAAGCGCGAGATCGAGACCACGGCCCTGGTCGACGACGGTGACATCGTCGTGCTGGGCGGCCTGCTGGATCAGCAGGAGACCCGGTCGGCCCAGCGCACGCCGGGTCTGGGCGACGTCCCCGGTCTGGGCGCCCTGTTCCGCAGCACGGCGCGCGAGCGCAAGAAGACCAACCTGATGGTCTTCATCCGTCCTCGCATTATCCGCAGCAGCGCCGACGCCCGCGACCTGACCGCCCCGCGCTACGACTACATGCGCAATCTGCCGCCCATGACGACGCCGGACGGCGACAACTCGCTCGACGCGGTCATGCGCGACTATCTGAACGCGGCGCGTCCGGTCGCCGCGCCGACCGCCGCGAAGCCGGCGACGACGCCATGACTACGCCGATGCTCGCCTACGGTTTCGCCAAGCGAAACGGGGTGGTCCTGCTGTCCCTGGGCGAGCGAGCGGTGATCGGCGTGCGCGAGGGCTATGACCCGATGGCGCTGGTCGAGATCCGTCGAGCGGTCGGCGCGCCGCTGGCGATCGAGCCGATGACGGCCCCGGTGTTCGACCGCAAGTTCTCGGAGGTCTATGCGGGCGCGGGCTTGGCCACCGCGTCGAGCGCCGACAGCCTGGACCTGGAAGGTGGCCTTGGCCTGCTGCTTGAGGACATGCCCGCCGCCGCCGACCTCCTCGACCCGCAGGACGACGCGCCGGTCATCCGCCTGATCAACGGCCTGATCGCCGAGGCCGTGCGCCTGGGGGCGTCGGACATTCACATCGAGCCCTTCGAGAAGGCCCTCATCGTCCGGCTTCGGATCGATGGCGTGCTGACCGAGGTGTTGAGCCTGTCGCCGCGGATCGCCGCCATGCTGGTGTCGCGGGTCAAGGTCATGGCCAAGCTGGACATCGCTGAAAAGCGCGTACCGCAGGACGGCCGGATCTCTCTGGCCCTGGGCGGCAAGAGCCTGGACGTCCGCGTCTCGACCCTGCCGGCCCGCATGGGCGAGCGGGTGGTGATGCGGATCCTCGACAAGGACCAGGCGGGCCTGCGTCTGTCCGACCTTGGCATGTCGCCTGATGTGCTGAGCGCGCTGGAGACCGCCGTGCGCGAGCCGCACGGGATCATTCTGGTCACAGGGCCCACGGGCTCGGGCAAGACGACGACGCTCTATGCCGCCCTGGCCGTTCTGAACGACAACAGCCGCAACATCCTGACCATCGAGGACCCGGTCGAATACGCCGTGCACGGCATCGGCCAGACCCAGGTCAACACCAAGGTCGGCATGACCTTCGCCGCGGGCCTGCGCGCTATCCTGCGCCAGGATCCCGACGTCGTCATGGTCGGGGAAATCCGTGACTCCGAGACCGCCCAGATCGCCGTCCAGGCCAGTCTGACAGGCCACCTCGTCCTGTCGACGGTGCACACCAACGATGCGGCGGGCGCGGTGGTGCGTCTGCGCGACATGGGCGTGGAGCCCTTCCTGCTGGCCTCGACCCTGCGTCTCGTGATCGCCCAGCGCCTGGTGCGTCGCCTGTGCGAGCACTGCCGCACGCCCGAGCCGGCGGACGCCGCGACGGCGGCCCTGGTGGGCCTGCCCGAGGGTGAGATCCTGTATCGCCCCGTCGGCTGCGCCCATTGCGGCCACACCGGCTATCAGGGCCGGATCGGCGTCTATGAGGCCTTGCGCGTCGACGACCACCTGCGCCGCCTGATCGGCGGTAACGCCAGTGAGCAGGAGATCACCGAGGCCGGTCTTGATCGCCGTCTGGGGCAGGAGGCGCGGCACTATGTTCTGGCCGGCCTGACGACGGTGGAGGAGGCGCTCCGGATCACGGGGCAAGGGGCGCGCGATGGCGACCTTTGACTATGTGGCCCTGGATCTGTCCGGGCGCACGCGTCGGGGTCAGCTGAAGGCCGTCGACGAGGCCGCCGCAGCCGATCAGTTGCAGCGCAAGCGCCTGGCGCCGGTCAAGATCATGGCGTCCGTCGCCAAGCCGGCCCAGGTCGGCCGCTTCGCCCTGGGTCAGGGTCTGAGCGCCAAGGACCGCTCGATGTTCACCCGCCAGCTGGCGACCCTGACGTCGGTCTCGACGCTGGAAGAGGCGCTGCGCACGATCGCCCTGCAGGCCGACAAGCCGAAACTGAAGCAGGTGATCGGCGAGGTTCACGCCGCCGTGCTGGAGGGCTACCGGCTCTCGGACGCCATGGGCCGTCCCGCCAAGGCCTTTCCGCCGCTGTACCGCGCCATGGTCGCAGCCGGCGAGTCGTCCGGCGCCCTGCCGGCGATCCTGGATCGTCTGGCGGATCTTCTTGAGCAACAGCAGCAGGTCCGGGCCAAGATCACCACGGCCCTGGTCTATCCGATCGTGCTGGCGGTGGTCGCCTGTCTGGTCGTCGCGGCTCTGATGGTCTTCGTCATCCCCAAGGTGGTCGAGCAGTTCGACTCGATGGGACAGACCCTGCCGCTCCTGACCCGGCTCGTCATCGGCCTGTCGACCGGTCTGCAAACCTTCGGCTGGCTGATCGTCGTCAGCGCCGTGGTCGCCGTCTTCGCCTTCCTGCGCGCCCTGCGCCATCGGCCCTTCAAGCTGGCGGTCGATCGCTGGCTGCTGCGCCTGCCGATGATCGGACGCCTGATCCGGGACGTGCACGCCGCGCGCCTGGCCCGTACCCTCGCCACCATGGTCGCCAGCGGCCTGCCGGTGCTGGAGGGCCTGATCCTGACCGCCGGCACGGTGCGCAACGCCGTCCTGCAGGCGGCGCTCGACGACATGATCGCCGCCATCCGCGAAGGGGGCGCGCTGTCGGTGGCCATGCGCCGCGCCGAGGTCTTCCCGCCGGTGCTCGTCTACATGACGGCCAGCGGCGAGAGCAGCGGGCGCGTCGAAGCCATGCTGATGCGGGCGGCCGACTATCTGGAACGCGAGTTCGAGACCTTCACCGCGACGCTGCTGAGCTTGCTGGAACCCGCTATCATCGTGCTGCTGGGCGGCGTGGTGGCGACGATCGTGCTGTCGATCCTGCTGCCGATCCTGCAGATCAACAATCTCGCCCTGACCTAGGAAGCCAAGCCATGTCGACCGCAAACGCTGAAACGAAACGCCGCCGGGCGCGCCGGGCCGGCTTTACGCTGGTGGAGATGATGGTGGTGATCGTCATCCTGGGCCTGCTGGCGACGGTCGTGGCGATCAACGTCCTGCCCAACCAGGAAAAGGCCATGAAGGGCAAGGCGCGCGCCGACGTGTCGGTCCTTGAGCAGGCCCTGGAAAGCTATCGTCTCGACATCTTCGCGTTCCCGACCACCGAGCAGGGCCTGCAGGCCCTGGTGGCCCCGCCGGCCGGCCTGACCCAGGTCGATCGTTATCGTGAGGGCGGCTATATCCGCCGTCTGCCCAAGGATCCGTGGGGCAACGACTACCAGTACCGCGCGCCGGGCGCGCATGGCGCCATCGATGTCTATTCGTTCGGCGCGGACGGCCGCGAGGGCGGCGAAGGCAAGGACGCCGACATTGGCAACTGGAGCTGAGGCCAGACACGCTAAAGCGCGTCGCGTCGCGCAGGCCGGCTTCACTCTGGTCGAGCTCATGGTCGTGCTGATGATCATGGGCCTGCTGGCCACGGCGGTGATCCTGACCCTGCCCGAGGGCAAGATGTCGCTATCGCAGGAGAGCGCGCGGTTCGCCGCGCGCCTGCTGCGGGCGCGCGAGGAGTCTCTGCTGGTCAATCGCCAGGTGCGGGTCAATGTCACCGCCGCCGACTATCGGTTTGATATCCGTGATGGCCGCGCCTGGCGGGCGCTGGACACCGCGCCGTTCGTGACCACGGCGTGGGTCGAGGAGACCCGGGTCTCGGGTCGCGATGGCGCAACGGTGGTGGTCTTCGAGCCGACCGGTCAGGCCAGCGGCGCGGAATTCACCCTGGGGCGCGGTGGGTCTGGCTATGTGGTCAGCGTCGACGTCGCCGGAAATGTTGCCGTCCATGCCGCCCAAGCGCTCTGAAGCCGGCTTCACCCTCATCGAGCTGCTGGTCGCGCTTGCGATCTTCAGCCTGGCGGTGCTGGCCCTGCTCAATCTGGCGGGCGAGAACACGCGCGCCGGCGGCCGCCTGCAGGATCGCATCCTGGCCGAGGTGGTGCTGGACAATCGCGCCATTGAAGCCGTCACCAGCGTCATGCCACCGGCCCTGGGCCGCGTTTCCGGCGCCGACCGCGTCGCCGGCCGCCCCTGGCTGTGGACGCGTCAGGTGAGTCGCACCGATGATCCGTCGATCCTCCGCGTCGACATCGCCGTGATGTCGCCCAACAGCCGCCAGCCGGCGGCGGCGGCGACCTTGTTCAGGGCCGCCCGATGAAGGGCTTCACCCTGATCGAGATGATGGTGGCGCTGCTGATCTTCGCGCTGATCACCGCTGCGGGCGTGGCGGTGATGAGTTCGACGCTCAACAATCAGACCGCCGTCCGGGTTCGCGTGGAACGCTATGCCGAGCTGCAGCGCATGCGGGCCGTCGTCAAGGCGGACCTCTCGCAGGCGGCCACGCGCCGGACGCGCGGCGAGGACGGCCTGCCGTCCCTGACCGCCTTCGCCGGGGTCAGCCCCTGGGCCGCCGCCGGGCCTTTGCTGGCCTTTACGCGGCGCGGCTATGAGAATCCCGACCAGGCTCCGCGCGCCTCGCTGCAGTATGTCGAGTACGCTCTGGTCGAAGGCCGCCTAGAGCGCCGCGCGCGTCCCGCCCTGGACGGCGCGCGCCTTGGCCCGGCCCAGGTGCTGATAACCGACGTCGAAAGCATCCAGTCCGCCTATCTGCTGGACGGGGTATGGCGTCCGACCTGGCGCGGCGAGCCCACGTCCGACATTCCGAGCGCCGTGCGCCTGACCATGAAGCTCAAGGATCTGGGTGAGATCGATCAGCTGTTCCTCACCTCGGGAGAGGGCCGATGAGGCGCGAGGACGAGAAGGGCGCGGCGCTGCTGACCGTCATGCTGATGGTCGCGGTGATCTCGGTGATCGCGGTGGGCGTGCTGGACGATATCCGGTTTGGCGTCCGCCGGACGCTCAATGCGCGCATCGCCAGCCAGGCCCAGTGGTACGCCTTGGGGGCCGAGCAACTGGCGCGCACGCGCATCGCCCAGCTGATGGATCGCGAGCCGAACAAGACCACCCTGG
Source organism: Caulobacter vibrioides (assembly GCF_002858865.1). Classification (GTDB taxonomy): domain Bacteria; phylum Pseudomonadota; class Alphaproteobacteria; order Caulobacterales; family Caulobacteraceae; genus Caulobacter; species Caulobacter vibrioides. The sequence goes on along the minus strand of NZ_PJRR01000012.1, from coordinate 162,217 downwards.
AGGGCGGCTGGAACGGGCGGGTCATTTCATTCCCGATCGAGCAGGGCCGCATGGAGGCCAAGCTCACCGACGCCACCGGCTGCTTCAATCTCAACAGCGTCGTCGAGGCCAATCAGGGCGAGCCTTTCCGGCGGCGGGAGCTCGGCGTCCGGCAGTTCACGACCCTGCTGTCCCTGGTCGGGGTTTCCAACGGGCCAGAGCTTGCGGAAAATCTCGCCGACTGGATGGATAGCAACGACGTGGGCCGGGCCGAGGCCGAGGACCCCGGCTACGCGCAGCTGGCCCAGCCCTACCGCACCGCCGGCGGTCCGTTGGCCGAGGTCAGCGAGCTGCGGGCCATCCGGGGCTTCACGCCGAGCGTCTACGCCGCGCTCCGGCCCTATGTCTGCGCCCTGCCGACGACCGACCTGTCGCCGATCAACGTCAACACCTTGCCGCCCGAACGCGCCCTGCTGCTCACGGCGCTGACCGAGGGACGGATCGGTCGTGAGACGGCGGCCCGCGTGTTGTCCGGCCGCCCCGTCAATGGCTGGCCCGACGCCCAGGCGTTCTGGGGGCAGCAAGCGCTCGTGGCCACGCCGCCCGGCGACGTGGTGCGTGACCAGATCAAGTTCCGGACCCGCTTTTTCGCCTTGGACAGCCAGATTGTCTTCGCCGACATGCCGGTGTTCATGACCGCCCTTTTCGAAACGCCGTCGGCGAGCAAGGTGATCCTGGCTGCGCGACGTTGGACCCCCGAAGAATGACCTTGCTCAGCCTTCTGATCCTGCCGGCCGCACCCGACGAGCCGGCGCAACTGCTCCAGGACTATGGCCTGTCGGTTACACGGCGGACCTTGGCGCCCGACGAGCGGCTCGACGAGGTCGGCGCTGTGATCCTGGTCGCGCCGGGGGAGGAGGTCGTGGCGCGCTGGATGGACCTGCCGATGGGCAGCGCCGCCCAGGCGCGATCGGCGGCCGCCTTCCGCCTCGAGGACGAGGTGGCGCTGGGCGCGGAGGATCTGCACATCGCCGTCGGCGAGGCCGACGCCGCCGGTCGCACCCTGGTGGTATGGACGGCCCGAGACAAGCTGCAGGCCTGGCTGGACATGGCCCAGACCCATGGCCTCGCGCCCCAGGCGGTGATCCCGGACTACCTGCTCCTGCCCGAGGCTGAAGATGGCGTTCTGACGGTCGGACGACTGGGCGCGCGTCTGGCGCTGCGGGAGCCCAGCAAGGCGCTGAGCGCGGATGCGGATCTGGCCGCGCTCTTGTTCGAAAATCGCGAGCATCGCTACCTCGCCGGCAAGGAGCTCGACGCCCAGCTGATCACCGGGGCGCGCGCCCCTGTGATTAACCTGCTGCAAGGGCGCTTCGCCGTGCGGACCACGGGCGGGCGAGGGGGTCTCCGGCGGCTGGCGATCCTGACGGCGGCGGCGGTGCTCTCGCCCTTGCTGCTGATGATCGCCCAGATCGCCCATGATCAATGGACGGCGCGCGCCCTGGAGCGCCAGGCGACCAAGCTGGCGGTGTCTTTGGCCCCGCAAGCGTCGCGTTATGAGGATGCAGTGGGCTATGCCCTTTCCCGTCTGGCGGCTAGCCAGAGCGGTCAGGGTTTCGGCGATCTGTCGGCGAGCTATCTGAGCATGGTCGAGTCGACCCCGGGGGTGACCTTGGACACCCTGGTCTATGGCGAAGAGGGCGCGATCCGGTCGACCATCGTCTACAACAACTATTCGGACATGGATCAGCTGCGCCTGGGGGCCAAGCGCCTCGGGCTGGAGCTGACCGAGCAAAGCACCGCCAGCGAGGGCGGGCGGATCAGCAGCGATCTCATCATCAGGAGAAAGCCATGAACGGACGACTTGAGGCCGCCCGTCTCTGGTGGACCGGGCGCACAGGGCGCGAGCAGGTGCTGCTGGCGGTGATGGTTGCGGCGCTGGTCGTGGTGATCGGCTGGTATGGCGTCGCCACCCCGCTGTGGTCGGCCGCGAAGACCGCGCAGGTCCGGGTGGACAAGGCGGCCACGCAGCTGGCGACCCTGCGCGGTCTCGCCGCCGGGGCCAGCCGAGCCACGGCTGGCGGCGCTGCGCCCCAGGCGGTGGTCGAGGCCGCCGCCAGCCGGGTGGGCCTGCCGATTGCGCGCCATCGCCAGGACGCCAATGGGCGCTTCACCATCTGGATCGCCGCCATCGATTCCAAGATCCTCCTGCCCTGGACTGCGGGTCTGGAGCGTGAGGGAGCCGTCAAGGTCACCGACTTCACCGCTTCTCGTCTCGACAACGGCCTTATCGAGGCCGAGATCACCTTCGCGCGCGCCGCCCCATGAGCCATCGCCTTCTCCTGGTGATCCTGGTGATCGCCACCCTCGTCATGACCGTCGTCTTCGCGCCGATGCGTCTGCTGACCAAGGACCTGGCCGGGTCTTCGGCGGTGGGCGGGGCCGGCGTCAGCGGGGTGGTCTGGGCCGGTCGCCTGAAAGACGTCACGCTGGCCGGTGCGCCGATCGGCAGCTGGAAGGGCGGGCTCGATCCGCTGTCCCTGCTGACCGGCCAGGTCCGGATGGGTCTGCGGCACGATAAGACCGGCTCGGACCAGCGCGCAGTCCTCTGGCTGGCGGGGCGCGACCGGGGCGTTGAGCGGCTCAACCTCCGCACCGGCCTGGACCTCGCGGCTCTCGGCTTGCCGCTCAGCGGCGATGTGGCGTTTCGCGACGCCACGGCGGTGTTCCGCAAGGGGCGCTGCGCGCGGGCGGGCGGCGAGATCCGGCTGCGCCTGATCGGCGACGGGCCTCTGCGCGGCAGCGTGCTCAGCGGGGTGTCGGCGTGTCGCGCCGACAGCTGGTTTGCGACTCTGAGCGGCAAGGCCGGCGCAGCCGATCTGACGCTGGTCGGTCGTGTGGAAGGCGATGGCCGCTACCAGCTGGAGATGTCGGCGGCGACGACCGATCCGGATCTGATCCAGGCTCTCGTCGCCGGCGGCTTCACACGGGATGCGACGGGCGCGCGCCGCACGGTCGCCGGTCGGCTGACGTCGCGCTAGAGCATTTTCCGACGAAGTGGATCCGGTTCGTCGTCAGAAAATGCGTTAATACAAAGGGCTAGAGCATTTTCCGATGCGTTCCGAGGCGGCTATCGGATCGAAAGGAGCCCTAGGTCAGTAGAGCGTGCAGCGGACCCCAGAGCCACGTCAGCCAGGCGCCGATCGCCAGGAAGGCGCCGAACGGGAGTTGCTGATCGCCTGAGAAACGGCGACGGACGAGGGTCTGGGCGATCGCCACGCTCAGGCCTGCGACACACGCCCAGACCAGCACCGACGGCAGGCCTTGCCACCCCACCCAGGCCCCGATCGCGCCGAGCAGGCGCGGATCGCCGCCGCCCATGCCGTCAAATCCCCGGACCGTCTTGTAGAGCCAGGCGATCAGGGCCAGGCCGCCAAAGCCGACGGCGGCGCCGACCAATGGCGTCCAGACCGGGACCTCGCCGATCGCGAGCGTTGCGATGACGCCCAGGGCGCCGAAGGGCAGGGTCAGCCTGTCGGGAAGCCACAGATGCTCGGTGTCGATCGTCGCGATCAGCAGCAACGACCAGCCCATCAGGGCGGTCAGCAGGATCATGCCGCCCGTAAAGGCCAGCACGCTCCAGAGGGCGATCACCAGGCACCCGCCTTCAAGGAGAGGGTAGCGCCTGGGAATGGCCGTCCCGCAGGTCCTGCATCGTCCGCGCTGCACAAGAAAGCTGACCAGCGGAACCAGATCCACGACACCGAGCCGACGCTTGCATGTGTCGCACGCTGACCTCGACATCGCCCAGGGCCGGTCCGCCGGCAGGCGAAGCGTCAGCAGTCCGATGAAGCTGCCGACGAAGGGCGCGAGGATCAGCGCCGAAACAGCCCAGAGATGGTCGATGGTCAAGAGCGGCTCGTGTGGGGTTGGAGGAGCCTTGGCCCAAAGCCGCCCCAACGACAATCGCCTAAGCGATGCGAGGCCCAGTTTTCGTCGCATCGGGATTGGGAGTCACGCAGCGGTGGCTGACTCGATGGGCGTGCTCGCCGATCGGCCGCGCCGGGTCATGGGTCTGTTCGCGCGCGTCACCCATGCCCGGCCGATAGCCTATGATCCCCCTGGCGGAGCCGGGGTTTGGAGCCGTCTGGTTTGGATGGAGCCCTCCAAACCAGATCAAGAGGCTCTAGAACGCCGCCCGTAGGGTCACGCCCCAGGTGCGCGGGTCGCCCGGCTGGCCGGCGATCAGGCCGGTGTTGCTGGGACCCACAGCCAGTTGCTCGAAGTAGTTCTCGTCGAAGGCGTTGCGGACCCAGGCATAGAGGTTGAGTCCCTCAGGCGTGCGGAAGCCGGCCCGGAAGTTGGCGATCGTGTAGCTGTCAACCCAGGTGTAGGCGGAGGGCGAAGGGTTGGACGAGAACTTGCTGCGGTAGCTGCCGTCATAGCCGACATAGAACTCGCCCGTCTTGCCCAGGAAGTCGCCCGGAACATTGGCCTCGGCGCCCAGGGCTACGCTCCATTTCGAAACGCCCGGCAGTCGCTGACCCGAAACGTCGCAGTTGGCGGGGCTGAGCGCGCCGGCCACGCCGGCCGGGCCCGGAACCTGGGTCCCGGTCGCCACCGTGCCGCCCGACAGCTCCGGCGGGCACGGCGCGTCGACAAAGCGCACATACTTGGCGTCGGTATAGGCGGCGTTCAGATAGGTCGAGAAGCGGGCGTTCGGATGATAGGCCGAGTCCAGCTCCACGCCTTGCGTGCGCACCTTGCCGGCGTTGGCCAGATAGCCGCGCAGCACGCCCAGCTGGCCGTTGCTCACCGTGGCCTGGTAGTTCTTGATGTCGCTGCGGAACACCGCGAGGTTGGCCGTCAGGGTGCGGTCCAGCCACTGGGTCTTCAGGCCGCCCTCGAAGTGATTGATGTCCTCGGGCTTGATCGCGCCCGCGGCCTCGATCGGCTTGCCCGCCGCATCGGTCGGCAGGCCGTTCTGGTTGATGCCGCCGGTTTTGAAGCTCTTGGCGTAGGTGGCGTAGGCCAGGACGTCACGGTCCAGCTGGTAGCTGGCCGACAGGTCGTAGGTGAAGTTCCAGTCGTCGAAGCTGGGGGCGCTGACCTGCGGGGTGTAGACCGCCAGTTGGGCGGCGCGGCGCGCGCCGGTGTCGGTGAGCAGCACGGGCACGCCCTGGCCGTCTATGACCTTGCGCTCGTAGAAACCCGACTTCTCGTCGTAGTTCAGGCGCGCGCCGGGCGTCAGAGTGAAGGCGTCGGTGACCTTCCAGCTGAGCTGGCCGAACACCGCAAAGCTCGTGCTCTTCAGCCACTGGGTGTTGCGCGCCGTCAGGCCCGCCAGAACGGTCGGGTCATTGGACAGGGCGTTGCTGGGATTGATGTTCCAGCGGCTGGCGTTGACGCCCTGCTGCTCGGTGCCTTGAGTGTCGATGCGCTGGTGGAAGGCCAAGGCGCCGACCACCAGGTCATGAGAGTCCCAGGAACGGTTGAAGCGCAGTTCCTGGCTGTACTGGTCCTGCTGCGAGGGATTTTGCGACTTGGCCACGATCGACAAGCCCAGGAAATCGCGGTCGTTCTGCGGCTTCCAGTCCCAGAAGCGCCAAGCCGTGACCGAGGTCAGGGTTCCGCCCGCGACGTTCCAGGCCACCTTGGCCGAGGCGCCGCCGACCTTGTTGCCGGCGTTGAGCTCGGCGTCGACGTCCGTGACACGGTCGAAGGCGTTGGTGCTGGGAACGGCATAGCCGAGGGCGGACGTCAAAGCCGCGTACTGGCGGTTCAGCGCCCGCTGGGTGGCGCCGGTGCGCACATAGATCTGGGCGAAGCCCTCGGGGTCTTGGGCGCTATAGTCGGCGGCCAGGGTCACGGCCAGGTCTTCACTGGGCTTGAACAGCAGCTGACCGCGCAGGCCCAGATTGTCCTGCTCGTTGATGTAGCGGCGGCTGGTGACGTTGTAGATCGTGCCGCGCCGATGGGTGCTGGAGACCGCGAAACGGGCGGCCAGCTTGTCGCTCAGCGGTCCCGAGATGGCCGCCTTGGCCTGCTTGTAGTCCAGATTGCCCAGCGACACCTCGGCGTTGGCCTCGAAGTCGAAGGTCGGCTGGCGGGTGGTGATGTTGATCGCGCCGGCCGTGGTGTTCTTGCCGTACAGCGTGCCCTGCGGACCGCGCAGGACCTCGATGCGGTCGACATCGAGGAAGTCGAAGGTCGCAGTGGCGACCCGCGAGTTATAGACGTCGTCGACATAGATGCCGACGCCCTGCTCGAACCCGTCGCTGGTCAGGCCGAACGGCACGCCCAGGCCCCGGATGTTCACCGCCGTGTTGCGGGGGTTGGACGAGTAGAACTGCAGGGTCGGCGTCAATTGTTGCAGGCGACCGACATTGAACGAGCCCGTGCCGTCCAAGCGATCGCCGCCGACCACCGAGACGGCCAGCGGCACCCACTGCACGGTCTCGGACCGGCGACGGGCCGTGATGGTCAGGGCCTCGACCGTCGCGCCGGCCACATTCGAGCCGTCGGACTCGGCGCTCTCGGAGGCGGTCGCCACGGCGCCTGGGACGGTCGAGCCCTCGGTCACGCCGGCATAGGCGCCGCTGGCGCCGCCGCAGAGCAGCGCCGCGAGCAGCAAGGCCTTGGTCGCGCCGTTACGCTGGGTGAAAGACATGTCCAGTCCCCTCGTTAGAAATCCAGGGGAACTGATAGCCACTTAATCCTACGGGAATAATGGGATTTAACTGAGGCGGTCGTTAGCTTATCTCGTAACGGTGTTGTCTCCGGTGGCTGCCGATGGGGGAGCTAAGCAGGACGGAGCCGCGATGCGGCGTGGGCGGCCGAAGCTAGAGTCCGTCGCAGAAACAGGCTCATCTCGTCCTGAATGGAGAACGAGGGCCTTCCCTTGTTCGGGACTATTCCGGGAAATCGCGTCCCAAGCCACCCGACAGCGGCAGCTTGGTTTCCCTCGTCTGTGAACGAGGGCACGCCCCAGGCTAGCGCTGAGAAACCGCTTTTGTTGAGTGAAACTGGCGCACCCGACACGATTCGAACGTGTGACCTTTGCCTTCGGAGGGCAACGCTCTATCCAGCTGAGCTACGGGTGCCTGCGACCGTCCTGGAAACCCAGGAGGCGGGAAGCGGGTCTTAGCCGAAAGGCGAGGCCGGCGCAAACGGTCTCGCGATCAGGCTCACGCCTTTCCCATATAGATGAACCGCAGGACGAACAGGCCGGCCAGCACAAACAGCAGCCAATCCTTCGGCTTGGCCTTGCCGCGCAGCAGGGTGAGGCCCGCATAGGCGGTGATGCCGAACGCCAGGCCGTTGGCGATCGAGAAGGTCAGCGGGATGGCGATCACGGTCAGGAACGCGGGGATGCCTACGCCCGGATCGTCCCAGTCGACGTCGGCCAGGGCGCCGACCATCATCGCGCCGACGACGATCAGGGCCGGCGCGGTGGCCGCTACGGGGATGGCCTGGACCCAGGGGGCGAAGAACAGGGTCAGCAGGAACAGCACGCCGACGACGACGGCAGTCAGGCCCGTGCGGCCGCCCTCGGCCACGCCCGAGGCGCTTTCGATATAGCTGACAACGGTTGAAGTGCCGGCCAGCGAGCCGCCGATGGTGGCGATGGAATCGGCGGTCAGGATGCGGTTCAGGCGCGGGATGGAGCCGTCGGGCTGGACGAGGCCGGCCTTCTTGGTCACCGCCACCAGGGTGCCGACATTGTCGAACAGGTCGACGAACAGAAAGACGAAGATCACCTCGGCCAGCGCCATCCCGAACGCGCCGTTCAGGTGCAGGGCGGCGGGGACGTCGAGCTTGAAGGCCGTGGCGGTCAGGGCCGCCAGGCCGTAGTCGCCAGGGGCGATCTTGGCCAGGCCCAGCGCCCAGGCCACGCCGGCGGCGACGAGGATGCCGATCAGGATGGCGCCCTTGACCCGCCAGGCCATCAGGGCGCCCATCACCAGGAGACCCAGGATCGCCAGCACCGCCGTGGGCTTGGTCAGATCACCAAGAGCCACGGTCGTGGCGGGATCGGCGACGATGATGCCGGCTTCCTTCAGGCCGATGAAGGCGATGAACAGGCCCACCCCGGCGGCGACGGCCGAGAACAGCGGGCGGGGAATGGCGCCGACGATCAGCTGGCGGATGCCGGCGACCGTCAGGATTAGGAACGCCACGCCCGACAGGAACACGCAGCCCAGCGCCGTCTCCCACGGCAGGCCCATGCCCTTGACGACCGTGAAGGTGAAATAGGCGTTGAGGCCCATGCCCGGCGCCAGGGCGATCGGGTAGTTGGCGATCAGGCCCATCAGGATGCTGCCCAGACCTGCGGCGAGACAGGTGGCGGCGGCGACGGCGGCGATGGGCATGCCGGCCTGGCCCAGGATCGCCGGATTGACGATCACGATATAGGCCATGGTCAGGAAGGTGGTGACGCCGGCCAGCACCTCGGTGCGCACCGTGGTTCCCTGCGCCGACAGCTTGAAGGTCTTCTCGATCATTTCGCCGTCCCCCCGATGGCGGTCATGTCCGGTGTGTTGGCCTCGTAGCGGTCCCAGCGGGCGGTCAGTTCGCGCACCACCACCGAGCCGACACGATAGGCCGAGTCGAATGCGGACACTGCGCCCTCGTCATGGAAGGCGCGCGGAAAGGCCGGCGCGCCGAGCGGCGGACGCGAATAGTTGCTGGCGGTCCGCAGGACCATCACGCGCTGGAAGTCGACCCTGCCCGCCTTGGCGTAGAGATCGAGCACATCAAGAATGCCCTGGTCCTCGCAGTCGGTCATCACGAAGACCCCGGCGCCGTCGGTCCAGAGCTTGACCCAATCCTGCGCCCACTGGGTGCGCTTGGCGCCGTGCCAGAACCGGGTCGCGCCCAGGGCTTCGCCCTTGAGCACGAAGGGCGGCCTTTGGGCGTTGGGCTCTCCGGCGTAGGGGGCGCGCAGGGCGGCCAGGCCAGGATGATCGGGGATCTCGACCTTGGCGGTCAGGCCGTAGGCCCAGTCGACCAGTCGCCAGTTGAGCGCCCAGACCATGCCCGAAGAGCCCTCGGCCGAGCCCTTGACGTTCGGACGCTCGGTCTCGAGCGCATAGAGGCCGTAGGGCCAGTCGGCGGGGATTTCGCGATCGTCGACCTCGTAGATCGGATCGGCGTCGACGACATAGCGGGCCCAGGCGGCGCTACCGATCGAGGCGGCCTTGGGGTCGACGCCGGCGATCCCGGCCACCAGCCAGTAGGTCTTTGAGAAGTCGAAACGCTTGTCGAGCAGCAGGGCCGCGACGCTTTCGCGAGCCCGGGCGCGCATGTCGGTCATCACGCCCAGCACGCCGTCCTTGGGCGAGTAACGGGCCGGATGGCGGAGGCCGGGAACCGCGATGGTCTCGGTGAGCGGCAGCCCCTCGACCCAGGGCTGGAACTCGCCGGGTCTGTCGCCGGTGACCGCGCCGATCTCGAAGGTGGTCAGGACCACCACCTTGACCGGGATGGGCTTGGCGGGCTGGGCGTGCGCGACAGCGCCGAGCCCCAGCCACAATCCCAGGATCAGTCCCACCAGCCGCATCGCCCGCACGCCCCATCGCACCCCGAAGGCTGCGAAGCTGGCGCGCGCCGTCCAGGCTGGCAAGCGCGCTTCGTCGCGACAGGACGCTGATGAGGCGGGTGATCAGTCCTTGGTCGGATCGGCGGCGTTGGGATCGCCGTAGGTCAGGGCGACGAAGACGTCTTCCAGATCGGGATCCTCGGTGGCGATGTCCTTGATATGGACGCCGCTGGCGCGGACGGCCGCCAGCACCTGCTCGACGCTGGACTGGCCGGTGCGGTAGCTGACCGAGAAGGCGCCGCCCGAGCGCAGCTTGGTCTCGAAGCCCTCCAGGACCGGGGCGGCGGTCACGGGGCTTTCGGGCGTCACCACGACGTTGCGGCTGTCCATGCGGCCCAGCAGCTTGGCCGTCGGCTCGCAGGCCACGACCTCGCCCCGGTTGATGATGGCGATCTCGTCGCAGAGCTCCTGGGCCTCTTCCAGATAGTGGGTGGTGAGCACGATGGTCACGCCCAGTTCGTTGAGGCTGGTGACGTACTGCCAGAGCTGGCGGCGCAGCTCGACATCGACCCCGGCGGTGGGCTCGTCGAGGATCAGCACCGGCGGCTGGTGGACCATGGCTTTCGCCACCATCAGACGGCGCTTCATGCCGCCCGACAGCTGGCGGACATAGGCGCCCGCCTTGTCGCCCAGGCCCAGGGCGTTCAGCAGCTCGTCGGTGCGCCGCTCGCTCTTGGGCACGCCATAGAAGCCGGCCTGCACCTCCAGCGACTCGCGCGGGGTGAAGAATACGTCGGCGGCCAGCTCCTGCGGCACTACGCCGATCGCGGCGCGGGCGTCGCGCGGCCGCTGGTCGATGTCGCGGCCCCAGATGCGCACTGTGCCCGAGCTCTTGCGGACCAGGCCCGCCAGGATGTTGATGAAGGTCGACTTGCCCGCGCCGTTGGGTCCCAGAAGGCCGAAGATGGAGCCTCGCGGAATCTTCAGGTCGATACCGTTCAGGGCCCGCTTCTCCGGCGAGGTCTTGGTGCCGGCATAGGTCTTGTACAGGCCTTCGGCTTCGATGGCGTAGGCGGGCAGGTCCATGGAATGTCCAAAGCGGGGCGGCGAAGGGCCGCGAAACGTCATTAGAGGCGTGCGTCGATTGACGGCGCCTTTCAGCGTCGCATAGGTATGCCTCGTTCGCCGCCGCGCCAAGGCCGCGTTCGGAAATCTCGAGGATCCGCCTGATGGCCAAGACGCCCGCCGCCGCCCCGACCGCCACCGATCCCGTCGCGATTGCTGGACCGGCGCCGGAGACCATCGCCGTTCACGGCCACCGCATCGCCTGCGATGGCGTCGGCGGCGCCCTGGGCCATCCGCGGGTCTGGCTTGAGATGGGCGCGGCCGGCTTCGTCGACTGCCCCTATTGCGACCGCCGCTTCGTCGCCGCGACGGACGCCGGCCATGACGAGCATCTGGCCCCCGGCGTCTATGTCGACGCCGCCGGGCACTAGCTTGGACGGCGACGCCATCGCGGCGAACGCGCGGGCCGAGACGCTCGCCGAGGCGTGGGAAAAGGCCGAGTGGCCGCAGGAGGCGCCGGTGCTGCGCGCCATCGCCATGCCGTCCGACACCAATCCCGAGGGCGACATCTTCGGCGGTTGGCTTTTGTCGCAGATGGACCTGGCCGCCGCCTCGATCGCCTTCCATCGCGCGGCCGGCCGCTGCGCCACCATCGCGATCGACGGCATGACCTTTCTCAGCCCGGTGTTCGTCGGCGACGAGGTCAGTCTGTTCGCCAAGGTGGTCCATACCGGCCGCACCTCGCTGAAGGTCGCCGTCGAGGCCTGGCGTCGCCGGCGGGACGGCGAACAAGCTAACAAGGTGACCGAGGGCGTCTTCACCTTCGTGGCCATCGACGAGAACCGAAAGTCTCGCCCCCTGCCATAAAGGCCTCCGACGCTATCCATCGGATCGTTCGTCCGAACCGGCTTGCGTGACGTGGCGAGACGGGCGTCACATGCGCCGATGAACACGCCCGTCTTTGACCTGAACCTCTTGCCGTTCGCCGCCCTGATGGGCGTGACGATGACCCGTGTCGCGGTGGTCACCCAGACCCAGATGACCGTGGAATAGCCGTGATGATCCTGCGCACCACACGGCCGGGAGACCTCGGCTGGATCATCCAGCGGCATGGCGCGCTGTACGCCGCCGAGCAGGGCTGGGACCATCGGTTCGAGGGCGTCGTGGCCGGCGTCGTCGCCGACTATGTGAAGACCCATGACCCGGCCCGCGAGGCCTGCTGGATCGCCGAACATGAGGGAAGGCCGGTCGGTTCGATCATGCTGGCCAGAGAGACCGATACGGTCGGCCGCCTGCGCCTGCTGCTGGTCGAGCCCTCGGCGCGGGGGCTGGGCGTCGGCGAGGCCCTGATCGCCGCCTGCATCGCCCGGGCCCGAGAGGCCGGCTACGCCGAGATGGTGCTGTGGACCCAGAGCATCCTGCTGCCGGCCCGTCGCCTCTATGCCCGCTTCGGCTTCGTGCTGGAGGACAGCTGGGACTATGACGGCTTCGCCGACGGGCTGGTGTCGGAGAGCTGGCGGCTGAAGCTGTGATCAGCCGATCAGGTGATCCTTCCACGCCTGGCGCAGCACCTTCTTGTCGATCTTGCCCGTTGCGGTCAGCGGCACGGTGGCGAAGACCACGTCGTCGGGCGTCCACCATTTGACGATCCGGGGCGCTAGGTAGTCGAGCACGGCGGCCCTGGTGACCTCCGCGCCTTCGTGAGCCTCGATGACCAGCAGCGGGCGTTCCTCCCACTTGGGATGCGGCACGCCGATCACGGCGGCGATCTTCACGCCGGGACAGCCGACGGCGACGTTTTCCAGGTCGATCGAGCTGATCCATTCGCCGCCCGACTTGATGACGTCCTTCTGGCGGTCGGTGATCCGCATGAAGCCGTTGGCGTCCAGCGTGGCGATGTCGCCGGTGTCGAAGAAGCCGTCCTCGCGCGCGGCGTCGGTGTCTTTCCGGAAATAGCGCTTCACCACCCAGGGGCCGCGCACCAGGAGCGCGCCGGAGGTCTCGCCGTCCCAGGGCGCGGCCTGGCCGTCCTCGGTCTCGACCTTCAGCTCGATGCCGAACTGCAGGCGGCCCTGGCGGGTCCAGATCGCCTCGTCCATCGCCTCCTCGCCCAGCGCCGCCAGGGCCGGGGTGGGGGTGGCGACGACGCCGATCGGACAGGTCTCGGTCATGCCCCAGATCTGCAGGGTCTGGACGCCGTAGCGGCGCTTGAAGGTCTCGGCCATGGCGCGGGGTACGGCGCTGCCGCCGATGACCACCTTCTTCAGGCTGTCGGGCCGACGGTCGTTCTTGTCCAGCCAGTCCAGGTACATGGTCCAGATGGTCGGCACGCCTCCAGTGAAGGTGACGCCCTCGCCCTCGATCAGCTGGTGCAGACTGGCGCCGTCCATCTTGTCGGCGGGCAGCACGAGCTTGGCGCCGCAGATCGGGGCGCTGAACGGCAGGCCCCAGGCGGTGGCGTGGTAGAGGCTGGAGCAGGGCATCACCACGTCGAACGCCGTGAAGCCGAAGGCGCTGTTTAAGCCCCCCGCCATGGCGTGCAGCACCACGGCCCGGTGCGAATAGAGCACCCCCTTGGGATCGCCGGTGGTGCCCGAGGTGTAGCAGAGGAAGGCGCCGGCGTTCTCGTCGAAGCTGGGCCAGGGAAACGCGTCCGGCTCGCCTTCGATCAAGGTCTCGTAGCTGATCGCGCCGACCGCGCCGGGGACGGTCCGCTCGGCGTCTGACAGCATGACGAAGGTCTTCACCGTGGTCAGTTGCGGCGCGATGCGCTCGACCAGGGCCTGGAAGTTGCGCTCGAAGAAGAGCACGCCGCTTTCGGCGTGGTTGATCGTGTAGACGATCTGCTCGTCGAACAGCCTGGGGTTGGCGGTGTGCAGCACGGCGCCGATCCCCGGAACTGCGTAGAACAGCTCCAGGTGCCGGTGCGTGTTCCAGGCCAGCGAGGTGACGCGGTCGCCGGCCTTGATCCCCAGCCGCGTCAGGGCATTGGCCGCCTGGGCCGCGCGGCGCGCCAGGCCGGCATAGTCGTAGCGATGCAGGGGCTCGTCGATCAGCCGCGAGACGATCTCGCGCGCGCCATGGGCCTGGGCGGCGTAGGTCAGGATGCCGCTGATCATCAACGGCTTCGTCTGCATCAGGCCCGGGATCATGGGCGCCTCCCAATTCTTGTCGTTGGGAGGAGGTTAGGGGGTGAGACGGGGGTGGGGGAAGGCCCCGCGTCCTTTGAAGCGCGCTTAGGAGCGCACACCTCAGGATGAGGAAATCAATGCAATGAATCCCTCATCCTGAGGCGCCTGCGTAGCGGGCCTCGAAGGACGCAGTAAGCCTAAAGCGCCGCCAGCACCGCATCACCCATCTGGGCGGTGGTCAGCGAGCCGCCCAGATCACGGGTGCGGGCGCCGTTGTCGAGCGCGGCCTTCACCGCCGCCAGCAGGGCGTCGGCGGCCTGCGTCTGCTTGAGCGACCAGCGCAGGGCCATCTCGAACGACAGGATGGCGGCCAGCGGATTGGCCAGGCCCTTGCCGGCGATGTCGGGGGCCGAGCCGTGGATCGGCTCATAGAGGCCCGGCTTGCCCGGCGCGCCCAGAGCGGCCGAGGGCAGCATGCCCAGCGAGCCGGTCAGCATGGCCGCCGCGTCCGACAGGATGTCGCCGAACAGGTTGTCGGTGACGATCACGTCAAACTGCTTGGGCGCGCGGACCAGCTGCATGGCGCAGTTGTCGGCCAGGATGTGCTCCAGCTGGACGTCCGGATATTCGCGGGCGTGCAGCTCGGTGATGACCTGCTTCCACAGCAGGCCCGACTCCATGACGTTCGACTTCTCGGCCGAGTGGACCTTGTTGGTGCGGCCACGCGCGAGCTCGAAGGCCACGCGTCCGACGCGCTCGATCTCGCTGGTCGTATAGACCTGGGTGTCGAAGCCTTTCTTCTGGCCGTCGGCCAGGTCTTCGATGCCGCGCGGCTGGCCGAAATAGACGCCGCCCACCAGTTCGCGCACGAACATGATGTCCAGGCCCGAGACCAGTTCCGGCTTCAGGCTGGAGGCGCCGGCCAGGGCCTCGAAGCAGTAGGCCGGGCGCAGGTTGGCGAACACGTCCATCGCCTTGCGCAGGTTCAGAAGGCCCGCCTCGGGGCGCAGGTGGCGCGGGGCGTCAGCCCATTTGGGACCGCCGACCGCGCCCATCAGCACCGCGTCGCTGGCGAGGGCCTGGTCGCGGACCTCGTCGGTCAGCGGCGTGCTGTGCGTATCGTAGCTGGCGCCGCCATAGAGCGCTTCCTCGACCTTCAGGTCCGGGGTGAGGGCGGCGGCCACGCGGCGCACCTCCGCGCAGACTTCCGGGCCGATGCCGTCGCCGGGCAGGAGGAGAAGAGTCGCCATCTTAGATCTCGCGATAGTCTGAAACGTCGAAGGAGGACATGCGGCGCTCGTGAACGCCCAGCGCGGCGCAGGCCGCGCGCCACGCCGCCATATGCGGGCTGGCGCGGTGGAATTCCAAGGCCGCCGCGTCGGTGAAGTGCTCGAAAACCCGGATCAGGCCGCGATCCAGCGGGTCTTCGGACAGGGCGTAGGCCAGGCAGCCCGGCTCGCCGCGCGATCCCTCGACCTGCGCGGCAAGATGCGGACGCAGCTCGGCGAGGCGCTCTGGCGCGATGCGGATCGAACCGGCGAGGATGAGGGTCATCTCGGCATTCTCCCGAAGCTGCTTGTCATCCCGGCCGCAGCGAAGCGGAGAGCCGGGACCACGGCAAACGCCGGCGCTTCCCGCGGTCCCGGTTCGGCGCGCTCCGCGCTTGACCGGGATGACAGATTTTAAGGACTACGCCTCCAGCCAGGGCTGGCTGATGGCGCGCTTGCTTTCGAACAGATCGATGTCGCCGCCGTGCATCATCGTCTCGCCGATGGCGTCGAGACCCTTCAGCATCTTTTCCTTGCGCACGGGGTCGATGTCGAAGCCGATCGTCTTGCCCGAGGGCGAGATGACGGTCTGGGCTTCCAGATCGACGCTGACCATGTGGTTGCCGCCCTTGGCCTCGTCCATCAGCAGGGCGAGGTCCTCGGGGCTGACCACCACGGGCAGCAGGCCGTTGTTGAAGCAGTTGTTGTTGAAGATGTCGGCGAAGCTGGTCGAGATCACGCACATGATCCCGAAGTCCATCAGCGCCCAGGGCGCATGCTCGCGCGAGCTGCCGCAGCCGAAATTGTCGCCGGCGATCAGCACGCTGGCGCTCTTGTACTCCGGCTTATTCAGCACGAAGTCGCTGATCTCGTTCCCGTCGGCGTCGAAGCGGAAATCGTAGAACAGCCCCTTGGCCAGGCCCTCGCGCTCCACGGTCTTGAGGAACTGCTTTGGGATGATCTGGTCGGTGTCGATATTGGCCAGCTCCAGCGGAGCCGCGCGGCCGTCGAGGCGGGTGAAGGCCTTCATTGGGCGGTCTCCGAGAAGAGGGTGCGCACATCCACCAGATGCCCCGCGATCGCCGCCGCCGCCGCCATGGCGGGGGAGACGAGGTGGGTGCGGCCGGCGCGGCCCTGGCGGCCCTCGAAGTTGCGGTTGCTGGTCGAGGCGCAGCGCTCCTGTGGGGCCAGCTTGTCGGGGTTCATGGCCAGGCACATCGAGCAGCCGGGTTCGCGCCAGTCAAAGCCGGCGGCCTTGAAGATGGCGTCCAGGCCTTCTTCTTCGGCCTGTTCTTTCACAAGGCCTGAGCCCGGCACGACCATGGCCTTGACGTGCGGGGCCACGAGGCGCCCGTGCAGGAAGGCTTCCTGCACCACGGCGGCGGCGGCGCGCATGTCCTCGATGCGGCTGTTGGTGCACGAGCCGATGAAGACGCGGTCGATACGGGCTTCCGAGATCGGCTGGCCGGCCTTCAGGCCCATATAGTCCAGGGCCCGGTGGGCGGCCGCGCGCTTGTCGGGCGTGGCGAAGCTTTCCGGGTCGGGCACGTTGCCGGTGACCGGGATGACGTCCTCAGGCGACGTGCCCCAGGTGACCATCGGCACGAGGGCCGAGCCGTCGATGACGACCGTGCGGTCGAAGACGGCGTCCTCGTCGGTGAAGAAGGTCTTCCAGTGGCTCAGCGCCATGTCCCAGGCCGCGCCCTTGGGGGCGGCGGGCTTGCCCTGGATATAGGCGAAGGTCTTGTCGTCCGGGGCCACCAGGCCGGCCTTGGCGCCGCCCTCGATGGTCAGGTTGCAGAGGGTCATGCGGCCCTCCATCGACAGGCTGCGAATGGCCTCGCCGGCGAACTCGATGACATAGCCGGTGCCGCCGGCCGTGCCGATCTCGCCGATCACGGCCAGGGCCACGTCCTTGCCGGTCACGCCGGGCGGCAGCTGGCCGTCGACGCGGACCAGCATGTTCCTGGCCTTCTTCTGGCGCAGGGTCTGGGTGGCCAGGACGTGCTCGACCTCGGACGTGCCGATGCCGTGGGCCAGGGCCCCGAAGGCGCCGTGGGTCGAGGTGTGGCTATCGCCGCAGACGATGGTCATGCCCGGCTGGGTGCGGCCCTGCTCGGGACCCACCACATGGACAATGCCGTTGCGGATGTCGCCCATCGGGAAGAATTCGATGCCGTTGTCGGCGACGTTGCGGGCCAGGGTCTTCAGCTGCAGGCGCGCTTCTTCGTCGGCCACAGCGTCGACGCCCAGGGCCTGGCCCTCGGTCGGGATGTTGTGGTCGGCCACGGCGAGCGTGCGATCGGGCCGGCGCACCTTGCGGCCGGCCGCGCGAAGGCCTGCGAAGGCCTGCGGGGTGGTCACCTCATGGATGAGGTGCAGGTCGATATAGAGGATCGCTTCGCCGCCTGCTTCGCTGACGACGTGAGCGTCCCAGATCTTGTCGTAAAGGGTTTTGCCGGACATGGCGGGGATATAGGGCGGATCGTGCGTCAAAATCCAGAGGCGGGCGGGCCTGGGGCCAAATTCTTGCGCCGCTGATCGCGGTGTGACGACGCAAGGCGGGCTGGAACGCAAAGGGCGCACCCGTCTTTATGACCTGTCGGCGCGCCCTCGCATCGTTTTCAGCCTTCGGGGGCCGATGGGCTCCGCCCGAAGAGGGCCGTCCACTAGAAAGAAGACGGTCTGGAAGCCCGAGCGACAAGCGCCGGGGGTGACATCAGCTTCTCACGGAACGGTGGTTTGTCAATCTATGTGTGGTTGCACCCAAGCTTGACCGTACGGCGCGGGCAAGGGCGAGGGCTATTTTGACGTTGAGTGTTGTCAGCGTCGTGGAAACCGTCCTCGCCCTTCGACAAGCTCAGGGTGAGGACGACTAATGGCCACGGTTCGCACGAAATCCTCATTCTGAGCTTGTCCCCCGGGACCGACCGAAGGTCGGCCCGAGGATAAACTCCGGACGAGGATTTCCATCCAGGCTAGCGCCAACAGCCAGCGCGAAGTCAGCCAAAGAAAAAGGCCCCGGTGTCTCCACCGGGGCCTCGTTCATTTCCGAAGGTCGGAAGCTTAGGCTTCGGTCGAAGCCGAAGCCTTCGGGCCGCCCGCGCGCTCGGCGATACGGGCCGACTTACCGCGACGGTCGCGCAGGTAGTACAGCTTGGCGCGACGGACGACGCCGCGACGCTTGACTTCGATGCTTTCGATGCTCGGCGACAGCAGCGGGAACAGACGCTCCACGCCTTCGCCGAACGAAATCTTACGGACCGTGAAGCTCTCGTGCACGCCCGTGCCGGCGCGGGCGATGCAGACGCCTTCATAGGCCTGAACGCGCTCGCGCTCGCCTTCCTTGATCTTCACGTTGACGCGCAGGGTGTCGCCGGGACGGAAGTCCGGGATCGCGCGGGCGGCCAGCAGACGGGCCGATTCTTCTTGCTCGAGCTGAGCGATGATGTTGATCGCCATGATCATTACTCCTTGGGCTTACCCGTTTTCGGGTCGCCTTTTGCCTGTTGATTGGCGAGATGGGCCTCCCAGAGATCCGGGCGCCGCTCGCGGGTCGTCTCTTCACGCATACGCTTGCGCCATTGGTCGATCTTCTTGTGATCGCCCGACAGCAGCACCTCGGGGATGTCGAGCCCTTCGAACGTCCGCGGTCTGGTGTACTGCGGATGCTCGAGGAGACCGTCCTCGAAGCTTTCTTCCAGCGTGCTCTCGATATTCCCCAGAACCCCCGGGGCAAGTCGAACGCACGCCTCGATCACGACCATCGCCGCCGCTTCGCCACCGGCGAGTACGGCGTCTCCGACCGAGACCTCTTCGAACCCTCGGGCGTCGAGCACCCGCTGGTCCACCCCCTCGAAGCGGCCGCACAGCACCACGATGCCGGGCGCCTTGGACCACTCCCTCACGCGCGCCTGGGTCAGGGGCCTGCCCCGGGCGCTCATGTACAAAAGCGGCCGCCCATCGCGTTCGAGGCTGTCCAGCGCCGAGGCGATCACGTCCGCTTTGAGTACGGCTCCTGCGCCGCCACCCGCAGGGGTGTCGTCGAGGAAGCCGCGCTTATCCTTGGAAAAGGCGCGAATGTCCAGTGTTTCCAAACGCCACAGGTCCTGCTCCTTCCAGGCGGTCCCGATCATCGAGACGCCGAGCGGGCCGGGGAAGGCCTCGGGGAACATGGTCAGGACGGTGGCGGTGAACGGCATGGCCGCTGTTTAGCGGCTGGACGCTCCAGAGTCGAAGCCCCGCGCGGCGCGGGGGTTCATCAAGCGCATTTTCCAGTTGTTCACCGTCATCGGCGAAGTTCGGCGGATAAACTGAGGTCCACTTCGTCCCATGCCGACCAAGAGCCGTTTTCTTCGACGCCTTCGCGAGGGCGTCGCTGCTTTCGCCCGCCGTCTGAGACGTGACGACCGCGGGGCGATCGCGATCCAGTTCGCGCTGTTGGCCCTGCCGCTGTCGATCCTTCTGTTCGGTCTCTTGGATGTGGGCCGCCTCAGCCTGCAGCGGCGCCAGATGCAGGACGCGCTCGACGCGGCGACCCTGATGGCCGCCCGTTCCACGGCGACGAGCAGCGCTGATCTCGACACGACCGGCGATGCGGCGTTCCTGGCCGAGATCGCAGGCATGAACCTGGGGCTGACGGCTTCCAGTTCGACATTTTCGGCGGGAACCAACAACCGGGTTATCGGGACGGCGACGGCGACGCTGAGACCAATCATCGCCAACCTTTGGCAAAGCGGGAACTTTACCGTCACCGCCAGCTCGGAAGTCGTGCGCGCGTCCAAGAACCTGGAAATCGCCTTGGTTCTCGACATCACCGGCTCGATGGGTAACGGGACGCGGATCGCCGACCTGAAGGTCGCCGCCGCCGATCTTGTCGACGTTCTGGTTCGGGATACACAGACGCCCTTCTATTCCAAGATGGCGCTGGTGCCCTACTCTGCGGGCGTCAATGTCGGCGCCACCTATGCCGATGCGGTGCGTGGTCCCGTGCCGGTCAAGACCATTACTGGCGCCGCTTGGGCCTCGGGGTCGGCCAGGTCGATCACAGGGATCACCAGAGCCAACCCGGCAGTCGTCACCGCCAGCGGCCATGGCCTCTCCACAGGTGACTACGTTTACATCACCGGCGTCCGCGGCATGACCTCGGTGAACGACAAGATCTACAGGGTGACGAGATCTGACCCGGACAAGGTCAGCCTCAACAGCACCAACACATCGTCGGCCTCAAATTACACCAACGGCGGGACGATCCAGAAATGTCTGACGTCGACGTGTCAGGTCGTCATCACCACGAGCACCAGTCACGGATTTACAACAGGGGACGAGATCCGCTTCGCGGGCATGTCCGGCCTGACCAGCCTGAACGGCACGACCAGGACCATCACCGTCCTTACGAATACGACCTTCGATTCGAGCCTGACGGGACCGGGGAGCTCGACCTACAGCAGCGGTGGGACGGCGACCTGCGAAGAGAGCACCGTTCCGGGCTGTGAGAAGATACGCTTCACCAATGCCGATGGCTACGAGAGGGTCAACAGTCAGAGCACTTGCGCGACCGAGCGCATCGGCAGCCAGGCCTATACCGACGCCGCGCCCTCCACGGCCTATGTCGGGTCCCACTATCCGACTGCGGGCTCCAGCAGTTCCACCGTCTGCCCCACGGCGACGATCACGCCGCTCTCGACCGACAAGACGGCGCTGAAGGCCCAGATCAACGGGCTGACCGTTGGCGGGGCCACGGCCGGCCATATTGGCCTAGCCTGGGGCTGGTACATGGTCGCGCCGAATTTCGGCTATCTGTGGCCCAACGCCTCGCAGAGGCCCGCCGCCTACAAGGCCAGGGACCTCATGAAGGTCGTCATCTTGATGACCGACGGCGGATTCAACATGACCTACTGCAACAGCGTCGTCGCTCGGAACATCGGCTCTGGCACGAACATCGGGGATGACGAGAGGATCAACTGCGACGCCACCAACGGCAGCTCTTTCGATCAGGCCGCCGAGCTATGCGACTCCATCAAGGCGTCCGCGAACGACATCACGCTCTATACCGTCGGCTTCACGGTCGGGAACGACCAGACGGCCCGCAATTTCCTGACGAACTGCGCGTCGAGCACCGACAAGGCCTATTTCCCGGCCACGGGCCATGAACTCAAGGCCTCTTTCCAGGCCATTGCTCAGGAGATCTCCAACCTGCGGATCTCCAAATAGAAAAGCCCCGCCGGGGTCGGCGGGGCTTGTCCATCTTCGCAGGCGATGACCGTCAGGCCAGCTTGATCTCGCGCAGGCGCTGCTGGAGGAACTCATCGGCCGTGATCGACTCCGGATAGCGGTCCGGGTTTTCGGCCGTGACGCAGTTTTGCAGCGTCTTGATCTCGTAGTCCGAGGCGAAGTGCAGGAAGAACGGCGTCGAGTAGCGCGGCACGCCGCGACGTTCCGGCGGCGGGTTGACCACGCGGTGCACCGTCGAGGGCAGGAGGTTGTTGGTCAGGCGCTCCAGCATGTCGCCGATGTTGATGACCAGGCAGCCCGGGGGCGGGTTGATCGGCAGCCACTGGCCGTCGCGGTCCAGCACTTCCAGGCCGCCTTCCTCGGCGCCCAGCAGCAGGGTGATGGTGTTGATGTCGCCGTGGGCGCCGGCCCGCACGCCGGTGGCGTCCTTGGGGATCGGCGGATAGTGCAGCAGGCGCAGCACCGAATTGCCGTCCTGCACCGTCGGCTTGAAGAAGTCGCGCTCCAGCTTCAGGTAGGTGGCGATGGCTTCCAGCACCTTGCCGCCCATCCCGTCGAGGCTGTTGTACAGCCAGCTGACGTCGTGCTTGAAGGCCGGGATCTCGGCCGGCCAGACGTTGTCGGCCATGTGGGCGCGGAACCGGTGGCCGGGCGGCAGGTCGCGGCCCATGTGCCAGAATTCCTTCAGGTCGTAGTGGTCTGCGCCCTTGGCGGTCTCGACGCCGAAGGGGATGTAGCCGCGCGCGCCGCCCTTGACCCCGGCGTACTGCTTCTTGGTCTCGACCGGCAGGGCGAAGAAGGCCTTGGCGGAGTCGACGGCCGCGTCGATGCGCGCCTGATCCAGATCATAGTCGGACAGCACGGCGAAGCCGTAGCGTTCGAACGACGCGCCGAGCTCCTGGGCGAAGCGCGTGAAGTCCTTGGCGTAGAGAGAAAACGAAACCGGGTCGATGGCGGAGGTGGACACGTCTGCGAGCCTTGGAATGAGTAAGTTCCTTATTACTACACCGGACGCGGGTCGAAACGAAGGCTGTTCGTCTGCGTGCGGCGTTGCGGTCGGGAACTTGACCATAAGACGGGCGTTTGCCCGGGTGACTTGATCTACAGCAAAGATGCGAGGGTTGCGAGAATGCCGAAATTCGCTCGAAAGACGACGCTGGCGGTGGTGCTGATGAGCGCCGGCGCCTTGGCCGCCTGCACGACCACCGATCCCTATACCGGCATGCCGGTCCGCAATAATACCGGCACGGGCGTGCTGACCGGCGCGGGCGTCGGCGCGGTGCTGGGCTATCTGACCAATACCAACAAGGGTGAGCAGGGCCGCAAGAACGCCCTGATCGGCGCGGGTATCGGCGCGCTGGCCGGCGGCGCCATCGGCAACTACATGGACCGTCAGCAGGCCGACTTCCGTCGCAGCCTGGAAGGCTCGGGCGTAATGATCCGCCGCAATGGCGACCAGATCGTGCTGGTCATGCCCAGCGACGTAACCTTCGCGGTCGACCGCTCGGACGTGCAGCCCCCGTTCACCCGCGTGCTGGACGACGTGGCCCGCACCCTGAACGCCTATCCGCAAACCACCATCGACGTGGTCGGTCACGCCGACTCCAGCGGCCCGGACGACTATAACCAGACCCTGTCGGAGCGCCGGGCCAGCGCCGTCGCGGGCTATCTGACCGGACCTGGCGGCGTGCTTGTCGACCGCGTCTTCGTCGCCGGCATGGGCGAGCGCGCGCCGATCGCCGACAACGCCACCGCCGACGGCCGCGCCCAGAACCGCCGGGTCGAGATCATTCTGCGTCCCCTGACCTGATGGCTCTACGGGGCGGCGTTCGCGCGCCGCCCCGCCCCTTAGGGGCATGAAGCGGTTGCTTTTCCCGTGCTTCGTCGCCAAGTCGTCATCCTTCAAGGGCGCGGCGCGAGGAAGACGTGGCGAAAACGGCGAGCGATATCAGTCTGACCCGGCAGGCCATGAGCCTGACCGAGGACCTGATGACGCCGAACGCGGCCATCTACTGGACCGACCTGGCGATTTCGGCTGCGGTCATGTGGGGCGGCTTCCTGATCGCCGCGACGACGTCCAGTCTCGCCCTGGGTCTTGGCGCCGCGCTTCTGAGCATGCTCGCGCTCTACCGCGCGCTCAGCTTCATCCACGAACTGACCCACATTCGCGATGACGAGGCCCCGGGCTTCCGCGTCGGCTGGAACGTGCTGGTGGGCGTGCCGCTGATGACGCCGTCCCTGATGTACGAGGGCGTGCACAACATCCACCACATCAAGGATCGGTTCGGGACCAGGCTGGACCCGGAGTACCTGCCGCTGTCGCGCTTCACGCCGCTGAAGCTGGCGGGCTTTCTCTTCATCGCCCTGCTGGCGCCGCTGGGCGTGATCCTGCGCTCGGCGATCCTGATCCCACTGTCGTTCCTGGTTCCGTCGCTGCGCCGCTATCTGAAGACCAAGCTGTCGGCGCTGATCATCAATCCCGACTTCGTCCGCGAGGATCTGGGCCGCTGGCGCAAGGCGTGGGTGATCCAGGACGTCGCCTGCTGGCTCTGGTCATGGGCGGTGATCGCGGGCTTGGCCTTGGGCGTCGTTCCCGTGCGCGTCGTGCTGACGGGCCTGGCGATCTTTTCCCTGGCCACCTTCCTGAACCAGGCGCGCACCCTGGTGGCCCACCACTGGGACAATGACGGGGACAAGATGACGCTCGAGGAGCAGTTCCTCGACTCAGTCAACGTGCCGCCGCCGAACCTGGCGTCCGCGCTATGGGCGCCGGTCGGTCTGCGCTACCACGCCCTGCATCACCTGTTGCCCCGCCTGCCCTATCACAACATGGGCAAGGCCCACGCGCGGCTGGTCGAGGCGCTGGGAGCGGACTCGCTCTATCATCGGGCGTCCGAGCCCGGCCTCTTCGAGGCGCTGGGCGATCTCTTCCGCCGCGTTCGCCAGAAGAACGCTGAAGCGCGGAACCAGCCCGCGCATTAAGCGGCGGTTGAGGCGTCTTCGCTAAGACGGGTCCGTTTCACACGGAGACCGCAGGGCGTGGGCATCGCGCAGCCAGGGTTTGACTTCGCCGCCGCCGGTCATCGGCTGGTCGCGCCTCTGCTCGACACCCTGCTGCCGCTGGGTTCGACCTTTTCCCTCGCATCCCTGATCTGCGCGCTGCTGATCGCCACGGCTCATGTGGTCTCAAGCCGCCGCACGCGCGGCCGTCGGACCTCGGTGCGCCTGCTGCTCCGGGCGTTGTTTCCCCGCAAGGTCTGGCTGACGGCGTCCAGCCGCCTGGATCTCGTCTTCTTCGTGTTCAACGTCTGGTGCGCGGGCATCTTGCTGGGCGCAGCGCTTTTGTCGGGCCAGGCGATCACCAAGGTGTTGTCGGGATGGCTGGGGGCGAACCTCGGCGAAGGGCCCCTCGCAGCCACCCCATGGCCCATTGTGGCGGTGGTGGGGACGCTCGCGGGCTTCCTGGCCTACGAGCTTGGCTACTGGATCGATCACTGGCTGAGCCACAAGGTCAAGTTCCTGTGGGCCTTCCACAAGGTCCATCACACCGCCGAGGTGCTGACGCCGCTGACGGTCTATCGCGTCCACCCCATCGAGAGCCTGAAGTTCGCCAACATCGCCGCCCTGGCCACCGGCGGGACCGGTGGCGTGCTGGCCTGGGCGTTCGGCCCGGCCTGGCACCAGCCGTTGATCTTTGGTCAGAACGCCATCTTCCTGGTGTTTGCGATGAGTGTGATCCACCTGCAGCACTCGCACGCCTGGATGACGTTCCGGCCGTTTGGAAAGTGGCTGCTCAGCCCCGCCCACCACCAGATCCACCACTCGGCCGACCCGGCCCATTTCGGTAAGAACCTGGGCAGCTGTCTGGCCGTTTGGGACCGGCTGTTCGGGACGCTCCATGTTCCCGATAAGCGCCCGGCGTCTCTGACCTTCGGCGCCGTGGCGACCGACCCCCACAGCCTGACGGGCGGCTTTGCGACGCCCTTTGTCGAGGCCTTCAAGGGCGAGCCGATCCCCAGGGCCGTTCCGCTGCCTGCGGAGTAGGGGTCAGTCGGCGCCTTCCTGCTGAGCCCGTTCGCGCAGCTCTTCGTCCAGGCTGGCCGTATCCCAGGCGCCGCTGACGTCGCCGGGGCGCATGCGGTGAAGGTCGGCGTCCAGCAAGCGGTCCATGGTCTTGGCTGCGTCGCGCGAGGCCAGGATATAGGCCTCCTCCTGCCCCCACATCGGTCGCAGCTCCTCGAACACCCGACGATCGTGGCGGCGGAAGAAGGCCGCCGCGCGATGGGCGCGGTGAGCGCGGAAGCCCAGCTTCTGCAGGGCCGTGGCGCCCAGGGTCAGGGCGGATTCAAAGGTCTCGCGCTCGACCGCGTCGGCGCCGTTCGAGAGCAGGTCGTAGGCGTGGCGACGGTCCCAGGCCCTGGCCAGGATGGTCAGGTTGGGGAACGCCTTGCGGGCGGTCTCGACCAGTTCGACGGTCTTCTCGCGGTCATCCAGGGCCACGATCAGCATCCGCGCCCGGTCCGCGCCGGCCTGGCGCAGCAGGTCCAGGCGCGTGGCGTCGCCATAGTGCACGCGCCGGCCAAAGCGCCGCAGCAGCTCGATCTGCTCGATATCGGTGTCCAGCACCGTCGACTTGAAGCCGTTGGCGGCCAGCAGACGGCCGGTGACCTGCCCGAACCGGCCAAAGCCGGCGATGATGATGTCGGGCTCGCCCTCGTCGAAGTCGCCGGTGTCGGGCGTGACATCGGGGATCGCCGCGTCCATCAGGGCCGCCACCCGCTCGTAGAGGATCATGGCCACGGGCGTCAGGGCCATCGAGACGGCGATGGCGGCGGTCAGCAGCGCGGCTAGCTCGGCGCCGATCACCCCGGCGCCGACGGTGAAGGTCAGCAGCACGAAGGCGAACTCGCCGCCCTGGGCCAGCGCCGTAGCCACCGCCAGGGCCCCGCGCTTCTGCGCCCCGAACAGCCGGGCGATGCCGTACATGACCAGGAACTTCAGGACCATCAGGCCGATGACCAGGCCCACCAAGGTGAGGGGTTGGCGCGCCACCAGCGGCAGGTCGACCCCCGCGCCGACGGTCATGAAGAACAGGCCCAGCAGCAGGCCCCGGAACGGCTCGATGTCGGTTTCCAGCTCGCGGCGGAATTCGCTCTCGGCCAGCACGACCCCGGCGAGGAAAGCGCCCAGCGCGGGCGAGAGGCCGACGGTCTGCATCAGGCTGGCCACGGCCACGACGATCAGCAGGGCCGAGGCGGTGAAGATCTCGCGCAGGCGCGCCTTGGCGATGAAGCGGAACAGCGGACGCACCAGATAGCGCCCGCCGCCGACCACGGCCGCCACGGCGGCGAACACCGACAAGGTCTGAGCCCAGACCGGTAGGGTCGCCACGAGGCTGCCGCCATGGCCGCTGGCTTCGGCCGCGTGCTGGGGCGCGCTGATGGCCAGCAGGGGCAGAAGGGCGAACAGCGGAATGACCGCCAGGTCCTGCAACAGCAGTACGCCGAAGGCCGCCCGGCCGACCGGCCCCTGCCTTAACCCCTTCTCGTCCAGGGTCTGCAGCACGATGGCGGTGGAGGACATCGCCAGCACCAGGCCAACGGCCAGCGCGGTCTGCCAGGGCAGTCCCAGGCCCAGCGCGACGGCGGCGATCGCCAGAGCCGTGCCGACCACCTGGGCTCCGCCCAGGCCAAAGATCGCCTTGCGCATGTCCCACAGCGTCGAGGGCTGAACCTCAAGGCCGATCAGGAACAGCAGGATCACGACGCCGAACTCGGCGAACTTCATCACGTCGGCCTGGTCGCCGACGAGCGACAGAGCGAACGGACCGATCAGTACGCCGGCGATCAGGTAGCCCAGCACCGAGCCGAGCCCGAGCCGCTTGGCGATCGGCACCGAGACGACGGCGGCGCCCAGATAGACGAGGGTCTGGGTCAGGATGTTTTCCATGGCTCAGGCCTCCGTCTTGGCCGGGAGCAGCGAAGCGACGCGGGCGCGGTAGCGTTCGGCCTCGGCCTTCAGCGCCGCATCGTCCTTGACCGCCGCGCCATGCACCACGAAGGGCGTCTCCCAGACCATGCCGCACAGATGCGCCGTCTGTTTGAGGGGGCGCAGGAACTCGTCCATCGAGAAGCGGTTGTAGCCGTGGGCGTGATAGGCTTTCGCGCCGGCGCCGGTGGTGCAGGCCACGAACAGTTTCTTGCCCTTCAGAGCCTCGCCGCCCTCGCCATAGGCGAAGCCGTGCAGCCAGACCAGATCCAGCCACTCCTTCATCAGGGCGGGCGTCGAGTACCAGTAGAGCGGGAACTGTAGCGCCACGACGTCATGGGCGCTCAGCGCGGCCTGCTCGCTCTCGATGTCGATCACGAAGTCGGGATAGATCTCGTAGAGATCCTTGAAGGTGACGCCGGAAAGGCCCTTGGCCGCCTTGGCCAGAGCCCGATTGGCGCGAGACCGTTCAAGCGCCGGATGGGCCAGCACCAAAAGCACGCCCGAGGTGGCGGGCGTCATCTGGCCGGTGCTAGCGTTCGTCATCAAGCAGCCCTTCGGGAAAATAATTCATCAAGGGTTGAATTTATTCGCGGCTCGGGCGACACGCTGCGCCCAGCGCCAGACGTATAAGTCTGGGAACAGGGAGACACCATGGTCGACAAGGTGAAGAAGGACGCCGTCGAAGCCCTTGCCGGGCTTTTGTTCGACGGCATGACCATCATGGCCGGCGGGTTCGGCCTCTGCGGCATTCCGGAGAACCTGATCGCGGCGATCCGCGAGGCGGGAACCAAGGACCTCACGGTCATCTCCAACAACTGCGGCGTCGACGGCTTTGGCCTCGGAATCCTGCTCGAGAACCGCCAGATCAAGAAGATGGTTTCGTCCTATGTGGGCGAGAACAAGCTGTTCGAACAGCTCTATCTCTCGGGCGAACTGGAGCTGGAGTTCAATCCGCAGGGCACCCTGGCCGAGCGTATCCGCGCCGGCGGCGCGGGCATCCCGGCCTTCTTCACGCGCACCGGCTACGGCACCCTGGTGGCCGAGGGCAAGGAGACCCGCGAGTTCGACGGCGAGATGTATGTGATGGAGCGCGGCCTGACCGCCGACCTCTCGATCGTCAAGGCCTGGAAGGCCGACGCTGAGGGGAACCTGATCTATCGAAAGACCGCTCGGAACTTCAATCCGATGATGGCCACGGCGGGCAAGAAGACTGTCGTCGAGGTGGAAGAGCTGGTCGCGATCGGCGATCTGGACAAGGACGCCATCCACACCCCCGGCATCTATGTCGACCGCCTGATCAAGGGCGCGAAGTTCGAGAAGCGCATCGAGCGCGTGACCACTCGCCAGAAGGAAACCGCGTAATGGCCTGGACCCGCGACGAGGTGGCGGCCCGCGCCGCCCAGGAGCTGCAGGACGGCTTCTATGTGAACCTGGGCATTGGCATCCCGACCCTGGTGGCCAACCACATTCCGGAAGGCATGCATGTGACGCTGCAGAGCGAGAACGGCATGCTGGGCATGGGCCCCTTCCCCTATGAAGGTGAAGAGGACGCCGACCTCATCAACGCCGGCAAGCAGACGATCACCGAGCTGGACTCTAGTTCGTATTTCTCGTCGGCCGACAGCTTCGCCATGATCCGCGGCGGCCATATCGCCCTGTCGATCCTGGGCGGCATGCAGGTCTCGGAGAACGGCGACCTCGCCAACTGGATGGTGCCGGGCAAGATGGTCAAGGGCATGGGCGGGGCCATGGACCTAGTCGCCGGCGTCAAGCGCGTCGTGGTCGTCATGGACCACTGCGAGAAGTCGGGCGCGCCGAAGCTCCTCAAGCAATGCTCGCTGCCGCTGACCGGCGCCGGCGTGGTCGACCTCTTGATCACCGAACTGGGCGTCTTCGAGATCAATCGCGGCAAGACGCCGGTGAAGCTGATCGAGCTGGCCCCGGGCGTCACCGTCGACGAGGTCAAGGCCAAGACCGAGGCGGCGTTCGAGGTGGCCGTCTAGTCATTGCCCTAGCCAGTACGGGTGCTCCAGGGTGAGCGCCACATAGCGCGCCGTCGCCTTGCCATAGGCGGCGGCGATCGCTTTGAGGGCGGTGGTCGGATCGCCGTCCTTCGGGTCGATGGTCCGAGCCGCGCGCGGCGGCTTGGCGGGCGCGATGATCGTCAGGCCATGGCGCGAGGTCGCGCTCCGGCTGGCGAAGGCCTCCGACCGGTTGGTGCGCGACCAAGCGTCCAGGGCGGTGGCGAAGGCCAGGTCATCGAAGCCGTCCGCGATCCGCACCGCGACCTTCTCCGCCCGCCAGACGTTGAGCCAGCCCGCCAGCCCTGACATGGCCGCGTCGGTTCCGACGCGGAACGCCGCGCCGTCGTGCCGTTGGACGGGCAGGGGCAACTGGAGCCGCGCGGCCGTCTCCCGCATCACTGCGTCCCCGGCCAGATCGTGCAGCAGGGCCAGGCTGGCGGGAATGGAGGCTGTGACCCCGGCGGTGGTCGTGACAGGGCCGTCGACAATCCAGCGCTGGTCGCGCCGCCAGCGCACCTTCGGAAACGCCTTGGCCAGACGGTTCAGTTCGTACCAGTGGGTGGTGGCCTCACGGCCGTCCAGCAGCCCGGCCCTGGCCAGGGTTTCCGCCCCCGCGCAGATCGAGACGATCCGGGCGCCCGCCTGCGCCTGGGCGCGGAGCCAGGCGTCGCGGCTCGGATCATAGGCGGGCATGAGAAAGGGCACGATCACCACATCGGGTCGACGGGTCAGAGCGGCATAGGTCGTTTGCGGGCGAACCCAGGCCTGCCCGGGCATCAGCCGGACCGGCGCCAGGGTCGGCGCGACCACGCGGACATCGACGGCTCCTGACTCCGCCAGCACTGCATAGGGGGCGATCAGGTCCGTCGTCTCGACGCCTCGCTGGTCAGCCAGGATCACGACCAGCGGCTTGGCGACGCCGGGGGTGGCGGCCAAGAGAGCAAGCAGAAACACAAACAGTCGAACCATCGATACCTCCCGTGACGGCGGGAAGCATCGCTGCGAACGCTTGCGGGGAAAGGACGGTGATCCCTCGAAACCCGCCAGACCTAGCGCGCGGCGGTCTTGGGCTTGGGCGGCAGGCCGGTGATCGGATCGCGCGGCAGCGGCGCGAAACCCTCGGCGATGAACAGGTCAATCCGCCGCGACCGTGTCTTGTCCAGCCGCACGCGCGCGATCTGAAGTCCGGACACCGCCTTGAAGTCCTGTTCGATCTCGGGGCGATAACCGCCTTCCAGGCTGACGATCAGAGCGCGGCGGCCATAGTCGGCGTCGAGCGGGGTCTCGGTTTCGGCCTGGTTCTGGGGATAGGCCTCATGCACCCACATGCGCAGCGGCGGCGCGCCGGGCTGGCCGAAATAGTCGCGGCCGTAATAGGCGGCGGCGTTGTAGACAAAGCGGTCGTCCATCGCCACGGCGCTCAAGGGGCCGCGCAGCGCCTGCTCTTCGCGCACCCGTGCGATGACGGCCTCGACCGTCTGATCCCAGCCTCGCACCCGCTTGAAGCCGTTGGAAAGGCCCGCGGCGTCGGCGACCTTGGGATTGACCATGCACGCCACGAAGAACGCCGCGAACGCCGCCTGGAGAACAAGGCCGCCGATCAGCCAGCGACGGGCGTTCCAGCGCAGCAGCCAGCCGGCGACGATCACCGAGCCGGAGACAAAGGCCGCTCCCGCCCAGTTGGCGTTGGCCCGCGAGACGAACGCCTCGCCCGCCACCACGATCAGCGGCGGCAGGGCGAAGCACAGCAGCAGCAGGTCCGGCGATTGCAGCTTCCTCTTCACGCCCAGCCAGATCGCGCCGCCGATCAGGACGGCGAAGGGAACGGGGCCGAAGACGCCGAACTGCGAGCCGACGAACTCGATCAGCTCGCGGACATTGAACAGCTGGTGCGCGTTCCAGTTCGCATTCGCGGCGGTGTGCTTGACCGTCGAAAACTGGTTGGCGGCGTTCCAGAGAAGGTTGGGCGCCAGCACCAGGGCGAACGCGACGATAAACAGCCCGACGAGCGCGGGCGACCAGCGCCGCCGTGCCTCGGACGAGATCGCGAAATGCAGCGCCACGCTGCCCAGCGCATAGACCGCCGCATATTTGGACAGGAACGCCAGGCCCAGCGCCGCGCCCATGCCGGCCGCGAGCGCATAGCGTCGACGCGCCGAGGCGTCCGGCAGGCTGACATAGGCCCAGACCGTCAGGGACAGGAAGAACAGCAGCGGCGCATCGGTGGCGATCAGGCCGGACGACAGCACCACCCCGGGCATCAGGCTGTAGATCGCCGCCGCAGCAAGCCCAGCCCAGCCGCCATAGAGACGGCGGGCGATCCGATGGATCACCAGCGCTGTCGCACCGTGGAGAAAGGGCGCTGAGAGCCGCACCCAGGCTTCGGTGTCGCCGATCTGGGTCGTCGCCCAGATCAGCCAGGCGATCATCGGCGGCTTGGAGAAATAGCCGAAGGCCAGTTCCCGCGACCAGAGCCAGTACTGGGCCTCGTCAGGATAGAGCTCCAGCGGGGTGAGGAACAGCGCCGCCAGCCGCACGATCGTCAGCCCGCCGATCATCAGCAGGGTCAGCCGCCAGGCGCGGTTCTCGATCGGGGGTGACGAAGCGTCAGGAGCGGTCTGCATGACGCCTGATTAGCCAAGTAAAAAAAATCTGACCACTTCTTCCGCGTTTCCAGGGGTTTGTGACACTTTGTGGGCCGGCGTGGCCTTTCCGTCACCAAACCTTCTAAATCTTTCGATAAATGGCCGCCAAAGGCACGAAACTATGCGACCCAACGCAAGCGTGTTGATGAATGAGGGGTTCCTTCAGATGAACATGAAACATTTCGCCCTGGCGACGACCGCTCTGGTCGGCGCCCTGTCGGCATCCGGCGCGGCCATGGCCCAATCGACCGGCACCGAAGTCGTCGAGCAAGTGATCGTCACGGCTTCGACGGTCCGTAACCAGAACGGCGCCATCGTCGCCCAGTCGGTGCCGAAGGCTCGCTCGAGCATCACGCAAGACTTCATCTCCCGCCAGATCCCGGGCCAGACGATTCTGGACTCGCTGAACATGCTGCCGGGCGTCAACTTCACCAACAACGACGCCTTCGGCTCGGCTGGTGGTGACATCAACATCCGCGGTTTCGACTCGCAGCGCGTGGCCCTGCTGCAAGACGGCATCCCGCTGAACGACAGCGGCAACTACGCGATCTATCCGAACCAGCAGATGGACTCGGAGCTGATCGCCAAGGTTGACGTCAACCAAGGCACGACCGACGTCGACAGCCCGACGGCTGCGGCCGCCGGCGGCACGATGAACTACGTGACCCGCAAGCCCTACAACGACTTCGGCGTGACCGTCGAAGGCCAGTACGGTGAAGAAAACTTCCGCCGCTTCTTCGCGGTGGTCGACACCGGCAAGGTCGGTCCCTGGGGCACCAGCGCCTGGTTCAGCTACGCCAACGCCAAGAACGACATCTTCAACGGCCCCGGCAAGATCTATAAGCGCCAGTACAATGCGCGGATCTATCAGCCGATCGGCGACAACGGCGACTTCATCAGCCTGATCGCCAACTACAACCAGAACCGCAACAACTTCATCAACCGCATGAGCCTGGCGGCGTTCCAGTCGAACACCGGCGTGGGCTTCCGCGAAGACACCTGCGCGCGTCCGACGCCGGGCGCCGGCGCCCAGATCGAGACCAACCCGGGCACCTGCTACAAGTACAACATCAACCCGTCGAACACGGGCAACCTGCGTGGCCAGTCGCTGTTCCACATCGGCGAAAACATCATCATCACGGCCGACCCGTACTTCCAGTACACCCTGGCCAACGGTGGCGGTCGCGCCCTGTTCCGCGAAGACGGCTCCAACACCGGCAGCGGCCTGGTCCGTGGCTCGGCCCTGACCGGCGGTCTGGACCTGAACGGCGACGGCGACACCCTGGACACCGTCCTGGTCTACGGGCCGAACACGACCAACACCCGCCGCTACGGCGTCACCTCGTCGCTGATCTGGAAGTTCTCGGACAGCCAGAGCGTTCGCGCCGCCTACACCTATGACGACGCGCACCACCGTCAAACCGGTGAGTACACGCGCTTCAGCCAGGACATGCAGCCGACCAACGTGTTCGGCGGCAAGGATGGTTACGGCGAGCCGATCAAGACCGCCGATGGCGGGATCATGCGTCGTCGCGACCGCGTCTCGCAGGCGACCCTGAACCAGTTCTCGGCCGAGTATCGTGGCCGCTTCATGGAAGACAAGGTGCTGGTGAACGTCGGCGTCCGCGCGCCGTTCTTCAAGCGTGACCTGAACAACTTCTGCTACCAAGCCGATACGTTCAACGCCTACTGCTCGACTCAGGCCCCGACCGCCGTTGCGGGTTCGGACGACGGCGCCGGCCAGACCCTGGTCACCCTGCCGGGTCAAGGCACGACCCAGTACGGCCGTCCGCGCAAGTTCCAGCGCAAGTACGACGACGTTCTGCCGAACGTCGGCGTCAGCTACGAGCTGGCCAAGTATCAGACGGTCTACATCAGCTACGCCGAAACCATCTCGGTGCCGCGGACCGACGACCTGTATGACCGCAAGCTGACCCGTCCGGAGCCGGAAACGACCCAAGCCTACGACCTGGGCTATCGTTACCAGTCGCCGACCATCCTGTTCGCGGCCTCGCTGTACACGAACAAGTTCCAGAACCGCATCGAGCGCGCCTTCAACGAGCAGGACAACATCGCCTTCTCGATCAACGTCGGCGACGTCGTCTACAAGGGCTTCGACGCGCAACTGGGCTACAAGCCGGAACAGTATCTGAGCTTCTACGCCTCGTTCTCGTATATCGACACCGAGCTGAAGGCGAACATCCCGGGCACGACCCTGGGTTCGGTCCTGCCGACCAAGGGCAAGGAAGTCTACGAGACCCCGAAGTATCAGGGCGGCGTGGGCGTCAACTGGGACATCACCGAGGCGCTGAGCCTGGGCGTCAACGCCAAGATCGTCGGCGAGCGCTGGACCAACCTGACGAACACGGAAAAGGCGCCGGGCTACAGCCTGGTCAACATGGACGTGCGTTACGAGCTGGACGGCCTGGGTCTGAAGGACACCTACCTGCAGATCAACGCCCGCAACCTGTTCAACGAACGCTATCTGGGCGACCTCGCGGTCAACCCGAGCGGCACGGGCCTCGGCCAGCCGGGCGCGCCGCGCACGTTCGTGGCGACGATCCACGCGCGCTTCTAAGCGTCGGGATCCAAGACCTAGAGAAGGGCGGCCCGGTCGGGCCGCCCTTTTTCTTTGTCACCATCGTTTGCTAAGGAGGCTCGGCTTGACCCCGGCGTCGTGAGGGGCCATCTGCGCCCCCTTCGTTTTTCCCTGACCGCTTTCCACTGGGCTTGTCGAATGACCGTCACTGTTCCCGCCGAATGGGCGCCGCACCGCGCGATGTGGGTGGGCTTCCCGAGCCACGCCGAGCTTTGGCAGGAGGACCTGGAGCAGGCGCAGCAGGAAGTGGCTGATCTGGCGCGGGCCCTGGCCGGGCCGGGCGCCGAACGCGTGCGCCTGATGGTGGTGGGCGACGAGGCCGAGGCTGCGGCGCGCGCCCTGCTGTCCGACACCACCGTCGAGATCGTCCGGGGCCAGTTCGGCGACATCTGGCTGCGCGACACCGGCCCGATCTTCGTCGACGACGCCGGCAAGGCGGTGGCGGCCGGCTTCAAGTTCAACGGCTGGGGCGGCAAATACAGCCTCGAAGGCGACGACATCGTCGCCGAACAGATCGCCGCCGCCTCGGGCGCGCCGCTGGTGCGCAACGACTTCATTCTGGAAGGCGGGGCGCTGGACCATGACGGCAACGGCACGATCCTCACCACGCGCCAGTGCCTGCTCAACGACAACCGCAACCCCGGCTGGGACGAGGCCACGGCGAACGCCGCCCTGACGGAGGCGCTGGGCGCCAAGAAGGTGCTGTGGCTGGGCAAGGGCCTGAAGAACGACCACACCGACGGTCACGTCGACAACCTGGCCCGTTTCGTGGCGCCGGGCGTTGTAGCGTGTCCGATGGGCTATGGCCTGGATGATCCGAATGCGGACATCTATGGCGACACCGCCAAGATGCTGGCCGGCATGACCGACAGCCGCGGCTCGCCGCTGCAGGTCGTCCGCATCCCGTCGCCCGGCAAGCTGCTGGACGAGGACGGCGAGCCGATCCCGGCCTCGCACATGAACTTCCTGATCGCCAACGAGGCGGTCATCGTGCCGATCTACGCCGAGGAGTCGGGCGCGTTCGCCGTCGAGGTGATCAAGGGCCTGTTCCCCGAGCGTCAGGTCATCGGCCTGCCGTCCACCGCCATCCTGACGGGCGGCGGTTCGTTCCACTGCATCAGCCAACAAGAGCCGGAGACCGCCTGATGGCCCGCACGCTGAGCGTCGCCGCGATCCAGACCTCGTACGGCATGGATCTGCAGGCCAACATCAAGAAGACCGAAGGCTTCATCCGCGAGGCTGCGTCGAAGGGCGCGCAGGTCATCCTGCCGTCGGAGCTGTTCCAGGGACCCTACTTCTGCGTCGCCCAGGAAGAGCGCTGGTTTGCGCAGGCCCATCCGTGGCGCGAGCACCCGGTGGTCAAGGCCATCGCGCCCCTGGCCGGCGAGCTGGGCGTGGTGATCCCGATCTCGATCTTCGAGCGCGAAGGCCCGCACTATTTCAACAGCCTGGTGATGGCTGACGCCGACGGCTCACTGATGGGCGTCTATCGCAAGAGCCATATCCCCGACGGTCCGGGCTATATGGAGAAGTACTACTTCCGGCCCGGCGACACCGGCTTCAAGGTCTGGGACACCCGCTTTGGCCGGATCGGCGTCGGCATCTGCTGGGACCAGTGGTACCCCGAATGCGCCCGCGCCATGGCCCTGATGGGCGCCGAGGCCCTGTTCTACCCGACCGCGATCGGCAGCGAGCCGCATGACGCCAGTCTCGACACCGCCCTGCCGTGGCGGCGGGCCATGCAGGGCCACGCGGTCAGCAACATCATTCCGGTGATCGGCGCCAACCGCATCGGCTTCGAGCCGTGGGACGGCTATCCGAACGGCGGCCAGACCTTCTATGGCTCCAGCTTCATCGCCGATCATCGCGGCGATCTGGTCAGCGAGCTGGGCCGCGCCGACGAAGGCCTGGTCAGCGCGACGTTCGACCTCGACTTCCTGACGACGCACCGCGCGGCCTGGGGCTTCTTCCGTGATCGCCGGCCGGAGCTCTATACGGCCCTGGCCAACGGTCGCCCTGCATGATCGAGACCGACCGCCTGGTGTTGCGCCCGGCGGTCGACGCCGATCGGGACGCGATCGCCGACCTGAACGCTCGGCCCGAAGTGGGCGCTTGGCTGGGCGGGGTGCGTTCGCGCGCCGAAAGTGACGCCTTCGTCGATCGGGTTATGGCCCACGAGGCCCAGCATGGCTTCGGCTTCTGGGTGGTCGAGCGCAAGGCGGACGTCCGCCTTGTCGGCATGACCGGCGTCTGGCGGGTCCCGCCCGCGATGAACATGCCCGACACGACCGAGATCGGTTGGCGCTTTCTGCCCGAGGTTTGGGGACAGGGCTACGCCACCGAAGCCGCCGGAGCGGCGCTTGCGCATGGCTTCGGGGTCTTGAAGCGGCCGGAGATCATCGCCTTCACGGCCCGAACCAACCTCGCGTCCCAGGCCGTGATGCGCCGGATCGGCATGACGCCCGCGCCGGCGCGCGATTTCCTGCATCCCAGATTGGCGGAGGGCGATCCACTGCGGCCTCATGTGACGTTCGTGGC
The DNA here is from genome assembly GCF_002858865.1 of Caulobacter vibrioides. GTDB lineage: Bacteria > Pseudomonadota > Alphaproteobacteria > Caulobacterales > Caulobacteraceae > Caulobacter > Caulobacter vibrioides. Next base: position 125,202 of record NZ_PJRR01000012.1, on the reverse strand, counting down.
GCATCCTCAAGTCGGTCGCGACGGCGACTGAGGCTATCCGCCCACGGACCGACAAGAAGTTCTCCCGCGAAGTGAAAGCGGATTGACGGGAAGATATGTTATTTCATAACAGTTTCCCTAGCAGTCTCTAGGCGGTCGCTCCCCCGACCGCGCATCTCGTGGTTTCAGGACCCAACATGATCCGTCGCGTCGCCCTCTCCGCCGCGAGCCTCCTTGTGCTCGCCGCCGCCACCGCCGCTCACGCCAAGGACGCCGCCGCGCCGCCCGCTTCGGCGCAAGACGCCGAGGTCTCGAAGGTCATCGTCACCGCCGCACCCTACGGGGTCTCGGCTGATGCGCTCACCGCCAGCGTCGCCGTGCTGGATCGTACCGACCTGGATCTGGCGGCCCCCAAGGGGCTGGGCGACGCCCTGGCCGGTCTGCCGGGCGTGCGTTCGACGACGTTCGGCGCGGGCGCCAGCCGGCCGGTGGTTCGCGGTCTGGCGGGGCCGCGTGTCCAGGTCCTGACCAACGGCGTGGGCCAGATCGACGCCAGCGCGCTGTCGCCCGACCACCAGGTCGCCACCGATCCCGGCGAAGCCGAGCGGATCGAAGTGCTGCGCGGTCCGGCCGCGCTGGCCTATGGCGGCTCGGCGATCGGCGGCGTGGTCAACATCATTGATGATCGGATCGCCACCCAGCAGCCGACCGACGGCATGAGCGGTCGCCTGCTCGCCTCGCGCGGGACCGGTGACGACAGCTACGCGCTGTCGGGCGCCGTCCACGCCACGGTCGGGCCGATGGTCCTGACGCTCGACGCCCTGAAGCGCGAGAGCAAGGACTACAAGATCCCGGTCTATCCGGAGTCCGCCCGTCAGTTGGCCCTCGAGGGCGAGACGGCCGAAGGTGGCGCGGGTCGCCTTGAGAACAGCGCGGTCGATCTGGAAACGTTCGGCGCAGGCCTCTCCTATGTCGGCGACAAGGGCTTTGTCGGCATGTCGATCAAGCGCACGGACTCCACCTATGGCGTTCCGGGCCACGCCCATGAGCATGAGGGCGAGGCGGAGGCCGGGCACGAGGAGGAAAGTGCGGTCACCATCGGTCTGAAGCAGACGCGTATTGACCTGCGTGGCGAGTACGACGCCGATCTGGGCCCCTTCGCCAAGGTGCGCTTCTCGGGCGGCCACGCGGACTACACCCACACCGAGTTTGAGGGTGACGCGGTCGGCACCAAGTTCACCTCGGATGGCTATGAGGGCCGCCTCGAGCTGGTTCAGACCGAGCGTGGCGGGTGGAAGGGCGCTGTGGGCGTCCAGGCTCTACGCCGCAACTTCGACGCCATCGGCGACGAGGCCTATGTGCCCAAGACCAAGATCACCGAGTTCGGCGCGTTCACCCAGCAACGCCTCGAGCTTGACGGTTACGGCTACGAGGGCGGTCTGCGGATCGATACCCGCGAACTCGATAGCCTGAAGGGCAAGGCTGACTTCACCAACCTGTCGGGCTCGGTCGGCGCCTTCTGGCGGCCGACCACCGAGAGCTTCGTGGGCCTGGCGCTGTCGCGCTCCAGCCGCGCGCCCACCGAGTCGGAGCTGTTCGCCGAAGGGCCCCACGCGGCGACGCGTGGGTTCGAGATCGGCGACGCCGATCTGAAGGAGGAGACCGCCACGTCCCTGGAGGCGACGCTGCATTACGGCGGCGAGCGCGTTTCGGGCGATCTGCATCTCTATATCGCGCGCTACGACGGTTTCATCGATCTGCGCCCCACCGGTGACGAGGAAGATGGTCTGGCCGTCTATCGCTACGTTCAGACCGATGCTGAATTCCGCGGGTTCGAAGCCGAGCTCGCCTATCGCGTCTGGACCGATGGCCAGCGGTCGGTGAACCTGCATGCGGGCGCGGACTTCGTCCGGGGCTCGTCCGACCTTGGACCGCCCGCCCGGATCCCGCCCTACTCGGTCTCGCTCAAGGCGTCTTACCAAGCGCCGATGTGGTCGGGCGATGTGGAGGTGCGCCGCACCGGTGGCCAGGAGCGCGTCGCGCAGATGGAGCTGCCCACCGACGGCTACACGGTGCTCAACGCCACCCTGGCCTGGAAGCCGGCCGGTAGTGCGCGCGTGCGCCTGTTCCTCGATGGCCGCAACCTGACGAATGAGGAAGTGCGCGAGCATGTCTCCTTCCTGAAGGACATCGCGCCGTCGCCGGGCCGCCAAGTTCGCGCCGGGATCGCGCTGCGCTTCTAGACGCCTCACCGACAGCCGCCGTGCGGCTGTCGGATGATGCTCCCGGCCTAGAGATCAGGGTCTGCGTATTCAACGGACAGTGTCCAACCGTTCGGCGCAGACTCTTGCGTCGGCCGCAGGCAAGCACGCTCAGCCCCCCTGCGGGCTTGCCCAGCGCCGGGGCCCGGATCCTCCCCCGGGCCCCGGATTCGCCTGTAACGGTGGCCAGATTGCCGCATGCGGCGGGATCGGCTAGAACCGCGAGCCTTTGCGGTCGTCTTCGAAGTGTTCGAGCGTCCGTTTCCAATTTTTTTGTCGTAGAGCTCTTCATGACAACGACCCAGTCCGCCGGCGAAATCACCGGAAACGTCCTGTTCTACAACGCGCCCGAGCCGCTGAACCGCGAGCAGCACGCCAAGCTGGCGCTGGTCCACAAGGACAAGCCGTACGCGTTCGCCGCCGCCGGCACCGCCGTGCCGCTGACCGTCTCGGAATTCGCCCCCGCCGCCCTGACCTTCCCGGTGATCTTCGCCGGTGACGACCGGGTGCCGCTGGCCGTGATGGGCCTGAACCAGCAAGAAAACCTGTTCATCGGCGCCGATGGCTCGATCGAAGCCAACGTCTACATCCCGGCCTATATCCGCCGCTATCCGTTCGTGCTGGCCAACGACGACACGCAGGACCGCCTGATCGTCTGCATCGATCGCGGCAGCGATCTGCTGAGCGAGCAGGGCCAGACCCCGCTGTTCGACGCCAAGGGCGAGCCCACCGAATACACCCAGAACTGCATCAAGTTCTGCGACGACTTCGAGGTCGAGCGTCGCCGCACCGACTCGTTCGTCCAGATCCTGAAGGACAACGACCTGTTCGAGCTGAAGAAGGCCACCTTCCAGCCGACCGACGAAGTCGGCGCTCCGGTGGGCGAACCCGTCACCGTCGCCGAGTATTTCGGTGTCTCGGAAGAGAAGCTGAACGGCCTGTCGGCTGAGAAGCTGAAAGAGCTGCAAGAGAACGGCGCCCTGGCTCAGATCTACGCGCACCTCGTTTCGCTGCTCGGCTGGGACCGCCTGATCAACAAGACGATGATGAAGCAGGCTGAAGCCGCGAACCTGAACTAAGGTTCAGCGTCAGCTGAAATCGAAGAGGGCGGCGGGCTGGACCCGTCGCCCTTTTTCTTTGGCCGGTTTAGCGCGCGAAAATGCTGCGCGTCAGGCACGAGAAGACCAGGCGGCCGGCCTCGTCGAGGAGGTCGTGCTGGGCGATGACGATACCCTTGCCCTCGCCGACCGGGTCCTTGCCCATCACCGTCATGCGGCCGCGCAGAAGCTCGCCGACCGGCGGATTGCGCATCCAGCGCAGGGCGTCGACGCCCAGGCGCTTGGTCTGCGGCCAGGCCGCGCTGGCTTCGGAATCCAGCCGGGTCCAGATCGCGAAGATCATGGCGTCCGGCGCCCCGCTGTCGACCGGCCAGCCCGGCGAGAAGGCGGCGATGAAGGCGTCCAGGGCCTTGGCGTCGACCGCGCGTGTGCCCAGCGAAACGACCTGACCGATCTCGATATCGTCGAAGGCGGCGGGCATGGGCGTCTCCAGGATGATTCCTAGACCAACTGTCCGTTGGGGCTTGGCCATTGTCGAGAGCGGGCTGGCGGTCCATGTGTACCGTGACGTTCTTTTCCGTGTCCGGGCCCGCGCATGTTCCTGAAGAAAGCCGTTCTCGCCCTGCAAGCCCTGGTGATGGGGGCCATGCTTGGCGGACATGCCCTGGCGGGTCCCGTCGTGAACTCTGGCCATGTCGAGTCCGAGCTCGTGGCCCAGGAGGCGGGGATTGCGCCGGGCGGCACGATCTATGTGGCGCTCCGCCAGAAGATCGCGCCCGGCTGGCACACCTACTGGCGCAATCCGGGCGACGCGGGCGAGCCGACCAAGATCACCTGGACCCTGCCGGAAGGCTGGAGCGCCGGCGACATGGTCTGGCCAACGCCCGTGAAGACCCGCCTGGGGCCGTTGCTGGACTACGCCTACAAGGGCGAGGTGCTGATCCCGGTGCCGATCACGGCGGCCGCCAACGCCCAGCCCGGCACGACCCTCAGCCTGACCGCCGACGTCTTCTATCTGGTGTGCGAGCAGGTCTGTATTCCGGAACAGGCCAAGCTCTCGCTGCTGCTGCCCGTGGTGGCCGGCACGCCGGCGCCGGATCCCAAGTGGGGCGCGGTGATCGGCAAGGTGCTGGCCGACGCGCCCAAGCCCGCCGGTCTCAAGGCGGTCTTCAAGCTGGAGGGGCAAGCCCTGAAGCTTGCCGTGACCGGCGGTCCGCTGAAGGGCGCGGACATGGCGGGCGCCTACTTCTTCCCCTATTCGTCGAAGGTCATCGAACATGCGGCCGAGCAGGCGATCGAGCGCGGCGCCGAGGGGCTGACCCTCACCTTGAAGCCCGGTTATGACTTTGTCGGTGGTGGCACGCCGCCGGCCGAGCTGGTGGGCGTTCTGGCGACCAAGGCCGGGGCCTGGGAAGTGACCGCGACCGCCGGTGAAGCGTTGGCGGGCGCCTCTGGCCTGGGGCCGCCGCCGGCGGAAGCCGCCCCCGGCGGCGCCCTGGCCGGCGGTCTCGCCGGGGCGTTGCTGTTCGCCTTCTTGGGCGGTCTGATCCTGAACCTGATGCCCTGCGTCTTCCCGGTTCTGTCCATGAAGGCCGCGAGCCTGGCGGGGCACGCCCACGAGGCGCCCAAGGCGCGACTGCAGGGCCTGGCCTTCCTGCTCGGCGTCGTCGCCACCTTCCTGGCCCTGGCCGGCGCCCTGCTGGCGGTTCGCGCGGGTGGCGCGGCGGTGGGCTGGGGCTTCCAGTTGCAATCGCCGCTGGTGATCGCGGGTCTGGCCCTGCTGATGCTGCTGGTGGCTCTGAACATGTCCGGCATCTTCGAGATCGGGACGTCCGTTCAGGGCGTCGGCGCCGGCGCCTCGGCGAAGGGCGGCGTCGGCGGCGCCTTCTTCACCGGCGCCCTCGCGGTCGTGGTGGCGGCGCCGTGCACGGCGCCGTTCATGGCCGGCGCGCTGGGCTATGCGCTGACCCAGCCGCCGGTGATCGCCTTGGGCGTCTTCCTGGCCCTGGCGCTGGGCTTCGCCGCGCCGTTCGTGGCCGTCACCTTCATCCCCGGCGCGTTGAAGCTGCTTCCGCGCCCCGGTGGCTGGATGGACGTGCTGAAGAAGGGTCTGGCCTTCCCGATGTACGGCGCGGCCCTGTGGCTGGTCTGGGTCTTCGCCCAGCAGACGGGGCCGATGGCCTTGGGCCAGATCTTGGCTGCGGGGATCCTGGCGGCGTTCGGCGCGTGGCTCTACGGCCTGGCGCAGGCGCGGCGAGCCGCCGGCCGGGGCTGGGCCCTGACCAGCGGCGCAGGCGTTCTGGCGGTTGTTCTGGCCTTGGGTCTTGCGGGCGCTGCGGCGGTGGCGGCCAAGCCGCCTGCGACGACCGCCGCCGCCGAAGCCTCGACGCCCAGCGGTCCAGGCCTCACGGCCGAGGCCTGGTCGCCAGAGAAGGTGCAGGCTCTGCAGGCCGAAGGCCGCCTGATCCTGGTGGACTTCACCGCCGCCTGGTGCGTGACCTGCCAAGTCAACGAGAAGGTCGCGCTCTCCGGTCCCAAGGTCGCCGAGGCCTTCAAGGCCCAGAACGCGGTGCTGCTGAAGGCCGACTGGACCAATCGCGATCCGGTCATCGCCAAGGCGCTCGCGGACTTCGGCCGCGTCGGCGTGCCGCTCTACCTCGTCTATCCGAAGAACGGCGGCGAGCCCGTCATCCTGCCCCAGCTGCTGACCGAGGGCATGGTGATCGAGGCGATCGAGAAGGCGGGAAGCTAGAGCCTGTCTGGTTTAGATGGAACCATCTAAACCAGATAAACAGGCTCTAAAATCAAACACTTAGAGCCCTTTCAAACGCTTTAGATGATTCCATCTAAAGCTGAAGGGCTCTAGCCCCTATCTCTTCTTGTCGCCGCCGAACGGGAGCTTTTCCTTGACCTGGTCCAGCGGGGTCTTGGTCACCACTACCGGCGGCGGCACGTTCACCGGCGCGGTCTTGATCGGATAGGCGCGCCAACCGGTCTGGATCAGGGCGTTGAAGCCCTGGCACCTGGGCAGGTAGCGCACCATGCCCGCACGCGGCTTGGCGAAGGGCGCCGGCTGGGTGAAGTCCTGACGCTTGGGATCGATGAAGCGCCAGTCGGTCGGCAAGCCATAGCCCTTCTCGCCGCCCAGACGCACCGCCTTGAACGCGACATTGGCCTGGAACGGTTGAACGCCATACTTCAGCATGGCCCGCAGGAAGATCTGGTCGGCTTCCTCGCGCTTGCCCGGCTCACCGATGGTGTAGAGCCAGTCGTGAATGATGGCCGCGCGCGCCGTCGGGCCCTGGGGGTCGATGAAGGCTTGGCCATACCAAGGCACGCTGGCGAAGTCGGTGACGTACCAGCGCGGCACCACGATCACCTTGCCGGTCTCGACGTCGCAGTAGGGGAACTCAGCGTCCAGCGTGAACAGCTTGCGGCCGTCCTTGGTCTGGTTGAACAGCATGATCGGTTGCGGCGTCAGCGAACTGGGCGGCGTCGGCGTGACCACGGGCACGAAGACGGTCGTGCTGGTCTGCGTCGCGCAGGCGCTCAACAGCAGGGCGACGCCGATCAAGGCGGGGGCGGTTCTCGAACGGGACATCGGCGCTTGGGACATGGAGGCTGGAGATGGTCTTCTGGGCGGCCAGGGCCTGTGGATCAAGTCTGTATGGCGAAGTTTCGACCCTCCACAAGATTGCGACTGCGAATCTTCCGCAGATCGCGGGTTTGTGAGAGCTTAAGCGCCGTTTTTCCTGCTGGAGACTCGACATGTCGATCACGCGCCGCCTCGTCGCCGCCGCCCTGCCGTTGGCCGCCTTCGTTCCCGCCGTCGCCCATGCCCGCCCCGCGCCCGACTTCACGGCGATTGACGCCGACGGAAAGACCCGGTCGCTCTCGGAGTTCCGGGGCAAGACCGTGGTGCTCGAGTGGACAAATGAGGGCTGCCCCTATGTTCGCAAGCACTATTCCGGAAACATGCAGGGCCTGCAGCAGGCCGCGCGCGCCGACGGCGTGGTCTGGCTGACGATCGCCTCGTCCGCGCCCGGAAAGCAGGGCCATTTCGCCGACGGCGCCGCCGCCAAGGCCTGGATGAACGCTAGGGGCGCCAAGCCCACGGCCCTCCTGCTCGACGCCGACAACAAGGTCGCCACCCTCTACAAGGCCAAGACGACGCCGCACATGTTCGTCATCGATAAGACCGGCGCGGTGGTCTACGAGGGCGCGATCGACGACAAACCGACCAACAAGGTCGAGGACATCCAGGGCTCCAAGAACCTGGTGGCCGCGGCGCTGGGCGATCTGAAGGCGGGCCGCAAGGTCGCCACGCCGTTCGTCACGCCCTATGGATGCTCGGTGAAGTACAAGGACGCTTAAGGCCCCTTAGGCCGCCGGCTGTGGCGGTGCGGTGATGACCTCAACATTGTCGTTCAGCAGATAGACCATGTCGCGCAGGGCCAGATCCTGCGCCTTGATCGTGGTGGCGGCGCGGACGGCGGTGAGCTTCTCGGGCAGGTCCTGGCTGATGCCGCGCAGGATGCACTTGAGGTCGTCGACTGCGCCGCGCTCCTTCAGCGTCACGTGGCCCTTCATGTCGAGCGCTGCGAGGTCACCGATCCGTCCGGCGAAGGCGTCGAAGCCCTTCAGCGGCGAGGCGGCGGCGGCTTGGTCGGTCTTGGCCAGATGGGCGCGATAGGCCTCGGTCTGCGCCTTGAGTTGGCGCGCCCGCTTGACGATGTCGATGAACAGCGGCTCGCCGGCGACCGACGCCGGCGCGGCGGGCGCTTGGGCGACGGCGAGGGCGGGGCCGGTCGTCTGCCCCGGATTGAACGACGCCATCCAGAGCATGGCGGAAAAGGCGACGGCGTCACAGGACATCGGGAGCTCCCGCAAAAAACGTCATTGGTCTGCCATGACGCGGCGGCGCCTGTTTGATAAGCCCGGGTCCGTAAACAGCGATTTACCAAACCTGTGAGGACGACATGGCTGATCTCGACGCCGCCTGGACCCGCCTGGAAGCCGCCGCCAAGGCTGCGGGCGACAAGCGCATCGTCGAGTTCTTCGACACCGAGCCGGGACGCCTTGAAGCTCTGACCTTGGACGTGGCGGATCTGCACCTGGATCTTTCCAAGCAGGCCTGGGATGAGGCGGGCCTTGAGGCCGCGCTCGATCTGGCCCACGCGGCCGATGTCGAGGGCGCGCGCGCCCGCATGTTCGGCGGCGAGGCGATCAATTCGTCCGAAGGCCGGGCTGTGCTGCACACGGCCCTGCGTGCTCCGGCGGGAGCGGACGTCAAGGCCCTGGGCCAGCCGGTCATGGCCGAGGTCGATGCCGTCCGCCAGCGGATGAAGGCTTTCGCGCAGGCCGTGCGTTCGGGAGCGATCAAGGGCGCGACGGGCAAGCCGTTCAAGGCGATCCTGCACATCGGCATCGGCGGCAGCGACCTGGGCCCACGCCTGCTGTGGGACGCCCTGCGACCGGTGAAGCCGTCGATCGACCTGCGCTTCGTCGCCAATGTCGACGGCGCCGAGTTCGCCCTGACCACCGCCGACATGGATCCGGAAGAGACCCTGGTCATGGTGGTCTCCAAGACCTTCACGACCCAGGAGACCATGGCCAACGCCGGCGCGGCGCGGGCCTGGCTGGTGGCGGCCCTGGGCGAGCAGGGGGCCAATCAGCATCTGGCCGCCATCTCGACCGCGCTGGACAAGACCGCCGCCTTCGGCGTGCCGGACGATCGCGTGTTCGGGTTCTGGGACTGGGTCGGCGGCCGTTATTCGCTGTGGTCGTCGGTCAGCCTTTCGGTGGCCGTCGCCGCGGGCTGGGACGCGTTCCAGGGTTTCCTGGACGGCGGCGCGGCCATGGATGAGCACTTCCGCACCGCCCCGCTGGAGCAGAATGCGCCGGTGCTGGTGGCCCTGGCCCAGATCTTCAATCGCAACGGCCTGGACCGCCGGGCCCGCTCGGTCGTGCCGTACTCGCACCGCCTGCGCCGCCTGGCCGCCTTCCTCCAGCAGCTGGAGATGGAGAGCAACGGCAAGTCGGTCGGCCCCGACGGGCAGCCGGCCAAGCGCGGCACGGCCACGGTGGTGTTCGGCGACGAAGGCACCAATGTTCAGCACGCCTATTTCCAGTGCATGCACCAGGGGACCGACATCACGCCGATGGAGCTGATCGGCGTCGCCAAGTCGGACGAAGGCCCGGCCGGCATGCACGAGAAGCTGCTCTCGAACCTCTTGGCCCAGGCCGAGGCCTTCATGGTCGGGCGGACCACGGACGATGTCGTGGCCGAGCTCACGGCCAAGGGCGTCTCTGACGCCGAAATCGCCACCCTGGCCCCGCAGCGAACCTTCGCCGGCAACCGGCCCTCGACCCTGGTGCTCCTCGACCGCCTGACGCCCCAGACCTTCGGCGCCCTGATCGCCCTCTATGAGCACAAGACCTTCGTCGAGGGCGTGATCTGGGGGATCAACAGCTTCGACCAGTGGGGCGTCGAGCTGGGCAAGGTGATGGCGAACCGCATCCTGCCGGAGCTGGAGAGCGGCGCTTCGGGCCAGCATGACCCTTCGACCGCAGGGTTGATCCAGCGCCTGAAGCGCTAGGCGATCCCATGCGAGGGCTGACGATCAGCGGCGTTTTCGCCGTCCTGGTGCTGACGGCCTCGTTGGCGCAGGCCGGCGAGGTGACGGTCGACGGGCGCAAGGTCGCTTATCGCGAATGGGGCGGTGGCGAGCGGACCCTGGTGATGGTCAGCGGTCTTGGCGACGGGGCCGAGACGTTCGAGACGGTCGGCCCCCGGCTGGCCCAGGGCTGGCGCGTCATCGCCTATGACCGGGCGGGCTATGGCGGCAGCGCCGATGATCCGCGTGTGCACGACGCCGAGCGGGCGGAGGCTGAGCTGAAGGGGCTGCTGGCGGCGTTGAAGGTGCGAAAGCCCGTGCTTCTGGGGCATTCGCTGGGCGGCGTGTTCGCCGCCCACTTCGCGGCCCGCAATCCGGGAGAGGTCACGGGCCTCGTGCTGGAGGAAACCCGGCCGACCGGCTTCACTGCGGCCTGTAAGGCTAAGCGTATGCGCGGGTGCGCGTTCCCGCCGCTGCTCAAATACGCGTTTCCGCCGGGCGGGCGCCGCGAGGTCGAAGCGCTGGACCGTATTGAGCGGCAAGAGGCTGAGACGCCTGGCGGTGCGACGCCGACCCTGATCCTGACACGCGCCAATACCGGGCAGGGCGGCTTCGATGGGCTATGGCTCGAGCAGCAGGCCAAGCTGGTTCAGCGTTGGCCCGCCGCGCGTCTGGTGGCCGCCCCGAAGGGCGGCCATTACATCCACCGCGACGCCCGCGACTGGTTCGTCGCCGAGGTCAGCGGTTTTCTGGCGGGTTTCCCCACACGCTAGAACGTCTGGCGGATCCGCAGCTGCCAGAAGGTGCGCGGATTGATCGCGCGGTCCTCGACAAAGGCGATCGCGCGGTTAGGGCCGCGGTTGGCGAAGACCGTGCGACGGATACTGAAGTCATCCCACAGGTTCAGCTGCGCACGGATCGCCAGGGTCGGGGTCGGCTTGTACTCGGCGAAGGCCTCATAGTACTGCGCCCCGCGCCAGACGCTGGTCTGGTCGACGTCGTACGTGCCCTGGCCCAGCAGCGGCAGCCAGTTGATCCCCCACTGGGTCTTGTACTTCAGCAGGTCCTGCTGGAAGCCGATATTGGCCTGGGTCGGGCGCACGCCGGAGATCGGACGATCCTTGCCGGTCGTGGGGTCCTTCACGTGGGTCTCGTTCCAGTCGTTCTTGAAGGTGAAGCGGCCGCCCGTGATCCCCAGCTTGTCGGTCGGGACCACGATGTTCAGGCTGAGCCGGTCCAGAGTGGCGTCGCCGATATTGCCGACGGCCGACAGGTTGCCTGGCAGGGGCAGGCGGTCGATCACGCCGATGATCTCGTCATGGCGGTAGGTGATCGCGAAGATGCCCTCGCCCCAGAAGCGACGCTCATAGCCGATCTCGGTGATCCAGCGCTGCTCGGGTTTCAGCTCGACATTGCCGCCATAGACATTGCCGTCTTCAAGGTCCGACGAGGCGGCGAAGTCGTCGAAGTCCAGCTGGCCCAACTGCCGTTCGAAGCGGAAGCGTAGCTGGTTGTTGGCCACAGGCGTCCAGGTCGCCAGGAACCGGGGCTTGGCGTAGAAGAAGCTCTTCTCGTTCTGCGCATCGCCCGACTGCTTGATCGTCGAGGTCTCCAGGCGCAGGCCGCCCTCAAGCGTCAGGCGCGGATTGACCCGCCAGGTGGCCTTGGAGAAGGCCTCGCCGCGCAGTTCCTCGACCTTGACCGAGGCGCTGGGCAGCGGCACGGCGGCGCCCCCGACCGAATAGGCCTGTTTCACATCCAGCATGTTGTAGGCCACCTCGCCGCCGGTCTCGACGGTGATGGCCTTGCTCCAATCGTGGCGGAGCTGGGCGCGGAAGATCGACTCGCCGCTGTCGCCCTCGGCGGTGAAGCGCTGCTGCGCCGCCTTGACCCCGTTCAGCGTTTCGTCGCTGGTCGAGGCGCTTTCGAAGTTTTCGAAGCTGTGGATGGCCCGCGTCTCTAGGGCCCAATTGGGCGCCAGCGGGCGGGTGTAGGTCAGGCCCAGCTCCCCCGACTGCTCGTCATCGACATAGTTGCTGCGACGCTCGGCGATCGCCGAAGTCAGGGTCTGCCACTGATTCCAGTCGTTAACGCCAAAGCGGGCCGTCGCTTCGATCTTGCCGCCGGCCAGGGGCGCCGAATAGTTGCCCCGGATGCTGCGTCCGCCGCCCCAGCTGTCGTTCAGGTACTTCTCGTCGCGGATGATCTTGCCGGTACTATCGCGGCGAATGTTCGTCCCCGGACCATTGGAGTCGCTGCTGCCGATGCCGTCGCTCAGCGTCACGCCCCAGCTCTTGTCGCCGTCGGTGGCCGTGAACTGGTAGCTGCCGCCGTAGAGGTCACGGCCGCCGTCGAACTGGCTGGTGTTCCAGCTCACGATCGACTGGCGGTTGGCGCCCTTCTTCAGGATCACATTCACGACCACCGAATAGCCCTGCATGTCGACGCCCGGCGCGCCGCCACGGATCAACTCGATCCGCTCGACCCGGTTGGCCTGGGTGCGCGACAACACGTTGCTGCCCGTGTCGTTCTTGGAGGCCGGGCGAGCGCCGTTGATCAGAATATTGCCGACCGCTCCCTCGAAACCCCGGGCGCCGCTGCCGTCCTGCACCGAGAAGCCGGGCACCCGCTGCACCATCTCCAGCGCGGTGTTGGGGCGCTGGGCGGCGAAGAAGTCGGGCTGAAAGATCAGCACGCCCCGCTGTGCGGCTTCGGCCTGGGCGGCGACTTGCTCGGGCGTCAGGTCGGCGGCCTGGGCGGCGCTGGCCAGCAGAATGGCGGCCGCGCTGGCCAGAAGCATGGTCTTGGTCATCACTGGTTCCCCTCAGTGGCGACAGGTCTGAACGCCCCGAACATTCATCTCAAGTTACAAGCCTGACATGTAGATTACATATCCGATAGCATTACGAGATTTTCATCTTTCTACAATCGATTGCCCGGCGTCATTACTTGGATGATCGCGATTTGCTTATGATCAGTGCTTTATTTCCGCCATCTTTCTGAGCTCGCCGCTCCCTTGGAGCGAGCGCAAGTTTTCGCCGCATCGCCTCGCAAACGACGTCTGCCGAGGGCCGGCGCCCTGGCGTGCTTGAGCCTTGGCGCGGCTTGGCGCATGGTTGCGTCGTCAACCTCTCTTGTGTGGTTCATGTCCGAGATTGTGCGCGAGGCCCGGGCCTAACAGGCTCCGAACCTCGGTTCGAAAGTCGTCAGGCCCGCTCCGCCCGCGTTTCCCGCTTGGTGGAAGCGCGATCGTACGCCTCGATCTCTCGGACAATCCCTTGAACATCTCAAAGCCGCAGCAACGCACGCTGCACGCGCTGGCCCAAGGCGGCCGCATTGAACTCGAACGTGATGACAATGGCCGGATCATCTCGGCCGACTGCCTCACCCGCGACGGCTGGGCGCTGACCGACTGCACGGTCGCCGTCTTCCAGTCCCTGAAGCGGAAGCGGCTGATCGCCAGTCAGGACGGCGGGCCCTACCGGATCACCCGGCTGGGCCTGGCCAACCTTCGCGCCCAACTCGATAACCGGGTCGGCGCCAAGGCCTGGTGATCTTTCTGGCCTCTGGGTCCCGGACAGCCTCTCAGAGGCTTCCGGAATGACGAGCCCTTAGCCCGTCAGCTTGAAGAACAGGATGCGCGCGGCGCCATAGTCGCGCGCGTCGATCTGCTCGAAGCCGTCCAGCGCCGGATCGACCTCGCCGCGCCCCCGCTCGAACATCAGGATCGCGCCGGGGGCCAGCCAGCCGTGCGTGCGCAGCTCCGCCACGGCCTTCTCGCCCAGACCCTTGGCGTAGGGCGGGTCGAGGAAGACGATGTCGAAGGGCGCGCCGGCGCTGGCCGGGCGCGGGCCAAGATCGGTGGCGTCGCGCCGATGGACGCGGGTGACGCCGAACAGGTGCATGGCGTCGATGTTCTCGCGGATGGCGCCGCGCGCCGCATCGTCGGTCTCGACGAACAGGCAGAAGGACGCCCCGCGCGACAGAGCCTCCAGGCCCAGGGCGCCGGAGCCGGCGAACACATCGATGACCCGCGCGCCGTGCAGCTCGGGGGCCCAGGCGGCGTGCTCCAGGATGTTGAACACCGCCTGTCTCGCACGATCCGATGTCGGCCGCGTCGCGTCGCCGGGCGGGGCGGCGATGGCCTTGCCGCGAAACTGGCCGGAAACGATGCGCATCAGGCGGCCTCTTCCCGAACCGAACGGGCGATCACGCGGCGCTTGTGTCCCGCGCCTGAATCCTGATCGCGCATGCTGGCCCTCTTACAAGTCGTAACCGGATGTGTGCCGCCGTCCGCGTCGCGCGGCAAGCGCGCGCTTTACAAGATCGCGGTCGCCCCGTCTTAGTCCCCGTGAGCAGGATGGACAGGCGATGCGAATGGGCGGACTGATGGAGACCGTGAGGCGTTCGCGCTTCCTGGCCGACCTGTCGCCCCACGACCGCGACCTGCGGCGGACCGCGCTCGTCATCCCGGTCGGGATCCTCGCCGGCGCCGTGACGGGCCTGCTCGGCGCATTGGCGGCGATCCTGGCCTTCATGCTTGTCGTCGGCGGTCTGGATGGCGCGGCTGCGGCCACCGACCTGTTCCAGGTCTTCTCCAAGCCCGATCTCGCCGAGCCTACGGGGCCGCAGTCGCTCTTCATCCTGGCCTGCCTGGCGGGCATGAACCTGGGCGCGGCCATCGGGTTCGTCATGGCCGCCGCCGCCATCCAGCGCCGGCCCTTCGGCGACTACATCAATGACGGACAGCCGCTGCGCTGGCGGTTGGTGCTGGGCGGACTGGTGCTGGTCGGCGTGGTGATGGCGGTGGTGATCGGTCTCGTCGCCGTGGTCTCTGGCCACGTCTTCGAGCCGGCCGTGCTGAAGGTCTCGCCCAATCTGGTCGGACGGTCGGTCTACGCCATCATCGCCATCGTCCTGCTGATCCTGGCCTCGGCCGCCGAGGAACTGGTGCTTCGCGGCTGGCTGCTGAAGCAGAGCGCGGCCTATATCCGCAACCCGATCGCGCTGATGGCGCTCAACGGCCTGCTCTTCGCGGCCATTCACCTGGATCCCAATCTCGACGCCTTTCTGTTCCGCGCCGCCATGGGGGCGGGGCTGACCTGGATGGCGCTACGCCTGGGCGGCATCGAGCTGGGCATCGGCGTCCACGCGGCCAATAACGCCGCGATCGTATTGCTGCTGCGTCCGATCACCTTGCAGCCTGACGCCGCGCGGGAGTTTCAGCCGGGATTGGTCGCCAGCGCCGTGGTGATGCTGGCTGGTTTCATCGGGATCTCAGAACTCTGGATGCGCTGGCCCGCCCTGCGACGCTGGACTGGCCTGTCCGCTCCAGCCACCGCCTGATCAGCGTTTGGGGCCGCGCGGAGGGCCTGAGCGCGTCGTCGGCTTGCCGGGGCGTTCCGAGAGACGCCGCGCCGCGCCGTCGGCCGGCTTTGCGCCCGGACGGGGCGCGGCCGGCTTCCCGCGTACAGCGGGCTTGCCGATGTCGATGAACTTGCTCTCGATCGACTTGGCCGGACGCTTGACCTTGGCAGGACCCTTCGCCGGACCCTTGCCGGCGCCCTTGGGCGGACCGTGGGGCGAGGCCTTCTTCTTCGGCTTGGCCCAACCGGGCTTGTAGACCGGCTTCTCGGGCTTCTCCGGCGTGTCCAGGATCACCGCCCGATCGGCGCGCGGCGCGCCCCGGCGTTGCAGTTCGCCCCCGCCTTCGGTGCCCGGGGCCTTGGTGGGGTTGGCGATCCCCGCGAACTTGGGCCGGTCGCCGGTCGGCATGTTCTCGGGCGAGACAACGCCTTCGAGCAGCTCGCGAATGACGCGCGGGCCGACCTCCTCGATCTGACCGGCGGCCAGAGTCCCCAGGGCGAAGGGGCCGTAGGACAGGCGGATCAGACGATTGACCTTCAGGCCGATCGACTCGAGCACCTTGCGGACTTCGCGGTTCTTGCCTTCCGACAGGCTCACCGTGATCCACACGTTCTTGCCGCCCCCGGCCTTTTCATGGGCCTTGTCGAGCTTGGCCTCGATCGCCCCATAGGTGACGCCCTCGATGGTGACGCCGTCCTTCAGCTTGTCGAGCTTGGCCTGGGTCGTGTCGCCGAAAGCCCGGGCACGATAGCGGCGGACCCAGGCGTTGCTGGGCGTCTCAAGCGCGCGCGACAGTTCGCCGTCATTGGTCAGCAGCAGCAGACCCTCGGAGTTCAAGTCCAGGCGACCGACCGAGATCAGGCGTGGCAGGTCCTTGGGCAGCGCGCCGAAAACCGTCGGCCGACCCTTCGGATCATGGTGGGTGGTCATCAGGCCGGTGGGCTTGTGGTAGCGGAAGATCCGCGTCGGCTCGCGCTCGGCCACCAACTGGCCGTCGACGGTGAGGAAATCGCCAGGCGCGACCTTGACCGCCGGCGTCGTCAGCACCTTGCCGTTGATCGCCACACGGCCCGCTTCGATCAAGCGCTCGACCTCGCGCCGCGAGGCGACGCCGGCCCGCGCCAGGGCCTTGGCGACCCGCTCGCCGGGGCCGCCGTCGAGATCTCCGTCTTGACCGTCGAGGTGAGGCTCGTACAGGGGATCGTGGGGTTTGGTCATGGCGCGTCCTTCTTGGGCTGGGCGCATCTCTCGATGGGCTTTCGGTTTCTAATGCGCACTGATGAGAGCGAGGATCAAGACCACCGCATGATGCGCCTGGCGCTCGACGCCGCGCGCGCGGCAGCCGAGGCCGGCGAAACGCCGGTCGGAGCGGTGATCCTGGATCCCCGCACGGGCGAGGTGATCGCGACCGCCGGCAACGGCCCGATCGCGGCCCATGACCCCACCGCCCACGCCGAGATCGCCGCCATGCGCGCGGCGGCCGCCAAGCTCGGCAACTACCGCCTGACGGACCTGACGCTGGTGGTGACCCTGGAGCCCTGCGCCATGTGCGCCGGGGCGATCAGCCATGCGCGGATCGGGCGGGTGGTGTTCGGGGCCGACGACCCGAAGGGCGGCGCCGTGGTGCATGGTCCGAAATTCTTCGCCCAACCGACCTGCCATTGGCGGCCCGAGGTGACCGGCGGCGTCCTGGCCGACGAGAGCGCGGATCTGTTGCGCGGCTTCTTTCGCGCGCGCCGCAAGGCCAAGATCTAGTTGACCATCGCCGAGGTCAGCAGAACCTTCGAGCCCGGCTTGCCCAGCACCTGGTCGGCGGTCTTCTGCAACTCGCGGCCCATATGATCGATGTCCGGCGGCGCGCCGCCGCGCAGGCCGGCGGCGTAGACCATCAAGGTCTGGGCGAAGGCTGCGCGCAAGCGGGGCGTCGAGGCCTGGGCGCGTTCCATCAGCTTGGCGTCCTTGATCTCCAGGCCCGTCTCGACCGTCATCACGCCACGACGACCATCGCGTCGCAGGATGACGGCGTTGATCGGCGCCAGCGCGAAATAGGTGACCTGCTCTTTCTTGTCGTCCTTGCCCTTGCCGGCGAGGGCCGGCGTGGGCGCGAGCAGGGGAGCCGTGGAAAGCACGGCCAGCAGGGCGAGGGACAGAAGGCGATCTCGGCGCATATCGCCTTGTAGCGCGACGTGGTTGACGTCCTCTTTACGTGTGGTGGCGCATCAAGGGGCGTTAACCACGAATCGTGGCCGCGCCTCCGAACCGGGTTGAGCGTCGGCAGCGTCGCAGGAGGCTGAACTTGGGTCGCTTTTCTCCCAAATCCCTCGATCTGGACGGCAAGGTGATCCTGGTCACCGGCGGCACCGGCTCTTTCGGGCGGCGCTTCATCGAGACCGTGCTCCGCCGCTATGACCCCCGGAAGGTCATTGTCTATTCCCGCGACGAATTGAAGCAGAGCGACATGCAGATCGAGCTGCGCGAGCAGTTCGACGAGGCGACCGTCGCCAAGATGCGCTTCTTCCTCGGCGACGTGCGCGATCGCGAGCGCCTGACCCTGGCCCTGCGCGGGGTCGATATCGTCATCCACGCCGCGGCGCTGAAACAGGTGCCGGCGGCCGAGTACAATCCCTCGGAGTGCATCCACACCAACGTGCTGGGCGCCGAGAACGTGGTCTGGGCCAGCCTGGCCAATGCGGTAAAGCAGGTTGTGGCCCTGTCCACCGACAAGGCCTGCAATCCGACTAACCTCTATGGCGCGACGAAGCTGGCCTCGGACAAGACCTTCGTGGCGGCCAACAACCTGTCGGGCGACATCGGCACGCGCTTCTGCGTCGTGCGTTACGGCAATGTCGTCGGCTCGCGCGGTAGCGTGGTGCCCCTCTATCGCCGTCTGCTGAGCCAGGGCGCGACGGAGCTGCCGGTCACCGACCCGCGCATGACCCGCTTCTGGATCACGCTGAACGAGGGCGTCGATTTTGTGCTCTCGTCGCTGACCATGATGCGTGGCGGCGAGATCTTCGTGCCGAAGATCCCCTCGATGGCCATGCCGGATCTCGTCAAGGCGATGTCGTCGACGGCCGCCATGAAGGTGATCGGTATCCGTCCCGGCGAGAAGCTGCACGAGATCATGATCAGCGCTGACGACGCCCGATCGACCGTGGAGTTCGACGACCGCTACGCCATCGAGCCCAACTTCGCCGAGTTCGGTCGTGAGCCCTACGCCGCCTCCGACGGCGCCAAGCCGGTCGCCGAGGATTTCTCGTACAGCAGCGACAACAACCACGATTGGCTCAGCCCCGAGGGTCTGCTGGCCATGCTGGAGGAGAAGGCCACGTGACGGGCGGCTTTCTCCCCTACGGCCGGCAGACGATCGAGGAGGACGATATCGCCGCCGTGGCGGAGGCCCTGCGTGGCGATTTCCTGACCACCGGTCCGACGGTCGAGGCCTTCGAGACCGCCTTCGCCGCCAAGGTCGGCGCCGATCACGCGATCGCCGTTTCCAACGGTACGGCGACCCTGCATCTGGCGATGATGGCGCTGGGCATAGGAGAGGGGGATGTCTGCGTCGCCCCGTCCGTCACCTTTCTGGCCACCGCCAATTGCGCCCGGTATGTGGGCGCCGAGGTCGTCTTCGCCGACGTCGATCCCGACAGTGGCCTGATGACGCCCGACACGCTGGCTCGGGCCCTGGCCGGCGCGCGCGACAAGCGCGTCAAGGCGGTGCTGCCGGTGCACCTGCGTGGCGACGTCTGCGATCTGCCCGCGCTCAAGGCCATGGCCAGCGCCTCGGGCGCGGTGCTCGTCGAGGACGCCCCGCACGCCCTGGGCTCGATCGCCACCTTCGACGGTGTCGCCCACCCGGTCGGCGACGGCGCCTATTCCAGCTTCGCCAGCTTCTCGTTTCACCCGGTCAAGACGCTCGCCACGGGTGAGGGCGGCATGCTGACCACCAACGATCCCGCCCTGGCCGCCAAGGCGCGCTTGCTGCGCTCACATGGCATGGTGCGCCAGCCGGGCGGCGACCCGTGGTGGTACGAGATGCCGGAGCTGGGCTTCAACTACCGCATCCCCGACGTGCTCTGCGCGCTGGGCCTGTCGCAGCTTGCGAAACTGGACCGGTTCGTTGCGCGACGTCGCGACCTGACGGCGCTTTATGCGCGCCTGCTGGCGGAGCGCGCGCCGCGCGCGCGGCTGGCGACCAGCCCCGACCATTCGGACGCCGCGCTGCACCTGTTGACCGTGCTGATCGATTTCGAGGCCGAGGGAATCTCGCGGCGCACCGTTGTCGAGAGCCTCAAGACCCAGGGCGTCGGGACCCAGGTCCACTACATTCCGGTCCATCGCCAGCCCTACTACGCCCAACGCTATGGTGTCGCCGATCTGCCCGGCGCGGACGCCTGGTACGCGCGCTGCCTGACGCTGCCGCTCTATCCGGCGATGACCAACGGCGACGTCGAGCGCGTGGTCAACGCCCTGGCCACAGTTCTCGGTTAACCTCGTGACTTCGCGGGGCGGCCCTTGAAGTAGGCCAGCGGAAACACCGTGCCGAAGCAGACGGTCATGGCGCCCAAAACCAGGACGAACGGCGGGACGCCAGGCGCGAGTTTGGCGATGGCCATCATCCCCGTGATCGGTCCGACGATCAGGAGAGCCGTAGCCAACCAGCCTTGCCAGCGGATCGGCCAAGCCGAAAAGCGGCCTGCGGTCAGGACGTATTCGAACCAGACGTCTTTAGCGCGTTCGTCCTGACGGGGGCGTTGCGTCATGCGGACCGATCTCCTCAGCCTTCAGCCTTGGGGAGATATTCGCGTGACGTGCAAGTTCTGCGTCAAGCCGCGTGGCTCAGCAGGCTCTTGATCAGATCCATGGTCTGGGGCGAATTCGTCAACTGCTCGCGGGAGCTGGGGTCCTTGGCCAGCTTCAGGGCCTCGAACCGCGCCTTGTCGGCCACCGGACCGGTGGGACCGGCCTCGCCCATGGCCAGCTTGGCCAGAAGCTGCAGGCGATGGGGCAGGGGCGCCGGCGCGCGCACGAGCATGGTCAAAAGGCGCGTATCGCCCTCGATCAGACCGCCGATCTCGCCCAGCTTGGCGCAAAGCGGTTCATAATCCTCGCGCACAAGGCCTGATCGGGACAGGGAGCGCTGAAGCGCCGCGAGGTGGCTGAGCTTGGCGACCGGCGAGTCCGGGCCTTGCCGCATTTCCTTTTCGAACCGCATCGCGCTGATGTTGGCGTTCAGCCAGCGCGAGGCGTTGCGCTTGTTGACCGCGCCCATGACGTTCTCGGCCAGGCGGATCAACATCTTGATCTCTTCATGCGCCGAGCGGTCGCGGCCGAGCAAAGCCTCGATGAAGTCGCCGTTCAGCAGGGTCTTGGAGCGGGTCGTGAAGGCGACCTGGATGTCTTCGCCTTGCAAGATGCGCCCGGCGGCGGCGGTCAGGCCCATGGCCAGCGCGCGCAGATATTCGATCTCGGCCTCGGCATCTTGCGGCTTGAGGCGGCGCACGCCGTTGAGCTCGGTCAGCACGCGCTGGGCGATGGCCTTGCGCACGCTGGGAAAGTGGTCCTCGGCCAGCCATTCGCTGAGGCGGCGCGCCGTGCCCGAAAGGTCAGGCATGCAGGCGCGGACGCCCGGCTCGATCTTGATCAGAGCCTCCACCGCCGCGCCGCCTGTCAGGCGGGTCATGGCGGCCAGGGTGGCGCCCAGGTCGTCCTTGGTGTCGAGAAGGTCGGCCATGCCGGCGCGCGAGCCGATGATCTCAGCGAGCGGCGTCTCGATGGCCTGCAAGGCCGCGACGCGTGCGCGGGGCTCGGCGGGCGCGGCGTCGGCGAGGTCCAGCAGGCGGGCGATCTTGTCGGACCAGTTGGTGGCGGGCGCGATCGACGCGGCGACGCCGGCGCCCAGCAGGAAGGCGCGATCGGGATCGGCGACCAGGCGCTCGGCGGCCCTGGCGAAGCCTTCCTTGTCGAGGTCGGGAAGCGCGCCCTTCTTGAACGCCTTCATCAGGTTGGCGATGGTGCGCTCGACCAGCCCGTGGAAGTGGCGCATGACCTCGTGCACGGACTGTCCGCGCGCTTCGGCCTCGGGAATGGCGATCTTTTGCAGCGCGTGCTGAAGGTCCGTGCCCGACGCTTCCAGCTTTTCGACCAGGTCGGGTCGGTGCAGCAGTTCGAACGGCGTGGCCTTGTGGCGGCTCAGCCAGCCTTCCAGCAGGCGACCGATCCGATCGCGGGCGTGGGCGGTGTAGAGATCGGCCGGCTGGACGCAGAGCGGATCGCGGTCCTCGACCTCCTTCTTGGGCTTACCGCCGTCGACGAGGCCCTTGGTGAAGATCGAGATCGACTTGTACTCGCCGGTGGACGGGTCGAGCGTCTCCTTGGTCACCCGCGAGGCGACCGCGCGGTTCTGGGTCAGGACGTCTTCAGCCACCTGCAAGGCGTGCGCGCGGTTTTCAGTGGCGATTTCCAGCGTCCACTGCGCGCCGACCTTGCGTCGGACAAAAAGCTCGTAATGGACTTGGCCCATGCCCTACCCGCTCCAGGAGCGATAACTATGGCGTACGAGACCTTAAGGCGAGGTTGAGGATAATTTCTGGTGACCCGTGCGCCGCAATCGCGCCTTTCTCGAGCCGCAAAGCGTCGCCAGAAGCAGGGAAAGCTTTACCGCGCCGTGCGTTGAAGCTGTGACGCCCGACCGATAGGATCGGGCGAACACGGAAGGTGAAGGACACGTATCGACCCGATGGCCGCGATCACGCTCATTGACGACGACGAGAACATCGTCGCTTCGGTCTCGCTGGCCCTGGAGAGCCATGGCCATACCGTGAAGGCCTATTACGACGGCGCCTCCGGGCTGGAAGCGGTGGAGGCCAGTCCGCCGGACCTGGTGATCCTGGACGTGAAGATGCCGCGCATGGACGGCATGGAAGTGCTGCGCCGCCTGCGTCAGACGTCCGAGATCCCCGTGATCATGTTGACCTCCAAGGACGACGAGATCGACGAGATCCTCGGTTTCAACCTCGGCGCCGACGACTACATGCACAAGCCGTTCAGCCAGCGGCTGTTGTTGGAACGGGTCAAGGCCGTCCTGCGGCGGGCGCGCCCCGAGGAGGAGGACGCCGCGTCCGCCGCCGGCGCGGCCGGCTCCAAGGTGATGAAGCGCGGCAAGCTCACGCTCGACCCTGCGCGCCACGACAGCCTTTGGGACGGCAGGCCCGTCCGCCTGACCGTGACGGAGTTCCTACTGCTGCAGGCCCTGGCCCAGCGCCCGGGCTTCGTGAAGAGCCGCGACAACCTGATGGACGCCGCCTACGACGATCAGGTCTATGTCGACGACCGCACGATCGACAGCCACATCAAGCGCATGCGCAAGAAGTTCCGTCAGGTCGACCCGGAATTCGACTCCATCGAGACCCTGTACGGCGTTGGCTACCGTTATCGCGAAGCCTGAGGCGATCGCGCCCGAGCCCAAGCGGCGCTTCACCTGGCCGCGCGGGTCGCGGCTGGGGCGGCTGATCGTTGTCCTGAACGTCGTGGCCCTGGCGATCGTCATCGTCGGGGCCTTGATCCTCAACGAGCTGCGCAACGGCCTGGTCAATGCGCGGATCGACAGCCTGTCGACCCAGGGCGAGCTGATCGCCAACGTCATCGACCAGTCGGCCACGGTCGGTGAGCCCGAGCCGGCGCTGGACCCCTACACGGCCAGCCAGATCTTCCAGCTGTTGTTCATTCCGCGCTCGCAACGCGCGCGGCTGTTCGACGCCCAAGGCAAGGCGCTGGCTGACTCGTTCGTGGTGGCCGATCGGGTCGACTGGAAGGTTCTGCCGCCGGCCCGAAAGCCGGATCAGAAGGACGATGACGCGCGGACGACGCCCGATCGCGCCGCGAAGGCCAAACGCGCCCAGGAGGCTTTGGCCAACGAGATCGCTCAGGCCATGCGCGGCCGAACCGTCGCGGGCACCCGGATCGCCGAAAACGGCGAGCGGGTCGTGTCGGTGTCCATCCCGATCCAACATGTGAAGGCGGTGTTGGGCGTCCTGACACTGGAGGCCAGCGACGTCGACGAGATTATCGCCGCCCAGCGCAAGGCTCTGCTGCCGTTCATCGCGGTGGCCATGCTGGCGATCCTGACCTCCAGCGTCCTGCTGCACAGGCTGATCGCCGTGCCGGTTCTGCGCCTGGCCCGTGCGGCGGACCATGTGCGCCTGCAAGGCGCTCGCGCCATCTCGCTTCCCGACCTCTCGGAACGGAAAGACGAGCTGGGCGACCTGTCACGCTCGCTGGAGGACATGACCCATTCGCTGTCCGAGCGGATGGACGCCATCGAGCGCTTCGCCGCCGACGTCGCGCACGAGATCAAGAATCCGCTGACGTCGATCCGCTCGGCGATCGAGACCCTGGACCTCGTCACCGAGCCGGCCGCCCGCGCGAGGCTGCTGGCCATCCTGCAGAACGACGTCAATCGCCTGGACCGGCTCGTCACCGACATCTCCAACGCCTCGCGCCTCGACGCGGAGCTGTCGCGCGAGCATCCCAAGGCGCTCGATCTGGGGCGTCTTTTGACGGAGGTGGTGAGCCTTTACGAGAACCAGTGGCGTCCCGGCGACGCGCCGGGCAGCGTGCGCGTGTCCCTCAGTCTGGCGGACCCCTCACAACCGGCGATCATCCTGGGGCGCGAGACGCCGATCGGGCAGGTGTTCCGCAACCTGATCGACAATGCGCGCTCATTCAGCCCGGCCGACGGCGAGGTGCGCGTGACCTTGTCGCGGACCCGGGGCGGGCTGATCGCGGCTGTCGAGGACGACGGGCCGGGCATGCCGCCCGAAAACCTCGAGACCATCTTCGAGCGATTTTACACCTCGCGCCCCAAGGGACGGGCGTTCGGCGGCAATTCGGGCCTGGGCCTGTCGATCGCCCGTCAGATCGTCGAGACCCATGGCGGTACGGTCCACGCCGAGAACCGCAAGGACGCGAACGGGGCGGTGGTCGGCGCCCGCTTCGTCGTCGAGTTGCCGGACGCGCGCGAATGATCCGCCACGGCGGCCTGATCGCTCTGCGCCACCAAGGGCTTTGGCGCGGCGCGCTGATCGAAGGCCCGTCGGGCGCCGGCAAAAGCGACCTGGCCCTGCGCGCTCTGGATCAGGGCTTCCGTCTTGTCGCCGATGATCGCGTCGTGACTTTCGCTGCGGGCGGGCGCCTCTACGGACGCGCGCCCGAGACCTTGGCGGGCCTCATCGAGGTGCGCGGGCTCGGCGTGGTCACCGCCGCCGCCGTTTCCTTCGCGGAGATCGCGCTGGTCATCCGCTGCGTCGACACTCCAGGCCGGGTCGAAAGACTGCCCGAGCCCCGTTTCGAGCAGATTGCGGGCGTGGATGTTCCCGTTTTCGACCTGTGGCCGCCAGAACCCGCCGCGCCGGCGAAAATCAGACGCATGATGCAGTCTCTTGGAGTCCAATCCTAACGGGCGTATCAAGACCGCCCGCGCGACACTCTCCCGGTCGTGGCGGGAATGGGGATCCCGTTTGAGATACAAGGCATGATCGGGCTCGTGATTGTGACGCACGGGCGTCTGGCGGAAGAATTCGTCTCCGCTATGGAGCATGTCGTGGGGCCGCAGGCCGCCGTAAAGGCGATCTGTATCGGTCCGGAAGACGACATGGAGCGTCGCCGCGCGGACATCCTGAAGGCGTGCGCGGCCGTCGATGAGGGCGGCGACGGCGTCATCCTGCTGACCGACATGTTCGGCGGGACGCCCAGCAACCTGGCCATCTCGGTGATGGAGCAGACCAAGGCCGAGGTGATCGCGGGCCTCAACCTGCCCATGCTCATCAAGCTGGCCAGCGTGCGCCAGCGCGAGACGTTGCAGGCCTGTGTCGCTCACGCCCAGGAGGCTGGACGCAAGTACATCTCCGTGGCCTCCTACGTGCTCGCCGGAGAAAAGTGACGGGCATGGCTTCAAGAACGGTCGAGATCGTCAACGAGCGGGGATTGCACGCCCGGGCCTCGGCCAAGTTCGTGAAGATGGCGTCAGGCTTCGACGCCGAGGTGACCGTCAGTCGCGAAGGCGCGTCCGTCGATGCGCGATCGATCATGGGTCTGATGATGCTCGCGGCCGGCATTGGCTCGACCATCGACATCAGCGCCGAGGGGCCCGAAGCCGAAGCCGCGATCGAAGCGCTGTGCGAGCTGGTCGGTAACCGGTTCGACGAGGAGCGGTAACCCCCTCCGCCTCCTGAGCCTGTGGACCTTGGGCGGCTCCGTCCAAAACAATCAGAAAGGGCTCTGAATATCTGACTTCAGAGTCCGGTTTCTCGCTTGGATGCTCTCGTCTCTGTCAGACGGGTTCTGGGCTCGACAGGATCGCGGCTCCGGATGTTCCCACCTAACCCGCAGGGCCGGCGATCCTGTTCCCATTTGAAACGAGGCTTTACGCCTCGCGCCGGCGCTCGAAGGCCGGCCTAGTATACAAGGCCGATGCTGCTGACAGCGGCGGCCGCCACGACGAAGACGGCGATCGCCACCAGTTCGTAGGCCTTGAAGAGCGGTTTATTCGGTGTACGCATTTACAGTTCCCCCGTCCCAATTTGGTGCACGTGAACGCGTTTGGCGCAAGGGTGGCGCCATGCCCTTTCAGGGTCTTTTTCCGGGCCAGATCAGGTAGCCGATCCGATCCCGCCCCGCGGCGACGTAGTTGGGCCCATAGGCCCCCGGCGAAGGGCCGTAGCGGTCTTCCGCATACGACTCACGCGCGCCGTAACGGTCATCCTGCGTTTCCACCGCCAAGGGCGCATGGCCATAGCCCCACCGGTCGTGGTCGGACCAGCCGCGATCAGCGCCGCACTCGACGCGTTCCCAACGATAGGCGCCGCCCGGTCCCGTCACCCGCCGGGTCTCGCAACCCCCACCTGCGACGTCGGTCGACAGACGAGGATCGACGTGCCCGCCTCGCTCGGAACCCGCATGGGCGGGCGCCGCAGCCAGGCTGACGGCGGCGAGAACCAGGATGGAAAGGTGGCGAACAACGGGCATGAGCGACTCCTGAATTGTTAACAAAACCTTTCCAAGGCGCCCGTCATCGCCCTTCACCCGATGGGCGAGCTTGCGCATTCCCCGACTTCCCCTGACGCGCATCGCCCGCTAGCCTGCGCTCAAACAAGCGTTTGAGGCGGCGATGGCGGTTGAAGCGGTGATCTGGGATTTCGGTGGGGTGTTCACGACCTCGCCGTTCGAGGCGTTCCGGCGCTACGAGACCGAGCGCGGCTTGCCCAAGGACTTCATCCGCACGGTCAACGCCACTGATCCTGACGCCAACGCCTGGGCTCGGTTCGAGCGTGCGGAGATAGATGCGGTGGCCTTCGACGGCCTGTTCAGACAAGAGGCGCTGCGCCTCGGCCACGATGTGCGCGGGGCTGACGTCTTGCCCTTGCTGTATGGCGATCTGCGGCCTTCGGTCATGGCCGCGCTAAAGACCTGCAAGGCGCAGTTCAAGGTCGGCTGCATCACCAACAATGTGCCGACGGGGCATGGTCCGGGCATGGCCCAGAGCGCTGAAAAGGCCCTGGCGGTCGGCGAGATCATGGCGCTGTTCGACGCTGTGATCGAAAGCTCCAAGGCGGGCGTTCGCAAACCCGATCCCCGCATCTACCAGATGATGTGCGAGTTGCTCGGGGTCGCGCCGGAGGCTTGCATCTATCTCGATGACCTGGGGATCAACTGCAAGCCCGCGGCGGCTCTCGGGATGACGGCGATCAAGGTGTCGGACGAGCGGCAACTGCTCGACGACCTTGCGAAGGCGACCGGATTGGCGTTCTGAGGGGGCAAAGCCCTTTCGGAGAGTCTACATGTCCCGTCCCAGGATCGGCGCCGCCGCCGCGATCACCCAGCTCGAGGGTTGGGCTATCGCCCCGAACCACAAGGACGCCATCGTCAAGACGTTCCGGTTCGACGACTTCAACCAGGCCTTCGGCTTCATGACACGCGTGGCGCTGATGGCCGACAAGCTCGACCATCACCCCGAGTGGTTCAACGTCTACAACCGCGTCGAGGTGCTGCTCACGACGCACGACGCGGACGGCGTCACCGATCTGGACCTCACGCTCGCGAAGTTCATGGACAGCGCCGCCTGAAGAATTCAAACTGCTGTTTGAATTATAATCGGGAGGACGCCGAAATGGCGCAGAGCACGGGCCGGGTCGCCGGCAAGAAGGCCTTCATCACCGGCGGCGCCCAGGGCCTCGGCGCGGCGGCGGGTCGCATGCTGGCCAAGGAGGGCGCCAAGGTCGCCCTGGCCGACATCAATCTGGCCGGCGCCCAAGCCGTGGCCGACGAGATCAACGCCGCTCACGGCGCAGGCACGGCCTTCGCCTTCGAGCTGGACGTCACCCAGGAAGACCAGTGGATCGACGTGCTGGAAAAGGCGACGGCGGCCATGGGCGGCCTGTCGGTGCTGGTCAATAACGCCGGCATCGGCGGCGATGGTCCCATCGAGAGCCTCGACTTCGGGCTCTGGAAGAAGGTCATGTCGGTCAATGTCGACTCGGTGTTCCTGGGCGCCAAGCACGCCCTGACCCACATGCGCGCCCACCAGCCGGGCTCGATCATCAACCTGTCCTCGATCGCCGGCCTGATCGCCAACGGCAACTCGCCCGCCTATAACGCCTCCAAGGCGGCGGTCTGGCTGCTGAGCAAGAACATCGCGCTGTACTGCGCCAAGATGAAGCTCGACATCCGCTCGAACTCCATCCACCCGACCTTCATCGACACCCCGATCCTGGACGGCTTCTCGGCCCGGTTCGGCAAGGAGGAGGCCTTCGCCAAGCTTGCCCGTCAGGTGCCGCTGGGCCGTATCGGCGAGCCGACCGACATCGCCAATGCGGTGCTCTATCTGGCCAGCGACGAGAGCAAGTTCATGACCGGCGCCGAGATCAAGGTCGACGGCGGCATTTCGGCGATGTGATCGAGTTAGAAGTTCCTCCCCCGCGATGCGGGGGAGGTGGCCCAGAGGGCCGGAGGGGTTTAGCTGCACGTTGGCGGAGAAGGCCCCCTCAGTCACTCCGTGACAGCTCCCCCGCATCGCGAGGGAGCAACTTAAACGCTTCTACCGCGGCGCCCGTTTCGCCAGGATCCGCTGCAGGGTCCGGCGGTGCATGTTCAGGCGTCGCGCCGTTTCCGAGACGTTGTGACCGCACATCTCGTAGACCCGCTGGATGTGCTCCCAGCGCACGCGGTCGGCGCTCATCGGATTTTCGGGCGGGGCGGGCGCGGCGTCCTTGGCGGCCAGCAGGGCGCGGGCTACGTCGTCTGCGTCGGCGGGCTTGGACAGATAGTCGACCACCCCGGCCTTCACCGCCGCCACGGCGGTGGCGATGTTGCCGTAGCCCGTCAGCATGATGACCTTGGCGTCGGCCCGGGCGTCCCGCACCGCTTCGACCACCTTCAGACCCGAGCCGTCCTCCAGCCGCATGTCCAGAACAGCATGCGCTGGGGCCTGCGTCCGGAGAATGGTCAGGGCTTCGGCGACCGAGGCGGCCAGGGTCACCTCGAAGCCGCGCTGCTCCAGGGCTCGCCCCAGTCGGGTCCGCAGTGGCGCGTCGTCGTCCAGCAGCAGAAGCGACTTATCCGGCAGCGCCGCAACCAGTTCTCCGATATCCGCCATAAAAGTCAGCGCCTCCCCGCGCTAATACTTGAGCAGACCTAATAACAAATCATACTTTCGCGTTTCCGCATCACAACTCAAGCCCCTGTATGTCCGGGCGCCTCAAGCGCCGGTCTGGGCCAGCGTGCAGACACCACCGCGCCGCCCCGGCGACCATTGCGGAAGTCCACGGTCGCGCCGGTTCGTTCCAACAAGGTCTTGGCGATGAAGAAGCCCAGGCCCATGCCGATATGTCCGGTACGCGAGCCCTCCGCGCCCGGACGAGTCGTGACATAGGGCTCACCCAGTTTCGCCAGCACTTCCGGCGAGAAGCCGGGTCCGTCGTCACGGGCCTCGATCACGATATGGCGGGCGTCAAAGCGCGCGATGACGATCGCCTCGCTACGCGCGAAGTCCACCGCGTTCTCGACGATCGAGGTCATGGCGTGAATGATCTCGGGCCTGCGCCAGATATCCGGCGCGGTTTCGCCGGAGGGACCGTTGACGACGGCCTCGACGCGGATGCCGTGCACGAGATGCGGCTCGATCACGTCCTGCACCAGCTGAACCAGGCTCATGCGCTCGTGAACGGCGTCGGTCGCCTCGGGCATTTCGGTCAGGCGTTGCAGGATCTCGCGACAGCGCGCCGCCTGGCCGATCATCAGCTCGGCGTCCTCGCGCACCTCATCGTTCGGCGCGTTCCTGGCCATCTCGCGGGCGACCACCGAGATCGTGGCGAGCGGCGTTCCCAGTTCGTGCGCGGCGGCCGCGGCGAGGGCTCCGAGCGCCGAGAGGCGCTGCTCCCGCGCCAACACTGTCTCGGTCACGTTCAGCGCCAGCTCCATGCGGGCGGACTCGCTGGCGGCCTGCCATGCGTAGAGACCCGTAAAAACGATCCCGAAGATCCGGGCGAGCACGATGGACCACAACAGATTGGAGTTGGAGAGGTCCGGCAGCGGCCTTCCATCGACGGTCGGCAGCGGCAGGTGGAAGAGCGCCAGCAGGATCGACGACAGAATGGCCATGGCCCCCAACGTCAGGGCATAGCGCGCCGGCAGGGTGGCCGCTGCGAGGGTGACCGGCGCGATCAGCAGCAGCGAGAAGGGATTCTGCGCGCCGCCCGTCAGATAGAACAGGCCCGAGAGCTGCAAGATGTCGAAGGCGATCTGGGCGGTGGCCTCGCCGTCCCGCGCCAGTCTCTGGCCGCTCGAGGCCAGGCCCAGCAGAACGTTCAGCCAGGCCGACAGCGCGATCAGGGTGAAGCACAGCGCCCAGGGCACCTGCAGCTTGAGAACCAGGCCGGCGAAGGTCAGGACGGCCGTTTGGCCCACGACCCACGCCCAGCGCTGAGCCAGCAGGGTGCGCACCCGCAAGCGACCGCGGCGAAGCCCTGGGGCCGTCCAGGACCAGGCGTCGTCTTGCGCCGGCTCGTCGGCCAGCTTATCGAGCCCCTTGTGACGTTGATCGTCGGGCGCTCTCGCAAACGAAACGTCAGCCATGGCCGCAGGATTGTCCAGAATTGCGCGCGTGGCGAGAGTAAAAGGATGAACCGCGCATGCCCCGCCATCGTCTTGTACTCATTCTAGCGTGCGTCTTAGGCCTCGCGGTCGCTGTCGGCCTCGCCTGGAACGTCGGCGTCTTCCGTTCGGAACCCGCCGTGACCGTGGGCGGTCCGTTCGAACTGGTCGACCAGAACGGCGCGCCGACCAGCGAAAAGGCCCTGAAAGGCAAGTGGAGCGCGGTTTTCTTCGGCTTCACCTATTGTCCCGACGTCTGTCCTGGGACGCTGCAGGGTCTGGCGGCCGCGACCGACCAGTTGGGTCCGAAGGCCAAGGACTTCCAGATCGTCTTCATCTCGATCGACCCCGCCCGCGACACCGTGAAGCAGATGAAGGCCTATCTCTCGGCCCCCTATGTGCCGAAGGCCACCCTCGGTCTCACCGGGACCCAGGCGCAGGTGGACGCGGCCGCCAAGGCCTATCGGGTCTACCACGCCAAGGTCGGAGACGGCGTGGACTACACCATGGACCATTCCACGGCGATTTACCTGATGGACCCCAAAGGCCGCTTCAAGACGGTGATCCCCTACAACCTGCCGCCCGACGAGATCGCTCGTCGCATCAAGGATGCGGTTCGCGAGGGCTGATCCGGCGTAAAAATTCGCGATCGGCTGGACTTTGTTAGGCTTCGGCGTGTTATGTTGCGTTGCAACATAGCGGATACGCCATGCTCTACGCCCTGCACGAGGCGGCCTATTACGCCTCCACTCCCATGCGCCTCGCGGCGCTGGCGGCCCGGGACTTCTGGGGATCGCCGCTGAACCCGGCCGCTGACTCGGCCGTCGGTCGGCGCATGCACGCCGGCGCCGACCTGTTCGCCAACGTCACGCGGCGCTACGGCAAGCCGAAGTGGAACATCGACAAGGTCAAGGTCGGCCAGGTCGACGTCCGCGTCCGCCCGACCGTGGTCTGGGAAAGCCCCTGGGCGCGCCTGGTCCAGTTCGATCGCGACATGGCTGACATGCGCCGGGCGGGGAAGTTCTCGCTGGATCCGGCGGTGCTGATCGTCGCGCCGCTGTCGGGCCACTACGCCACCCTGCTGCGCGGCACGGTCGAGGCCTTCCTGCCCGACCACGCCGTCTTCATCGTCGACTGGGTCAACGCCCGCGAAGTCTCGGTCCTGGAGGGCCGCTTCGACTTCCACGACTATATCGACCACGTCATCCAAATGCTGGAGGTGCTGGGCCCGCGTCCGAACGTGGTGGCCGTGTGCCAGCCAGGACCGCCGGTCCTCGCCGCCGCCGCCTTGATGGCCGAGCAGAACCATCCGTCGCGTCCGGCCAGCATGACCTTCATGGGCTCGCCGATCGACGCGCGCCTGTCGCCGACCGTCACCAACCAGCTGGCCGAGGAAAAGCCGTTCACCTGGTTCCAGTCGAACATGATCTACAACGTGCCGCCGCCTTATGCGGGCGCAGGAAGGCGCGTCTATCCGGGCTTCGTCCAGCTGGCCAGCTTCATGAGCATGAACGCCGACCGCCACCAGGAAGCCCATCGTCGCTATTTCAACCACCTGGTCAGTGGCGACGGCGACAGCGCCGACAAGCACCTGGAGTTCTACGACGAGTACCTGTCGGTGCTGGACCTGACCGAGGAGTTCTATCTCCAGACCATCGATATCGTCTTCCAGCAGTATCTGTTGCCCAAGGGCGAGCTGGTGCATCGCGGGACGCGGGTGAAGCCCGAGGTGATCACCGACATTGGCCTGATGACGGTCGAGGGTGAAAACGACGACATCTCCGGCATCGGCCAGACCCAGGCGGCGCACGGCCTGTGCGCGAACATCCCCGAGGACATGAAGCTGGACTATGTCCAGCCCAGCGTCGGCCACTACGGGGTGTTCAACGGGCGGCGGTTCCGCGAGGAGATCTATCCGCGCGTGCGCAAGTTCATCCGGAAATGCGACCCGAACTTCGGCGAGGAAGTCTGACGTAGGGTCGCTCTTGCGGCGAACGCGCGCGCACGCGATCTAGAGGCGATGTTTGCGCGGTCCGCCCAACGCTTTTCCGATGGTGATCGACTTGAGGTCGGCGGCTGGCCGGTGCGACTCAAGGTCGATGGTCGTGCGCGGCGGATTTCGTTGCGGGTCGATCGGGCCAGGTCCGAGATCGTCGCCCTGTCGCCCACCCCGCGCCGGCTGAACGAGGCCGTCGCCTTCGCCCAGGAAAAGGCCGGCTGGATCGCCAAGCAACTGGCGGCCCTGCCCGAGCGCATGAGCCTGGCGCCCGGCGGCGTGCTGCGCCTCAACGACAAGCCCTTCCGCCTGGAGGTCGGCGCCGGCCGCGCCCGGATCGACGGCGACCGCATCGTCGCCCCCGATGACGCCAACTGGGGGCTGAAGGTCATCCGCCTGGCCAAGCGCGAGGCCCTGACCGTCCTGACCGAGCGAACGGCGATCCATGCTGCCGCTCTGGGACGTCCCATGCCGTCGGTGGCCATCGCCGACCCGAAGGCGCGTTGGGGTTCATGCCGCCCGGCGACGTCCCGGGCGCCGGCCGCCATTCGCTATAGCTGGCGTCTGATCCTGGCCCCGGCGGTGGTGGCCGACTACGTCGCCGCCCATGAATGCGCGCATCTGATCGAGGCCAATCACGGGCCGCGCTTCTGGGCGCTGTGCGAACAGCTGATCGGTGATCCGACCCCGCATCGTGCGTGGCTGCGCGCCCACGCGGCGGAACTCCACGCGATCGGAGCTTAGGCGGGCCTAGGCGCGAAAACCTCGTCCTTCGACAAGCTTAGGATAAGGCTTTCGACTGTCTCGGCCTCGCCCTGGTCCTCATCCTGAGCCTGTCGAAGGACGAGGACCACGCGGGGGCCTCTCTAGTACGGCAACTGGTCCGCGGGCGGAGGCTCGCCGGCGGGCGCCTCGGCTGCGGGGCCCTCCGGCGCCGGCGGCGCGTCCACCAAGTCACCGATGGGATCGACCGGCGCGACGGGGGGCGGTTCAATAAAGCCCCCGGGGATGGGGGTCGCCTTCAGCCGCGGCAGCGCCGCCGCCATGAAGACACGCCAGACCTCGGCCGGTGCGCCGCCGCCGGTGACGCGCTTCATCGGTGTGGCGTCGTCCTTGCCCGTCCAGACCGCCGTGACGAAGCCGCCGGTGTAGCCGACGAACCAGGCGTCCTTGTAGTCACTGGTCGTGCCGGTCTTGCCGGCGATATCGTAGCTGGCGACACGGGCGCGCGTGCCCGTTCCGGTGGCGACGACCTCGCGCATCATCTGGTTCATGTACTGCAGGCTGGGCGAGCCGATCACGGCGGCGCGGGCCTGCTTGTCGACGCTGTGGTCATACAGGACCTTGCCGCTGGCGGTGCGGATGCGTTCGATGCCGTAGCCCTTGGCCAGGAAACCGCCATTGGCGAAGGGGGCGTAGGCCTGGGCCATCTCCATCGGCGAGACCTCGACGGCGCCCAGCGCCATCGACGGGTCCAGCTGGATCTTGCTGGTGATCCCCAGGCGCCGCGCGGTGGCGGCGACGTTGCTGGTGCCGACCTCATTGGCGAGGCGTGCGGCGACGGTGTTGATCGACTGCGCCAGGGCCGTCTGCAGGGTGATGGGGCCCAGGTACTTGTTGGTGTAGTTCTTCGGCTCCCAGTTGCCGATCTTCACGGGTTCGTCGACGACCATCACATTGGGCGTGCGACCGGCTTCCATGGCGGTCAGAAAGACGAACGGCTTGAAGGCCGATCCGGCCTGACGACGGGCGGTGGTGGCGCGGTCGAACTGGCTGTCGTTGTAGTCAGCGCCGCCGACATAGGCGCGGATGCGGCCCTCGCCGTCGATCGCGACCAGAGCGGCCTGCTGGACCCCCTGCTTGATATGGCCCTCGACGCCCAGCTTCACGGCGCGTTCGGCGGCGACCTGAATCGGCAGGTCCATCGTGGTTTCGACCACCAGATCCTCAGTCGGCTCGCCGACCAGAGAGCGCACCTGGGCGTCGATATAGTCGGTGAAATACTGGGCGCGCTGATTGGCCAGGGTGGCCGACACCTGAACGGGGGTGCGGAAGGCTTCGTCGCGTTCCTCGGCGGTGATCGCCTTGATGCGCACCATCTCGTCCAGAACGATGGTGGCGCGGCGGGCGGCGCGTTCCTTGGCCGATACGGGCGAATAGCGGGCCGGCCCCTTCATCATGCCGGCCAGCAGGGCGGCTTCGCCGATGGTCAGCTGGTTGGCGGGCTTGTTGAAGTAGCGTTGCGAGGCGGCCTCGATGCCGTAGGCGCCGGCGCCGAAATAGACCCGGTTCATATAGAGAGCCAGGATCTGCTTCTTGGAGAACTTCAGTTCCAGCCAGATGGCCAGGATCAGCTCCTGGGCCTTGCGGCGATAGTTCTGGGCCGGGCTCAGGAACAGGTTACGGGCCAACTGCTGGGTGATGGTCGAGCCGCCGCGCTGGGGGCCATCATGAGTCAGGTTCCAGGCCGCCGAGCGGATGATGCCCCAGGGGTTGAAGCCGAAGTGGTGATAGAACTGGCGGTCTTCGATGGCGATGAACGCCGCCGGGACATATTTCGGGAGGGCGTCCAGATCGACCGGCGGCGCATATTGGCTGCCGCGCACGGCCAGCAGGGCGCCGGAGCGGTCCAGATAGTTGATCGAGGGCTGACGCTTGACGTCATAGAGCTTGGACGTGTCGGGCAGATCGCTGGCGAACACGGCGAAGAAGGCGACGACGAAGATCAGTCCCCAGACGCCGACCACCGAACCCCAGTAGATCAGGGCCTGGAGCGGCGTGCGCTGCGGCTTCGCCGGCGGATTTCCGCCGAAGGGTCCGTTCGCCATGATCGTATTGTTCCTACCGCACAGACGTCTGGATCACGCCCCGTAAGGGCGCGACCGGTTTAGCCGAAGCCCACAAAACGCGCGACAAGATTGACGAGACATGAACGCGGCTGTTTTCGGGCGCGATCCCTGGCGCGGACCGCGTTTCCCTGGCGCGCCTGAGAGAAACCCTCGGCTTGCGCCCGCTGGGCATGAGGCGTAACGGAACCACGCCCCGCGAGGTCCGCCGGGCGACAGTCTTCAGGAGAGCGCGATGGGTTACCGGGTCGCCGTGGTCGGCGCCACGGGCAATGTGGGCCGCGAGATGTTCAACATCCTCGAGGAAGTCAAATTCCCCGTGGACAAGATGCACGCCATCGCCAGCCGCAAATCCATCGGCGTCGAGGTCTCGTTCGGCAACGAGATCCTCAAGTGCGAGGACCTGGAGCAGTTCGATTTCTCCAAGGTGGATCTCGTGCTGATGAGCGCCGGCGGGTCGATCTCCAAGGCCTGGGGCGAGAAGATCGGCGCGGCCGGTCCGATCGTCATCGACAACTCCAGCCACTTCCGGATGGACCCGGACGTGCCGCTGGTGGTGCCGGAGGTGAACCCGGAAGCCGTCAACAGCATCCCCAAGAACATCATCGCTAATCCGAACTGCTCGACGGCCCAGCTGGTGGTGGCGCTGAAGCCGCTGCACGATGAGGCCAAGATCAAGCGGGTGGTCGTCTCGACCTACCAGTCTGTCTCCGGCGCGGGCAAGGAGGGCATGGACGAGCTCTGGGACCAGACCAAGGGCGTCTATGTCCTGGGCGCGCCGCCGCCCAAGAAGTTCACCAAGCAGATCGCCTTCAACGTCATCCCCCACATCGACGTCTTCATGGACGACGGCTTCACCAAGGAAGAGTGGAAGATGGCCGTCGAGACCCAGAAGATCCTGGATCCGGCGATCAAGCTGACCGCCACCTGCGTGCGCGTGCCGGTCATGGTCGGCCACTCGGAGTCGGTGAACGTCGAGTTCGAGAGCCCGCTGGACGAGGATGAGGCCCGCGAGATCCTGCGCGAGGCCGACGGCATCGTCGTGGTCGATAAGCGCGAGGACGGCGGCTACATCACGCCCAAGGAATCCCAGGGCGAGTTCCCGGTCTACATCTCGCGCATCCGCAAGGACCCGACCGTCGAGAACGGCCTGGCGTTCTGGTGCGTGTCGGACAACCTGCGCAAGGGCGCGGCGCTGAACGCGGTGCAGATCGCCCAGCTGCTGCACGACAAGGGCCTGCTGAAGCGCAAGGTCCTGGCCTAGGACGGTCCCTGCCGTCCTTCGCCCAGCGGAGGACGGCGGATTTACTGGTCGCAAACCCAGAATTTCCCAACTCTCCGCAAGATGCGGGCGGATGGCGGGCTTCCTACTTGCGAGAAGCGCCCGAGAGGTTTGGTCCATGCCCCCCCATTCACAGACAGAGAGCCGCTCGGCCTACGCCGCCGGCGTCGGGTGTTACCTGCTGTGGGGCTTCCTGCCGCTCTACTTCCACCTTCTGGCCAAGCTGGGCGTGACCTCGTGGGAGATGATCGCCCACCGGTCGCTGTGGTCGGTGCTGTGGGCGCTGGGTCTTGTGCTGATCGCCAGGCAGGTCGGGCAGGTCGCCCAGGTGCTGCGCCAGCCCAAGACGCTGGGCGTGCTGGCGCTCACGACCCTGGCGATCTTCAGCAACTGGACGATCTACGTCTTCGCCGTGAACGCCGGCCACGTGATCGAAGCTAGCCTGGGCTATTACATCAATCCGCTGATGAACATGGCGGCCGGCGCGCTGCTGTTCCGCGAGCGGATGTCCACGGAGGGCAAGGTGGCGATCGGCTTGGCCGCTGTGGGCGTGGCCATCCAGACGGTGGCCCTGGGTCACCTCCCGATCGTCTCGCTGGGTCTGGCCCTGACCTTCTGCGTCTACGCCATCCTGCGCAAGCAGGTGAAGGCCGACGCCCAGACCGGCCTCTTCATCGAGTGCGCCTATCTGGCGCTGCCGGGGCTGGCCTATGTGTGGTTCCTGCAGTCGAGCGGCCAGGGTCATTTCGGAGCGGGCGCCAGTGTGACGGCGCTGCTGGCGCTGGCGGGCCCGGCGACGGTGGTTCCTCTGGCCCTGTTCGCCTGGTCGGCGCGCCGACTGCCGCTCAGCGCGGTGGGGTTCCTGCAGTTCATCGCGCCCACGATCCAGTTCCTGCTGGGCGTGGCGTTCGGCGAGCCGTTCACCCCGCTGCGGGCGCTGTCGTTCGTGTTCATCTGGCTGGGCGTGGCGACCTTCGCCTACGGGGCGTGGCGCAAGGCCAAGGCGCTTTCGCCCGCCTAGAGGCTGGCGTACGCCGCCTCGATCAGGCGCACCGACCGGGGATCGCCGATCAGCGCATTGCCCTGCTTGTTCATCACATAGGCGCCCGACACGCCGCGCGTCGGGTCGGCGAAGGCGCACGAGCCGCCCCAGCCGGAGTGACCGAACGCCTCGGCGGTCGGGCCGTAGTAGAAGTTCGGCTCATTGCGCATGAAGCCCGCGCCCCAGCTGATCTCGTAGGGCAGGACGAGGTCGCGGCCGCGGAGGCGCTCGGCGGTGGCCGCCTTGATCCCGGCGGGGGTGATCAGCGAGCGGCCGTCCAGCGTTCCGCCATTGGCCAGCGCGCCCATCAGCCGCGCCAGAGCCGGGGCGGTCGCGTGGCCGTTGGCCGAGGGGATCTCGACCCGCCGCCACTCGGCCGCGCCCTTGCCGCCGGGCGAGGACCACGGCTTGAAGAAGGCGGCCTCGACGGCCGGGTTGATCTCGCCGAACTGCGGCATGGCCGTCGGGCGCATCAGGTCGGCGACCCGGTCGTGCTCGCTGTCGGGCAGACCGATCCAGAGGTCGAGGCCCAGCGGCTCGCAGATGTCCTGGCGCAGCGCCTTTCCCATGGTGCGGCCGTCCACGCGGCGGAAGATCTCGCCGGCCAGGTAGCCGTAGGTCACCGGGTGGTAGCCGCTGGCCGAGCCGATCGGGAACAGCGGCGCCATGGCCGCCAGCTTGGCGCAGGTGGCGTCCCAGTCGAACCAGATGGCCGGATCGGTCTCGTCCGGGAACCCTGACAGGCCCGCCTGGTGCGACAGCGCCTGCTCGACGGTCACCGCATCCTTGCCGGCTTGGGCGAACTCGGGCCAGACCTCGGCGACGGGCTGGTCGTAGGCGAGCCGCCCCTCGTCGACCAGACGGGCGATCATCAGGGCCGCGACGGCCTTGGTGGTCGAGAACAGGGCGGTCAGGGTGTCGGGGCCGAACGGGATCTGGCGCTTGCGATCGGCGAAGCCGCCCATCAGATCGACGACGATCTCGCCCTCGATGGCGAAGGCAAAGCGCGCGCCCAGCTCGCCGCCGTCGGCGAAGTTCTGTTCGAAGACCTCTCGCACTGCTGCGAAGCGGTCAGGGCAAACGCCGGTGATGTCGGTCATGGTCGGGCCTTGCGGGCTCTAGGCCAGCCGTTCGATCCGAACGGTCGGCGAGGTCTGCTTGATGCGCGCGCCCATGGCCACGATCGGCAGTTCGGGCGCGTTCCAGATGTTGGCGGCGGTCACGGTTTCGGCCACACCGCCGACGGCGCGCGCCAGGCCGTACGAGAAGGTCTGCCCCTCCAGGATCGAGGCGGCGTAGAGCGCGGTCAGCAAGTCGCCGGTGCCGTTGGGCGAGCGGTCGGACTTAGCGTGGGCGGCCAGCCAGGCTTCCTTCTTGTCGGCCAGCACCGCGCCGATCTCGGCCCCGCGATGCACCGAGGAGACCAGCGTGGTCTTGCCCAGCAGCCGGGCGGCGCGCATGGCCGACTGCGGATCGCGGGCGTCGGTTCCGGTCAGCTTCTGCAGCTCCCAAGAGTTGCAGGCCACGACATCGGCGCGGGGAATGAGGTCAGCGATGATCTCGTCAGCCGTCTCGGCCGGGATGTAGAGGCCCTTGCCGGCGTCGCCCATGGTGGGGTCGACGATCACGGTCGGGCGGCGCATGGCCGCGCCGTTCGGACGGGGCGACTCGCGTACCGCGTCGATCACCCGCGCGGCAGCGCGCACCTGAGCGGCGGTGGCGAAATAGCCGGTGATGACCAGATCGACGAGGCCGAAGAGACCGTTGGCCTCGATGCCGTCCAGCATGCCCTCGAACACCTCGATCGGCACGGGCGCGCCGCCGGGAATGCCCCAGCCGGGATGGCGGCCGAACAGCACGGTCGGGACGACCATCGAGTCGATCTTGAACTGCGCCAGGGCTGTGGCCTGGGCCGTCGCGCCGACCTGACTGCCGGCGACGTGGCTGGAGATGATCAAGGCTAGCGGCATGGCAAAGCGATTAGCCGAGCAAGGCGGCCTTGAACAGGGCGTCTTCGCTCACTCCCGCAAAAGAAAAGGCCCGCCAGGCGGCGGGCCTTCCCTATGGGAAATCAGACTTCGTCCGATCTTAGTACCGGTAGTGATCCGGCTTGAACGGACCAGCTTCCGGAACGCCGATGTAATCGGCCTGATCCTTGCGCAGCGTGGTCAGCTTCGCGCCCAGCTTTTCCAGGTGCAGGAAGGCGACCTTCTCGTCGAGGTGCTTGGGCAGGGTGTAGACTTGGTTCTCGTACTTGGCCTTGTTGGTCCACAGTTCGATCTGGGCCAGGGTCTGGTTGGTGAAGCTGGCCGACATCACGAAGCTGGGGTGGCCGGTGGCGTTGCCCAGGTTCACCAGGCGGCCTTCCGACAGCACGATCAGCTTCTTGCCGTCCGGGAATTCCACGTGGTGGACCTGCGGCTTGATCTCGTCCCACTTGAAGTTGCGCAGGCCGGCGATCTGAATTTCGGAGTCGAAGTGGCCGATGTTGCAGACGATGGCGTTGTTTTTCATCTTCCGCATGTCGTCGACCGTGATGACGTCCTTGTTGCCCGTCGCGGTGACGAAGATGTCGGCCTTATCGGCGACGTCGTTCAGGGTCTGGACCTCATAGCCTTCCATCGCCGCCTGCAGGGCGCAGATCGGGTCGACTTCGGTGACGATCACGCGGGCGCCGCCTTGGCGCAGGCTGGCGGCCGAGCCCTTGCCCACGTCGCCATAGCCGCAGACCACGGCGACCTTGCCCGACAGCATGACGTCGGTGCCGCGACGGATGGCGTCGACCAGGCTCTCACGGCAGCCATAGAGGTTGTCGAACTTGGACTTGGTGACGCTGTCGTTGACGTTGATGGCCGGGAACGGCAGCTCGTCCTTCTGGGCCATCTGGTACAGGCGGTGCACGCCCGTGGTGGTCTCTTCCGAGACGCCGCCGATGGCCGCGCGGATCGCCGAATAGAAGCCCGGCTTCTCGGCCAGGTACTTCTTCATCACCGCATAGAGGGCTTCTTCTTCCTCGTTCTGCGGGTTGTTCAGGATCGAGGGATCCTTCTCGGCCTTGGGGCCCAGCACGCAGAGCAGGGTGGCGTCGCCGCCGTCGTCCAGGATCAGGTTCGGATAACCGCCGTCGTGCCACTCGAAGATCTTGTGGGCGTATTCCCAGTACTCGACCAGGTTCTCACCCTTGAAGGCGAAGACGGGGACGCCGGCGGCGGCGATGGCGGCCGCGGCGTGGTCCTGGGTCGAGAAGATGTTGCACGAGGCCCAGCGGACCTCGGCGCCGAGCGCCGTCAGGGTCTCGATCAGCACGGCGGTCTGGATGGTCATGTGCAGGCTGCCGGCGATGCGGGCGCCTTTGAGAATCTGCTGGGGGCCGTACTCGGCGCGCGTGGCCATCAGGCCCGGCATTTCGGTCTCGGCGATGGCGATTTCCTTGCGGCCGAAATCGGCGAGCGAGATGTCCTTGACGATATAGTCGGCCACGGTCGGCTCCTGCGGTCGGGTGGGGATCTTGCCGGCCTTATACGCTGGAGACCCCTTCCGAGCAATTAACGCATAAAGATATCTTTATGTCAGGGCGCGAGGCTCCGCGTTTGCGTCCTTCTCGCCCCGAGAAGGAGCCCTCCTTACATCTCACGGCGAGACGATCGCAGGGCTGGGCAGGTCACTCAAGGACCGCCCTCCGGGCGGCCGCCGCGCGGCGACGCGCGAGCGTCGTCCTTGACTGACCTGCCCAGCCCTGCACGCTGCAGCCTCCAAGAGATTTAAGGATCGCACCCGCATAGTGCGACAACTTGTCGCGGTCACAACCTATGGAATTGCTCGGGGGCTTAACCATTTCTGCAAGAACGTTGTTGTTCGGGAATGGAAGATGCTGATCCGAAAGAAGTACGTACGTTCTTTATCCAGCTATCTCGGTGGACTGATCCCGAACACGGCATTCAAGCTAGCTGTGGATGTAGCGAATGTGCCTGCAGCTAAACTCGACCGTTCTGGTTTTCGCAATCTAGTCGATGGCGATACGCTGTTGCCACCGGCCGTGGGGCGTATAAGCCGCGTCAATTCTGAGGGTACTTTTGTTGTTCATCGCAACCGACCCAAAGAAAGTCGGCTGGTAGGTAGGCGCGAGTGGACCCGGCAAGAATGGGCGGGGCGCGGGGAAACGCGCACCGTGACGGAAACCGTCGACATCTACCGCGATTGCTATCCGCGAACGTTTGTTCCGCCGCAAGGCTTGGAGCTGACGGTGGCTGATTATAATGGAGCTCGGTTGGTCGTCTCGCCAGTGTATCATTGGCTGCAATCACCAGAATCTGAAGTTCTTCACGCCATAAATCTTATCTTGGAAATATTTGGCGAGTTGGAAATTCGCCACGATGATTTGGCGTCGTTTCTTCCTCCGCAGACGCGTAGAGTAAATTGGACGCTACTCCCGCCGGGTAACAATGTTGGTGGTGTTTCCGCCCACGTGGCTGGGCTTGTTGCTCGTACCGCACCAACTTCCCAAGGGCCGATTATGCAGCGGCTCACTTTCCTCGCTAGCCGTGATCCCGCTGAGGTCTATCTAGGGCACGGTGGCTTTCACGCCTACGTGGCTTACGTCTTTCCCGGTACAGGGATGACCGTTTTGGAGAGTGTGATGCCTGCAAATGCGACCTACGTCTTTGCAGGAAACTGGGCGGCTGTAGCGCACTTGACCAAGTCTCAGATTTTGGCGGGCGGCCATCACCATGCACGTATAATTCATGACGCAAACTGGGAAGCAAATCTCGCTCCGTACGCGCAGTAGGAGCGTGAGGGCGACTAGAGGTCGCCCTCACCCCTGCTGCCCCAACCGCTCCCACCCGTCAAAGAACGGGAACCGCTCCGCCCAGAATGCCGTCAGCCGCGGCTCCGCGTCCACCCGCCGCACAGCCTCCGCCATCCTCGGCGCGGCCTCATAGAACCGCACGCGCCGGGGCCCCCAGCGGCTGACGACCGCGACATAGAGATCCAGCACCCCCAGCTCATCGCCTAGCAGATAGCGGCCGCCGTGCCGGTCCATCAGCGGCGCGAGCTGGCTTTCCATCATCGCCCAGCAGTCGGCGATGCGGTCAGCGGTCGCCGCCTTGATCCGCGCCTGCACCTCCGGGTCGGGCCCGCCCAGGCGCGAGGGCTCATCCCGCACCCAGAACAGCGAATAGATCGAGGCCGGGATGAAGGTCATCCAGCGCAGGAACTGGGCGCGCATCGGGTGGTCGATCGCGGGGCCCAGCTTCGCCTGCGGATAGCGGTCGGCCAGCCAGATCAGGATGGCGGCGCTTTCGGTGAGGGTTTCGCCGTCCGGGGTGACCAGGGCGGGGATCTGTTTCAGCGGATTGACCGCCGCGACCTTGGCCGCTTGCGCCTCGCCCTCCCAGGTCGGCGCCTCGACGATGTCGTAGGGCGCCCCGATCAGGGTCAGGGCCGCCTCGACGGGCACGGAACCCGAGCCAAGCGCCCCATAGATGGTGTATGCTGCCTTAACCATTGATTAGAAAACTACCCACAACATGTTGTGTGCTGCGACCACCTGACCACTAGATGATCCGGTCGGCCGCGCTACCAAGAAAGCCTAACTCGTCCGTCCGATTCGTGTCCGTCCGCCCTTGGAGCCGTTGTCGATGTCCGCAAAGCTTATCACCCTGCCCGGCCTGATGACCCCCTCGGGCGGCTACAAGCCGTTCCGCTATCCCTGGGCCTACGACTTCTGGAAGAAGCAGCAGCAGGTCCACTGGATGCCCGAAGAGGTGCCGCTGGGCGAGGACCTCAAGGACTGGGCCGTCAAGCTGAACGACAAGGAACGGAACCTGCTGACGCAGATCTTCCGCTTCTTCACGCAGTCCGACGTCGAGGTGCAGGACAACTACATGGAGCGCTACGGTCGGGTGTTTAAGCCCACCGAAGTGAAGATGATGCTGGCCTCGTTCGCGAACATGGAGACGATCCATATCGCGGCCTACGCCCTGCTGCTCGAAACCATCGGCATGCCCGAGACCGAGTTCTCGGCGTTCATGGAATACGAGGCCATGAAGGCCAAGCATGACTACATGCAGACCTTCGGCGTCGACTCGAACGCCGACATCTGCCGGACGCTCGCCATGTTCGGGGGCTTCACCGAGGGGCTGCAGCTGTTCGCCTCGTTCGCGATGCTGATGAACTTCCCACGCTTCAACAAGATGAAGGGCATGGGCCAGATCGTCTCGTGGTCGATCCGCGACGAGAGCCTGCACTGCGACGGCATCATCAAGCTGTACCACGCCTTCAACAAGGAAACCGGCGCGGTGACCAAGGCCGTGGCCGACGACATCGTCGACTGCTGCAAGACTGTGGTCGGCATGGAAGACAACTTCATCGACCTGGCCTTCGAGGCCGGCGACATCCAGGGCATGACGCCTGACGACATCAAGGCCTATATCCGCTTCGTCGCCGACTGGCGCCTGCGCCAGCTGCACCTGCCCGAAGTGTACGGCGTGAAGGAAAACCCGCTGCCCTGGCTGCAGTCGCTGCTGTCGGGCGTGGAGCACGCCAACTTCTTCGAAGCCCGCGCCACCGAATATTCCAAGGCCGCCACCAAGGGTCAGTGGCACGGTTCGGACGGCGTGTGGACCAGCTTCGACGAGATGATGAAGAAG
This sequence comes from Caulobacter vibrioides, assembly GCF_002858865.1. Taxonomy (GTDB): domain Bacteria; phylum Pseudomonadota; class Alphaproteobacteria; order Caulobacterales; family Caulobacteraceae; genus Caulobacter; species Caulobacter vibrioides. Next base: position 80,957 of record NZ_PJRR01000012.1, on the reverse strand, counting down.
CGCTCGGTCGACACGATCCTGGCGGAATGATGTTTGGCGTCCTTCTCCCCCTTGCGGGAGAAGAGCCTGCCCCGGACTTGATCCGGGGTGTCAGCGAAGCTGACGGATGAGGGGTTTCCCGGCGTCGCCCGCGCGACCCCTCGCCCGGCCCGGCGAGGGCCGGGCCACCCTCTCCCGCAAGGGGAGAGGGTTTTGTTTTGAGCGGAGCATCCCATGACCAGCATCGCCGTGATCGGCCCGGGCGCCGTCGGTGGAACGCTCGCCGCCTGGCTGGCCCAGAAGCCTGACCACGTGGTGACCGTCTGTGTCCGCACGCCGTTCGAGGCCCTGGCGGTCGAGACGCCGGAGGGGGCCATTAGCGCCACCCCGCGCGTGGCGACATCGCCGGAGAGTCTTGCGCCGGTCGACTGGGTGCTGGTCACGACCAAGACCTACGACACCGACGCGACCTGGACCTGGCTGGACGCTCTGGTGGGGCCGCAGACCCGCGTGGCCATCCTGCGCAACGGCGTCGAGCACGTCGCGCCGTTCGTGGGCAAGATCGCCGCCGAGCGGCTGGTTCCGGCGGTGGTCGACATCCCGGCCGAGCGCTCGGCGCCGGGGCGGATGCTGCAGCGGCGCAATGGCTGGATCAAGGTTCCGGCGGGCGCGGCCGGTGAGGCCTTTGCAGGCCTCTTCGCCCACACGCCCATAGAGTTGCACGTCGTCGACGACTTCGTCACCGAGGCCTGGAAGAAGCTGGCCCTCAACTGCGCCGGGGCGGTCAACGCCCTGGTGCTCAAGCCCGCCGGGATCGCCCATGACGAGGGCGCGGCCCAGGTCATGCGGTCGCTGGTGGCCGAGTGCGTGGCCGTGGGCCGGGCCGAGGGCGCCGATCTCTCCGACGATCTGCCCGATCAGGTCATCGCCGGCTATCGCGCCGCCGATCCGGGCTCGGTCAACTCGCTGCACGCCGACCGCGCGGCGGGCCGGGCCATGGAGTTGGACGCCCGCAACGGCGTCATCGTCCGCCGGGGCGCCGCGCACGGGATCGCGACGCCCGCCAACGCCATGGTGGTGGCGCTGCTGAACGCGGCGGCGCTCTGAGGCGCGCGCGCCGCCGAGGCCTTAAGGCCGGTGGTTCTTCGGTAGGGCCTTGACCTCTTCCGGCGTCAGCTTGGTGATGGTCTTGGCGCGGATCGGCAGGGGCATGCCAAAGCCGTCCGAGACCCGCAGGTCCAGGTCCAGCGGATGGCAGACGCTGTCGGGGCCGCGCACGACCGAAACAAGGTGCGTGCCCGGCCAGGTCAGCTGGTTCGAGCCATAGGCCAGGTCGACGCGATAGACGTCGCGACCGCGCACCTTCATGTACAGCGTGTTCCTGTCCGGCGCCGACCAGCCGCGCCAGTCCGACAGATAGAAGCACTGGCGCGCCGGCTTGGCGGCTTTGGAAGGCTCGGCGGGCGCCTGGGCCATGGCGGTCGAGGCCGAGAAGCCCGCGATCGCGAGCCCGATCAGCGCGGCGTGCGCCAGGGGGGTGATCTTGCTCATGACATCATCCTCTTAGTCCCTCGCCTATCGAGATTGGACGTCGCGCGGCCGTTGTCAAGTTTTTACTGTACATTTGAAACTGGACACGAAAAAGCCCGCCCCGCCGAGGCGGAGCGGGCGATCTCAGAAAGCCGCTGATAGGCGGGGTCAGGCCTTGGCGGCTTCGCCCTCGGGCGGCATGTCGTCCAGCTCGCCCTCCCATTTGGCCACGACGGCGGCGGCGACGCTGTTGCCGACGACGTTGGTGGCGCTGCGACCCATGTCCAGCAGGTGATCGACGCCCAGGACCAGCGCGATCCAGGCCTCGGGCAGGCCGAAATAGGTGAGGGTGGCCATGATCACCACCAGCGAGGCGCGCGGCACGCCGGCGATGCCCTTGGAGGTCACCATCAACAGCAGCAGCATGAAGATCTGCTGCTGAACAGACAGCTCCACGCCGTGCGCCTGGACGATGAACATCGTCGCGAAGGTGCAGTACAGCATCGATCCGTCGAGGTTGAACGAGTAGCCCAGCGGCAGCACGAACGACACGATCCGGCGGCGCACGCCCACCTTGGGCAGGCTGTCGAGGATACGCGGATAGGCCGCTTCGGAGCTGGCGGTCGAGAAGGCCAGCAGCACCGGGTCGCGGATCACGCCGAACAGCGGCACGACCCGCTTGCCCAGCACCATCAGGCCGGCGACGAACAGCAGGGCCCACAGCACGCCCATGGTCAGATAGAAGCCCAGCACGAACTTGCCATAGGTGGCCAGCATGCCCAGGCCCTGGGTGGCGATGGTCGAGGCCAGGGCCGCGAAGATGGCCAGCGGGGCCAGCTTCATCACAAAGCCGGTGACCTTCAGCATGATCTGGGCGGCCTGCTCGACCAGCTCCAGAATCTGCGGCGCCTTGTCGTCCAGCGCCGCGACGGCGGTGCCGACGAACAGCGAGAACACCACGATCTGCAGGATCTCGTTCTTGGCCATGGCGTCGAAGATCGAGGTCGGCACCAGGTGGGTGATGAAGCCCTTCAGGGTGAAGGCGTCGGTGGTCGCCGTCGTCTTCATCGACACATCGACATGGGCCATGTTCAGGCCCGCGCCCGGATCCAGCAGGTGGACCATCAGGAGGCCCAGCAGCAGCGACACGGCCGAGGCGCCGATGAACCAGGTCATGGTCTTGGCCCCGATACGGCCCACGGCGGCGGCGTCTTCCATATGCGCGACGCCGGCCACCAGGGTGGTGAAGACCAGCGGCGCGATGATCATCTTGATCAGGCGCAGGAAGATGTCGGTGATGATCGACAGGTTGTCGGCGGCCGACTTGGCGCCGGCCGGGTCAAGGAACTGATTGCAGGTCCAGCCGACCAGCACCCCGAGGATCATCGAGGCGATGATCAGATAGGCGAAGCGTTTATTCATCTAGTCCCCCTGGCGCCTGTTGCGGCGTCGACGGCTTGTTCTGGTTGTCGGAAGGAACGACGCGCGAGAACGCCCGCGCCGCCATTAGCTCCTTCGTTGAGCATTTCAGCCCTTGTGGCCGACACGGGCGGGTTCGTCCATGCTCTTAACGCGCCGAGCCATGATTGGAGGCGTCAACGCCGCGTCGAGGTCATCAGCCGTCCAAGCGCCGAGCGATCTTTGGCGGGGGTCATCTGGTCGCCCCCAAGCTCCTGACGATCAGCCCACAAGGCGGCGCGCGCAGAGGCAGTCGCCAGTCGGGAGTTCACCAAGTAATAATTTTATTATTTGCGTCGCCCGACCGTCTCGCCAAGTTCGCAAAACGTCGCTATAAGGCGCCATGTCAAACCAAGAAAAAGCAATCGCCGTCGTCGAACGGCTCAATGACGAATACGAACGCGCCGTCGGCGCTCTGCGCGACGCGCTCCGCGCCTATCTCGAAGATGGAACCCGCCCGGATCCGGCCGCCCGCTTTGACGGGACGTTCGCCTATCCCGAGCTGCGGCTGACCTACAATCCCGAAGCGCTGCCGCCGAAGCTGGCCCGCTCGTACGCCCGGGTCAGCCGTCCGGGGATCTATGCGACCACGGTGACCAAGCCGGCCCAGTTCCGCGATTACCTGGTCGAACAGCTTACGCTGCTGCTGGACGATTTCGACGTCGAGATTGAGATCGACCGCTCGCGCCAGGAAATCCCCTATCCGTATGTGCTGGACGCCACGATCGACCTGAACCAGGCCGACGTGCGCAGCGAGGACATCGCCCGTTTCTTCCCGACCACGGATCTGGCCTTCATCGGCGACGAGATCGCCGACGGCCTTTGGAACTCGGTGCTGGAAGACAACCACCCGCTGTCGCTGTTCGACGGTCTGCGCACCGACTTTTCGCTGGCGCGCCTGAAGCACTACACCGGCGCCCCGGCCGAGGACGTGCAGCAGTTCATCCTGTTCACCAACTACAACCGCTATGTCGACGAGTTCGTCCGCTGGGGCATCGAGCAGCTGCAGCAGCCCGACAGCCCCTACACCGCGCTGTCGTGCGCGGGCGGCCTGACCATCACCGCCAACACGGTCAATCCAGAGTTGGCGGTGGCGGAGTCGACCTGGCGCAAGCACCAGATGCCGGCCTACCACCTGATGGCCCCGGGCGGTTCGGGCGTGACCCTGGTCAATATCGGCGTCGGCCCCTCCAACGCCAAGACGATCTGTGACCACCTGGCGGTGCTGCGTCCGCAGGCCTGGCTGATGATCGGTCACTGCGGCGGTCTGCGCGACACCCAGACCATCGGCGACTACGTCCTGGCCCACGCCTATCTGCGCGACGACCACGTGCTGGACGCGGTGCTGCCGCCGGAGATCCCGGTGCCGTCGATCGCCGAGGTGCAGCGCGCCCTCTACGACGCGGCCAAGGCGATCAGCGGTGACAGCGGCGACCAGCTGAAGAAGCGCCTGCGCACGGGCACGGTCGTCACCACCGACGACCGCAACTGGGAACTGCGCCACAGCCTCTCGGCCCTGCGCTTCAATCAGAGCCGCGCGGTGGCGATCGACATGGAGAGCGCCACGATCTCGGCCCAGGGGTACCGTTTCCGGGTGCCCTACGGGACGCTGCTGTGCGTGTCGGACAAGCCGTTGCACGGCGAGATCAAGCTGCCCGGTCAGGCCAACGCCTTCTACGAGCGGGCGATCAGCCAGCATCTGCAGATCGGCATCCTGGCCTGCAAGCTGCTGCACGCCGAAGGCCCGAACCTGCACTCACGCAAGCTGCGGGCGTTCGACGAGCCGCCGTTTAGGTGAGGTTAGACGACTAAATCCTCCCCCTAGCGGGGGAGGTGGTCGCGAAGCGACCGGAGGGGGAAGTTGGCCTGATCCGGCCTCTCCCCTCTCCGTCGGCTTCGCCGACACCTCTCCCACGGGGAGAGGATTTAGATCCGCTCGATGATGATCGCGGGCGCCATACCGCCGGCGGCGCACATGGTCACCAGGCCGCGCTTGAGGTCGCGGCGTTCCAGCTCGTCCAGGATCGTGCCGATCAGGATCGAGCCCGTCGCGCCGATCGGGTGGCCCAGGGCCATGGCGCCGCCGTTCACATTGACCTTGTCGCGATCCAGCTTCAGGTCGCGGATGAACTTCTCGGCCACGACCGCGAAGGCCTCGTTGATTTCCCAAAGATCGATGTCGTCCACGGTCAGGCCGGCCTTGGCGAGCGCCTTGCGCGCGGCCGGGACCGGCGCGTTCAGCATCAGGGTCGGGCTGTCGCCGACATTGGCCATGGCGATGACCTTGGCGCGAGGCTTGAGGCCATGGCGCTGGGCGTAGGCGGGCGAGGCCAGCAGCACCGCCGCCGCGCCGTCCACGACGCCCGACGAATTGCCCGCATGGTGCATGTGCTGGATCTTGAGGTCCGGATAGACCTGCCGGATCAAGCCGCCATAGGTGTTGCCCGCCTCATCGACCGGGATCTCGGCCAGGGCCGCGAATGAGGCCTTGAGGCTGGCCAGCCCTTCGGCCGTCGTCTGCGGACGCGGAAACTCCTCGTGGTCCAGGGCGACCGAGCCGTCGTCGCGCAGCACCGGGATCAGGCTCTTGGCGAAATGCCCGCCCTGCATGGCGAGATCGGCGCGGCGCTGGCTTTCCAGGGCCAGGGCGTCGACATCGGCGCGGGTGATGCCTTCCAGCGTGGCGATGGCGTCGGCGCAGACGCCCTGGTGCGACTGCGGATGACGGGCGCGCAGGCGCAGGTTGCCGCTGTCCAGCATCGGCGGCGACGTCACGTTCGCGGTCGCCGAGGTGTAGGACATCATCTCGGTCCCGCCGGCGATGACCAGGTCCTCCATGCCCGACATGATCGAGGCCGCCGCCAGGTTCACCGTGGTGATGCCCGAGCCGCAGAAGCGGTCCAGGGTGACGCCGCTGGCGCGCACGTCATAGCCGGCGTCCAGAGCGGCCATGCGGCCAAGGTCCCCGGCCTGCGCCCCGCGCTGGCTGGAGGTGCCCCAGATGATGTCGTCGACTTCAGCGGTGTTGAGGCCGTTACGCTCAGCCAGGGCCTTCAGGACCGTGGCGGCCAGGTGCTGCGGGTGAAAGTCGGCCAGGGCTCCCTTGCCGACCTTGCCGATGCCGCGCGGCGTGCGGCAGGCGTCGATGATGTAGGCTTCGGCCATCGGGCCCTCCCATGTTCAGTTCACATCGCCGGTCTTGCTGGCCGGGCTCGATGCGAACTGAACGGGAGGCGCCGCTGGGGCAGTCCAGAGGTTTTACGCCTCTTCGGCCCAGGCCTTGATCAGCTGGTGGGCGATGGCCAGCGGCGGTGGGGCGAACAGGCCGTCGAGCTCACCCCGGATCAGCTGTAGGGCCTCCTCGCGGGTGAACCAGCGGACCTCCTCGAGCTCGGTCTGGTCGGGCGCGGCTTCGTCGCTGTCGACCTCGGCGATCAGGCCCATCATCAGAGAGCTGGGCCAGGGCCAGGGTTGGCTGGAATGATAGCGCACGGCCGTCGCCTTCAGGCCGGCCTCTTCCTGCAGCTCGCGGGCGCAGGCTTCCTCGATGGTCTCGCCAGGCTCGATGAAGCCGGCCAGGGCCGAGAACATGCCCTGGGGCCACATCGCCTGGCGGCCCAGCAGGCACTTGCCGTCATGAATGGCCAGCATGATCGCCACCGGATCGGTGCGGGGGAAGTGCTCGGCCTCGCAGGACGGGCAGACGCGCTTCCAGCCGCCGTCCGACACCTCGGTCTTCTGGCCGCAGGCGCTGCACCAGCGGTGGCGACGGCGCCATTCGAACATCGACTTGGCGGTCGCCAGGATGCCGGCGTCGGCGGGCGGCATGGAGGCGGCCGCGCCGCGCAACTCCTCGAAACGGCCCAGGCCCTGCAGGGGGCCTTCGGCCGGATCCGCCGCGCCCTCGATGTCGACCGCGAAGACCGCGATGTCCTTCCACAGGCCCATATAGAGCAGCTTCTCGCTGCCGCCCGCCAGGTCCTGGGCCATGTCGGCGCGCAGATAGGCGATCTGTACGCCCGTCGGCTTGCCGTCTTCGCCGAGGATGTCCTCGACCAGCGGCTTGCCGTTCCACAGCGCGACGGCCAGCGACTCGGGATCGGCCAGCTTTTCGGCGAGGAAGGCCTCGTCGCCGCGGCGCTCGCTGTCGCGGTCCAGGGGGTTGCCGGCGAAGGTGTTGGTGATGATCGAAAGAGGCATGCGCCACTCTGTAGCGTGAGCGGAATGACTCGTCAGCCTTGCATCCTGCGCGATGAGTCGCGATATAGGCCTCGGAGATCGGCGCGGACGGAGTCCTCGCCAACCTGGTCAGGGCCGAGAGGCAGCAGCCACAACGAGATCACCTCTGGGTCGTCTGCCGGTCTCCACCTCATTTTCCTCGAAATTCTGTCAGCAGTTGCGCGCGCGGTTGGGTGCGAGGCTTTTGCTGCGCCCTCCGCCCCACTACACTCCGCGCCATGGCCGACCACGACGATCTCTCGCCTGATTCCGCGCCGCCGTGGGACGAGGCGCCCGCCGAGCGGGACGAGAACACCGCCGACATCTTCGGCGATGCGCCCGCGCCGGCCGCCGAGGCGCGCCCCGTGGTCGAAACCCCGCCCGAGGGCGAGAAGGGCGACGCCTATACCGTTCTGGCGCGGAAATACCGGCCGCGCACCTTCGAGGACCTGATCGGCCAGGAGGCCATGGTCCGCACCCTGGCCAATGCGTTCTCGACCGGCCGCATCGCCCATGCCTTCATGCTCACCGGCGTTCGCGGGGTGGGCAAGACCACGACCGCGCGCCTCTTGGCCCGGGCGCTCAACTACGAGACCGACACGGTGAAGGGCCCCTCGGTCGACCTCACCGTCGAAGGCTATCACTGCCGCTCGATCATCGAGGGGCGGCACATGGACGTGCTGGAACTCGACGCCGCCTCGCGCACCAAGGTCGACGAGATGCGCGAGCTCTTGGACGGGGTGCGCTACGCCCCGGTCGAGGCGCGCTACAAGGTCTACATCATCGACGAAGTGCATATGCTGTCGACGGCGGCGTTCAACGCTCTGCTGAAGACGCTGGAAGAGCCGCCCCCGCACGCCAAGTTTATCTTCGCCACCACCGAGATCCGAAAAGTTCCGGTGACGATCCTGTCGCGCTGCCAGCGCTTCGACCTGCGCCGGGTCGAGCCGGACGTGCTGGTCAAGCACTTCGACCGCATCTCGGCCAAGGAAGGCGCGCGGATCGAGATGGACGCCCTGGCGCTGATCGCCCGCGCCGCCGAGGGCTCGGTGCGCGATGGTCTGTCCTTGCTGGACCAAGCCATCGTCCAGACCGAGCGTGGCCAGACGGTCACCTCGACGGTCGTCCGTGACATGCTGGGTCTGGCTGACCGCAGCCAGACCATCGCCCTCTACGAACATGTGATGGCCGGCAAGACCAAGGACGCCCTGGAAGGCTTCCGCGCCCTTTGGGGCTTTGGCGCCGATCCGGCGGTGGTCATGCTCGATGTGCTGGACCACTGTCACGCCTCGGCGGTGTCCAAGGCGCTGGGGCCTGACGCCCTGTCGATGCCCAAGGAGCAGGCCGCGCGCCTGGCCGCCATCGGCGCCCACACCTCGGCTGGAACCCTTTCCCGCCTTTGGCAGATGCTGCTGAAGGCCCACGACGAGGTGCGGCGCGCGCCCGACGCCATGGCCGCGGCCGAGATGGCGCTGATCCGCCTGTGCTACGCCGCTGACCTGCCCGGTCCGGAGGAGGCCTTGAAGGCCCTGCGCGACGGCGCGCCTGTGGGGGGGGGCGGTCCGGGCGGTGGCGTTGCGATCGGCGGCGGTGGCGCGGGCGGGGCGACGGCCTCGGCCCAGTCTCCGGTCATGATGGCCGCGCCCGGCGCCCAGGCCATGCCGGTGCTGGCCTCGTTCGACGACGTGATGGCCCTGATCGCCGCCAAACGCGATATCGGCTTGCGGCTGGACGTCGAGCAGTATGTCCGCCCGATCAATTTCCGCCCCGGCGCGCTCACCTTCGAGGCCGCGCCCGGCGCGCCCGGCAACCTGGCGGGACGCCTGGTTCGCTTCCTGAAGGAACATTCCGGTCAGCCCTGGCTGGTGGCGGCCGAAGGCGGCGGCGGGGCCGAGAGCCTGATGGAGCGCCAGAAGCGCGAGGAGCGCGAGGCGCTGGAGGCCATCAAGCAGGACCCCTTCGTCGCCTCGGTGCTGTCGGCCTTCCCCGGCGCCGAGATCGTCGAAATCCGCAAGATCCTCACCCCCGAGACGGCCCCGCTGGAGCCGGACGAGGAAGAGGGCTGACAAAGGAAGCTGTCATCCCGGGCCAGCGCAGCGCAGACCCGGGACCACGGCGAGCGCCGGCGTATCCGGCGGTCCCGGCTTTCGCCGGGATGACAAATAGGTTTGGAGACCAAGATCATGAAAGACCTCGGCGGCCTGATGAAGCAGGCCCAGGCCATGCAGCAGAAGCTCCAGGACGCCCAGGCGCGCCTGGCGGAGACCACGGTCGATGGCACGTCGGGCGGCGGCATGGTTACCGTCACCCTGATGGGCAATGGTGAGCTTGTCCGCGTGCTGATGGATGAGAGCCTGGTTCAACCCGGCGAGGGCGAGGTCATCGCCGACCTGATCATCGCCGCCCACGCTGACGCCAAGAAGAAGCTCGACGCCAAGCAGGCCCAGATGATGCAGGACGCCGCCGGTCCGATGGCGGGCCTGATGGGCGGTCTGCCCGGGATGAAGTTCTAAAGCGGTGGAGCCGCCATCCTCGCCCTTCGACAGGCTCAGGGTGAGGATGTCTACTGAGCCGACCCTCCGCCTCACCCTGAGCTTGTCGAAGGGCGAGGCGGACGTACCGCCTATCCGAAGGACCTGATGGCCGCCTCCGCCGGACCCGAGATCGAGCGCCTGATCGCCTTGCTGTCCAAGCTGCCGGGCCTGGGACCGCGCTCGGGTCGGCGCGCGGCCCTGGCCCTGCTCAAGAAGCGCGACACCTTGCTGGCGCCGCTGGCCACCGCCATGGCAGAAGCGCAGGCAAAGGTTCGCACCTGCGGGACCTGCGGCTCGCTGGACGTCACCGACCCCTGCGCCGTCTGCGCGGACGGCTCCCGCGATGGCCGCCTGCTGTGCGTGGTCGAGGAGGTGGGCTCGGTCTGGGCGATGGAGCGCGGCGGCTCGTTCAAGGGGCGCTACCATGTGCTGGGCGGTCTGCTTTCGGCGCTGGACGGGATTGGACCCGAGGCCTTGCGGATCGGCGAGCTGGTCGGCCGGGTTACGGACGGATCCGTCGCGGAGGTGATCCTGGCCCTGCCCGCCACGGTCGATGGCCAGACGACCGCCCACTACATCGCCGACCGGCTGGCCCAGACCAATGTGCCGGTGACCATGCTGGCGCGCGGCGTGCCGGTGGGCGGCGATCTCGACTGGCTGGACGACGGCACGATCGCCCAAGCGCTGCGCGCCCGGCGTCCGGCCTGACAAATTCCCGAGCGTTCTTCGGGAAATCGGCTGACAGCCCCGCTTTCGAAAGCCAAGCTCGCCGCCGTCGCGTCGGGACCGCCGATGCGTCTGTAGAGGGACGATTTTCATGAGTACGCCAGACGATAAGGCCCCCGAGGCCGAGATCGAAACCCCGCACGTCGCCAAGGTCGGCGTACACGACAAGGGCCATAACGTGACGAGCTTCAATGAGGAGCCGATCAACGGCCTGATCGCCGACATCGCCGACGGCGACGAGTGATGGGAGGCGGCGGCGGCCTTTATGCCGCCGCCGACTTCAGCTAGGAACGGAGCATGAACTTCTCCGATCCTTATCTGATCCTGGCCCTCGTCTTCGCCCTGGCCGCCGTGGCCTTGGGACTGTGGGCCGTCGCCGCTCAGCGCCGGGCCGCCAAGGCCGAGGCCCAGGCCTGGCTGCTCACCGAACGCCTGACCCAGGCCGAGGAGCGCCATCGCCTGCTGGAGGATCAGAGCGCCACCCAGATCGAGCTGATCAAGGCCCAGGCCGCCCAGAGCGCCAACGCCATCGCCGAGCAGCTGATCAAGCGCGCCGACGAGAACGCCAAGAGCCGCGAGCGCCTGGCCGAGGCCCGGCTGGAGGCCCAGCTGAAGCCGGTCGCCGAAACGCTCGCCAAGTTCGAGGCCCAGGTCACCGCCGTGGAGAAGGCCCGCGCCGAAGAGACCGGCGGCCTCAAGGCCCAGATCACCGCCCTGCTGGAGGCCTCCACCGCCACCCAGGCCGAGGCCCGCAAGCTGTCGGCCGCCCTGCGTCGCGGGGCCGGGGTGCAAGGCCGCTGGGGCGAGCAGACCCTGCGCAACGTGCTGGAGGCCGCTGGCCTCAACAGCCGCTTCGACTTCCAGGAACAGTTCAGCGTCGACAGCGAGGAGGGCCGTCGCCGGCCCGACGTCAAGGTCACCTTGCCGGGCGGCGGGGTATTTGTGATCGACGCCAAGTGCTCGCTGAACGCCTTCCTTGAAGCGCAGGATGTGACCGACGAGGTCCTGCGCGAGGCCGCCATGGCCCGCCACGCCCAGAGCGTGCGCACCCACATGCAGGGCCTGTCGTCCAAGGCCTATTGGGACCAGTTCGCCGGCGAGGGCTCGCCCGACTTCGTGGCCATGTTCGTGCCCGGCGACGGCTTCCTGGCCGCCGCTCTGGATCGCCTGCCCGAGCTGATGGCCGAGGCCATGGATCGCCGGGTGGTGCTGGTCACGCCCACGACCCTGTTCGCCCTCTGCAAGGCCGTCGCCTATGGCTGGCGGGCCGAGGACCAGGCCAAGAACGCCGCCCGCATCGTCGAGGTGGGCCGTGAACTCTACAAGCGCGTCTCGGTCATGGGCGCCCACGCCGGCGCCATGGGCAAGGCGCTGGAGAGCGCCGTGGGCAAGTACAACCAGTTCGTCGGCTCGCTGGAGAGCCAGGTCCTGACCCAGGCCCGCCGCTTCGAGGACCTGTCCGTCGACCATGAGGGCAAGGAGATTCCGGAGCCGCCCATGGTCGATCAGGCGGTGCGTCCGTTGACCAAGCTGAAGGCCGTGGGACAATCCCCCACCTTGACGCTCGGAAATGACACGCCTACCTGACGCTCATCATGGCTATCCGTCGCATCCTCACCGTCGATAACGCCGCCGACCTGGCGACGCTGAAGAAGATCTCCACGCCCGTGGAGGCCGTCACCGATGAGCTGCGCGCTCTGATGGATGACATGCTTGAGACCATGTACGACGCCCCCGGCATCGGCCTGGCCGCCGTTCAGGTCGGCGAGCCCGTGCGCGTGATCGTCATGGACCTGGCCCGCGAGGGCGAGGACAAGGCCCCGCGCTACTTCGTGAACCCTGAGATCCTGGCCTCGTCCGAGGACCTGCAGGGCTATGAAGAAGGCTGCCTGTCGGTGCCCGAGTACTATGACGAGGTCGAGCGCCCGGCCAAGGTCACCCTGCGCTACATGAACTACCAGGGCGAGACGGTCGTCGAGGAGGCCGAGGGCCTGTTCGCCGTCTGCATCCAGCACGAGATGGACCACCTGGAAGGCGTGCTCTTCATCGACCACCTCTCGCGCCTGCGCCGCGATCGCGCCATGGCCAAGGTCAAGAAGGCCCGCCGCGCGGCTTAGGGGCTGCCGGCGCCTTAGATCCAACTACCGCCGTCATCCCGCGCTTCATGCGCGGGACCCATCCGTCCGCCGCAGGTGCGGAGCAGGATGGGGCTCTCACGTGGACGCTGAACCATGGGTCCCGCGCATGAAGCGCGGGATGACGGGGTTGTGGCTGTGGTTTCGAGCTTCCTTCCGCCCGGAAGGAGCCATCCTTACATCTCACGGCGAGACGATCGCAGGGCTGATCAGGTCACTCAAGGACGACGCTGCGCGTCGCCGCGCGCGGTCGCCGGAGGCGGTCCTTGACTGACCTGATCAGCCCTGCACGCTGCAGCCTCCAAGAGATTCAAGGATCGCCTCGCCCAAGGGCGGCTTTCGACCCATTGCGGACCTGGACACTTCTCTCGATAATGGGCTCTACTTTTCGGAGAGAATTCGCTTGTTTCCAGATCCGAAACTAATATGGCGGCCGTTTCCGTCCATCCTCGATGGTATTCAGCAACCACCATTCGTCTTCGCGCATGGGACAAATCGTGGCGTCTTATACCTGACCGTACTTTTCGCAAGACAGGCCTTCGGGCTTGAGATGCGTTGCCAAGCCTACTTCGGGGTCGAGGAGCTATTTTATTCCAATGCCGGACATGGTGATGTTGCCGGGACTTACGATGGAGGAGTGTACATCAAGGAGACGATGGACTCTGCTCTGCTGAGAGCACAGGCCTACTGCGACCCGACTGCGCGCGTTCGCCACTTCCTCTTCGTGGGCGGCGACTACTGCTATGAGGTTCTCAGTTTTGCGGAGCCTTCTATTTACGCCTTCGATAGCCACGATGAAGCGATGGTTTGGGCTTCCGCGAACGCAGCTTGAGGCGGCTCCCCACCCATTGCGGACCCAGCGATCCGCTCCCTACCGCGTCCGCCCACTTTCCGTCTCATACGGCGTCCCGTCCCGATGCCGGTAAACCGTCTCCCCATCCCGCAACACTAGGTCGATATCCGGATAGTCACAGCCGTCCGCGTCCGGCCGCCGCGACCCCACCTCCAGCAGCAGCACATCCCGGTTCGACCGGTTTTGGAAGCAGTGACCGTTGGCCACTCCGGCCTTGAAGCCCGCGCAGTCGCCGGCCCGCAGCACCGTCTCGCCGTCATTCTCGACCAGCACCACCTCGCCCTCGACGACCCAGGTGAATTCGTCCTCGGCCGTGTGCCAGTGGCGCTGGCTGGACCAGACGCCGGGCGCCAGGCGCAGCAGGTTGACGCCGAACTGGGTGAGGCCGGCCGCGTCGCCCAGCTTGGTGCGGTGACGCTGCAGGCAGGGCTGGTTGAACGGGGCGGGATAGGCCGTGCCGATGCGGGTGGGGGCGGCGGCGAGATCGATCTTGGGCATGACCTACCTTGGAACAAGCGTGCGGGATTTGCGCGGACGCAAGGGGAAGCTTAAAGCCTGCACCATGACCAGCCCCGCGCCCGTTTCCGTCAGCATCGATCCCGTTGAGCTCGCTCAAGCCCTGATCCGGCGTCCGTCGGTGACGCCGGCCGACGCCGGCGCGATGGACACGCTGCAGCGCCAGCTGGAGGCCCTGGGCTTTACCTGCCGCCGGATGAAGTTCGGCGAGATCGAGAACCTCTACGCCCGGCGTGGGACGGCGCGGCCGAACCTGTGCTTCGCGGGCCATACTGACGTGGTGCCCGTGGGCGATGACGCGGCCTGGACCGCCGGGCCGTTCGAGGCAGAGATCAAGGACGGCGTGCTCTATGGGCGCGGCGCGGTCGACATGAAGTCGGCCATCGCCGCCTTCGTCGCCGCCGTGGCGAACGTCCCCGACCATCCCGGCTCGATCAGCTTCCTGATCACCGGCGACGAGGAAGGCGTGGCCGAGGACGGCACGGTCAAGGTCGTCGAGGCCCTGGCCGCCGAGGGCGAGATCATCGACCACTGCATCGTCGGCGAGCCCACCTCGGCGAACCTCCTGGGCGACATGGTCAAGATCGGCCGGCGCGGCAGCATCAACGCCTGGATCACCGTCGAGGGCCGCCAGGGCCACGTGGCCTATCCGCATCGCGCGGCCAATCCGGTTCCGGTGCTGGTCGACATCCTGTCGACCCTTAAGGCGCGGGTGCTGGACGACGGCTATACCGGTTTCCAGCCGTCGAACCTCGAGATCACCACGATCGACGTCGGCAACACCGCCACCAACGTCATCCCCGCCTCGGCCAAGGCGCGGGTGAACATCCGCTTCAACCCGGCCCACAAGGGCAAGGACCTGGCCGCCTGGATCGAGGGCGAGTGCGCCAAGGCCGCGGAAGGTTTCGACGGAACCGCCACCGCGCTGTGCAAGATCAGCGGCGAGGCCTTCCTGACCGAACCGGGCGACTTCACCGACGTGATCGTTGCGGCCGTGACCGACGCCACCGGCCGCGCGCCGGAGCTGTCGACCACCGGCGGCACCAGCGACGCCCGCTTCATCCGGGCCCTGTGCCCGGTCGTCGAGTTCGGTCTAGTCGGCTCGACCATGCACCAGGTCGACGAGCGCGTGCCCGTCGAGGAGGTTCGCCAGCTGGCGGGCGCCTATCAGGCGCTGATCCGCCGCTACTTCGCGACGTTCGCTTAAAGCTGCGTGGGGACGAGGATGAAGGCGCTCTCGATCCCCGACGTGCTGGCCGAGGTGGCGGTGCTGGTCAGGCCGCACTTCGGCAAGGGCAAGCCCGCCGACTACATCCCGCAACTGGCCACTGTGCCCGGCGGCAAGTTCGGCATGGCCGTGCGGATGGTCGATGGCGATGAGCATGTGATCGGTGACGCGGACGAGGGCTTTTCGGTCCAGAGCATCACCAAGGTCTTCGCCCTGGGCCTGGCCCTGAACCGGCTGGGCGATGAGATCTGGACCCGGGTGGGCAAGGAGCCCTCGGGCACGCCGTTCAACCACCTGTCCCTGCTGGAAGCCGAGCAGGGCGTGCCGCGCAATCCCTTCATCAACGCCGGCGCCCTGGCGGTGACCGACGTGCTGATGGACGTCACCCGCGACCCGGCGGCCCTGGTGCGCGACTTCGCCGGCTTCCTGTGCGGTGAGCGGGTGGAGATCGATCCGGCGGTGGCGACCTCGGAGCTGGCGCACGCCTGGCAGAACCGCGCCATCGCCAGCCTGATGCGGGGCCAGGGCACGATCACGCACGATCCCGAGGCGGTGGTGGCCGCCTATTGCCGCCAGTGCGCCCTAACCATGAGCTGCCGCCAGTTGGCGCGGGCCTTCCTGCCGCTGGCCGCCGGCGGGTTTTCGCCGATCGCGCAGGAGACGGTGTTTCCGGAGCGCCTGACCCGGCGCCTCAACGCCTTGCTGCTGACCTGCGGCATCTATGACAGCGTCGGCAGCTTCGCCTATCGCGTCGGCCTGCCGGCCAAGAGCGGCGTCGGCGGCGGCATTGTCGCGGTTATACCCGGCAAGGCGACGGTGGCGGTGTGGTCGCCGGAACTCGATCGCTTTGGAACGAGCGTGGTCGGCACGGCGGCGCTGGAGGCGTTCAGCCAGATCACGAACTGTTCGGTGCTTTAGGGCGGTAAATCCTCCCCCCAGCGGGGGAGGTGGCGCGAAGCGCCGGAGAGGGAAGTCTTGCAGACCTTGCCTCTTCCCCCTCCGTCGCCGCTATGCGTCGACACCTCCCCCGCTAGGGGGAGGATTGATCGGGCCGTACCCCACGCCCACCAGATAAAGCCCATCGGCCGGCGCGACGGGTCCGCATTCGCGCCGATCCCTCGCCTCCAGCGCCGCCTTGACGTCATCCACCGTCCAGCGCCCCGCGCCGACCTCAACCAGAGTGCCGGTCATCGAGCGGACCTGGCGATGCAGGAAGGACCGCGCCCCGAAATCGAGGTGAATCTCCTCGCCGACCCTTCGTACGCGGGCGACGTCCAGGGTCTTTACCGGGCTCTTGGACTGGCAGTGCATGTCGCGGAAGGTCGTGAAGTCGTGCAGGCCGACCAGATGTTGAGCCGCCGCATGCATGGCCTCGTGGTCGAGGTCTTTCTTCATGTGCCAGACCCGGCCCTTGTCCAGGGCCGGCGGGGCGCGGCGATTGAGGATCCGGTAGAGATAGCGCCGCTCATTAGCAGAGAACCGCGCGTGCCAGCCCTCCTCGGCGACTTCTGCCGACAGGATCGACACCGCCTCGCGGGTCAGGTGGGCGTTCAGGGCGTTGAACACCGTCTGGGCCGGCCAGTCCTTTTCGAGGTCGACATGGACGACCTGGCCGGTCGCATGGACGCCGGTGTCGGTGCGGCCGGCGGCGGCGATGCGCACCTCTTCGCCGCAGAAGGCCTTCACCGCCGCCTCGATCGCGCCCTGCACGCTGGGCAGGGTCGCCTGGGCCTGGAACCCCGCATAGGGACGGCCGTCATACTCGACGAGGAGGCGGTAGCGGGGCATCAGGCCAGCACGGTCCCAGCCGCGATCGGGAACCCGCGCGTGAAGGTCTGTGCGTCCTGCACGCCCTTGCCCTCGCGCTGGGCCTTCAGCAGACGGATGGAGCCTTCGCCGCAGGCGATCAGGAGGGCATCGTCCAGCGCCGTTCCTGGCGCGCCCGACGCGGCCTCGACGCGCGACAGCAGGGCCTTCACACGCACAGGCCCTTTCTCCGACGGCGCCTCGAACCAGGCGCCGGGGAAGGGCGAGAGGCCGCGGATGTGGCGGTCGACCTCGGCGGCCGGGCGGGTCCAGTCGATGCGGGCTTCGGCCGATTTGATCTTCTTGGCGTAGGTGACGCCGTCCTCGGCCTGGGGCGTTTCCTGGACGACCTCGCGCTCGATCGCGGCCAGGGCCACGGGCAGCAGCCGCGCGCCGACGGCGGCCAGCTTGTCGTGCAGGCTGGCGGCCGTGTCATCGTTACCGATGGCCACCTGCTCGGACATCAGGATCGGCCCCTCGTCGAGGCCCTCGCTCATCCGCATGACCTGAACGCCGGTGACCGGATCGCCGGCCATGATCGCCCGCTGGATCGGCGCGGCGCCCCGCCAGCGCGGCAACAGGCTGGCGTGCAGGTTGAAGCAGCCGAACCGGGGGGCGTCCAAGACGGCCTTCACCAGGATCTGGCCGAACGCCACCACGACGGCGGCGTCGAGGTCCAGCGCCTGGAACGCCGCGATCTCTTCCGGGGTCTTCATCGACACTGGCGTGCGCACCGGCAGGCCCAGGCCTTCGGCGAAGGCGTGGACCGGCGAGGGCTTCAGCTCCTGGCCGCGTCCGCGCGGGGCCGGGGGCTGGGAATAGACGCAGACGATCTCGTGGCCCGAGGCGACGAGTTCGGCGAGGCAGGTGACGGCGAAATCGGGAGTGCCGAGGAAGGCGATGCGCATGGCGGGGGTTTAGACGCCTTGGCGGCTTCGCGCAAAGCCCGGAGCCATGGGGGAAGACGGAACCTTGGCCTTGGGCCGCCGTTATTCAGCAGGCCTATTGGAGGAGCACGACCATGCGTTCGATCCTGTTTGTCGCCAGCTGCGCCGTCGCCCTGTCGCTGGGCGCCTGTTCTCAGGAACACGCCACCGAGGTGAAGGAAGGCGCGAAAGCCGCCGCGTCCGACGTGAAGGAGGCGGCCCGCGAGATCGCCAACGACCCGGACGTCAAGGACGCTGGGGCTGCGATCAAGGAAAGCGCCAAGGAAGCGGGCGCGGAGCTTAAGGAAGCCGCCGGCGAGGCCGGGCAAGAGCTCAAGGAAGCCGGCAAGGACCTGAAGCACGACGTCCAGGAAGGCGCGGCCGAGAGCAAGAAGCAGATCAAGGACGCGACGAAGTAAATCCTCCCCCCGTGGGGGAGGCGGCCGAAAGGCCGGAGGGGGAGGTGCGGGCTATCCGGCTTCTTCCCCCTCCGTTTGCTTCGCGAACACCGCCCCCGTGAGGGGGAGGATTTTGACGCATCAATCCCGCAGCAGATCGTTGATGCTGGTCTTCGACCGGGTCTGAGCGTCCACCGTCTTGACGATCACGGCGCAGTAGAGGCCCGGACCGCCGTTCGGGTCGGGCAGGTTGCCGGGGACCACGACGCTGTAGGGCGGCACCTTGCCGATGTGGACGGCGCCGGTCTTGCGGTCGATGATCTTGGTCGAGGCGCTGATGAACACGCCCATCGAGAGCACGCTGCCCTCACCAACCACCACGCCCTCGACCACTTCCGAGCGAGCGCCGATGAAGCAGTTGTCCTCGATGATGGTCGGGTTGGCCTGCAGGGGCTCCAGCACGCCGCCGATGCCGACGCCGCCCGACAGGTGGACGTTCTTGCCGATCTGGGCGCACGAGCCGACCGTCACCCAGGTGTCGACCATCGTGCCCTCGTCGACATAGCCGCCGATGTTCACGAACGAGGGCATCAGGATCACGTTCCTGCCGATATGGGCGCCGCGGCGGACGATGGCGCCGGGCACGGCGCGGAAGCCGCCGGCCTCGAACTGCGGGGCGTCCCAGCCGTCGAACTTGTTCGGCACCTTGTCCCACCAGGGGCCGACGCCGCCGCCCAGGGCGCCCGAGCGCATCACGGTGTTGGGGTTCAGGCGGAACGACAGCAGCACCGCCTTCTTCAGCCACTGATGGGTGAACCACTCGCCGTCGATCTTCTCGGCGACGCGGGCCTCGCCGCTGTCGAGCAGGCGCAGGGCCTCGTCGACGGCGGTGCGAACGGGACCGGTGGTGGCGGCCGTGACGTCGGCGCGGGCCTCCCAGGCGGCTTCGATCTCGGTTTGCAGATCAGACAGGCTCACAGCGGTCATGCGGGGCTTCCTTGCAGGCGCGCCGAGCTCAGGAACTCGGCGAGATCATTGGTGCGGAAATGGACGTGTTCGGAGGTCGAGGCGGCGGCGTGCGGGCCGACCAGTACGGTGGTCATGCCCAGGCGCGAAGCGGGAACCAGGTTCTTCTCGCTGTCCTCGAAGAAGGCGGTCATCGGCGGATCGATATCGTGCAGCTTGCAGATCCGGTCAAAGGTCGCCAGCGCCGGCTTGGGCACATAGTCGGCGGTCTCGATCGCGAACAGCTCTGAGAACAGGTCTCGCAGGTTCAGGTGCGCCAGAACCCGCTCGGCGTGGCCGACCGAGCCGTTGGTGAAGATCAGCCGCCGGCCGGGCAGGGCGGCGATCGCCGCACGCAGGGCCGGATCGGGGGTCAGGCAGTCCAGCGAGACATCATGCACCTCGTCGAGAAAGCGCTGAGGCTCGATCCCGTGGTTGGCCATCAGCCCGGCCAGGGTGGTGCCGTGCTCGGTGAAATAGCCGTGCTGCAGGGCCCGCGCCTCGTCGCGCGGCAAGCCGGTCTCGCGCGCCACGAAATCCGTCATCTTGGCCTCGATGAGGCCCATGAACTGGGTCTCGATCGGGTAGAGCGTGTTGTCGAGGTCGAACAGCCAGGTGTCGACGTGGGAAAGGTCCGCGCTCATCGCTTGATGAGCGTGCCCGCGCCGTGCTCGCTGAACAGCTCGACCAGCATGGCGTGCGGGCGACGGCCGTCCAGGATGACGACCGCCTCGACACCGGACTCGATCGCGTGGATGGCGTTCTCCAGCTTCGGGATCATGCCGCCGGTGGCCACGCCCGTGTCGATCAGCGCGCGAGCCTGTTCGATCGTCATTTCACGGATCAGTTCGCCGTTGCCGTCGAGCACGCCCTTGATGTCGGTCAGCATGAGCATGCGCTTGGCCTTCAGCGCGCCCGCCAGGGCGCCGGCCACCGTGTCGGCGTTGATGTTGAAGGTGTCGCCAGCCGGCGAAACGCCGATCGGCGCGACGACCGGGATGTAGTCGTGCTCCGAGGTCAGCAGGGCCTCGATCAGCTGGGGATCGACCTTGGTGGGTTCGCCCACAAAGCCCAGGTCCACCGCTTGTTCGATGTTGCTGTCCGGATCCTTCTTGGTCCGGGTCACCTTCTCGGCGGTGATCAGGCGAGCGTCCTTGCCCGACAAGCCCACGCCCCGCACGTCGGCTTCGGCGCCGGCCAGCGTGATCCAGTTGGCGATTTCCTTGTTGATCGCGCCGGACAGGACCATCTCGGCGACTTCCATCGTCGCCTCGTCGGTGACGCGCAGGCCGTCGACGAAGGTCGATTTCACGCCCGCCTTGTCGAGCATGCGGCTGATCTGCGGACCGCCGCCATGGACGACCACCGGATGCACGCCCAGCAGCTTCAGGAGCACCGCGTCGGCGGCGAAGACCTTGGCCACATCTTCCTGGCCCATCGCGTGACCGCCGTATTTGATCACGACCGTCTCGCGGTCGTAGATCTGGATGTAGGGCAGAGCCTCGGCCAGGGTCTTGGCGGTGGCCCAGCCAGCTTCCTCGGCGACGTCGGTCAAGGCGGCGGTCCTCGATGCGGAAAAGAGCGGCGCCTCGATAGCGGACCCCGCCCCCCCTGTCATCAAAAACGACGGCGCTGAACCCTCTTGCGGCGCGATCGAGCCGACGCTTCAACATGAGGATGGCGGCGGGCATCAGCCGGCATCGCGGGTTTGACGGAACCGCGAGCCGGAAGCCCCCAGCAGGCGGATCAGGTCAGGGTGTCGACCACGCCCCAGCGGTCTGCGTAGGCCGGAGCGAGGGTGAGGCCCGCCGGCACCGGTCCGGGCGCGTGTCCTACGGTCAAGCAAATGGCCAGATAGCTCAGGGCGCTCTTCACTCCGTGTCCGGAATAGGGTTTGCCGATCACCCCGCATGCGCCGGCGAAGTCGTCGGGCAAGCGCTTGACATTGGCGGTCATGAACAGGGCGACGCCGCCGCAATCCTTGGCGATCCTGCGGGCCACATCCACACCGGTAGGCCCATCGCTGAGATGAACATCGATAAGCGCTAGGTCAGGATTCAGCTGCCGGGCCAGCGTCACGGCCTCGTCCGAACTCATGGCGCAGCCGAGTGAATGGAAACCGGCCTCCTCGATCAGATGTTCCAGCTCGATGGCGAGAAGCATCTCGTCTTCGACAATCAGAACATCGAGCGCTGGCCGGCTCATGATCAAAAGCGTCCTTGGCTATTGCGTCCCATTGATGGGCAACAGAACGACCACGCGGGTTCCAGGTTCCGCATCGGTGGTCTCCCATTTCGCCTTCAGCTGCTGGCAGAGCAGCTGGACGATCGTGAGGCCGAAGCCGGAAGCCCTGGTTTCCCTATCCTGACCAACGCCGTCGTCGGTGATTTCGATCCGGAAGTCGCCGTTCAGGCGCGATAAACCGACAAAGATGCGGCCGCCGCGCCCCTCGGGAAAGCCGTGCCGCAGGGCGTTGGTCAGCAGTTCGTTGACGACGAGGGCCAAGGGTGCGGCCTTGGCGGCGGGGATTTCGACGCGCTCGAGATCCAGTTCAACGCGGATGTCGTCGCGCATGGCCGATCCCATCAGGTCGGCGACCATGTCGCGGATGAACGCCGAGACGTCGAAGCGCTCGACGTCCTCGCTCTGGAACAGGCGTCGGTGGACGGTCGCAATGGCGTTGACCCGGCCCAGCATACCTCTCAGCGACGCCTTGACCGCCGGATCAGGCACGCGCCGGTTCTGTAGCAGCAGCAGGCTTGAGATGAGCTGCAGATTGTTCTTCACACGGTGATCCACCTCGTGAAGCAAAGCGGTCTTCTGTTTGAGCGCCTCGGTCAGCTCCCTTGTCCGCTCTTCGACCATCTGCTGCAGACCGTCGCTGTGGTCCCGAGCGCGGAGCTCGACGACCTTCTTGTCGGTCACGTCCACCTGCGAGCCGAAGAAGTAGACAAGCTGGCCGGCGTCATTTCGCACGGGCGACATATTGAGCGCGTTCCAGAACGGTGAGCCGTCCTTGCGGTAGTTCAGGAGATCAACAGCGACATCCTCTCCCGCCGCCAGCGCGTCACGCACCGCCTGGATCGCCTTGGGGTCCGTATCCGGTCCCTGCAGGAACCGGCAATTGCGGCCGATCACTTCGTCGCGGGCATAGCCCGTCAGGCGCAGGAAGGCGTCGTTCGCGAAGATGATCGGAATGTCGGGCTGGGTGGCGTCGGCGACGATCATGGCCATGCGGGTGGCGCTGATCGCTGCGGCGAACGGGTCGTCTACGCCGTGTCCGGCGGCCAGTCGCTCGCCGGCCCGGCGCGATTCCGAATAGTCTTCCAAGGCTAAGCTCCCACCTCCCCGTGGACGCTCAACGTATCTGATCCGGTCGAGTTCCCAACAGAGGTTATGGCGGGGCAAAGAAACGGCGGCGGCCGAGATGAGGCTCCCGCCGCGAGGGACGAAGGCGGACTCGGACTTCCCGGAACGAGTCCCCTCGAGGATGGGATTACTTGGGCTGATAGATACGGTCGAACACGGCGCCATCGTCGAAGTGCGTGACCTGGGCCTTCTTCCAGCCCCCAAAGGTGTTGTCGATGGTCACCAATGGGATCGTCTTGAACTTGTTGGCGTACTTGGCGGCGACCTGAGGGTTGCGGGGGCGGTAGTGGTGCTTGGCGATAAACTCTTGCGCCAGCGGGCTGTACAGGAAGTTCAGATAGCCCTGAGCCACGATGCGGGTCTTGCGGCGGTCGACATTCTTGTCGATGAGCGCGACCGGCGGCTCGGCCAGGATCGAGAGGGACGGGTAGACCAGCTCGTACTGGCCGGGCAGCTCCTC
Source organism: Caulobacter vibrioides (assembly GCF_002858865.1). Classification (GTDB taxonomy): domain Bacteria; phylum Pseudomonadota; class Alphaproteobacteria; order Caulobacterales; family Caulobacteraceae; genus Caulobacter; species Caulobacter vibrioides. The sequence goes on along the minus strand of NZ_PJRR01000012.1, from coordinate 57,816 downwards.
CTGCGCGAGGAACGCCTCGTTTTCCCAGGTCAGCAGGACATCGCCGATGCCGCGTTGGGTGAATGTGGTCGTGGCGCCGCGTGCGCCGGAGTCCAGGACGGGCACGTTCTGGAACAGGGCCTTCACGACGGCCTCGGCCTTGGCGGGGTTACCGCCGGGCTGCTTCAAGGCCCAAGCCCAGGCCGCCAGATAGTTCCAGCGCGCGCCGCCGCCGGTTTTGGGATTGGGCGTGATCACCGCCACGCCCGGCTTGATCAGGTCGCTCCAGTCCCGGATCTTCTTGGGATTGCCCTTGCGGACCAGGAACACGATCGTCGAGCTGTAGGGCGTTGAATTGTTGGGAAGCCGCGACTGCCAGTTGGCGGGCAGCAGCTTGGCCTTGGTGGCGATCTCGTCGATGTCGTAGGCGAGAGCCAGGGTCACGACATCCGCCTGCAGGCCATCCATCACCGAGCGCGCCTGCTTGCCCGAGCCGCCGTGGCTCTGGTTGATCGTCAGGGTCTGGCCGACGCGGGCCTTCCAGTAGGTCGCATAGGCCGCGTTGATGTCCCTGTAGAGCTCGCGGGTCGGATCATAGCTGACGTTCAACAGGGTGACGGACTTGCTCTGAGCCTGGGCCACGCCGCCGAGCAGGGCGGGCGCGGCGAGAGCGCCAGCGCCGGCCGTTGCGGCGCCGAGAACGCCTCGACGCGTGGGTTTTTCAAAACGGCGAGCCATGGGGATCCTCGGAGTTGTGAAGTTTAGAAGGCGTACTGTGTTCGCACGGACCAGCTATCCAGGTCCTGGCCGACTTGCGTCCCCGCAGCTGGGGTCGAGCCCGCGACGCAGGTCTTTCCATCGGGAGGCGGACGCCTGACCTTTACATGGCGGGCTGAGGCGTCATCGACCGATGCGGTCTGAGCCGATGCGGTCTGAGCCGATGCGGTCTGAGCCGATGCGGTCTGAGCCGATGCGGTCTGAGCCGATGCGGTCTGAGCCGAAGCGGCGCCGGCGGTGACGAGCAGGACGGCGCCAACAATCAGGGCTGCGCGGAAGGCTGTCTTCGTCGTGATCATCGTTAGCCCTTCGCGGCGCCGCAGGGCGGGCCGACCTGACCAGCCCAAGAAAGACAATTATTCCTAGTTCGGAAATATAGATTCAGGGGGTCTACCCCGAGATTTTCTGGGGCCGCGACGGAGCATCAGGGGGAGTTCCACGAATCTCCTATAGAATCAGCGGCTTGAAGCGCTTGACTATCAGTTCACAGAAAAGGCCGCTCCGGGGTTCCGGAGCGGCCTTTAAGGACGTTGGGGCGATTTGGCGCGGGTTAGAACATCGCTCGGCCGGAGAGGCGCAGGTTGTAGCGTTTCTGTTTCTTGGCGGCCTCGACGCCGCCCTCCAGGGCCAGATACGACATGGGCGTCCCTGCTCTCAGCGCGAAGCCGGCGGTGAGCGCGCCTTGCTTGTCGTCCATCGCGGCCAGTGAGAACGCGTTGCCGCCCTTGAAGCGCGCCACGGTGTCGCCCACCGAGCCCGCCAGCGTCTGGCGGTAGCCAACGCGGACTTCCGGACGCCACCAGACCTGCTTGCCGAAGTCGGCGCCCATCACCACGCCCAGTTCGCCGCTGAGATTGCTGGAGGTGCGCTTGTCGACGGTCAGGTCGAACGCATCACCGCCGCCCTTTTCGGCGCGCTTGCCCTCGCGCAGCCAGACATAGTCGAAGCGGCCTTCGGGACGGGCGAAGAAGCGTCCGAACTTCTGCTCATAGGCCATGCCGGCATAGGCGTTGGCGGTCACGCCGTTCCAGTCGGCGCTGTTCTTCAGGACCAGGTCCGCCACGCCGTCACCGTTGGAGTCCGGCGCGATGAAGCGGCGATCCCCCTGGAAGAAGGCGTAGCCCAGACCGCCGCCGGCGTTGAAGCGCCAGCCGCCCACGGAGCGCCGCCAGTAGGCGCCGCTCTGAACGAAGGAGGCGGTGGTCTGTTCGCCGACCTTGGCGACCGTGTCGTGCTCTTCGATGCTCACATAGGCCAGGGTCAGGCCCAGCGCGCCGCCGGCGTCGCCCATCGCTTCGTAGCCGCCCACGAAGCCGAAGGCCTGGGTGTCCGAACCGAGGGTCTGATCGGTGTCACGACGGGTCAGCGAGTTGATCTCCTGCACCCAGACGCTGTCGGGGCCGTAGCGATCACCCGGATCGGGGCGGAACATGGTGGCCGCCGAAACCTGCTGGTTGACCGTCTGCAGCGCGGCGAACAGGCCTTCGCCCTGGTCGGGCAGCATCTGGTCGTAGAGGTCGCGGAAACCGTCACGCGAGTTCTGGTTCAGGAAGGTCGCGGCGAGGGTCGAGTCCGCGCCCAGCGCGCTGAACACGGCGTCATAGGCCGAGCTTTCGGCCCGATTGAAGCCGATCTCGGCGGCGGTGCGACGACGCACGTCGATATAGACGTTGTTGGCGTCGGTGCGGCTGGTCGCCACGTACAGGTAGGGCGACTCTGCCAGCAGACTGTTCCCGATCGTCCCGACGCTGATGTTCGAGCCCTGGATCACCGTAAACGTCGTCGGCTGCTTGACCAGATTGGCCATGCGGATGCCGAGCTCGGCGCCGGAGGCGATCGTGGTCGCGCCCGAAACGACCAGCTTGGTGTTGGTTCCCGCCGTCGGGTCCGCCGAGAACAGAAGCTTGGCCTTGCTGCCCAGATTCACGCTGCTGACGTTGATGGTGTCGCTGTTGGCGATCGCCAGGCTGCCGTTGGCGATCGCGAGGTCCAGCTTACCGTCGGTGTCGTAGAGCTTGCCCACCGCGATGGCGCCGCCGTCGATCGACAGGCGGTCCTGGCCGGCCCCGAAGGACATTTCGCCCAGCAGCGTGCCGCTCCAGAGGTTCAAGGTGTCGGCGCCGGCGCCGAACAGCACGTCCCCGATGGTCGACGGCGCGACCGTGGTCGTCGCCGAGGTGGCGCTGGTGGTGGTGTCGGTGCTCGGGAAGGTGCTGGTCGAGGTGAAGTCCGCCGGGCCCGATTGGGTGAAGTTGACGCCCAGATTGTTGGCCCGCAGATCCAGCGCGATCGTACGGCCCGTGGCGGTCACGCTCGCCACCGTGCCGTCGGCCTTGAAAGTCGGCGCGGCGACGGTCGCCCGGATCGAGCCGGTGTTGGTGATGGTCCGTAGGGTCCCGGCTTGGTCGAGGACGGCGATCGCGTCGCCGGTCTCGCCCGTACGCGTGGCGGTGACGCTCCCGGAGTTGCCGAAGCTGGTCGCCGAGGCGCCGGCGGCGATCACCAGGCCGCGGGCGCTGGCGGTGACGCCGGATCCGGCGAACGATGCGGCGTTTGCGGTCAGCGCGCCGCGATTGAGGATCGAGGCTGCCGTAGCGCCCGAATTCAGCACCACACCTGTGGCGTTGGCCTCGTAGGACGTGGCGGTGATCTGTCCGTCGTTGCGCAGGCCGCCGACCAGCGTGGTCGTCCGTCCGCCGCCGGCGCCGATCGAGACGCCGGTGGCCGAGACGCCATTATAGACGCCCGCTGCGGAGATGGCTCCCTTGGCGATCAGGCCATAGGCGTTGTCGCCGGATCCGACCGCGCCCAAGGTCACGTTCTGACTGGCCGAACCGATCTGCAGCGCGGGGGCCGCGCCGAAGACGTTGATGCTCGAGGTCCCGCTGCTGCTCGACGAAATCGTCGTGGTCGTCGTCGTGCCGTCGCTGTTGACCTTCGTCGAATAGTTCAGGCCCTGCAGAAGGAGGCCGCCGCTGACATCGCCGCCGATGCGCACTGCGGGCCCACCCTGCTGCAGGTCGTCGGCGTCCAGCTTGCCCAGAGCGTCCGTCGTCGAGGGGCGCGAGGTGTAGCGATAACCTGTGGCGCTGGTCGCCCCTTGCAGGACAAGCGCGCCCGAGACGTTCGCATCGATCGCTTGGGCGACGGCGTTGACGCCCTGGACGTTGATCTGGCCGCCCAAGGTCACCTTGCCCGTGACGGGCGCGGCGATCCGCATGCCATAGGCGTTGTCGCCTGTGACGCTGATCGATCCGAGATTGGTGATGTTCCCGACGACGGGACCTTCCAGCAGCACGCCGGCGGAATTGTTGCCCTCGATGCTGATGACGCCGGTCGCTTCGTTGATGATGTTGCCGGTGAAGGTCCCCGCATTGGTTAGGCGAACGCCAAAGCGGTTGGCGCCCTGGGCGAACACGCCGTCCAGGTCGCCGTCGGAGTCGCTGTCAGAGGCGGTGTAGTCTTCCAGAAGCGAAATCGTGGCCGAGTTGGTCAGGGCGCCGGTCCTGCCGCCGATGATGAGGACGCCCACGCCATTATTGACGCCGGTGGTCGACAGAGTCCCAAGATTGGTGACCTTGTGGTTGCTGTCGATCGTCACAATCGCGCCGGCCGTGGTCGGCTTGATCGAGCCGTCCGCCGTGATGCGGATGTCGTCCGCCGCAGTCCCCGTAGCCGTGCTGGTCGCGATCGGCGTCGTACGCGCGTTGGAGACCGGGGTCTCGGCCGAGGCGGCGAAACCCATGGCCAGGAGAGGAGCGGCCGCGACCGTCGCGACCAGGACCTTGCGCTGCATTACGAACGACACCTCGATAGAAACCGGGCCACTAATTCGGGTCACGATGCGGCGAAAATACGGTGAGTCCCGCTCGCGACACGCACTAAGGCGTCAATCGTCTATCGCATGGCTTGGCGGGGCGCCATATCTGCTTCGTCGAATCGCCTCTCGCTTGAATCGGTGAAGCTCCACGATGCCGCTGGCGAACACACCCCAGACCGATCCCCGGCGCGATCCCGCCGGCGCGCCGTGGTCTCTGTGGATCGGGCCCGGAGCGCTTCTGGGGCTGGCCGTGAGCGGCTTGGCCGAGCCCATGCCGGCGGTGCTCGCCGCCCTGGCGGTGGGCGGCGCAGGCGTTTTCCTGAACCGGCGAAAGGCCGTCGCCGCAGGTGTCGCGCCCAACGCCCTGGCCCAGCCCGTCGCCAAGCCGGTCGAGCCGCCGTTCGCCGCCATTCTGGATCGCTTGCCCGATCCGTTGATGGTGATCGCCGCCGAAGAGGCTGACGATCTGACGGGGCGACGGTTTCTGTTCGCCAACGCCGCCGCCCGTGAATTGTTCAAGATTCAGCACGCGGGCGCGTTGCTGGTTACGGCGGTCCGGCATCCGCGCGTCCTGGAAGCTGTTGATGAGGCGCTCTTCGGCGGGATCGAGGGGATGGCCGAGTTCGAGACGGGCGGCGTCCAGGGACGATCCTGGCTGGCCTACGCCCGTCCGCTCAAGGAAACAGTCGGGCGCTCCCGACTCGCCCTGCTGGCCCTGCGCGACGAGACAGACGCCCGGCGCAGCGAGCGCACTCGAGCCGACTTCCTGGCCAACGCCAGCCATGAGCTGCGCACGCCGCTCGCCTCGTTGTCCGGCTTCATCGAGACCCTGCGGGGGCACGCCAAGGACGACCCTGGGGCCCGCGACAAGTTCCTGGCCATCATGCTGGCCCAGGCCGAGCGGATGTCGCGCCTGATCGACGACCTGATGAGCCTGTCGCGGATCGAGCTGAACGAGCATATCGCGCCGCTGGGACGCGTGGACCTCTCCATGGCCGTGATCGACGTGATCGACGCCTTGGGACCGCAGGCGCGCGACAAGGCGCTGACCTTTGACCCGATCCTGCCGCCGCGCGGCGGCGCGGTGGTCGACGGTGATCGCGACCAGATCATCCAGGTGATTCAGAATCTTGTCGACAACGCCATCAAGTACACGCCGAGCGGTGGTGTCGTGCGGGTCGAGATCTTTCCCAGCTTGGCCGCGGAAGCTGCGGCGGCGGCCCGTGATCCGTCGGCGCCGCGGATGTCACTGCTGACGCCCGATCATGATCCCGTCGAACGATACGCCATGCTTCGCGTCATCGATCGTGGCCCAGGGCTGGCGCGCGAACATCTGCCGCGTCTGACCGAACGGTTCTATCGGGTCGAAGGTCAGAAAAGCGGCGACCGCTCGGGCACGGGCTTGGGGCTGGCCATTGTCAAACACATCATGAACCGTCACCGGGGCGGGCTCACGGTCGAGAGTGTTCAGGGCGAGGGTGCCGCCTTCGCTGTCTACCTGCCCATGGCCAAGGGCGAGTCGAGGATGAGCTCGACGACGCCCCCGGCGGAAGCGGGAAGCGCCTGACTTTCGGCCGACCTCCTCGGTCGTTGTCGTCAAACTGTCATGTAATTGTCGCATAAGCACAGCGCCGGACCCGCATAGACGGACCGGGGGAGGACCCGCGATCCTGCGTGGTCCTCGACAACTCGCGCAAGATTAGCCTCACGCATGCTGACCTGGCTTTCGCTTATCGTCCTGGCGCTGTTTTCCAGCGTGGCCTTCGCGGCCGGCCGTCGCCGCGCCAAGACCGCCGCCGCGGGCCGCGCCCGAGTTCTGCATTCGCTGCCGGACTACTACGGCGCCTATGTCGCTCTTTGGGCGGGTATCCCCGCCGCCCTTCTTCTGTTGCTGGGTGTCATGTTCGGCGGTCGCGTCGAGGACGCGATCCTGCAGTCGACCCGTCCCGCCGCTGTTCAAGCGCTGGAGCCGGACCGCCAGGCGGTGTTTTACAGCGACGTTCGCGCGATCGCGGCCAAGCAGGCTCCGTCGGAAGTCGTCTACGAGGGCGAGCAGAAGGTCGCGCTGGACGCCAAGGTCGCCGAGGCCCAGCGAATCGCGACCCTCCTGAACACCGGTATGCTCGGAGGCGCCGGGGTGCTGGCCCTGGCGGGCTTCCTCCTGGCCTTCCCGCGTATCAATCCCGAGTTCCGCGCCCGCAATCGCGTCGAGGGCTGGACCAGCGTGCTGCTGATCGCCTGCTCGGTCGCCGCCGTGCTCACCACCCTGGGCATCGTGATGTCGCTGATCTGGGAAAGCTGGCGCTTCTTCCAGAGCGTGAACCCGCTTTCGTTCCTCCTGGGGACCGAATGGAGCCCCCAGATCGCCATGCGCGCCGATCAGGTCGCGTCTACCGGCGCTTTCGGGGCGGTGCCGCTCTTCGCCGGCACGTTCCTGATCATGCTGATCGCCATGCTGGTGGCCGCGCCCATCGGCCTCTATTCGGCGATCTATCTCTCGGAGTATGCCGGGCGCACCGTCCGGGGCGTGGTCAAGCCGCTGCTCGAGATCCTCGCCGGCGTGCCCACCGTGGTCTATGGCTTCTTTGCCGCCCTGACCGTAGGTCCGCTGTTCCGCTCGGCGTTCAACGCCATCGGCGCGGCCCTGCCGCCCGGCCCGCTGGCCACCTACCTGATGGAAGTCCAGAATCAGATGGCGCTGGTCGCAGGCGTGGTGATGGGGATCATGCTGATCCCGTTCGTCTCCTCGCTGTCGGACGACATCATCAACGCCGTGCCGCAGTCGCTGCGCGACGGCAGCTACGCCATGGGCGCCACCAAGTCGGAGACGGTCAAGAAGGTCGTCCTGCCGGCCGCCCTGCCCGGCATCATGGCCGCCATGCTGCTGGCCGTGTCTCGCGCCGTCGGCGAGACCATGATCGTCACCATGGCCGCCGGCCTGCAGGCCAAGCTCACCGCCAATCCGCTCGATACGGTGACCACCGTCACCGTCCAGATCGTCACCTTGCTCACCGGCGACCAGGAGTTCGACAGCCCCAAGACGCTGTCGGCGTTCGGTCTGGGCCTGACCCTCTTCGTGGTCACCCTGACCCTGAACATCGTCGCCCTGCGCATCGTCCAGAAGTACCGGGAACAATATGACTGACGCGAACCTCGGCGCGGCCGCCCCGCGCCAGACCCTCTCGGCCGCCGAAGCCCGTCTGAAGAAGCGCCATCGCGCCGAGCGTCTGTTCAAGGCGCAGGGCGTCGCCGCGATCATCATCGCGATGATCTTCCTGGTGGTGCTGGTCGGACGGATCGTGACCCAGGGCTATTCGACGTTCCAGACCCACACGCTCTCGGTGGCGGTTTATCTGAACCCCGAGCGGATCGACACGTCCGACCTGTCCGGCGTCAACTACGACTACATCGTCGCCGAGGCGGTGATGAAGAAGCTGGGCGTTCAGGACGACGACTTCGGCACGATCTCGACCAAGGTCCAGGACCTGGTGTCGCGCGACTTTGGGTTCCAGCTGCTCAACAAGCTGAAAGCAGATCAAACGCTGATCGGTCAGACCGTGACCGTGACGGGACCGCTGAAGGCGGACGCGGATCTCTACTTCAAGGGCCAGATTGAGCGTTCGACCGATGAGGGCGACCGCAAGCTCGACAACCAGCAGCTGGACTGGCTGGACAAGCTGCAGAAGGACGGCGCGATCACGTCGGGCTTCAACACCGGCTTCTTCACCCATTCCGACTCGACCGAACCGGAACAGGCCGGCGTGTTGGGCGCGGTCGTGGGCTCGGCCATGATGCTGCTGATCACCGCCCTGATCTCGGTGCCCGTCGGCGTGCTGGCCGCCGTCTATCTGGAAGAGTTCGCGCCCAAGAACCGCTGGACCGACATCATCGAGGTCAACATCAACAACCTCGCGGCCGTGCCGTCGATCGTCTACGGCCTGCTGGGTCTGGCCCTGTTCATCAACTGGCTCAACGTGCCGCGCGGCTCGCCGCTGGTGGGCGGCCTGGTGCTGGCTCTGATGGCCCTGCCGACCGTGATCATCGCCACGCGCTCGGCGCTGAAGGCCGTGCCGCCCTCGATCCGCGAGGCCGCGCTGGGCGTCGGCGCCAGCAAGACGCAGACGGTGTTCCACCATGTGCTGCCGCTGGCCATGCCCGGCGTGATGACCGGCGCCATCCTGTCGCTGGCCCACGCCCTGGGCGAGACCGCGCCGCTGCTGATGATCGGCATGGTCTCGTTCGTGCCGGGCGTTCCGGAAGGCTTCACCAGCGCCGCCACCGTCCTGCCGGTGCAGGTGTTCATCTGGGAGAACGCGTCTGAACGCGCGTTCCATGAGCGCACCGCCGCCGCGATCATCGTCCTCCTCGTCTTCATGATCGTCATGAACGCCGCCGCCGTCATCCTGCGTCGCCGCTTCGAGCGCCGCTGGTAGGCTTGTCCATGACCTCGATCCTGAACCCCCTTGCTTCGCCCCTCCTCCAGGGACACGCCATGACCGTCCACAGCCCCGACGACTCCACCCGCGCCCCGGCGACCTCGACCGCCGCTCCGGCGACCGCCGATCCCAAGATCAAGGCGCGCGGCGTCAAGGTCTTCTATGGCGACAAGCAGGCCCTGTTTGATGTCGATCTCGACATTCCGGCCAAGTCGGTCACCGCCTTCATCGGGCCGTCGGGCTGCGGCAAGTCGACCTTCCTGCGTTGCATCAACCGGATGAACGACACCATCCCGAGCGCGCGCGTCGAGGGTTCGATCCTGATCGACGGCGCCGATGTCAACGCCAAGAGCGTCGACCCGGTGGTGCTGCGCTCGCGTGTCGGCATGGTGTTCCAGAAGCCCAATCCGTTTCCGAAGACCATCTTTGAAAACGTCGCCTATGGCCCGCGCATCCACGGCCTGGCCACCGGCAAGGCCGAGCTGGAGGCCATCGTCGAGAGCAGCCTCAAGAAGGCCGGCCTCTGGAACGAAGTCGCCGACCGCCTGCACCAGCCCGGCACCGGCCTCTCCGGCGGCCAGCAGCAGCGTCTCGTCATCGCCCGCGCGATCGCGGTGTCGCCCGAAGTGATTCTGATGGACGAACCCTGCTCGGCCCTGGACCCGATCGCGACGGCTAAGATCGAGGAACTGATCGACGAGCTGCGCAGCCAGTTCTGTATCGTCATCGTCACCCACTCGATGGCCCAGGCCGCCCGGGTGTCGCAGCGCACGGCGTTCTTCCACCTCGGCAAGCTGGTCGAGAGTGGCCCGACCGAGGAGATGTTCACCAATCCTCGCGACAGCCGCACCCAGGACTACATCACCGGCCGCTTCGGCTGATCCAGGCGCGCGGGAGAAAACAGAGATGACCGAGCATACCGTCAAATCCTACGGCGAAGAGCTGGCCCACCTGACGGCCGAAGTCACCCGCATGGGCGGCATCGCCGAGAGCCAGGTCGCCGACTGTATCGCCGCCATCGCCCGCCGCGACGGCCCGCTGGCCCAGGCCGTGGTCGCCGGCGACGAGCGCCTGGACACCCTGCAGTCCGAGATCGAGCGCAAGGCCTTCCGCCTGATCGCCCTGCGTCAGCCCATGGCGGTGGACCTGCGTCACGCCGTCGCCGCCCTGAAGATTTCGATGAGCCTCGAGCGCTGCGGCGACATGGCCAAGAACATCGGCAAGCGCGCCCTGATCCTGACCGAGGCTGACCCGATGAGCGCCCTGACGCGCTCCATCGAGCGGATGGGCAAGCTCGTTCAGGGCCGTCTGAAGGACGTGCTCGACGCCTACACCACCTCGGACCTGCAGCGCGCCATCGGCGTGTGGAGCCGGGACGAGGAAGTGGACGAGCACTACAACGCGATTTTCCGCGAGTTGCTCACCTACATGATGGGCGATCCCCGGACGATCAACGCGTGCACGCACCTGCTGTTCGTGGCCAAGAACCTCGAGCGGATCGGCGACCACGCCACCAACATCGCTGAAATCATCCATTTCGAGCTGACGGGCGAGGAACTGACCTCGCAACGTCCCAAGCTCGACGTGCTGTCGCAATAACTCTGGAAGAGGCGGCCTGAAGTGACTCCCTACGTTTTGGTGGTCGAAGACGAAGACGCTCTGGCCACTCTGCTCCACTACAACCTCGACAAGGAGGGCTACCGCGTCGGCGTCGCCGGCGACGGTGAGGAAGCCCTGATCATGGCCAATGAGCGGGCCCCGGACCTGGTCATCCTCGACTGGATGCTGCCCAAGGTCTCGGGCATCGAGGTCTGCCGCCGCCTGCGCGGCCGCGCCGAGACGCGCAATGTGCCGATCATCATGCTGACGGCCCGCGGCGAGGAAACCGATCGCATCCGCGGTCTCGACACCGGCGCCGACGACTATGTGGTCAAGCCGTTCTCGATGGTCGAGCTGACCGCCCGGGTCCGCGCCGTGCTGCGCCGCATCCGCCCGGGTCTGGCCGATGACCGCATCACCGTCGGCGACATCATCATCGACCGCGTCGCCCACCGGGTGAAGCGCAGCGGCAAGGAGATCCACCTTGGCCCGACCGAGTTCCGTCTGCTCGACTACCTGATGCAGCACCCGGGCCGGGTGTTCAGCCGCGAGCAGCTGCTGGACGCGGTCTGGGGGTCGGACGTCTATGTCGAGGCCCGCACGGTCGACGTCCACATCGGCCGCCTGCGCAAGGCGCTGAACGGGACGACGGACGCCGATCCGATCCGCACCGTGCGCTCGGCCGGCTATTCGCTGGACATGGACGCGGCCTGAGAGTCTGGGGCCTGTCGGCCGAGGCGTTTGAGCAACGCGTCGCGGTAGGTTCGGCTGGTCACGACCTCCGCGCCGCTGGCCAGGGTCAGCCGCCAGGAGCCGTCGGACAAGGGCTGGGCCTGTGAGACCTTGGACAGGTTGACCAGTGCCGAGCGGTGAGCGCGAGCGAAGAGGCGCGGATCAAGCCGCGCCTCGAGACTCTGCAAGGTCGCGCGCATCAGGCCCTCGCGTCCGTCCCAATGGACGACCACATAGTTGTCGGCCGCGCCGAACCATTCGACCGCCGTGATGTCCACCGGGACGCGACGTGCGCCGGCCATGACCATCAGGCGTTCAGCGACGTCCAAGACGGGCGTGGCGCGGGCTTCGGCGAGGGCGGCCTGCAGGAGCGCATTGCGCGCGCTTGCTTCGGTGGCGCGGCGGTGGTGCGCAGCGGCCAAGCCGACCGCGACGATGGCGGTATGCAACAGGATGCAGACTGGCGCGCGACCCAGCGCCCTCTCCGCGAGGTCGCCGCCGCCGGCGAAGGTCTGGTCGATCAGGCCGGCGACAACGGCCTCCAGCGGCACGATGACGAGGCCGGTGGCGAAGGCGGCCAGGACGCCTCGGAGTCCGGCTCCGAACCGCCGTAGCACCAGCCAGACGACGCCGATCACGGGCAACCAGGCGGCATAGATCGCCCCTTGCCAGGCCAGGGACTGCTCGACGCTGAGGACCCGCCCATCGGCAAGGGCGAAGCGGCGGGCGAACCAGGCGGCGCAGATCGTCGTCGCCAACCAGCTATAGGCCGTAAGACCCGCGACCCATGCGGTGGTCGGCGCCGCCCTCACGCGGGCGACAAGCGTTTGCGACGCAGCACCAGGGCGGCGACCCAGATGATCGCCACGGGTTGAAACAGCAGGGTCGGCCAGAGCTGGCTCCATGGCGTGGGCAGGAAGGTCAGGAAGTTTCCCGAAAAGGCGCTGAGCACCGCGCCATAGGCGCTCAGCATCTTCACAAGATGCTCGTAGGTCCAGAGGTCTGGCGAAAAGGGCCATGCCGTCGGCTGGATGAACCGCCAGAGGTCCCACCCGCCATAGAGGAAGCAGGCATAGACCAGCGCGATCGTGGTGGCCTTGGGGCTGTTCGTTCTACCGCTCAGCAGAAGACCCAGAACCCAGGCCCCCACAGCGATGACCGCCAGAGTCGCGGTCCAGTCCAGCCGCGTGGCGCGCTGATGCGGATCGAGATCGGGCCGCTTGCGCCTGAGGACCCGTACGCCCGAGAAAACGGTCAGGGTGGCGGTCGAGGACAGGGCGGCGAAGTAGGCGTTGAAGCGCAGGGCCGTCATGACCCAGGCTGCGGCAAGCATCAGGCCCATAAGCACAACAAAGACGCGGCCCGAGCGCCGATGCCATTGCGAGCCCTTGGTCGTGCAGAGGGGCAGGAGACCCGCGCCGACGAGGATCAGGCCGCAACTGATGTGCAGGGCGAGGGCGGGGGAAAAGAGCGCGTCCATGGGCCTCTTCTGCGGACGGCCGGCCTCGTCGCCAGCGCGATGGGGCCAATGGCGGCCTGCGGGGGCGAGAGCGCGCTTGACCCGATGCCGGTCGCGCGTCACACCCCGCGCTCATGGAAAAGCTGACCATCCTCCTCGTCGGGTCCGGCGGGCGCGAGCACGCCCTGGCCTGGAAGATCGCCCAGTCGCCGCTGTGCGGCCGCCTTGTCGCGGCGCCCGGCAATCCCGGTATCGAAGCCGTGGCCGAGCTGCGTGCGGTCAAGGCGACCGACGCCGATGGCCTTGTCGCCCTGGCTCAGGAGATCGCTGCGGATCTGGTGGTGGTCGGTCCGGAGTCGGCGCTGGAGGTCGGTCTTGCAGACAAGCTGGCGGCGGTCGGTATCCCCTGTTTTGGCGGGAGCCAGCGCGCCGCGCAGCTGGAGACGTCCAAGGCCTTCACCAAGGACTTCTGTCAGCGTCACGGCCTGCCGACGGCGGCCTATGGCGTGTTCGAGGACGCCGCCTCGGCCGGCGCCTTCCTCGACACCCTGGAAGCGCCGTTCGTGATCAAGGCCGACGGTCTGGCGGCCGGCAAGGGCGTGGTCATCGCCCCCGACCGCGCCGCAGCTGACGCCGCCGTGGTCGACATGTTGGGCGGCCGTTTCGGCTCGGCCGGCGCGCGGGTGGTGATCGAGGAGTTCATGCACGGCGAGGAGGCCTCGCTGTTCGCGGTCTGCGACGGCAAGACCGCCGTGCTGTTCGGCGCGGCCCAGGACCACAAGCGCGCCTATGACGGCGACGAGGGCCCCAATACCGGCGGCATGGGCACCTATTCGCCGCCGCCAGTCCTGACCCAGGACCTGATCGACCAGGCCTGGCGCGAGCTGATCGTTCCCACCGTCGAGGGGATGGCCGCCGAGGGCAATCCGTATGTGGGCGTGCTCTATGCCGGCCTGATGCTGACCCCCACCGGCCCCAAGCTCGTCGAGTACAACGCCCGCTTCGGTGATCCCGAGTGCCAAACCCTGATGCTGCGCCTTGAGAGCGACATCGTGCCGATCCTGCTGGCGGCGGCGAAGGGCGAGCTGGCCTCGGCCAAACCGCCCCAGTGGCGCGACGAGGCGGCGATCTGCGTCGTGCTGGCTGCCGAGGGCTATCCCGACGCGCCCAAGACCGGCGGCCGCATCCAGGGCGCCGACGCTGACTTCGGTGACGGCGTGGTGGTCTTCCACGCGGGCACGACGCGCGAGTTCGAGGGGCGTCTGGTGGCCTCGGGCGGCCGGGTGCTGAACGTCTGCGCCTTGGGCGCTGACCTGAGGGAGGCTCGCGACTTGGCGTATGGCGCGCTCGAGCGCATCTCGCTGGAAGGCGGCTTTTATCGTCGCGATATCGGCTGGCGGGCGTTGTCGCAACCAAGCTGAGATTCACTGCGTCCTTCGAGGCCCGCTGCGCGGGCGCCTCAGGATGAGGACTTCAAGGCGATAGCATCCTCATCCTGAGGTGCGCGCTCCTAAGCGCGCCTCGAAGGACGCAACGTGCTTGCCACTCGCGCCCCACCCTCTAAACTCCCCATTCAAACAAGCGTTGGGGAGAAAGCGCCATGGCCGAAGCCGCCGAACAGTCCGCCCAGGATCTGAATTCGGGCACCAAGCCCGTCGACCCGCGCCATGCGATCGACGAGGCCAAGCTGGCCGCCTGGCTTGAAGCCAATGTTGAAGGCTACGCCGGTCCGCTGGAAGTGCGCCAGTTCAAGGGCGGCCAGTCCAACCCGACCTACCAGCTGGTCACCCCGGCCCGGAAATATGTCCTGCGCCGCAAGCCGCCGGGCAAGCTGCTGCCCAGCGCCCACGCGGTGGACCGCGAGTACAAGGTGATCTCGGGCCTGAACAAGGCCGACTTCCCCGTCGCCAAGGCCTACGCCCTGTGCATGGACGAGGACGTCATCGGCACGATCTTCTACGTGATGGAGAACGTCGAGGGCCGCATCCTGTGGGACGGCACGCTGCCCGACTATCAGCCGGCCGAGCGGCGGGCGATCTACGAGGCCCAGATCGACACTCTGGCGGCCCTGCACAACGTCGACTACGTCGCGGTCGGCCTCGCCGACTACGGCAAGCCCGGCAACTATTTCGCGCGCCAGATCGACCGCTGGACCAAGCAGTACAAGGCCAGCGAGACCAAGACGATTGAGGAAATGGACCGCCTGATGGAATGGCTGCCGGCCACCGTGCCGGCGGACGACCAGACCTCGATCGTCCACGGCGACTATCGCCTCGACAACATGATCCTGCACCCGACGGAGTCGCGGGTGATCGCGGTGCTGGACTGGGAGCTGTCGACCCTGGGCAATCCGCTGGCCGATTTCAGCTATTTCCTGATGAACTGGGTGATGCCGTCCGACCAGCGCGGCGGCCTGTCGGGCGTCGATGATCTGACCGCCTACGGGATCCCGACGATCCCCGAGGCCGTGGCCCGCTATTGCAAGGCCACCGGCCGGGACGGCCTGCCGGAACTCGACTGGTATTTCAGCTACAACCTCTTCAGACTGGCGGGCATCTGCCAGGGCATTGTCGGCCGCGTCCGTGACGGCACCGCCGCCAGCGCCCATGCGCAGCTGATGGAGGCGCGCGTGCCGGTTCTGGCCAAGGGGGCCTGGGACTTCGCGCGTAAAGCGGGGGCGTAAGGACGTGATGCGTAAATTGATGGCGGGCACCTGCGCCCTGGTTTTGACGAGCGCGCTGGCCGGCGCGGCCAATGCTCAGGCGACGTTCGTCCAGGCGGGACGCCTGCTCGCCGATCCCGCGACGGGCAAGGTCGAGACCGCCAAGACCCTGGTCCTCGAAAACGGCAAGGTGACGCGCGTTCTCGACGGCTATGTCGCCGAGCCCGGCGGCAAGGTCGTCGATCTGAAGGACAGCTTCGTCCTGCCGGGCCTGATCGACAGCCACGTCCACCTGACCGGCCAGCAGAACCCGAACGGACGCCTGCAGGCGGTGACGCAGTCGCCGTCCGACAGCGCCATGGTCGGGGCCGGCTTCGCCCGCAAGACCTTGATGGCCGGCTTCACGACCGTGGCCAATCTGGGCGCTAACAGCCAGGCGATCTTCGCTCTGCGGGAAGGCGTCAAGCGCGGCGACGTGGCCGGGCCCCGCATCCTGGCGTCGGGCTCTTCGATCTCGGTCCATGGCGGCCATGGCGACATCAACGGCTACAGCGAGGACGTCATGCACGCCTTGCGGCCGGAATCGGTCTGCTCGGGCGCGGACGACTGCCGACGCGCGGTGCGGGAGCAGATCTGGCTGGGCGCCGACCTCATCAAGATCACGGCGACGGGCGGCGTTCTGTCCAACACCGCCGCGGGCCTCGCCAAGCAGTTCTCCGACGCCGAACTGGCCGCGATCGTCGAGTCCGCCCACAGCATGGGCCGCAAGGTGACCGCCCACGCCCATGGCGGCGACGGCATCAACGCGTTCCTCAAGGCGGGCGGCGACTCGATCGAGCACGGCACCTATCTCGACAACGAGGGCATCGCCCTGATGAAAAAGTCGGGCGCCTATCTCGTCCCGACCTTGATGGCGGGCGATTTCGTCTACCGGATCGCCAGCGGCCCGAACAACTACTTCACCCCCGCCCAGACGGCCAAGGCGCTCGAGGCCGGCCCCAAGATGCTCGACATGGTTCGCCGCGCGCACGCCGGCGGCGTCAAGGTCGCCTTCGGCACCGACAGCGGCGTCTCGGCCCACGGCGACAACGCCGGGGAGTTCGCCCTGCTGGTCAAGGCGGGTATGACTCCGCTGGAGGCCATCCAGACCGCCACGGTCAACGCCGCCGACCACTTCTCGCTCAGCAACGAGATCGGCAGCCTCACGCCCGGCAAGGCGGCGGACCTGATCGCGGTGAAGGGCGATCCTCTGAAGGATGTCACCGAACTCCAGCGCGTGACCTCGGTCATCAAGGGCGGCGTCGTCTACAAGTAACCTGATCCTCCCCCGCGAGGGGGAGGGTTCGATCCTTAGAGGCCGATCCCCTTCAGCAGCGCTTCCAAGGCCGCCGGGTCCTCGAACCGGGCGCGCACGGGCCAGGGCGTGACACGCTCGCGCCAGGCCGGGGGCAGGCGCACCCAGTCCTTCTCGGTGGTGACCAGCCCCGCCTCATAGACCTCCGCGCGATCCGCCAGCATCTTCAGGGTCGACTCGCTATAGGCGCCGTGATCGGGGAACGGCGCGAAGTCGACCAGCTGGCAGCCCGCCGCCGTCAGGGCCTTCTCGACCTTCCAGGGCTTGGCGATCCCGGCGAAGCCGACCTGCGGCCCCTTGGGGACCGGCGCGGCGGCTTCGAGGCGGGCGACCAGCACAGGCATGTCTCCGAACGCGACCAGCAGGTCGAAGTCCGGCTGCTCCACGTCGACCGGCAGCAGCACGATCACCGCATCGGCGCGCGACAGGCCGACCTTCAGCGGCTCGCGCATCGGCCCGGCGGGGAAGACCCGGCCGTCGCCGAACGGCCACTCGCCGCCGCGCGTCTCGCCATCGACCACGACCAGCGACAGCGCCTTCTTGACGCTGGGATTTTGGTGGCCGTCGTCCATGACGATGGCGGATGCGCCGGCCCGCACCGCCGCCTTGGCGCCGGCGACCCGGTCGGCGGCGATCCACATCGGGAAATCCTGCGCCAGCATCAGCGGCTCGTCGCCGACATCCGCGGCGGTGTGGCGGATGGTGTCGACCCGCACCGGCCCCTTGAGCTTGCCGCCATAGCCGCGCGACAGGCCGTGCGCCGCGACGCCGCGCTGGGTGAGGGTCAGCAGTAGCTCTCGTACGATCGGCGTCTTGCCGGCGCCGCCCATGGTGACATTGCCCACACAGATCACCGGCGCGCCGACAATGGCCGGCGTGGCGCGCGCGATCCGGCGTCGGGTGGTGTCGGCCCACAGCCACGACAGGGGCGTCAGCAAGGCGCGGGTCACCGGCGCGGGGGCGCCGCTCTTGACGTACCACCAGCGGGGGGTGCCGAGCTTCATGGGACCAACTCTAGAATTCGCGAGAGGCCATCGCGCGCCTCACGGTCGCGGGCGTCAACGAAGCTGCGGGCGCGCGCGGCGCGTGCTTGCCTCGCCGCCGGGTCGGCGAGGTCCGCCGCGATGGCGTCCGCCAGAGTGCTCGGATCGGCCATCACCACACCTCCCGCCGTCTCCAGCCCGGCATAGGCCGAGGTCCAGTTCTCGACAAAGGGGCCGCTGATCGCCGGGCAGTCCAGCCGGGCGGCTTCCAGCGGATTGTGGCCGCCGATGTCCGGGACAAGACTTCCGGCGATGACGCAGCCGCCCGCCAGGCGGAACCACAGGCCCATCTCGCCCAGGGTGTCGGCGACCACCACCTCGGCGGGCTGTCCGGGCGCGCGGCTGCGCAGCGAGGCGGAAAGACCTCGCGCCTCGGCCAGGGCGGTGATCGCCGGCCCGCGCTCCACATGGCGCGGCGCCAGGATCACCGGGGGACGATGCGGGAGGGCGACGATCGCATCGAGAACGATCTCGTCTTCGCCGGCGTGCGTGCTGGCGATGAGGAAGGGCGCGGTCGGGAAGCGTTCGCGCTCGATCGCCAGGGCCGCCGCATCGACCGGCAGGGGCGGCGCGCCGAACTTTAGATCGGCCTCGCCCGCGACCTTGCCGCCCAGACGCTCGAAGCGCTGATGGGCGCGGGCGTCCTGGGCCAGGATTAGGTCGAACACCGAAAGCAGTCGGTACGCGGCCTGCGGACGCGTGGACCAGCTGGCGAAGCTGCGGTCCGACAGCTTGGCGGACACCAGGGCCAGCCGCGTCCCGGCGGCTTTCGCCTCCAAGAGGAGGTTCGGCCACAGTTCGCTTTCGACGAAGACGGCGAGGTCGGGCTTCCACTGCGCGATGAACCGCCGGGCGGCCCCCGGTGCGTCGACGGGCGCGTACTGGTGGATCGCGCCCGGCGGCAGGCGCTTGGCCAGCAGGGCGGCCGAGGTGGTGGTCCCCGAGGTCACCAGCACGGTGACTTCGGGCTTCTCAGCGCGCAGACGTTCGACCAGCGGCAGGATCGATAGGCTCTCGCCGACGCTGGCGCCGTGCAGCCAGACCAGCGGGCCCTCAGGGCGCGGCATATCGGCCCGGGCCAGACGTTCGGCCAGACGGGCGGGATCCTCCTTGCCCTTGCGGGCGCGGTGGGCCAGCAGGGCCGGAGCGACGGGTTCGAGCAGGCCCGTGGCGGCCCGGTAGAGGTTCAGCGCGTCGGGCCGGATCACACGACGTCCGCCGGGGCCAGGCGACACGCATGCGCGCCGTGGCCGCTTTCCACCTGGATGGTCACGTGGCCGATGTTGAACCGGCTGGCCAGTTCGGCGCAGGCGTCGTGCAGGAACTGGTCATGGTCGGCGTCCAGCGGACGTACGACGTGGGCGGTCAGGGCGGTCTCGGTGGTGCTCATCGCCCAGATGTGCAGGTCATGCACCTCGCTGACCCCCGGACGGGCGGCCAGCCAGTCGCGCACCTTTTGCGTATCGATGCCGCGCGGCGTGGCGTCCAGGGCCAGATCCAGCGAGTCGCGCAGCAGGCCCCAGGTGCCCAGCACGATCACCGCCACGATGACCAAGCTCACCACCGGGTCCAGCCACATCCAGCCGGTGAAGGCCATGGCCAGGGCCGCGATCACCACCCCGGCCGAGACGGCCGCGTCGGCGGCCATGTGCAGGAAGGCGCCCCGGACGTTGAGGTCTTCCTTGGACCCCTTCATGAACATCAGCGCCGTGGCCGTGTTGATGACGATGCCGATGGCCGCGACGATCATCACGGGCCCGGTCTGAACGGGTTCGGGCGCGGCGAAGCGGCGAACGCCCTCCCAGGCGATCGCCCCGACGGCGACCAGCAGCAGGGCGGCGTTGCCCAGCGAGGCCAGGATTGTGCCCTTGCGCAGACCATAGGTGCGCCGCGCGCTGGGGGCGCGCTTGGCCAGGACTGTCGCGCCCCACGCCAGCAGCAGGCCCAGGACGTCGGAGAGGTTATGGCCGGCGTCGGCCAGCAGCGCCAACGAGTGCGTCAGGATGCCCGCGCTGGCCTCGACGATGACGAAGCCGAGGTTCAGCGCCGTGCCGATCGCAAACGCGCGGCCGAAGTCCTTGGGGGCGTGATGATGGTGGCCGTGATGACCGTGGCCATGGTGATGATGCCCATGCCCATGCGTGTGGTCGTGACCATGGTGGCCATGACCGTGGCCATGATCGTGAGCGTGTCCGTGGGCGTCGTGCGGCATGGGTCCTACATCCCACCAAGCGGGGGAGGGATCAATCTTTGGGCGGGGTTTCGCCGACAATGGCTTCCGCGCGGCGGGAAACGGCGCTCAGCCGCGCGCCCCAGGCCTCGACCAGGGCGTCGGGGTCGTCGTCTCGACCGGCCTGAACCGGGCCGTCCCAGACCATGGCCGCCTTGGCGAAGGGCAGCGGAATGATCGTGCGGTCCCAGGTCTTCAGGCGGATGCAGGGATTGACGGCGACGCCGACGAACAGCACCGGTGCGCCGCTGACCCGGGCCAGGGCGACCGCGCCCTTCTGCATCACCTCGACGGGCCCGCGCGGACCGTCCGGCGTGATGGCCATGGCGCCGCCGTCCTTCACCCACTTGACCATGTCGCGGAAGGCCTGCTCGCCGCCCTTGTTCTTGTTGGTGTCGGTCTTCTTCAGCGACGAGCCCCGGATCGACGGCAGGCCCAGGCGCGCGATCACCCGGGCGATGAACTCGCCGTCGCGCGACTGGCTGACCAGGACGCGGATCTCCGGCTTGTCCGGTCCCTGCGGCCAGGTCGCCGGCCCGACGGGCACCCGCGAATGCCACAGCGCCAGGATCGCGCCGCCGCCGTTGGCCAGGGCCTCGGCCTGGACGCGCTCGGCGATCACCTGGCCTTCGCGCGTCCAGCGCAGGGTCTTGTAGGTCAGAGCGATGTAGCCCGAGAAGAGCCGGGTCATCGCGCTCATCACCCAGGGCGAACGCAGGGGTCTCAAGCCGTGATCTCCCCGTCCTGGCCGGGCGGCGCATGATCCAGATCCTGAGCCTTGGCAAGGCGGGCATAGAGACCGCCGGCGCGGACGAGCTCGGCATGTGAGCCCGTCTCCACGACCCGCCCTTTGTCGATCACATAGATGCGGTCGGCGTTCTTCACGGTCGACAGGCGGTGGGCGATCAGGATGGTCGTACGGCCGGCCATCAGGCGCTCCAGCGCCGCCTGGACCTGGGCCTCGCTCTCGGTGTCGAGGGCGCTAGTGGCCTCGTCCAGCAGCAGGATCGGGGCGTCCTTCAGGAAGGCGCGGGCGATGGCGATGCGCTGGCGCTGACCGCCCGACAGGCGCGCGCCGCCCTCACCGACCGAGGTGTCATAGCCCTCGGGCAGGGCTAGGATGAAGTCGTGGGCGGCCGCTTGCCGCGAAGCGGCCTCGATCTCGAGTTGGCTGGCGCCGGGACGGGCGTAGGCGATGTTGGCGCGGATCGTGTCGTCGAACAGGAACGGCTCCTGGGTGACCAGGGCGATGCGGTCGCGCAGGGAGGCGATCGTCACTGAGCGCACGTCGTGGCCGTCGATGGTCACCGCGCCGGCGTTCACGTCGTAAAAGCGGGGGATCAGGTTGAGGATCGAGCTCTTGCCGCCGCCCGAAGGGCCGACCAGGGCCACGGTCTCACCCTTGCGCGCCTGCAGATTGACGCTCGACAGGGCCGGAATGTCCGCGCCGTACGAGAAGGTCACATCGGCCAGGGCGATCATGCTCTCGCCCGGCGGCAGGGCCTTGGCGTCGGCGGGATCGACGATGGTCGGGGCCACATCGAGCGCCTCGAACAGGCGACGGGCGGCGGTCAGCCCTTCGCTGAACACGGTCTGCAGGTTGGCGACTTGGCGCAGGGATTGGGCCGCGATGCCCAGCAGGATCACGAACTTGAGGAACCCGCCGGGCGTGATCGGCGGCAGGGTGAAGGGCCCGACGACCAGCGCGCCGGTGATCGCCCGCCAGCCCGCATAGGCGAAGACCGCAGCGATCACCAACTGCGAGAAGAGCTCGGTGGCCGGGGCGGCCATGGCGCGGGCGTTGCTGCCCTTGATCAGGTGGCGCTGGCGGCGCTCGACCACGGCGGCGACACGGGCCTCTTCATAGGCCTCGCGGTTCTCCATCTTGACGATCTTGACCCCGTCCAGGCTCTCCATGATCGCGGTCGAGAGGTTGGAGGTCTCGCCCATGGCGCCCTTGGCGGCCTTGGTCGTGCGCTTGGAGAAGTGACGGATCACCCCGCTGACGCCGGGCACGATGATCAGCACGCCGGCCGCCAGGATCGGATCGCTGTTGAACAGCGCCCACAGGGTGATGGCGACGATCAGGGCTTCGCGGACATAGTTGACGACGCCGGTGGTCGCGGCTTCCCGGATCAGGCCGGCGTCATAGAGCACCGAGGCGACGTAAGAACCCGAATGCGCGCCGCGCAGGCGGGCCAGATCCGCCCGGATCAGGCGGCCGAACAGGCGGGTCTGCATGTCGCCGACCACGCCGTTGCCGATGCGGTTGATCAGGCTGGCCTGGATCACCTGGAACACACCGCGCCCCACGGCCAAGGCGGCGATGGTCAGCGGCACCCAGATCAGGGCGCCCGGCTGGGGATGGGCGATCAGCTTGTCGACGGCGGGCTCGACATATTCGCCCAGCATCACGGTCAGGCGCGCCACGATCACGGCGCTGATCATCGAGACCAGGAAGCCTTTCCAGCGCGGCTGAAGGAACTCGCGCCACATCCGGCCCATCAGGGCGCGGTTCGAGGGCTGCGGACGATCCTGTGCGGTCATGGGGGAGGGGTCGGCTGTCAGGGCGAGGCTGTCAAGGACGCGCGGGACTCAGTGTCCCGGAAAAGCGACGCTCTGAAGGCGGATCGTCGCGGGATTTTGCCTTTCGCGGGCTAAGCCCCTAGTTAGGACCGGAATTTCCGAAGGATCGCGCCGCCTTGGCCAAGTTCGACCTCACCACGCCCTGGGGCCGGTTCAAGACCTATCTCCACTATCTGTGGAATGACCACGCCTATCTGCGGCTGGGCTTTTCGAACGCCCACTGGATCAGCCCGGAACTCGTCCGCGCCAACCAGCCCTGGCCGTTCCAGCTGGCCTGGTGGAAGAAGCGGGGGATCAAGACGATCGTGAACCTGCGCGGCGGCTTCGACGGCAGCTTCTATGCGCTGGAGAAGGACGCCTGCGAACGCCTGGGCCTGAACTTCGTCGACTTCGTGATCACCTCGCGCGAGGTCCCGATCCGCGAGCGGGTGCGGGGCGCCAAGGAACTGTTCGAGCGCATCGAATATCCGGCCCTGATGCACTGCAAGTCCGGCGCGGACCGGGCGGG
Source organism: Caulobacter vibrioides (assembly GCF_002858865.1). Classification (GTDB taxonomy): domain Bacteria; phylum Pseudomonadota; class Alphaproteobacteria; order Caulobacterales; family Caulobacteraceae; genus Caulobacter; species Caulobacter vibrioides. Next base: position 34,631 of record NZ_PJRR01000012.1, on the reverse strand, counting down.
GATCATGAGCGTGTTCTACGCCCACTATCGGCTGGGTCAGCCGATCCGTGAGGCGATGCAGCAGCTGGGGCCGCGCTACCTGCACATCAAGCACGGCAACACCGGCGTGCTGGACTATGTCTTCGAGCAGTATCTGGAGAAGGGCGAGCCCAAGGGCCTGACCTTCAGCGACTGGGTCGAGAGCGACGACTACGACCCGGTCGAGATGAAGAAGACCTTCCGCGCCGGCATGCTGGGCAAGGTGCTGACGGACAAGATCCTGCGGCGGGAGTGATCCAAATCCTCCCCCTATGGGGGGGGCGGCCGAAGGCCGGAGGGGGGAGTTCGGGCTAGCCGGCGTCTTCCCCCTCCGTCGGCTTCGCCGACACCTCCCCCGCTAGGGGGAGGGTTTTGGGGCTACCCTTCGCTCGGATCCAGCAGCTTGTGGGCGTGGATGATGAAGTAGCGGGCGTGGGCGTTGTCGACCGTGGCCTGGGCCTTGGCCTTCCAGGCCTTGTGGGCCTCGTCGTAGCTCGGATAGGCGCCGACGAACTCGACCTTGGAGAGGTCACGGAATTCGACGCCCGCGACGTCCTTAAGCTCGCCGCCGACTACGATATGAAGAAGCTGCTTGTCAGGCATTTTGAGCAAGTTCCTGCGAGGAATTATAGTTATGGCAGCTCGATATGCCCGACACGGTTAAGGATCAATGGCGCAAGCGCGCGATTGGCGCAAACTAGGCTCGGAACCTGCGGAACGGGCCGATTATAGGCGTAGGGGCGGCCCTTGTGATCACTGAGCGCCGCGCCGGCGCGCTGGCAGATCAGGTCGGCGGCCGCCACGTCCCACTCGCTTTTGGGGGACAGCGCCACGGCGGCGTCGAACGCGCCGGCGGCGACGAGGCACGCCCGATAGGCGATCGAGTTGCGGGTCTCGATCCGCATCGTGGGCCACGGCTCGCGCCAGGCGGGGTGGGCGAACATCTTGGCGTCGCCCAGCATGGCCGCGCCTTCCAGGGCGTCCGTATCGCTGGGGGCGATCGGCGCGCCGTTCAGAGTGGCCGGCCCCCGCAGGGTGGCGGCGTAGGTCTCGTCCAGGGCCGGGGCGTGGACCACGGCGGCGATGGGCTGGCCGTCCTCGACCACGGCGATCGACACTGCAAACCAGGGCTTGCCCTTCATGAAGGCGACCGTGCCGTCGATCGGATCGACCACGAACTGTCGTCCGGTCGCCAGACGCGCCGGGTCGTCGGCGGTCTCTTCCGACAGCCAGCCATAGTCGGGCCGTTCGGCGCGCAGTTCGGTGCGCAGCAGGGTGTCGACGGCGAGGTCGGCGTCCGTCACCGGCGAGCCGCCTTCCTTGGACCAGATCGTCAGGCCGCTCTCGCGCGCGCCGAGCGCCAGTTCGCCCGCCTCCCGCGCTGCGGCGATGATCAGGTCCAGGTCGTTCATTTGCCCGCGATCGCCAGGGCGTCGACCAAGAGGGAGGGGCTGTTGCTGGCGCCGCGGAACTCGAGATCCGAGCCCGGTACGAGGCGCGCATAGATGTCGATCAGGTTGCCGGCGACGGTGATCTCGGTAACTGGACCGGTGCTTTCGCCGTTTTCGAACCAGTAGCCCGAACAGCCGACCGACCAGTCGCCGGTGTTGCCGTTCAGCGAGGGGCCGAACATCGAGGTGACCACCAGACCCGTTCCGGCGTCCTTCATAAGGCCCTTCAGGTCCTGCGCGCCCGGTTGGAGCGTCAGGTTGTGGGTCGAGACGCCGGACGGACCCGCCAGGCCGCGCGAGGCGTGGCCCGTGGTGGCCAGGCCCAGCTGCTTGGCGGCGCTGGTGTTCAGCAGCCAGGTGGTCAGCACGCCGTCCTCGATCAGGGCGCGGGCTTGCGTGGCCACGCCCTCATCGTCGAACGGGGCCGAGCCGAGGCCGCGCACCCGGTGCGGATCTTCCAGCAGGTTGACGCCCTTGGCGAAGATCGCTTGGCCCAGCTTGTCCTTCAGGAACGAGGTGCCGCGCGCGATCGAGGGGCCGGAGATCGCGCCCAGCAGCGGGCCGATCAGGCTCATGGCCAGGCGGTTCTCGAAGATCACCGGCGCGGTGGTCGAGGCGATCTTGCGTGGGTTCAGACGGGCTACAGCCTGACGGCCGGCCTCCATGCCGATATCGCCCGCCGCCGGCAGATCACCGAAGTGGCGGGTCGATCGACCTTCGCCGCCGCGCTCCATGCCAGCGCCCTCGCCCGCGATGGCCGAGGCCGAGATCGAGTGGCCCGTTGCCGCGTGCGCGCCGTGGAAGCCGTCGCTGGTGACCAAGGCCCAGCGCGACGACGACCAGGTGGCCGAGCCGCCGTCGGAATTGGTGACACCCTTGACCGCACGGGCGTGCTCCTCGGCGATGCGAGCCTGGGTCTCCAGGGTCTGCGCCGAGGGTTCGTAGGCGTCGATCAGGTCAAGATCGGGGAAGGGGCCGTGCGCCAGGCGGTCTTGCGGCGCGAGCGATGCATAGGGATCTTCCGGCGCCAGGCGGGCCATGGCGACGGCGCGCTCGATCAGCTTGGCGCGGGCCTCGGACGAGATGTCCGATCCGGAAACCGTGGCGCTGCGCTGGCCGATGAAAACGCGGAGGCCCAGATCTCGAGCCTCCTCGCGTTCGACCTCTTCCAGCTCGCCAAGGCGAACGGAAACCGAAAGGGATTGGCGCTCGGCGAAGACAGCCTCGGCCGCGTCGGCCCCGGCCTTGCGCGCGGCGGCGACCACGTCATGCAGCAGATTATCGTCCATGGGGTCTTATGGACGTGATCTCCTCCCCCGTGCAACGGGGGAGGACAATTCGTAGCTACCCGATGGCCGACAGCAGGAGCGCCACGCCGGCGAAGATATAGGCCAGCCAGGTCGCCACCATGCCCACGGCGCGCGGGATCGAGGCCCCGCCGCTGTTGGACAGGCCGATGGCGTGAACCACGCGGCCGGCGAACAGGATGAAGCCCACCACGTGAATCGCCAGGGGCGCGGCGCCGGCGACGGCCAGAACCGCCAGGGCGGCGATGCCCGACGGAATGTACTCGGACGCGTTGCCGAAGGCGCGGATGGCGCGGGCGAGTTCAGGAATGCCCTCGTCGCCCAGAGCCACCTTGTGCTTCTGGCGCAGGCGCACGACCAGCAGCGAGAGGATCAGCAGCAGAAAGAGATTGAGGCCGGCCCAGAGCGCCGCAGCGTGGCCGGAAACGATCGTGTCCATGGTCTTTTCGTCGTCCTTACGCCCGCTCCCCCCGAGCGGAGCGCCATATGAGGCCTTCCGCCCGGGATCGGCAACCCGGCGTGCCTATCGCGCGATTTCGCGGGCGATCGGGTATAGCAGGTGGTGATCGTCGTAGAACGGGGTGCGCTTGTAGAACCAGGCCAGACGCGCGGCCGGATCGGCGGCGAACTTGGGCTCCGCCGCCAGCTTGGCTTCGAACTCGGCCTTCAGCGCCGGGTCCGCCGCCATCATCTTCTCAGCCAACGGCGCGATGGCGTAGGGCTCGATATACTCGACGCGGCTCAGCACCTCGGGAACCATGCCCCAGGCGAACAGGCTCTCGCTGGACTGCGGTTCCAGCAAGAGGACGACGAGGTCGCCGAGCGGCTGGTCGGTCGGCACGCGGACCGAGCCCTTGGGGAAGGTCCAGTCGCGGGTCTCGGTCGTGACCTTCTCCACGCTGATCTGGACGTGGCCTTCGTTGGCGCGCGCGGCGATCTTGGGATCGACCAGGCGGATCATCTCGACTTTCAGCGTCTTGTCGGTGGCCAGGGTCTCCAGCGCCACGCCGTGCAGCTTCAGGCGCTCGATGATGTCGGGGCGGTGGCTGGGCACATAGTAGGCGGCTGGACGCTTGAGGGTCAGCGAGGGCTTGGAGCCGTAGAACGGGACGTTCCAGATCTCCGGGTCGACTTCGCCCAGCCATCGCACTTCCTTCCGACCCGAGGCGGGGCTGTCGTAGTATTCGTAACGGATGCCCTTGAAAGCGCGCGTGTAGGCGGGTTTCGGATCGGCGACGAAATTGGCCGGGATCTCAGCGGGGCGCAGGGCGCTGTCGGCGGCGATGGCCTGGCGCAGGTCGCCACCCTTTTCGGCCAAGAGCTTCAGGGCCGTCTCGATGAACACATAGGTTCCCAGCACCCGCTGGGCGTGGGGCTTGAGGCTATGGTTCTCGATCAGGATGGTCGGCACGTGGGCCGCCGCGCCCCAGCCGTTCGAGAAGCGCTCGCCCAGGCCCCCGTCCGAGAAGCCCGCCTTGGGATTGTGTTCGTCCACGCCAAACACGAGCTCGCCCGGGATATGGCCCTGCGCCTCCAGGCCCTGGTTCATGGCGGGCTTAAGCACCCCGTCCAGCCATTTGGCGATGGCCGGCGAGCGGTTCCAGACGCCGTTCTCGCCGTTGAAGCCGTAGGTGACGTCGTACTGGTAGTCCATGCCGTCGGTCACGTGGACATCGACATAGAGATCGGCCTTGTACTTGGCCTGCAGGCGCTTCAGCGCCCGCATCTCCGGCTGGTCCAGCTTCATGAAGTCGCGGTTGAGGTTCTGGTTGGTCGCGGTGTTGCGCCAGCCCTGGATGCGCGGGCCCCGCTGGTTGGGGCGCGAATAGGCGCTGGCCCGCTCGTGGCCGTCGACCGACAGGATCGGGATCAGCACGAGATTGACCTTGTCGAGCAAGCTGTCCTTGTCGTGGAACACCATGTCCCGCAGCAGCATCATGCCGGCGTCCTTGCCGTCGATCTCGCCGGGGTGGATGCCGGCCTGAACGAGCAGCAGCGGCTTCTTGGGATCCAGCTTGTCGCCGTCCTTGGAGGCGATGACGGCGAAGATCTCGCGGCCTTGCGGCGAGACGCCGAAGTCCTCGACGCGGATCAGGGGGCTGGCCTTGTCCAGCTTCTGGAACCAGGCGCGGGTGTCGGCGTAGGTCGGCGAGACATTGTGCTCGGCGTCGGCCTCGAACGGCGTCACCCACGGATCGGCCTTGTCACGGATCAGCGCCTGGCTGGCGCCCTGCCAATGCGGCGCCGGCGGCAGGAAGGCTTCGTCCCACGGGGCTTTGGGCGGGGTGGTCTGGGCCATGACGGGAGCTCCCAAGGCAAGCAGGGCGGTGGCGAGAAGGGCGGTCGTACGCATGGGGCCAAGTCCTCGCGCCTCTGGCGTTGGATGACAACCCACTTAGCCGCCGATCAGCGACCAGCCGCCTCGACTGACCAGCGCCTCGGCCGAGCGCACGATCTGCCAGCCTTGATACGCCAGTAGGATCGCCAGGGCGATCGGCGAGATCCAGCGCCCCGGCGCCACAGCCGCCACGAGGGTCAAGATCGTAAACAGGGTCGTGCCTGCCCAGAACACAGGGCCGAGGTTTAGCCGGCCGATCTCGCCATTGATGGTCACCAGCCCCAGAAACACCAGCACGATCAGCAGGTTGGCCGCCAGGACGCTGAGCAGAACCAGCTTCCGGTGCGCCCAGAAATGGTCATCCAGGCTCTCGCCGGACTTCAGCTCCCGCGGAAAGACCTGGGTGGCGGCGACATAGAAGGTGCTGGCCACCACAAGACCCAGGATCAGCAGGGCGTAGTTGTAGGGCGCAGGTCGGAAGATCACCCAGGCCTGGTTCCAGAAGCTGGCGATGTCGATCGCCACGAACAGCGCCAGCATCGGCGTCAGCAGGCCGAACCTGACCTGCCGGCGACCGTCCAGCAGTCGCGCGAACCCGCCGACCAGTTCGGCGACCGAGAAGCCGAGCAGGAGGCCATAGAAGCTGAAGAAGAATTCAAACGCGTCCACGATGGCCCCCGACCGACCGCTTCAATCACTTCCAGATCGGCTTGCCGTCACCCGGCAGGCCCAGCCGGCCCCACATGTCGCTGACCTTGTCGACCACGGCCTGGTCCATGCGGATCTCTTCGCCCCATTCGCGCTTGGTCTCGGGCGGCCACTTGTCGGTGGCGTCGAGGCCGATCTTGGAGCCGAGACCGCTCTCAGGGGAAGCGAAGTCCAGATAGTCGATCGGGGTGTGCTCGATGACCGTGATGTCCCGCGCGGGATCCATCTTGGTGCTGATCGCCCACATCACGTCCTTCCAGTCGCGGGCGTTGATGTCGTGGTCCACGACGATCACCCACTTGGTGTACATGAACTGGCGCAGATAGCTCCACACGCCCAGCATCACGCGCTTGGCGTGGCCGGGATAGGCCTTCTTCATCGACACCACCGCGATGCGGTAGCTGCAGCCCTCGGGCGGTAGCCAGAAGTCGACGATCTCGGGGAACTGCTGGCGGATCAGCGGGATGAACACCTCGTTCAGCGCCTCGCCCAGCACCGAGGGCTCATCCGGCGGACGGCCGGTGAAGGTGGTCAGATAGATCGGGTCCTTGCGCATGGTGATCGCCGTCACCTGGAAGACCGGGAACTTCTCGACGCTGTTGTAGTAGCCGGTGTGGTCGCCGTAGGGGCCCTCGTCGGCGTACTCGTCCAGGAGGACATGGCCCTCGATGACGATCTCGGCATGGGCCGGAACCATCAGCGGCACGGTCTTGGCCGGGACGAGGTCGACCTTGGCGCCGCGCAGCAGGCCGGCGAACTGGTACTCCGACAGGGTGTCGGGCACCGGCGTCACGGCCGCCAGGATGGTGCCCGGATCCGCGCCCAGCACGGCGCAGGCGGGCAGGGGCTCCTTGGAGCCCGCCTTCTTGTGGCGGGCATAGTGCTGGGCGCCGCCGCGATGGGCCAGCCAGCGCATGATGCACTTGTCCTTCGACAGGACCTGCATGCGGTAGATGCCGAGGTTGAAGTTGTCCTCGCGGTCCTTGCTGGGGCCCTTGGTCACGACCAGCGGCCAGGTGATCAGCGGCGCGGGCTCGCCTGGCCAGCAGGTCTGGACCGGCAGCTTGGAGAGGTCGATCTGGTCGCCGGTCAGGACGACCTCCTGCACGGGGGCCTTCTTCACCGTGCCGGGCCGCATGCTCATCACCGTCTTGGCCAGCGGCAGCATGTCGAGGGCGTCCTTGAGGCCCTTGGGCGGCTGGGGCTGACGCAGGAAGGCCAGCAGTTCGCCGACCTCGCGCAGTTCGCCTGCCGTCTCTCGGGGCTCGCCGCCCAGGGTCACGCCCATGGCCACGCGCTTGACCGTGCCGAACAGGTTGGCGAGCGCCGGCATCTCCGAACGCGAGCCATCGGGCAGCAGCACATGCTCGAACAGAACCGCCGGGCCACCGGTCGCCAAGAGGCGCGTCTGGATTTCGGTCATCTCCAGCACACTGGAGACCGGCTCCTTGACCCGCACCAGTTCGCCCTTGGCCTCCAGGACGTCGATGAATTCGCGGAGCGATCGGTAGGCCATGGGAATGCTCGTACTGGAAAGGTCTAGTGGGCTACGGCCAGGTCGTCGGCATGGATCATCGGGCCCTCGGTAAAGCCGAGTTCGGCCTCGATGGCGTCTGATCTCAGACCCGCGATCCGCTGGGCGTCGGCGCTGTCATAGCGCACGAGGCCCCGCGCGACCTCACGGCCGTTTTCGTCGCGAACGCGGACGGCGTCGCCCTTGTCGAACGGACCCTCGACGGCGCGGACCCCGGCGGGCAGCAGGCTCTTGCCGGCCAGCAGCGCGCTGGCCGCCCCGGCGTCGACTGTGACCCAGCCCTGGGGCGCCAGCGAGCCGGCGATCCAGGCCTTGTAGGCGGCGGCGGGCGAGGCTCCCGCCTCGATCAGGGTGGCCTTTTCGCCGGCCGCGATGGCCGCCAGCGGGCGGGGGCGCGAGCCCAGGGTGATCAGGGTGGCGCAGCCGGCGGCGCGGGCGATACGGGCGGCGGCGATCTTGGTGGCCATGCCGCCGGTGCCGACGCCGGCGGCGGCGTTGGCCCCCTCGGCCATGCCGGCGATCTCCGGCGTGATCTCGGAGACCCGCGGGATATGCTCGGCCTTGGGGTTCTTGCGCGGATCGGCAGTGTAGAGGCCGTCGATGTCCGACAGCAGCACCAGGAGGTCGGCGCCGGCCATCTGGGCGACGCGCGCGGCCAGGCGGTCGTTGTCGCCGTACCGGATCTCCTCGGTCACGACGGTGTCGTTCTCGTTGACCACGGGGACGACGCCCAAACCCATCAAGGTCTCGGTCGTCGCGCGGGCGTTCAGCCAGCGGCGGCGCATCTCGGTGTCGTCGCGGGTCAGCAGGATCTGGGCGACGCCGATCCCGTGCGGCTCGAAAGCTTCCTCCCAGGCGCGCATCAGGAGGCTCTGACCTGCGGCGGCGGCGGCCTGCTTTTCGGGCAGGGTGGTCTTTCGACCGGTCAGCCCAAGCCGACGACGGCCCAGGGCCACCGCACCGGACGAGACCACGAGCACCTGTTTTCCGGCGGCGCGCAGGTCGGCGGCGTCGGCGCAGAACGCCTCCAGCCAGGCGCGGTTGGCTGCGCCCGTCTCGGCGTCGACCAGCAGGGCCGAGCCGACCTTGAACACGATGCGGCGGGCGGCCTCGAAGGCTCCCTGGGAGCCCGACGTCACGGCGTCCAGCCTCCGGGGGTCTCGTCGACGTGATCCTCGTCGTCGTCGATCTCTTCCTCGAGGTCGCCGCGACGGATGCGGACCTGCTTGTAGGCGGCGCGCAGCAGTTCCGTCACGCCCTGGCCGGAGACGCCGGAAACCAGGCGAGGCTTGATCCCCGATACGGCTTCCAGCTCGGCGACCTTCTCGGCGAGGGTTTCCTCGTCCAGGGCGTCGATCTTGTTCAGCGCCAGGATCTCGGCCTTGTCGGCCAGCTCGTCGCCATAGGCCTCGAGCTCGCCCCGGATCGTCTCATAGGCGCCGGCGACGTCGTCCTGGGTGGCGTCGATCAGGTGGATCAGGGTCGCCGAGCGTTCGACGTGGCCAAGGAAGCGGGTGCCGAGCCCCGCGCCCTCGGAAGCGCCTTCGATCAGGCCGGGAATGTCGGCCAGCACGAAGCGCTCGCTGCTGGACAGATCCACGACCCCGAGGTTGGGGGTCAGGGTGGTGAAGGGATAGTCGGCGATCTTGGGCTTGGCGGCGCTGGCGGCCGCCAGGAAGGTCGACTTGCCGGCGTTGGGCAGGCCCACCAGGCCGACATCGGCAATCAGCTTCAGGCGAAGCCAGATCCAGCGCTCCTCGCCCTCCTGACCGGGATTGGCGTATTTCGGCGCCTGATTGACCGGGCCCTTGAAGTGCAGGTTGCCCCACCCGCCGTTGCCGCCCTTGGCCAGCAGCAGGCGCATGCCGGCGTGGTCAAGGTCGGCGATCAGGGTTTCCTTGTCTTCCTCCAGCACCTCGGTGCCCACCGGGACCTTCAGGACGACGTCTTCGCCGGCCGCGCCATGCCGCGCTCGGCCCATGCCGTGCACGCCCGTGCCGGCCTTGAAGTGCTGCTGATAGCGATAGTCGATCAGGGTGTTGAGGCCTTCGACGGCCTCGATCCACACGTCGCCGCCGCGACCGCCGTCGCCGCCGTCCGGGCCGCCGTACTCGATGTACTTCTCGCGGCGGAACGACACCGATCCGCCGCCGCCGTTACCGGAGCGGATATAGATCTTGCATTGGTCCAAGAATTTCATGGGGTCCTTTTGTCCCAAGGCGTCCCGCGCGTCGAGCCCAAACGCCGTTTGGGCGCCCTCAGGCCTGTGTCGCTTGGTCACGGTCTCTGCAAACGTTAAACTGCGACCGGCGTTCGCCATCGTGACGAAATGTTAAAACAAGGAGTGCCACAAAGAATCTTGGCAGCAAAACCGTCATTTCTTCTACGACGGAGCAGGAGGCTGACCTTGGCGAGTGAAGAAGAAGTTGTAGCGTTGCTGGCGAAGGATCTGCGCGATCTGTCGACGCAGGAGCTCCACCGCAAGTATAGCGCTGAGGCTTCGACGCACCGCAACATCCTGATCGGTCGGGGCACTGGCGTCGCGCCGCAGTGGCGGGATTTCAAGACTTTCCTGGGCGAAGTGGGCCCCAGGCCGTCCACCGACCACAGCCTCGTCTTGCTCAACCGATACGAGCGCACCTATGGCCCAGGCCGCGCGCGCTGGATGACCGCCGAGGAACAGGCCGCTCATGAGGCCGAGTTCGACCGGCTCCGCGCCGAGCAGATGCGCGAGGAGCAGCTTCTCCTGCACAAGGCCGCCGCCACCAGGCGCGCCAGCACCCCGGGCGCGCCGTCGTTCGGCCAATGGACGCCGATGGGCGGCAAGCTGGTCACCTATCCCGATGTGGCCAAGAAGCTGGCGATTCCGGTCAACGCCCTGTCCAAGACCATGCCGCCCGGCTCCACCGCCGACGAACTGGTCAAGCGGGCCGCAACGGCTGCCGACCTGATCAATGAGAACGCCACCTGGCTGCCGCCGGACCCGGTGCGCAAGGCCGGCTTCTTCGAAGCCTACCGCATCTGGCACCTGCAGGTTCAGCCGCAGTTCGGCCGCGCCGCAACGCCGACGTTCCTGTTCCTCTACATCGCCCTGCCGGTCATGAAGCAGTGCCGTGACGAACTGATGGACCTCGATCTTTGGAACCCGTTGGGTCAGCGGGCGCTGAACGCGCGCGACAACCACCCGGCGTGGAAGAAGTACACCGAGTTCATGCCGCGCGCTCAGGTGGCGATGATGGAGATCCCCATCTACGCCACCTATTCGCTGCTCAGCGATCTGGACGCCCTTTGCGAGCGGATCGTCACGGCCGAGAAGCGCTTCCGCGAAGGTCCGCAGAAGGTGATCCACACGCACCGGGCGGCGTAGAGGCGGCTAGGCGGCCGCCTCCGTCTCGTCGGTTCGCGCCGATCCTCCTTGCCTGCAAAACGGGGAAGGGAGCGCTCAACGCCGTCAGGCCAGCCAGACCATCATCCGCGTCGCCGCCGGTTCCCCGCGCGCGATTGACGGCTTGTGCTCGACCACACCCGTATAGAGAAACCCGGCCTTGACCAGCACGCGGCCCGAGGCGTCGTTGTCGGCGAAGTGGCCGGCGGTGACACGCCGCTTGCGCCAGACCGAGCGCGCCCAGTCCAGCGCGCCGCGCGCCGCCTCGGTGGCGTAGCCTCGACCCCAGTAGGGGCGACCGATCCAATAGCCCAGCTCGACGGGACCACCAGGATTGGTGAAGAGGCCGACGACGCCGATCAGGCCCTCGTTCGCCAGATCGATCGCGAAGGTGTTGTCGCGCGTACGGTCCTGCGTGCCGCACCGAGCCACGAACTCTTCGGCATGGCCGCGCGTATAGGGCGAGGGCATGCGCGTGGTCATGCGCGCCACGTCATGATCGACGCAGAAGGCCGCCACACGCTCGACATCGGCCTTGGCCGGGGCGCGCAGCGTCAGCCGCCGGGTTTCGATGACAGGACTTTCTTCGATGACGCACATCGGCGCCTCCCAGGTTTCTCCGGCCCTCTTTCATCCGGGACCGTGACACCGCCATGGCCAAGCCTGTTTCAGCGGCGCGACAAAACAAAAGCGGGGAGCCCGGCGTCCGGACTCCCCGCTAGAGATCGTCTGTCCGGATCGTCTTCTTGCGAAGCACGACCCGAAAGAAACCTGGTTCGTGCTTACTCGGCCGGCTGAGCGGCCGGGGTCACGGTCACGTAGGTGCGATTGTGCTTCTTGGTCACGAAGCCCACCGCGCCCTGGACGAGCGCGAAGAGGGTGTGATCCTTGCCAATGCCCACGCCCGAACCCGGGTAGAACTTGGTGCCGCGCTGGCGCACGAGGATGTTGCCGGCGAGAACCTTCTCGCCGCCGAACTTCTTCACGCCAAGGCGCTTCGACTCTGAGTCGCGACCGTTGCTGGACGAGCCGCCTGATTTCTTGTGAGCCATCTTGCTCTCCTACCTTAGAAGGCGTCGCCCTTAGGCTTCGCCTTCCTCCGTCTTGGCGGCGGCCTTCTTAGGGGCGGCCTTCTTCTTCGGGGCGGCTTCGGCCTTGGCCGGAGCAGCTTCGACCGGAGCCGGGATCGTCGCCGGAACAGCGGCGTCGCCGAGGCCACGGGCGCGGGCGTCGAGGATGACCTTCGGGGTCAGGTCGATCGTACCTTCCCACTTGGCTTCCTTGCCGGCGCCGGCCACCGACGTGACGCGCACGACGGATTCGAACTGGCGGTGACCGCGGGTGCGGCGGTAGCCCTGACGGCGGATCTTCTTGAAGATCTTCACCTTCTCGCCCTTGCGGGTTTCGAGCAGGGTTCCGGAGACGACAGCGCCGTCCACGGTGGGGGCGCCGACCGTCACGGCCTCGCCTTCGCCAAGCATCAGGACTTCACCGAAGGCCACGGCCGCGCCGGGTTCACCTTCGAGCTTTTCGACCACCAGCAGGTCGCCGGCTTGAACCCGGTACTGCTTGCCGCCGGTTTTGATCACCGCGTACATAGGTTAGCGCCTTAAAAACGTGCGTTCGCAAAATAGGGAACGCCCGCTCGGAAACCCGGCGGGCGAAGAGGGCGCGACTTATACAGCCCAAGGCTCGGGAGTCAACGGCGTAGCGGCGGATTCAGCCGAGGTGCGCGACGAAAGCAAACAAGAGGGTGGGTACCCTCTGGAATGTTACTTTATAACACGCTATATGCCCTTCCGTGACCTCGCCCTTCTTCGCCTCGATCGCCGTCACCGCCTTTGCGGTCGCCTTTCTGCACGCCGCGCTGCCGACTCACTGGCTGCCGTTCGTGCTGGTCGGGCGCGCGCAGAAATGGTCGACGGGCCGCACGCTCGGCGTGACCCTGCTGGCAGGGATCGGCCATGTCGGCCTGACGATCGCCCTTGGCCTGGCCCTGGTGTTGGCGGGCATGGCCCTGCAACCCTCGCTGGGCGGGCTGTTTCACTGGATTGTGGGCGGGCTGATGATCGCGGTCGGCGTCTTTTATATGGTGCGCGGCCGCCACAACCATGCCCTGCCGGAAGCGAGCCGCCGGATCTACGCCTCCGATCGCGCCGCGATCGCCGCCCTGGTGACCTTGCTGACACTCTCGCCGTGCGAGGCCTTCCTGCCCTACTATCTGGCCGGCATGGAGCACGGCTGGGTCGCCTTCCTGGTGCTGAGCGCGATCCTGACCGCCGCCACCGCCGCAGGCATGCTGATCTTCACCGGTCTCAGCCTGGCCGGCTTCAAGCGCCTGGGTCTGCAATGGGTCGAGCGCTATGAGGAAACCATTCTCGGCGTGGCCCTTGTCCTGGTGGGCCTGGCCGTCGCGTTCCTCAAGACGTAAAGGCGGCTTCCGCTGGACGGCCTGGGCCCCTAAATAGCGGCCATGACCCAGACTGTCCCGACCTCCGGCAAGATCCCCGTCACCGTGCTCACCGGCTATCTCGGCGCCGGCAAGACCACTTTGCTCAACCGCATCCTCACCGAGGAGCACGGCAAGCGCTACGCCGTGATCGTCAACGAGTTCGGCGAGGTCGGCATCGACAACGACTTGGTGGTCGGCGCCGATGAAGAAGTGTTCGAGATGAACAACGGCTGCGTCTGCTGCACCGTGCGCGGCGACCTGATCCGGGTTCTCCAGGGCCTGATGAAGCGAAAGGGCGGTTTCGACGCCATCATCGTCGAGACGACGGGCCTGGCCGATCCGGGTCCCGTGGCTCAGACCTTCTTCGTCGACGATGACGTCAAGGCGCGTACCGCCCTCGACTCGGTCACGGCCGTGGTCGACGCCAAGCACATCCTGCTGCGCCTGTCTGACAGCAAGGAGGCCGTCGAGCAGATCGCCTTCGCCGACCAGATCGTGTTGAACAAGACCGACCTGGTGTCAGAGGACGACCTGCGCCACGTCGAGGCGCGCATCCGTCGGATCAACCCGCTGGCCCCGATCCACCGCGCCCAGCGCTCGAACGTTCCGCTGGACGCCATTCTGGGCAAGCACAGCTTCGATCTCGAGCGGATCACCGACCTGGAGCCGGACTTCCTCAATCCGGCCCATGGCGAGCCGGGGCACGTGCACGACGAGCACTGCGACCACCATCACCATCACGACCATGACCACGTGCATGACGAGCACTGCGGTCACGACCACCACCATCACCACGACGCCAAGAGCGACGTCCATGATGACGGCGTGAAGGGCATCTCGCTGACGCTGGACAAGCCGGTGGACGGCCAGAAGATCACCGCCTGGCTCAATGACCTGCTGGCCCGTCGCGGCCCCGACATCCTGCGCGCCAAGGGCATCATCGACGTGAAGGGCGAGGACAAGCGTCTCGTCTTCCAGGCCGTGCACATGATCCTTGAAGGCGACTTCCAGCGCCCGTGGACCGACAAGGACAAGCGCTACAGCCGGATGGTCTTCATCGGTCGCGACCTCGACGAGGCCGAGCTGCGCGCGGGCTTCGAGGCGACGGCGGCTTAAGGGGGCTAAAATCCTCCCCCAAGCGGGGGAGGTGTCGGCGAAGCCGACGGAGGGGGAAATCCTCCTGGGCCTTGCCTCTTCCCTCTCCGTCGTCTCTTCGAGCCGACACCTCTCCCTTGGGGAGAGGATTTTAGACAAAGAAAAAAGCCCCGGAGCCTGAAGCTCCGGGGCTTTCGTGTTTCTGGCTGTCGCCGAGGATCCTTAGCGGATGTCCTCGTTGATCAGGCCGACCTTGAACCAGCCCGACGTCTGCAGCTGGTTCAGCACGCCCATGAAGTCGGCGTACAGCACGTCGGCGTCGGCGCGGATCATGATGCGCTGATCGTCCTTCGGGCCGGCTTGGCCGGTGGCGGCGAACTTGGCGTTCAGATCGATCTCGAGATTGTCGAGGCTGCTTTGCTTGTCAGCGATGAAGATCGCGCCCGACTTTTGGATCGAGATGAAGACCGGTTCCTTCGGCTTCGGCGCGTTCGGCGGCGGCGGAACCGCCGGCGGCAGGTCGATCTTGATGGACGTCACGGCCATCGGCACGGCGACCATGAAGATGATCAGCAGCACCAACAGAATGTCCACGAAGGGCGTGACGTTGATTTCGGAATTCTGGCCCAGATCGTAACGGCCACCACCGCCGCCAGCAAGTTTAGCCGCCATAGCCTGCACTGTCTCCCAGAAGGCCGCGCGCGTCGCGCACGCCTGAAATGTCGTTACCTCGCCACGTCTGGCGCAGACGGGCGCGGAAGTAAAGCCCGACGACGCGGCGCAATAGCAACCCCCTTTTTGACTCTTTTTGACGGAACGCCGTTCGAATGGGCGCCGGGGCGCATCGAGGTTCGCGCGAGGCGCGAATGTGGCGCTTCCCGAAAGAGTCTAGTCGTCGCCGCCGGTGTGTCTTATCTCGCGCGCATGATCTTTTCGTTCGACGCCTTTGTCACAAACGCCCTGTTTGATCGCTCCGGCCGCGCCATGTTCGCGCTCGGCGACGGCACGGTTCGCCTGCAGACCGACGAGGGATTCGTCACGGTCGAGGCGCATGGCGGCCCACTGGGCGGCGCGGTCCTGGCGGCGGCGGTCCACCCCAGCGGCGCGGGGATCGTCACCGGCGGCGACGACGGCCGCGTGGTCTGGAGCCGAATCGAGGGCGGCGAGGTCGTCGCCACCCTGATCGCCGAGGTGAAGAACAAGTGGATCGAGCATGTGGCGACCAGCGCCGCCTCGGGACTGATCGCCTTCACCGCGGGCAAGGAGGTCCATGTCCGCGACGCCGCCGATCCGGCCTTTGCGCGCACGTTCCCACATGAAAAGACGGTGTCGGGTCTGGCGTTCGAGCCCAAGGGCCGGCGCCTGGCCTCGGCGACCTATGGCGGCGCCTATCTGTGGTACGCGCGGATCGCCGATCAGAAGCCGACGGTCCTGAAGTGGGCCGGCAGCCATATCGCGGTGGAATTCAGCCCGGACGGCAAGTTCCTGATCTCGTCCATGCAGGAAAACCAGCTGCACGGCTGGCGGCTGTCGGACGGCAAGGACATGCGGATGGGCGGCTATCCGTCCAAGATCAAAAGCGTGGCCTTCTTCGACAAGGGCAATCTCTTGGCCACGGCCGGCGCCTCGGGCGCGGTCATCTGGCCGTTCGCGGGCGCCAACGGGCCGATGGGCAAGGAGGCCGCGGAGATCGGCTTCTCGCGCGATTCGATGGTGGTCCGCGTGGCGGGGATCGACCCTCAGCCGGTCTGCATCGCCGGCCAGGACAACGGCAAGATCTGGGCGGCGCACATGCGCAACGGCCGCATCGAGACCCTCAAGGCCGAGAAGGGCGCGTCCATCAGCGCCCTGTCGGTCAGCGCCGACGGCAAGCGGCTGGCCTGGGGCGATGAGAGCGGCGAGGCCGGGGTGCTGGAGATCCCCGACCTTTCCGGCCCGCGTCAGTTTGTGGGGTAGGGCCTAGAAAGCCGACTCCAAGACGCCGTCATCCCGCGCTTTATGCGCGGGACCCATGGTTCAGCTTCCACGTGAGCGTGTGGGTTTGCCCTTCACTTGCGACGGATAAATGGGTCCCGCGAACACGTCGCGGGATGACGGTTGTGGGGTGGTGAACGGGCGCTAGAACCCCTTCAGCTCCGCCCACTCCTCGAACGGCGCGCGGCGCGAACGGAAGTTGTTCACCGAGGCGTCGGCGTCGCGGTAGCCCAGCGCCATCCCTGAAAACAGCATGTGGCCCTCGGGCAGGCCGACATGCTCGTCGACCAGCTTGTTGTAATGCGACCAGAACTCCTGCGGGCAGGTGTCGAGACCGCGCTCGACGGCCAGCAGCATGAAGGTCTGCATCAGCATGCCGACATCGCTCCACTGCGGCGGGCCGCAGCGACGGTCGATCGAGAAGAACAGCTGCACCGGCGCGCCGAAGCCCTGGCCGTTGTTGGCGAACCACTGCAGGCGCTGCAGCTTGTCCTCGCGCGGAATGCCCAGCGCGCCGTACATGTCCTCGCCGACCTGGAAGCGGCGGCTGCGCAACGGCTCCCAAAGGTTGGCGGGATAGACGTCGTATTCGGTGGGATCGGGCGAGGCCACGCGCTGCAGCATGGCGGCCTTCAACGCCTCCAGCGGCGCGCCGCCCACGACCTGGACCCGCCAGGGCTGCAGGTTGCCGCCCGAAGGCGCGCGCGCGGCGGTCTCCAGCAGATCGCGGATCAGCCCGGCGTCGACCGGATCGGGCTTGAAAGCGCGCACCGACATGCGGCGGTTCACGGCGTCGATCACGTCCATCGAAAGCTCCCTTAACCCGATATGTTTATGCCGCGCGACAGCGGCGTTTGCTGTGGTTAGCATCCGTCCGCTGCGTCAAGACAAGTGGGGCGTTTCGTGCGGCGGCTTTTACGCAATCTTCTGCTGGCCTTGTTCCTGGTGCTGGTCGCCGGGCCTGTTGTGGCGGTCATTCTCTACCGCTTCATTCCGCCGCCGGTGACGCCGCTGATGGTGATCCGCGCCGTCGAGGGGCGAGGGCTGGACCATCGTTGGCGGCCGATGGACAAGATCTCGCCCGCCCTGCCGCGCGCCTTGATCGCGGCCGAGGACGCCAAGTTCTGCGAGCACCGCGGTTTCGACTTCGAGGCCCTGCAGAAGGCCTACGAGAACAACGAATCGGGCCGCAAGATCCGGGGCGGCTCCACGATCAGCCAGCAGACGGCCAAGAACGTGTTCCTGTGGCCGGGGCGCTCCTATGTCCGCAAGGGGCTGGAGGCCTGGTTTACGGTGCTGATCGAGACCTTCTGGGGCAAGAAGCGGATCATGGAGGTCTATATGAACTCCATCGAGTACGGCTCGGGCATCTACGGCGCCGAAGCGGCCGCCCAGCGCTATTTCGGCGTCAGCGCCGCCAAGCTGACCCAGGCTCAGTCCGCCCGTCTGGCGGCCATCCTGCCCAGCCCCCTGAAGTGGAAGGTGATCAAGCCGGGCAAGTACGTGGCCAAGCGGACCAAGAAGATCGGCAAGGCCACGGGCGCCGTGCGGCGCGACGGTCTGGCTGACTGCGTGGCTTAAGGGGAGATCGTCATGCCTGTCGCACCGGGGCCCACGCTGGAGACCCAACGTCTCATCCTGCGACCGCCGGCTGACGCGGACCTGGACCGCTGGGCGCAGATGATGGCCGATCCGGTCGCGGCGCGCTTCATCGGCGGCCAGCAACCCCGCGCCACGGCCTGGCGGTTCATGGCGACGATGGCGGGATCGTGGGCCCTGAACGGCTTTGGCATGTTCTCGGTCATCGAGAAGGCCTCCGGTCAATGGCTGGGCCGGATCGGGCCCTGGCGTCCCGAGGGCTGGCCCGGGACCGAGGTCGGCTGGGGCCTGCACCCCGACGCCTGGGGGCGAGGCTATGCGGTCGAGGCGGCGAGCGCGACGATCGACTGGGTGGTGGATCACCTGGGGTGGACCGACATCATCCACTGCATCGATCCAGAGAACACGCCGTCCCAGGCGGTGGCCGATCGCCTGGGCTCGGTGAATCGCGGGCTTGGCCGACTGCCGCCGCCGTTTGAAGATCACGTCGTTGAGATCTGGGGTCAGACCGCCGACCAGTGGCGGGCTCGCCGCAAGCGCTAGGACGGTTTAGTCCACCGCCAGGATGATGTCGGCGGCGGCGATCGAGACGACGACGGCGTCGCCGGGCGCCAAGTCCCAGCCAGGCGCGTCCGCTCCGACCGTGGCCACCAGCGACTTGCCGACGGACAGACCGATCGTCACTTCGGCAGCGGCCTGACCGCCCTCGCGGTCGAGGATGCGCCCCTCCAGCCAATTTTCCGCTGGCGCCCCGTCCAGCCGGATGAAGCTGGACTTGATCAAGGCGATGGCCGGCCGCCCCGGCGCGAGGCCCAGATCCTCCACGCTGCGCCGGGTGACCCGGGCGGTGAGGCCAAGACCCTCGCCGACGTCCAGGGTGACGGCGGCGGTGACCTCGTCTTCGCTCACCATCGTCACGACGCCGCGCAGGGCGTTGCGGGCGCTGGTGCGCAGGCCAAGGCTCCAGAGTAGCTCGGCGTCGCTCGACAGGTCGACTTCCAGCCGCGCGAAGGCGGCGCTCACCTCCCGCTCGGCGGCGCGAAAGGCGCGGATCACCGCGTGACCCCGGGCGGTCACCTGCGCCGCCCCGCCGGCGCGTCCGCCCGGCGCGGCGCTGACCAGCGGCGCCTCGAACAGGTTGTTCAGCGCCTGCACGCCGTCCCAGGCGCCCTTGTAGGAAAGCCCTACGTCCTTCGCGGCCGCGCTGATCGCGCCGTGCCGCGCCACGGCCTCCAGCAAGGCGATGCGCTCCAGGCCCACCCGCGCCAGCCCGCCGCGCTTGAGGATCAGGGAGGCGCGGAAGTCGGCGTCGCTGCTCACTGGTCGGGTCTCGACTTCATCGTTATGTAGTTGGGCTGCATAACCGCTGCGCTTGGCTAGGGGCATATCAGATGATCGCTCGCCGTTCGACGCTGATCGCCGTCCTGACCGGCCTATGGTCGCTGGCGGTCGCCGGCGCGGCCCTGGCCGGCGAGACCAAGGTGGCGGTCGCGGCCAACTTCACCGAGCCGGCCAAGGCGATCACCGCGCGCTTCAAGGCCAGGACCGGCCATGACGCCGTACTCAGCTTCGGATCCTCGGGCCAGTTCTACACCCAGATCGCCAACGGCGCGCCGTACGAGGTGTTCCTGTCGGCCGATGTCGAGCGTCCGCAGAAGGCCGAGGCGACGGGGCTGACCGTGCCCGGAACGCGCTTCACCTACGCCACCGGACGCCTTGTCCTGTTCAGCCGGACGCCGGGCCTCGTCGACGGCCAGGGCGCGGTGCTGGCCAGCGGCCGGTTCGACAAGCTGGCCATCGCCGACCCCAAGGCCGCGCCCTACGGCCAGGCGGCGATCGAAACCCTGAACAAGCTCAAGCGCTACGACGCCGTAAGGCCCAAGATCGTCATGGGCGCCTCGATCACCCAGGCCTTTCAGTTCGTCCAGACCGGCGCGGCGGAACTGGGCTTCGTGGCGCTGTCTCAGGTCGTGGACGACAAGGGCGGTTCGCGCTGGATCGTGCCGGTCGCCAACCACAGGCCGATCGAGCAGCAGGCGGTGCTGCTGAAGACCGGCGCGAACAGCGACGCCGCCAGGGCCTTCCTGACGTTCCTCAAGAGCGCCGAGGCCAAGGCGATCATCCGCCGCTACGGCTACGAGGCGCGCTGACCATGGGCGAGGTGCTGTGGCTGACCGCGAAGCTGGCGGGGATCACCACCCTGCTTCTACTGTTGCTGGCCACCCCGTTGTCCTGGTGGCTGGCCCGGGGGCGCTCGCCGTTGCGGACGCCCGTCACCGCCATCGTCGCCCTGCCGATCGTCCTGCCGCCGACCGTGCTGGGTTTCTATCTGCTGATCGCCCTGGGTCCGAACAGTCCGCTGATGGCGCTGCTGCAGCCGTTCGGGGTGCGGACCCTGGCCTTCACCTTCGAGGGGCTGGTGATCGGTTCGCTGATCTATTCGCTGCCGTTCGCCGTCCAGCCGCTGCGCAACGCCTTCCTGGCCATCGGCGACGAGCCGCTGGAAGCCGCCGCCAGCCTGGGGGCCTCACGCGCGCAGACCTTCTGGCGGGTGGCCCTGCCGCTGGCGCTGCCGGGCTATGTCGCCGCCGCGATCCTGACCTTCGCCCACACGGTCGGTGAGTTCGGGGTGGTGATGATGCTGGGCGGGAACATCCCGGGCGAGACCACGGTGCTGTCGACCGAGATCTATCGCCTGGTCGAGGCGCTGGAATGGGGCGAGGCGCATCGCCTGTCGCTGCTGCTGCTGGCCTTCGCGTTCCTGGTGCTGTTCGTCCTGCTGGCGCTGGAGGCGCGGTCGAAGATCCTGCTGCGCACCCGGGCGTGAAGCCGCACCGACGTGATTGCTTAGAACCAGCCCGCCTCGCGCAGGGCCTTGGCGTAGGCGCGGCTGACGGGCGCTTCGAGTCCGCCTTTCAACCGCAAGGTCGCGCGCCCATCGGCCCGACGGGCGTCTTCGACGGCGGACTTCGCCACCCACCACGACCGGTGGGTCTGGGCGCCTTCGATGCCCTCCAGCTCGGCGACCGCGTCGGACAGGCGCATCAGGATCAGGTCCTGGCCGCGCGAGGTGTGCAGGCGCAGGTAATGGTCCTGCGCCTCGACGGCGTGGAGTTCGGCGCCGCGCAGCTTGACAGGCAAGCGCTCCAGGAAGCGCGGCGCGGCGGCGCCGACGGGCGCGGCGTGGGTTTCCACCGGCCGGCGCTGGACCAGGAAGTTCAGCGCGGTCATGCCGGTCGTGACGATGAACACCGGGCCCACATATAGCGACAGCGTCTGAGGACGGGGCGAGCCGTGGAAGGCAAGCTCGCTGACCAGCCAGACCACACCCGTGAAGGGCAGGGTGATGCCGATCACCGTGAAGGCGCCATAGAGCCAGGGGCGCGCGTCCGCCCGACCCTCGTGTCCGATCAGATGGGTGACCGCCGTGCCGACGACGGCGCCCGCCAGGCAGAGCCCGACCCAGTAGGCCAGCCGGACGCCCATCGGCGCGGCGTCGCTGCCGAAGGCGCCGATCAGCGCCAGGAACACACCGGCCGCCGCCGAGACTGCGAAGCCCCGCAGGCTCTGCCGTGTGGCCATGGCCATTCGCGAAGCGTGAACGGCGCCTGCCAGCCGTTCACGAAACGAGGCCGGCGACTGACGCAACGACGATTGAGGCACGGACCCGACCACTCCACCAAGGCTTTCGACGGCGAGGCGATCCACCGCCCCGCTCGAACCGGGAGTGAAGGAAGATGGACCCGCACGGCAAGTCAATCTCGCAGGCTTCGGATCGCTGGAGCGGTCTGCGTAACGCCGCTTTGGGCGTCGGCGCTGCGACGCTGATTGTCGCGCTGACGGCGCCGGGCGCTTTCACCGACCTTGGCGCTTTCGCCCAGCAAGTCCGGTTCCAGCCTCACGCGCCCGATTTCTCGCGGATCGCCGCCGCGCCGGCGGTGGTCCAGGTCCACCTCTTCTCGGCCCTGACCGCGCTGGCCATCGGCGTCGTCCTGATGATGCGGGTGAAGGGCACGACCCTGCACAAGCTGCTGGGCTGGACCTGGGTGCTGGCCATGGGCTCGACGGCGGTCAGCTCGCTGTTCATCCGCGAGATCAACCACGGCGCCTTCAGCTTCATCCACCTGCTGTCGGGCTGGACCATCATCGGTCTGCCGGGCGCAGTCTACGCCATCAAGCGCGGCAAGGTCTCGGCGCATCGCAAGGCCATGACCGGCATGTTCGTCGGCGGCCTGCTGGTGGCCGGCCTCTTCACCTTTCTCCCCGGTCGGCTGCTCTGGACCGTGTTCCTGGGCTGACCCTCCACCTCATCCGAACCCAAGAAGGACCAACTCCATGACCCACGTTCGCACGCTCGCCCTGGCCCTGGCGGCCGCTTCCATTATCGCCCCCGCCGCACGCGCCCAAGAGGCCCTGGGCGACCTGACCCTGACCTTCCCCGACCTCAAGGCCAAGCAGGGGCAGATCCTGATCGCCGTCTTCGACAGCCCGCAGGGTTGGGCGTCGGGCAAGCCGGTCCGTTTCACCAACGCCTCGGCCGCCAAGGACCCCGCCACGGCCAAGATCCTGGCCCTGCCGCCTGGCTCCTACGCCGTGCGCGCATTCCAGGATGTGGATGGCGACGGCAAGATGGCGACCAACCCCTTCGGCATTCCGACCGAGCCCTACGGCTTCTCGCGTGACGCCCAGCCGAACATGGGCCCGCCCTCGTTCGCCGCCGCCGCCTTCGAGGTCAAGGCCGGCGCCAACGCTCAATCCCTCCGCCTGAACTGAGAGCCCAGCCATGAACCGGCGTGACATCCTGCGCGGCGCGGCCCTGACGGGCACCGCCGCCGTCCTCACCCCCGAAACCCTCTGGGCCGCCGCCGCCAACGACTGGACCCTCGGCATCGCCGACGTCGAGGCGGACATCGCGCCGACCGGCCTGACCCGGATTCACGGCCGCGCGCCCGCCGACCTGACGGGCACGCTGTTCCGCAACGGCCCGGCCAAGTTCCGCCGGCCCGGCGGTGCGGTCGGCCACTGGTTCGACGGCGACGGCATGGTCCGCAAGTTCCAGATGGCGGACGGCCAGGCCCGGATGGCGGCGCGGTTCGTCGACACCGTCAAACGACGCCAGGACACCGCCGCCGATGCGGTGATCACCCCCGGCTACGGCACGGCCTCGGGACCTGGCGCTCGCCTGGGTTCGGCTGATGACGCCAACGCCGCCAACACCTCGGTGATGATGGCGGGCGGCGAGCTCTGGGCGCTGTGGGAAGGCGGCTCGCCGACGGCGATGGATCCCGTCACGCTGGAGACGCGCGGGTTCAAGGCGCTGAGTCCCGATATGAAGGGCATGCCGTTCCTGGCCCATCCGCGCGTCGAGCCGGACGGAACCGTCTGGAATCTGGGCCTGGCGGGCAAGCGGGCGGTGGTCTGGAACCTGTCGGCCGACGGCGCCCTGCGCAAGGCCGAGGTCATCACCCTGCCGCGCGCCGGCTACATGCACGACTTCACCGCCACCGAGCGCAGTCTCGTCATCATCCTCCAGCCCTGGGTGCAGGAAGGCATGAGCATGCCGATCGCGACCAACATGGTCTGGAAGCCGGAGCTGGGGACAAAGGTTCTGGTGCTCGACAAGAACGATCTTTCGAAGCGCCGCGTGTTCGAGCTGCCGCCCTTCTTCTTCTTCCATCTGGGCGACGCCTGGGAGGAGGCCGACGGGACGATCCGCTTCGACGCCTGCATCGACAAGGATCCTTCCGGAACGGCGGCGAACGGCGGGGCGATCGTGCGCGGCGAGTTCCTCAAGGCTCCGCCGCCGCGCCGGGCCATGATCACCTTGCGCGCCAATGGCCAGGCCGAGCTGGCCGCCGAAGCGGTCAGCGCCGAGTTCCCGCGCTCGGATCCGCGTTTTGCGGGTTTTGCGCGGCGCTATTCGGTCCACCTGACCAACGAGCGCCCCGATCGCCCCTTGTTCCAGAGCGTCGCGGTGCGGGACTGGAAGAAGGATCGCGACCAAGTCTTCGACTTCGGCGCGCGTCATCTTGTCGAGGAGATGGTCTTCGCCCCGCGCCCCGGATCGTCGGCGGAGCTGGACGGCTGGCTGGTGGGCACGACGCTCAATCTGGACGCCCGCGCGACCGAGCTGCACGTCTTTGACGCGGGCCACGTGGAGCGGGGGCCGCTGGTGACCTGGCGCGCGTCGGTGGCGCTGCCGGTCACGTTCCATGGTGTGTTCGTCGGCGCCTGAGCGAACGGCGGTCCTTGCCAGGGCCGCCGGGTTGCGCCTATCCGAGGGCGGAGCTTCATCAAGGCGGGCCCGTCCCCATGACCGCAACCAAGTCCCGCGCCCGCGCCGGCGGACGGGGTCGCCCGTCCAAGGCCAAGGGCCTGGATCTGAAGGAGACCATTCTCGACGCGGCCGAGGGACTGTTCGCGCGTCATGGCTTTTATGGCGTCACCACCCGCCAGGTGGCGGCCGAGGCGGGCGTCGACACCGCCCTGATCCACTACTATTTCGGCGCCAAGCGCGAGCTGTTCGATGCGGTGTTCCTGCGCCGGGCCGAGATCCTCAACCAGGCTCGCGAGGCGTCGATGAACGCCTATGTGAAGGCCAATGCGGGCGCGATGACCGTCGAGGGTGTCATCGAGGCCTTCATCGATCCGCTGCTGCGGATCTCGCAGGACGGCGGTCGGGGCTGGAAAAGCTACTTCGTCCTGGTGGCGCAGGTGAACAACACCCCAGCATGGGGCGGCGAGACCATGACCCGCTTCTTCGATCCGGTGGTCCACCAGCTGGTCGAGACGCTCAAGACGGTGCGACCTGAGGCGGCCTATCGCGACCTCTACTGGTGCTACCAGTTTCTCACCGGCTCGATGATGCTGACCCTTTCGGAGACGGGCCGCATCGACTCCCTGTCGGAGGGCGAATGCCATTCCAGCGATCTTGAGTCCGTCCGCCAGCGCCTGTTCGCCTATTGCGCCGCCGGCTTCGAGGCGGTGATCGCCAAGCAGAACAAGGCCCTGGCGAGCGGCTGATCCGCAACAGGCGCTTCATTTTTCATCACCTGATGAAAAAGGGCTGGCGTCCTGCGCCGGTTCGGGTGATGGTGTTCGCAATTCGCTGTTCGATGAATTGGCGGAGCTCCGAGCGCGCGTCCGCGAAAGACGGATCCGGCTCGGGAGGGCGGAACACTAGGGAGGGGAAACCCATGACTTCGATGTGGAAGGCCGCGCTGCTGGCTGGCGCTGCGTGGAGCACGATCGCCGGCGCCGCGTCGGCTCAGCAGGCCCCGGCCGCTGACAACTCGGTTTCGGTCGACGAGGTGACGGTCACCGCGCGTCGTCGCGAGGAAAATCTCAAGGACGTCCCCGTCGCCGTCTCGGCCTTCTCGGCCGAGCGACTGGAGCGCGCGGGCGGCACGGACATCACCGTCCTGTCGCAGACGACCCCGAACATCACGGTGCAGACCGCCCGCGGTTCGAACTCGACCCTGATCAGCTATATCCGCGGCGTGGGCCAGCAGGATCCGCTGTGGGGCTATGAGCCAGGCGTCGGCCTCTATGTCGACGACGTCTACATCTATCGCCCGCAGGGCGCGGTGCTGGATATCTTCGACATCGAGCGCATCGAAGTGCTGCGCGGCCCGCAGGGCACGCTGTATGGCCGCAACACCATTGGCGGCGCGATCAAGTACGTGACCAAGCGCCTGGGCGATGAAGCCGGCGCCAAGATCCGCGGCACGTACGGCAGCTATAATCAGACCGACGTGCTGGTGTCGGGCCAGACCCCGGTCGGCGGCGGCCTGTCGGTCGGTGGCTCGTACGCCCTCTACAAGCGTGACGGCTACGGCTCGAACCTGACCACCGGCGCCGAGCACTACAACAAGGACGTCGAGGCCTATCGTATCAGCGCTGAATACCAGCCGACCGAGGACCTGTTCTTCCGTCTGGCCTATGACAAGGTGGTCGACGACTCCAACCCGCGTCACGGTCACCGCGAACTTCCGGCCCTGGTCGGCGGTTACAAGGTTCTGGACATCTACGACACCCAGGCGGGCCTGGGCGACAAGAACCACGTGATGACCAAGGGCGTGTCGCTGACCGCTCAATGGAACGCCAGCGACACCGTCACCCTCAAGTCGATCACCGCCAACCGTCGCGGCCATACCGACACCGTCATCGACTTCGACGGCACGCCGCTGCCGACGCTGGACGTGCCGGCCACCTATGACGACCGCTCGTTCTCGCAGGAACTGCAGGCCGTCTATTCGGACGAAAACGTCCAGGGCGTCTTCGGCCTCTACTACATGAACAGCCAGGCTTCCGGTGAGTTCGACACCATCGCCGGCAACCTCGGTGTGGCCATCGCCAACGGCGGCAAGGTCAACACCCAGAGCTTTGCGGCGTTCTTCGACTTCAGCGCCAATCTGACCGACAAGTTCAAGGTCTCGCTGGGCGCCCGCGCCACCCGCGACGCCAAGCGCGCCAACGTCTATCGCTTCTTCTATCTTGGCGCGACGCGCACGCCGTATCAGGGCGGAACCCCGCGTCCGATCCTGCAGACGCGCACCAACTACAACGCCGAGAAGACCTTCGAGCAGTTCACGCCGCGCATCTCGGCCTCGTATGACCTGAGCGACGACCTGACGAGCTATGTCTCGTTCTCGAAGGGCTACAAGTCGGGCGGCTGGGACATGCGCGGCGACGCGTTCATCACCCCGCAGACGGTCAACGGCTACAAGCCCGAGGTCGTGAAGACCTACGAAGCCGGCCTGAAGGGCTACATGTTCGAGCGCCGCATCTCGTTCTCGTCGGCGGCCTTCCTGTCGAAGTACACCGACCAGCAGGTCACGACCCAGGTCGTGGTGCCTTCGGGCATCGCCAGCTCGGTCGACAACGCCGGCGCCTCGACCCTGTACGGCGTCGAGTTCGAAGCCAACGCCAAGCTGAGCGCCAACCTCTCGGCCAATGTCGCCTTGGGCTACATCCACGCCGAGTACGACACCTTCAGCCGCTTCGTGCCGGCCGGCGCGCCGAACCCGCTGAACCCGTCGACGACCCTGGCCACCGGCCAGATCGTCAACGTGGCCGATCTCTACGGCTTCCAGAACACCCCGGAATGGACGGGCAATGTCAGCCTGACTTGGCGCGGCGAGCTGGCGGGCGGTGATCTGGCGATCACGCCGATGGTCAGCTACCGCGACGCCTACCAGCAGTTCGAGCAGCCCCTGCCGCTGCTGGACCAGAAGGCCTTCACCCTGGTGGACCTGACGGCCCAGTGGACCGCTCCGGGCGGCCGCTACAAGCTGGCCCTGACCGGCAAGAACCTGACCAACGAGAAGTACCGCATCGGCGGCTACAACTTCGGGGTCCCGACCTACAACAACTCGGTGATCGGCTTCTATGGTCCGCCGCGCACTGTGGCCGCTTCGATCGAGGTGGCCTTCTAATCTAGGCGATAGCTGCTCGGGCGGGACTTGCTGCAACAGGTCCCGCCCTTTTTGTATCTGTACGGGCGTTGAGGAGGGCGAGCATGAGCGAGGACGTGAACAAGGCCGAAACGGCCGGTCGGGGCGGCCGCTACCGCTACGTGGTGCTGGCCATGCTGATCCTGGCCTACACCTTCAACTTCCTGGATCGGCAGATCCTCGGCATCCTGGCCGGGTCGATCAAGGCCGAGCTGCACCTGACCGACACGCAGCTGGGTCTGATGGGCGGTGTCGCGTTCGCCGCGCTCTACACCACGCTGGGCGTACCGCTGGCCTGGTTGGCCGATCGGGTCAGCCGCACCTGGATCATGACCGTGGCCTTGACCGTCTGGAGCGGCTTCACCGTCGTCTGCGGTCTTGCGGGCGGCTTCTGGAGTCTGTTCCTGGCGCGGATGGGCGTCGGCGTCGGCGAGGCGGGCGGTGTGGCGCCGGCCTATTCACTGATCGCGGACTATTTTCCCAAGGAGCAGCGGGCGCGCGCGCTGGCGGTTTACTCCTTCGGTATTCCGCTAGGCACGGCCCTGGGCGTGCTGTTCGGTGGCCTGATCGCAGCCTATGTCGACTGGCGCTTTGCTTTCATCGCCGTGGGTCTGGCGGGCGTCGCCTTCGCCCCGATCTTCAAGTGGGTGGTCAAGGATCCGGTGCGGGGCGGGCTCGACCGCGCGCCGGGCGAGGTCGCGCCGGCCGAGCCCCCCAAGGCGCCGGCGTTTGGCCAGGTGCTGGCGACCGTCATGCCCAAGCCCAGCTTCTGGCTGCTGTCATTCGGCGCGGCCTGCTCATCGATCTGCGGCTATGGCGTGGCGTTCTGGCTGCCGACCTTCTTCCAGCGCAGCTTTGGCCTCTCGCTGACCGACCGCGCGCTCTACTACAGCGCCCTGTCGCTGTTCGGCGGCGTGGCCGGCATCTGGCTGGGCGGTGTGCTGGCCGACCGTTTCGGGGCCAAGAACAAGGCCGCCTACGCCCTGGCGCCGGCCATCTGCTTCCTGGTGGCCCTGCCGTGCTTCCTGCTGGCGATGAACGTCCAGTCGATGGTCGTGGCGTTCCTGCTGTTCCTGATCCCGACCGGTCTGAACCTGGCGTGGCTGGGGCCTGTGGTCGCCGCCGTCCAGCACCTGGCGCCGCCGTCCATGCGGACCACCACCTCGGCCCTGTTCCTGCTGATCAACAACCTGCTGGGTCTGGCGGTGGGCCTGTGGTTCTTTGGCTATGTCTCCGACCTGCTCACGCCACGTTACGGCGCGGAGTCGATGCGTTATGCGATCTATTACGGCCTCAGCTTCTATGTCGTCGCAGCGGTGCTGCTGATCCTCGCCTCGCGGCGCCTGAGCAAGGATTGGGCCGAGTAGGGGGCGTCGAGCGAAGGCTCCTGACGCGAATCCGCAAGCGCTCAGGAGCCAGGGCCGCCTCGTCCCAAGGTTATGACAACGTTGCCATTGCCCGGCGGCTCCGGCGAGCGTCCAGGGCGAGCGATCCAGGTTCTGCATGGGACCGGTAACAATGTCGTTGCGTCAAGGGCTTCCTTGCCGCGCTCGCCTAAACGGGCGGCGACGGTGGCCTATCGGGCAAGATAACCGCGCAAGCCTTCACCTTATCGCCCACACGCGGTTGCGCCTGCGAAACAGCGCTCCTATAACCCGGCCACATTTCAGAAAGCCGTCGTCGAGACCGGGCCCTCATGAACATCCACGAACATCAAGCCAAAGCTGTACTCGCCGAGTTCGGCGCCCCCGTGCCGCGCGGCTTCGCCGCCTTCACGCCCGATGAAGCCGCCGCCGCCGCCGAAAAGCTGGGTGGGCCGGTCTTCGTCGTGAAGAGCCAGATCCACGCCGGTGGCCGTGGTAAGGGCAAGTTCGAGGGCCTGGGCCCCGACGCCAAGGGCGGCGTCCGCGTCGTCAAGTCGGTGGAAGAGGTTCGCTCGAACGCCGAGGAAATGCTGGGCCGCGTCCTTGTGACGCACCAGACCGGCCCGAAGGGCAAGCAGGTCAACCGCCTCTACATCGAAGAAGGCGCGGCGATCGCCAAGGAATTCTACCTGTCGCTGCTGGTCGACCGCGCGTCGAGCAAGGTCTCGGTCGTCGCCTCGACCGAAGGCGGCATGGACATCGAGGACGTCGCCCACTCGACGCCCGAGAAGATCCACACCTTCACCATCGACCCGGCGACGGGCGTGTGGCCGACGCATCACCGCGCCCTGGCCAAGGCTCTGGGCCTGACCGGCGGTCTGGCCAAGGAAGCCGCCTCGCTGCTGAACCAGCTCTATACGGCGTTCATGGCCAAGGACATGGCCATGCTGGAGATCAACCCGCTGATCGTGACGGCGGATGATCACCTGCGCGTCCTGGACGCCAAGCTGTCGTTCGACGGCAACAGCCTGTTCCGTCACCCGGACATCAAGGCGCTGCGCGACGAGAGCGAAGAAGACCCCAAGGAAATCGAAGCGTCGAAGTACGACCTGGCCTATATCGCCCTGGACGGCGAAATCGGCTGCATGGTCAACGGCGCCGGCCTGGCCATGGCCACCATGGACATCATCAAGCTGTACGGCGCCGAGCCGGCCAACTTCCTGGATGTCGGCGGCGGCGCCAGCAAGGAGAAGGTCACTGCGGCCTTCAAGATCATCACCGCCGATCCGGCCGTCAAAGGCATCCTGGTCAACATCTTCGGCGGCATCATGCGCTGCGACATCATCGCCGAAGGCGTGATCGCCGCGGTGAAGGAAGTCGGTCTCCAGGTTCCGCTGGTCGTCCGTCTGGAAGGCACCAACGTCGAACTCGGCAAGAAAATCATCTCGGAAAGCGGCCTGAACGTCATCGCCGCCAACGATCTGTCTGACGGCGCCGAGAAGATCGTCGCCGCTGTGAAGGGCGCCCGCTAAATGTCGGTTCTGATCGGTTCCCACACCAAGGTCATCTGCCAGGGCATCACCGGCGCTCAAGGCACGTTCCACACCGAGCAGGCCATCGCCTACGGCACCAAGATGGTCGGCGGCGTCACCCCGGGCAAGGGCGGTCAAACCCACATCGGCCTGCCGGTGTTCGACACCGTCGCCGAAGCCAAGGACCGCACCGGCGCCGACGCCTCGGTGATCTACGTCCCGCCGCCCTTCGCGGCCGACTCGATCCTGGAGGCCATCGAGGCCGAGATCCCGCTGATCGTTTGCATCACCGAGGGCATCCCGGTGCTGGACATGGTCAAGGTCAAGAAGGCCCTGCAAGGCTCCAAGTCGCGCCTCATCGGCCCGAACTGCCCGGGCGTCCTGACGCCCAAGCAGTGCAAGATCGGCATCATGCCGGGCTCGATCTTCTCGGAAGGCAGCGTCGGCGTCGTGTCGCGCTCGGGCACCTTGACCTATGAAGCGGTGTTCCAGACCACGAACGCGGGCCTTGGCCAAACCACGGCCGTCGGCATCGGCGGCGACCCGGTCAAGGGCACCGAGTTCATCGACGTCCTCGAGATGTTCCTGGCCGACGAAGCCACCAAGTCGATCGTCATGATCGGTGAAATCGGCGGCTCGGCCGAAGAAGAAGCGGCCCAGTTCCTGAAGGACGAAGCCAAGCGCGGCCGCAAGAAGCCGATGGTCGGCTTCATCGCCGGTCGTACGGCTCCTCCTGGCCGTCACATGGGCCACGCCGGTGCCATCGTGTCGGGCGGCAAGGGCGGCGCCGAGGACAAGATCGCGGCGATGGAAGATGCGGGCATCCGCGTCTCGCCGTCGCCGGCCAAGCTGGGTGAGACCCTGCTGGAAGTCCTGAAGGGCTAAACTAGACACCGAGACCCCGCCTCGCGCGGGGCCCAGGTTTTTTGCGACCGCCAGTCGACGATCCGAAAAAATCACCTGGGCCCCCGCTAAGCGACGGGCGCCCGGGTGATTGAGAGACTATATTTACGGGCTGTGCGGTAGCGCTCCCGTAAGCAGCGGATCTGAAGGCGACAAATCCATGGCGGACGACGCAGGCATCATCAACCAGGTCTTGACCGAGACCAGCTTCCTCTACGGCGCCAATGCCGCGTTCGTGGAAGACCTCTACGCCCAGTGGGCGGAGAACCCCGGATCGGTCGAGCCCTCGTGGAACGCCTTCTTCGCCAGCCTGCAGGAACAGGCCGACCAGGTTAAGCGCGCCGCGCAAGACCCGGCCTGGACCCCCAAGAAGGTTGCCACCGTCCGTCCGGACTGGCTGTCGGCCCTGGACGGCCAGTGGGCCACCGTCGCCCCCGCCGTCGAAGCCAAGGTCTCCAAGGCCATCGAGGCCAAGGCCCCCGCCGCCAGCGCTGAAGCCGTCCGCGCCGCCACGCTGGACAGCCTGCGCGCCATCATGATGATCCGCGCCTACCGGATGCGCGGTCACCTGGCCGCCAATCTGGACCCGCTGGGCCTGGATCCGCCCAAGGACGCCAGCGAGCTGGACCCGGCCTCGTACGGCTTCTCGGAAGCCGACTACGACCGCCCGATCTTCCTCGACTTCGTGCTGGGCCTTGAGACCGCGACGATCCGCGAGATCCTGTCGATCGTCCGCCGCACCTACTGCGGCAATGTCGGCGTGCAGTACATGCACATCTCCGACCCGGCCGAGAAGGCCTGGCTGCAGGAGCGCATCGAGGGCCGCGACAAGGAAATCACCTTCTCGAAGGAAGGCAAGGTCGCCATCCTGAAGAAGCTGATCGAGGCCGAGGGCTTCGAGCGCTTCCTGCACAAGCGGTTCCCCGGCACCAAGCGCTTCGGTCTGGACGGCGGCGAGGCCATGGTCCCGGCGCTGGAGCAGATCATCAAGCGCGGCGGCGCGCTGGGCGTGAAGGACATCGTCCTGGGCATGCCGCACCGCGGCCGTCTGAACGTGCTGGCCGCCGTGATGGGCAAGCCCTACCACGTCATCTTCCACGAGTTCCAAGGCGGCTCGTCGGTGCCCTCGGACGTCGAGGGCTCGGGCGACGTGAAGTATCACATGGGCGCCTCGTCGGACCGTGAGTTCGACGACAACAAGGTCCACCTGTCGCTGACCGCCAACCCGTCGCACCTGGAAATCGTCAACCCGGTCGTGATCGGCAAGGCCCGCGCCAAGCAGGCCTTCACCCTGCGCGAACAGCCGGACGCGGGCCGTGGCCACGTGCTGCCGCTGCTGCTGCACGGCGACGCCGCGTTCGCCGGCCAGGGCGTGGTGGCCGAGTGCTTCACCCTGTCGGGCCTGAAGGGCTACCGCACGGGCGGCACCATCCACTTCATCGTCAACAACCAGATCGGCTTCACCACCAGCCCGCGCTATTCGCGCAGCTCGCCCTATCCCAGCGATATGGCGCTGATGGTCGAGGCGCCGATCTTCCACGTGAACGGCGATGATCCCGAAGCCGTCGTCTTCGCCGCCAAGGTCTCGACCGAGTACCGGCAGAAGTTCGGCAAGGACGTGGTCATCGACATGGTCTGCTACCGTCGCTTCGGTCACAACGAAGGCGACGATCCGACCATGACGTCGCCGCTGATGTACGCGAAGATCAAGGGCCACCCCTCGACCCGCGAACTCTATTCGAACCGCCTGATCGGCGAGGGCGTCATCACCCAGGCCGACTGCGACAGCTGGGTTTCGGAGTTCGAGAAGTTCCTCGACGCCGAGTTCGACGCCGGCAAGATCTACAAGCCCAACAAGGCCGACTGGCTGGACGGCAAGTGGGCCGGCCTGACCCTGCCGGGCGACGAGGATCGCCGCGGCAAGACCGCCTTCCCCAAGACCCGCCTGCTGGAACTGGGCCGCCTGATCACGGCGATCCCCGAGCGGATCGACGCCCACAAGACCGTGCGCCGCGCCATCGAGAACCGTCGCGACGCGTTCGAGAAGGGCGAGGGCATCGACTGGGGCGCGGCCGAGCACCTGGCCTTCGCCACCCTGCTGGACGAAGGCATCCCGGTCCGCCTGTCGGGCCAGGACTCCGTGCGCGGCACCTTCACCCAGCGCCATTCGGACATCATCGACCAGAAGACCGAAGAGCACTACACACCGCTCAACAACATCC
The DNA here is from genome assembly GCF_002858865.1 of Caulobacter vibrioides. Lineage (GTDB taxonomy): Bacteria > Pseudomonadota > Alphaproteobacteria > Caulobacterales > Caulobacteraceae > Caulobacter > Caulobacter vibrioides. Next base: position 1,294 of record NZ_PJRR01000012.1, on the reverse strand, counting down.
GCGCCGGCCAGGCCCACTATGAAGTGATCGACTCGGCCCTGTCGGAAGAGGCGGTGCTGGGCTTCGAATACGGCTTCTCGCTGGCCGAGCCGAACACCCTGACGCTTTGGGAAGGCCAGTTCGGCGACTTCGTGAACGGCGCCCAGGTCGTGATCGACCAGTTCATCAGCTCGGGCGAGCGCAAGTGGCTGCGGATGAGCGGCCTCGTCATGCTGCTGCCGCACGGCTATGAAGGCCAGGGTCCCGAGCACAGCTCGGCGCGTCTGGAGCGCTTCCTGCAGTCGTGCGCCGAAGACAACATGCAGGTCGTCAACTGCACGACGCCGGCCAACTACTTCCACGCCCTGCGTCGCCAGATGCACCGCGAGTTCCGCAAGCCGCTGATCGTGATGGCGCCCAAGAGCCTGCTGCGCCACAAGCGCGCGGTCTCGAACCTGTCGGACTTCGCCGAGGGCTCGGCCTTCCACCGCGTGATGGTGGACGGCGCCGAGGCCGGTTGCGACGTCGGCGGGATCACGCTGAAGAGCGACGACAAGATCAAGCGCGTCATCGTCTGCTCGGGCAAGGTCTATTTCGACCTCGTCGACCAGCGCGCCAAGCTTGGCCGTGACGACGTCTATCTGCTGCGTCTGGAGCAGTTCTATCCGTGGCCGATGAAGTCGCTGATGAACGTGCTCTCCCGCTTCAAGAACGCCGACCTGATCTGGTGTCAGGAAGAGCCCCGCAACATGGGCGGCTGGACGTTTGTTGATCCGTGGCTGGAACTGACGCTCGACAAGCTGGACATCAAGGCCAAGCGCGCCAAGTACGTCGGCCGCCCGGCCTCGGCCTCGACGGCCGCCGGTCTGATGAGCCGCCACCTGAAAGAGCTCGAAACCTTCCTCAACGAGGCCTTCGCGTAAGCGAAGGGCTCGTACCCAAGAAACCCGCCGGACCAAGCAAGAGAGACTCGGAAAGCCCCATGGCCGACATCAATACGCCCGCCCTCGGCGAATCCGTCACCGAAGCCACGGTGGCGCGCTGGACCAAGAAGGTCGGTGAGGCCGTGAAGAAGGACGAGATCCTCGTCGAGCTGGAAACCGACAAGGTTTCGCTCGAGGTGGCCTCGCCCGCCGACGGCGTGCTGTCGGCGATCGGCGCTGCGGAAGGCGCGACCGTCGTTCCGGGCACGGTGCTGGGCGTCGTCGCCGAAGGCGCGACCGCCTCGGCCGCGCCGGCCGCGCCGGCCGCCGCGCCCGCGCCCAAGGCTGAAGCGCCCAAGCCGGCTCCGGCTGCCCCGGCCCCGGCCCCGGCC
>NZ_PJRR01000011.1 GCF_002858865.1 Caulobacter vibrioides | reverse complement strand
GCGCCGGCAGCCGCGGGGGCGGCGCCTTCGGCGGCCGGAGCCGCGCCTTCAGCGGCGGGCGCCGCGCCTTCGGCCGGAGCCGGGGCGGCCACCGGACGCGGCGGCGGGACCGGCAGCGTCGAACCCAGGCTGTGCATGTAGGCGATCATCGCGATGCGGTCTTCCTGCTTCTTCAGGCCGACGAACGTCATGTTGGTGCCCGAGACGTACTTGCCCGGCGCCTTCAGGAATTCATACAGGTGGTCGTAGTCCCAGACCGGGGTCTTGGCCGCGAATTCCTTCATGCCGGTCGAGTAGTTGAACCCGGCGTGACCGGCCACCTTGCGGCCCACCACGTCCCACAGGCCAGGGCCCGTGCCGTTGGCGTTGGAGGCGTCGAACTTGTGGCAGGCGGCGCACTTGGCCGCGACAGCCTGGCCCGCAGCCACATTGGCCGGCGTCAGCACGGCGTTCCAGTCGGGGAGGCTCTCGACCACCGCCGCGCCGCCGGCGCTTTCTTCCTGGACCGCGATCTCGTAGCCGGCCTTCTCGACTTCGGGCTTGGAGAAGACGATCGAGGACGCTTCCCGCAGACCGAAAATAACGAGGCCGGTCAGCAGCACGCCGCCAGCGATCTTGTTGAACGTCAGGTCGCTCATTTCAGCCTTGTCAGCCTCTTATCGGCCCGTCGAACGGCGGGCTTGGAACCCGCGCGCCGGAATCACAAGGACGAGTCTCCAGCGCGCGTCATGTTGCGCTCGCGTCTCTTACACGCTACCGCCCCTCGCGCAACAGGGCGGCGGAGATTTGAACCGATGAACCCCCTCATTCTGATCCCGGCTCGGATGGCCGCAACCCGGCTTCCGGGCAAGCCCCTGGCCGATATCGGCGGGGTTCCGATGATCGTGCGGGTTCTGCGCCGAGGCCTCGAAGCGGGTATCGGTCCGGTCGCGGTGGCCGCCGGCGACCCGGAAATCGTCGAAGCGGTTCAAAAGGCTGGCGGAACCGCCGTGCTGACCGACCCCGACCTGCCGTCCGGTTCGGACCGGATTCTCGCGGCGCTGGCGCAGCTCGATCCGGGGTTTGCGCACGACGTGGTGATCAACCTGCAAGGCGACATGCCGTTCGTCGACCCGGCTGTGCTCAGCGACTGCGCGCGAATACTTAAGGAGTTCGGCGACGCCGATATCGCCACCGTCGTGGCGCCTGAAGCCTCGCCCGCCGACCGCGCCAACCCGGACGTGGTCAAGGCCGTGCTGGCCATGGAAGAGGACGGCCAGAGCGGCCGGGCCCTCTATTTCACCCGCTCCACCCTCTATGGCGACGGCCCTGTCTGGCGCCACATCGGCATCTACGGCTATCGCCGCGAAGCGCTGGAGGCCTTCAACGCCGCCGCCCCCTCGCCGCTGGAAAAGCGCGAAAAGCTGGAGCAGCTGCGCGCCATGGAACTGGGCCTGACCATCCGGGCTGCGGTGGCCAAGACCGCCCCGATCTCCGTCGACAATCCCTCTGATCTCGAAGCGGCCCGCAAGCAGGCCGAGGAAACCCGATGAGCCTCCTCAAGAAGATCGCCTTCCAGGGCGAGCCCGGCGCCAACAGCCACGAGGCGTGCCGTACCTATTTCCCCGACTACGAAGCCTATCCCTGCAAGACCTTCGAGGAGGCCTTCGAGGCCATCAAGTCGGGCGTCGCCCAGCTGGGCATGATCCCGATCGAGAACTCGATCGCCGGCCGGGTCGCCGACGTCCATCACCTTCTGCCCGCCTCGGGCTTGAAGATCATCGGCGAGCGTTTCAAGCCGATCCGCTTCCAGCTGATGGCCAACAAGGGCGTCAAGCTGGAGGACATCAAGGTGGTCAGCTCGATGCCGATCGCGCTCAGCCAGTGCCGCAACAGCTTGAAGCGCCTGGGCGTCGAGACCGAAGCCGCCGGCGACACCGCCGGCGCGGCCAAGGCCCTGGCCCTCAAGCCCAACCCGACCCACGCCGCCGTCGCCCCCGCCCTGGCCGCCGAGATCTATGGTCTGGACATCCTGGCCCGCGATATCGAGGACGAGCGTCACAACACCACGCGCTTTTTGGTGATGACCGCCGACAAGGCCCCGGCCGCGCCGGACTTCACCCACCGCTGCGTGACCAGCTTCGTGTTCCGAGTCCGCAACCTGCCGGCGGCCCTCTACAAGGCGCTGGGTGGCTTTGCGACCAACGGCGTCAACATGACCAAGCTGGAAAGCTACATGGAAGGCGGCAATTTCACCGCCACCTTCTTCTACGCCGAGGTCGACGGCCGTCCCGAAGACCGCAACCTAGCCCTGGCGCTGGACGAGCTGAAGTTCTTCTCCGAGCGGTTCGAGATCCTGGGCGTGTACCCGGCCGATCCGTTCCGGGATCGGGGGGCGTAGCGCCGAACGACGGCTCACGGGTCGAATCGAGCGTGTAAGCGCCCCCTCCGTCACGTCGCTTATCCGCGCCGCGCCACCTCCCCCGTTTCACGGGTGAGGAGGAAAATCCCGCATCCTGCCCCGCTTGCGGGGGAGGTGGCGCGCGGCGCAGCCGCGTGACGGAGGGGGCGTCTTTGCGTCCTTCGAGGTGCGCTCAGGGTGAGGACGACTGTTGGCCTCGGTTCGCGCTAAATCCTCATCCTGAGCCTGTCGAAGGACGAGGATTTAGTCTCTACCCCGGCAGCCGGATCAGCGCCCGCAGGCCGCCCAGCGCCGAGCGGGACAGCACCAGATCGCCGCCCAGGCCCCGGGCCATGTCGCGGGCGATGGCGAGCCCGAGGCCCACGCCCTTCTCGTTCTGGTTCCGGCTTTCGTCGAGCCGCGAGAAGGGCTTGAAGGCCTCCTCGTACTTGTCTTCGGGGATGCCGGGACCGTCGTCGTCGACGGCCACGTCGACGCCGCCGGTCTGACGCGGGCTGACCGTGACGCGCACCCGGTCGGCGTGGGCCACGCCGTTGTCGATCAGATTGGCCAGGGCCCGGCGGAAGGTGAGGGGGCGCAGGCGGGTTTCCAGGCCTTGCGTGATCTCGGTCTCGATCGCCGCCCCGCCGCGCTCGGCGTCGGCCACCACGCTTTCGACCAGGTCCGACAGGTCGACCACCTGGATCGCCTCGCCGCCCTCGCCGCGGGCGAAGGCCAGGTATTCGTCGATCATGTGCTCCATTTCGGCCAGATCGCCCTTCATGGCCTCCATGCGCTCGCACGGCTCGGCCATGGCCATTTCCAGCTTCAGCCGGGTCAGCGGCGTGCGCAGGTCATGGCTGACGCTGGCCAGGAGGGCGGTGCGCTGCTCGATATGGCGCTGGATACGCAGCTTCATGGCGATGAAGGCCAGGGCCGCCTGACGCACCTCGCGCGCGCCGTGCGGCTTGAACTCCGGATCCTCGCCCCGGCCGAAGGCGTCGGCGGCCTCGGCCAGGCGCTCGATGGCCCGCACCTGGTTGCGGATGAACAGGATGGCCACCGCCGTCAGCAGCAGGGTCGCCACCACCATCCACAGGATGAAGATGTGGCCCTGGGTGGCGTAGGCGCGGTCGCGCAGGGCGTAGATCTGCAGCACCCCGCCGTCGACCTGCACCCGGATGTCGATATAGGCGCGGTAGCGGGTCGTATCGAACCAGAACGGGTTGTCCAGCCGGTCCTCCAGCGCCTTGTCCAGCGACCGGTCCAGGGCTGCGAAAAGCGAGGGGCGATGGCTGGTCGGCAGCTTGCGGCCCTTCTGGAAGGCGATCGACAGCGACAGCGCCCCTTCCGCCCGCTCGGCCAGCTTCTCGACGGCGGCGGGGCTGGGATCGTCCTCATAGGACTGCACCGCCCAGGCGATGTCGCCGGCCAGGCCCTCGGAGAGCTTGCTGGTCACGCTCTGCCAGTGGGCGTCGAAGAACGCCCAGGTCACGGCGATCTGCATGATCGCCACCGGCAGGATGATGATCAGCAGGCTGCGCCCGAACAGCGTGGTCGGCAGCAGACGCTTCAGCGACGGCGGGATGTCGAGGCGGGTGAGGGGCACCTAGATCCTCCCCCCAGCGGGGGAGGTGGCGCGAAGCGCCGGAGGGGGAAGATCACACCCCCGCCGCCGGCCGACTTCCCCCTCCGTCCGCTGCGCGGACACCTCCCCCGCGAGGGGGAGGATTTGGACGGCGCCCCCCATCAATCCGGCGCCAGCCGATACCCCACACCCCGCACCGTCTGCAGGTAGCGCGGGTTCTTCGGGTCCGGCTCGATCTTGCGGCGCAGGCGGGTGACCTGGACGTCGACGGCGCGGCCGGTGGCGTCGGCGGTGTCGCGGGCCAGTTCCAGGCGGTCGACCGGTTCGTGCAGCGAGCGGGCCAGGCGCCGCAGCAGGGTCACTTCAGCCTCGGTGATCCGCACGGCCTCGCCGTCGCAGGTCAGCTCGCCCCGGTCGGCGTCGAAGGTGCAACGGCCAAGGCTCAGCGCCTTGGGGCCGACGGGGCGCGCGGCCGAGCGGCGCAGGATGGCCTCGATGCGCAGAAGCAGTTCCTGCGGCTCGAACGGCTTGCCCAGATAGTCGTCGACGCCGCTGGACAGGCCCTCGATCCGATCGGCGGTCTGGTCGCGGGCGGTCAGCATCAGGATCGGCGTGCGGCCGGCCTCGCCGCCCTTGGCGCGCAGGCGCTTGGTGAAGGCCATGCCGTCCTCGCCGGGCATCATCACGTCCAGCACCATCAGGTCGAAGTCCAGGGCATCGAACAGCTTGTCGGCCGCCGCGGCGCTTGAGGCGGCGGTGACGCGAAAGCCCGCGCGGCTCAGGAATTCCTTGATCAGCTTGCGCAGCCGGTCGTCGTCGTCGACCACCAGCAGATGGCGTTCGCGGCGCTCGTCAGGGGTCATGTCGGCATCCGTCGTCCGGGGCCGACACCTTGCCGCGATCCGGCCAGCGCCGCCAGGATGCGCCGCGTTCCGGCCACCCCGTCGAGGCCCCCGGTGCGGTAGGCCCTGGCCAGCAGCCCCCGCAGGCGTTCGGCCGTCCGCTGTTCGAAGGCCACGCCCTCGGCGGTGAGGGTCGCTGGCCGCCGGCGCCCGTCCAGATCGCCGGAGACGCGCTCGACCAGACCGGCCTTCTCCAGATCGGACAGGGTGCGGCTGGCGGCCTGTTTCGACAGGCTGGTCAGCTTGGAGAGGTCCTGCACCCCAATCCCCGGACGGCGGCGCAGCAAGAAGGCCGCGCGCCAGTGCGAGCGCCCAAGGCCCAGGGCCTCGGTCTCCAGCACCGCGTCCACGGCGGCCCACAGCGAGGCCTCGGCCAACAGGATCAGTTCCAGCCCGCCGTCCAGTTCCTCCTCGCGGAGGATCAGACGCGGATCGTCCGAACCGGGCTGTAGCGGGGCTATCATCGCAAGGAGTCCATTTTATTTGACGCATCCCCCCACGGGGCGTCTAAGAACCGCGTTCCCAATAAGGAGGTCTTGGGCCGATGTCTCTGGTTCCCTTCGACGATCGCGACGGTTGGATCTGGCTTGACGGGCAATTTGTGCCCTGGCGCGAAGCGAAGGTGCATGTTTTGACCCATGGCCTGCACTATGCGTCGTCGGTGTTCGAAGGCGAGCGCATGTACGGCGGCGAAATCTTCAAACTGACCGAGCATACCGAGCGCCTGTTCAAGTCGGCCGAGATCCTCGATTTTGAGATCCCCTACACGGTGGCCGAGATCGACGAGGCCTGCAAGGCGACGGCGGCCAAGAACGGCCTGAAGGACTGCTATGTGCGTCCGATCGCCTGGCGCGGCAGCGAAATGATCGGTGTTTCGGCGCAACACTCCAAGATCCACGTGGCGATCGCCGTCTGGGAGTGGCCCAGCTACTTCGATCCGGCCACCAAGGCCAAGGGCATCCGCCTGACCTGGGCCAAGTACCAGCGTCCCGACCCCAAGACCGCCCCGATCGCCGCCAAGGCCGCCGGCCTCTACATGATCTGCACCATCTCCAAGCACGCCGCCGAGAAGGACGGCTATGCCGACGCGATGATGCTGGACTATCGCGGCTATGTCGCCGAGGCGACCGGCGCCAACGTGTTCTTCGTCAAGGACGGCGTGCTGCACACGCCCAAGCCCGACTGCTTCCTGGACGGCATCACCCGCCGCACGGTGATCGACCTGGCCAAGGCCAAGGGGATCGAGGTGGTCGAGCGCCACATCCAGAAGGAAGAACTGGCCACCTTCACCGAGTGCTTCATCGTCGGCACCGCCGCCGAGGTGACCCCGGTCTCGGAAGTGGGCGAGTTCAAGTTCACGCCCGCCAAGCTGTCGCTGGATCTGATGGACACCTACGCCGCCCTGGTGCGCGGCGAGGCGATGGCGACGGCTTAGGGTTTTATCCTTCTCCCCCTGCGGGAGAAGGTGGCCCGAAGGGCCGGATGAGGGGTTTTGCGGCATGGCCGTGCGACCCCTCACCAAGCCGCTTCCCCCATCCCGGGGAGGAAAGAGTTGAAACGCCGCAGAAGGCCAGATATTGCGACGCACTCGCAATATTAGGATCCTCCGATGTCGTCTCGTCTCGCCCTTCTGCTGTCGTCCGCGCTGATCAGCGGCGCTCTGGCCAGCCCCGCCCTGGCGCGCCAGGCCGACACGACCCGCGTCGACGAGGTGGTCATCACCGGCTCGCAGGTGCGTCTGCCGCCCGCCTATGCCGGTGACCAGGTCGCCAAGGGCGCGCGCGTCGGCCTGCTGGGCGCGCTGGACACGATGGACACGCCGTTCGCCGTCACCAGCTACACCGAAGCCCTGATCCGCAACCAGCAGGCCCGCAGCGTGGCCGACGTGCTGCAGAACGACCCCACCGTCCGCGTGACCAAGGGCTTCGGCAACTTCCAGGAGCTGTACGTCGTTCGCGGCTTCCCGGTCTATTCCGACGACATGACCTATAACGGTCTCTACGGCGTGCTGCCGCGCCAGTTCGTGGCGGCCGAGCTGATCGAGCGGGTGGACGTGTTCCGCGGCGCCAACGCCTTCCTGAACGGCGCGGCCCCCGGCGGCAGCGGCGTCGGCGGTGCGTTCAACCTCATGCCTAAGCGCGCGCCGACCGCGCCTCTGACCCGCTTCACCGCCGGCTGGGACGGCGGCGAGCAGGTCTATGGCTCGGCCGACATCGCCCGCCGCTTTGGCCAGAACGACGCCTATGGCGCGCGGGTGAATCTGGGCCTGCGCGGCGGCGAGACGGCCGTCGACGGCGAAAAGCGCGACCTGACGGTGCTGGGCCTGGGCCTGGACCGTCGCGGCGACCGCGCCCGCTTCTCGGCCGATCTGGGCTGGCAGGATCACCGCATCGAAGGCGCGCGTCCGACCGTCACCCCGCTGGGCGCCATCCCCAAGGCCCCGTCGGCCGACAAGAACTTCGCCCAGCCCTGGACCCACACCGACGAGCGCCAGCTGTTCGGCGCGGCGCGCGGCGAGTTCGACCTGACCGACACGGTCAGCGCCTGGGCCGCCCTGGGCGGTCGCCAGGGCAAGGAAGACAACGTTCTGGCCAACCCGACGGCGCTCGCCAACGGGACGCTGAGCGCCTACCGCTTCGACAACGTCCGCAAGGACTCGATCCTGTCGACGGACGCGGGCCTGCGCGCCAAGTTCACCACCGGAACCATCGGCCACGCGCTGGTCGCCTCGGTCGCCCAGGTGAACCTGAAGTCCAAGAACGCCTACGCCTTCTCGAACTTCGCCGGCTTCGCCAGCAACCTCTACAACCCGGTGGCCGTGGCCGCACCGAACCCGAACTTCTTCGTGGGCGGCTCCAAGAGCGACCCGAACGTCACCGAGCGCGTCAAGAACCGCAGCGTCGCGGTGGCCGACACCCTGTCGTTCCTGAACGAGCGCCTGCTGGTCACGGTGGGCGTCCGCTATCAGGACATCCAGACCCGCTCGTACGACTACAACACCGGCGCGCGCAACGGCGCCTATGACGGCGACGCCACCACCCCGGCCCTGGCGGCGGTGTTCAAGCCCAGCGACAAGATCTCGCTGTACGCCAACTACGCCGAGGCCCTGGTCCCCGGGAAGATCGCCCCGGCCCAGGTCAACGGCGTGGCCGTGGCCAATGTCGGCGAGATCCTGTCGCCGTTCCGCGGCGAGCAGACCGAGATCGGCGCCAAGTACGACGCCGGGACGTTCGGCGGCGCGATCAGCCTATTCCGCACCACCCAGCCGGCCGAGTACTTCGAAGCCTCCAGCCGTCGCTACACCGCCGGCGGCGAGCAGGAGAACCAGGGCGTCGAACTGACCGTCTTCGGCCAGCCGGCTCCGGGCCTGCGCCTCCTGGGCGGCGCCACCTGGCTGGACGCCCAGATCAACCGCGCCCTGTCGGCCACGCTGCAGGGCAAGACCCCGATCGGCGTTCCGGAGTTCCAGGCCAATCTGAACGTGGAGTGGGACATCGCCACGCTCGAGGGCCTGACCCTGGAAGGCCGCGCGGTCCACACCGGTTCGCAGCAGGCCAACACCGCCAACACCGTGTCGCTGGACGCCTGGACGCGCTTTGACCTCGGCGCGCGCTACGCCTTCGAGGCCGGCGGCAAGGCGGTCACCCTGCGGGCCCGGGTCGAGAACCTGACCGATCGGAACCAGTGGGTGGCGGTCGGCGGCTATCCGGGCGCCAACTACCTGACGCTGGGCGCGCCGCGCACCCTGCGCCTGTCGATCAGCACGGACTTCTAGCGCTGATGAAGGCCCGGACGCTCCGCGCCTGGTCGTGGGTTCACAAGTGGTCGAGCCTGGTCTCGACCGCTTTCCTGCTGATGCTCTGCATCACGGGGCTGCCGCTCGTGTTCAGCCACGAGATCGAGCATGTCCTGATGGAGGAGGCCTGGACGCCCGCGCGTCCGGACGGCCCCAAGCTGAACCTCGACCAGGTGCTGGACACCGCCCTCGCCCGCAAGCCGGGCGAGGTTCCGGCCTATATGAGCTTCGATGAAGACCGGCCGGTGGTGAACGTCACCAGCGTGCAGCCGGGCGGCAAGGCCGGCGTCTACAGCTTCCAGCCCATCGACCAGACCAGCGGCGATGCCGCGCCGCCGGTCGCCGGGCATCCGGTGATGGAGTTCCTGCTCCAGCTGCACACCGACATGTTCCTGGGCCTGGCGGGGATGCTGTTCCTCGGCGCGATGGGGCTGCTGCTGATCGTGGCCCTGGTTTCGGGCGTGGTGCTCTACGCGCCCTTCATGCGCCGGTTGCCGTTCGGCACGGTGCGGGCCAGCAAGCGGGCCCGCACCCGCTGGCTGGACTATCACAACCTGTTGGGCGCGGTGACGGCGGCCTGGGTGCTGGTGGTCGGCGCCACCGGCGTCGTCAACGCCCTGGCCACGCCGATCGTCGGCTACTGGAAGAACACGGCCCTCAAGGAGCTGACGGCGGCCTATGACAGCCCCGTCGCGCCGGGCCAGCGCAGCTCGCTGCAGGCCGCCGTCGACAAGGCGAAGCAGGCGCTGCCCGACAAGGACCTGCAGTTCGTCGCCTTCCCAGGCTCGGACTATTCGACCGATCACCACTATGCGGTGTTCTTCCACGGCAAGACGCCGCTGACCACGCACCTGACCACGCCCGCCCTGATCGACGCGCGCACCGGCGAGCTGGCCGCGATCGCGCCGACGCCCTGGTACGTCAAGACCCTGACCCTGTCGCAGCCGCTGCACTTTGGCGACTACGGCGGCATGGGCCTGAAGATCCTGTGGGCGCTGCTCGACATCGCCACCATCGTCATCCTGGCCTCGGGGCTCTATCTGTGGCTGGCCAAGCGGAAGGTCGCGCGATGAAGACCGGTCATCATCTGACCCTCTGGCAGGTGTTCGGCGCGCCGACCCTGATCGCCGCCTTCAGCCTGTTTGGCCTGATCGCCGCCCTGCTGGGCGATGGCATCTGGGACCTGATCGGCGTCCTGACGCTCGGGGTCTCGGTGATCGCGACCGTCTGGGCCCTGGCCGCGCGGCGGCGCTAGGACTGACCCCTAACGCCCCTCCAGATCCCGCCCGCCGCAACCGGTCGGCTGGCGCACCGGATTGCAGACCGCGACCTTGTTCCCCGGCAGGCGCACCGTGTAGCCGCCCGCAAAGCGCGGGTCGGCCCAGATGTAGTCGGTCGAGACGTATTGCGCGCCGCTGGCCAGGGCGGCGTCGCGTTGGGTGGGGTCGTTGCGCCGGGCCTGCAGGGTTTCGGCGTCGGCGCGGGTGCGGACGATGAAGCCGGCCTTCACCGCCGCAGCGATGCGGTCCTTCTGGGCCACGGGATCGTTCAGGGTCAGATAGGCGGCGGCGGGCGAAGCCTCGTCGGTGTTGACGAACATGGCGCGGCCCTCCAGCGAGGCGCGCTGGCCGCGATAGAGCGCCACCTTGGCGGGGCTTTCATCGAGGGCGAAGAACACCTTGCCGCGCGCCGCGCCGAGCTTGGGCCACCCACCGGCCAGCACGCCGTCGCGCAGGGTCTTGGCCTTGCCCTGCACCTGGTCGGGCGTGATCAGGCGGTCCTCGCCGAACACCGCGCGGATCTCGGCGTCCAGGGCGTCGAACAGGGCCTCGGTGAAGGCCAGGGGCGTCACGCCGCCCGGCAGGCTGGCCGCGCCTTCCTTGGCGTTCAGCATGATCAGGATCGGCGCATGGTCGCGGTGCGTGTCGGACCAGGCGCGCACTTCCTTCAGGCACGCCACGAAGGTCACGCACGACGAGCGGAAGTCGACATCGGGGATGTGCAGGGTCTTGAAGCCCGGCTTGGCCAGGGCGGCGGCGGCGTCCGGCGTCAAGTTCACGCCCTTGCCCAGCGCCGTCAGCGGCTTGGCGTAGAGGCCGCCCTGCGGATCGGCGACGACGTCGATCTCCAGTTGCCGCGCGCCGGCGTCCAGCTGCTCGGTCAGGGGGCGGTGGCTGTAGTCGATCCCCAGCGCGACCGGCCCGCGCGCGGCGACCATGGCCGCCATCTCCTCGGGCGGGATGGCCAGCTTGTAGGAGTTGTGGGTGCCGACGGTCAGCAGGTCGGTCATCGGCAGGGCGTCGATCCGCTGGCGCACGCAGGCGGGGCTTTCGTCCGAGACCGGGCAGGGCGCAGCGGCGACGGCGAGGGCGGCGAGCAGAGTCAACATCAAGAGTCTCCGAGAGAACGCCTAGCCCCTAGCCAAGGCCCATGACGGTTTCACGTCGCGTTGTGGAGGACTGTTAGCGTTGTCATCAATCCTTGATCGAGTTGAGACGTCGAGGTCATCGACGCTCCCTATTGCCGCGCCGAACGTCGGCGCTCCTCCCCGGATCCTCCGCCGACATCAGTACATGTCAGTACATGGGGGTATTCCAATGTCTCGCAGCAAGATCGCGCTCCTCGTCGGCGCGGCCCAACTCGTCATGGCCGCTCTGGCGCCGGTCGCCCAGGCCCATGCCGCAGACCAGGCGCAGGCCGCCGCCGCCGACAACGCCGAAGTCGACGCCGTCGTGGTCACCGGTTTCCGCAAGTCGCTGGGCGTGGCCCGCGAGGCCAAGAAGACCAGCGCCATCGTCACCGACGTGATCGTCGCCGAGGACATGGCCAAGTTCCCCGATCTGAACCTGGCCGAGTCGCTGCAGCGCCTGCCGGGCGTGGCCATCAACCGCGAAGGCGGCGAAGGCCGCCGCGTCTCGCTGCGCGGCCTTGGCCCCGACTTCACCCGCGTCCAGCTGAACGGCATGGAAGTGCTGGGCAATGTCGACTCGCCGATGGACAGCCGCGGCCAGACCTCGCGCGACCGCGCCTTCGACTTCAACATCTTCGCCTCGGAACTGTTCTCGAAGGTCGACGTGCGCAAGTCGTTCTCGGCCGAGCAGGACGAAGGCGGCATGGCCGGCACCGTCGGCCTCTACACCGCCAAGCCGTTCGACTACGCCGGGACCAAGGGCGCCCTGTCGCTGCAGGCCGGCACCAACAGCGCCACCAAGGACACCCAGCCGCGTGGCGCGGCGATGATCGCCAAGAACTGGGACGACAAGTTCGGCCTCCTGGCCTCGGTCGCCTATTCCAAGCGCAAGACCGAAGAGCAGGGCTACAACACCTACGGCGCCGGCACCCAGCGCGCCCTGGCCGCCAACGTCGTGAACCTGAACCCGGTCGACGCGGCCAAGGCGATGAACGGCGAGCTGATCTTCCAGCGCGGTAACCGCCTGTCGGTGTGGGGTTCGGACCAGGAGCGTCTGGGCGTCACCGCCGCCGCCCAGTGGCGTCCGGTCGAGACCGTCACCCTGACGCTCGACGCCCTGCACGGCAAGTTCACCAACGACCGCACCGAGATCCACCTGGCCACCCGCGCCACGCTCGGTTCGACGATCCTGGGCGGGCCGACGCCGCACTCGGGCAATCTGGTCAGCGCCCCGCCGGTGCTGAGGGCGATCCAGTACGACAAGCACAACTCGATCATCTACGCCGACGTCGACAACACCGTCTTCGCCACCGAGACCCGTCGTCAGGAAGCCAAGAACACCTTCGACCAGCTGGTCCTGACCGGCGAGTGGCAGGTCTCGGACAAGCTGCGCGTCGACGGCCACATCGGCCAGGAGACCTCGGACTACGACATCCCGATCTCGGACAAGTTCTACACCGAGGCGTTCGGCGGTCTGATCACCGACTATCGCGGCGACAGCGGCAAGAACACCTACAAGTGGAACACCACCGACGCGAACAACTACCGCGCCCACGAGATCGACTTCTCGGCCACCTATCAGACCACCGAGCTGAAGAACGCCGAGTTCAACGCCGCCTATGACTTCAACGACGGCCTGACCCTGAAGGGCGGCCTGTCGTATCGCGGCTTCAAGAACGAAGGCTATTCGCAGACCAATGACGACGTGAACCGCACGGCCTGGGAACGGGGCACGCTGGACAACCGTCTGGACGGCGTGACCAAGGTCTTCACCCAGCACGACGACCAGTCGTGGATCATCGTCGACTGGGACAAGGCCCTGGCCAAGTACGGCGTCACCCGCACGCTCGGCGCGCCGCGCTCGATCTATGCGGTCGAGGAAGACACCACGGCCGGCTATCTGCAGCTGGACTGGAAGACGCAGCTGATGGGCCTGCCGGTGCGCGGCAACACCGGCCTGCGCGCCTATGACACCGAGCTGACCTCTTCGGGCGTTCTGGCGGTTCGTGGCGTCAACACCCCGACGGTGGCCAAGAAGACCTATTCGGGCGTGCTGCCGTCGCTGAACGCGGTGGTCGAGGTCTCCGACCGCTTCCAGATCCGCGTGGCTGCGGCCCAGAACATCAACCGTCCGGCCCTGGGCGCCTACGCCATGAACGGTTCGGTCAGCGTCGACGGCACGACGGTCACCGTCTCGACCGGCAATCCGAACCTTGAGCCCTACACCTCGGACGAGTTCGACCTGGTGGCCGAGTGGTACTTCGGCGGCGTCGGCATGCTGACGGCGGGCCTGTTCCACAAGAACATCGACGGCCTGATCGCCAGCCAGACGACGACCAATGTCAGCTACGCCAGCACCGGCCTGGCCGAAGGCCTCTATCCGGGCGTCACGGCCACGACCAATGTCGCCTCCTACACCCGCCAGGTGAACCTGCGGAACGCCAAGCTGACGGGCCTGGAACTGTCGGCCCAGAGCGACTTCTTCTTCCTGCCGGGCGCGCTGAAGAACATGGGCGCGGTGGCCAACCTGACCCTGATCGACAGCAAGACGATCAATACGGTCAATGGCAAGCCGCAGGAGACCGACATCTTCGGCCTCTCGGACGTCAACGCCAACGCCACGCTGTACTACGAGACCGCCAAGTACGGCGGCCGCGTCTCGGCCAACTATCGTTCGGACTATCTGATCGACAGCGGCGCGTTCAACGCCACGACCTATGTCGATGCGTCGGCCTTCTACCAGCTGACCCCGCGCGTCCGCCTGTCGCTGGACGCCATCAACCTGACCGATGAGCGCGAAGAGCAGGTCAACAGCTTCAACAACGGCTTCGGCGAGACCGGCGCCAAGCGCCTGTGGAACTTCACCACCAGCGGCCGCACGGTGTTTGTGGGGGCGAACATCCAGTTCTAAGGACTGGGTTGAGCCTAGAGACGAAGACGCCGCCCAGGAGCGATCCCGGGCGGCGTTTTCTGTTGGGGGGACAGGCCGCAGACCCGGCGCGCCTTGTCATGGAGCGGACTTGGTCGGAGGCGGGTTGGGGTGGCAGACATTCATCCTGCTGATGGGCGGTCTAAACGGCGCACCAAGGTGAGTCTATAATCCAAAGCCGAGCCCACCTTAGAACACGTCGCGATGGACTCGACTCAAACATGTAGCGGCATCATTATTCCCCAAAGGATGGAGGGAAATATGCGGCTACTTCTGGTATGCGCGCTCGCGATGGGACTGGCCGGGCCGGTCCATGCGCAGGCAAAGGTCGGCTCACCGATCAACATCGACGCATCGGTCAATTTCAACGATCTGCTCGACCAGATTGGCAAGGCGGTACTCTGGGTGACCGGGCGAGCAACCGACAAGAGCGATAGCGTCGCGGTGCTGGCGACTAGGCTAAACGAACTCGCTGGCAATGAAGAGGCGCTGGCCCAGACACTCGAATGGCTGGCAGTCCATCCCGAACATCTCAATTTTCGAAGCACAGTGCCGGAGAGCCGCGCCAGGATGAACCGCCTGGAAGATCACATCGCGGACATACAGAGGTCCATTATCGAAATTCGCCGGTCGCTATCGCGTATCGAGCCGAATTGGGCAATGCACAATGGCGCTTTAACTGCGGACATTGGTGCCTTCGCGCACGACGGAAAAATCTTCTATTTGACGCCCGACGGTTCGATGGAGTCGCTCCAACCTGATGAGGCTAAAGAGTCGGCGGTCGAACTACGCCGAGAGGCTGCCGAACTTCGCAAACTTGCAAAGCGCATCGCGGCGGAGTGAGGCTTCCCATCACCCGCACTGGCGCTGCAGCACAGGGCAATGAAAATTTTCCAAGTGGCCACCAAGCTGCAGCTTTTGGAGGCATCTCATCAACATGGCCGCCGCACAAGCGGACCATCCTAACTTTATCTATGGGTCGAAAGCGGTCTCCACTCCGCCTCCAGAAACCCGACCTTCCCGGCGACACGCGCGTGCGGCGAAGCCAATGCCGGGGAGGTCGGGCTTTTGGGCGGTGCGTCCTGCGCCACGGCGTCAGCGCCGTAAGCACCAGCTTACGCCCGGGCGCATAAGCCGTGCGCCAATGGTCGCCGGCCGCCGGACCGCGCAGGGCTTGTCTCCTCTGAAGCCGGGAGAAGCCCCATGACCGCCCCTGCCGTCCCTCTGGAAACCGCGCCCCCGCCCCGCCGCTGGGACCCGGTCGTCAAGCTGACCCACTGGACCATCGTCGGCGCGATCCTCGCCAACGGACTGATCACCGAGGAGGGCTCGAGCCCCCACGTCTGGGTCGGCTACGCCCTGGCCGCGACCCTGGCGCTGCGGCTGATCTGGGGCGTGATCGGCCCGGCCGAGGCGCGGTTCACCGCCTTCCCGCCCAGCCCCGCCCGCGCCCTGGCCCATCTCCGCGAGATCGCCCAGGGGCGGCGCAGCCAGCACGCCTCGCACAATCCGCTGGGCGCGCTGATGGTCTATGCGATCTGGAGCACCCTGGCGGTCATCGTCGTGACGGGCGTGCTGATGGCCAATGCGCCGGCGGAGGCCAAGGGCCCCGTCGCCGCGCCGCCCGCCGCCGAGGCCGCCGCCGTCCATAGCGAGGCGCGCGAGCCCGACGAGATCGGCGAGGAAGCCGAAGAGCAAGAAGGCGCCGAGGGTCATGGCGAGGAAGGGCCGCTGGCCGAAGTCCACGAGACGGCCGTCAACCTGCTCTATGTCCTGATCTTGCTGCACATCGCCGGGGTGGTCTTCGAGACCCGGCGGAGCGGCCGGCGGATTGTCTTGGCGATGCTTCCCGGGCGGCGCTAAAGCTTGCGCATGATCGGACGCCGACGCGCTCTGGAACACAGGATCACGCTGATCGCGGTCATCGTGATCCTGCAGCTGGCCGCGACGCTGTTCTTCCTGGTCGACGTCACCGGCGACCTGCGCGCCGACGGATCAGGCGTGCATATCGCGGCCGAGGCCGGCGCGGCGATCGCCCTGCTGGTCGGGGTGGTGTTCGGCGCGGCCCAGGTGCGCTGGCTGGTGCTGCGCGCCCGCCAGGACGAGGCGGCGGTGGCGGCCGCCAAGGGCGCCCTGGCCGATCTGGCCCGTCTGCGCTTTTCCGACTGGAAGCTGACGGCGGCCGAGGCCGATGTGGCGCTGTTTGCGCTGAAAGGCTGCGACGTCGCCGAGATCGCCGCCCTGCGCGGCGCGGCCGCCGGCACGGTCCGCGCCCAGCTGGCCCGCGTCTACGCCAAGGCCGGCGTCAACTCCCAGTCGGCGCTGATGGCGCTGTTCCTCGAGGAGCTGGTCGAGGCGGGCGAGGGTTAGGAACGACGGGTTTGGGGCGGGGTGTCGGCCGCGCTGTGGGCCCCGTCCTCGCCCTTCGACAGGCTCAGGGTGAGGACGACTGTTGGCCTCGCAGCACTGGAAATCCTCATCCTGAGCTTGTCGAAGGACGAGGATTTCCAGCCAAAGGGGGGCGTTAGGGCGCCCACGATCGCCCGGTCCGCCGGCCCTAGGGTGTTGATCCGGTTGGCGTCGCCGTGCTTCACATCTCACGGTCGAGTTGGGGGCATGCATGAAACCGATAGGCAGTGACGGCAAGCCGATCCCGACACCGCCAAGTCTGCTGTCGTTTTGGGAAGTTGTGGGCGTCTATGGGCGACTAGGACTTTGGTTGGGGGCGCTTTTCATTGGCGCGGTGGGGATTTTTATCCTCATGGATCAGCCGCCCTTCGTGCAGATGGGCTGGAGCGGACTCGTTCAGCAGCTCGCTGCTGTAGTTGCGCTGATCGCCATCGTTATCCCGGCCCTGCAAGTCTTCTTTGCGCTGACTAACCGTGCGAGCGGGTCTCTTCGGCCAGGCCGTTACGGGCGTCTTTTCGAGCGGCGTTTCGCTCGTTTCACACCACAACAAATCGAGGACATCCTCCAAGACGCGCGGGCGATTTTGGCCACTATGAGCGATTCTCCTAAGCGCCGGGCATGGGCGCGTTGGGTGGAATGGCTCGAACAGCGGTCCAACTTGCCGCTTGCAGAGCGAAGCGGGTTGAAGATCGGCGTCTATCATCCCCGACGGAGCAAGCTCTGGATTGACGGAGCTGGGGTGGCGCTAGTGGGGGCGCTCGGAAGCTGGCTTATCTGGGACCAACGCAGTTGGATGGGCTGGGCTTTTCTGGGGGTCTTGGGCTCCCTGTTTACTTGGGGGCTATTGGCGACACTGACCGAGCGCCTCGAACTGTCAGACGATAGCCTGAGCTACTATGCGTTTCGGCGGCAGCAGTGGTCCGTGCCGCGTCAGCACGTTGCTCTTCGTGAGGCAGGGAGCTCGGAGTATCAGATCTACGACGTGCGAACGGGTAGGCTGCTCGGTGAGGTTAAGGGCGAGACTTTCGGAGCAGATATTGTTGAGGCGCTAGCCGACCTCTTTCCGCCCTGGCTGGGCGATGAGGTCGGCTGACAACGCGTTGTGCGCCCCTACGCCGCTTCCGCCGCCTCCGACGCCGGCAGGCGGATCAGGTAGTCGAAGGCGCTGAGCGAGGCCTTGGCCCCTTCGCCCATGGCGATGATGATCTGCTTGTAGGGCGTCACCGTCGCGTCGCCGGCGGCGAAGACGCCGGGGATCGAGGTTTCGCCGCGATAGTCGACCTCGATCTCGCCGCGCGGCGACAAGGCCACGCCCGAGTCCTTCAGCCACTCGGTGTTGGGCACCAGGCCGATCTGCACGAACACGCCTTCCAGGTCGACGCGGTGGGCCGTGTCGCTGGTGCGGTCCTTGTAGGTCAGGCCGTTCACCTTGGACCCGTCGCCGTGGATCTCGGTGGTCATGGCCGATTTGATGATCGTCACGTTCGGCAGGCTGGCCAGCTTGCGCTGGAGCACGGCGTCGGCGCGCAGCTGGCTGTCGAACTCGATCAGGGTGACGTGGGCGACGATGCCGGCCAGATCGATGGCCGCCTCGACGCCGCTGTTGCCGCCGCCGATCACCGCCACGCGCTTGCCCTTGAACAGCGGACCGTCGCAGTGCGGGCAGTAGGCCACGCCCTTGTTCTTGTACTCGGCCTCGCCGGGCACGTTGACGTTCCGCCAGCGCGCGCCGGTCGACAGGATCAGCGTGCGCGACTTCAGGCTGGCGCCGTTCTCCAGCTTGATCTCGTGCAGGCCGCCGGGAACCTTGGCCGGGACCAGGCCCACGGCCTTCTGAAGGTTCATCACGTCGACCTCATAGTCCTTGACGTGCTGCTCCAGCGCGCTGGCGAGCTTGGGGCCTTCGGTGTGCGGCACCGAGATGAAGTTCTCGATGTCCATGGTGTCCAGCACCTGGCCGCCGAAGCGTTCGGCCGCCACACCGGTGCGGATGCCCTTGCGGGCGGCGTAGATCGCCGAGGCCGCGCCGGCCGGACCGCCGCCGACGACCAGAACCTCGAAGGCGTCCTTGGCCTTGATCTTTTCGGCCATGCGGTCGGCCGCGCCGACATCCAGCTTGGCCAGGATCTGCTCGATTTCCATGCGGCCCTGGCCGAAGGCCTGGCCGTTCAGCAGGATGGTCGGCACGGCCATCACTTGGCGCGCCTCGACCTCGGCCTTGAACAGGGCGCCGTCGATGGCGACGTGGCGGATGCGCGGGTTCAGGGCGCTCATCGTGTTCAGCGCCTGCACCACGTCGGGGCAGTTCTGGCACGACTGCGAGAAATAGGTTTCGAAGTGATAGTCGCCGTCCAGCGCCTTGATGCGCTCGATCACCTCGGCGTCGATGCGGGGCGGGTGGCCGCCCACGTGCAGCAGAGCCAGCACCAGCGAGGTGAACTCATGGCCCAGCGGCAGGCCGGCGAAGCGGACCTCGGCGTCATTGGCCGCGCGTTCGATCGCGAACGAGGGCTTGCGGGCGTCGTCGCCGTCGAAGCGGACGCTGACCTTGTCGGAGGTCGAGGCGACGTCGTCCAGCAGGGCCCGCATGTCGACCGAGCCCTTGGAGTCGTCCAGCGAGGCGACCAGCGTGATCGGCTGGCGCAGGTTCTGCAGATAGGTGGTCAGTTGGGCTTTCAGACCGGCGTCCAGCATGGCGGGCTCCCAAAAAGGCGAGGGGAGTGGAAGGGGGCGTTCGATTGTCGGGGGAGGGATCGAACGCTGCGAACGATCGAGAGGGGAACCGCCGGCCGATCCGGATGACCGGCCGACGGTTCGGGTCTTGAAGTCTTAGATCTTGCCGACGAGGTCCAGCGACGGGGCCAGGGTCTTTTCACCCTCTTCCCACTTGGCCGGGCAGACTTCGCCCGGGTGAGCGGCGACGTACTGGGCGGCCTTGATCTTGCGCAGCAGCTCGATGGCGTTGCGGCCGATGCCTTCGGCGGTGACTTCCATGAACTGGATCACGCCTTGCGGGTCGACCAGGAAGGTGCCGCGGTCGGCCAGGCCGACGCCCGGACGCATGATCTCGAAGTTGTTGGTCACTTGGCCCGACGGGTCGCCGACCATGGTGTACTTGATCTTGCCGATCGCCGGCGAGCTGTCGTGCCAGGCCTTGTGCGAGAAGTGCGTGTCGGTCGACACCGCGTAGATCTCGACGCCCAGGCGCGTGAACACGTCGTAGTTGTCAGCGAGATCTTCCAGTTCGGTCGGGCAGACGAAGGTGAAGTCAGCGGGGTAGAAGAAGAAGACCGACCACTTGCCCTTCACGTCCGCTTCGCTGACCGTGACGAACTTGCCGTCCTTGTAGGCCTGGGCGGTGAAGGGTTTGATCTCGGTGTTGATCAGCGACATGAGGCGCTCCGGTTGGAAAGAATGGCGGGTGTCTATAGTGCGCCGCACAATCGATCCAATTGATAAAACTTCTATATAGAATAGGTTTTATCTATGAAAAACGACGGCTTGATCGAGGTCAAGATCCGTCCAGCGTAAGGCCTCGCGCGTACCGGCTTTCAGGAGGTGACCCCATGCTGAACACCGCTATTGCTCTTTTCGCCCTGGCCCAGGCTGCTGCAGTGCAACCTCAAACGCCGCTGATCGATCCGGCCCGCCACTATTCGGGCGTCTGGATGGAGGTGGGCCGCACGCCGATGCGCATCACCAAGGGCTGCGTGGCCGCCACCACGGTCTACAACCGCGTCGATGAGCGCCGCATCGCGGTCGAGGACGACTGCCGCCAGGGCGGCGTCGACGGCAAGCGCCGCGCCATCAAGGGCGACGGCGTCATCGAGGACCCGGGCGTCAACCGTCGCCTCAAGGTCTCGTACCTGCCGTTCGTCACCTGGCGCTATGAGGTGCTGGACCAGGATCCGGCCGGCGCCTGGTTCATCTCGGCCAGTCCGGACCGCCGAAAGGTGTTCCTCTATACGCGCGCGCCGGCCTCGCCCGAGTTGCTGAAGACCATGACCGAGCGGGCCCGCGCCCTGGGCTACGCCGGCGAGATCGAATACCCCGCGCCGCCGCCGGTCGGTCGGTAGGGAGCGGCGTTCCCTTAGCGGCAGGCTTTTAGCGAACGCCGTTGTCTGGTCTGATCCCTCCCAGGAACGAACAAAGCCTGGGAGGGCGTCTTGCAAACTTCAATGGTGGCGCCGGTGATGGCGCTGGTGGCGTGGTCGCTGGTGATCTGGCTCTGGATGTACGTCCAGCGGATTCCGGCGATGCAGAAGGCCGGCATCAAGCCGCAGGACGCCCGGTTTCCGGGCTCGCTGGACAAGCTGCCCGACGGCGCCCGCCAGGCGGCCGACAACTACAACCACCTGATGGAACAGCCGACCATCTTCTACGCGGCCGCCCTGACGATCCAGGTCGCGGGCCACGCCGACGGCATGGCCGTGCATTTCGCCTGGGTCTATGTCGGCCTGCGCGTGCTGCACAGCCTGGTGCAGGTCTCGGTGAACCTGGTGGCCCTGCGCTTCCTGCTGTTCGTGCTGTCCACCGGCGTGCTGGCGGCGATGGTGATCCGCGAGCTGATGCGGTTGTTTTAAATAGGAGAAAACCCCTCTCTCTTTGAGAGAGGGAGGGGCCCGCCGCGAAGCGGTGGGAGGGTGAGTGGGTACGCCGGTTGACGGCGTGCCGGCACTCCGTCGAGCGTCCTAACCACTCACCCCAACCCTCTCTCTAAGAGAGAGGGAGCTCGCCCTGCGCTTAGTTGGCGTCCAGCCCGATATCCAGCACCGGCGCCGAGTGCGTCAGGGCCCCGACGCTGATCACGTCCACGCCCGTCTCGGCGATGGCCCGCACGGTGGTCAGGTTCACCCCGCCCGAGGCCTCCAGTACGGCCCGACCCTTGGCCAGGGCGACGGCGGCGCGCAGGTCGGCCAGGCTGAAATTGTCCAGCATCACCACGTCCGGGCCGTGCTTGAGGGCTTCCTCCAGCTGGTCCAGGCCGTCGACCTCGACCTCGACCTTGACGAGGTGGCCGGCATGGGCGCGGGCGCGGCGGACGGCTTCGCCGACCCCGCCGCAGGCGGCGACATGGTTGTCCTTGATCAGGATCGCGTCATCCAGGCCGAAGCGGTGGTTGACCCCGCCGCCGCAGCGCACCGCGTACTTCTCCAGGGCCCGCAGGCCGGGCGTGGTCTTGCGGGTGTCGACGATGGTGGCGCTCGTGCCCTCGACCAGGCGGACATAGGCCCGGGTCAGGGTGGCGATGCCCGACATCCGGCCCAGGAGGTTGAGGCCCGTGCGCTCGGCGATCAGCACCGCACGCGCATTGCCCTCGGCGCGCGCCAGCACCGCGCCCGGCGTCACGTCGGCGCCGTCGGGCGTGACGACCTCGAAGCTGGCGGTCGGGTCCATCGCCGCCAGGGCCAGGCGTGCGCAGGACAGGCCCGAGACCCGGCCGTCCTGACGGCTGGCGAAGGCCACTGACAGCCGCGCGTCCGGATCGATACAGGCCTGGCCGGTGATGTCGCCGGCCCGGCCCAGGTCTTCGGCGAGGGCCAGATCGACGATCGGACGGACGAGCAGGTCGGGGAGCGGGCTCAAGGCAACGGCAGCCATTGGGTTTCCTTCAGGGGCGCGCCGGCGCCCGACAGCAAAGCCTGGGTGAGGGTGCGGGTGGCGCGGCGGACCTCGACGCCGGCGGCCTGCGGGTCGGACGAGGCGGCGATGCGCAGCGCGCCCTGGACGAAGGCGCCGAACAGCAGATGCGCCAGGGCCGGCACGACGTCGGGCTCGATCAGCCGCTCGTCTGCCAGATGGCTCAGCGCGTGGGCGATCAGCCCGACGCCGACCGGTTCCTGCAGGGCGATCCAGCCGTCGACCCCCAGCACCGTCAGGCCGTCGACCAGCAGCAAGCGCCGCGCGTCGGGGGCGTCGTAGGCGTCATAGAGGCGATCCCCGCCGATGACGATCTCGTCCAGGTGATGGGCGGAGTGGCCCATGCTGGCGGTCTCGACCCGGTCGCGGACATCGGCCAGCACCGCCTCGCAGGCGGCGCGGAACAGGTCGGTCTTGTCCTTGAACTGGTAGTAGACCGCCCCCTTGGTCAGGCCCGCGGCGGCGGCGATTTCGTCGACCGAGACGCCCTCGAAGCCGCGCTCGGCGAACAAGGCGCGCGCGTGCGCGACCAGACGCTGGCGGTTGGTGAGCGGCGGAAGGCTTGACGTCATACTCATGGTATGATCCTCATACTCTCAGTATGACAAGCGTCGAAACGCGCGGAATTCGGGGAGACGGCGACATGAAGATCTCGACGCCCGCCATCGTGGTGGCGACCTTTCTGGCGGCCCTGTCGATCGGCGCTCTGGGCTTCGCGGCGGGCGGCGGCTGGACCCTGGACGGGGCGTTGATGGCTACGCGTCTGACGGCCCGCTTCGCTTTTCCGATCTTCCTTCTGGCCTGGACGGCGTCGGCCTTGGCGAGCCTGTTTCCCGGCGGCTGGCGCACGGCGCTGCTGCGTCGGCGTCGCGCGGTGGGGCTGTCCTTCGCCGCCGCCCATGGCGTGCATCTGGGGTTTATCCTGATCGCTCTCAACGTCTTCGGGCATCCGGCGCCGATGGTCAGTCTCTATGGCGGCGGCTTCGTCTATCTGCTGATCGCCGCCATGGCGCTGACCTCGAACGATGCGGCCGTGCGTTGGCTGGGCCGTGAACGCTGGAAGGCGCTGCATACGTTCGGCGGCGTGGCGATCCTGGCGGTCTTCATCAAGAGCTATGGCGGTCGCCTGATGACCCAGCCGATGCTGGCCATTCCCGCCCTGGCGCTGATCGTGCTGGCGATCGGCCTCAAGCTCGGCGCCTGGCGGCGTCGGCGCGCCCGCGCGGTCCAGGCCGCCTGAACGCGCGACGCGGCGCGGGATCAAGCCGCCCGCCGGCGCAACGCCCCGGCGGACTCCAGCGTGACGAAGGTGCGGACGGCCTCGCCGGTCGCCGGGAAGTCCGAGCGGAAATGGCCGCCTCGGCTTTCGCGACGGGCCAGGGCGCCGTCGACGATCAGGCGCGCGGCGACCACGGTGGGGCAGGAGCCATAGGCGGCTTCCAGCGCTTCCACTTGGGTCAGCAGTCGGGCCAGGCCCGCCGCCTCGCGCAGGACCCCCGCGTCGCGGCTCATCGCCTGGCGCAGGGTCTGGAGGGCCGCGTCGGGCAGGTCGGGTAGGGGCTCGAGGCTGACCGGCGGGCCGCCCGTCGCGCCTTCCGCCGCCGCCGCGCGGCCGGCGCGGGCGCCGAACACGGCGGCTTCCAAGAGGCTGTTGGAGGCCAGGCGGTTGGCGCCCTGCACCCCGGTCGAGGCGCATTCGCCCGCCGCGTAGAGGCCCGGCAGGCTGGCGCGGCCGTCCAGGTCGGTGGCGACCCCGCCCATGTGGTAGTGCACGGCGGGCGTGACCGGGATCATCTGCCGACGCGGGTCGATCCCGGCGCTCATGCAGGCCTCGAACACGGCCGGGAACTCGTGCGGGAAGTGGGCGCCGACGGCCTGCGTCGCATCGAGGAACGCGCCGCGACCGGCCGTGCGTTCAGCGTGAAGGGCGCGGGCGACGACGTCGCGCGGGGCCAGCTCCTTGGACGGGTGGTAGTCGACCATGAAGGCCCTGCCATCGGCGTTTCGCAGGATCGCACCTTCGCCGCGCAGAGCCTCGGTGGCCAGCGGGGCGGGGTCGCGACCGATGTCGATGGCGGTGGGGTGGAACTGCACGAACTCGGGATCGGCGATCATCGCGCCGGCCAGCGCCGCGAGGCCCAGGCCCTCGCCGCGCACTTGCGCGGGCGTGGTGGTCACCGCGTAGAGCCCGCCGACGCCGCCGGTGGCCAGGATCACGCTGGGGCTGCGGATCTCGACCAGGGCGCCGTCGACATCGGCCAGCACGCCGACCACACGGCCGGTGGCGTCCTGCAGCAGGCGGCGGGCGCGGGCGTTTTCGCGGACCTCGATGGTCGGCGTCGCGCGGACCGCCGCGATGACAGCGGCCATGATCGCCGCGCCGGCCCCGTCGCCGCCGACCCGGGCGACGCGGGCGGCTGAGTGGGCGGCTTCCAGGCTGAGCACGAAGCCATCGTCCGCCTTGCGATCAAACGGCGCGCCCAGCGCGGCGAGGTCACGCACGGCCTGCGGGCCTTCACGGGTCAGGAGGTCGACAGCTTCAGGATCGCACAGGCCCGCGCCGGCGGCGATGGTGTCGGCGGCGTGCAGTTCGGGCGTGTCGTCGCCCGACAGCGCCGCCGCCATGCCGCCCTGCGCCCAGGCGCTGGAGCAGCCGCTCGCCAGCGGCGTCGGCGACAGGACCAGCGCCGTCTTGGCGGCCCCCGTCGTCGCGGAAAGCGCGGCGGTGAGACCGGCCAGGCCTGCGCCGAGGATGACGGGGCCGTCGAAGGCAAGCGTGTTACGCATCAGTACTCTCCAAGGCCGCGCGATGGCGGTCGGCAGAGGCTGCGTCGAAGCAGCAGAAGATGACTTCGGTCGGGCGCGAACCCTTGAACATCGTGACTTCCCGCACGGCGATCGCGGCCGCCTCATCGGCGGGAAAGCGGTAGATGCCTGTCGAGATCGCCGGGAAGGCCACCGTCTCGAAGCCCTTGTCGGCTGTGATCTCCAATGAGCGCCGATAACAACTGGCCAACAGGTCGCGCTCGCCGTGGTCGCCGCCGTTCCAGACCGGTCCGACAGTGTGGATCACCCAGCGAGCTGGTAACTTGAAGCCTTTGGTCAGCTTGGCGTCACCGGTCTTGCAGCCGTGCAGCATGCGGCAGGCCGTGGCGAGTTCAGGGCCGGCCTTGCGATGGATCGCGCCGTCCACGCCCCCGCCGCCGAGCAGGCTAGTGTTGGCGGCGTTGACGATGGCGTCGACGTCCAGGGTCGTGATGTCTGCCTGGATGACGCTCACTTTCGCCACGTCAGATCAGCTCCACATCCACATGATGCCGCGCCTTCACCAGGTCGTACCGCGCCGGAACGGCCGGCGGCGGCAGGTCGATCATGCGCTGGACGGCCAGGCGCGCGCGGTCGAGGACCTCGGCGTCGACCGTCACCTCGTACTGCTCGTGCACGAGGGCGTCGTAGATGTTCTGCAGCGTGATCCGCTTCATGTGCGGGCACATATTGCAGGGGCCGATGAACTGGGTCGCCGGGCTTTCGGCCTGGACGTTGCTGGCCATCGAGCACTCGGTGATCAGCACCACCTGGGCCGGCTTCTTGGCCGCCACATAGTCGTTCATCGCCGCCGTCGAGCCCGCGAAATCGGCGGCCTCCAGGATCTCGGCCGGGCATTCGGGGTGGGCCAGGACTTCCGCGCCCGGCCAGGCCGCGCGCATGTCGGCGATGTCCTGGGCGGTGAAGCGCTTGTGGACTTCGCAGTGACCCGCCCAGGCGATGATCTTGACGTCCGTCTGGCGCGCGACGTTGCGGGCCAGGAATTCGTCGGGGATCAGGATGACCTTGTCGGTCCCCCATTCCTTGGCCGCCCACTCGACCACCTGCACGGCGTTGGCGCTGGTGCAGCAGATGTCGGTCTCGGCCTTCACGTCGGCGGTGGTGTTGACATAGGTGACCACCGGCACGCCCGGATAGCGCTGCTTGATCAGCCGCACGTCGGCGCCGGTGATCGAGGAGGCGAGGCTGCAGCCGGCCTTCAGGTCGGGGATCAGGATCTTCTTTTCAGGGCTGAGGACCTTGCTGGTCTCGGCCATGAAGTGCACGCCGGCCTGGACGATGATCTGGGCGTCGCTCTTGGCGGCTTCCTTGGCCAGGGCCAGGCTGTCGCCCACGAAGTCGCCCACGCCGTGGAAGATGTCCGGCGTCATGTAGTTGTGGGCCAGGATCGCGGCGTTCTTCTCGCGCTTGAGGCGGTTGATCTCGACGATCAGCGGCGCCTGCGTGCGCCACTCCATCGGGGTGACGTGGTGCTTGACCTTCTCCCAGACGGGCGCGGTCTGCGCCTCGATCTCGGGCGTGAAGACCCCCTTGAAGTCCTGGGGGGCGGTAGCAAACCCGTCGGCCATCTGATCCTCCGTTATGCTCAAAGTGAGCATTTCCAGGGCCTCAAAAAAACGCCGGGACCGTCGCGATCGTTCCAGTCGGGTTCCGGCGTCGGGGTTATGCTGAAAGTGAGCATAACTGACGGCTCACATATAGCCGTCCGCGGCCGCGATTGCAAATCCGTCGTATCTCAGCCCGTGGTCGCGGGCGGATGGTCCAGCGGGCGCAGGTCCGGATCGCGCCAGCCCCGGCGCGCTTCCGGCGTGAACAGGCGCTCGCGGGACCAATGGGTCAGCGGCCAATCCTTGTCGCCGAGCGCGGAGGCCAGCAGCCGGCGGGCGGCCTCGGCGTCGTCCAGACCGGGCGGCAGGGCGGCGTCGAAAGCGCGGATGGCGGCCAGATAGGCCTGGGTGATGGTCTCGTGATAGCCGCTCTTGTCGTCGTTCACCCCGCCGACCGCGACATTGTAGGTGCGGATGATGTTGGGCAGGTCGCGCTCCAGGTCCGCATTGCGGGTGCGCACCAGCCGCAGGGTGGCGGTCAGGTGGGCGGCGTGGGTCCACTCGGCCTTGGGCAGGCTGTGATCCAGCAGGCGCTGGGCGAGCGCGGCGATGTCGGCGTTGGAATAGGCGGTCATGGCCGGGCCACTATAGGCCGCGCGTCTTGGCGGGCCAGCGGCGGGCGTCCAGGGTGACGGCGATGTCGGCGATCGCGGACAGAGCCTGGGCGATCCATTCGGTCAGGCGCTGATAGTGCGCCAGGAAACGGTCAAGGGCGGCGGCGTCCATGGTCCGCGCGGCGTCGCGGCCCTCGGCGGCCAGGCGCGCCCGCAGCTTGAGCTCCTGTTCGCCACGCCAGGCGCGGACGGTGGCGAAGTCCGGCGCGGTCAGCAGCACCAGACGGTCGATGCGGTCGAAGAGGACGCGGTAGGGGCCCGCCAGGGCGTCGTTGGCGTAGGCGCGCCAGGCGCCGTCCGGGTCCTCGGCGGCCTCCAGGGCGTTGACGGGCGCGGCGAGGGCCTCGGGCGACTGCGGGCGGGCGCCCACGCACCAGCCTTCCAGCAGGACCACGTCCGCCGGGCCCTCGAAGAGCGGCCACTCGGTCTGCGGCGCGCGGTCGTCGGCGGCCTTGTCGAAGCGGGGCAGCGGCGTCGGGCCCGGCCGCGCCAGGGCGTCCAGCACCGCCAGCCCCAGCGTCGGGTCATGCGTGCCGGGGACGCCTCGGGTCCGCAGCAGCGGGTGGACTTCGCGGGCCAGGCGCTCGCGTGCGGCGCGCGGCAGGTAGAGATCGTCGAGCGAGAGGGTGGCCGTCCGCAGGCCCCGGGCCGCCAGCAGTCGGACCAGCAGCGCGGCCAGGGTCGACTTGCCCGAGCCTTGCGGACCGCAGACCCCGACGACCAGCGGCTCGTTGCGCCCCTGCGCCCACTCGGCGATCCGCGCGGCCAGGGGCTGGTGCAGGCGCTGGGCCAGGGCGGTGAAGGCGGGCGGCAGGCGTTCCTGATCGATGAAGCGCGCCAGGGCGGCGGCCGTATCGGCCGGCGACGGGGCCATCAGAGCGGATTGCTCCAGCGCACCGCCTCGGGCAGCGGCAGCGAGGCCTCGAACACCAGGCCGTCGGGCAGGAAGTCGAAGCGGGCCTGACCCTTCTGCTCGCGCCGGATGGAGCTTTCGATCAGGCGGGTGCCAAAGCCCAGCGAGGCGGGCGGGATGACCTGGGGGCCGCCGACGTCCCGCCAGGTGAAGAACAGGGTGTCGCTGACCGGATCGCGTCGCCAGGTCAGGGCCACGCGTCCGCCCGGCGCCGACAGCGCGCCGTACTTGGCGCTGTTGGTGGCCAGTTCGTGGAACACCATCGACAGGCCGACGGCCGTATGCGGGGCCAGGGCCACGGTGGGACCCTCGCGATCCACGCGATCGCCATGCGCGCCGAGGCTGGCCTCTATCAGCGCGGCCATGTCGGCCTCGCGCCAGCCGGTGCGGGTCAGGAGATCATGGGCGCCGGACAGGGCGATCAGGCGATCGGTAAAGACGCCCAGCGGCGCGCCGTCGACCTTGGCGAAGGTCTGGCGGGCCAGGGCCTGCACCGTGGCCAGCGTGTTCTTCACCCGGTGGTTCAGCTCGTTGATCATCACGCCCTGGCGTTCCGCGCGGGCCTTCAGCTCCTCCGAGGCGGTCAGCAGGGCGGCGTGAACGGCGGCGATCTCCTCCAGGCTGTCGCGCGGCGCCGGCTGCAGCGACTCGCCGCGCCCGATCGCCGAGGCGTCGCGCACCAGCCGCCGCATGTCGCGGTTGATCCGCCGCGAATAGACCAGCGCCAGCCACAAGCCCAGCACCAGGAGCAGCAGGAAGATCCCGGTGCCGACCGCGACCGAGCGATTGACGGTGCTGGCCAGCTCCTTGCGCGGAATGGCCACCACCAGGGTCCAGCCCGTCTGCGGCGAGCGGGTATAGGCGACCCTGGTCGGCACGCCTTCCAGGGAGATGCTCCTGTTCACCCCCTCGGTGGAGTGGCGGAGATTCTCGGTCATGTCGGCCGAGGCCTGGGCGCCGGTGAACTGCTCATTGAGCCGCGAGCGGGCGATCACCCGCTGCCGGTTGTCCAGCAGGGTCGCCACCCAGGTGTCCGGCACCCGCTGCTGGCGGAACACCGAGGTGAACGACGCGGCGTCCACCACATAGGACAGCACATAGAACCGGCCCTTGACGGTGATCGGCGTGCCGACCGTGATCACCGGCGTGCCGGCGACAGGGCCGGCCAGCAGGTCCGAGACCTTGCTGCGCCCCGCCAGAAAAGCCTTGGTTTCTTCAGGCGTGCGCTGGATGCGGGGCAGGGGGCGGCCATAGGGAACGAGGGTGTTGAGCACCTGCTGGCCGTTGGCGTCGGCCACCACGATCCAGCCTGTGCGGCGCTCCATGGCCCGTCGCGCCCGGGCGTGGAACCCGGCCCAGTCGCCGGCCAGCAGGGCCTCGTCGGTGGCCAGGGTCTCGGCCACCGAGATCCCGGTGGCGGCCTGGCGGTCGACGGCGCCGTTCAGCGCGCGGGCGGTGGTCAGCAGCTGCTGATAGAGGCGTCCGCGCGACTCGCGATCGGCGCTGGCCAGCAGGAAGCCCATCGCCAGCAGGGCCGGAACCAACAGGCTGACGGTCAGAAGCACCAGGCGGCCACGCACCGAGCTGACGCGCCGGCGCAGGCCGTGTTCCGCCGTTTCGAGCCCTGGCATGCCTGGCGCGCCCGCATCGACAAGAGCGCCGTGTCGCTCTCCGGTTTTGTATATCGGAGCGAGTCGCGTCCCGCGTCCGAAAAATCCCCCATCGCGGTTAACGCGCCCGAACCGGCCGCGGCCGGTATCCCTTCGGCCGGTTTGTGCGTTATGAAGCGCGCATGAAAGCGTTGCCCAACATCCTGACCAGCTCGCGCCTCGTCATGGCGCTGTTCATGTTCATCGCCCTGGCGGCGGCGGCCGGGGCCGTGCCCTATGTCAGCGAGCAGCTGACGGCCGAGACCCAGTTTCGTCTGGAGCGCTGGGCCTTCTACGCCTTCGTGGTGGCGGCGGTGACCGACTTTGTCGATGGCTGGTTGGCGCGCAAGCTGGACGCGGTCAGCGTCTGGGGGGCGATCCTCGACCCGATCGGCGACAAGATCCTGGTCTGCGGCGCGCTCCTTGGCCTGATGGCCCTGGGCCCCAACCCCATGGTCGTGTTGCCGGCCGGCCTGATCCTGTTCCGGGAGTTCACCGTCAGCGCCCTGCGCGAGGTCGGGGCGGGCAAGGGCGTCAAGCTGCCGGTGACCCTGCTGGCCAAGTGGAAGACCACCCTGCAGCTGGTGGCGATCGGCGCCGAGATGATCCTGGCCTCGTGGAGCGCCTTTGGCCTTCCGCCCGAGCCGGCTCTGGTCGGCGGGTTCACGCTCATCGCCCACGGCCTGCTGTGGCTGGCCACGGTGGTCACCCTGGTCACCGGCGCGCAGTACTGGGAAGCGGCCCGCAAGGCGCTGACCTAGGGCAGGGCGGCTGGGGTCGGAAACGGACCTTGCCGCAGGCCGCTACGGGTGGGGGCGACCACAAGGAGTCCCTCTCTCATGGAGAGAGGGAGGGGCCCGCGCCGCAGGCGTGGGAGGGAGAGTGGGTAGGCGAAGCCCGTAGACGATTCTGACGCTGTGCTGATCTATGTGCCGGCACG
>NZ_PJRR01000010.1 GCF_002858865.1 Caulobacter vibrioides | reverse complement strand
CCGCGCGACCAAGGCCTTCAGCGGGATCGCCGCCAGATCGTCGGCGCGCACCTTTGAGAGCGACCCACCATAGCGACCGATCGGGGTGCGGATCCCGTCACAGATATAGGCGGCGGTCATGTGAAGGCTCCCGCATCGAAATCGGCTGCCGTCTTGGCCTTAATTTCGTCGAGGGTGACCTCAGGAGCCAGCTCGATCAAAGTGAGGCCGCCCCCCTTGCGGTCGAGGTCGAAGACGCAGAGGTCGGTGATGACCATGTCGACGCAGGCCGCGCCGGTCAGGGGCAGGGCGCAGCGCTTGAGGACCTTGCTCTGGCCGGCCTTGTTTGCGTGGTCCATCACGACGATGACGCGCTTGACGCCGGCCACCAGGTCCATGGCGCCGCCCATGCCCTTCACCATCTTGCCAGGGATCGTCCAGTTGGCGATGTCGCCGTTCTGGGCCACTTCCATCGCGCCCAGCACCGTCAAGTCGATGTGGCCGCCCCGGATCATGGCGAAGCTCTGGGCGCTGTCGAAGAAGCTGGAGGTCGGCAGCTTTGTGATGGTCTGCTTGCCGGCGTTGATCAGGTCGGGATCCGCCTCGTCCTCGTAGGGGAAGGGACCCATGCCCAGCATGCCGTTCTCGCTCTGCAGCGTGACGTGGACGCCCTCGGGAATGTGGTTGGCGACCAGGGTCGGGATGCCGATGCCGAGGTTGACGTAGAAGCCGTTCTTCAGCTCGCGGGCGGCGCGAGCCGCCATCTCGTCGCGGGTCCAGGCCATTATACGGTCTCCCCAGCGTGGATCTCTCGTGGGCGGGTGGTCAGCTTCTCGATGCGCTTTTCATTGATCGTCGACTTGACGATGCGGTCGACATAGATGCCGGGCGTGTGGATCGCGTTGGCGTCCAGCTCGCCGGCCTCGACGATCTCCTCGACCTCGACGATGGTGACCTTGCCGGCCGTGGCCATGACGGGATTGAAGTTGCGGGCCGTCATCCGGAACACCAGGTTGCCTTCCGGGTCGGCTTTCCAGGCCTTGACGATGGAGAGGTCGGCGCGCAGCCAGGTCTCGCGGAGATAGGGCTCGCCCTCGAAGGTCTCTACCGGCTTGCCCTCGGCCACCACCGTGCCAACGCCGGTCTTGGTGTAGAAGGCTGGGATGCCGGCGCCGCCGGCGCGAATGCGCTCGGCCAGGGTGCCCTGCGGGTTCAGCTCCAGCTCCAGCTCGCCCGACAGATAGAGCTGCTCGAACAGCTTGTTCTCGCCGACATAGGACGAGACCATCTTCCGGATCTGGCCGTTGTTAAGCAGCATCCAGAGGCCGAAGCCGTCGGCGCCGCAGTTGTTGCTGATCACCGTCAGGCCCTTGACGCCCGTATCCTTGAGGGCCGGGATCAGGGTCTCGGGATTGCCCGACAGACCAAAGCCCCCGGACATCAGGGTCATGCCGTCGAAGACGACGCCCTCCAGGGCCGCGGCCGCGCTCTCGTAGATCTTGCTTTTCATGGGACGCTCCACAGCCTTCTAGACCAGGGGAAGGCCGACATAGTTCTCGGCCAGCGTCACCTGAGCGGCGCGCGAGCCCTTGATGTAGGCGAGTTCGGCGACCTGCATCTTGCGGTCGAAGCCGTCTCGGTCGGGGAAGCGGTGGGTGAGGCTGGTGAACCACCAGGAGAACCGCTCTGCCTTCCAAACCCGGGCCAGGGCGCGGGCCGAATAGCCATCGATCCCCGCCGAAGAGCGTTCGTGGTAGTGCTCGACCAAGGCTTCGGACAGCATGATCACGTCGGAGACCGCCAGGTTCATGCCCTTGGCCCCGGTGGGCGGCACGATGTGGGCGGCGTCGCCCGCCAAGAAAAGGCGGCCGTATCGCATCGGCTCGGAGACGAAGCTGCGCAGGGGCGCGATCGACTTCTCGAACGACGGCGCGCGAACGATGCGGGCGGCCGCTTCGGGGCCTAGGCGGACCGAGACCTCGTCCCAGAAGCGCTCGTCGGACCAGTCCTCCAGGCGATCGTCCAGCGAGCACTGCACGTAGTAGCGGCTGCGGGTCGGCGAGCGCATCGATGCGAGGGCGAAGCCGCGCTCATGATTGGAATAGATCAGTTCGTGATCGCAGGGCGGGGCTTCGGCCAGTATGCCCAGCCAACCAAACGGATAGACCCGCTCGAAGGTCTTCAACACCTTGTCCGGGATCGTCGCCCGGCTGACGCCGTGATAGCCGTCGCAGCCAGCGATGAAGTCGCAGTCCAGTCGATGCTCGGCGCCGTCTTTGCGCCAGGTGATGTGCGGGCGCTCGCCTTCGACGTCGTGAAGCCGGACCGCGTCGGCGTCGAACACGATCCGTAGATCGCGCTGCTCGGCGGCGTCGAACAGATCCTTCATCACCTCCTGTTGGCCATAGACCATCACGGTCGAGCCGCCGGTGAGTTCGGCCATGTCGATGCGGAACATCTCGCCGTCGCTGGCCAGATTGGCGCCCGCGTGGACCAATCCCTCGCGTCGCATCCGCTCATCGACGCCCAGGCGCTCCATCAGCTCGACAGTGATCCGCTCGAGCACGCCAGCGCGAACGCGGCCCTCGACATAGGCTCGATCCTTGCGCTCCAGGATCACGACGTCGACCCCGGCCTGTCTCAACAGATGGCCGAGGAAAAGCCCAGCCGGGCCCGCGCCGACAATGGCTACCTGGGTTCGCACGATGGAGCTCTCCGCCCTGACGCCGCCTGACACGACTTGCATCAAGCCTGACCCTGACGGTCGGGTTTTGGGATGGACAGAGCGTCACAAAGGTTGGACTTTTCGAGCGGGTTAGATTTCGGGTGGGCTAGGGTGTGGAGTTTCGGACTTGCCAAAAACTCAAGTAGTTCCGAGCTTCTTCCTGTTCGGAGAGCCCTTGCGGACCGTCGAAGGCAAGTTCATCCATCTAGAAGAGTTGGACGATCGCACTAGGCCCAATGACTGGAACATCCGCGCCCACGCGCATGCGGACCTCAATCATGTGTTCCACATCGCGGCTGGGGGGGGCGTCATGCATGTGGATGACGAGGCGATCGACTTCGCCGCGCCCTGTCTGCTGCTGGTGCCGTCCGGTCGGGTCCACGGCTTCGCCTACCAGGTCGAGACGGCCGGTTCGGTCCTGACCATCGCCGACAGCTATCTGCGTGACCTGACCGCACGCGAGCCGGCGTTCGCCAGTCTTTTCCGCGCGCCGCGTCAGCTGCCGCTGGATGCGCAGTCGGAGATCGCGTCCTGGTTGGGCGAGCTATCGCGCGAACTGGTTTGGACCGCGCCCGCCGGCGGCGCGGCCGTTGAGGGCCGTTTGCTGATCGTCCTCGTCGAGGCCGTGCGGCGGCTGGTGCGCGACCAGGCCGCCACGCCGGCCATGCAGGGCGGGCACGTCACGCTGGTCGCCCGGTTCCGCGAGCTGGTCGAAGCGCACTATCGTGAGGGCCTTCCCATCGAGACCTATGCTGGACGCTTGGGTGTGGCGGTGTCGCGCCTTCGCGCCGCCTGCCTGCGGGTGGCCGGCGCCTCGCCGCTGCGGCTTGTGCAGGACCGGCTGTTGCTGGAGGCCAAGCGGGCGCTTCTGTACTCGAACATGACGGTCGCCGAGGTCGCCTACCACCTGGGCTTTGAGGACCCCGCCTACTTCTCGCGCTTCTTCGCCAAGGCCGAAGGGGTGTCCCCCAAGCGCTATCGCGTCGAACGGGCGACGCATTCGTCCTCGATCGTCTAGCTACGGTCTTGCCGAAAACAGTGACTTGCGCAGACTGTTTGTCTAGCATACAAAACTGCCAGCATACCTATAATCGGCGCCGCGAAGCGCTTCACGCGAAGGGAAGGAACGACCATGAGCTCTCCCCAGGCCGTCTTCGAACGCCGTGACCCCGTTACCGGCGCGGTCGCCACCACCTCCATCGCCATGACCGCGGACCAAGCGCGCGCGGCTGTTGACGCCGCCCAGGCCGCCTTGCCGACCTGGAGCGCGCTGGGGCCGAACGCGCGCCGCGCTCTGTTGTCCAAGGCGGCCGCAGCGCTGGAGGCGCGGGTCGACGACTTCGTTGCCGCGATGATGGGCGAGATCGGCGCCACCGAGGGCTGGGCCCGGTTCAATCTGATGCTGGCCGCCTCCATGGTCCGCGAAGCCGCCGCGCTGACCACGCAGGTGAGCGGCGAGGTCATTCCATCTGACAAGCCGGGCTGCCTGGCCATGGCTGTGCGTGAGCCGGTCGGTGTGATCCTGGGCATCGCCCCTTGGAACGCGCCGATCATCCTGGGCGTCCGCGCGGTGGCCACGCCGCTGGCCTGTGGCAACACCGTGGTGCTGAAGGCCTCGGAGAGCTGCCCGCGCACGCATGAACTGATCGCCGAGGCTTTCGCGGCCGCCGGCCTGCCCGAGGGCGCGCTGTCGATCGTCACCAACGCGCCGGCCGACGCGGCCGAGGTGGTGGGGGCGCTGATCGACCATCCCGCAGTGCGG
Source organism: Caulobacter vibrioides (assembly GCF_002858865.1). Classification (GTDB taxonomy): domain Bacteria; phylum Pseudomonadota; class Alphaproteobacteria; order Caulobacterales; family Caulobacteraceae; genus Caulobacter; species Caulobacter vibrioides. The sequence continues at coordinate 23,687 of NZ_PJRR01000010.1, read as the reverse complement.
CGGATCAACTTCACCGGCTCGACCGCCGTGGGCAAGATCATCGCCAAGCGGGCGGCCGAGCATCTCAAGCCCGTGCTGCTGGAGCTGGGCGGCAAGGCCCCGCTGATCGTGCTGGAGGACGCCGACCTGGACGAGGCCGTCAAGGCCGCCGCCTTCGGCGCCTTCATGAACCAGGGTCAGATCTGCATGTCGACCGAGCGGATCATTGTCGTCGACGCGATCGCTGACGCCTTCGTCGCGAAGTTTGCCGCCAAGGCCTCCAGCCTCGCGGTCGGCGACCCGCGCGTGGGTAAGACGCCGCTCGGCGCGGTGGTGGATCTCAAAACCGTGACCCACGTCCAGGGTCTGGTCGCCGACGCCCTGGCCGACGGCGCCGTCCAGGTTAGCGGCGGGCCGGCGAATGGCGTGCTGATGCCCGCCACGGTCGTCGACAAGGTCACCCCAGCGATGCGCCTCTTCCGCGAGGAAAGCTTTGGCCCGGTGGTCGCTGTGATCCGCGCCCGGGACGAGGAGCACGCCATCGCCCTGGCCAACGACACCGAGTATGGCCTGTCGGCCTCGGTCTTCACCCGAGACATCGCGCGGGGCCTGAAGGTTGCGCGGCGGATCCAGTCGGGCATCTGCCATGTCAACGGCCCGACCGTGCACGACGAGGCTCAGATGCCGTTCGGTGGCGTCAAGGCCTCCGGCTACGGCCGCTTCGGCGGCAAGGCCGGCATCGACGCCTTCACCGAGCTGCGCTGGATCACGGTCGAGACCCAGCCCGGCCATTTCCCGATCTGACGCTTCGTATTCGGCGCCGCGCGCGCCCCGCTTCAATTTCCAAGGACCGACCATGACAGACGCCAACGACACCGCGACCTACCGGGTCGAGAACCGCATCGCCTGGGTGAAGTTCAATCGCCCCGATAAGCGCAACTGCATGAGCCCCACCCTGAACCGTCGCATGATGGAGGTGCTGGATGAGCTGGAGTTCCGTGACGACGTCGGCGTCCTGGTCCTGACCGGCGAAGGCTCGGCCTGGTCGGCGGGCATGGACCTGAAGGAGTACTTCCGCGAGACCGAGGCCAAGGGTCTGGGCGCTACGCGTCAGGCTCAGCGCGAGTCCTACGGCTGGTGGCGTCGCCTGCGCTGGTACCAGAAGCCGACGATCGCCATGGTCAACGGCTGGTGCTTTGGCGGCGGCTATGGCCCGCTGTACTCGTGCGACCTGGCGATCGCCGCTGACGAGGCTCAGTTCGCCCTGTCGGAGATCAACTGGGGCATCCTGCCGGGCGGCGGCGCCACCAAGGTCGTGGTCGACCTTATGCCGCTGCGCGACGCCATGTACCACGCCATAACCGGCGAGCTGATCGATGGCCAGAAGGCCGCCGCCTGGCGCCTGGTCAACGAGAGCGTGCCGCTGGAGCGCCTGGAGGCGCGCGTGCGCGAGCTGGCCGAGGTGCTGTTGAAAAAGAACCCGGTGGCCCTGAAGGCCACCAAGGACGCCGTCCGGCGTGTTAAGGAAATGAACTACGACAACGCCGAGGACTACCTGGTCCGGGCCCAGGAGGCGGCCAACTCCTTCGACAACGACGGTCGCAAGGAGGGCATCAAGCAGTTCATCGACGACAAGACCTACAAGCCCGGCCTGGGCGCCTACGATCTGGCCAAGCAGAGCTGAGACGAGGCGAGGGGGAGGAAAAAACGACGGGAGGGACGCCAGCATGACCCCGATCGATCATGTCGCCTTCCAGGCCCGCCTCCAGCCGGGTGGCCTGGCGGCCGTCGAACTGGCTAACGGCCGCCGCTGGACCTATGCCGAGCTGGACGCCGACATCGCCCGCGCGGTGGGCGTGCTGCGTCGGCGTGGGGTGGGCGAGGGCGATCGCTTGGCGGTGCTGGCCAAGAACCAGGTCCTGCTGGTGATCTTGCACCTGGCCTGCGCCCGCCTTGGGGCCATGTTCGCGCCGTTGAACTGGCGACTGAGCGCCAGCGAGCTTCACGCCCTGATCGAAGACGCCGATCCGGCCATGATCGTCGGCGACACTCAGCTGGCCGCCGCGGGCCTGGATGGCGTCGACCTGGATGTCCTGCGGGCCGAGATCGACCGCGCCGACCCCGATACGCGGGCGCGCGCTGACCGCGAGCGCCCGTCGCTGATCCTCTACACCTCCGGGACCTCGGGCCGCCCCAAGGGCGCGCTGCTGTCCGAGCGCAATCTCGACCAGACGGCGATCAACTTTGGACGCCTGGGCAAGGTCACGCACGAGAGCGTCTTTCTGGTCGATGCGCCGATGTTCCATATCATCGGCCTGATCACGTCTATCCGACCGGCCTTCCTGCATGGCGGAGCGATACTGGTGTCAGACGGCTTCGAGCCGGTTCGGACGCTTGGCCGGCTCGGCGATCAGGCCCTGGGGATCACCCACTATTTCTGCGTGCCGCAGATGGCCGCGATGCTCCGTCGCGCGCCAAACTTCTCCGCCTCGGCCCTGCGGGGGCTGACGGCCGTGTTCACCGGCGGCGCGCCCCATCCAGCGGCCGATATTCGCGCTTGGCTGGCGGTGGGCGTCCCCGTTGTCGACGGCTACGGCATGAGTGAGGCCGGAACGGTGTTTGGCATGGCGCCCGACGTGGCGCTGATCGACGCCCGGGCCGGTTCGGCGGGCTTGGCCATGTCCTCGGTCGCGACACGCATCGTCGACGAGCAAGACAACGACTGCTCGCCCGGCGTTGCTGGCGAACTACTACTCAAGGGCGACAACGTCTTCCAAGGCTATTGGCGGCGTCTCAAGGAGACCGAACAGGCCTTCACGGCCGACGGCTGGTTCCGGACCGGCGATATCGCCCTGGCCGACGCCGACGGCTATCACTGGCTGGTCGACCGCAAGAAGGACATGTTCATCTCGGGCGGCGAGAACGTCTATCCGGCCGAGATCGAGGCGGCCCTCGCCGATCATCCGGCCATCCTCGAGTGCGCGGTCGTCGGCGTGCCCGACCCGCGCTGGGGCGAGGTCGGCCATCTGGTCGTGACCTGCCGCGAAGGGGCGGTCCTCGATCTGGCGCTGATCCTGAGCCATCTCGAAGATCGGCTGGCCCGGTATAAGCTGCCCAAGGCTCTGACCCTGGTCGCCGCGCTGCCGCGCACGGCTTCAGGTAAGATCCAGAAGACGGTCCTGCGCGAGCGTTTGCTCGCCGGGGATCCAAGAACCTGAGCGCCGGAAGTCTCTGGGGGAGCAACGGGCGAGCCTGAGGGAGGAAGAGATGGCGTCAAGCCTCGACGAACAAGGCGTGGTTCGGACCCAAGCCGGTCTGGACGCCTGGAACGCGTTGGTCGCGTCGACCTTCGACAATCTCGTGGTCGACGCTGACCGCGAGGCGTTCGAGGGCAGCATAGATGTGCGCGACCTCGGCGGCATGGACCTGGCCCGCGTCGCCTCCAGCGCCGCGGTGGTGCGGCGAGGACGCGCGTCCTGGACGCGGCGGCCCTATTTCAAGCTGCACCTACAGGATGTTGGTCGCAGCCTGAATTCTCAGGATGGCCGTGAGGCGGTGCTGGACGAGGGCGACCTGATGCTTTGCGATCCGGCGCGCCCCTACACGATCCGCTTTGACGATCCCAACCGCATGCTAGTGCTGCGGATCCCCTCCGAGCGCCTGGCCGACCGGATGGATGATCCAGAGGCCCTGTGCGGCCGACGCCTGGCGGGCGACAGCCTGGCGGGCGCCTTGCTGACCTCGTTTATCCGTACGCTGTGGACCAACGCCGGCCGAGGCTGCGCCCCCGTCGGCGAGGCGGTGCAGGACGCGGCCCTGTCCCTGCTCAGCGCGGCGGCGCGGGAAGGCGAGGGCGAGGCGCCTGCGCCGCGCGACCTGGACGCCAGTCACGGCGCCGGCGCGCGGATCAAGCGCTTCATCGACGACAATCTTTGCGACCCCGAGCTCAGCGTCGGCCGTGTCGCGGGCGCGCTGGGCGTATCGCCGCGCTATGTCCAGATGGTCTTCGCCGGCATGGCGACCACACCGCTGGCCTATATTCGTCGAAAGCGGTTGGAGCGTGCGGCGCGGGCTCTGCGCGAGGACGGCGTGGGCTGCAACATCACCGACCTGTCGTTCGGTTTAGGCTTCAACGACCTTTCGCATTTCAGCCGCGCCTTCAAGGCCTTCTACGGCGTTGGACCGCGAGAGTTCCGGGCCAGCTAGGGCGTGGCTCCGGAAAAAGACATCGCGCTTCGCATCCGTGAAAGTCGCCTTCGCGCCTAGCCAAGTTTGATGGCGCCGCCCGTGCTCCTTTGTCGTCAACGACATATAAAGGGAGGTTCGGGCCATGGGGCGTAAGCTCTGGTTACACAAGGTCATGGGCGCGGCGTCGCTGCTGGCCCTCGCGACGGCGGGCGCGGCGCACGGACAGGTCGTCGAGGAGCTCGTCGTCACCGCTCAGAAGCGGGTCGAGAACGTTCAGGACGTGCCGATCGCGATTTCGGCCTTCTCGGCCAACGCGCTGCAGGAGCGCGCGGTCGGCAATGTTGCTCAGCTGTCCAACCTGGCGCCCAATGTGACCCTCGACGGCGGCACGCCGTTCTCGGGATCCCCCTCGGTTCTGTCGGCCTATGTCCGCGGCATCGGCTCGGACGACTTCGCGTTCAACATCGACCCCGGCGTCGGCATCTATGTCGACGGCGTCTATCTGGCCCGCACCGTCGGCGCCAACCAGGACCTGCTGGACGTCGAGCGCATCGAAATCCTGAAAGGGCCGCAAGGCACGCTGTTTGGTCGCAACACCATCGGCGGCGCGATCTCGATCGTGACGCGCGAGCCGGGCGAGACGTTCAAGTTCAAGGGCGACGTCACCACCGGCAGCCACAAGCTGATGCAGGCGCGCGGCAGCGCCGACCTGCCGCTGGCCGAGGGGCTATCCTCGTCGATCACCTTCGGAATCAAGAGCCGGCAGGGCTATGTCGAGCGGATTCCCTATCCGGACGCGCGCGCGCGCAACACCACGTCCTACACCGCCTTCCCGTCTTCGGGGTACGACACCGCTTCGCATGAAGGCGGTGAGAACAGCTGGAACCTGCGGGGCAAGCTCAAGTGGAAGGGCGAGCTGACCAAGGTCGTGCTGTCGGCGGACTACACCCGCGAGGATGGCGGCGGTCTGGCCAACACCTTGCTCGCCACGACCGAAATGGTTCCGGGCAACTTCGCCGGGACGAGCAACCTGCCGGGCACGGCCTTCGATCCGACGGGAACCACCGGTTTCCTGTTCGCAGGGCTCTATAACTTCTGCATCGGCGCGACGCCCGCCCAGATCGCCGCGCGCAACGCCCAGGCTCTCTGCGGCGTTCGCGGCACCCAGTACAGCCCCGGCCTGCGCGTGGCCTCGCTGGCCGGCGTCAATGTCGACGCCGATCCGACCAATGACCGGCTGCCCTTCGACAGCCGTTTCGTCAGCAAGGATATCGACAAGAGCTACGCCACCGGCAACAGCTTCTCGAATATGGTCAACTGGGGCGTGGGCGGGACCGTCGAGCACAGCCTGACCGACGATGTGACGGTCAAGTCGATCACCGCCTACCGCAAGCTGCTTTGGAAGAGCGGCACCGACGCCGACGGTTCGCCTCTTAACATCGGCCAGCTCAGCTTCAACATGAAGCAGTGGCAGATCAGCCAAGAGCTGCAGCTTCTGGGCTCGGCTTTGGACAAGAAGCTGAACTACGTGCTGGGCGGCTACTACTTCAAGGAAAAGGGCTCGCTGCACGACTACGTCACCTTCGACGAAGGCCTGTTGCAGGTCGATGGCCCCAACCAGCTGGAGACCAAGAACTACGCCGCCTTCGGTCAGGTCGACTGGCGGCCGAGCGAGCTGATCGGCGTTACGATCGGCGGCCGCTACACCAAGGAAGAAAAGCTGTTCGAAGGCGGGCAGCAGGATCTCAACGGCTTCAACTACAAGCTCTTCGGCTGTTCGGACGCCAACGGAAACATCCGGCCGAACGGGGCGTTCCCGTTGGCGCCGATCCCGTGCCAGGTCGGCCTCAGCTATCCCGATCCCAGCAATCCGGTGCGGGTCTATGCCCCGGGCGTCAACAAGCAGACGTTCAGCAACTTCTCGCCCAAGGTCGGGGTGCAACTGCATCCGGCCGACGACCTGATGACCTATGTCAGCTGGTCCAAGGGCTACAAGACCGGCGGATGGACGACCCGCCTGACCAATCCCCAGCTGACGGCCCAGCCGTTCGGCGAAGAGGTCGCCACCACCTGGGAGGCGGGCTTCAAGTCCAAGCTGCTGGATCGTCGCTTGCAACTGAACGGCTCGGTGTTCCAGACCGAGTACGACGGCATCCAGCTGAACTTCCAGCAAGGCACCTCACCGACCATCCGCAACGCCGGCGACGCCAAGATCAAGGGCGTCGAACTGGAAGCGGTCGCCGTGCCGCTGGAGGGGCTGACCATCAACGCCTCGGTGGGCTATCTGCGCGCTCGCTACACCGACGTGCTGGCCGGCGTGCTGGCGGTCAGCGGGCCTAATGTCTTCCAGGCGGGCACCTTCGTCGGGGCGCCGCTGCCCAAGACGCCGGAGTGGAAGATCAACCTCAGCCCGCGCTACGCGTTCAAGCTGGCCAACGGCGGTTCGGTCACGGCCATCGCCGACTGGACCTATACCTCCAGCATCTGGAACAACGCCCAGCGCACCTATGTTCTCAAGCGTCCCGCGGTCCAAGTGGTCAACGCCAGCGTCGCCTACGCCGATCCGGACGGCGCCTGGAGCGTCACGGTCGGCGGCACGAACCTGACCGACAAGCGCTACCTGACCACCGGCAACGAGAACATCGCCGCCGGTGCTGTCTTCGGCACCTACAGCCGCCCGCGCGAGGCCTATGTCCGCCTCGGCGTGACCTTCTAACCAGGAGCATGGTCGCATGAATGACATGAGCCCGAGACCCGCCCGGATGATGAGCGAGCCCTTGTTGTCGGCCGACGCGTGGACCGATCGCCTGTTCTCCGACGGCTGGCTCAAGCCCAGCGGCGGGGTCATCGCGGTTCAGGAACCGGCGACGGAGACGGTGCTGACCCAGGTCGGCCGCGCTGACCGCTCCGATGTGGCGCGCGCCGCCGCCTCGGCCAAGGCGGCCCAACCGGCCTGGGCGGCGCTGACCGCCGACGCGCGGCAGGCCATTCTGCTGCGCGCCGCCGACCTCCTGGTCGAACACGCTCCTGACCTGGCGCCGTGGATCATGCGCGAAAGCGGGTCGGTCGCGGCCAAGGCCGCCGTCGAACTGGAGCACGCCGCCGGCTTCGTGCGCCAGGCCGGCGCTATGGCGACCGAGGCCGCCGGGCTGGTCTTGCCCTCCTCCCCGGGCAAGACCAGCATCGCCCGGCGGGTTCCGCTGGGCGTCGTGGCGGTGATCTCGCCATTCAACTTCCCGCTGGTCTTGTCGATCCGCGCGGTCGCGCCCGCCCTAGCGGCCGGCAACGCTGTGGTGCTCAAGCCCGATCCGCGCACGCCGATCAGCGGCGGCTTCCTGATCGCCCGGGTCTTCGAGGCCGCCGGCTTGCCCGCCGGGCTGCTGCACGTCCTGCCCGGCGACGCTGAGGCGGGTGATGCGCTGTGCCGCGATCCTAACATCGCCATGGTCGCCTTCACCGGCTCGACGGGCGCAGGCCGCAAGGTAGGCGAGGTTGCGGGCGCTCACCTCAAGAAGGTGGCGCTGGAGCTGGGCGGGAAGAACCCGCTGATCATCCTCGATGACGCCGATCCGGATGTCGCGGCCTCGAACGCGGCGTGGGGCGCCTGGCTGCACCAGGGGCAGGTTTGCATGACCGCCGGCCGGCTGCTGGTCCAGCGCGGGATCCATGACGCCGTGGTCGAGCGCTTGGCGGCCAAGGCCGCGCACCTGCCGGTGGGCGACCCGATGCGCGGCGACGTGGCCCTAGGGCCGTTGATCAGCCGCGGACAACTGGACCGCGTTCACGCCATCGTCTCCGACACGGTCACGGCCGGCGCGCGCCTGGTGGCCGGCGGGACCCATCAGGGCCTCTGCTATGCGCCGACCGTGCTGACCGGCGTCGCGCCGGGCATGCGGGCCTTCGAGGAAGAGATCTTCGGTCCCATCGCCGCAATCACCGTCTTTGACGATCTGGACGAGGCCGCGCGTCTGGCCAACGATGGACCCTACGGCTTGTCGGCCGGGATCATCAGCGGTTCGGTGGGCCGCGCCATGACCCTGGGCGCCAAACTGGAGGTCGGCCACCTGCACATCAATGATCAGACGGTGGACGCCGGACCGCATTCGCCGTTCGGTGGCATGAAGGCCTCCGGCAACGGCACCCGTATCAGCGGGCCGGCCAATCTCGACGAATTCACCACCTGGCGGTGGGAGACCGTCAAGGCCGCCGCAACGGCCTATCCCTTCTAGGAGCCCCATCGCATGCAAGTTACCGCCGCCGTCACGCGCAGTCCCAGCGGTCCGTTCAGTCTGGAGGCCTTGGATATCGAGCCGCCGCGCGCCGGTGAGATCCTGGTGCGGGTCGTCGCCACCGGCGTCTGTCACACCGACATGGTGATGCGCGACCAACACCTGCCGACGCCTCAGCCGGTGGTCCTGGGTCACGAGGGGGCGGGCGTCGTCGAGCAGGTCGGACCGGGCGTGACCAAGGTCGCCGTGGGCGACCATGTGGTGATGACCTTCAACTCGTGCGGCCGTTGCCCATCCTGTTCGGATCACGCGCCGACCTATTGCCATGAGTTCTTCCCGCGCAACTTCATGGGCGCGCGCGAAGACGGCTCGTCCGGACTGTCGAAGGGCTCCGAGGTCATCCACGCCAACATCTTCGGCCAGTCCTCGTTCGCGACCTATGCGCTTTGCCATGAGCGCAACGCGGTCAAGGTCGACAAGACCGCGCCGCTGGAACGGCTGGGACCGCTGGGTTGCGGGGTGATGACCGGCGCCGGGGCGGTGATGAACGCCCTGAAGGTGCCTGCGGGCCGCTCGCTGGTCGTGTTCGGCGCCGGCGCGGTGGGGCTGTCGGCGGTGCTGGCGGCCAAGGCGATCGGCGCTGGCCCGATCATCGCGATCGACATTAATCCCGAGCGCCTGGCCCTGGCTCTGGAGCTCGGCGCGGACCACGCCCTGAACGGCGCCGAGGGCGGCGTCGTCGAGAAGATCCAGGCGATCACCGGAACGGGCGCGCACTTCTCGATCGACACTACGGCCAATCTGAAGGTCATGCGCCAAGCGGTTGACTGCCTGGGCGCTCGCGGCGTCTGTGGCTTGGTCGGGGCGTCCAAGATGGGCGACGAGCTGCCCTTGGATGCGGTGTCGGTGATGAGCGGCGGCAAGGTCGTGCGCGGCGTGGTCGAGGGTGACGCCGACCCCGACGTGTTCATCCCCGAGCTGATCGCCCTGCATCTGGCGGGGCGCTTCCCGTTCGATCGGTTGATCCAGTTCTATCCGTTGGCGGAGATCAATCAGGCGGTGTCTGACGCTGAGACCGGCCGGGTGATCAAGCCAGTCGTCCGGATGAGCTGACGGCCAGCCGCGCCGCTTTGGCGCGGTGGCTCAGAGCAAGCCCTTCATGTTCGCAGCGTATCCGCGAGAGGCCCTCATGACTGAACAATGGATCACCGTCGGCGACCTTCGGATCCGCTACGTCGACAGCGGAGGGGAGGGGATACCGGTTTTTCTGCTCTCCGGCATCGGCGCGTCCCTGGAGTTCTGGTCCAACCAGCTGGAGGCGCTGGGCGAGCGCTTGAGGCTCATCGCGTGGGACTATCCGGGGCATGGCCTGTCGGACGGGGATGGCCGATCCCATGATCCTGACCGCTACGCGGCGTTCGCTCTCGATGTCATGAACGCGCTGGGATTGGAGCGCGTGGTGGCGGTCGGCAACTCCTTGGGAGGCGCGATCGCGCTGCGCATGGCCGGACTGGCGCCGGACCGCGTCGCAGGCTTGATGCTGGCCTCTCCGGCGATGATGGGCCCCGAGGTCTTCCTTCCGTTCCGGTTGATGAGCTTGCCGCTGTTGGGCGAGCTCATGAGCAAGCCCGGAAAGCTGTCGGTCGAGCAGCAGATCGCAGCGCTGTTCCACGACTCCGCGTCGGCGACCGAGGCGCTGCGCCGGATTGTCTGGCGCAATGTTCACAAGGATGGAGCGCCTCAAGCCTTGCTGGCCACCATGCGCGAGACACTGTGGATCGGAGGCGTTCGCAAGGTTCACTGGGCGCGGAGCCGCGCGCTTCTGAAGTCAGCGACCTGCCCGATCCTGTTCATCCACGGAAAACAGGATGTCGTTCTTCCGTTTCAACAGTCGATCGACTGCGCCAAGCTGAATCCGCGCGCCGAGGTGAAGGTGATCGACGGGTGCGGGCATACGCCCCAGATCGAGATCCCCGAAACGTTCAATGCGGAGATGAAGGCCTTCGCGCGACGGGTCGACGAGGACCACGCGACGTCGTGATAGCCGGCGCCGAGCCCCGCGCGAACCTCCACGCGGGGCCTTTGTCGTTTAAAGATCCAGCACCAGGCGCGGCGAGCGGGCGCGCGAGCAGCAGGGCGTGAACTGGTCGTTCGCGGCCCGCTCCTCGTCGGTCTGGAAGGCGTCGCGGTGATCGGGCTGGCCGTCGATCACGCGAGTCAGGCACGTGCCGCAGACCCCTTGCTCGCAGGAGACGGGGACGAAGACGCCCGCCGCCTCCAGGGCTTGCGCGGCGGTCTGGTCGGCGGCGACGGTCACGATCTGGCCGGAGCTGGCGATCACCAGCTCGAACGGCTGGTCCTGGCTGGCGGAGAGCGGCGTGGCCGCGAAGTGCTCCTTGCGGATCTGATCCCCAGACCATCCCCGCGCCAGGGCGCCGTCGATGACGTGGGTCATGAACCCGCCGGGGCCGCAGACATAGAGGCGGCGTCCCGGCTTGGGCCGGGCCAGCGCGACGTCGAGATCCAGGCGGGTGTCCGGCTCGGCGTCGAACGACAAACGCACTGCGCTGGTGAAGGGCGCGGTCGAAAGCTCGTTGAGGAATGCGGCCCGAGACCGATCGCGCGCGCAATAGTGGAAGGTGAACGCGCGGCCCAGGGCGCTCAGGCGTTTGGCCATGGCCAGGATGGGGGTCACGCCGACCCCGCCCGCGAACAGCAGATGCTCCTCGGCGGTTTCGTCCAGAGCGAACAGGTTGCGGGGCGGGCTGATCTCCAGCGTCGCGCCCTCGGTCAGCGCCTCATGAACATAGGCCGATCCGCCACGCGAGGTGAGCTCGCGCAGGACGGCGATCCGATAGAAGCTGCGTTCTGCGGGGTCACTGCACAGGGAGTACTGCCGCGTCAGGCCGTTCCCCAGGAACAGGTCGATATGCGCGCCGGCCTCGAAGGCCGGCAGATCGCGGCCCTCGGCGCAAACCAGGTCGAGCTGCGCAATGCCTTCCGCCGCCTGGGCGCGGGACGCCACCCGAACCTTGATCATTTCGCTTGCGCCACCAAGGCGGTCTCGGCGGCGATCGCCTTGTCGATGGCCATGCGCGAACGCACGCCGCCGGCGTCGATGTTCAGCTTCAGCAGTTTACGATCGGGATAGGCCAGCAGGTTCTTCTGCTGCCGCTCCAGCATCTCCAGGTCTTCGGAGAAGATCTTGCCCTGGCCTTCGCGGATGGTGTCGGTCAGCGCGGCGTCGTCAACCGCGAAGCTGCGGGCCATGCCCCAGAAGTAGTGGTGCGAGGTCTCGGTTTCAGGGGTGATGAAGTCGACCACCACGCTGGAGACCTTCTTGTCCGCCGGGGCGTGATAGCCGCCGTGTCCCGCCAGGGCCACGCCCACCTCGATCATGACGTGGCTGGGCAGAGAGAAGCGGCAGATCTGCCAGCGGTCGACCAGCGCGTTCTCCGGCAGGCCGGCGCCGCGCAGCGCCATGCGCCAGAAGGGCGGGGCGTGGATGCCTTCCATGAAGCGACTGGTGACAACTTCTTCGCCCTCGAGGCGGGTGGTGACCGGCGCCTCATCGATCTCCTTCTGGCCGATGCTGGTGGCGTGGACATAGGTCTCGTGGGTCAGGTCCATCAGATTGTCGACCATCAGTCGGTAGTCGCAGGCGATGTGATAGAGGCCGCCGCCATAGGCCCAGTCCGGGCTGTCGGCCCAGAACAGCGGATGCAGCTTCGCCGGGTCGGCCTGAGCCGGATCGCCGGGCCAGACCCAGATGAAGCCGTAGCGCTCCAGCACCGGGAAGGCGCGGATGGCAGGGAAGGCGGTGACGCGCTGCCCCGGCATCGCCGTGGCGCGGCCTTCGCAGCCCATGGTCAAGCCGTGATAGCCGCAGACCAATTCGCCGTCGCGGACGAAGCCCAGCGACAGAGGCGCGCCGCGATGGGGGCAGAAGTCCTCGAGCGCGACTGGGCGGTCGTCCTTGCCGCGATGGAACACCATGGCCTTGCCGCAGATGCGACGGCCCAGGGGCCTGTCGGCGATCTCGTCTGGCGTGCAGGCGACATACCAGGCGTCAAGCGGCCATGGCGCAGCCTTGGCCACGGTTTCGGTACCCATCGTCGTTTCCTCGCATTGTGGTTCGGCGACCTATTGGATCCAATCTTGATCGTAATCAAACGGACGTCAAGATTGGATCCAATTGAACGCTTGTGAGCGTCTCAGTCGGTCGGCTAGAGTCCAGCCATGGACATGCCGCGCATAAAGCCGGGCCAGCGCGTGATGATGGCTCTTCGCAAGATGATCGCCTCGGGCGAGATCAAGAGCGGCGAGCGTATCGCCGAAATCCCGACAGCGGCGGCGCTGGGCGTCTCGCGCATGCCCGTGCGCACGGCCTTGCGGAGTCTGGAGCAGGAAGGGCTCGTGGTGCGGCTGGGCGCGCGGGGTTATGCCGCCCGAGGCGTGTCCAGCGACCAGATCCGCGACGCCATCGAGGTGCGAGGGGTGCTGGAGGGCTTTGCGGCCCGGCGTCTGGCCGAGCGCGGAATGACGGCGGAGACCCACGCGCGGTTCGTCGCCTTGATCGCCGAGGGCGAAGCGCTGTTCGCGGCTGGGCGGCTCAACGGCGAGGACCTGGATCGCTACGCCGCGTACAATCAGGCCTTCCATGACACGCTGGTCAGCGCTGCGGGCAACGGCGCTGTCGAGAGCGCCCTGGCGCGCAATGGTTTCGAGCCGTTCGCGGCGGCCGGTGCGCTGGCCCTGGATCTGATGGACTTGCCGGCCGAGTACGAACACCTTCTGGCCGCCCATCGCCAGCATCAGGCGGTGCTGGACGCGGTCTCGTGCGGCGACGCCGAGGGGGCCGAGCGGATCATGCGCGACCATGCCCTGGCCGCCATTCGTAACGCCAAGGTCTTCGAGGCCGCGGCGAGCGCCGGCGCGCCGCTGGGCGCGGCGTGGAGCATTCGCGCCGACTGAACGCTTTAGGTGTGAACCAGTCTGGAGGTCCCGGAGGAAGCGCTATAGTACCATCGCAATACAGTTTCTTTGACGTGCTATTGAGGCTTGTGGACCATGGAAGAGGCCGCCGCCTTCGGCGCTCTGGGAGAGCGGCTGGGACTGCAACTGCACTCGACGGATGTGCGGATCATGGCCGGATTGGCGGCCCGTCTGACGTCCCTGAACGTGACCCCCGCGCGCGCCACGGCGATCGTCTACATCGCCCTGAACGCCGGCTGCGACCAGGTCACCCTTGGACGAGCCCTGGGGATCAACCGCGCCAGCACGATGAAGGCCGTCGATGAACTGGAGGCTCTGGGCGCGATCGAGCGGCGGCCAGGCCGCGACCGTCGCACCAACGCCCTGCACCTGACCGCCGCTGGCGAGATCCTCCGCACCCGCATTGAGGAAGCGACGCTGGCTCACGATCGCGAGGCCTTCGCCGCCCTCACCGAGGATGAACGGGCCCAGTTCAGCCGCCTGCTGGCCAAGCTCCGTCGCGGGGCCACGGTTGAGGCGGGCGCGGAAGCCGTCGAGGGGCGATCGTTGACGCCGCGCCGATCATGATTCGGGCGATCGGGCGCTTCAGGATGAAGTCGACCACGCGGTCCTGATACGCCGGGCCCGATGAGCGCGCCACTGATCGCGCCAGCGGGAGCTGGCGGAGGCTCAATGGCGCGCTCGACCGGAGGCTGGCTATCGTACCGCCCTGGCTTGGCTGTAGGCCAGCCGATACAGCGCCGGCAGCACCAGCAGCGTCAGCAGGGTCGAGGAGATAATCCCGCCGATGACCACGGTGGCCAGCGGACGCTGCACCTCGGCCCCGGCCCCGACATTGAACGCCATCGGCACGAAGCCCAGGCTGGCGACCAGCGCGGTCATCAGCACCGGCCGCAGCCGGGTCAGAGCGCCTTCGCGGATGGCGTGGTCGACGTCAGTCCCCTGCTGGCGCAGCGTGCGGATGAAGCTGACCATCACCACGCCGTTCAGCACCGCCACGCCCGAGAGCGCGATGAAGCCGACGCCGGCCGAGATCGACAGCGGCATGCCGCGCAGCAGCAGGGCGGCCACTCCGCCGGTCAGCGCCAGGGGTACGCCGGAGAATACGATGGCCGCGTCCTTCACCGAGCGGAACAGGGCATAGAGTAACCCGAAGATCAGCAGCAGCGCGGCCGGCACGACCAGCTGCAGGCGCTGGGCCGCCGAGATCAGCTGCTCGAAGGCGCCGCCGTAGGTGATCCAGTAGCCTGTCGGCAGCTCGACTTCCGCGCCCACCTTTCGCTGCACTTCGGTGATGAAGGAGCCCAGGTCACGCTCGCGCACATTGGCGGTGACGACGATGCGACGTTTGCCGTCCTCGCGACTGATCTGGTTGGGGCCAATGACCATCTCGATCCTTGCGACGTCCTGCAAGGGTACGAAGCCGCGCGGCTGGTCGATCGCGCCCGGCAGTGGGATACGCAGCCGGCCGATGTCGTCGATGCGGCCCCGCACGGCCTCGGGCAGGCGAACCACGACGTCGAAGCGTCGGTCGCCCTCGAACACCTGACCCGTCACGGTCCCGCCGATGGCGGTGGCGACCACCGACTGGACGTCGTCGACATTGAGACCCAGCCGCGCCAAGGCTGCGCGATCGGGGGTGATCTGCAGCACAGGCAGACCCGTGACCTGCTCGACCCCGATATCTTGCGCGCCCTCGACGCCTTCGATCACGCCGCCGATCTGCTCGCCGATCGCCAGAAGCTGGTCGAGGTCGTCGCCGAACACCTTCACGGCGACATCGGCGCGAACGCCCGACAGCAGCTCGTTGAAGCGCATCTGGATCGGCTGGGTGAACTCGTAGTTGTTGCCCGGCACCTTGGCGACGACCGCCTCCAGTTCAGCCACGAGCTGGGCGCGCGGCTTACGCGGATCAGGCCAGTCCTTGCGATCCTTCAACATGATGAAGGTGTCGGCGACCGACGGCGGCATGGGATCGGTCGCGACCTCCGCCGTGCCGATCTTGGAGACCACCCGATCGACTTCCGGCAGGGTCTTCACCTTGGCTTCCAGAGCCGTCTGCATGGCGATGGCCTGCGAGAGGCTGGTGCCCGGGATGCGCAGGGCGTGCATGGCGATGTCGCCCTCGTCGAGATTGGGCACGAACTCCGAGCCCATCCGTGAGGCGGCGAACGCAGCGATGGCCACGAGCAAGACCGCGCCCGCGACAAAGGCCACGCGCAACCGCAGCGCCGTTTCCAGGGCCGGCTCATACAGGCGTCGGGCGCCGCGCATGATCAGGTTTTCCTTCTCCTCGACCTTGCCGGTGACAAACAGCGCCACAGCGGCCGGGACGAAGGTCAGCGACAGCACCAGGGCTGCGGTGAGGGCGATGACCACGGTGACGGCCATCGGGTGGAACATCTTCCCCTCCACCCCGGTGAGGGCGAAGATCGGCACATAGACCAGGGTGATGATCAGCACGCCGAACAGCGAGGGGCGGATGACCTCGCTGGTGGCGCCGGCCACCAGGGCGAAGCGTTCATCGCGTGACAACAGGCGCCCATAGCGATGTTGCGCCTCGCCCAGACGTCTGAGGCAGTTCTCGACGATGATCACCGCGCCATCGACGATCAGGCCAAAGTCCAGCGCGCCCAGGCTCATCAGGTTGCCCGAGACCTTGGACTGCACCATGCCGGTGATGGTCAGGAACATCGACAGCGGGATGACCGCCGCCGTGATCAGGGCCGCGCGGATGTTGCCCAGCAGCAGGAACAGCACCACGATCACCAGGATGGCGCCTTCGACCAGGTTCTTTTCGACCGTGGCGATGGCGCGGTCGACAAGGTTGGTGCGGTCGTAGATCGGCTCGGCTGTGACGCCCGCCGGCAAGGCCTTGGCGGCCTCCTCCAGGCGCGCGGCGGTGGCGCGGGCGACCGTGCGGCTGTTCTCGCCCACCAGCATGAACACGGTGCCGAGCACGACCTCCTGGCCGTTCTCGGTGGCCGCGCCGGTGCGCAGTTCTTCGCCAAGGCCCACATCGGCGATATCGGCGACACGGATGGGCGCGCCGTTGCGGCTGGCCACGATTACGGCCTTGAGGTCCTCGACGCCGGTGGCCTGCCCCGGCACGCGGATCAGGTACTGCTCGCCATAGCGCTCGATATAGCCGGCGCCGACATTGGCGTTGTTCTTCTCCAAGGCCGTGACGACGTCGCCCATGGTCAGGCCATACGCCGACAGGCGATCGGGCAGGGGGGTGACGTGGTACTGCCGCTCGAAGCCGCCGATGGTGTTGACCTCGGTGACGCCGGGCGTGTTGCGCAGTTGGGGGCGGATCACCCAGTCCTGCAGGGTGCGCAGATCTTCGGGCGTCCAGGCCTTGCCGTCGGGCCGCCGCGCGCCGGGCTTGGCCTCGACGGTGTACATGAAGATCTCGCCAAGCCCGGTGGAGATCGGGCCCATCTCCGGGTTCACGCCGGGCGGAAGCTGCGCGCGGGCGCTTTGCAGCCTTTCGCCGACCAACTGCCGCGCGAAATAGATGTCTGTGCCGTCCTTGAAGACGACCGTGACCTGCGACAGGCCATAGCGCGACACCGAGCGGGTGTACTGCAGGCCCGGCAAGCCGGCGATGGCCGTCTCGACCGGGAAGGTGACGCGCTGCTCGGCCTCCAGGGGCGAGAAGCCCGGCGCTTCGGTGTTGATCTGGACCTGGATGTTGGTGATGTCCGGCGTGGCGTCGATCGGCAGGCGCTGGAAGCTCCAGATCCCGACTGCGGCTGACAGGGCCACGAGCGCCAACACGACCCAGCGAAGCCGGATCGACGCGGCGATGATGCGTTCAAGCATGGTCGCCTCCCTAATGGTCGTGGCTGGCGCCGGACTTTTCAATGTCCGCGCGGATCAGGAAGGCGCCGTCAGTGACGTATTCGGAGCCTGGTTTGAGGCCGGAGAGCACCTCGGTCCATTCGGGGGTCTGGCGGCCCAACTCGAGCATCCGCACCTCATAGGTCTCGCCGACCTTGACGAAAACGACCTGGAAGTCGCGGAAACGCTGGATCGCCTTGGTGCGGACCGCCAGCGGCGCGGTGGCCGCGCCGACCTGGAACGAGCCCTCGACGCCCATGCCGGGACGGAAGGCGCTGTCGGCGCCGCCGGGCAGGTGGACGTGGGCCAGCAAGGTCTGGCTGGTCAGATCGGCGGTGGGCAGCACCGCCTCGACCTCGGCTCGCAGCTTGGTGTCACCCGACAGGCTGCGCACCTCCACGGGCTGACCGACCCGGACTTTCTCGGCGTCGCGCGGATAGACGAAGAACTCGGCGTGCAGCTTGGTCGGATCGGCGATGACAAAGGTGGCGCGGTCGCCCGTGACGTCGCCGACATTGAGGTTCTTCTCGACGATCACGCCGCTGATCGGCGCCGGGATCGCATAGGTCTGCAGGCTCTCGCTGGACTCCACGCGCGCCAGCAGCTGACCCTTGCGCACGGTCTCCCCCAGCTTGCCGCGCAACATCATGATCCGGCCCGGATACCAGGCGCGGACCTCGCCCTTGCCTTCCGGAGTGATCTCGACCCGGCCGCCCATATCGACCAGTTCGGCGATCGGGGCCGGACCGGCGATCTCGGTCCTGACACCGCCGGCCTTCGCCGCCGCCGCTGAGATCGTCGTGCGGCCCTCATAGGACGGGTAGCTCCAGCTATGCGACCGCCCTTGGTAGGTCGCCGAGACCTTCACGTCGAAGGAGTGGGGTTCGTGAACGATCCCGCCGCCGCGCAGATAGTCCTCAAGGGGCGTGAAGGCGAAGCGGTTCACCTCGCCGTCGACGCGCGACAGGGTGATGGACAGTTGGACGTCCTTGGGCGCGATCGGCTTGTCCTTGCGATAGGCGTAGACGTGGAACTCAGGCTCGACGCCATCTTCGAAAATGGTGACCTCGACGGCGAAGTCGCCGTCGCGAAGCATTCGACCCCTATGAGGGCCGCGCTCATAGTCGCCGGCCTTGGCGGCATGGCCCTCGGTTTCGGCGGGTTTGGGGCGTTCACCGCAAGCGGAGAGCGCAAGGGTCCCGGCAATGGCAAGGGCGAGAGGGACGGCGGCCAGACGCCGCGAAAGACGGGTCATTGAGCGGACTCCGGAGCAGGGATCAGGCTCGCGTGCGCGCCGGTCAGGCGGTCCAGCTGGGCGCGGTCGAGCTGAAAGGATTTGAGAACGGCGAGGCGGCGTTGGCGCGCGTCGATCAGCGCCCTCTGGGCCTCGATGACGTCGAGATAGGAAAATCCGCCGCGATTGAACCCGTCGCGGACCAGATCGACCGTGCGGGCGTTGGCGGGGATAATCTCGGCCGTGATACGGCGCGCCTCGCCGGCCTTCTGGGCCAGGGAAGCCTGGGCGGCGGCGATCTTCCGCTCCAGAGTCGCCTTGGCGCCGATAAGGTCCAGATCGGCCGCGGTCTGGGCGGCGCGGGCCTGATCGATGGCGCCGCGATTGGTGTCGTAGCGCCCGAGCGGGATCGAGCCACCGACGATCGCGGCGACGTCGCCGCCGTCGTTCAGATATCGCAAACCCGCCCGCCACGTCGGGTCCTGGACGGACTTGCTCTGCTCGACCCGGACCTTGGCGGCGGCCAAGCCCCGCTGGGCCTCCAGCAGCGCCAGATCGACGGGCGAGGCTGGGCCGGCGATCTGATCGGCCGCGCTGAGGTCTTCCAGAGGGGCAGGGTCGATCTCGATCTCGCCGCCACTCCAGAACGCGGCGAGAGCACGGCGCGTGTTGGCGGCTCGGGCCTTGGCTTCCGCCAGGGCGCCGGCGGCTTCCGCGACCTGGGCCTCGGCCCGCGCCCCCGCGAAGAGGGGATCACGCGCCACCTTCACGCGTCGGTCGACTTCAGAGCGCGCGCGTTCGGCCAGCGCCAGACGATCGGCGGCCAATCGCGCCTCCGCTTCGGCGGCGATCGCCTCGATCCAGGCGATCTCGACCTCGTGAAGAAGGTCGAGCATCCGGACGTCATCGCGCAGGCGAACCTGGGCGATGTCGCTGCGCGCCAGGGACGTGCGCGCCTCGCGTTTGCCGCCCCGTTCCTGGCTTTGCTGGTAGTAGAGCGTGGCCTGAGCGCGATCGATCAGGGCGTAGCGCCCCGTCCCGGCCAGGTCCTCGACCTCGACGCCGATGACGGGGTTGGGGCGGACAGCCGCCTGGCGGACGCCGGCCTCTGCAGCCGCGATCCGTGAAGCCAGCGCTGGACGGGCAGGGTCGGCCTTGGCCGCGCGGCTGAGCGCGTCCGAAAGGCCCAGGGGGGCCGCGAATGCGGAAAGGGGCGTCGCCAAGGCAAGCGCCGTGGCGAACAACCAGGGCCGGCGCGACCGACCTTGGAAGAAACTGGACATTAAGAATCCTCGAACGTGCGAGCGCGGCGCTTGAAGCCGCGCGGATTAAGCGACGTGGGCGAGGTGGGCTTTGGGGGGACGGTCCCGGAGTTGCGGGGCGAGGCCCGGACGCAGGTCATCTTCGGCGCCGAAGAGCGAACGCGCCGAGGCCCAGCGCACCGGCAGGCTTGGCGACATCGTCAATCCGTAGGCGGTGTGATTGTCGTGGTGATGATGGTGGTGTGGTCCGGCGACCTCGGAATCGGCGTTGCTGTTCGCGTCGCTATCGGCCGTTCCATAGGAGGGGACACTGGTGTGACCGGTCCCGTGCTCTTCATCCTGACCATGACAATCCTGGCCATGACAGACGTCGTGTTCGTGCTGGTCGAGCAAAGCGCCAGCGAAGGGGTTTGCCGCGTGACTCTGGCCGATCGCATGGAGCATGCGGTCCGCCGCAGCGACAGGGGCCTGGATGACAAGCAGCCCGACGAGCATGGCGGCGAACACCCCCATCCATCGTCTCAGTTGTTTGTCCGTCCGAAAGATCACCGCCGCCCCGATCAACAGCTCAGTGGCTCATCGTCGCCGTTCTCACTGCTGAGAGCAATGGCGACGATACGTTCCACGCTGCGATCGGGAGAACAGCCCAAGGCGTCAAACTCCCCTTCAAGCCTCTTCACATCGGAGGGATCCGGCGGCAGCTCAAGGCGAACGGGCTGGTCCCGCGACCTCGCCATGTTCAATTGCGCCATAGACGTCAAGCTAAGGGGTTGTGATCTCGTGGAGCTGCGTGTCAGCGATTTGGCGACGAGCGGTGCCGTGCGGGGCGCGCGCCAAAATCGTCCTGCAGAAAACCGGACGCCTGTCCCACTAGAGAGCACCAAGCCCAGCAGAGACGCCTTGGCGGTTTGGCTGAAGGTGCGCGGACGGCTCAAAGACGACTCCTCGGCCATCGGAAGCTCGAGAGCACGGTCCGGTACCTTGGCATCCAGGTCTATGACGCGCTGAAGATGTCCAAGCAGATCGATCTCTAGCCTACCAGGCCATCACATTTTGGGCGCCCAGCACTGCACGACGCGTCTCCAACAAGCCTCGCGTTCCTGGAGGCGCGCCAACGACAGCTGTTGGCGCACTCCTGTCTATCCCCGTCGCACGATCTGAAGGCGAGCGCGCACTCCAGCCAAGGTGGAATTGACGAGACCCACTGGAAACTCCGCCGGCAAGCCCGCTTCAACGGCTTCCAGCGCAGCAGGCGTTCGCTGGCCGAGCGCCTCTAAAACTGCCTCAACCACTCTTTGTCCTGTCCCGGCGCGCCGCGCGGTCTGGATGAAATGGCGAGGCCTGATCGAGCCCGCGGCGTAGTGGCGGTTGTGGCCGACGGCCATCCAGAGCTTGTACTGGTTGTGGCGCACCTGGCCAGCGTCGACTAAGGGCTGAACCGACAGGATGTCGTAGAGCGGCTTCAGCCGGAAGCGACCCCCAGGATCAAGGGCGACGCTGAAGTTCTTGGCGTGGCCGTCCGTGGCGGCCAGCAGCCAGGTGTCCTGGGCGATATCGGGGCCGTCGGTCGGGCCATAGCGAGGCGTCAGGACCTTGGTCAGCCGGGCGTGGTGGCGCAGCATCTTTGCAGGCAGGGGCGGAGGAGCCTGGCCGGTGGGCGAGTCTCTAACCCATGGATCAGGGCGTAGCCGTTGGGCCCGTGATCATGCGACGTTGGGATAGAAAAAGGTCGCAAGAGTATTTGCGACGTGGCGGTTAAAGAGTTGTCGCAATTTCGCTCAGCGCGCGAGAGGCTCGGGCTCTACCGCTTAAAAATGGCAGCGTGCATTTTATTACAGTCCGGACGGCGAAGATCGCTGAGCGTGGGTGAATTGCGCCGTCTTGGTTCAGGCAGGCGCCTGCCAATAGGGCGCGTGGTGAGCCTTGAATGCGCAAGAAACGCTGTGTCGCGGAAAAAAGCTTGGTTAACAGCCCTGAGGAGCGGTTGTTTGCGGAGCGCCGATTTAGTAAAGCCTTCTTAAATCATCGGGCAAAGACCCGACCGCATACACTGGTGGGGACCACGTGCTGATCGTATCTAATCCGACAGCGGAACAGCGAACCTGCGCCGTGAAAGCGTCGCCGGTCGCGAAGGATCCGCTCAAGCGAGCGATGGATATCGTGGTCGCGGGCGGCGCTTTGCTTTTCTTCGCGCCGCTGCTGCTTCTCGTCGCCATCCTGATCAAGCTGGAGTCCCCAGGGCCGGTGCTGTTCCGTCAGTCGCGGGGCGGACTGAACGGCCAGGCCTTCACGATCTTCAAGTTCCGCTCAATGCGGTGCCAGGAGAACGGCGCCGAGGTCGTTCAGGCCAAGCGCGATGATGATCGGATCACGACGATCGGCCGGTTCATCCGTAAGACCAGCATCGATGAGCTTCCTCAGCTTCTGAACGTGCTGCGTGGCGACATGTCGGTCGTGGGGCCCCGTCCTCACGCCCTCGCGCACGACGAGCACTACGGCGCGCTAATCGCCAACTATCACCTGCGCTTCCGTACTCGACCGGGCCTGACGGGTTTGGCTCAAATCAAGGGACTGCGTGGCGGCACCAGCGCAGTTGACGCCATGGCCGCCCGTATCGACGCCGACAATGAGTACATTGAGCGCTGGACCCTCGGCGGCGACGTCAAGATCCTGCTGATGACTGTGCCGCACCTGCTGATGGCTGAGAACGCTTACTAGCGATCAATGGTGGCGGTGACTGCTGTCGCCGGGGGATTTCAATGCAAACTGTTTTGGTGGCTGGCGGCGCCGGCTATGTTGGCTCGCACTGTTGCCTAGCGCTGGCTGCAGCGGGCTTTCGGCCCGTGGTGTACGACGACCTCTCCAATGGTCATCGTGAGCATGTACAGTGGGGCCCGCTGGAAGTGGGCGATATACGCGACGGCGCGCGGTTGGACGCGGTGTTCGCCGCCCATGCCCCGGTGGCGGTTTTGCACTTCGCCGCCCGCATCGAGGTGGGCGAGTCCGTCAAGAACCCCGGCGCGTTCTTCGACAACAATGTCGGCGGAACGATAACGCTGATCGAAGCAGCACGCCGTGCTGGCGTAAACGCTATGGTGTTCTCGTCCACCTGCGCGACCTTCGGGGACCCCGTGCATCTCCCGATGGCCGAGGATCATCCGCAGGCCCCTCTCAACCCCTATGGCCGCAGCAAGCTGATGGTCGAGCAGGCCCTGGCCGACTACGATCGCTATGTCGGGTTCAAGAGCGCGGTGATGCGCTATTTCAACGCCGCCGGCGCGGACCCGGAAGGACGCATCGGCGAGTGGCACGAGCCTGAGACTCACGCCATCCCGCTGGCGATTCAAGTGGCGCTTGGCCAGCGTTCGCACTTCACGGTTTTCGGTGACGATTACGACACGCGGGATGGGACCGCTGTTCGCGACTATATCCACGTCTTGGACCTTGCCGACGCCCATGTCTCGGCTCTTCGCCGATTGCTGGCCGGCGGATCATCGGACTCCTACAATCTCGGGACGGGCACGGGCACTACGGTGCGCGAGTTGGTGGACGGCGTTGGCCGAGTAACGGGTAAGCCGCTGCCAGTCCAGATGGCGCCGCGCCGCGCAGGCGATGCGCCTGTTTTGGTTGGCGACAATACCAGGGCGCGCGAACATCTCGGTTGGAAACCATCGAGAGATCTCGACGCCACACTTTCAAGCGCCTGGCGCTGGCATCAGGCCCAAGCGCTGGTCGGACGATAGGGCGAGCTGGCGAAGTTTGCTGGCTCACGACACTATTCAAGGACTGCTTCGATGCGCGTAGCGATGATTGGCACGGGTTATGTGGGCCTAGTGTCTGGGGCGTGCTTCGCCGACTTTGGTCACGTGGTGACGTGCATCGACAAGGATCCGAGCAAGATCGAGCGCCTGGAGCGCGGCGAGATTCCGATCTTCGAGCCGGGCCTGGATGACC
>NZ_PJRR01000001.1 GCF_002858865.1 Caulobacter vibrioides | reverse complement strand
TCTCCTCCCCCACCGGGGGAGGGGGACCGCCGAACGGCGGTGGAGGGGCCAGCCGACCGGGCCACGCCCCTGTCGGATCAGAACCGGTCGTCCACAGGATGTAACCCCGCCGCACGAAGCCCCCTCCACCCGCGTTCGCGGGTCCCCCTCCCCCGATGGGGGAGGAGAGGGGGGCGACACCCGCCCGTGCGACGGACAAATGGGTCCCGCGCATAAAGCGCGGGATGACGGTGTCTTGCTGTTTGCGCGTTTGTCTCCTCCCCCACCGGGGGAGGGGGACCGCCGAACGGCGGTGGAGGGGCCAGCCGACCGGGCCACGCCCCTGTCGGATCAGAACCGGTCGTCCACAGGATGTAACCCCGCCGCACGAAGCCCCCTCCACCCGCGTTCGCGGGTCCCCCTCCCCCGATGGGGGAGGAGAGGGGGGCGACACCCGCCCGTGCGACGGACAAATGGGTCCCGCGCATAAAGCGCGGGATGACGGTGTCTTGCTGTTTGCGCGTTTGTCTCCTCCCCCACCGGGGGAGGGGGACCGCCGAACGGCGGTGGAGGGGCCGGCCGACCGGGTCACGCCCCCGTCGGATCAGAACCGGCCGCCCCCAGGATGTAACCCCGCCGCACAAGGCCCCTCCACCCGCGTTCGCGGGTCCCCCTCCCCCGATGGGGGAGGAGAGGGGGCGACACCCGCCGACCGCCAAACCCAGTCCCTCTCTCAGGGAGAGAGGGAGGGGCCCACCGCGACGCGGTGGGAGGGTGAGTGGGTACGTTCTTTCCGGACAGGGCAGGGACGAAAAGGCTGAGGACCAAGGGCTGTCGTCGTAACCCCTCACCCTCCCACGCCTGCGGCGCGGGCCCCTCCCTCTCTCTCAGAGAGAGGGATTCCGGCTGGCCGCGCGGCGGCGGCGCGAAGCGCCGTCCTTGAGCAACCCGGCCCGCCCAGCGATCGTCTCGCCGTGGGATGTAAGGGGGGGCTCGCTAGCTAGACCGATTTGACCTGTAGGGTTTCATAGATCTCAGCACCGCCTTGCGGGGATCTTCATGGCCAAGAGAGAACAAGGTACTGGCCATCACGGCTGTCGCACGGTCTTGGTCCAATGACGGTCCCACCATGCAAGCTTGAACGGCACCCGTGAGTTGCTCATTCTCAAATATATCGGCGTTCAATGTGCGGCCTACTGATAGTGGCAATTTTGTAAATGGTAAGAAGAACTCATCTGTCTCGTGAAATTCTATGTCACTTCGATTTGTATCGAGCCTTAGTACTCTCACCTCATTTTCGTACGAGAAGCTTTCATCCTTGAAATAAGCACAAACATTTTGAATTTGAGCTCCGACATGCAGCTGGGCGTCTAGTTGGGAGTCTTCATCTAAATCTGAGATTATCGGAACTGCCCATATAAGAAGTCTTCTGACGTGTTCTCTGAGTTCGGAGAAATCGTAGCTTACTCGCCGAATGACATTTGAACTGGAAGATTTTATATCGCCAATCAATATTTGAGAGTTCAATATTATCGCGGCGCCTCGGCCGTCGTCTCCATATGCCTGCCATGAATTTAGATTGTCTAATTCTTCTGTAGAGTTCGCCCCCGAGAAGCATGCAACATAGTGTTCGAATCCGGAATATGACATTCTCCAGTTTATGGCATCAGCGAAATCCGGAGCGTACTTATTTACGCATTCTTGCGCCACGCTATAGGCGCGCTCGATTTCTTGCTTGTCATTTCCGCAGCGCGGGTTGGTTTGCCTGATGCTTCCTTGTTGAAGGATAGATTGAGCCGTCTTTAACCGGGTAAAGTGCGCCAGAACTGGCGGTGTGTCTGATGCATTCCAGAACTCGCTTTCCAGCTGTAGCCAAAAGCGATCGAGAAAACTTTGGAGCGGATTTATTGGGGGTGCATCAGTGGATACGGCGAGCGCGCTCATAGGCAACTGTTCGCCAGCGGCGCCAACCTTTTCTCCCTCCGACTTAATGGTCAACTTGCAGGAGTCCTCATCAGAAGTGACGCGTTCATTGAAAGGGGCAAGTTAACATTGATTCCGCTCATCACTGAATTGATCGTTGAGCTCTCCCCCTTCCCCTCACCGCCGCCATCCGCTACACCGCCCCCGCAATGACCCGCACGCCGCACCATCACGGCCACCACCACCATCCGACCTCGCCTCGCGGGATCGGCCGGGTCCGCGCGCTCTAAAGCCGAGCGTACCCAGCCAGAGCCCCGCCTAGCGGATGGGGCTTTGCGACAAGCGCCATCCGTCGAAGCCTTGAAGACTAAGGACCGACGATGACCACCGACTCCGAAACGCCCGCCCAAGACTTCCGCCCCGAAGCCCGCGCCCCGCGCGGCTTCGCCGACAAGCGCGCGCGAGACCTGCGGGCCGAGCGCGCGATCCTGGAGGCGGTGTCGGCGGTCTATGAGCGCTACGGCTTTGAGGCGCTGGACACCGGGGCGTTCGAATATGCCGACGCGCTGGGCAAGTTCCTGCCCGACAGCGACCGGCCCAATGAGGGCGTCTTTGCGCTGCAGGACGACGATGATCAGTGGATGGCGCTGCGCTATGACCTGACCGCGCCGCTGGCCCGCTTCGCCGCCCAGAACTGGGAGACCCTGCCCAAGCCCTTCCGCCGCTACGCCTTCGGGCCGGTGTGGCGCAACGAGAAGCCGGGGCCGGGGCGCTTCCGCCAGTTCATCCAGTGCGACGCCGACACGGTGGGCTCGGCCCGTCCGGAGGCCGACGCCGAGATCATCGCCATGGCCGTCGAGGGGCTGGAGGCCGCGGGCCTGCCGCGGGGCACGGCGGTGCTGAAGATCAATAACCGCAAGCTGCTCAACGGCCTCTTGACCGCCGCGGGCGCCGACAGCGCCGGCCAGAAGCTGGCCGTGCTGCGCGCGGTCGACAAGCTGGACCGCCTGGGCGTGGACGGCGTGCGGCTGCTCTTGGGCGAAGGGCGGCTGGACGAGAGCGGCGACTTCACCAAGGGCGCGGGGCTGAAGGGCAAGGCCGTCGATCAGGTGCTGGACTTCGTTCAGGCCGGCTCTTCTGGCGGCCGTGCGGCGACGCTGGACAATATCGCCCGCGTGGTGGCCGGCTCGGCCGAGGGCGACGAGGGCCTTCTGGAGCTGTCGCGGATCGACGCGGCCCTCTCGAGCCTCGGCATCGCCGACGACCAGGCCTTCATCGATCCGTCGATCGTGCGGGGGCTTGAATACTACACCGGCGCGGTGTTCGAGGCTGAGCTGTTGCTGTCCACCACCGACGAGAAGGGGAACAAGGTCTCGTTCGGCTCGATCGGCGGCGGCGGGCGCTATGATGATCTGGTGGCGCGGTTCACCGGCAATGTGACGCCGGCGACGGGCTTTTCGTTCGGGGTGTCGCGTCTGGCGGCGGCGCTGCGGGCGGCGGGCCGTGAGCCGGGCGGGCAGGCGCGCGGGCCGGTGGTGGTGATCACCTTCGACCAGGCGCACATGGGCGAGTACTTCTCCGTGGTCGGACAGCTGCGCGCGGCGGGCATTGCGGCCGAGGTGTATCTGGGGACCTCGGGCATGAAGCCGCAGATGAAATATGCCGACCGCCGGGGCGCGCCGGCCGTGGTCATGCTGGGCGGTGACGAGATCGCGGCCGGCACGGTGACGATCAAGGACCTGGACGCGGGCCGCATGGCCGCCGAGGGGCTGGCCGACAACGCCGCCTGGAAGGCCGAGCGTCCGGGCCAGCAGACCATCCCGCGCGGCCAGCTGGTCGATGCGGTGCGCAAGATCATCGGGGGTTGAGGTGAGGCTCGAGCGTTCCATTCCGGCGCCCGCGCTGGACGCCATCCGCGCCCCCTTGCTGGACGCCGGCGCGGTCTTGACCGACGCCCCGGTGCTGCAGCCGCTGGGCCTGCTTCTGGATCTCGCCGGCGAGGCCATGCGCTCGCGGCTTTTCGTGGTGTCGGGCGAGGCGGGCGAGGAGGCGTGTCTGCGCCCCGACTTCACCGTCGCCGTGGCCCGCCAGCACTTCGAGGGCGGGGGCGGGGCGGGCCGGCGCCGCTATGAGGGCAAGGCCTTCCGCGTCGCGCCGCGCGGCTCCGATCGCGCCGAAGAGTTCCTGCAGCTGGGCGTCGAGGCCTTCGAAACCGGTGACCGCGTCGCCGCCGACGCCGAGATGGCGGCCCTGGCCTGGGCCTCGGCCGTGGCGGGCGGGCGCGAGGACCTGTCGCTGGTGCTGGGTGATGTTTCGCTGTTCGCCGCCTTCGTCGAGAGCCTCGATTTGGCCCCGCCGCTGGCCGCGCGCCTGACGCGATCATTCGCCAAGCCGCGCCAGTTGAAGGCCGAGCTGGACGGCGACGTGGCCGCCCCCACCGGCGAGCAGTCGCGCATTGCGGCGCTACTCGCGGGTTTGCCCGAGGCGGAGGCCGCCTCGGTGCTGCAGGAGCTGTGGTCGCTGGCCGGCATCGAGCCCGTCGGCGGCCGTCGCCCCGCCGAGATCGCCCGCCGCCTGGTGGAAAAGGCCGACGCCGCCAAGGCCGGGCGCCTGGATCCGGCCCAGGCCGACAAGGTCCGGGCGTTCCTGGCGGTGTCGGATCGTCCCGAAGCGGCCCTGTCGGCGATCGCGGCCCTGGCCGGTCCCAAGGCCGAGGCGTTGAACGCCGTCCTCGACGGCTGGCGCGCGCGTCTGGCCGGCATGGCGCAGCGGGGCGTGGCCCTGGAGCGCGCGACCCTGGCCGCCGCCTTCGGGCGGGCTTTCGGCTACTACGACGGCTACCTGTTCGAGATCCGCTCGGCCTCGCTGGGCGATGAACGGCCGGTGGCCGCCGGCGGTCGCTATGACGGCTTGCCGGCCAAGCTGGGCGTCGCCACCGACACCGGCGCCGTCGGCTTCATGATCCGCCCCGCGCGGGCCTATGCGGGAGGCGGCGAATAATGAGCACGCCCATGATCTTCGCCATTCCCTCCAAGGGCCGCCTGAAGGACCAGGTCGAGGCCTGGCTGGCCGACTGCGGCTTCAAGCTGGAGATGACCGGCGGCGCGCGCGGCTATTCGGCCGAGCTGTCGGGCCTGCCCGGCGTGTCGGTGCGTCTGCTCTCAGCCGGCGACATCGCCGCCGGGCTCGACAGCGGCGACCTGCACCTGGGCGTCACCGGCGAGGATTTGCTGCGCGAGCGCGGCGACGACATGGACAGCCGGGTCATGCTGCTGCGCGCGCTCGGCTTTGGCCGTGCGGACCTTGTGGTGACCGCGCCCAAGAACTGGCTGGACGTCGACACCATGGCCGATGTCGACGAGGTTGGGCACGCGCATCTGGCCCGCACCGGCCGGCGCCTGCGCGTGGCGACCAAGTACGTCACCCAGACGAGGGCCTTCTTCGCCCGCCACGGGGTCGCCGACTACCGCATCGTCGAGAGCAGCGGCGCCACCGAGGGGGCTCCGGCCGCCGGCGCCGCCGAGCTGGTGGTGGACATCACCACCACCGGCGCGACCCTGGCCGCCAACGGGCTGAAGATCCTGTCCGACGGGGTGATCCTGAAGAGCCAGGCCCAGCTGACCGCCTCGCTGACCGCCGGCTGGAACGGCGAGCAGCTGGACGCGCTGCGTCGCCTGCTGTCGGTGGTCGAGGCCAAGGGGCGGGCGGGCAAGCTGGCGACGCTCGTCTGGCCGGCCGAGCAGGACCGCGCCGCCCAAGACGCCGTGGCCGCCTTCATCGCCCGCGGCGGCTCGCGCCGGGCCAACGGCGCCCTCCTGGCCACCGCCGACCTGTTCGACGCCGCCGCCGCCCTGGCGGAAGCCGGGGTCGAGCCGGTCACCGTCTCGCGTCCGGACTATGTGTTCGAGTCGCGCTCGGCGGTCCTGGATCGCTTCGCCGAGGCGCTGAAAAGTAAGATTTGACAGTTATGTCAAAAAATCAGCGTGAATCTCGACGTAAATTCGACCCGAGCGTCCAAACTACGCCGACGGCGTCAAAAATTCAGCGAACCCGTTGAGAAAAAGGCGGTGGCTGCGTTGACACCGTCACGAATTTGACGTTTCTACACACTGCAAGGACGAAACGAGCCCACCAGAGAGCTCCCGTTCTTCGGCGTTTCGGGGAGGAAACGCCCGCCTAGATCGAATGATCGAGAAAATAGCCAGCCCGTCGCGATTATCCCCCGCGGCGGGTTTGGTGTATCTGGGCCCTGTTTCACAAATTTGACGGAAGAGTCAAAAAGAGCCGCGCAGGCCTCGTCGCGGCTCTGGTCGGCCGCACTTGCGAGCAACGCGTCCGCAACGCCCAAACCTCTCGTCATCCCGGCCGGGATGACAACGAGGGGGCGGATTGTTGCGGAACCCTATATCGCCCGCGCCTTGGCCGGCGATGCGCCGCCGGCCTGCGAACGTTGCCGATCCAGGGCTGACAGGATGTGGTCGGCGAGCCGCTCGGCGGCGGGCGGCGGTGTTCCCCGCGCCTTCAGGAGTGCGATCTCGGCGTCTTCCAGGCGGGGCAGGTCGTCGGACAGGATCGTCAGATCGTCCGGCGCCATCTCGCGCGGCAGAACGCTGAGGCCGAGGCCCCCACGCAGGGCCGCCAGCTGTCCGGCCAGAGACGGGCTGGTGTAGGTCGCCCGCCAGCCGCGCCCCGCCGCCTCCAGCGCCGCCACCGCGCGCTTGCGATAGACGCAAGGGGCCGGAGCGGCCACCAGTGGCACGGGCCCATCGCGCCGGGCCAGCTCCGGGTCCAGCGCCACCCAGACCAGCGGCTCGCGCCAGACCCGCACGCCCAGGTCCGGACCCAGCGGCTCGCGCTTGACGAGGGCCAGGTCCAGGGCGCCCTCGCTTAGGCGGTCCAGCAGATTGAGCGTCAGGTCGCAGGTCACGGTCAGGGCGATGCGCGGGTGGCTGCGCGCGAACGAGCCCAGCACCGCCGGCAGATGCTGGGTGGCGAAGTCCTCCGGGGCGCCCAGCCGCACCTCGCCTTCGATGTCGTCGGCGCCCAGGCCGGCCAGGATCTCGTCGTTCAGGCGCAGCAGGCGTCGGGCCTGAGGCAGGAAGGCCGCGCCCTGTTCGGTCGGCGCGACATGGCGCGGATCGCGCGACAGCAGCGGTTGACCCAGCTGCTCCTCCAGACGTCGCACCTGCAGGCTGACGGCGGACTGCGAACGCCCCAGACGCTCGCCCGCCCGCGTGAAACTGCGCTGCTCGCACACCACCAGAAAGGCGCGGACAAGATCGAGGTCCAGATTGGTGCGGCGCGGCATGACGGCTCCATGATGAGCAATTCTCATCATGACTATATCAGAAATCAACAAGGGAAATCGCGCCAAGTCCCTTAGAGGGGCCCCCGCGCCTTACGGCGCAAAGGTTTTGAGGGGCATTTTCGTGGACGTTCTTAGCCAGACCCTGTCGGCGGCCGCCGGCAATCTGTTGCAGCCGGCGGTGCTGTTCTTCGCCCTGGGGCTGATCGCCGCCATGGCGCGCTCGGACCTCGCCTTGCCGCGCGATGCGGCCAAGACCCTGTCGCTGATCCTGATGCTGTGTATCGGCTTCAAGGGCGGGGTCGAGGCGCGCGCCCACGGGCTGGACGCGGGTTTCCTGAAGGCGGCGGGCCTGGGCTTGGCGCTGAGCTTCCTGCTGCCGCTGCCGGCCTACGCGCTTCTGCGCCGCACGGGTCTGGACACGCTGACCGCCGCCGCCACCGCCGCCCACTACGGATCGGTGTCGGTGGTGACCTTCGCCGCGGCCCAGAGCTATTTGTCGTCGATCGGCCAGGCTCCTGGCGGCTACATGTCGGCCGTGCTGGCCTTGATGGAGACGCCCGGCCTGCTGACCGCAATCGCCATCGCCGCCTTGACGACCCGCGGCGTCGCGACCGGCCAGGACGCCGACCGCGCCTCGGCGGGCAAGCTCGCCCATGAGGTGCTGCTGAACGCGGCCAGTGTGGTGCTGATCGGCGGCTTCCTGATCGGCCTGATCACCGGCGAGGCGGGGGGCGAGCGTCTGAAGACCTTCACCGGTCCCGTGTTCCAGGGCGTGCTCTGCGTCTTCCTGCTGGACCTGGGCGTGCGCGCCGGGCGGCAACTGGCTGCTGCGCGCGGCATGAACCTGGGCGTTCTGGCCTTGGGGATCGTGCTGCCGATCCTGGGCGGCGTGGTCGCCCTGACCTTGGGCTGGATGGCGGGTCTGCCGGCCGGCGACCTCGCCGCCCTGGCGGTTCTGGCGGCCTCGGCCTCCTATATCGCCGCGCCGGCGGCCATGAGCATGGCCCTGCCCAAGGCCGACGCCGGTGTCTATCTGACCCTGTCCCTGGGCGTAACCTTCCCGTTCAACCTGACGATCGGCATCCCGCTGCTGGCCATTGCAGCGGCGCGACTGGCGGGAGGCTAGGATCGTCCCGGCGCCGCGCATCCCCACGCGGCGCCGAAACGGGTTCGAGGACCGCCGGGGCTGGCCGGCGGTCCTCTCGTTGCAGAGCCTCAGACGATCTAGGTCTGCGGAACCGAGAAGCGGATGGGAATGGTCACTTGTCCGCCGTTGACGGGCTTACCGTCGATGGTCTGCGGACTCATCTGGAACAACGGGGCCACCTGTAGCGCCGCCGCGCCGAAGCCATGGGCGTCCGCGCTTTCGCGCAGAACCTTGCAAGCGGTCAGTTGGCCGGCGGCGGTGACGCGGCAATCAATCACCGCGAACCCTTCCGCCTTCGCGGCGACGGCCGTCGCCGGGTAGAAGCGCGCCATGTCCTGAGCGGTCGGCTTGGCGATCCAGTTGGGTTTGGTGATCACGGGCGCGGGTCGCGCCTCGGCGGCCCAGACGGCGCCGGCGCCGGCCAGACCGACCAGCGCGGCGAGGGCAAGGCCCGTGGCGCGTCTCGCAGGGCTTCTCGTGGGGATGTTCAACATGATCAGTCTCTCCTTCAGGGGATGAGCGCCGCCGGCCGGCCAATGGCAGCCGAACGGAACGACGCGGGGAGCCAAGAGGGTGTCGAGCAGGGTCTCGGCATAGAGCCGCCGAGCCTCGGGGTGACGGGCGAGAACGGCCTCGTCGCAGGCCATTTCCTGATCCAGGCGCAGGCGATGCGCGCCCAGATGAACCAGCGGATTGAACCAGCACAGGCACTGGAGGGCGACGACCAGGGCGTTGATCTGGGCGTCGCCGCGCGCCAGGTGGACGCGCTCGTGCGCCAGGACCAGGTCTCGCGCCTCGCCCTGAAAGCGGGCGTCGAAGTCGGCGGGCGCCACGATGCGCGGCCAGGGGCTGGCCAGCACCATCGGACCTGCGCCCACATGCTGGCCGATCAGCAGACGGGGGTCGGCCGGATGCGGCCTCAGCGATCCCAGCGACCGGGTGAAGCGGACCTGGCGAACCAGGAAGGCGGTGGCCGCCACCAAGGCGCCCAGAGCCCAGAGCGCCAGGACGAGCTGAGCCACGGTTGACGTTGCGAGGACGGGCGGGACCGCCGCGCGCGCGGCCTTTCCGGCGGTGATCAGGATGGGCGCCAGCGGCGTGGCCTCGATCGGCGTGGGCGCCAAGGCCGCCAGGGCGCAGAGCGGCGGCGTCAGCCACAGCAGATAGGCCGGCAGGGCGCCAAAGCGTCGGCGGACAGGGCCGCGCAGGGCCATCACCGCCAGAACACCGCCGGCCAGGGCGAGGTTGGCGCCGGCCAGACCAGACAGGACCGCCGCGCTCATTTGCCGATCCTTTCGACCAGGGCCTTCAGCGCCGCGACATCCTCGTCGCTCAGCGTGTCGCCGTCCGAGAAGTGCATGACAAGCGGGGCCAGGCGGCCGTCGAACAGCCGGTCCAGCAGGCCCTGGCTCTCGCCCTGCACATAGTCGCGGCGGCTCAGCAGGGGGGAATAGAGATAGCGGCGGCCGTCGGCCTTGGCCGCGACGGCCTTCTTCTTGACCAGGCGACTGATCAGCACCTTCACCGTGCCCTCGGTCCAGTCCTGGGGCGCGCACACCTCGGACATGATGGCTTCGGAGGTCAGTGGGCTGTTCCGCCACAGCGCCTCCATCACCACGCTTTCGGCCGCGCTGATCTTCATGGTCCGCTCCCGATGACAAGTGTCAACGTGTCTTTGTTGACACTTGTCATCGATCTCGTCAACCGCCGTTCCGCGAGGCGCCCGCCGCCCCCCAAACGACCCGCCGCCCCTGGACGTCTGTCGCAAAGTGATGGTCAATGGCGCTGGGGTAACGCGGTTATGTGAGGGGCGGCCTGGGGCCGCACCCTCCTCAGAGGGGCGATCATGGATACGACACTGAGCCCGGCGCCGGCGCGCGACCGGGCGTTTTTCCGCACCACGATCACGGCCATGGCCGTGGTCATTATCGCGGGGTTTGTGCTGCAACTGGCCATGGGCCGTTCAAGCTTCGGCGCGCCGCTGGTCGTGCACCTGCATGCGGTGGTGTTCATGGGCTGGGTGGCGATCCTCGTCGCCCAGGCCTGGCTGGCCGCCGGCGGCGGGGTGAAGCTGCATCGGACCCTGGGCGCGGTGGCCATGATCTGGCTGCTGGCCATGCTGGTCCTGGGGCCGCTGGTCACCGTTGAGGCCGCCCGCACCGGGCGTGTGCCGTTCTTCTTCCAGCCGCAGCATTTCGTACTGGCGAACATCATCACCCTGCTGGGCGCGGTCGGCCTGGTCGTCGCGGCGGTGGCGCTGCGCAAGAACCGCGACTGGCATCCGCGCCTGCAGATCGGGGCGTTCACCCTGCTGATGGGGCCAGGCTTTGGCCGCATCCTGCCGATGCCGTTCCTCAAGCCCTATGCGTTCGAGATCGCCACCGGCCTGGCGGTGATCGTGCCCCTGATCGGGATGGTGCGAGACTGGCGGGTGCGGGGGCGGCCGCATCCGGCCTGGCTGTGGGCGATCGCCGTGCTGGCGGGGACCTTGATCCTCGCCCGCGTGCTGGCGTTCACGCCCGCCGGCGCGGCGATCTTCGCCGCTGTCACCGCCGGCAGTCCGGCGGCCCACACCGATGGGCTGATCTACCCGAAGCCGCCGTTCTGAACGCCGGACGCAAAAAGGGCCGGTGATCGCTCACCGGCCCCTGATGGCGTTCAGGCTCTGGCGACTACCAGATCTTCACACGGTTTTCCGGCGCGATGTACAGCTTGTCGCCCGCCTTGATGTCATAGGCCGAGTACCAGCCCTCCATGTTCCGGATGGTGCCGTTGACACGGTAGTAGCCCGGCGAGTGGGGGCCGGCGATGATCTGCTGCTTGAGGGCCTCGTCGCGCTGCTTGCCACGCCACACCTGGGCCCAGCCCAGATAGACGCGCTGGTCGCCGGTGAAGCCGTCCAGCACCGGGGCGGGCTTGCCCTTCAGCGAGGCGCGGTAGGCGTCCAGCGCGAAGGCCAGGCCGCCCATGTCGCCGATGTTCTCGCCCATGGTCAGGGCGCCGTTCAGCTTCATGCCCGGCAGGGGTTCGAAGGCGCCGTACTGGGCGCCGAGACGGTCGGCCTGGGCCTTGAACTTGGCCGCGTCCTCGGCCGTCCACCAGTCGCGCAGCACGCCGTCGCCGTCGGACTTGCGGCCCTGGTCGTCGAAGCCGTGGCCGATCTCGTGACCGATCACGCCGCCGATGCCGCCATAGTTGATGGCCGGGTCGGCGTCGGGGTGGAAGAACGGCGCCTGCAGGATGGCGGCCGGGAACACGATCTCGTTGTTGACCGAGTTATAGTAGGCGTTGACCGTCTGCGGGGTCATGCCCCATTCGGTCTTGTCCACCGGCTTGAACAGACGCTCGACGTCCTTGGCGAAGGCCCAAGCGCCGGCGCGCTGGACGTTGCCATAGGCGTCGTTGTCCTTGATCTCGAGCTTGGAATAGTCTTCCCAGACGTCGGGATAGCCGATCTTGACGGTGAACTTGGCCAGCTTGTCCTGGGCCTTGACCTTGGTCTCGGCGCTCATCCAGTCGAGATTGTCGATGCGGACCTTCATGGCGCCGCGGACATTGGCCACCAACTCCAGCATCTTGGCCTTGGACTCGGGCGGGAAGTAGGCCGCCACATAGTCCTTGCCGACCGCCTCGCCCAGCAGGCCGTTGACGGCGCCGACGCCCCGCTTCCAGCGCGGACGCTGTTCAGGCTGGCCCGCCAGCGTCTTGTTGCGGAACTCGAAGCCGGCGTCGACGAAGCGCTTGGACAGCAGCGGCGCGGCGTTGTCGGTCACCTTGAACGCCTGCCAGGCCTTCAGGGTGTCGATCGGCGTCTCGGCGTAGATCTTGGCGTACTTGGGGAAGGTCGTGTTGGTGGTCACCACGAACCGGTCGACCTTGGGCAGGCCCGAGGCGGCGATATAGCGGTTCCAGTCATAGCCCGGCGACATCGCCTGCAGCTCGGCCAGGGTGGCCGGGTTGTAGGTCTTGTCGCGGTCGCGGCGCTCGGCGCGGGTCCAGGTGACTTCGGCCAGCTTGGTCTCGAAATCGACGACGGCCTTGGCGTGCTCGGCGGGCTTGTCCCAGCCGGCCATGGTCAGCAGCTTCTCGACATAGGCCAGATAGGCGGCCTTCTTGTCGGCGAACTTGGCGTCCAGATAGTAGTCCCGGTCGGGCAGCGACAGGCCGCCGGCGCCGGCATAGACCGCATAGGCCTTGGGGTTCTTGGCGTCGGTCGAGATGCCCAGGCCCAGCAGGCTGGTGAACGGGGTGGTCGAGCTCTTGCCCATCAGGGTGGTGAACTCGTCCTTGGTCTTCACCTTGCGGATCTCGGCCAGGTAGGGCGCGATCGGCTTGGCGTCGAGCTTCTCGATACCGGCCTCGTCCATGAACGCGCGATAGGCCGCGCCGACCTTGGCGGTGTCGCCGGTGGCGGCCTTGTTGGCGGCGGCGGCTTCGATGATCGCCTTGGTGCGGGCTTCCGACAGCTCGGCCAGCTTGTCGAAATTGCCGTAGCGGGTGCGGTCCGACGGGATCTGCGTGCGCGCGTCCCAGGCGCCGTTGGCGAACTTGTAGAAGTCCTCGCCCGGCTTCACCGTGGTGTCCATGCCCGACAGGTCAAAGCCCCAGGTCCCGAAACGCGGGGACTCCAGCGAGGCGACATCGGCCGCGGCGCCGCCGGCGGTGATGGAGGGGAGCAGCGATTGCATGACGCAAGCGTCATCGATGCAGGCGTGTTTCTCGTGGGCTTGCGCCCCGAACGCCGAGAGGGACAGGGCCGCGATCGCCGCAGCGCCGAACCAGACTTTTTTCATGGAATTCGCATCCGTTGGTGTGAGCCGCCGGCAATCTGCAACGGCGCGAAAACTTTACCCCCTTAAAAAAAGTTCATGTGACCCATTTTTTACAGGGCGGGTCGGGCCTCGGCGCGAGGCTCGACGCAAAAAGGCCGCCGACGTTGGGGAACGCGCGGCGGCCTTGCAGGAGATCCGAGCCGGGAAAGGATTTGCCTTGCGGCTCAGTTCACCAGCTCGCGCAGCTGGGTGAGGGCCCGATCCTGCGGCGCCTGGTAGGCGATCGGCGAGACGAACCGCCCCTTGGCGTCGAACAGATAGATCGCCGAGGAATGGTCGATCGTGTAGCCGCCGCCGTCCAGCGGGACCTTCTGGTGGTAGACGCGGTAGGCGCGGGCGGTCTTGGCGATAGCGTCGGGCGTCCCCGTGAACCCTTGGATGCGCGGATCGAAGTTGGACAGATATTCCTTCAGCTGCGCGGGCGTGTCGCGTTCGGGGTCGACGGTGATCAAGACCACGTTCAGCTTGTCGGCGTCCTTGCCCAGGGCCTTCAGCCAAGCGGTCATCTCGGTCAGGGTGGTCGGGCAGACCTCCGGACAGTAGGTGAAGCCGAAGAACACCGCCGTGGGCTTGCCCAGCAGGGACTTCTCCGTCACCGGCTTGCCGTTCATGTCGGTCAGCTGGAACGGTCCGCCGATCTTGATCACCGCGCCGGCCGCGTCTTGCGCGGCCTTCTCACCACAACCGGCCAGCGGCGTGGCGGCCAGCAGGGCCAGGGTCAGAGCGATGGCCCGCATCAGTGATGCATCCCCGACATCGCCGGCTTGGGCGGCATCTTGACCACGGCGGTCACCTTGACCGGCTTGGCCTTCTGGAACTTGAGGGTCAGGGGCACCTGGGCGCCTTCGGTCAGGGCGATCTTGGGGCCGATCACCATGATGTGGTCGGCGCCGGGCTTCAGCGCCACGGCCTTGCCGGCCGGCAGGGCCAGGCCGTCGGCCAGCTTGCGCATCCGCATCACCCCGCCGTCCATCGACATGGTGTGGATCTCGCCGCGGGCGGCGGCGGTGGTCTCGACTGCGACCAGGCGGTCGTCGACGCCGGCGGTCAGGGTGACATAGCAGCCGCCGGCCATGGCCCCGGTCGGGGCCGGACGGCACCAGGCGTCGGCGGCGGTCACCTTGGGCGCGGGCGCGGCGGCGGTCAGGGCCAGGGCGGCGGCGCAGACGCCGAGCAGGGTGAGGGTCTTCATCTTCAGGCTCCGGTCTGGGCGCGCGGCGTGATCAGCCGGCGCAGGATAAGGTCAAGCACAAGCGCCGCAACCAGCGACGCCCCCACCAGGGGGTACAGAACAGCCAGCGGCAGGACGATCGCCAGCAGGCCGGCATAGGCGCCGCGATGGGTCGGGCGCGCGGGCGCGGCGAGCCGGCCCTCAGGACGCCCTTGGGGGCGACGCTTCCACCACATGACGATGGCCGAGACGCCCATCAGCCACACGGCGATACAGCCGGCCAGCATGACCAGCGTGTTGACGAGGCCGAACTGCCGGCCCTCATGGACGGCGATGCCCCATTCGATGGCCTGGGCCGCCGGCCCGAAGTCGCGATAGCCGATATCGGCCAGCACCCGGCCGTCGCCGCCGTCGAGATAGACCGCGCGGGTCTGCTCGACACGGTCGGACATGAAGGCGGCGGTCCAGGTCCCGCCCGGGGTCTTAGGCAGGGACAGGGTGAAGCCGCCCGTCAGGCCGGCGGCGCGGGCCTTGGCGACGATGGCGTTCGCGTCGAGGGGAGCGGGCGCGTCCATCATCATCATGTGGTGGGCGTGGTCGTCCATGTCAGCCCTCGCGCCTTGCGCGCCCGAGGGCGGCGGCGTCTTGGTCTGCAGGGCCCAGGGCACGCCTGAGGCCTCTGCGACCCGGGCGGGCTTGCCGTGATGCTGCTCGGCGACCGGCGGCTTGGGGCGGCCCCAGCCGGCCTGCGTGGTCATCTGGCGGACTTCCTTGCCCCAGAAGGCCGACCACGGCATGCCGGTGACGGCCAGGAAGGCGATCACCCCCCCGGCGAATATGCCGGTGACCGCGTGCAGGTCGCGCCAGAACAGCCGCTTGGCGGGCGCGCTGCGAACGGTGACGACGCCGCCCTTCTGGCCGCGCGGCCACCACAGGAAGATCCCCGTGGCGACCAGCACGATGGTCCAGCCGGCGACGACTTCGACCAGCAGGTTCATCACCGGTCCGGCGATCTCCAGGCTGTGCAGGTGCTTGATCACGCCCATGACGCCGCCGGGCTGCGTCGTTCCCAGCACCGCGCCGGTGTACGGATTCACATAGGCGGTCTGCTTTTCGCCCTTGGCCTCGACCGTGACCAGAACCGAACGGTCGGCCCGCTCGGGGATCACGACCTGCTTGGCCGCGCCGCCGGTGGCGGCCTCGGCCGCCTGGATCCAGGCGGTGGGTGCGGTCCGGGCCGGCCCCTCGGCGACCACGATCAGCGGACGATGGACCATGGCGGTCAGTTCGTCCTTGAACAGATAGAGTCCCCCGGTCAGGGCCATCAGCATCAGGATCGGCAGGACCAGAAGCCCCGCATAGAAGTGCCAGCGCCAGAAGGCGCGATAGACCGCGCCGGCCGGGGCGGGGGTCTCGGAATTGTCGATCGCGGTCATCGCGATGCTCCGGGTTTGGGGCGGCGGCTCTTGCGACCCGCCGCCCCGTCAGGACCAGACTTTTAGGGGTTAGAAGCTGACGGTCACGCCGCCGAACACCGAGCGGCCGTCGCCCGGCCACAGCACGGCGCTGGCCGCCGTCCAGGTGGTCGCAGCCCCGGTGTTGGAGACATAGGCCTTGTCGGTCAGGTTCCGCGCGTCGAGGAACACCGACACCGTCTGATTGACCTTCCAGCCCGCGTTCAGGTTGAGGATCGCGTAGCCCGGAGCCTTCTGGGTGTTCCTGTAGTCGATCCACTGATCGGCGGCCGACCACTCGACCGACGGGGCCAGGAACCAGCCGCGCGGATCGTCGTAGCGGACTTCCGAGCGGTAGAAGGTCTTGGGCACGATCGGCAGGCGATTGTCGCCGTACTGGACGTCGTCCTTGAAGCGGAAGTCCGAATAGGTCCAGGTCTGACGGATCCGCCACTGGGGCGCCACCGCCCAGTCCAGCGCCGCCTCGATCCCCTGGTGCAGGGTCTTGTCGGCGTTGAAGGTCGAGGCCGGGATCGACGGATTGACCGTGTACTGCAGCATCTCGCCCTTCAGCTCGGCGCGGTACAGGGTCACGTCGTAGGTGAACGGACCGCGATGGCCGCGCGCGCCGACCTCGCCCGTCCAGGCCTTCTGCGACCGCACCGGCGCAAAGCCGATATTGGTCGGCGACATCGAGCCGAAGTTCGGCGGTTCGACCGAGCGGGTCAGGTTGGCGAACACCTGGTCGCCGCCTTCGCCTTGCCAGAGCAGGCCGATGCGCGGGGAGACCCAGTCATAGGTCTTGTCGGCCTTCAGGTTGAAGGTCGAGGCGACGCCGGGGATGGCGAAGCTTTGATAGTCGCGCTTGGCCTGGCCCCAGGTGGCGCCGGCCACGATCGCGACCTGATCGGTCACGAACACGCGGCCTTCGCCGAACACGTCGATCGCCTCGGCGTTCTGCAGCGTGCGCGAGGTCGGCGCGCCGCGGCCGCCGCGGTTGTTGACATAGAAGTTGGAGTCCAGATCACCCGAGCGGTACCAGGCGCCGAAGAAGGCGTCGGCGCGCTTGCCGCCGATCTCGCCGTCCCAGTCGAAGCGACCAAAGGCGCCGTAGTTGCGGCTCTGCTGGTCGATGACCTGGAAGATCGGGTGATCCAGATCCTTCCACACCGCATAGACCGCGCCTTCGAACACGAGGCTGTCGTCCAGACGCCAGGTGGTGCGCAGCGAGCCGCGCACGCCGCGCTGGTTGCGGCCGTTGTCATTGGCCAGGTTGCCGGCGGACGATTGGCGCGGATTGGCGTTGAACTGCGCCAGGGTCAGCGAACCGGGGATTTCCTGGTTGATGTTCGAGCCGTTGACGATGAACCGCACCTCGCGGTCCTCGCCGAACGACCGGCCGATGTTCAGCGAGCCGAACTGGATGTTCTGCTGGCTTTGCGAGCGCCAGCCCTGGCTGGTCTGGTTGGTGGCGGCGACGAAGACGTCCCAGTCGCCGCTCTGGCGCGCCAGGGCCACGTGCTGACGGGCCAGGCCGTACGAGCCGCCGTCCAGGCGGATGCGGTTCTGGAAGCCGGCGTCCTTGCCGGTGGGCGTGACCATGTTGATCGCCCCGCCCAACAGGGCGCCGCCGAAGCGCAGGGCGTTGCCGCCGCGATAGACCTCGGCGTAGCGGGTGTTCAGCGGATCGGCGATCTGGGTGTCGCCGAAGCCGTCGGCTTCGTTCAGCGGCACGCCGTCCTGGGCGATCAGGAGGCCCCGATTGTGATTGGCGTTGCCGATGCCCGAACCCCGGATCGACACGCGGATGTCGCCGCCCCACTTGCGCTGGGCGTAGACGCCCGGCGCGTCGCGCAGCATGTCGTCCAGGGCCAGGGTCTGGCGGTTGATGTAGGATTCCTGAGAGATCACCGACACCGCGCCGGGGGTTTCCGACAGGCGCTTGCGGGCGTCGGCGACGACCGGCGGGTCTTCCGGATTGGGACGGGCGGTGACGATGACCGACGAGACTTGCGTCGCGTCGGCGGTGGTGTCGGCCGCAAAGGCGGCCGAGGCAAAGGCGGCAGGCGCAAAGGCCAGGGCGGCCGTGGTGGCCAGCAGAAGAGACTTCATGGAAATACAGCGTCCTTCGGCCGCCAGGCGGCGGCCGTGAATGATCCAGGGCGCGCCGGGGAGGGCGCGCGTTCACGCTCGATCGCGAGGATCGAGGCTCAGATCAGGACGAGGGGCGGGCCGGTGGGCGGCGGAGGCGGCGCGGCCAGGCCCCGGCCCGGCGCAAGCGTGCGGGCGGGGGGAATGGCCGGTGCGGCATAGGCGACAAGGTCGATAGCGATGGTCGCGACCACGGTGGGCGGCGGGGCCGCCGCGCCCTGGGCCGCGAAGGGACAGGGGACGTCGTGGCCGGCCTTGTCGCTCTGGTCGCCCTTGTCGCCGTGACGGGCGTCGAGCGTGTCGCCGGGCTGGACGACCTTGGCCCCGTCACCGGTGCAGAGCACCAGGGCGAAGGGCAGGCCGTTGCGGCTCTCGGCGCTGGGCATGAAGCCCGCCGGGATCATGACCTTCAGCACAACCGCCAGCAACGCGAGCGCCAGGAAGGCGTCGCGGGCCAGAAGTCTCGCGGTGGAGGTCGGGCGGGTCACGAGCGGGGCTTTAGCCTAAGGTCGGGCCGTTGTCTCGGGTCTGTGCGCCCTTAAGATCGTCAAGCCTTGGCGGGGCGACGACGGCGCGGCACCCGCACCGTGGCCTCGCCGTCCATCACCACCTCGTCGCCGACCAGGGCGGCGCAGCGCAGGACGACCCGCGCGCTCTCGGCGTCGATCGACGCGACCGTGGCGCGGGCGGTGACGACGTCGCCGATCCGCACCGGCTTATGGAAGGTGAGGGTCTGGCCCAGATAGATCGCCCCCGCGCCCGGCAGGATGGTGCCGACCACGGCCGAGCCGAATGAGGCTGACAAGAGGCCATGGGCGATGCGGCCGCGATAGGCCGTCTTGGCGGCGAAGGCCTCGTCCACATGGACGGGGTTGAAGTCGTCCGACGCCTCGGCGAAGCGCTGGATGCGCTCTTCGGTGACGGTGACGTGTTTCTCGGCGGTCATCCCGACGGAGAGCTCCTCCAGGATGTAACCGCCCGTGGGATGCGGTCCGATCATGTCCGGCGGTTAGCGGTCTCGCGGCGGCGTGGCTAGAGAAATGTGGGGGGCGTTGCTCCGCGCCCCCTCCGTCACGCCGCCTATCGGCGTCGCGCCACCTCCCCCGCTTCGCGGGTGAGGAGGAAGCAGTCACCCTCCTGCCCCGCTTGCGGGGGATGTGGCGCGCGGCGCAGCCGCGTGACGGAGGGGGTGTTTGCAATCGCGAGTGTTGCGCGTTGGCTGTACGGGCCTGCTCGATGATCCGCGCGGCCTCGAGCGCCGAGGGCGAAGGCCAGGCCCCGGCCCGCGATGATGGCGGCGATCAACGAGGGCTCGCGCAAAGGCTTTTCTTGACGATCATCTATTTGGGTTGTGATCAACCAATATGGACGACAAGGTCCCGGTGTGCTACGATGCCTCACGCAAAAATTCTCCTGCCGGCGCAGTGTCGGGCCGCGCGCGGACTGATCAACTGGTCGCAAGGCGAGCTCGCTGATCGTGCGGGCGTGTCGCGCAGTACGGTCAAGGACTTCGAGACCGAGCGGCACGCGTTGCACCACAGCACCGAACGGTTGCTGATCGAGGCGATCGAGGCGGGGGGCGTGTCGCTGATCGCGAGCGATGAGGCCGGTCCGGGCGTTCGTTTGAAGAGGCCGATCTAGACGTCAGAGAGGAGGGCGCGTGGCGCAAGAGGTTTCCCCGGAAAGCTACAAGGACCTGGTCCTGTTCCTGGCGACCGCGGGCATCGTCGCGCCGATCTTCAAGCGCCTGAAGATCAATCCGATCCTGGGCTATCTGCTGGCCGGCGTGATCCTGGGGCCGTTCGGCCTGGGCCGGTTCATCCCCTACGCGCCGTGGCTCGACTACTTCACCGTCGACAATCCCGACGAAATCGCCCAGCTGGCCGAGTTCGGCGTCGTCTTCCTGCTGTTTATGATCGGCCTGGAGCTCTCCTGGGAGCGCCTGCGGCTGATGCGCCGGTGGGTGTTTGGCCTGGGCGCAGTGCAGGTGATCGGCTGTTCGCTGGCGCTGGGCGCGGGCGGGATGCTGCTGGGCCTCGAGCCCGTGGTGGCCCTGACCATCGGCGCGGCCCTGACCCTGTCGTCGACCGCCATCGCCGTGCCGGTGCTGGCTGAGCGCCGCCGTCTGCATTCCGAGGCCGGTCGGGCGACCTTTTCGGTCCTGCTGTTCCAGGATCTGGCCGTCGCCCCGATCCTGATCACCCTGGCCATCCTGGGACGCGGCAACGGCAGCTTCCAGCTGCAGGACCTTCTGGCCCTGGCGCCGGCGGCGCTGGGTCTGGCGGTGATCGTGCTGGTCGGGCGCCTGGCGCTGCGGCCGATGCTGAAGTCCGTCGCCAAGGCCAAGAGCGAAGAGATGTTCATGGCCGCCTGCCTGCTGGTGATCATCGGCGCGGGCATGGTCGCGGCCCTGTCGGGACTGTCGATGGCGCTGGGGGCCTTTGTGGCCGGGGTGCTGCTGGCCGAGACCGAGTATCGCCACGAGGTCGAGGTCAAGATCGAGCCGTTCAAGGGCCTGTTGCTGTCGCTGTTCTTCGTCTCGCTGGGCATTCGTCTCGACCTGTCGTTGCTGGCCGCGCAGCCGGCCGCGATCCTGGGCACGGCGCTGGGCCTCTTGGTGCTGAAGACCGCCGTGGTGTTCGGCAGCGGGCTGCTGATGGGCCTGAACCGGCGCGCGGCGATCGAGGCGGCGCTGATCCTGGCGGCCGGCGGCGAGTTCGCCTTCGTTCTGCTGGACAACGCCATGAGCGCCCAGGTCGTGCCGCCCGCCATCGGCCAGGCGGTGCTGGTCTCGGCGACCCTGACCATGTTCCTGATCCCGGGCCTGGCGGCGCTGGGCGGCTATCTGGGCCGCAAGAACGCGCCGCTGCCGGTCAGCGAGGCCCCGCCCTCGACCGCCAACGAGCCCGACCGCTTGGGGCCCGAACCGGCCGGCCAGGTGCTGGTGATCGGCTACGGCCGCGTGGGCAGGCTGGTGGGCGACATGCTGGGTCGTCACGACCTGCCGTGGATCGCCGTCGAGCGCGAGGCGCGGCTCGTGGAGCAGGGGCGTCGCGACGGCGCTCGCATCTACTATGGCGACGCCTCGCGCCTTGAGCTCCTGGAGCGCTGCGGCCTGGCCACGGCGCGGGCGGTGGTGGTGACCATGGACGCCTTCGAGGTGGCCGAGGCGGTGGTGGTCGCCGCGCGCGGGGCGCGTCCGGACGTGCCGATCGTGGTCCGCGCCCGCGACGCCCGCCACGCCGCGCGCCTCTACGAGCTGGGCGCCACCGACGCC
Source organism: Caulobacter vibrioides (assembly GCF_002858865.1). Taxonomy (GTDB): domain Bacteria; phylum Pseudomonadota; class Alphaproteobacteria; order Caulobacterales; family Caulobacteraceae; genus Caulobacter; species Caulobacter vibrioides. The sequence goes on along the minus strand of NZ_PJRR01000001.1, from coordinate 2,291 downwards.
GTGCCCGAGACCATCGAGGCCAGCCTGCAGCTGTCCGAAGCGGTGCTGGTCGACATCGGCGTGCCCATGGGCCTGGTCATCGCCTCGATCCACGAGCGCCGCGACGAGTACCGCAAGAAGCTGAACCGGCCGGACGCCCTGGGCGGCCGTCGCCGTCGTCTGCGAGACGCCACCTTGCGGTGACGCCGGGGCTGCGTACCTATCCCGGTGAGAACGGGAGACAGCTTATGAGCGGCGTGGCCACCGATATGTCCGCGTACTGGGACCGGGCCGGGCGGGTCTGGGTCGAACAGCAGGCTTTGCTGGACCGTCTCTTCCAGCCGATCGCCCAGGCGGTGGTGGATCGCGCCGACCTTCGCGCCGGCGAGGCGGTGCTGGACGTCGGCTGCGGCTCGGGCGCGACCACCTTCGAGGCCGCCTGGCGTGTGGGGCCGCAGGGCCGCGCGGTCGGGGCCGACATCTCCGGCGCCCTGCTGGAGCTGGCCCGCCGGCGCGCGGGCGAGCAGGGGCTGGAGGGCGTCGACTTCGTCCAGGCCGACGCACAGACCCATGACTTCGACGCGGGGTTCGACGCGATCGTCTCGCGCTTTGGCGTGATGTTCTTCCCCGACCCTGTCGCCGCCTTCGCCAATCTGCGTCGCGCCTTGAAGCCGGACGGGCGTCTGGCCTTCGCCTGTTGGCGCGGCCCGGAGGACAACCCGATGGCGCAGGTCCCGCTGGATGCGGCCGCGCCATTTCTGCCCGAGACGCCCAGGTTCGAGCGGAACGCGCCTGGCCGCTTTGGCTTCGCCGATCCCGAGCGCGTCCGATCCATCCTCGCCGAAGCCGGCTGGCGTGACATCGCGATTGCGCCCCTCGACGACCCAACCCCCGTCAGTTTCGATGAGCTGATGACCATGAGCCTGCGCGTGGGACCGCTGAATCCCATCCTGTCCAACGCGGAAGACGCGCTTCGGACGCAGGTGCGCGACGCGGTGGCCGCCGCCCTGGCGCCCCATGTCCAGGACGGTATGGCGACGATGAACTCGGCTTGCTGGCTGGTCACCGCCCGGGGCTAGACGTTCGCGGTGGCCGCGAGCCGATCCGCTTCCTGGGGAGGCGGCCTCCGCTCTGCTGTCGTCGTCTAGCCGGGGCGCTCGGTCCTCAGATCAGCGGGAAAAGGCGAGGATTTGGTCCGATGTTTCGCAAAGACTTGAGCATTTCTAGGAGCCAAGCCCTTGCGCACGAACGTTCCACGTGCGAACCCAGCGGAGCTGGCGATCATGTTCTGTGGATGTCGGCAGGCACGCTCGGAAGCTGATTCTGAGGGGCGGTCTTGTTTAGCTTTCCTGCAGCAATGCGCGGGGCGCGAAACCTGACGAGTGTGTCTTTGCCGACACTTTCCCGTGGCGTTCGCCTTGGTATAACGATGCTCGGTCGGTCTCCCCGGCCTGGCAGGGCAATAGAGGGCTCTTCAACGATGAAACTCAACCTCCTGGCGGGAGCTGCTCTGGCCGCGGTGTTCGCCGCGTCGGGCGTTTCGGCCCAAGAGACCGGCTGGTACGGCGCGGTCGACCTCGGCCAACACTGGCCGCAAAGCATCTCCACCCAATCCAGCCAGACGCTGCCGGACGGCGAATATGCGCACTGGGCTTGGAAGACCGACAAGGATTGGACCGGTTTCGTCCGTCTCGGCTACCAGTTCAACAAGAACTGGCGCGCTGAAGTCGAGGGCGGCTATCGCCCCGGCGACATCAAGGCTGTGCGCGGCAACGCCGTGCGTCAGCAGCCGGTCGCGCTCTGCACCCCGGGCGTCACCCGTACGTCTTCCGCTCAGACCTGCGGCTCGCCCGACGGTTCGATCGACTCGTGGAGCCTGATGGCGAACGTCATCTATGACTTCGCTCCGGATTCCTGGCTGAACCCGTTCGTCGGCGTCGGCGTCGGCGTGAACCGCCTGGACGTCAACCTGCTGGGTCAGTTCAGCGGCGTGGGCGCCGTCTCGGCGACCAACCCGGCCGTCCAGAACCTGTCGGCTGACGACTCGGACGTCGCGTTCGCCTATCAGGCGCTCGCCGGCGCTTCGGTGAAGGCCACCGACAAGCTGAAGATCGACTTCACCTACCGCTATCTGACGGGTGCGGACCACAAGTGGGCGACCACGGGTTCGAGCTTCCTGCAGCCGGGCGCCTTCAAGGGCCAGTACACGGACCAGTCGCTGACCGTGGGTCTGCGTTACTCGTTCGCGTCGCCGCCCCCGCCGCCGCCGACGCCCCCGCCGCCGCCGCCCCCGCCTCCTCCCCCGCCTCCCC